>CAVQEM010000048.1:0-51417 GCA_963711485.1 uncultured Actinomycetes bacterium
ACTATTGCCAGCGCCGTCCGCCCCCTCCTCACGTAATCCCTCCGCCCCCTCCTGGCGTGATCCCTCCGCCCCCTCCTGGCGTGATCCCTCCGCCCCCCTCCTGACGTGATCCCTCCGCCCCCTCCTGGCGTGATCCTTCGCCACCTCGGCCTCGCCGCCCGCGCGCCACGACGGCCTGCCCAGCCGCCGCGCCGCCGCGCCCGCCGCCCGGCCGCGTCCCACCAACCTCACCATCCCCAGCCCCACCGCGATCTGCCCGTGATCTAACGATTGGTGTCGCTGGGGCAGCACCAATCGTTAGATCACGAACTCGAGGCTGACACTGCTGAGACCAGTGGGGGCTGTGTGCCTGGAGGGTCCGGGGACCGAAGGCCAGGGCGGGTCAGCACCCAGGGCGGGTCAGCACACCAGGGCGGGTCGGCGCCCAGGGCGGGTCGCACCCAGGGCGGGTCAGCACCCAGAGCGGAGGCGTGCGCGGGCGGTGGTGAGGCCCTCGGCCAGGGCCTCGCGCTGGGCCGGGGTGAGGGCATCGATCAGGTTCTCGCGCACCACCCGCAGGTGCCCGGGCGCCGCGCGGCCGAGGGCGTCCCGGCCCGCGCCGGTCAGGATGGCCAGGATGCCCCGCTCGTCGGACGGGCACTTCTCCCTGCGAGCCAGGCCGGCCTTCTCCAGCTGGGTGATCTGGTAGGTCAGGCCGCTGCGGGACGCCACGATCACGTCCGCGAGCTCGCTCATCCGCAGGGCCCCGCCGTCCGCCGCTTCCAGCCGGGACAAGATCTCGTACTGCGCGTGGGACAGCCCGGCGTCCTGGCGGAGCTGCTGCTCGATGGCGCGCTCCAGGAGGTGGCTGACCTCCAGGAAGGCCAGCCAGGCCTTCATCTCGGCCGGGTCGAGCCAGCGCGTGGGCGCGGGACCGGGCGGTTCCCCCGCCTGCGGGACCGGCGGATCCCTCGCCCGCGGGACCGGCGGTTCCCTCGCCCGCGGGACCGGCGGTTCCCCCGCCTGCGGGACCGGCGGATCCCCCCGCCGCGGGACCGCCGGTCCCCTCGCCCGCGGGACGGTCACCGGCGCCCCCGTTGCCGGCGGCCGGCGTCAGGTCCGTGCGGTCTGTCACCTGCCCACCCTACCGAATATCGTTTGAATTCGAATGACAGGGCTCGTGCTCGGGAATGTAGTTCAAATTTGAACTGTTACCCGGGGGCGACGACGCGACACGACGCACGCAGGAGGAAGCGATGACCGCCAGTGACGCCACGGGGCCTGGGAGCGCGGGGTCTGCGAACACGGAGCCCGGGAGCGCGGGGTCTGCGAACACGGGGCCTGGAAGCGCGGGGCGCATGCCTGCGATCTACCTCAGCCATGGTGCCCCCCCGCTGGCCGATGACGCCCTGTGGACCCGCCAGCTCGCAGACTGGTCCCGCGACCTCCCCAAGCCCAAGTCCGTGCTCATGGTCTCCGCGCACTGGGAAGCGGCGCCGCTCGCGCTCGGCGCGACCACCACGGTGCCGCTGACGTACGACTTCTGGGGTTTCGAGGACCGGTACTACCAGGTCCGCTACCCGGCTCCGGGCGCCCCGGAGCTGGCCAGCGACGTCCGCAAACTTCTTCGCGCAGCCGGCACCCCGCTCGAGGACATCCCGGACCGGGGGCTGGACCACGGCGCCTACGTGCCGCTGGTCGAGATGTACCCGGACGCGGACGTGCCGGTGCTCCAGGTGTCCATGCCCACGCTGGACCCGGAGGGCCTGTACGAGATCGGCCGCAAGCTCGCGCCCCTGCGCGACGAGGGTGTCCTGATCGTAGGCAGCGGCTTCTTCACCCACAACCTGCGCGCCCTGAGCCCCGACGGCCGGGTGCAGCCGGTCATGGCCGAGTTCGACCACTGGGGTCAGGAGACACTGGCCCGCGGCGACCTGGACGCGCTCCTCGACTTCCAGCACCAGGCCCCGGCCGCCCGGCAGGCCCATCCTCGTACCGAGCACTTCGCCCCGCTGTTCGTCACGCTCGGCGCGTCCGGCGGCGACCTGGCCGGTGCCCGCACCGTGATCGACGGGTTCTGGCTCGGCCTGGCCAAGCGCTCCATCCAGGTCAACTGACCCAAAATCTAAGATCTCCGCAACGAAAACCGTCACCCCGGCCCGGAGCTCCCCGGCCGGGCGATCTGGGGGGAGAAATCCCGCCGCCCGGCGGCGTGGGCGGGGCGGATGGCGGGGACGGGCAGAGCGGGCGCTGGATTGACCGCCCGGCCCCGGGGGGAACGGCGTGCCCCGGAACCCGGCCCGGTAGCGTGAGCTCGCGTGAGCACGCTGATCACCAACATCAGCGAGCTGGTCACCAACGCCGCCCCGGACGATGACGGGGCACCGCGGCCCGGGACCGTTCGCCGCGCTGACCGGCGCGGCCCTGGTCATCGAGGACGGCCGGGTGGCCTGGACCGGCCCCGGCGGGCAGGCGCCGGCCGCGGACGAGGCCGTCGACTGCGGCGGCCGGGCGGTCATGCCCGGTTTCGTCGACTCGCACGCGCACCTCGTCTTCGCCGGCGAGCGCAGCGCGGAGTTCGCCGCTCGGATGGCCGGGACGCCGTACCAGGCCGGCGGGATCCGCAGCACGGTCGCGGCCACCCGGGCCGCCCCGGACGAGGTGCTGCGCGCCAACCTGGCCCGGCTCGCGCGGGAGATGCTGGCCCAGGGCACCACCACGCTGGAGTGCAAGTCCGGCTACGGGCTCACCGTGCCCGACGAGGCGCGCTCGGCCGCGCTGGCCGCGGAGGTCACCCCGGAGGTCACGTTCCTGGGGGCGCACGTCGTGCCGCCCGAATACGAGGGCGACCGGGCCGGGTACCTGGACCTGGTCTGCGGGCCCATGCTGGACGCGTGCGCGCCGCACGCCCGCTGGGTGGACGTGTTCTGTGAGCGGGGGGCGTTCGACGCGGACGAGGCCGCCGCGGTGCTGGCCGCGGGCCGCGCGGCCGGGCTCCTGCCGCGGGTGCACGCGAACCAGCTGGGCCCGGTCCCGGCGTGCAGGTCGCCGTGGCCGCCGGGGCGGCCTCGGCGGACCACTGCACCTATCTGAGCGACGAGGACGTGGACGCGCTCGCGTCGTCGGGGACCGTCGCGTCGCTGCTGCCCGGGGTCGAGTTCTCCACCCGGCAGGCCTATCCCGATGCTCGCCGGCTGCTGGCGGCCGGGGTGACGGTCGCACTGGCCACGGACTGCAACCCGGGGTCCTGCTTCACCTCCAGCATGCCGCTGTGCGTGGCCCTGGCCGTCCGGGAGATGCGGCTGACCACGCAGGAGGCGGTGTGGGCGGCGACCGCGGGCGGGGCCCGCGCGCTGCGCCGCCCCGACGTCGGCCACCTGGGCGTCGGGCGCCCGGGCGGACCTGATGCTGCTGGACGGCCCGTCGCACACCTACCTCGCCTACCGGCCCGGCGTCCCGCTGGTCCGCGCGGTCTGGCGGCGGGCCAGCGCGAGAAGTTCTGAGGCCGCGGCGCGAGACGGCCAGGCCGGCCGCCGGGGGCCGGTCACCGGGCTGGGGCGTGGCCAGGCGCGGGCCGTCCATCAGCGACCCGGCCTGCTTGACCCGGCTCAGCACCGGGGAGATCTCCAGCTGCCGGACCCCGGCCGCCGCGCTGATCCTGGTCGTCACGTACTGGTAGAGCTCCTCGGAGTCCCGGCATACGACGCTGGCGACCAGGTTGGCCGGAGCCGGTGATGGCCGCCGCGAACGGCACCTCGGCGTGCCGGGAGATCTGCTCCCCGACCGCGGCCAGCCGGGCCGGCTCCACGATCAGCCACAGGTAGGCGGTGGCGCGGAAGCCCAGCAGGCCGATGGCCAGGTCCACGTCGAAGTACAGGATCCCGGCCTCGCGCAGGGCCTCCACCCGGCGGATCACCCGTCCCTCGGTCCAGCCCGCCTGCTGGGCCAGCGCGGCGTAGCTCATCCGCCCGTCCAGGGCCAGCGCGGCCAGCAGCGGCTCGTCGGAGGGCTGGAGCAGCTCGGGACCGGTCGCCGGCCGGCCGCCGGCCTGCTCGGCGCCGCGGCACCCGGCACTGGCCGGCGGCCAGCTGGCTGGCCTGCCCGGCGGTCAGCTGGTCGCCGTACCCGGCCCAGTCGGACTCCCGGCCCGCGAAGCGGTGCAGCATCGCGTGCGTGGCCAGGCTGAGCACCTGGCTGGTCGCGGGCAGCCGCTGCAGCAGCAGCTCGTCGCTCTGCTGCTGGCTGAGCGAGCGGACCAGGCAGACGATCTCCGAGCCGCCGGAGCTGAGCGTCACCCAGGAGACGTCGTCCCGCCGGGCCAGCGCGTCGGCGAGCCGCCGGGCCCCGCCGGGGCGGCAGCCGATCCGCACCAGCCACTCGGTCGCGCCGACCGCCCGCGGGCTGACCAGGCCGATGCACGCGCAGGTAGCCGTCGCCGCGCAGCCGCCGGTAACGGCGGGCCACGGTCTGCTCGGACACCCCCAGCACGTCGGCGATGCGGCTGAACGGGGCCCGCGGATCCAGCTGGAGGGCACGGATGAGCTGCCGGTCAAGCTGGTCCATCACGGCGGATTGTCCACGCGGATCAGCGACTCATGGAGGAAAACTACATCTTCCCCGCCTCTGGATCGCCAGTCCGGGCAGGGCCGGTCATCGTGGGCCGTGACCCGGGGCGGTGGGCACCGGGCTGGATCGGGTCCCGGGCCTGGAGGACGCGGAGCCGGAAGGAGCCTGCGATGCGCAAATGGATGCCGCTGGTCGCCGTCTGCCTCGGCACGTTCATGCTGCTGGTTGACGTGACCATCGTCAACGTCGCGCTGCCCGACATGGCCGTCGACCTGCATACCTCGTTCTCGTCCCTGCAATGGGTGATCGACAGCTACGCGGTGGCCCTGGCCGCCCTGCTGATGGGGCTGGGCTCGCTCGCCGACCTGCGCGGCCGCCGCCGGGTCTACCTGGCCGGCCTGGCCGTGTTCGCGGTCGCGTCGCTGGCCAGCGGCCTGGCGCCGAGCCCGGCCTGCTGATCGCGGCCCGCGGCGGTGCAGGGCGTCGGCGGTGCCGCCATGTTCGCCACCACGATCGCCCTGCTCAACTCCTCCTACCAGGGCCGGGACCGGGGCACCGCGTTCGGCGTCTGGGGGGCGGTGGCCGGTGCGGCTCGGCCGCGGCCGGGCCGATCCTGGGCGGGCTGCTCACCGAGAGCCTGTCCTGGCGGTGGATCTTCTTCGTCAACCTGCCGGTCAGCGCGGCGGCGATCGCTCTCACCCTGGCCGCGTTCGGGGCTGACCGCCGGCAGGCCGCCGGCCGGTTCGACCTGGCGGCGTGCTCGCCTTCACCGCCGGCGCCGCGGCGACGACGTTCGGCCTGGTCCGCGCCTCCAGCGTGGGCTGGGCAGCGGCCAGACCCTCGGCCTGATCGCGGCCGGCCTGGCCGCCTTCGCGGCCTTCGTGGTGATCGAGCGCCGGGCCCGGCCAGCCACTGCTGCGGATCTCCCTGTTCGCGGCCCGGCCTTCGCCGCGCATCATGATCGCCGCGCTGCTGCTCAACGCCGCGGCGTTCGCCTACCTGGCCTACAGCTCGCTGTGGCTGCAGACCGTGCTCGGGCTGAGCCCGGTCGAGGCGGGCCTGGCCGGCGCCGCGCCGATGTCGCTGTCCGCCTTCGCGGTCAGCGCGGCCATCGGCCGCTTCCTGCACGCCTCGAACCCGCGGTGGATCATCGGCGGCGGGATGGCGCTGGTCGGGGCGGGCGCCCTGCTCCAGGCCGGCCTGGGCGCGCAGTCGAGCTGGCCGCACCTGGTGCCGGGCCTGATCGTGGCCGGGGTCGGGGTGGGCCTGGCCACGCCGACCCTGGTGTCCAGCGCCATGTCGGCCGTGCCGGTGCGCAGCGGCGGGATGGCGGCGGGCGCGGTCAACACGATGCGCCAGCTCGGCTACGCGTTCGGGATTGCGCTGCTCGGCAGCGTTTTCTCGGCCCGGGTGGCTCATGTGGTTGCGCACCGGGGCGGCCACCCGGGCGTGGCCCAGGCCGTCACCCGGGGCCAGGCGCGGAGGCTGCTGGCCAGCCTGCCCGTGGGCAGCGGGCCGCGGCGGACCAGGTGGTGCACACGGCCTCGGCCGCCGGGCTCAACGCGGCGTTCCTGCTCGCCGGGGCGCTCGGCCTGACGGGCGCCGTGATCGTGCTGGCCGCCATGCGCCGGCGGCCCGCCCCGCCGGCCGCCCAGGCCGGATCCGCTGAGCCCGAGGGTGCCTCCGTCGAGGTACCTCCACCGAGGGTGCGCCGGTCTGATGCGCCCCGGATGACGGGGCCGGGGTCGTTCCGGTGTGTGGGTTCCGGGAACACTGTCAACGTCGGGCACAATACGACGAGGCCCCTCCATGTATGAGATGGAGGGGCCTCGCGTCACCCGGCTGTACCGGCCAGCCTGCGGGGCTGGCAGCCCAAACTCCCGGCTTCCTTGTGCGGCCCGGCCCACCACGATCACTGGTGCCCGCCGCAAACGCCGGCTTCCGGCTCCTGCACCGCCCGGGGCTGCCCCGGCTGGCCCGTCTTCGGTGGTGAATGCAGTCTTACTGGCCTCTGACCAGGCGCACAAGGGCTGCCCGGCCGCTATTTGAGGATTATTTCGCCGTCCACAGGCCATCCACCGTGCCCCCGTTGTTTTCCCCCGCGCCAACGGGTCTGTCCACTGCCCGTCCACAGCCCTGTGCACAGACCGGCTATTACTCCTGGCCGGCGCTGCGCTCTTACTTCTCGCGGCTATGGCCCGCGCTGCGGTATCACTTCTGGCCGACGCCGCCCCACATGGTGCCCGCCAAGCCTGTCGCCCCGGCCGAGCCGGGCTCCGCTCGGGCCGCCGCTCGGGCTGCCACCCGCGCCGCCACCACGGCTGACCGTCCGGGGATCGCCGGGCGGTCAGCCGTGGCCTGGCGCCAGGTAGCGGCCCGCGAACCGGATCAGCGGCTCACCCGATTCGGCCAGGTAGGGGACCGGCGGTACGGACGCGGTGACCAGGAGGTGGTCGCAGGCCGGCTCGCCGCCGGGTGACCTGGCACTCCAGCGCGGCCAGCCCTCCGTCCGGGATCAGCGCGCCGGACAGCGGGCCACGCCGGTGCGGCACGCCGTCCAGCATCAGCCGCGCCCCGGGCCGTCCCGCAGCGGCGAACCGCCCGGCCAGCGCCCGTTGCGTCGCGGCCAGGATCGTCACCGCGAAGCGGTCCACCCGCCCGAGCAGTTCGGCGGGGTAGGAACCGGCGATCAGTGAGACCAGGACGAGCGGCGGGTCCAGGGACACCGGGCAGAATGCGCTGACCGTTGTACCCACGTCGTCCCGGCCGTCGGCCACCGTGACGAGCGTGACCCCGCTGGCGAAGACGGACAGGGCCGAAGCCAGCCCGGACCCGGAGTCAGTAGCCGTCACCGCGGGCCCGTGTAACTGGACCACCCTGTGTTTCCGGACCACCCCGTGTGACTGGGCCACCCCGTGTGACTGGGCCCTCCTGTGTCTCCGGGCCCCCGGTCACTGGATCACCCAGCGGCCGGGCAGCATCAGCGGCCCCTGCGGGGACAGGCCCACGGCGGCGGCCAGCCCGGACAAGGGGCCCCAGTTCTCCGCGAACAGGCCCCCGATCCCGGTGGCGGCGGCCGGACGCGCCTCACTGGAATCCGGCGGCCGCAACCGTTCCAGTGGATGGGCCCGCGGGTACAGGCGCACCGCCGTGGCCTCGGGAAGCGAGGCCTTCTGCCGGGCCACGGCCATCGCGGTGTCCAGGCCGCCGAGCTGGTCCACCAGGCCGAGCCGCGGCGTCCGCGCCGGTCCACACCCGGCCCCGGGCGATCTCATGCACCTGGGCCTGGGTCATCCCGCGCCCCTCGGCCACCTTGCCGGTGAAGTCGGCGTAGATCCGGTCCAGCCAGCTGTTGATCTTTTCCCATTCCTCGTCGCTGTAGGGCCGCGTCGTGGTGAACATGTCCGCGTGGGCGCCCTCGGTCACCGAGTCGGTACTCACCCCGGCCCGGTCCAGCGCCTGCCCCAGCACAGGCTTGGCGCTGATCACCCCGATGGAGCCGGTGATCGTGCCGGGCTGGGCGACGATGGTGTCGGCGGCCATGGCGATGAAGTACCCGCCGGAGGCGGCGACCTCGCTCATCGACACCACGACCGGCTTGCCCGACTGCCGGGCCCGGACCACCTCACGCCAGATGGTGTCGGACGCCACGTACGAGCCGCCCGGGCTGTTCACCCGCAGCACGATCGCCCTGACCCGCTGGTCGGCCACCGCGCCGCGCAGCGCGCCGCTCATCGTGTCCGAGCCCATCGAGGCGCCGCCCAGCGGGCTGCGGGTGGTACGGCCGCGCCGGATCGGCCCCGTCGCGTAGATCAGCGCGATGCCGTCCTCGGCCGTACCGGGCAGCTTCCTGGCCCGCTCGGCCAGCGTCCGGGCCCGCTGGTAGCGCCCCAGGTACAGCAGGTACGCGTCAGGGCCGGCCTCCTCGCGGACCGCCGCATAGACCTCGTCGCGGTAGCCGAGCGCGTCCACCAGGCGGGTGTCCAGCGCCTCGCCCGCTAGGAACGGGCCACGGTCGATCAGCGCCCGGGCGTCACCCGGCGAGAGCTCCAGGCGCTGCGCGATCACCTCGGTCAGCTGCTCCACGATCGAGGCGGCCACCCGGTGCAGCGCTTCCCGGGCCGGCGGAGAGAACCCGCGCTCGGTCAGCCGCTCCGCCGCGCTCTTGTACTCGCCCCGGGCGCCGACCTGGACCTCCACGCCCAGCTTGTCGAGCGCGCCGCGGTAGAACCAGTTCTGCACGCTGATCCCGGTCAGCCCAAGATCGCCGGACGGCTGCAGGTAGATCCGGTCGAAGGCGGTGGCCAGGTAGTAGGGCACGTTGCCGGGGCTGAAATCACCGAACGTCTCTGCCCAGGCCACGGTGAGCTTGCCGGAGCCGCCGAAGTCGCGGATCGCGGCGTGCAGCTCCTGCACCTGGGCCAGCCCGATCGGCCGGCCGCCGACCTTGGCCACCAGCGCCCTGACCCGGTCGTCGGACCGGGCCCGGCGCAGGCCGTCCAGGACATCGGCCAGCCGGGGCCGGCGCATCATGGTCAGCGCCGAGATCGGGTCCGACGGAGGTTCCTCGGCGATCCCCTCGGTCAGGTCCAGCTCAAGGATCAGCGGCGCCGTCCGGCGCTGGCGGAACCTGGTGATCCGGTCGGTAAGCATCGAAGTCACCATGCCAGCAGCTTACGGGGCGGCTGCCGGCCCGGCGCCCGGCCCCGGCCCGACCGCCCCGGCCCGACGCCCGGCCCCGGCCCGACGGCCCCGGCCCGCGCACCGGCCCCGGCCCGGCCCGACCCCGCCCGCCCGGCCCCACCACCCCGCCGCAACGCCGGGCGGGCTGCGAAGCGTCGGTGCGGCGCCGGTGCTGTCCCCATGACACCGGGGCGGTTATCCCGGAGCCGGGGCGCGGCCTGCCCGGACCAGGCCGGATGGCCTGCGCTATCGTCGGTCGGGATGGCCGGAAGGGACGTCAATGGCCGATGGCGACGGTAATGGCTGGGTGGTGTGCGCCCGGGGCCACCGCCACTGGGGGAAGTACGGCGCGGCCGGGCTGCTGGCTACCGTCGCGGGCTCAGACGGCCAGGCCAGCGTGCTGCTGATCCACCGGGCCAGCTGGACCCAGCACCCGGGCACCTGGGGGCCGCCCGGAGGTGCCCGGGACAGCCACGAGAGTGCGGCCGGGGCGGCCTTGCGCGAGGCGGCCGAGGAATGCGCGGTCCCGCCGGAGGCGGTCCGGATCCACGGCCTGCTCGACGACGATCATGGGGGCTGGTCCTACCAGACGCTGATCGCGGACACCGGCGGCGAGTTCGCCGTCTACCCGGCCAGCCACGAGGCGCCCGAGGTGGCCTGGGTCCCCGAGGACCGGGTCGAGTCGCTGCCGCTGCATCCCGGGTTCGCCGAGACCTGGCCGGTCATCCGCGAAGCCATGGAGCCGGTGACCGTGATCGTGGACGGCGCCAACGTGATGGGCTCCCGGGCCGACGGCTGGTGGCGGGACCGCGCGGGGGCGGCGGCCCGGCTGTACGGGGAGCTCGCCGCGCTGGCCGGGCGGGGCGTCGCGGCGCTGCCCGCGGAACTGGCCGCCGGTGCGCTCGACCGCTGGTTCCCCGAGTACGTCCTGGTGGTCGAGGGGCAGGCCCGGGCGGCGGTGCCCGCGCTGCGTGAGGCCGACGGGGTCCGCGTGACCGCCGCGCCCGGATCCGGCGACGACACGATCGCCGAGCTGGCCGCCAAGACTCCCGGGCGGCGGCTGGTGGTCACCGCCGACCGCGAGCTGCGCCGCCGGGCCGAGGCCGCCGGCGCGGCCGTGACCGGCCCCCGGTGGGTCCTCAGCCAGCTGTAACGCCGGTCCGGGCGGGATCCCCCACCCGGCGGGATCCCCTCGCCCGGCGGGATCCCCGCCCCCAGGCGGGTCCCGGGATCGGCGGCTACTCCTGGCCAGCCGGCGAGGCCTGCGCTGGTGCCGGTTCGGTCCCCGGCGGCGGGCCGGGCTGCGGGTCTGGCGCCCGGCGCCGGCCGCCCGGTCGCGGGCCAGGCGCCGCAGCACCGGCCGGGCCGCGAGGTAGGACCCGGCCAGCGCCGAGCCGCCCACCCCCAGGTCCACCGAGATCCGGCCCTGCCGGGCCCAGTACACGTCCTTCAGGTCCAGCAGCAGCGCGAACTCATCCACGATGAGGGCCAGGGCCACGCCGTAGCTGACCGCCACGGCCGGATGCCGCCGGTGCCGGTCCTCACCGCGCACGGCGATCGCCCCGACCCCGGCCAGCATGCCGATGCCCCACAGATAGTGGTGCAGGTGCTCGCCGCCCGCGCTGAGGTTGCGGAACGGCCCCCGCCCCGCCCGGATGCTGTAGGTGATCCCGCGCACGACCGCGAACGTGCCGCTGAACGACAGCCAGCTGAGCAGGGCGCTGCGCTGGCCCTCGTTCAGTTCCTCGTGGTAAGCGGTGCGTACCGCGGAGGGCGGCACCGGAAGGGCGTTGCTCATAGGTCCTCACTACCCTCTGTCGTGGTCCTCCGACCGTACCGGGACGCCCCCGTTGTGGGCGACGTCACGGCCCGGGTCCGGGCGGAATGTGCTTTGGTCGAGGGGTGACCGTCGCCGACCTGCTCCTGCTGCTGGTCACCGGGATAGCGGCGGGCATCGTCAGCACCGTCGCGAGCCTCGCGTCCGTGGTGTCCTACCCGGTGCTGCTCGCGCTCGGCCTGCCGCCGCTGTCGGCGAACGTGACCAACACCGTGTCGCTGCTGTTCACCGGGGTGGGCGCGGCCGCGGGCTCCCGCCCGGAACTGGCGGGCCAGGGCGGCCGGATCCGGCGGCTCGGGCTGGTCACCGCGCTGGGCGGTGCGGCCGGTGCCGCGCTGCTGCTGCTCACCCCGGCCCGGACGTTCGAGGACGCGGCGCCGCTCCTGATCGGGGGGGCCTCCTCGCTGCTCCTCCTCCAGGCGGCCCGCCCGGACACCGGGACCGGGCACGCCGACCGGGAACGCAACCCGTTCCTGATCGCCGCGCTGTTCTGCGTGGCGATCTACGTCGGCTACTTCGGCGCGGCCGGCGGCATCCTGCTGCTGGTGGTGCTGACCACGATGCTCACCGAGCCGCTGGCCCGCACGAACGCGCTGAAGAACGTGGTGTCGGGGCTGGCCAACGCGGTCGCGGCGGTGGCGTTCGCGCTGTTCGGCCCGGTGCGCTGGGCCGCGGTGCTGCCGCTGGCGGCGGGCTTCCTCATCGGCGGCCGGATCGGGCCCGTCCTGGTTCGCTACATGCCGGCCCGGGTGCTGCGCGTGGTGATCGGCCTGGGCGGCATCGCGCTGGCCGTCAGGCTCGGCCTCTCTGCGTATGACTAAGTCCAAGTGCTCCACCACCGTCCCGGGGCGGATGACCGGCCCGGGACGGTTTTCGTTGCGGAGATTTTTGCCTTTTAGTCCGGGACCAGCCAGAGGACGCCGAGCGGAGGCAGGGTGAGCACGACGGACGCGGGCTGCCCGTGCCACGGCTTACTGGTGGCCTGGATCACGCCCAGGTTGCCCACCCCGCTGCCGCCGTAGTCCGCGGCGTCGGTGTTGACCAGTTCCCGCCAGCGTCCTGCCCGCGGCAGCCCGAGCCGGTACACCACGTGCGGGCCGCCGGAGAAGTTCGCCACGCAGGCGAGCACACGAGGGCCGCCCGGGTCGTCCGGGTCGTCCTCGGGGCTCGGCTCGGCCAGCCGCAGGAACGACAGCACGTTCCCCGCCGCGTCGTTCGCGTCGATCCAGCTGAACCCGGCCGGCGTGTTGTCCTGCGCCCACATGGCCGGGGAGCCGCGGTAGGCCCGGTTCATGTCGCCGACCAGCTTGCGGACGCCGGCGTGGAGCGGGTAGCCGGGCATCCACCAGTCCAGGCCCCGCTCGGCCGACCACTCGGTGCCCTGGCCGAACTCCGACCCCATGAACAGCAGCTGCTTGCCCGGGTGCGCCCACATGTAGGCGAGCATGGCCCGCAGCCCCGCGAAGCGGTTCCACTCGTCACCGGGCATCTTGGCGAGCAGCGAACCCTTGCCGTGCACGACCTCGTCATGCGACAGGGGGAGCACGAAGTTCTCGCTGAAGGCGTACATGAGCGAGAACGTGATCTCGTTGTGGTGGTACTGCCGGTAGACCGGGTTCAGCGACATGTAGCTGAGCGTGTCGTGCATCCAGCCCAGGTTCCACTTGAAGCCGAAGCCCAGCCCGCCCAGGTGCACCGGCCTGGTCACGCCGGGCCAGGCGGTGGACTCCTCGGCGATCATCATGACCCCGGGAACCCGGCGGTAGGAGGTCGAGTTGACCTCCTGGATCAAGGCCACCGCGTCGGTGTTCTCCCGGCCGCCCTGGGCGTTCGGGACCCACTCGCCTGCCTTCCGCGAGTAATCCAGGTAGAGCATGGACGCCACCGCGTCCACCCGGAGCCCGTCGGCGTGGAACTCCTCCAGCCAGTACAGGGCGTTGGCCACGAGGAAGTTGCGGACCTCGTTCCGGCCGTAGTTGAAGATGAGCGTGCCCCAGTCCGGGTGCTCGCCGCGGCGCGGGTCCGGGTGCTCGTACAGCGGGGTGCCGTCGAACCGGGCCAGCGCCCACTCGTCGCGCGGGAAGTGCGCGGGCACCCAGTCGAGGATCACGCCGATCCCCGCCTGGTGCAGCCGGTCCACCAGGTAGCGGAACTCGTCCGGGGTGCCGAACCGGGCCGTCGGCGCGAAGTAGGAGGTGACCTGGTACCCCCAGGACCCACCGAACGGGTGCTCGGCCACCGGCAGGAACTCCACGTGGGTGAAGCCCAGGCCGGACACGTACTCGGTCAGCTGGTCGGCGAGCTGGACGTAGGTCAGGCCGGGCCGCCACGACCCCAGGTGCACCTCGTAGACGCTGACCGGCTCGCGGACCTGCTGGCTGCGGCCCCGGGCCGCCAGCCACTCGGCGTCGTTCCACTCGTACCGCGAGGTGTAGATGACCGACGCGGTCGCGGGCGGCCGCTCGGCCAGGTTGGCCATCGGGTCGGCCTTGCGCCGCCACTGGCCGTCCGGCCCGCACACGTCGAACTTGTAGTGCGTCCCGTCGCCCACGTCGGGCAGGAACAGCTCCCAGACCCCCGTGCCGCCCAGCGATCGCATCGGGTGCCCGCGGCCGTCCCAGTGGTTGAAGTCACCGATGATCCGCACGCCGCGGGCGTTGGGCGCCCAGACCGCGAACGCCGTCCCGGTCACCGGGCCGTAGTGCCTGACGTGCGCGCCGAGCACCTGCCACAGGTTCTCGTGCCGGCCCTCGCCGATCAGGTGCAGGTCCACCTCGCCCAGGGTGGGCAGGAAGCGGTACGGGTCGTCGGTGATGGTCTCGGGCAGGCTGCCGCCCTGACCGTCGGCGTAGGTGACCGCGACCCGGTAGTCGGGCGTCTCGGCCCACCGGGAGGGTGGCTACGAACACGCCCTCGTGGACGTGCTCGGCCGGGAACCGCTGCCCGTCGGGCAGCACGACCGCCACCGACCTGGCCAGCGGCCGCAGCACCCGCACGACGACCCCGCCGGGCCCGGGGTGGGCGCCGAGGATCGAGTGCGGGTCGTGATGGGTCCCCGCGATCACGCGGTCGATTTCGCCCAGGCTGATTCCGGCCTGGTCCTGCTGGCTCACCGTGTTCATGCGTCGGCGATCGAGCCCAGCGGGATGGACAGCCAGCCGGGCCGGTTCCTGGCCTCGTACATCACCTCGTAGACCGCCTTATCCAGGACGAGGGCGCGCAGCAGGACGGCGTGCGTGCCCGGATCGATCCCCCCGGCGGCAGCGTACCCGGAGCAGAACGCGTCCTGGTTGCGGCGGACCCACTCGAGGGCCGAATCGTGCAGCCGGTCGCCGTCGGGGCGGGCCAGCAGCTGATGCCGGGCCGCGTAGTCGAACGAGCGCATCATGCCGGCCACGTCGCGCAGCGCGGTGGCCAGCGCGCGGCGCTGGGCCAGCGGGGTGGCGGGCTCGCCCTCGAAGTCGAGCAGCACCCAGCCCGTCTGGGTCCGCATCACCTGGCCCAGGTGGTAGTCGCCGTGCACCCGCTGGACGCTCAGCGAGGTGTCCAGCTTGGCCAGGTCGGCGAACGCGGCCCCGAGCAGGTCGGCGTGGCGGCCCAGTTCCGGCACGGTGGCCAGGGCCAGGTCGAGCCGGGCGAACATCTCGTCGGCGAGCACGCTGATGGCCTCGGGCGGCAGCTCGTCGGTGCCGAAGCCGCGGGCCAGGTCGCGGTGCACCTCGGCGGTGGCCTCGCCGAGCCGGTACGCCTCGCCCGCGAAGTCACCGCCCGCGTCGGCCGCGCTGATCCGGCCCTCGGCGGCGTAAAGGTCCCGCACGCTGGTCGCGGCCAGTGACCAGCCGTCCGCCGCGGCCCGCAGGTACCGGGACAGGATGCCGAGGATGACCGGGGCCCCGTCCAGCCGGGTCTCGATCCAGCCCAGCGGCTCCGCCACGTGCGTGGAGCCCCGCATGGCCAGCGCCCGGGGCACCTCCAGGTCCGGGTTGGGGCCGGGGAAGGGCCGGCGGAACACCTTGAGGATGGTCGCCTCGCCGAACATCATGCTCGTGTTGCTCTGCTCGCCGGTCAGCACCAGGCTGTTCAGGCTGGTGTCGATCTCGGCGCCTGGCTCGTGCGCGAAGCACAGCGGGCCGGCCCGGCCGCCGTCGGCGATGGCCTGGAGCAGCAGCCGGGTCAGCTCCGGGTCGTGCAGCGCGTCGTAGGCGATCCGGCCGTCGTCGGCCACCCCGACCATGACGTGCTGCAGGTGGTCGGGAAGTTCCCCGCGGAGGCCGAGGAAGAGCTGGTAGGAGTCCACCGTGCTGTGCTGGGTCACCGCGGCGCCCGGGAGGATGGCGCCGCCCGGCAGGATGGCGCTGCCCCGGGAGATCGCGCTGCCCCGGGAGAGGGCGCTGCCCTGCGAGACCGCCACGATGAGGTGGTGCAGTCCCGGGTCGCCGCTGACCAGCTCGGTGCTGGTCACGATGGCCAGGTCGAGGATCCTGGCGCCCTTGCCAGCGAACCAGCGCTGACTCGGCATCCACTCCGCCAGCGTTTCCTCAAATGTCATAATTCCGGTCTACCCCGTCCCCAGGGATCATGCAGCATCACAGCGATCATCATCCCGCCAGATTCCGCACCGAACACGGGCGAGCCAGGCGAAGGTTACCCGGGAGCTCACCGGGGTAGTCCGGGCCGTCACCGCGAGTGCTCATCCCCGGGGCTCGGGGAGCTGGAACCAGTAAAAACCGTGCCCGGGCAGGGTAAGCAGGTAGCTCAGGTCCCCGATGGGGGGGAAGGTGACGCCCCCCATGCACTCGACCGGGGTCACTCCCTTGAACCGTCTCAGGTCCAGCTCCACTGGCTGCGGGAACCGGGAAAGATTATTGACACACAGTATACGATCCGCGCTGTCTACCCCGTCGTGATGGTCACTCTCCGTGTGCTCGCGCACGAACGCGAGCACGCTCGGGTTGGAGGAACTCAGCTCCTCGTAGCCGCCCAGGCCGAAGACCGGGTGACGTTTGCGGATCTCGATCATCCGCTTGGTCCAGTGCAGGAACGACCCGGAGCTCTTCTGCTGGGCTTCCACGTTCAGCGCCTGGTAGCCGTAGATGGGGTCCATCAGCATCGGCAGGTACAGCCGGCCCGGGTCGCAGGTGGAAAAGCCCGCGTTGCGGTCCGGGGTCCACTGCATCGGGGTCCGGACGCCGTCCCGGTCACCGAGCCAGATGTTGTCGCCCATGCCGATCTCGTCGCCGTAGTACAGCACCGGCGAGCCGGGCAGCGACAGCAGCAGCGCGGTGAACAGCTCCAGCTGGTTGCGGTCGTTGTCGAGCAGCGGCGCGAGCCGCCGCCGGATCCCGATGTTCGCCTTCATCCGCGGGTCCTTGGCGTACTCCGCGTACATGTAGTCGCGCTCATCGTCGGTGACCATCTCGAGCGTCAGCTCGTCATGGTTGCGCAGGAAGATCCCCCACTGGCAGGTGGACGGGATCGGCGGGGTCTGGGCCAGGATCTCCGAGATGGGGTACCGCTGCTCACGGCGGACGGCCATGAAGATCCGCGGCATCAGCGGGAAATGGAACGCCATGTGGCATTCGTCCCCGCCGGCTTCCGGGTCGCCGAAGTACTCCACCACGTCGGCGGGCCACTGGTTCGCCTCGGCCAGCAGGACCCGGTCCGGGTACAGCCGGTCCACCTCGGACCGGACCCGCTTCAGGTACTCGTGGGTTTCCTTGAGGTTCTCGCAGTTGGTCCCCTCCCGCTCGTACAGGTAGGGGACGGCGTCCAGCCGGAACCCGTCGATCCCGAGGTCGAGCCAGAACCGCAGCACCTCCAGCATCGCGTCCTGGACCTTCGGGTTCTCGTAGTTCAGGTCGGGCTGGTGGGCGAAGAAGCGGTGCCAGTAATACTGGCCGCGCACCGTGTCGTAGGTCCAGTTCGAGTGCTCGGCGTCGACGAAGATGACGCGGGCCTCCGGGAACCGGTCATCGGTGTCTGACCACACGTAGAAATCCCCGAACGGCCCTTCCGGGTCGGTGCGGGAGGCCTGGAACCACGGGTGCGCATCGCTGGTGTGATTCATCACCAGGTCGGCGACGACGCGCATGCCACGTTCATGCGCGCCGTCCACCAACTCCACAAAATCCCCGATATTGCCGAAATCCGGCAAAACGGAAGTGAAGTCCGAGATGTCGTAGCCGCCGTCGCGCAGCGGGGAGGCGTAGATCGGCAGCAGCCAGATGCAGTCCACACCCAGCCACTGGAGATAGTCGAGCCGCGAGGTAAGGCCGCGCAGGTCCCCGGTGCCGTCGCCGTTGGAGTCGTGGAACCCGCGGATCAGGACCTCGTAGAAAACCGCCCTCTTGTACCACTGCGGGTCACGGGGCCGCTCGAAGGAGAACGAGTCAGGGATGGGCTCCCCGGGAGGCGAGGCGAAGCTGGGCAGGTGCTCCGGGAGAGGGAGGCCAGGAGTGCCGGGGCGCCCCGGCACGGGCTCTGTAACCACTGAGGGCTCCTGCGGGTGTCTCGGTATCTTTCAGGCTCAGGTCGAGAGGGAGGTCTTTACCTGGAAGATGTGAGCTGGTTCGTATCCCGGGTCGAGGCGGACGTAATTGGCCCGGCCCCACCGGAACGTCTGGCCGGAAAGCTCGTCGCTGACGACGAAGTCGGCGTTGCTTTCCAGGCCAAGCGCGGGCAGGTCGAGCCAGACGGTCGCCTCCCGGAGCTGATGCGGGTCAAGGTTCACGATAACCAGGACCGTGTCGTCCTCCCGCGGATCGCGCTTGGAGAAACAGATCAGCTCCGGCTGGTCAACGTGATGAAAGCGTAGATTACGCAACCAGTGCAACGCGGGATGAGCTTTTCGTATCGCGTTGAGCCGGGCGATATACGGCGCTATGCCGGCGGGGCCCTGCTGGGCCTGCTCCCAGTCCCGCGGGCGGTACTGGTACTTCTCCGAGTCCAGGTATTCCTCGCTGCCCGGCCGGACCGGGGTGCCCTCGCACAGCTCGTAGCCGGAGTAGATCCCCCACGACGGCGACAGCATCGAGGCCAGCACGGCGCGGATCTTGAACGCGGGGGGCCCGCCCTGCTGCAGGTACTCATGGAGGATGTCCGGCGTGTTGGTGAAGAAGTTCGGCCGCATGTAGGCCGCGGCGGGCCCAGACAGCTCACGTAGGTAATCGCTGAGTTCAGCCGAGCTGTTACGCCAGGTGAAGTAGGTGTAGGACTGGTGGAATCCGATTTTCGCCAGCGCCTGCATCATGGCCGGCCGGGTGAACGCCTCCGCGAGGAACAGCACGTCAGGGTCGGTACGGGCGATCTCCGCCAGGAGCCGGTCCCAGAAGCTCAGCGGCTTGGTGTGCGGGTTGTCCACCCGGAAGATCCGCACCCCGTGCGCCATCCAGTGCCGGACGACCCGGAGCGCCTCCGCGTAGATGCCGCCCGGGTCGTGGTCGAAGTTGAGCGGGTAGATGTCCTGGTATTTCTTGGGCGGGTTCTCCGCGTAAGCGATCCGCCCGTCGGCCCGCTTGGTGAACCATTCCGGGTGCTCGGTCACCCAGGGATGATCCGGCGAGGTCTGCAGGGCCAGGTCGAGCGCGACCTCCATGCCCAGATCCCTGGTGCGGCCGACGAACGCGTCGAAGTCCTCGAGCGTGCCCAGATCCGGGATGGACCGCGTCATGGCCCCCCTCCGGGCTGCCGATGGCCCACGGCGAGCCCGGATCGCCGGGGGCGGCCTCCAGCACGTTGTTGGCACCCTTGCGGGCCGTGGTGCCGATCGGGTGGACGGGCGGCAGGTAGACCACGTCGAAACCCATGTCCGCGACGGCGTCCAGGCGCCGGGCGGCGCTGCGGAACGTGCCGCCGCGCGGTTCCCGGTAGCCCATCGGGTCGATCTCGACGCCCTCCGAGCGGGGGAAGAACTCATACCACGCCCCGTACAGCGCGCGCTGCCGGTGCACGATCACCGGGTACCGCGCGGACCGGGTGAGGAAGTCGCGGAGGCGGTACTGGGCCAGGATGGCCAGCACCTCGGGGGCCGAGGCGGCGGCCAGCCGGTCCCACGGCGGCAGCGCCCGGTCCCGCAGCTCGGCCGCGACCTGCCGCAGCGCGGCCCGGGCGCCCCGGGCGGACTGGGCCGCCTGGGCGGCGTTCGCCCAGCGCTCCCCGGCCAGGGCGCCCTGGCCGGGCCGCGCGGTGCCCCGCACTCCCCGGGCCGCCCGCTCGAACAGGAGCGCGCCCTCGGTCAGCATGAGCTCGCTCTCCAGGCCGCGCGGCACCTTGATCGCCGCGTCGTGGCGCCAGTGCGCGATGGGATCGCCCCACGCCTCCACCTGGAAATGCCAGAGCCCCTCGGCGGTGACGGTCACTTCCGCGCCGTAGCGGTCGGTCCCGGGGGCGAGCTCATGCATGGAAGTCAGCGGGGACCGCTGCCCTCCGGGACCGCGCAGCACGACGCCCGCGCCCAGCATCTCGTGCCCCTCCCGGAACACGGTGGCGCTGACCTCGAAGGTTTCTCCCGTTACCGCCTTAGCGGGGCGGCGCCCGCACTCCAGGACGGGCTCGACGTCCAGGATGGGGATGCGTCCTATCACCCCTTGACGCTACCCACTCATCCAGGTGCTGCGCGAGGGGGGACGCCCGCTGCTGCCGCATTTACCTGGGGTCTGCCTGGGCGCCGTTCCGGCGGCGGCGCCGGGCCGCCGGGCGGGGTCGTCCGGAGCGGCCGGCCGTGGTCGTCCGGGGCGGGCCGCGGGCGGGTTCCGCGGCCGTCCGGCCGGGGTCGTCCGGGCGGGCCGCGGGCGGGCCGCGGGCGGGTTCCGCGGGCGGGTTCCGCGGCCGCCGGGCCGGCCTAATTCCCGGACCCGGTTCGCGGCATCTACTCAGGGCGATTAGGGTCACTGCCCGTGAGAGCCATCCGCCGTTTTACCGTCCGTGCCGCGCTGCCGGAGCCGCTCGCGCCGCTGCGCGACCTCACGCTCAACCTCCGCTGGTCCTGGCATGCCGGGACCCGGGAGCTGTTCGCGGCGATCGACCCGGCGGGCTGGGACGCGGCCGGCCACGACCCAGTGGCCCTGCTCGGCGAGGTACCGCCGGCCCAGCTCGAGAGCCTGGGCCACGACCCGGCGTTCCTGCGCAGGCTCGACGACGCGGCCCGTGACCTGGACCAGTACCTGACCGGGCCGCGGTGGTACCAGCTGCACGCGGACGGCGGCAGCGACCCGGCCGGCCCGCCCGCCGCGATCGCCTACTTCTCGCCGGAGTACGGGATCACCCAGGCCCTGCCGCAGTATTCGGGCGGCCTGGGCATCCTGGCCGGTGATCATCTCAAGGCCGGCAGCGACCTCGGGGTGCCGCTCATCGGGGTAGGCCTGCTGTACCGGCACGGGTACTTCACCCAGTCCCTGTCGCCCGAAGGCTGGCAGATGGAGCGCTACCCGGCCGGCGACCCGAACGGGCTGCCGCTGACCCTGCTCCGCGCTCCGGACGGGACCGCCGTGCGGGTCAGCGTGGCGCTGGCCGAGGGCAAGCTGCTGTCCGCGCAGATCTGGGTGGCCCAGGTCGGCCGGGTGCCGCTGCTCCTGCTCGACTCCTACGTGGAAGAAAACGAGCCCACGCTCCGCGAGGTCACCGACCGGCTCTACGGCGGGGGCGGCGACCACCGGCTGCGCCAGGAGCTGCTGCTGGGCATGGGGGGAGTCCGCGCGCTCCGCGCGTTCTGCGCTCTCACCGGGCACGCCGAGCCGGAAGTCTTCCACACCAACGAGGGACACGCCGGCTTCCTCGGCCTCGAACGGATCCGTGAGTACGCCGAGCGGGGCCTCAGCTTCGAGGAAGCCATCGAGCTGTGCCGGGCCGGCACCGTGTTCACCACGCACACCCCCGTGCCGGCCGGGATCGACCGCTTCAACCGGGACCTGCTCGAGCGGCACTTCACCGGGGCCGCCGCCGACCCGGCCCTCCCCATCGACCGGGTGCTGGCCCTGGGCGCGGAGACCTTCCCCGGCGGCGACCCGTCCGTGTTCAACATGGCCGTGATGGGCATGCGGCTGGCCCAGCGGGTGAACGGCGTCAGCCGGGCTCCACGGCGAGGTCAGCCGGGAAATGTTCGCCGGCCTGTGGCCCGGGTTCGACACCGCCCAGGTGCCGATCGGCTCGATCACCAACGGCGTGCACGCCCCCGACGTGGGTGGCCCAGGAGGTCCTGGACCTGGCCAGCGGGACGCCGGAGGACTCCGCCGTGGCTCAGCAGCTGCCCGAGGACGGGCACGCCTGGGAGCGCGTCGCGCACACGGCCCCGGCCCGGCTGTGGGAGATCCGCCGCGCCCTGCGAGCCCGGCTGGTTACGCTGGCCCGCCAGCGGCTGCGCGCCTCCTGGCGGCAGCGCGGCGCCAGCGACGCGGAACTGGGCTGGATCGACGAGGTCCTCGACGACGGCGTGCTGACCATCGGCTTCGCCCGCCGGGTGCCCTCCTACAAGCGGCTGACCCTGATGCTGCACGACCGCGACCGGCTGACCGCGCTGCTGCTCGATCCGGACCGGCCGGTGCAGCTGGTCATCGCGGGCAAGGCGCACCCCGCCGACGACGGCGGCAAGCGGCTGATCCAGCAGATGGTCCAGTTCGCCGACGACCCGCGAGTGCGCCACCGCATCGTCTTCCTCCCCGATTACGACATGGCCATGGCCAGTGCGCTGGTCCAGGGCTGTGACGTGTGGCTGAACAACCCGCTGCGCCCGCTGGAGGCGTGCGGCACGTCAGGCATGAAGTCCGCGCTCAACGGCGGGCTGAACCTGTCCGTCCGGGATGGCTGGTGGGACGAGTGGTACGACGGCGCCGACGGCTGGGCCATCCCGTCCGCGGACGGCGTGGAAGACCCGGGGCGGCGCGACGAGCTCGAGTCCAACGCGCTGTATGACCTGCTCAGCCTGACGGTTGCGCCGCGGTTCTACGACACGGGCCCCGACGGGCTGCCCCGCCGCTGGCTTGAGATGGTCGGGCACACGCTGCGCGCCCTTGGCCCCCGGGTGCAGGCCTCCCGGATGGTCCGCGAGTACGTGGAGGAGCTGTACATCCCGGCGGCCGAGGCCTCCCGCGCGCTCAGCGGCGGTGTCGTGGCCCGTGCCGGGGCGGGCGCGGTGGCCGGCGCCACCGGCCTGGAGGAACCGTTCGCCGCCGCCCGTGAGCTGGCCGCCTGGAAGCGCCGGGTCACCCGGGCCTGGGGCGGGGTCCGCATCGAGCACGTGGAAGGCGAGGACGGCGACCAGAGCCCCGGCGGCTACCTGGTGGTCAAGGCCACGGTGGCCCTCGGCGGGCTGTCCACCGACGACGTGAGTGTCGAGGTCGTCTACGGCCGGGTCGGTGACGCGGACGAGATCCTTAACCCGGCGGTCAGCGCGCTGGCCGTGGAGAGTGGGCCCGACGACGGCGTGGCCCGCTATGTGGGCAAGGCCGACCTCGGCCGCCCGGGGCCGTTCGGCTACACGCTCCGGGTCGTGCCCCGCCATCCCCTGCTGGCCAGCGCCGCAGAGATGGGCCTGGTCACGCTGCCAGAGGCACCCGCTGGGCTGACCACCGGCGACCTGCGCTAGACGGGACGTTCGGCGCAGGCCGCCATGGTCGCGGTGCTGGCGAGAGCCCTGCGAGGGCGGTCGCGGCCTGAGGGTGGTGGCGGGAGCCCGCGAGGGCGGTGGCCCGCGGCCTGAGAGGGCGGCGGACCCTGCGAGCGCGCGCCGGCGGTGGCGCGGGCCGCGAGGGCGGTGGCGCGGGGCCCGCGCCCAAGGAATCGCGGAAAGTAGCTGTCCTATCACGTTCCGCACGTAAACCGCCGTGCGTCGCACTGCGTCTACTTTATGCAACAGGCTCGCGGGCGCGTCGTGTGCCAGCCCTGCGGGCGACCACGCAAGACAGGCACTAGCCCAGCAGGGAAGCCCGGGGGGGCCATGAGAACCAGCTACACGTTATGCGAGCAGCATGACGCCCTCGTGTCACTTTGCGTCACCGAAGTCGTCCCCACACGTGAAAGGGCACTGACGTCATGAAGCAAGACAACCGCACGGAAGACAGGCTCCTGACGCCGTCAGAGGTCGCCGCGTTGTTCCGGGTCGACCCGAAGACCGTGACCCGGTGGGCCCAGCAGGGCAAGCTCCGGTCCATCCGCACCCTGGGCGGCCACCGCCGCTACAGCGAGTCGGAGATCCGGGCTTTCCTGGAGGACTCGCAGGGAGTGCCGCGGCCGCGCTCGGCGGAAGACTAGCCAGCCCTGAAGATCAGCAAGCAGAAGGAGTACTCTCCACCTGGGCCCTGGGTGGGCAGTGTGCCTCCCCGAGCGGGAACGCGGCCCGGCAGGAGGTGCCTCATGGGAGAGTTCGTCCGGGTCGAGACCGACCAGGCCATCGCCACAATCCGGCTCGACCGGCCGCCCATGAACACGCTGAACGCCCAGGTCCAGGACGAGATCGCGGCGGCCGCCGCCGAGGTGTCGGCGGATAGCGGGGTCCGCGCCGTGGTGCTTTACGGCGGCCCGAAGGTCTTCGCCGCGGGCGCGGACGTCAAGGAGATGGCCGATGCCAGCTACGGGCAGATGGCCGCGCGACTCCCGGCAGTTGCAGGCCAGCTTCACCGCGGTGGCCAAGATCCCCAAGCCGGTGGTGGCCGCGGTGACCGGCTACGCGCTCGGCGGCGGTCTCGAGCTGGCCCTGTGCGCGGACTTCCGGGTGGCCGGCGCAGGAGGCGAAGGTGGGCCAGCCGGAGATCCTGCTCGGGATCATCCCCGGCGCGGGCGGGACGCAGCGGCTGCCCCGGCTGGTCGGCCCGGCCCGGGCCAAGGACATCGTGTTCACCGGGCGCTTCGTGGACGCGGCCGAGGCCCTCTCCATCGGCCTGGTGGACCAGGTGGTGCCGGACGCGGAGGTCTACGATGCGGCCCGGGCGCTGGTCGCCCGCTACGCCACCGGCCCCGCGCTCGCCCTGCGGGCCGCCAAGCAGGCCATCGACACCGGCCTGGAGACGGACCTGGATACCGGCCTGGAGATCGAGCGGCTGCACTTCGCCGGGCTGTTCGCCACCGAGGACCAGGGCACCGGCATGCGCAGCTTCGTCGAGAAAGGGCCGGGTAAGGCCACCTTCGCCGGGCAGTGACGAGCCCGCCCCGGATGGCGGACAATTGACGTACCGTGCGGGCGCCGCCCGCGAGCCCGCCCCTCGAGGAAGCAGCCAAGGCCATGCGCCACCTGATCACTGCGCACCACGTCGCTGCACACCACGGGCCGGGCCAGCCATGACGCAGCCGGACGAGAGTCCCGACCTCGAGCTGGTGACCGCCGCGTTGCGGGCGGACAGCGCCGACGCGGCGGTCTACGCCCGCGTGCTCACCGAGTCACTCGGTGAGTCGCTGCCGCCCGGATGTGTGACCATAGAGCGGGACAGGTCCATGTCCGACCGGATGCACGGGCGACCTGGCACGGTGTCGGGGATCACGGTCCGGCTGGGGGAGCGGGTCATGTCACTGGCGGTGCGGGCCGGGCAGCCCAGCGCGGAAATCTGCCGCGAGGTTCGCGGGGTGGTGCTGTCCCGCCAGCCGGTGGCGGTGCATGAGTGGGCGGCCGAGCTGGCCCGGGCCCTGGTCGGCTACGCGGAGCAGAACGCCAGGACGGCGGAGGCCCTGCGCAAGCTGGTCACCGGCGGCTAGCGGCGGCGCCGGGCCCTCGGTGGGCTTGCCCGGTGCGGGACGAACGCTCCGACCAGCGTTCTGTCCCGTCTGGATGGGCTAGCCCGAGGGTAGTTCGTAGGCTGGGGGGGCGATGACACCAGCAGAGCACATGCCAGACCGGCTCGGCCCTTACCGGTTGCTCGACCGGATCGGCGAGGGCGGCATGGGCGTGGTCTACCTCGCCCGTGACCCTGAGCAGCGCTCGGTCGCGATGAAGGTCCTGCGCCCGGCGGTGGCGGGCGACCCGAACGCGCGGCGGCGGCTGGCCCGTGAGGTGGAGACCATGCGCCGGGTCCGCAGCCCTTTCGTGGCCGAGGTGCTTGACACCGACGTGACCTGCGAGACGCCCTACATCGTGACCCGGTACGTGCCGGGCCGGACGCTGGACGAGGTGGTGACCCAGGAGGGCCCGCTGAGCGGGGCCCGGCTGATCCGGGCTGGCCGCCGGGCTCGCCGACGCCCTGGCCGCGATCCACATGGCGGGCGTGGTGCACCGCGACCTCAAGCCGGGCAACGTGATGCTGATGAACGGCGACCCGGTCGTGATCGACTTCGGTATCGCCCAGGCCCTGGACTCCACCCGGCTCACCATGACCGGAATGTTCATGGGCACGCCCGGCTACCTGTCACCCGGAAGTGATCGAGGGGCAGAACAGCACGTCGTTCTCGGATGTGCACGCCTGGGGAGCGACCGTGGCCTTCGCGGCGACCGGGCGCCCTCCGTTCGGCACCGGGTCGTACGAGACGATCTTCTACCGGATCGTGAACGGCAAGCCGGACCTGTCCGGGGTGCCGGCGCCGATGGCGGAACTGCTGGCCGCCGCGCTGCGCCGGGACCCGGCCCAGCGGCCCGCGGCCATCCAGCTGCGCAGCGCGGGCGGCCGCGCTGGACCCAGGCGCCCTGCAGCCCATGGCGGTGCCCGCCGGGCGGCCTGCCAGGGGATGGGGCTGGGCGCCCCCGGAACGCGTGCCGACGGGCGCCCACTGCGCCCCACGGCGCTGGACGGGTTCGGGCGGGCCGGGCGGGACCATGCTCTCCGGGGCCGGCCAGGGAGCCACCACGTTCCCGCCGCCTGCGGGCGGGATGACGCCGCCCGGGACCCAGCCGATCGCGGCCAGGCCGGTCCGCGCCGACGACTTCGCGGACATCCTTCCCCCGGTGACCTATCCGCCGGGCAGCGGGGTGGTCGCCGGGGCGGCCATCCCGGCCCCGGACGACCGTTTCGGCCGCCCCGGGCGCGCCGAGGGGGCCGGCCAGGACGGGCGGCCCGCCGCTCCCGGGCAGGACCGGGACGCGGACCGCTGGACGCCGCCGAAGCGGCAGCCGATCCTGGTCCTGGCCACGATGGTGATCGCGGTGAGCCTCTCGGTCGTGCTGCCGGTGGCCGGCACCGTGATCGCGCTGGCCATGCTGGTGCTACTGCGGGCTGGAGACCTGGCCCACCGTAGCTCGGACCAGCGGGGTGCCATTATGTCCGCCGCCGCGTTCCCCTTCTTCGTGGTCCGCTCGCTGATTTCGACCCTGGTCGTGGCGCCGCTGGCCCTCATCGTGGCCGTGGCCGCGGCCGGGCTCACGTTCCTGGCCATGCCAGCCAGCCCGGGCCTGCACGCGCTGTCGTACGGGGCGGGGGCGCTGGTCGCGTTCTACGCGTACGGCCCGGGGTCGGGCAAAGCGCGCCGTCAGCTCAACCGGGTCTGGGCTGCGGTGGTGCGCAGTCCCGGCCTGCAGGCCGTGGCGCTGTTCGGGATGTGCGCACTCGCGGTCGCCGCGGTCGCCGCCGCGCTCACCTCCTCGGCCGCGTTCTGGCCGCTGGGCGTGCCCAACGGCACGATGGTGCACCTCCCCACGCTCCCGGGGCCGTTCGGGCACCTGCGTCCCCGGCGGCTGCGTTTCTGGTTCTGAGCCGCAGCGTGTGAGGCGCCGGCCTCGTCAGTGCGGCCTGGCGCCCGTGGGAGGGGTCGCGGCGCGCTGGTTAGCTGGCGCGCCGCTCAGGAACGCCGTTCCCCGCCAGGGGGCGCCCCGCCCCGGCGGGAACCGGAGGGCCCGCGGGCCGGTCCGGTGCGGACCGGGATGGCTGGGGTTGCGGCGGCAGCTTCTCGCGGCCGGCGGGTGGCAGCGGCCGGACGAGGCCCAGGGATACCACCTCGTTGGCGAGCCTGACCCGCCGGTTGGTGCCCTCGGGGATGCGGAACTTCTGGTAGAGCCGGAGCAGGTGCTGCTTGACCGCGGCCTCCGTCACCACGAGGTCGGCGGCGATCTCACGGGCGGTCGCCGGGGCGACGAACGCCTCATCGGACAAGGCCGGACGGCACAACGACGTGAGCACGTCCAGTTCCCGCCTGGTCAGCTCTGGGCTGGGGGAGCGCCGCAGTTCGATCTCGGCGGACAGGTCCTCAGCCGGGAGGCCGCCCATCCGGCACCGGGCGTTCCCGAACGTCAGCACGTCCCCGTCCTCCAGGACGCGCCGGGCCACGAGCCGCCCGTTGACCCGGGTGCCGTTGCGCGATAACCCCAGGTCGGTCACGTAGGCGTACGGCCCGCGCCGAATTATCTCGGCGTGCAGCCGGGAGACACTCGGGTCGCTGAGCCGGATGTCCACCCCACCGCCGCGCCCGATCGTCGTCACCGACTCGCCCAGCGGTATCACCTCGCCGCTGTCCTCGATGCGTATGTAGGGCCCTTCCACGACCGTTCCTCCCGCTTGTCCGAGCAGTCACGGATCTCTCTCCGTCCAGTTACCCTTTCCGGGCAGACTCGTACCCCCTTTTGCTTGTGCGGTTTGGCCCGGCGCGCCGTCCTGCTGGCCGGTGTCCGATCACCTGGCCGTGGCCGATCATTGGCCGGCCGGCGGAGGGAAGCCGCAGCCCGCGGAAGTACACTGCCGAGCGAGTCTTCGGGAGGAAGAAGAAATGGCGGACAAGCCGTCCAAGGGCCTGGCGGACGTCGTCGCCGCGTCCACCGCACTGAGCGACATCGACGGCGCAGGCCGGGCCGGCTGTTCTACCGCGGCTACGACATCCACCAGCTCGCCGGGTCCTCGACCTTCGAGGAGATCGCCTACCTGCTGCAGCGCGGGTCAGCGCCGGGCGCGGGCGAGATGGACGGCTACCGGGCGGAGCTCGTCGCCGGCCGGACCCTGGGCACGCTGGTCAGCTCGACGCTGCCGCAGATCGCGGCCAGCCAGGGACCGATGGAGGCGATGCGCAGCCTGGTCTCCCTGGCCAGCGCGGATGACCCGGATAAAAGCTCCAACGCGGCCCCGGCGAACGAGCGGAAGGCCGCCCGGCTCACCGCGCAGCAGCCGATCCTGGTCGCGGCCTACCACGCCGCCCGCGAGGGCCGTGAGTGCGTGCCCGCCGGATCCCGGACTCAGCCTGGCGGCCAATTTCCTGCTCCAGTTGCGTGGCACCGCCCCGTCCGCGCGGGATGCCGAGATCCTGGACACCTGCCTGGTGCTGCACGCAGACCACACGATGAACGCGTCCACCTTCGCCGCGCGGGTCTGTGCCGCCACGCTGTCAGACATGCACTCCGCCGTGGTCGCGGCGCTCGGCACGCTCAAGGGGCCGTTGCACGGCGGGGCCAACGAGCAGGTGATGCGGGGGCTGGAGGCGCATCCGGTCCACAGCCGGCGCCGACCCGGTGCGCCGCGGTCGGCCCCGTGGTCCGGGAACGGCTCGGCGCCGGGGAGAAGATCATGGGCTTCGGGCACCGGGTCTACAAGACCGAGGACCCGCGGGCCACCCACCTGCGCCAGATGTCCGGGGAACTGGCCGCGGCGTCAGGGGACGACACGTACTACCAGATGTCCCGGCCAGATGGAGGAGACCGTGTTCGCGGAGAAGGGCCTCTATCCCAACGTGGACTTCTACGCCGCCACCGTCTACCACTACCTGGGCATCCCCACGGACCTGTTCACCCCGGTCTTCTCGGTCAGCCGGATGGCCGGCTGGACCGCCCACGTGATGGAGCAGCACGCGGACAACCGGCTGATCCGGCCGGACAGCGAGTACATCGGCGAGCGCGACCTCACCTGGGTCGCACTGAGCGAGCGGTAGCGCGGCTCAGGCGGATACTGAGTGAGCAGTAGCGCTGGCACAGGAGGATG
Source organism: uncultured Actinomycetes bacterium (assembly GCA_963711485.1). Lineage (GTDB taxonomy): Bacteria > Actinomycetota > Actinomycetes > Streptosporangiales > Streptosporangiaceae > RYN-230. Next base: position 28,873 of record CAVQEM010000048.1, read on the forward strand.
CTGGAGCGAGCGGTAGCGCGGCTCAGGCATCTGAGTGAGCGGTAGCGACACGGGCCGGGCGGCAGCGATGCCCGGTCAGGACACCGGACGGGAGCGGTAGCGTCGTCAGAAGACACTGAGCGAGCGGTAGCGATGCCGCCCAAAGTACTGAGCGAGCGGTAGTGACCGACGACGTAGCGGGGATCGACACCGCCGGCCGGGACCAGGGAGCGTGGCGGCCTACGGGCTGGCCCGCATGGCCGGGACAGCGCGGGGGCTCCTGGCCACCGCCAGAGGGTGGCCGCCCGCCGTCGGCTGCGGGCGCGGATTCACCCAGCCACCCGCCGCCCCCGCGTCCGCGCGGCCTGGGTATCTCCGGCCGGGCGGCCTACCCGGAACCGCCCGTGCCCACCATCATCCGGCTCCGGACAGCCCGGCCACCTCGCCGCGCGGCGCCCGGGCCCGGCGGTCCGGCCCCGTGCGGGGGGCCCAGGTACCGTACGCGATCGTGCTGGCCGGCCTGGCCGCCGGACTGGGTTATATCTGGCAGGGCTCCCACTTCGTCCGGGCAGGTACGTTTATCCTGGCGGGTGCCCTTTTCGTTGCTGTCGCGGCCAGGATTGCGCTGCCGGAGCGGCGGGCGGGCATGCTCGCCAGCAGGCGGCGCTATATCGACGTGACGGCGCTGGCCATCCTGGCCATCGGCCTGCTGGTCGCTGGCTTGGTGCTGCCGACTCCGTCGTAACCGTGCCCCAGGGATAACAGCCCGGCGGGCAAGAGTAGAGCGCAGTAGGGAAGGGAAGTCTGCCGCATGCCCAAGATCAAGGTAACCAATCCCGTCGTCGAACTGGACGGCGACGAGATGACGCGGATTATCTGGCGATCGATCAAGGACCAGCTGATCCTGCCCTACCTGGATATTGACCTGAAGTACTACGACCTGTCCCTCGAGAACCGCGACGCCACGGATGACCAGGTCACGGTGGACGCGGCGAACGCGATCAAGCAGTACGGGGTCGGGGTCAAGTGCGCCACCATCACCCCCGACGAGGCACGGGTCGAGGAGTTCGGGCTGAAGAAGATGTGGCGGTCGCCCAACGGCACGATCCGCAACATCCTCGGCGGCGTCGTGTTCCGCGAGCCCATCGTGATCTCCAGCGTGCCGCGCTTCGTGCCGGGCTGGACCGAGCCGATCATCATCGGCCGCCACGCGCACGGCGACCAGTACCGGGCGACGGACTTCGTGGTGCCCGGCCCGGGCACGGTGCGCATCTCGTACCGGCCGGACAATGGTCAGGACGAGCCGATCGACCTGGAGGTATCCAGGTTCCCCGGCGGCGGCGTGGCCATGGCCATGTACAACTACGACGACTCGATCCGTGACTTCGCCCGGGCCACAATGCGGTACGCGCTCGCCCGCAGCTACCCGCTGTACCTGTCCACCAAGAACACCATCCTCAAGGCCTACGACGGCCGGTTCAAGGACCTGTTCCAGGAGATCTACGAGGCCGAGTTCAAGGCGGAATTCGAGGCCGCGGGCATCTGGTATGAGCACCGGCTGATCGACGACATGGTCGCCCAGGTGATCAAGGGCCACGGCGGCGTCGTCTGGGCGTGCAAGAACTACGACGGCGACGTGGAGTCCGACGTCGTCGCCCAGGGGTACGGCTCGCTCGGCCTGATGACCAGCGTGCTGATGACCCCGGACGGCAGGACCATCGAGGCCGAGGCCGCGCACGGCACCGTCACCCGGCACTACCGGCAGCACCAGCAGGGCAAGCCGACCTCGACGAACCCCATTGCGTCGATCTTCGCGTGGACGCGGGGGCTCGCGCACCGTGGCGAGCTGGACGGCACCCCCGAGGTGACCCAGTTCGCCGAGACCCTGGAGCGGCTCTGCGTGGAGACCGTGGAGGAAGGCAAGATGACCAAGGACCTGGCGCTGCTCGTGGGCGAGGACACGCCGTTCCTGGTCACCGAGGAGTTCCTCACGGCGCTCAGCGAGAACCTCGCCAAGGCAATGGCCTGAAAGGAGCACGGAACATGACCCGCAGTGGCAAGGTGACCGTCGTCGGGGCCGGGTTCTACGGCTCGACCACCGCGCAGCGGCTCGCCGAGTACGACATCTTCGATGAGGTCGTGCTGACCGACATCGTCGAGGGCAAGCCGGAGGGCCTGGCCCTCGACATCAGCCAGTCCCGGCCCATCGAGGGCTTCGAGACTAAGGTCACCGGGCAGACCACCAGCCCGGGAGGCCAGGGCTACGAGGCGATCGGCGGCTCGTCCATCGTGATCGTCACGGCCGGCCTGCCCCGCAAGCCCGGGATGAGCCGGATGGACCTGATCGGCGTCAACGCCAAGATCGTCCGTTCGGTCGCGGAGAACGTGGTGAAGTACGCCCCGGAGGCCGTGCTGATCGTGGTGTCCAACCCGCTGGACGAGATGACCGCGCTCGCGGCCAAGGTGACCGGGTTCCCGGCGACCCGGGTCCTGGGCCAGGCGGGCATGCTCGACACGGCCCGGTTCAGCTACTTCGTGGCCGAGAGGCTGGGCGTGCCGGTCGGCTCGGTGCAGACCCTCACGCTGGGCTCGCACGGCGACACCATGGTGCCGGTCCCGTCCGCCTGCACGGTGGACGGCAAGCCGCTGGCTAGCCTGCTCGGCCAGGACGAGATCAACGCGCTGGTGGACCGGACCCGCAACGGCGGCGCCGAGATCGTCGGCCTGCTGAAGACCGGGTCCGCGTACTACGCCCCGTCAGCGGCCGCGGCCCGGATGGCCCGCGCCGTCGCCGAGGACTCCGGCCGGGTGCTGCCCGTCTGCGCCTGGGTGGATGGCGAGTACGGCATCTCCGGGGTCTACCTCGGCGTCGAGGCCGAGATCGGCAAGTCCGGGGTCCGCTCCGTGGTGCAGCGGGACCTCACCGACAGCGAGCTGGCCGCGCTCCGCGAGGCAGCCGAGGCGGTCCGCACCAAGCAGGCCGACGTAGCCAGCCTCTAACTACCCCCGTCCCATCACACTAGCCACGCTCACCCCGCGGGCACCACCAGTCCCACAGGCACCGGGCCCCACCGGCACTGCGGGCCCACGGGCCCCGTGGACCGCGTGTGACTCGCAGTTCTTCGTGATCTAACGATTGGTGTCGCTGCAGCGACACCAATCGTTAGATCACGAACGTCCGCCCGTTAGAGATGGGGTGGCTGGGGCCCTTGTTACTGGAGTTTCTATAGTGACTCGGTGGCGGGGTGGGTGCGCAGCACGAGAAACGGCTGATGGGCCGGGCAGGCTCTGGCCGGGCCAGGCGGGCAGGCCCGGGCCGGGCTAGGCAGTCAGGCGGGAGGTAGGGGGCCTGGCGTGGGCGGCGGTGGGCGCCGGGGCTGGGCGTCAGGGTCCGGGCGGCTGGGCCGGGCGGGCGGCGGTGGGCGCCGGGGGTCAGGTCGTCGGGGTCCGGGCGGTCAGGCGGCGCAGGGCGAGTTCGGCGAGCAACGCCGCGCCGTCGGGCAGGACGGCGTCATCAAACGCCGCGTCCGCGGCGTGGTTGAACGGGGCAGTGGCCGGGTCCGAGCCCTCCGGGACCGCGCCCAGCATCAGGAACACGCCGGGCACCTCGTCGAGCACGAACGAGAAGTCCTCGGCCCCCGGCAGCGGGTTGGACTGGGTGATCAGCCGGTCCTCCCCGAACAGGTCCGCGACCGCCTGCCCCGCCAACGCGGTCTCGGCCGCGTCGTTCACCGTGACCGGGTACCCGTCCAGGTAATCCGCTTCGGCCCGCAGGCCGTGCGCGGCGGCCAGGTCCGTGATCAGCCGCAGGCTGGCCGCCCGCACCCTGTCCCGGGCCTGGGCGGAGAACGAGCGCACCGTGGCCAGGAAGTGCGCCTCGTCCGGGACGACGTTGTCGGCCGTGCCGGCGTGGAAACTGCCCACGGTGATCACCACCGGGTCGAACACATCGAACCGCCTGGTCACCAGCGTCTGCAGGGCGGTGACCATCTCGCAGGCCGCTGGGATCGGGTCCTGGGCCAGGTGCGGCTGGGACGCGTGGCCGCCGTGCCCGCGGACCGTCACGTCCAGGATGTCGGCCGCGGCCATCATCGAGCCGGGCCGGGTCGAGAACATCCCCCGCGGGAACTGGGCCGACGCGGCGTGCAGCGCGTACGCGGCGACCGGCCGGCCGCCCGCCACGTCAAGCAGGCCCTCGCTGATCATGTGGGCCGCGCCGCCCTGGCCCTCCTCGCCCGGCTGGAACATGAAGATCACGTTCCCGGGCAGCTCGGCCTGCCGGGCGGACAGCAGCCGCGCCGCGCCGACGAGCATGGCGGTGTGCAGGTCGTGCCCGCAGGCGTGCATCACGCCGGTGACCGCGGACCCGTACGGCAGCCCGGTCCGCTCGGTGATGGGCAGCGCGTCCATGTCAGCGCGCAGCAGCACCGTGGGCCCGGGCCGGGCTCCGCGCAGCACGCCGGTCACCGAGCTCAGCGCGCGGCCCCGGGTCACCTCCAGCGGCAGGCCGTCCAGCGCGGCCAGCACCTTCGCCTGCGTCCGGGGCAGGTCGAGCCCGATCTCCGGATCCTGATGGATCCGCCGGCGCAGCTCAGCCAGGTCACCCGCGATCGCGGCCGCGTCATCCTGAACTGCCATCGTGCGTCCTTCGCTGGGGGTTAACAGGGTAGGCCGAGCGGGGGCCAGCCGCCCGCCGGCCCCCGGCCTGGGGCCGGGCTAGCGCAGCCTCCGGGCACTGGGGGACGGCGGCGCGTCGAAGAACTCCGGCTCGGGCCAGCCCTGATGGCTGAACGCGGCGCAGACCGCCTCGTACACCGGGGCGCTGTCTTCGGGGAGCAGGGCGATGACCGAGCCGCCGAAGCCGCCGCCCATCATCCGGGCGCCCAGCGCCCCGGCCCCGACCGCGGCGTCCACCGCCACGTCCGCCTCCGGCCAGGAAATCTCGAAGTCATCGCGCAGGGACGCGTGGGACTCGTTCAGCAGCTCCCCTATCCCGGCCACCTGGCCCCGGCGCAGCAGGGCCGCGGCCTCCAGGACCCGCCGGTTCTCCGTGATCACGTGCCGGGCCCGGCGCCGCAGGACCGGGTCGGCCAGCGCGGCCAGGCTCTCCGGGCCGGGGACGTCGCGCAGCGTGCGCACGCCGAGCGCCCGGGCCGCCTCCTCGCACTCGATGTGCCGGGCCCCGTAGCCGCTCTCGGTGAGCGCGTGCCGGGCCCGGGTATCGATGATCACCAGGGCCAGCCCGGCCAGGGCCGGGTCGAGCGGCACCGAGTCCGCCTCCCCGCTGCGGCAGTCCAGCAGCAGGGCGTGCCCGGCCTGGCAGAGCAGGGCCGCGGACTGGTCCATGATCCCGGTCGGCACCCCCACGAAGTCGTTCTCCGCCCGCCGGGCGATGCTGGCCAGCTCCTGGCGGAGCACGTCGAGCCCGGCCAGCTGGGTCAGGGCCAGCGCCACCGAGCACTCCAGCGCGGCCGACGAGGACAGGCCTGCGCCCTGGGGAAGATCCGAGTCCACGGCCACCCGGGCCCCGGGTACCGGGTAACCCGCCTCGCGCAGCGCCCAGACCACCCCGGCCGGGTAGGCGGCCCAGCCCTCCACCGTCCCGGGGGCCAGGGTGTCCAGCTCGACCCGCACCGGCTCCGCGGCCGGCCGCCACGCCGCCCTCCTGCCGTGACGTCAGCTCGAGCACCCCGCTGCCAAGCCCCGGGTCCTCGCGCAGCGCGGCTGCGGCGAACGTCCCCCGGTCCAGCGCGAACGGGAGCACGAACCCGTCGTTGTAGTCGGTGTGCTCACCGATCAGGTTGGCCCGGCCGGGGGCGTGCCACACGCCCTGCGGCGTGCTGGCGTACTCCGCGCGGAACCACGCGGCCGCCTGGTCCGCGCCCCGTGAGGTCACGGGGTGCGGCCCGGCTCGGCCATGGCCTCCGCGGCGGACCACGCGTCGGCGACCATCGCCCGCAGGCCGAGCTCGGGCTGCCAGCCGAGATCGGCCCGGATCCGGGCGGACGACGCGACCAGCACCGCGGGGTCCCCGGCCCGCCGCGGCCCGATCTCGGCCGGGATGTCCACCCCGGTCACGGCCCGGCACTCGGCCAGCACCTCGCGGTTGGAGGCCCCGGACTCGCTGCCCAGGTTGTAGATCCGGTGCTGGCCGGGCTGGCACGCGCCCAGGGCCAGCAGGTGCGCCCGGGCCAGGTCCGCCACGTGGATGTAGTCCCGGACGCAGGTGCCGTCCGGGGTGGGGTAGTCGTCGCCGAACAGCGTCAGGTGGCCGCCTGAGCCGCGCGCGACCGACTGGGCCACGGCGAGCACGTTGGGGATGAGGTGGGTCTCGGGCGAATGCCGCTCACCCAGCCACCGCCCCGCGCCTCCCGGCCCCGCGCCTCCCGGCCCCGTGTCCCCAGGTCCCGCGGCCTCGCGGTGCGCGCCGGCCACGTTGAAGTACCGCAGGCTGACCGCGCCGATGCCGTGCATCCGGGCGTACTCGGCCAGCGCCGTGTCCACCGCGACCTTCGACGCCCCGTACGGGCTGGTCGGCCGGGTGGGCGCGGTCTCCTCGATGGGCACCCGCTCGGGCTCGCCGTACACCGCGGCGGTCGAGGAGAACACGATCCGCGGGGTCCCCGCCGTCCGCATCGCCTCCAGCAGCGCCAGCGAACCGCCCAGATTGTTCTCCCAGTACAGGGAGGGCCGGGCCATGGACTCGCCGACCAGCGACTTGGCCGCGAAGTGCAGCACCGCGTCCACGCCACCGTCCAGCAGCCCGCGGGCGTCGTCCCGCAGGGTGCCCTGGACGAAGGCGGCGCCCGCGGGCACCGCGTCCTCATGCCCGGTGGACAGGTCATCCAGCACGGTCACGTCGTGGCCCTCGGCCACGAGAAGCGCCCCGACCACGCTCCCGATGTAACCGGCCCCGCCGGTGACGAGCAGCCTCACCCGGCCTCCCGCAGGCGCTGTGCTGCCTCCTCAGGCAGGACGTCGTTGATCCAGACTCCCATGCCCGACTCCGTTCCCGCGAGGTACTTGAGCTTGCCGGGGGCCCGGCGGACCGACAGTACCTGCAGATGCAGCCCGAACTCGCGGCGCGCGCGCTCGTCCCGGCCGGGAGCCTGATGCCAGGCGGCGATGTAGGGCAGGGCCACGCCGAACAGCGCGTCGAGCCGGCGCAGCACCTCGAGGTAAATGTCGCAGAACGCAGCCCGCTCACCGTCATCCAGCGCGGGAATGTCCGGCACCCGCCGGGCCGGGAACAGCTGGACCTCGAACGGCCACCGGGCGGCGGCGGGCACGAACGCGGTCCAGTGCTCGTTGCGGGCCACGATCCGGGTGCCCGCCGCGATCTCCCCGGCGACCAGGTCGTCGAACAGGTTCCCCCGGGCCTGCTGCGCGTACCGCCGGGCCTGATCCAGCATCGTGGCGGTCCGCGGGGTGACGAACGGGAAGCCGTAGATCTGGCCGTGCGGGTGGTGCAGGGTGACCCCGATCTCCTCGCCCCGGTTCTCGAAGCAGTACACCTGCTCGATCCCGTCCATGGCGCCGAGGACCGCGGTGCGGTCGGCCCACGCCTCCACGACCGTCCGGGCCCGCTTCGGGGTCAGGCCGGCGAACGACCCGTCGTGATCGGAGGTGAAGCAGACCACCTCGCAGCGGCCGTAGGCCGGCCGCCCGGGGACCCCGCCCGTTTCGGGGGGACCGGCAGCGGAGCGGGTTCGTTGCGGAGAATCTGAGCCCAGCCCACTGCCCTCCGGTACCGCCCCTGGAGGCCAGTGCCCCGCGCCGCGCAGGGAAGGGAAGCGGTTCTCGAACACGACCACGTCGTAGTCGGGGGCCGGGATCTCGGTCGGCCGGCCCGGCCGGGACGGGTCGAGCGGGCACTCGCCGGGCGGCGGGAGGAACGTGCGGTCCTGGCGCGCGGCCGCGATCACCACCCACTCCCCGCGCAGCGCGTCCCAGCGCAGCCCGGCATCCGGTTCGCCGCCCGGCCCCGGCATGGGCTCGAGCGGCCTGGTGTCAGGCACCTCTGCGCGCCCCAGGCCGGGGGATTCATCGAAGTAGATGATCTCCCGGCCGTCGGCGAGGGTGCCGCTGCTCTTCCATACCCCAGGGCTCACGGGACCCATACGTTATCTGGCCCGGCGGTGCTTTCCCATCGCATCCCCCCGGTCGGGTCCAAACCTCCGGCATGGCCGGGGTGGGCGGGGGTAGGGCCGACCCGGGTAAAGGCGGGCTGCTCGGCGGGCCGCCCCGCGGTCAAGCCAACTGCTCAGGTAGCAAGAGCGGGCCCGGGGAGGACTGCTTAGACTGTGCGCACATCCGCCACGCGGGCGCGTCACGGCCTGGCCCCGGACCTTGGGGCACGGGGAGCCGGACCGCCGGTGGCGGGCATACGGAGGTCAGGGGACAGGACGTGAACCAGGTCGGCTGGGACATCGTGCTCGTCCTGCTCATCGTGCTCGTCGGCGGGTTCTTCGCCGCGGCGGAGATGGCCCTGGTCTCGCTGCGCGAGGGGCAGATCCGGGCCCTCATGCACCGCGGCAGGCGGGGCCAGCGCGCGGCCCGGCTCGCCCAGGACCCGAACCGGTTCCTGTCCGCGGTGCAGATCGGGGTCACGCTGGCCACCCTGCTGTCCGGCACGGTCGGCGAGGCTACCCTGGCCGGGCACCTGAGGACGGCCCTGCTCCATCAGGGGCTCAGCTCGGGGTGGGCGTCCGCCCTGTCGCTGATCATCGTCACCGTGGTGATCTCCTACTTCACCCTGGTGCTCGGCGAGCTGGCCCCCAAGCGCCTCGCCCTGCAGCGGCCCGAGAAGGCCGCGATGATCGCCGCGCCCACCCTGGACCGGATCTCGGTGCTGGCCCGCCCGCTGGTGTGGCTGCTGTCCCGGTCGATCAACCTGGTGGTCCGGATCCTCGGCGGTGACCCGGCCGCCGGGCGCGGGGTGATGACCGAGGAGGAGCTGCGCGACCTGGTCGCCGGGCACCAGGCGCTGAGCGCCGACGAGCGGCACATCGTGGGCGAGGTGTTCAACGCGGGCAAGCGGCAGATCCGCGAGGTGCTGGTGCCGCGGACCGAGGTTGAGTTCCTGGCCGCGGATACCTCGCTGGCCGACGCCATCCAGGTCGTGGCCGGCGAGCCGTACTCCCGGTTCCCCGTCTACCAGCAGTCCTACGACGACGTGATCGGCTTCATCCATGTCCGGGACCTGATCGACCCGCAGTTCACCTCCCGGCAGCTGACCGTGGGCGAGATCACCCGCCCCGTCAAGTTGCTGCCGATGAGCAAGACCGTGCTGTCGGCCCTGTCGGAGATGCGCCGGGACCGGGCCCACCTGGCCATCGTGATCGACGAGTACGGCGGCACCGCGGGCATCGTCACCCTGGAAGACCTGGTCGAGGAGCTGATCGGCGACATCCAGGACGAATACGACGTGGACGAGGGCCAGCCGAAACAGCTCCGCGGCGGGGCCATCGAGGTCGACGGGTTGCTGAACCTCGACGAGTTCGCGGAGCAGACCGGGATCGAGCTCCCCGAGGGCCCGTACGAGACCGTGGCCGGGTACATGCTGGCCACGCTGGGGCAGCTGCCCACCGGGCACGAGGCGGTGGAGGCGGGCGGGCACCGGCTGACCGTGCTGGCCATGGACGGCCGGCGGATCGCCCGGGTCCGGGTGGATCCCGCGGCCCCGGACGGTGAGGCGCCGTCCCGGGACGCGGCCGCTCCTGGTGCTGGCGGGGCTGCTGCTGAGGCGGCTGGCGCGCGGCCCCGGCGGCCCCCGCGGCTCCGTCGGCTGGGGCGCCGGCTGCGAACCCAGCCTCCACGCGAGCCCCGGGGGCCTCACCATCCCAGGCCCCGGGGGCCTCAGCCATCCCGGCCCCGGGGGCCCCGGCATCCCCGGCCCCGGGGTCTCACCATCCCCGGCCCCGGGGGCCCCGGCAACCCCGGTAGCCCCCGACGCCCCGGCAGTTCCGCCGAACGGGGTCGCAGAGCCCGAGGCCCGCGGAGTCACGCCAGCCCCCGGCGACTCCGACGCCCCGGCAGCCTCGCAGGGCCCGGCATCCTCACGCGCCGCGCCACCCAAGTCGTGATCAACTGATCTGGCTGGACGGCCTGGCGACCTGCAGGCGCGACCGATCGGTTGATCACGTCGGCGCGGAGCCCGCCCCCGGCAGGCTGGCGCGGGCGTACGGCACGCACGGACCAGCCCGTTAGACTGGCGATTTCGAGCGGAAGGCGGAGGCGTGCAGCCCAGTCCGGACTTTGACACCGTGCTGGTGGTCGACTTCGGGGCCCAGTATGCGCAGCTGATCGCGCGCCGGGTCCGCGAGTGCCAGGTGTACTCCGAGATCGTGCCAGCCACCATGCCGGCCGCTGAGATGCTGGCCCGCGGGCCAAAAGCGATCATCTTGTCCGGCGGCCCCGCGTCGGTCTACTCCGAGGGCGCGCCGCCGCTCCCGCCCGGCGCGCCGGACCTGCTCAGCGCGGGCGTGCCGGTGCTCGGCATCTGCTACGGCTTCCAGCTCATGGTGTCCGCGCTCGGCGGCGAGGTCGCGCCCACCGGCGGCGGCGAGTACGGCGCCACCCGGCTGATCCTGGCCCCGGGCAGCGCCCCGGAGACCCGGAACGTGGTCGCCGCGGAGCAGGCCCAGCCGGGCGGTCCGCTGCCGGACGAGCCGTGGACGGCCGAGCCGCTGCCGCACGAGCCACTGCTCGGCGGGGCGCTGCTGGGCGGCCTGCCCGAGACTCAGCAGGTCTGGATGTCGCACGGGGACACCGCCACCGCCGCGCCGGCCGGGTTCACGGTCACCGCCGGCACCGCGGTCAGCCCGGTCGCGGCCATGGAGGACACCAGCCGCGGGCTGTACGGGGTGCAGTTTCACCCCGAGGTCATGCACACGCAGCACGGCCAGGCCGTGCTGCGCCGGTTCCTCGAGCTGGCCGGCTGCCGCACCGACTGGACCATGGGCAGCATCATCGACGAGCAGGTCGGGCGGGTCCGGGCCCAGGTCGGTGACCACGGCGCGATCTGCGGCCTGTCCGGCGGGGTGGACTCCGCGGTCGCCGCCGCCATCGTGCAGAAGGCCATCGGCAACCAGCTGACCTGCGTTTTCGTGGATCACGGGCTGCTGCGCCGGGGCGAGGCGGAGCAGGTGGAGAAGGACTTCGTGGCTGCCACCGGGGTGGACCTCAAGGTCGTGGACGCGGCCGCGACGTTCGTGGACGCGCTGGCCGGGGTGACCGACCCGGAGGAGAAGCGCAAGATCATCGGCCGGGAATTCATCCGGGCCTTCGAGCGCGCCGCCCGGGAGATCAGCGCGGCGGCGGGCAGCCAGGGGACGGCGGTGGAGTTCCTGGTCCAGGGCACCCTGTACCCGGATGTGGTCGAGTCGGGCGGCGGCACCGGCGCGGCCAACATCAAGTCTCACCACAACGTCGGCGGCCTGCCCAGCGACCTGGCGTTCGGGCTGGTCGAGCCGTTGCGGGCGCTGTTCAAGGACGAGGTGCGGCGGGTCGGCGAGGCGCTCGGGCTGCCCCCGGAGATCATCTGGCGGCAGCCGTTCCCCGGGCCCGGGCTGGCCATCCGGATCGTCGGCGGGGTGACGCAGGAGCGGCTGCGCATCGTGTCCGCCGCGGACGCCATCGTCCGCGAGGAACTGTCGGCCGCCGGCCTGGACAGGCAGATCTGGCAGTGCCCGGTGGTGCTGCTGGCTGACGTCCGCTCAGTCGGCGTGCAGGGCGACGGCCGCAGCTACGGCTACCCGGTCGTGCTCCGGCCGGTGACCAGCGAAGATGCCATGACCGCCGACTGGGCGCGGCTGCCCGGGGAGCTGCTGGCCCGGATCTCGACGCGGATCACCAACGAGGTGCCCGAGGTCAACCGGGTGGTGCTGGACATCACCAGCAAGCCGCCCGGGCACCATCGAGTGGGAATAGCCCGCCCGCTCAGGTCCCCGGCCCGGCCTCCCGGGACTTCTTTTCCCTAACGCCCTGGCGGGCAGGCCGCTCACCCGCCCTGAGCCGGTGGCTCCGGGGCCGGCGGAAGGCCGGTCCAGGTCCCGGTCTCGAGGATCTGGCGGAGGGTGTCCAGCGCGTCCCAGACGTCGGTGAACCGGGTGGTGATCGGGGCCGGCCCGAGCCGGAGCCGGTCCGGGGTACGGAAGTCCCCGATCACCCCGGTGCGGATGAGGGCCTGGCTGATCCGCCCGGCCTCCGGGTGATGCAGGGTCACGTGCGACCCGCGCCGCCCGGGATCCCGGGGCGAGGCGAGCCCGCAACCGTGCGGGGCCAGCCAGGCGTCGGCCAGCTCGATCAGGTAGCTGGTCAGCGGGATGCCCTTGGCGCGGAGGGCCTGGATGCCCGCCTCGGCGAGCAGCCGGGTGCCCTCCTGCACGGCGACCGTGCCGGGGACGTTCGGGGTCCCGGTGGTGAACCGGGCGATCCCGGGCGCGGGCTCGTAGCGCGGCCCCATCGTGAACTGGTCCTGCTGGCCGAACCAGCCCTGGATGGGCTGGGTGAGCTGGTCCTGCAGGTCCCGCCGGACGTACAGGAACGCGGGTGCCCCGGGCCCGGCGTTCAGGTATTTGTAGGTGCACCCGACGGCCAGATCGGCGCCGGAGCCGTCCAGGTCCACCGGGACCGAGCCCGCTGAGTGGCACAGGTCCCAGAGCACCAGCGCCCCCGCGTCGTGCGCGAGGCGGGTGATAGTGGTCATGTCGGCCAGCGCGCCGCTCCGGTAAGCCACGTGGGACAGGCAGACCAGGGCGGTGTCCGGCCCGATCGCGGCGCGCACATCGTCCGGCCTGATGCCCTGGTCCGCGTCGGTGCGGATCATGCGGAGCTGGCCCCCGGACCGGGCGGCGATTCCCTCGAGGACGTACCGGTCGGTGGGGAAGTTGTCGTCGTCGGTGACCAGGACCGGCCGGCCGGGCCGGGCGCCGAGGGCGGCCCAGGCCAGCTTGTAGAGGTTCACGGTGGTGGAGTCGCAGACCACGACCTGGCCCGGTGCCGCCCCCAGCAGGTGCTCGCCGAGCAGGTCGCCGACCTGCCGGGGCAGGTCCATCCAGTGCGCCCAGGACCGGATCAGGCCGGTGCCCCAGTCCTGGCTGATCACCTCGGCGAGGCGCTGGGCGGTCGCGGCCGGCAGCATGCCCAGCGAATTACCGTCCAGGTAGACCAGGCCCGGCTCGAGCGGCGCGAACCGGTCGCGGAACCCGGCCAGCGGGTCAGCCGCGTCCAGGTCCGAGGCCCGGGAACGGTCCGTGAGAGAGGCCGCAGTCACCGTCGCTCCCGGGGGCGTGGGGGGTCAGGGGCGTCCAGGCGGTCACCTGGTGCCGGGCCGACGTCGGGCGGGCGTCGGCTGGGCCGGCTCGGCTGGGCGGGCGTCGGCTGGGTGGGCGTCGGCTGGGCGGGGCGTTGGCCGGGTGGGCGTCGGCTGGGCGGGCGTTAGCCGGGTGGGCGTCGGCTGGGCGGGCGTCGGCCCGGGCCGGCGTCGGCTGGGTCGGCACCGGATGCCGGGCAGGCTCAGGCGCGGGAGGCGCGGCGGCGCCGGCGCACGACGCGGAAGAGCACCCCGGCGACAAGCAGGGACCCCACCACCGGCGCGAGCCGCTTGAGCAGCGGCAGGCCGGCCACGCTGAGCAGGTCGAGGGCCTCCTCGTCCTGCGGACGGGCCCCGCGCGGCGGCAGCAGGCCGTTCGCCGCCGGGCGGTCCGTGGACGGGGTGCCCGTGTCCCAGACCCCGGCCCGCCCGCCCGGGCTGACCGCCGTGGGGCGCGGCCCGCCAGCACCGGCGGCTCCCGTGCCCGTGGCTCCCGTGCCCGTGGTGCTGTCCCGTGGTGCTGGTGCCCGTGGCTCCCGTGCTCGTGGTGCTGGTGCCTGTGGTGCTGGTAACTGCCGTGGCGGGGCTGGCTGCGGCGGCAGCGCCGGTGGCCGCGTCCACGCCGGGCGCGGTGAGGGTCAGCCCGAGGTCGGCGAGCTTGCTCTTGATCTCCTTGATCGACTGGGGCCCGAGGCCGTCGATGGCGAGCAGTTCCTTCTCCGTGCGGGCGGTGAGGCCGCCGACCGTGTGGACGCCCTCGCGCCGCAGGCTGTTGAAGGAGCGGACGGGCAGGTTCAGCTCCTCGATCGGCAGCTGCGCCGGATCGGGCCGCCCCGCCACCCCGTTGGCCTCAGCGCCGGTGGCCGGGGCCGCCGCCGCGGGCGTGCTGGCCGCCGCGGGCGGGCTGGCTGCCGCGGTGGTGCTGGCCGCTGCGTCCCCGGTGCCCGCGGTGCCCGCAACCTCGCCGGCGGCCGCGGTCGCGGCGGGCCCGGCCTCCTGGGTCGCCGCGCCCTCCCCGGACAGCTGGGCGGCCAGGTTAGTGGCGAACTTCCCGATGATCCGGCCGCCCACCTCGGCCATCACGCCCCGGCCGAACTGCGCGGGACGCCCGGTGACGGTCATGGTGGTGCGCACCAGGACCCGGGTCTGGCCCGCCTCGTCCTGCAGGGAGGAGCGGACCGTGGCGGAGGCCGTGCCGCTGCCCCGGGTCTCCTTGCCCGACGCCTCCAGCACGACCGTCTTGGTCGCCTCGTCCTTCTCGGTAAAGCGGGCCGTACCCGCGTACATCATCTGGACGGGGCCGACCTTGACCTTGATCTTTCCCGAGATGACCTCACCATCGAAGGCGTCGACGGTGGCGCCGGGCATGCAGGGCGCCACCTGCTCGACGTCCAGCAGGGCCTGCCAGGCCTGCTCCGGGGGAACCGGGATGGTGAACGAGTGCTCCAGATCCATGTTGTTAGGCTCCAGCCGCGACCGCCAACGCCCTAGCGGTCAGCACCCGCGCCAGGTGGCGCCGGTAGTCGGGCGCGCCGTGCAAGTCTGCAGGCGGCTGCGATTCCTCGTCGGCGTGCGCTGCGGCCGCCCGCAGGGCGCTACGGTCGGCCTCGGCCCCGGCGACCGCCTCTTCCGCCGCCCGGGCCCGGACCGGAACAGGGCCCATGTTCGTGAGCCCGATCCGGGCTTCCGCCACATGCCCATTGGAACGCCGGGCTACAGCGGCCACCCCTACGGTCGCCCACGACTGGGCCGTCCGGTGGAACTTCTCATAACGATAGCCCCATGCCGGTCCGAGTTTGGGCACCCGGACCCCAGTGAGTATCTCGCCGGGCGCCAGTGCCGTCGTCAGGTAGTCCACGAAGAAGTCCGCGGCCCCGATCTCCCGGTCCCCGCCGGGTCCTCGCGCGATCATCGTCGCGCCGAGGGCCAGCGCCACCGCGGGCAGGTCCCCGGCCGGGTCGGCGTGGGCCAGCGAGCCGCCCAGCGTGCCCCGGTGCCGGACGGCCGGGTCAGCCACCGTGCCGGTCGCCTCGGACAGCAGCCCGCAGTGCTCGCGGATCAGCGGATCGCGGATGACCTCGGCGTGCGTGGTCAGCGCGCCGATCCACAGCGTGGCCCCCTCGTCCCGGACGCCCTGCAGGCCATCCACCCGGCCCAGGTCCACCAGGAGCTCGGGGTAGGCGAGCCGCAGCCGGAGCAGCGGCATGAGGCTCTGGCCGCCTGCGATGATCTTGGCGTCCTCGCCGCCGTCGCTGAGCGCCTGGATCGCCTCGCCCAGCGATGACGGCCGGGTGTACTCGAATGCCGCCGGGATCATTCCGCACCTCCGAGTGCCTGCCCACCGTTCGATGGCGCGGCATCGCTGCCGTGTGCCTGCGCGGCGTCCTCGCCGCTGACGTGCCCGACGGCCCCGTGGGCCTCGGTGGCTGAGTCGCCGGTGACCTGGGTACCCGGGCCGCTGTCCCGCGCGGTCTTGAGGGCCCGCCAGACCCGCTCCGGCGTGCACGGCATCACGATGTCCCGGATGCCGTACGGGCGGAGCGCGTCCAGGATCGAGTTGACCACGGCAGGCGTGGAGGCGATGGTGCCCGCTTCCCCGACGCCCTTGACCCCGAGCGGGTTCGTCGTGGCCGGCGTCTCCGTGCGGCCGGTGGTGAAGTGCGGCAGGTCGGCCGCGCTCGGCAGCAGGTAATCAGCCATCGTGGTCGTGGTCAGGTTGCCCTCGTCGTCGTAGATGGCCTCCTCGAACAGCGCCTGGGCGATGCCCTGGGCCAGCCCGCCGTGCACCTGGCCGTCCACGATGAGCGGGTTCACCACGTGGCCGACGTCGTCCACGGCCACGTAGCTGCGGATCTTGACCTCCCCGGTCTCAGTGTCGATCTCCGTGGCGCACAGGTGCGTCCCGTGCGGGTAGGAGAAGTTGTCGGGGTCGAAGGTGGCATCGGAGTCGATGTTCGGTTCCACGCCGTCCGGCAGGTCATGGGCGGCGAAGGTGGCCAGCGCGATCTCCTGGATGGTCTTGACCACGGCGTCATTGCCCCGGACGCTGAACTTGCCCGCCGAGAACTCGATCTCCTCGGGCGGCGCCTCCAGCATGGCCGAGGCGATCACCCTGGCCTTGCCGATGACCTTCTCGCAGGCCCCGTGCACGGCCACGCCGCCGACGGTGAGCGAGCGGGACCCGTAGGTGTCCATGCCCTTCGGGGAGACCTGGGTGTCGCCGTGCAGCACCCGGATGTCCTCGAACGGGACACCGAGCTTGTCCGCGACGATCTGGCTCCACGCGGTTTCGTGGCCCTGCCCGTGCGCACTGGCCCCGGTGACCACCTCGACCTTGCCGGTCGGCAGCATCCGGATCGAGGCGTGTTCCCAGCCGCCCGCCCCGTAGGCCAGCGAGCCGAGCACCCGGGACGGGGCCAGCCCGCACATCTCCGTGTAGGTGGAGATCCCGATGCCGAGCTGCACCGGGTCATGGCTGTCCCGGCGCTGCTCCTGCTCGACGCGCAGCTCGTCGTAGCGGAACAGTTCCTTGGCCTTGGCCGTGGCCGCCTCGTAGTTGCCGCTGTCGTAGGTGAGGCCGGCGATCGTGGTGTACGGGAATTCCTCGTGCTTGATCCAGTTCCGCTCGCGCAGTTCCAGCGGCTCGATGCCCAGCTCGGCGGCCAGGTCGTCGATGATGCGCTCGATAGCGAACGTGGCCTCGGGACGCCCGGCGCCGCGGTAGGCGTCGGTCGGCATCTTGGTCGTGAACACGCCGGTGCAGCGGAACGAGAGCGCGTCCATCTTGTAGATGCTGTTGAACATGAACGCGCCCAGCAGCGGTATGCCCGGCGTGACCAGCATCAGGTAGGCACCCATGTCGGCCAGCAGGTTGACGGACAGGCCGCGCAGTCGGCCGTCCCGGTCCGCGGCGACCTTGATCCGCTGCCACTGGTCCCGGCCGTGGTGCCCGGTCATGTTGCCCTCGCTGCGCGACTCGGTCCATTTGACCGGCCGGCGGACCTTGCGGGAGATCAGCAGGGCCAGTGCCTCTTCGGCGTACACCTGGAGCTTCGAACCGAAACCGCCGCCCACGTCGGGCGCGATGACCCGGAGGTTGTGCTCCGGGATGCCGGTGACCAGGGCGAGCATGACCCGCAGCACGTGCGGGATCTGGGTCGAGGACCACAGGGTGTACTCGTCGCCCTCGTTCCAGCCCACCACCGCCCGCGGTTCCATGGGGGTGGGGATCAGCCGCTGCTGGCGGTAGTTGCGTTCCAGGACCACCTCGGCGCCGGCGAACGCGGCGTCGATGTCGCCGTTCCCGAACACCCACTCGAAGCTCTTGTTACCGGCCTCGTGCACCTTGGGCGAGGACTCGTCCAGCGCGGTCCGGATGTCCAGCACCGGCGGCAGCGGCTCGTAGTCCACGTCGATCGCTTCGAGCGCGTCCGCGGCGGCGTAGCGGTCCCGGGCCACCACGCAGGCCACCGCCTCGCCGACGTAGCGGACCTCGTCGGTGGCCATCGGCGGGTGCGCGGGGATGACGATGTCCGGGGTGACCGGCCAGGCGCAGGGCAGGCTGCCCTGCTCGTCCGCGAAATCGGCGCCGGAGAAGGCGGCGAAAACACCGGGGGACTGCAGCGCCCGGCTCACGTCCACCCGGGTGATCCTGGCGTGCGCGAACGGGCTGCGCACGAAGGCGACGTGCAGCATCCCGGGCAGGATGAGGTTGTCGGTCCAGTTGGTCCGCCCGGTGACCAGGCGGGCGTCTTCCTTACGCAGCCGGGCCCGGCCGAGCTCGGGTACCGGCTGTGCTTCCGGCTGGGCCTGCGTCTCGGCGGTCATGCCGACGTCACCTCCGTCCCGGCCGCGCGGCGTACCGCGCGGACGATGTTCTCGTAGCCGGTGCAGCGGCAGAGGTTGCCCTCCAGGCCCTCGCGGATCTCCTGGTCGCTCGGATCCGGGTTCTCCCGCAGCAGGTCGGCGGCCGCCATGATCATCCCGGGGGTGCAGTACCCGCACTGCAGCGCGTGCTCGCTGTGGAAGGCCTGCTGCAGCGGGTGCCACTCGCCGTTCGCCAGGCCCTCGATCGTGGTGATCTCGCTGCCATCGGCCTGGACCGCCAGGACGGAGCAGCTCTTGACCGAGACTCCATCGAGGTGGACGGTGCATGCGCCGCAGTTAGAGGTGTCGCACCCGATGGGCGTGCCGGTCTTGCCGACGCGCTCCCGCAGGTAATGCACCAGCAGCAGTCGAGGCTCGACGTCGTCCTCATAGCTGACGCCATCGACCTTGACGGTAATCCGTGTCATCCGAGCTCCTCCTGTGGAGACGGCTGTGGCTCCTGATGCCAACCTAGGCTGGCCGGCCCTCGGCGCACCAGTACCCGCCCGGCTCATCCTGATACACGTTGGTGACGTGACGTCGCCAGATGTAGACTTTTAGTGACCGTCAGCCGGTGTCGAGGACCTGGAACATCTCGGCCAGGCGGCCCTCGGGCAGCCCGCCCCGCTCGGCCGTGCGGGCCAGCCAGCCACGGAGGAAGTCCTCCAGGCCATCCAGGTGCCCCGTCTGGCTTTCGTGGGCCCGCAGCGCGGCGATCTTCCGGGGGAACACGTCCGTGATGTCCACATAGTGGTCGGCGCCCGGGGCGGCGACGATCCAGACCTCGCGGACCGTCCAGGGCTCCAGCCCTTCGTCGGCGAGCAGTTCGCGCCAGGCGAAGGGGTTGCGGGCGTCCGGGTAGACCGCGTCCAGGGCCGCGGCGCCCACCGCCCGGTGATCGGGATGGCTGCCCGCGACCCGCTGGTAGTTGCGTTCCGGGGTCGGGCAGACCAGCCGGTCCGGACGGACCTGCCTGATCACCCGGGCCAGGTCCCTGCGCAGCTCCAGGGTCGGCTCGACCCTCCCATCCGGGTAGCCGAGGAACCTGAGGTCATGGACACCCAGGACCTCGGCCGCGGCGGTCTGTTCCTTGCGGCGCATCGGGGCTATCTCCGAGCGCGGGACGGTCTCGTCGAAGCCGCCCGCGTCGCCGTCGGTGACCAGGCAGTAGCTGACCTCGATCCCGGCGTCGGTCCAGAGCGCGACGGTGCCCGCGGCGCTGAAGTCGATGTCGTCCGGGTGGGCGGCGACCACCAGGACGCGCTGGATTTCGGAGTCATTGAGCATGATCCCGATCCTACGGACGCCCGTATCCCGCCGGGCGCGGGGAGGCGGCCCCGGGAACAGACCGTTAGATGCCTTCCGGGGCCTTCGGGACACGAGGCGGCTCACGGGCGGCAGGAGGCTGCCCCCGGGAGCGCTCCCGGGGGCCCGCCTGCCTCAGGCCTTGGTCAGTCCAGGGATGACATGACGTGCTTGATCCGGGTGTAGTCCTCGAACCCGTACATGGACAGGTCCTTGCCGTAGCCCGAGTGCTTGAAGCCGCCGTGCGGCATCTCGGCGACCAGCGGGATGTGCGTGTTGATCCAGACGCAGCCGAAGTCCAGCCCGCGCGCCATCCGCATGGCGCGGCCGTGATCGGTGGTCCACACCGACGACGCCAGCCCGTACTCGGTCCCGTTCGCCCAGGCCAGCGCCTCGTCCTCGGCGCTGAATTCCTGGACCGTGATGACCGGGCCGAACACCTCCTGCTGGATGATCTCATCGTCCTGGCGCAGCCCGGTGACCACGCTGGGCTCGAAGAAGAAACCGCGGCCGCCGATCCGGTTGCCCCCGGTGCGCACCTCCGCGTGGCCCGGCAGCCGGTCGATGAACCCGCTGACCCGGGCGAGCTGGTTCGCGTTGTTCAGCGGCCCGAAGTCGGCGTCGGGCACGTCGGGGCCGGCCACGGTCTGCTCCCGGGCCTGCTCGACCAGGGCGTCGGCCAGGTCGGCGGCGATGCGCGGGCCGGCCAGCACCCTGGTCGCGGCGGTGCAGTCCTGGCCGGCGTTGAAGTACCCGGCGATCGCGATACCCTCGGCGGTCTTGACCGGGTCAGCGTCGTCGAACACGATCACCGGCGCCTTGCCGCCCAGCTCGAGGTGGACCTTCTTGAGGTCGGCCGCGGCGGCCACCGCCACCTCACGCCCGGCCCGCACGCTCCCGGTGATCGAGACCATCTGCGGCACGGGGTTGGTGACCAGCGCCCGGCCGCTGTCCCGGTCCCCGCAGACCACGTTGAACACGCCCGGCGGCAGGAAGTCGCTCATCAGCTCGGCCAGCAGCAGGGTGGACACGGGCGTGGTGTCGGACGGCTTGAGGACCATGGTGTTGCCCGCGGCCAGGGCCGGGCCGAACTTCCACACCGCCATCATCATCGGGTAGTTCCACGGCGTCACCGCGGCGCACACCCCGATCGGCTCGCGCCGGATGAACGAGGTGAACCCGGACAGGTACTCGCCGGCCGAGCGGCCCTCCAGCATCCGCGCCGCGCCCGCGAAGAAGCGGATCTGGTCCACCATCGGCGGGATCTCTTCGGACAGCGTGAGCGCGATCGGCTTGCCGGTGTTCTGCGATTCCGCCTTCACCAGCTCATCAGCGTGAGACTCGATGGCGTCCGCGATGCGCAGCAGGGCCAGGCTCCGCTCCGCCGGGGTGGAGTCGCGCCAGCCCGGGAACGCCTCGGCCGCCGAGGCGAAGGCCGCTGCCACCTCGGTCTCACTGGACACCGGGGCAGTGGCGAAGACTTCTCCGGTGCTCGGGTCGATCAGCTCGGACCGGCGGTCGAATGCGGTGTCCGTCCACTGGCCGCCGATGAAGTTGCGCAATTCTTCCACCACGGGCCTCCGTTCGGTGTTTCAGGGGATTTGGGCTGTTCCGTGAGGTTCAGGGCCGGGGTGCCGGGGTCCGCTCCTCGCAGGCCCAGGGTGAACCGTAGTCGGCCAGCAGGTCCAGGAACGGACCGGGCGGCAGGGCCTCGGGGCCGAGCACTCCCGTTCCGGCCCAGGCTCCCGAGTCCATCAGCTCCAGGGCCACGACCGGGTTGACGGCGGTCTGCCAGACCACCGCCTGGGAGCCGTATTCGGCCATGGACCAGGCGTTGTCCACCACGTGGTGCAGGTAGACCTCACGGGGCGCACCGTCTTTGCCGGTCCCGGTCACCCAGGTGCCCGCACAGGTCACGCCCGTCATCTTGTCTCCGAGCGTGGCCGGATCCGGCAGGCAGGCGGCAACCACGTCACGGGGGGAGACGCTGGCCGCGCCCACCGTCACCGGGTCGGTGCGGTCCAGGCCCAGTTTGTGCAGGGTCTCCAGGACCCCGATGAACTCGGCGCCCAGCCCGTACTTGAACGTCACCCGCTGGGCCTCAACCCAGCGCGGCATCAGCAGCACTTCCTCGTGCTCCACGTTGACGCACTCCACCGGGCCGATGCCAGCCGGGAACGTGAACACCTCGGGCTCGCTGAACGGCGGGGTGGTGAACCAGCCCCGCCCCTTTTCCCAGATGACCGGGGGGTTAAGGCATTCCTCGATCGTGGTCCAGATGGAAAAGGTCGGGGCGAAGTCGTAGCCGGCCACCTCCAGGTTGGCGCCGTCCCGCACGCCGAGCTGGTCGATCTCGCCGAACAGCTCGTCGGCCGCGTACCGGGCGAACACGTCGGACAGGCCCGGCTCCACCCCCATGCCCGCCAGCGCCAGCTTGCCCGCCTGCTCCCACTGGGGCGCCAGGGCGAACTGGTCGTCACCCAGCTTCACGCCGGTCTTCTGGTACGGCGCGCCGGGGTCCGGGTGGGACAGCGACATGGCCATGTCCATGTAGTGCACCCGGGCCCGCAGCGCGGCGGTGAACAGCGGCATCACGAACCGCGGGTCCGTGGCGTTCATCAGCACATCGCAGGAGTGCTCGGCCAGCAGGGCCGCGGTGGCTGCCTCGTCCCGGGCGTCCAGCTGGACGGCCTGGTAGCCCTCCCGGGCGGCGGCCGCGCGCTGGGCCCGGCCCAGGTCATAGTCGGCAACGATGAGTTCAGCGAACGGGCGGCGGGCGGCGATCCGGGCGAAGGCCGTGCCGACACCGCCAGCCCCGACGAGAAGGATGCGCATGTCAGCGATCCTAGCCTTCTGCTAGCAGATACAACACGGGACCAGTCGTGAGATTAACCTGTTACGACGGAAATCGTTGCCGGCAGGTGCTATTTGTGCTAGAACCGTGCCAGTTGCGTGCACGTCTATAGTTATGGCTACGCAATGCTTACCACGCTGATCCGGCCCCCTCACGACGGGATACTCCGTCCGGAACAAGTCGGTCGGCCTCGTCCAGTTCTTGACCTGACCAGTTTCTTTACCCG
>CAVQEM010000049.1:0-22726 GCA_963711485.1 uncultured Actinomycetes bacterium
CTTCAGTGCCCGGAACACCTCGTCCCAGAAGCCGTTCTCGCCGAGCAGCAGCTCGTGGATCTGGCGCAGGAACTCCCCGGACTGCGCACCCTGGATGATCCGGTGATCGTAGGTCGAGGTGAGGGTGACCGACTTGCTGATGGCCAGCCGGGTCATGGTCTCCTCGGCCGCGCCCTGGTACGCCGCGGGGTACTCCATCGCGCCGACCCCCACGATGCAGCCCTGCCCCGCCACCAGCCGCGGCACCGAGTGCTCGGTGCCGATCGTGCCCGGATTGGTCAGGCTGATCGTGGTGCCCGCGTAATCATCGACGGTGAGCTTTCCGGTCCGGGCCCGGCGGACCACGTCCTCGTAGGCCATCCAGAACTGGCGGAAGTCCATCGCCTCCGCGGCCTTGACCGCGGGCACCAGCAGCTGGCGCGACCCGTCCTTGGCGGTCACGTCGATGGCCAGGCCCAGGTTGACGTGCTCCGGCTCGACGATCGCGGGCTTGCCGTCCAGCTCGGCGTAGGAGTGGTTCATCGCCGGGACCGCGGCCAGCGCCTTCACCACCGCGAACCCGATCAGGTGGGTGAACGACACCTTCCCGCCCCGGCCGCGGGCCAGGTGGTTGTTGATGACGATGCGGTTGTCGATGAGCAGCTTGGCGGGCACGGACCGGACACTGGTCGCGGTGGGGACGCTCAGGCTGGCGGCCATGTTGGCCGCGGTCCGGGCGGCCGCGCCGCGCAGCCGGGACGCCTCGGGCGCCTGCCACGGCGGGACCCGTGGTGGACGCGGCCGGGGCAGGGGTGGCGGCCGGGCGCTGCGGAGCGGCGGCGGGGGCCCGGCCGGTGCCGGCGCGGGTGCGCCGGCCTGGCCCGCGGGCCTGGCCGGGGCCGGAGCGTCCGCGGCCGTCCCGCCGTCCTGGGGCGGCGGGCCGCCTGGGCTGCCGCCCGCTGGCTGCGCGGTGCGGTGCCCGGGCCGCGGGCGGGCGCCGCGGGCCGGCGCTGCTGCTCGGCGGCGCGGGCGGCACCGCTCCCGGCGGGCGGGGAGTAATCGGCGAAGAAATTCCACCAGGCCATGTCCACTGACCCGGGGTCGGTCAGGTAGCGCTGGTAGAGCTCGTCCACGAGCCACTCGTTCGGCCCGAAGTCCTTGCTGGCCGTGCCGTCGCCGGAATGCTCGTGCGGTGCACCCTCGCCCGCTCCGGGGGCGGGGCTGCGGGGTGTTGCTTCGCTGAGATCCGCGGACTGCGGCGCCTCAGAAGACACGGCGGACATCGCCCTCTTCCGATGTTGGATTTCTGTCACTCCCGGCCTCCCAGGCTACCGCCGCGGCAGGGCCCCGGCGCCGGGCGGCATATTTCATGATCGCCCGGACATGCGCTCCCTGTCATGCGGTGAGAGCCAGTTCACATACGGGCCCTTGGGGACGATGCGGCTCGGGTTGATCCAGTCCTGGGTCTGGTAGTAGTGCCGCTTGATCTGATCGAAGTCCGTCGTGTCACCGAAACCCGGCAGCTGGTAGAGGTCCCGCGCGTAGCCCCACAGCCCCGGGTAGTCCACCAGCCGGTTCAGGTTGCACTTGTAATGGGTGTGATAGACGGCGTCGAACCGGGCCAATGTCGGATAGAGCCGCACATCAGCCTCGGTGATGTTGCTGCCGAGCAGGAACCTGCGCCGGGTCAGCCGTTCCTCCAGCGCGCTCAGCGTGCTGAACAGCGCGTCGAACGCCTCCTCGTAGGCCGCCTGGCTGGTGGCCAGCCCTGCCTTGTAGACGCCGTTGTTGACCGCGTGGTAGATCAGCGTGCTCAGCGCGTCGATCTCGGCGCGCTGCGGCGCCGGGTACAGGTCGGGTGCGCCGGGCCGGTGGTAACCGCGGAACTCGGTCTCGAACATGACCGTGATCTGCTGGAAGTCGTTCTCGACAATGCGCTGGCTGCGGGTGTCCCAGACGAACGGGACCGTGAACCGGCCCCGGTAGCCGGGGTCGGTGGTCAGGTAGAGGTCCGACACGAACCGGGCGCCGCTGACCGGGTCAACGCCACCGGTGGCGGCGGGGAATCGCCAGCCGCGCTCGTCCCGGATCGGGTCCACCAGGCTGAGCCCGATGACCCGCTCCAGCCCGAGCAGCCTGCGCACGATCAGCGACCGGTGCGCCCAGGGGTCCGCCAGCGACGCATACAGCTGGTAACGCCCCGGTTCTGCCAGGTACCCGCTCGATCCATCGCCCGTGATCCGCGTGGCGAACACGTTCGCCGGGCGGACGAAGCCACCCGAAGGCAGGACCTCAGGGCCAGTGTCGGGAGTAACTGGCATCATCCTCCCTCCTGCCAGCCGCCGCACCATCGCGTCTGTTTGTCAGCAGATGATGGCCGGCCTGGTGGCCTGGCGGACGGGTTGCCGCCAGGCTGCGGGCGAGGTGGCACAAACCGCACCGGCCCAGTGGCTAGCATCGCACCCGAAGGCACTGTGTTTCCTGCGGAGGCCGAGGCCGGGGTACCTGAAGAGGCCGGGCCGGGTTCCCGGGGAGCCCCAGGGCGCGTTCCCGGGGAGCCCGGGGCCGGGTTCCGGGAGCCGGGGCCGGGTTCCCGGGGAGCCCCGGGCCGGTTCCCGGAGGGGGCGGGCTCGGTGGCGGCGCGACCGTGGCCGGTTGAGCACGGGGGTTGACGCCGGATCCCGCCGGGGCGGTGCCGGGGACTGCTGAAGAGAGCCGGGCCGGGCACTCTGGGAGAAAGGTGGACGGGGTGTCCTCTATCACCGCAGAACTGGCCCGCGTCAGCGGCCCAGTCGCGCTGCTGCTGATCGGCGCCCTGGTCTTCGGGGAGACCGCGATCTTCCTGGGGTTTGTCATTCCGGGGGAGACCGCCGCGGTGCTCGGCGGCGTGCTGGCCAGCCGGGGCCGGGTCTCGCTTCGCGCTGCTGATCGTCGTGGTCGTGTTCGCCGCCGTCACCGGACCGCTGGTCGGCTACGAGATAGGCCGTCACCTGGGCAGCCGCCTGATCGCGGCACGCCGCATGCGGAGGGTCGCGGCCGGCATGGACCGGGCCCGCGCGGTCCTGCGCCGGCGTGGCGGCCTGGCCGTGCTCGTCGGCCGGTTCGTCGCCGTGCTGCGGGCCCTGATGCCCGCGGTGGCGGGCACCACCCGGATGCCCTACCGCACCTTCCTGTTCTACAACGTGCTCGGCGGGATCATCTGGGGAATCGGTTACTGCCTGCTCGGCTACGCGGCAGGCTCCGCGTACGCCGCGATCGAGCGCACCGTCGGCACCGGCGTGGCCGTCGCGGTGGCGGTCGTGGTGGTCGCCGCGCTGGTGGCTCTGGGGGATCCGGCGGCACCGCCGGGAGAAGACCGAGTTGGTCAAGCGACCCCGCCGTCCCGGACCCGGCCGCCGGCCCGGAACGCCCGCTCTGAACCCGGATCGCGGGCTTTTGTCCACCAGTGCGCACCAGGTCCCGGTTGCTCCGGGCCACTAAATCAGCACGCAGGGAAGATTTCCTCCCCCAGGGCGGATCGCTTCAGCGGGCCGGACCGGGACCCATGCCAGCATGGGTAACCAGGAGGTGGCGGAAAGTGCGCGAGTTCGGTGAGCTCGAGTCCGCGATCATGGACGTTGTGTGGGACAGTGACCGGGCGTACTTAGTACGGGAGGTCCGCGAGCGGCTCTGTTACAACCGCCCCCTCGCCTACACGACCGTGATGACGGTCATGAACATCTTGTACGGCAAGGGTGTGCTGTGCCGGGAGAAGCAGGGCCGCGCCTGGCGATACTGGCCCGTGGAGTCCCGGGAGGAACACGACGC
The DNA here is from genome assembly GCA_963711485.1 of uncultured Actinomycetes bacterium. GTDB lineage: Bacteria > Actinomycetota > Actinomycetes > Streptosporangiales > Streptosporangiaceae > RYN-230. Next base: position 3,787 of record CAVQEM010000049.1, read on the forward strand.
CAGGCTGATGGCGGAGGTGCTCCGGTCTGGCGGGAACGAGCACATCACGATGATGCGGTTCGTCGAGCGGGTCAGCGACGAGGAGCGGGAGAGCCTGCGCAACGCCGTCCTGCACACGAACGGCCCCCGGCTGGCGGCCTCGTAGCCGTTCCTGCTGGTTAACCGTTCCTGCTGGTTAACCGCTCCTGCGGGTTGACCGCTCCTGCGGGTCAGCCGTTCTGGCCGGTGGCCCGGCCGAAGATGTCCTCGCGGCGGTGCTCCAGGCACGGCAGCGCGTCCCGGACCCTCGCGGTCAGCGCGGTGTCCACCTCCCCGACGGCCACCCCCGGGAACGGCCCCAGGTCGAGCCGGACGGTGCCCATCGGGTCGACCAGCATGCTGCGGCCGATCCCGGTCGGGGCGCGGGTCCGGGGCGACTCGGGATCGGGCACCTGTCCTGCGGCCGCGACCCAGACCGTGTTCTCGATCGCGCGGGCCCGCACCAGCGTGACCCAGTGCTCCTCCTTGAACAGCCCGCCAGCCCAGGCGGCCGGGACCACCAGCAAGTCCGCGCCCTGGGACACGAGGCTGCGGGCCAGCTCAGGAAAGCGGATGTCGTAGCAGGTCAGCAGGCCCACGCGGAGACCGGCGAGATCGGCGAGGACCGGGGTGGACCCCGGGGCCACGACCTTGGACTCGGTCTCGCCGAGCGAGTCGAACAGGTGGATCTTGCGGTACGCCGCGACCCGCTGGCCGTCCGCGTCGTAGCCGACCGCGGTGTTGTAGACCCGGCCGTCCGGTGCGGGCTCGAACACGCCCGCGACCAGGGCTACCCCCGTGCCGCGGGCGGCGTCCGCCAGCCCCGCCCCGAACGGGCCGTCCAGCGGCTCCGCCACGGCCTGCAAATCCGTGCCGAACCGGGCCTGGGTCGCTTCCGGGAACACGGCCAGGGCCGCCCCGCCCCGCGCGGCGTCCGCGAGCGCCGCGCGGACCCGGGTGAGGTTCACCGGCGGGTCCGGGCTGACTGGCAGCTGGCCGAGCGCGATCCTCATCCGCATGTGCGCAGCGTAAACCAGAAGGGCGCCGCCGAGCAGGGCTGGCGCAGGCCGGCCCTGACGTGTGATCTGATGCAGGTGTGGACCGACCATTGCTGAACCGCCGGCTCACCGGCATGGGCACGACGATCTTCGCCGAGATGTCGGCGCTGGCCCTGACGACCGGGTCGGTCAACCTCGGCCAGGGCTTCCCGGACACCGACGGCCCGGCCGAGATCGCCGAAGCGGCCGCGGCGGCGATCCTGGGAGGCCGGGGCAACCAGTACCCCCCTGGCCCGGGCATTCCGGAGCTGCGGCACGCGGTCGCCGCCCACCAGAAGCGGTTCTACGGCGTGGATGTCGATCCGGACCGTGAGGTCCTGGTGACCGCGGGCGCGACCGAGGCCATCGCCGCTGCCCTGATCGCGCTCTTGGAGCCGGGCGACGAGGCCATCGCGTTCGAGCCGTACTACGACTCCTACGCCGCCTGCGTGGCCATGGCGGGCGCCGCCCGGGTCCCGGTCACCCTGCGGCCGCCCGGGTTCCGCCCCGACCTGGAGGCGCTGCGGGCCGCCATCACCCCGCGCACCAGGCTCCTGCTGCTGAACACGCCGCACAATCCCACCGGCGCGGTGTTCACCCGGGCGGAGCTGGCCGGGATCGCCGCGCTGGCCTGCGAGCACGACCTGCTGGTGGTCTCCGACGAGGTGTACGAGCACCTCGTCTTCGAGGGCGAGCACATCCCCATCGCCACCCTGCCCGGGATGCGCGAGCGGACCGTGACGATCAGCTCGGCGGCCAAGACGTTCTCGTTCACCGGCTGGAAGATCGGCTGGGTGACGGGCACCCCGGAACTGGTGGCCGCGGTGCGTACCGTCAAGCAGTTCCTGACCTACGTCACCGGCGGCCCGTTCCAGTACGCGGTGGCCCAGGCGCTCGCCCTCCCGGATTCCTACTTCGCGTCGATCCGCGCGGACTTGCGGGACAAGCGCGATCTGCTCTGCGCGGGCCTGGCCGACGTGGGATTCGAGGTGTTCCGGCCGGCCGGCACCTACTTCGTGACCACGGACGTGCGGCCACTGGGGGAGCCGGACGGGATGCGAGTTCTGCCGGGAGCTGCCCGTCCGCGCGGGTGTCGTCGCCATCCCGAGTTCGGTCTTCTACGACAACGCCGAGGCGGGCAGGTCCCAGGTCAGGTTCGCCTTCTGCAAGAAGCAGGAGGTGCTGCGCGAGGCGCTGGCCCGCCTGGCGCGCCGGGACCTTGCCTAGCAGCCCGCCGTCCGGCGACGGCGCACCTGAGGCCTGGCGAGGGACGTGCCATCGGCGGCGGCGCACCTGAGGCCCTGGCGGCGGCGCAGCCGTGGCCTCTGCCGGCTCCGTGGCGGCCGGCGACGCCGCGTTCGGGGCCGATCTGTACGGCCGGCTGCCGGACGCGGGGAACCTGGTCTTCTCCCCGGCCAGCATCGCGACGGCGCTGCGGCTGTTGCTGCTCGGGGCGCGTGGCGAGACAGCGGCCCAGGTCGCTACGGCCCTGCACCTGGCCAGCCCGGACGACGCCGGCCCGGGTCTGCAGGCCGTCTCGGCGCTGCTGCGTGACGTGGCCGCCGGCGATCTCACCCTCCGCACGCCGAACACCATGTGGCTGCAGGCGGACCTGCCGCTGCAGCCTGGCTTCACCGCGGCGCTGGCCACCATTGCGGCCGCCACGGTGCGTGAGGCCGACTTCCGCCGGGCCGCCGAACAGGCCAGGCGGGAGATCAACCAGTTCATCGCGGACCAGACCGCGGGCAAGATCAGCGGCCTGCTCGGCCCGGGCGTGATCGGCGCCGATACGAACCTGGTGCTGGCCAGCGCGGTGTACCTCAGAGCCGCCTGGGCGCACCCGTTCCCGGCCGGGGCCACCCAGGACGCCCCCTTCCACCCGGACCCGGGCACCCAGGTCGCGGTGCCCACCATGCGGGTCCGGGCCACCCTGCGCTACCGGCGCAGCGACGGCTACCAGGCAGTCGAGCTGCCTTACGCGGGTGCCCGCCTCGGCCTGGTGATCGTCCTTCCGGATGGCTCACCCGGCGAGGTCTCCGTCGAGCCGGTCCGGGGCCTGGGGGGGCTGCTGGCCGGGCTATCGCCCCGGAAGGTCAGCCTGGCGCTGCCGCGCTTCCGGGTGACGAGCAGTTTCGCGCTGAGCCACGTGCTGGCCGCACTCGGCATGCCGCAGGCGTTCAGCCGGGGGGCGGACTTCAGCGGCATCACCATCGCGCAGCGGCTGTGCGTCGACGAGGTGGTGCACAAGGCCTACATCGACGTGAACGAGGAGGGCACCGAGGCGGCCGCGGCCACGGCCGTGGTGATGAGGGCCGCGGCCCGCATCCAGGGCGGCCTGCCGCCGGTGGAGGTGATCGTGGACCGCCCGTTCCTTTTCGCGATCACCGACACCGCCAGTGGGCTGCCGCTGTTCCTCGGCCGGGTGGACGACCCCACCACGGCCTGACCGGCCAGCGCCGGCCAGCGCGGCCTGAGCAGCCAGGACCATTCGGCCAGGACCGGCCCGGCCAGGCTGGCCGCTGGTGGCGCGGGCTGGGAGACTGGGCCCATGCGACCAGACGGACTGCATCATGTCTCCCTCAACGTCCGTGACGTCCCGGCGGCGCTGGACTTCTACACCCGCGTGCTCGGCCTGACCGAGCGGGCGGACCGGCCCGACTTCAGCTTCGGCGGGGCCTGGCTCGATGCCGGCGGCCAGCAGATCCACCTCATCGAGGCGGATGCGCCCCCGGCGCTGGGCCAGCACTTCGCGCTGGCGGTGACCGACCTCGACGGGGCCGTAGCCGAACTGCGCGGCCTGGGGATCTCGGTCACCGACCCGGTCAAGGTCGGCACGGGACGCCAGTCGTTCCTGGAGGACCCGGCTGGGAACCGCGTCGAACTGCAGGAGCCGGGATACTGAGCCCCGGCCAGGGCGCCCGGACTCCGGTCCTGGCACTGAGCCCCCGACCAGCGAAAACCGGCGAATCCGGACTCCCGGCGCTAGCCTGAGCGCGTGCTCGCCCTCCTTCTCGTCGCGGCTTCGGTTGGCCTGTCCAACCTGGCCGCAGCGATCGGCATCGGCTTCGGCGGCGTGACCGCCCGGACCCGGATCCGGGTCGCGGTGATCTTCGGCGTCTTCGAGGCGGGCATGCCAATCGTGGGTCTCGTCATCGGCGCCGGGGTGGCCAGCGGCATCGGTCACGCGGCCCGCTGGATCGGTGCCGGCGTGCTGATCGCCATCGGCGTGGTCACCGTGATCCAGGCCTGGCGCCAGCCTGCGGAGGTTGTCTGCGGCACGCGACCGCCGGGTCGGCCGCACCACACGGACAGCCTGGGCCGGCTGATCATCAGTGCGTTCGCGCTCAGCCTGGACAACCTGGCCGCCGGCTTCGCGCTCGGCACCATGCACGTGGGCGTGGCCGAGGGCGCCATCGTCATCGGGGTGGTGAGCGTCGTGCTGTCCCTGGCCGGCCTTGAGCTCGGCGGCCGGATCGGCACCGCGGCCGGGCGCCGCGGCGAGCAGATCGGCGGCGCGATCCTGGTAGCCGTCGGTGTCGCTCTCGCCGCCGGCGTCCTCTAACCCGGCGTCGGCCGGGTCCAGCCAGCCGTGCTCAGGGCCACGGGGGCCCAGCGGCCACGGGGCCCAGCCGGCCACTGGGGCCCAGCCTGGCCACGGGGGGCAGCCCGGCCACGCTCCAGCCGGCCACGGCCAGCCGGTCTCCGAGTCCGGCCAGCCGCGGTCCAGCCGGCCGCCCGGCACATCCGGTTACTCCTCCAGGCGCAGGGCCTGTTTCGGGCAGGACGCCACCGCGCTGCGGACCACGCCGGCCAGCCCCGCGGGCACCTCAGCCACCAGGATGCGCAGGTAGTCCGCGTCGTCCAGGTCGAAGACCTCCGGGGCCAGGCCGGCGCACACACCGTTCGCCTCGCACAGTTCCCCGTCGACCGCCACCCGCATCGTGGTGCCTCCTCGCCCGCTAAGCCTCGCCGGCCGGCCACGCCCGCCGCCGGAAGTGTTTACGGTAGTACCGCAGCCGCGCGCGTCCCGGGCACCCCGGGAGGAGAGGTGGAGGATGACCACGGTCCGTGACGCGGTCCCGATGCCCGAGGGGCTGCGGCAGGCGGCCGAGGCGGCCAAGGGGTTCATGCCCCCCGACGAAGGCCTGGCCCTCTACCGGACCGCGGCCGCGTACGCCTCCCGCGGCCCAGTGCTGGAGATCGGCACCTACTGCGGCAAGTCCACGATCTACCTGGCCGCCGCGGCCCGCGGCGCGGACCAGGTGGTCGTCACCGTGGACCACCACCACGGGTCGGAGGAGAACCAGCCCGGCTGGGAGTACCACGACACCACTCTGGTGGACGGGGGAACCGGGCGGCTGGACACGCTGCCGCACTTCCGCGCCACCCTGGCCGCGGCCGGCCTGGAAGCGCAGGTCGTCGCCGTGGTGGGCCGGTCCGCCCAGGTCGCGAGCCTGTGGCGGACGCCGCTGGGCATGCTGTTCATCGACGGCGGGCACACCGACGCGGCGGCCCAGGCGGACTACGCGAACTGGTCACCCTGGGTGACTCGCGGCGGCGCGCTGGCCATCCACGATGTGTTCCCCGACCCGGCCGACGGCGGCCAGGCCCCCTACCGGATCTACCAGCAGGCTCTCGCGTCCGGGGAGTTCGCCGAGGTCGGTGTCCACGGCTCGTTGCGGGTCCTGGAACGCGCCGCCCGCGGCCCCGCCTAGCTGAGCCCTCGAGATTCGTCCCCGTCCGCCGCCGCACGCTAGCACCACCCATTGCTTGCTTTAGTACCCAATTGCTTGATATAGTATGCATACAACCAAGCGAAGGAGAATGCACATGACAAGCATGACCAGGCAATACGGCGCTGCGGCAAGCCAGGCGGCCAGCGCGGTGGACAAGACCGCCGATTTCTGGACGCAGGGCGCGCGGACCCTGACTAACCGCCTTCCCGGGCTGCCTCACATCGACCTGACCCCGGCAGTCGAGCGCTACTTCGATTTGGTGCAGCGGACGGTAGACATCAACCGCCACCTCACCGTCGAGTGGGTGGAGGTGGCCGCACGCTCTCGGGCATAGCCCGTGAGCAGGCCGGGTCAGCCGGTAACCTCGTCCGCCAGCGGGCCACGCGGGCCCACGACACGGCCCGCGAACGCTACGAGGGCCGCACCAAGGCCGAGCTGAGCGACCTGCTGGCCGAGCGGGAGCTGCCCAAGTCGGGCACCGTTGACGAGCTCGTCGAGCGCCTGGTCGAGGCAGACAGCAAGTAAGTAGTCCGGCCCCCGCGCACAATAGCGGGGACGCCGGTATCGGGAGCGATCGCTGCTGCCGATGCCGGCGTTGTGCTGTGTTACCGCCTGCACAGCGCGGAACGCGGTTCCCGCGGGGACCGATGATGGGCCGCTGCTGGTAGCCGGGTAGGCCGGGCGCAGTACTGCGCCTGCCGCCTTCCTGGCCGGTTGCCGGGATTACCTCGTCATATTCGTGATCGCGGGTCTCGGAGGGCACTGCTTCACCGGGTCCTCGTCGTTGGTGAGGCCGCTGGCCCGGCAGCCGATTGCGCGGCAGCGCGAGGCACTCTCGCAGCGGCGCGCAGCGCGGGGGGCGGGGGGCGCCTCATGAAACACAGCGGCGGGGTTAGGCCGCGCCGGTCACTGTGCTGGCGGGCAGCCGCACGGGACGGGGTCCTCGTCGGCGACGGCTGTCCGGGGCGTCCCAGGAACCCCCGCGCCGTCCGCCCCCACGACCCCCGCGCCGTCCGCCCCCACGACCCCCGCGCCGTCCGCCCCCACAAGGCCGTCGGCGTCCGCCCCCGCCTGGGCCGAGGCGGCGGGCAGGTCGCGGAACAAGGCGGAGCCGGGGGTGGTCCGGGACAGGGCGTCCGCGGCCAGGATCATCGCCGCCGCGGTCCAGCTACTCCGCTCGGCCGGGAAGTGCGCCTGGTCCGCGTACTGCCAGCCGGTCCAGTAACCACCGTCGGCGTCCCGCAGGTGCTGAACCTCGCTGAACAGGCGGAGGGCCCCGTCGGGGTCCCCGACGGCGTCGAGCGCCATGACCAGCTCACAAGTTTCCGCGCCGGTTACCCACGGCTCGTCGCGGACGCAGCGCACGCCCAGGCCGGGCACCACGAACTCCGCCCACCCCGAATCCAGGCGGGCCTGGCCGTCCGGGCCGCGCACCGGGCCGCGCCAGCACCGGGTAGTACCAGTCCATCGAGAACCGGCTCTTGTCCGCGAACGCCCCAGGGTGGCAGGCCACCACGTGACCGAGCCGCCGTGCGGCCTGCTCCCAGCGCGGTTGCGGCTCACCCATGACCCGGGCCAGCCGGGCGGCGCACACCAGGCTCTGGTACGTGCTGGAGCACCCGGTGAGCAGCGCGTACCGAGCGGGAGTGCCGTCTGCCGACCGCTTCCAGACGATCTCGCCCCGCGGGCGCTGGAGGCCGAGCACGAACCCCATGGCGCGGCGCACCACCGGCCACATCGCGGCCACGAAGGCGCGGTCGCCGGTGAGCAGGTACTCGTGCCAGGTGCCCACCGCGACGTAGGCGGTCTGGTTGCTCTCGGCCGCGGCGTCGGTCACGATCCCGGCTTCGGTCCGCTTGGGCCACGACCCGTCGGCCCGCTGGGTCTCGCACAGCCAGTCGTAGGCCCGCCGGGCCGGGCCGGACAGCCCGCACACGGACAGCGCCATCGCGCACTCCACGTGGTCCCAGGCGTCGGTGTGCCCGTCCGGCCAGCTGATCGCGCCGCCCGGCTCCTGCCGCGCGGCGATGTGCTCGGCCGTGGCCAGGGTCTCGGTCGCGGTCAGGATGCCCGGCAGGTCAGGGACCCCGGAACGACGTATCGTAGCACGCTGACTACGTTCCGCAGTCACCGGCGGACCGGGAGCATCGGGATGGCCATTGCTCACCGAGCCGGCCAGGAAGTCAGGCGATGGCATGCGCCCGCTCAGCTGCGTGACCGGCCCGGGGGACGCCCGTGCCCCGGGAGGAACGAGCGCCCGCGACTGCAGGGGGCTCCGCACCCTCGGGTGGTTTGTCCGCGTAGATGACGATGCTCTTGCCGATCAGCGGGTTCAGCGCCCGCTCGGCCAGCCGGGTGGCGGCCGGCTTCTTCATGATGTCCCAGACCAGCAGCTTGTGGTACGCGCGGGCCAGCGGGTGATCGTCGTCGTGCACGCCGACCGCGCACTTCAGCCACCAGTACGGCGAGTGCAGGCCGTGGGCGTGATGATGGCCGCCGACCCGCAGCCCGGCCTGAGCCAGCTTGATCTCCATCTCGGCCCGGGTGTAGATGCGGATGTGGCCGCCCGGCGTGTTGTGGTAATCGTCGGACAGGCGCCAGCAGATCCGCTCCGGCAGCCAGGCCGGCACGGTCACGGCCACCTGCCCGCCCGGCCGGAGCACCCGGGCGATCTCGCGCAGCGCCCGTCGGTCGTCCGGGATGTGCTCAAGCACCTCGGCCGCGATCACCCGGTCGAACGCCCCGTCGGGAAACGGCATCCGGGTCGCGTCACCGCGCACGGCCCGGGCGCTGGCCCCGGCCGGAACCTCGCCGGCCGTGGCCATCGCGGCCACCATGCCGGCCACCCGCGCAACTCGCCCTCGTCCGCATCCAGCGCCACCACGGACGCGCCGCGGCGCAGCGCCTCGAACGCGTGCCGTCCCGCGCCGCAGCCGAGGTCGAGCACCCGGTCACCGGCCCCGGCGGGCAGCCGGCTGAAGTCGACGGTCAGCACGGCTGGTCTTCGTTGCGGGCGGGAAGAGAACCACGGGCGGCGCCGGGCCGGGCCGGGAAGCGCGCCATCGCATCGCGGTACTGCTCTACCGTCGCCCGGGCGACCGCGGGCCAGGCGAACCGCTCCTGCACCCGCTGCCACGCGGCGGCGCCGAGCCGGGCGCGCTCGGCGGGGGAGTCGAGCAGGTCGCGCACCGCGGCCGCGAGCACCTCGGGGTTCCCCGGTTCCACGAGGACCGCGGCGTCTCCCGTGACTTCGGGGAGCGCGCCGGTGCGGCTGGCGATCAGAGGCGTCCCGGAGGCCATGTGCTCAACGGCAGGCAACGAAAACCCCTCGTAGAGCGAGGGGACCACGGCGATCTCGGCACTGGCGGCCAGCTGGGACAATTCGGTATCGCTGATTCCGTGCAGGAACCGGACCCGGTCCCCGAGGGCGAGGTCGCTGACCAGCTTCTCGGTCGGTCCCCCGGCGGCGGGCCTGCCGACCACGATGAGCTGGCCCTCGCGCTCCACGGTGATCTTGGCGAAGGCCTGGAGCAGCGTGGACACCCCCTTGAGCGGCGAGTCGGCGCTGGCCACGGCCACGATCCGGCCCGGGACCCGGGGAGCCTCCCGGGGATGGAACAGCCGGGTGTCCACGCCGAGCGGGATCACGTGCACGTGGGCCGGATCGACCCGGAAGTCACGGCAGATGTCGGCGCGGGAGGCCTGCGAGGCGGTGAGCACCGGGCCGGCCCGGCGGGCCACCCGGGCCTGCATCCGGACGAACGAGTACCAGCGCCACTTGCCGACCCGGGCCCAGCCGTGGGAGGAATCCAGCTCGATCCGCCGGTCCACGCTGATCGGGTGGTGGATGCTGGTCACCAGGGGCAGGCCGAGCCGGGCCAGGCCGAGCAGCCCGTACGCCAGCACCTGGTTGTCGTGGACCAGGTCGAAGTCGCCCGCCCGGCCGCGCAGGGCGCGCAGCGCGCGCAGGCTGAACGTGAGCGGCTCGGGGAAGGCGCCGGTCTTCATCACGCCGAACTCCAGGACGTCGATCCAGTCCCGGTACTCCGACAGCTTCGGGGTGCGGAACGGGTCGTCGTCGGCGTACAGGTCCAGGCTGGGCAGTTCGCGGAGCACCGGGCCCGGTTCCAGCTCCGGATAGGGCTGGCCGGAGAACACCTCGACGTGGTGACCAAGCGCGGCCAGCTCACGGGACAGATGACGCAGGTAGATGCCCTGGCCGCCGCAGTGCGGCTTGCTGCGGTAGGACAGCAGCGCGACGCGCAGCGGCCGGTCCGCGCTCGTCCCGGCGCTCGTCCCGGTGCTCATCACGCAGGTACGCACCTCTCGTTAGCCGCCTGGCTGTCTGATTTGTGCCGCATTGGCGGACTCTCTGCCGACTTGCGGGGATCCGCCCGCTGTCCGCCCGGGCTGGCCCGCGTGGGCTGTTAGGGAGCGAACATTACCATCGGGTACATCCGCCGCCCGGAGCCGGCACCGGTGCGCCGCCCACGGCCCGCGAGCCCGCCGCGGCCACGACGGTAAGCTGCGCCGACGTACGCTGAGGTGGCACGAGCTGAGCCGGTGTGCCCGGTCGTGCCAGAGATGGCCCGATCGCGGCTTGAGATGGCCCGGTTCGCCAGGACGGAGGCTCCGCTGACGAGGCGCGCACTGATCACCGGGATCACCGGGCAGGACGGCTCGTATCTGGCCGAACACCTGCTGACGCAGGGTTATGAGGTCTGGGGGCTGGTCCGCGGGCAGTCCAACCCCCGGGTGCGCGGCGTCCGCCAGCTGTTCGGCGACATCCGGCTGGTCCGCGGCGACCTGCTCGATCAGGGCAGCCTGATCGCCGCGGTGGAGAAGGTCCAGCCGGACGAGATCTACAACCTGGCCGCGATCTCCTACGTGCCCATGTCCTGGCAGCAGGCCGAACTGACCGGGGAGGTGACCGGCATCGGCGTGCTCCGGGTGCTGGAGGCGATCCGGGTGTGCAGCGGGATCAGCGCGTCGCGCACGCCGCGGGGCGGGCAGATCCGCTTCTACCAGGCGTCCTCGTCGGAGATGTTCGGGCAGGTGCGGGAGAGCCCGCAGACCGAGCAGACCCCGTTCCACCCGCGCAGCCCGTACGGGGTGGCCAAGGCCTACGGGCACTTCCTGACCCAGAACTACCGTGAGTCCTACGGCATGTTCGCGGCGTCCGGGATCCTGTTCAATCACGAATCACCGCGCCGGGGCGCGGAATTCGTCAGCCGCAAGGTGTCCCTCGGCGTGGCCAAGATCAAGCTGGGGCACGAGCGGCAGCTGCGGCTGGGCACCTTGTGGTCGCGCCGGGACTGGGGGTTCGCCGGGGACTACATCCAGGCCATGCACCTGATGCTGGCCCAGGACGAGGCGGAGGATTACGTGATCGGCACCGGGGTGACGCACAGCGTCGAGGAGCTGGTCGAGCGGGCGTTCGCGGTGGCCGGGCTGGACTGGCGGGAGCACGTCGCGGTGGACGCGGCGTTCGTCCGCCCCGCCGAGGTGGACCAGCTGTGCGCGGACCCGGCCAAGGCGGCGGGGCGGCTCGGCTGGGAACCCCAGGTGGGCTTCGACGAGCTGATCACGATGATGGTGGAGGCGGACCTCAAGCTGCTGTCCGGGCCAGGCGGGCACGAGGACGAAGCGTTCGGGCCGGACGCCTGGTAGCGCCCGGGCCCCGGATCAGCCTGCGGTGACGCCGGCGCCGACCGCGCTGCCGATCAGGAACGTGATCCCGGCGGCCGCGGCGCCGAGGAGGAGCTGCCGCAGGGCGCCGCGCAGGAACGGGCGGTCGGTGAGCCGGGCGACCAGGCCGCCGCCGACGAACGCGGCCACCGCGGCCAGGCCGAGCGCCACGGCCAGGTTGTTGAGCCCGAACAGGTAGGGCAGCAGCGGGATCAGCGCGCCGACCGCGAACGTGACCAGCGAGGCGCCGGCCGCGGTGTACGGCGAGGGCAGATCGTGGTGGTCCACCCCGAGTTCCTCGCGGACATGCACGCCCAGCGCCTGCTCGGGATGAGCCGAGATCTGCTGCGCCACCCGGTCGGCCAGGTCCGCGTCCACCCCCTGCCGGCGGAAGCTGGCCGCCAGCTCCATCTGCTCCGAGGCGGCGTTGTGCTTGAGCTCGTGCTCCTCCTTGCGGACCTCCGCCTGGATGAGCTCGTTCTGGGAGGAGACCGAGACGTACTCGCCGGTCGCCATCGAGAACGCGCCCGCGGCCAGCCCGGCCAGGCCGGTGAGCACGATGAGGTGGGGGGACCCGCCAGAGCTGCTGACCCCGGCGCCCACGCCCGCGATCAGTGAGACGTTGGTCACCAGCCCATCCATGGCGCCGAACACGGCAGGGCGGAGCCAGCCACCGGACACGTCTTTGTGCTCGTGGCCGTGGGCCTCGTTCTGCTCGTTGATCTCAACCGTCATGATGGGTGTCCCAGGAGGTGTCGGGATCAGGGAGTCGCGGAAGGCCGCGCGTCCGTGCGGACCCGTGCGGGCCCGTCCGCGCGGACCCGTGCGGGCCCACTGTGCGTGATCGCCGGGGGCGCGCCGTGCGCCACCGTGACCTGAGCGTCCTTGCCCGTGACCTGGCTCCAACCTCCGCGCCCACCCGATTATTCCAGCTCCCGGGCGGTCTGGCCCAGGCCGCCCGGCCGCTCCGCCGCGCAGTTTTCGGGACGGTTACGGTTTGGTTGCCCTTTGTCGGCAGTTCGGCGCGCGTGACCGGGAATCGCGGCGGGTACCGGCAGCCTGGTAAGTCGGCGGATACGCTGATCATGCTCTGGGGCGGGCATGCGTCCCGGCGTCGCGGGTACTGACCAGCGAAAGTCCCCGATCCTTCGGCGGGGCACACCGGAAGGCCACGTCTTGATCACCTTCGAGAGCGTGACAAAACGGTACCCCGGGGGGACTGTCGCCGTGGACAGCCTCGACCTGGAGGTACCTGGCGGCCAGACCATGGTTCTGGTCGGTCCGAGCGGCTGCGGGAAGACCACCACGCTGCGCATGATCAACCGGCTGATCGAGCCGACCAGCGGGCGGATCCTGCTCGACGGCCAGGACATCATGCAGTCGAACCAGTCGACGCTGCGCCGGGGGATCGGCTACGTCATCCAGCAGGCGGGCCTGTTCCCGCACCGCACGATCGAGGACAACATCGGCACCGTGCCGCTGCTGATCGGCTGGGGCAAGGGCAAGGCCCGGGCCCGCGCCCGGGAGCTCATGGCCCTGGTCGGCCTGGACGAGGACCTGGCCCGCCGCTACCCCTACCAGCTGTCCGGCGGGCAGCAGCAGCGGGTGGGCGTGGCCCGGGCGCTCGCCGCCGACCCGCCGGTGCTCCTGATGGACGAGCCGTTCAGCGCCGTGGACCCGATTGTCCGGGCCACCCTGCAAGATGAGCTCCTCAGGCTCCAGGCCGAGTTGCACAAGACCGTGGTGCTGGTCACCCACGACGTCGAGGAGGCTATCAAGGTGGGCGACCAGGTTGCCATCTTCCGGCCGGGCGGGAAGATCGCCCAGCTGGGCACGCCCGAGCGGCTGCTGGCCGCGCCGGCCGACGGGTACGTGGAGAACTTCCTCGGCTTCGACCGCGGCATCCGGCGGCTGTCGTTCCTGGCCGCCTCCGGGCTCAGCCTGGATGACCGGGCCGTGGTCGGCGAGGACACGTCCGCCTCCACGGCGGCTGACACCGCCCGGCAGGCCGGCGAGGAGTACGTGCTGGTCACCGGCCCGGGACAGCGGCCGCGCGGCTGGGCCACGACCAGCGACCTGGAGGCGCTGCCCAGCGGGGCACGGGCCAGCCAGGCCCGGCTGGAGCCGTACGGCCACACGTTCGACGTGCGCACAGACTCGCTGCGGGCGGCGCTGGACGCGACCGTGCTGTCGCCCACCGGCCGGGCGGTCGGGGTGGACGACGGCGGCCAGGTGGTCGGGGTGACCTCCTACGAGCGGCTGCGGGCCGCGATCCACGCCGCGGAGCAGGCCGTACCGGTCCCGGGGACCCCGGGAGGGCCTCCGGCCCGGCCGGAGGACGGGCAGGTGCGGGACCCCGCCCCGAAGGCGGCCGCCGAGTCATGATGTGGTCCTGGATACCCCAGAACGCCGCACAGATCAGGCAGCTCACCCTGGAGAGCGCCTACCTGGGCATCGTGCCGGCGCTGATCGGCCTGGTCATCTCGCTGCCCCTGGGGATCGCCTGCTCCCGGTGGAGATGGCTGTACCCCCCGGTGCTGTCCGCCACGAGCGTGCTGTACGCGGTCCCCTCGCTGGCCCTGTTCATCGTGCTGATCCCGTACACCGGCCTGACCGACACGACGGTCATCATCGCGCTCACCCTGTTCTCCTTCTGCATCCTGGTGCCGGGCGTGGTCGATGGCATGCGGTCGGTCCCGGATCCGGTCCGCCAGGCCGCCACGGCCATGGGTTTCGGCACGTCGCGGCGCCTGGTCCAGGTCGAGCTCCCGATCGCCCTGCCCGTCGTCATCGCCGGGCTGCGGGTCGCCATGGTGTCGAGCATCAGCCTGGCCAGTGTCGGCCAGCTGATCGGGGTCAGCAGCCTGGGCTACTTCATCATCGACGGGTACCAGCGCGACTTCCCCACTGAGATCTACGTGGGCGCTGGGCTCATCATCGCGCTCGCGCTGGTCTGCGACCTGCTCCTGGTGGGACTCCGCAGGCTGCTGACCCCCTGGCGGCCAGGACGCAGCAGCGGGGAGATCAAGGCCGCGGCGCCCGTGCCGGTGCCCGCCCCCATGGTGGTGGCCCGGTGAGCTTCTTCAGTTACGCGTGGAACTGGCTGAAGCAGCCGCAGCAGTGGCACGGCCCCGAGGGCATCCCGGTCCGGATCCTGGAGCAGATCGGCTACGCCGGGCTGGCCTTGCTCGTCGCGGCGCTGATCGCCGTCCCGCTGGGCATCCTGATCGGGCATACCGGCCGGGGAGCGGTGGCCGTGGTCAACGTGGCCAACGCGTGGCGGGCCATCCCCACGCTCGGCCTGCTCGTCCTGCTCACCCTCTGGCTGGGCTTCTCCGTGCTGGCCTGGCTGGTGCCGCTGGTCGTGCTGGCCATCCCGGCCATCCTGGTCAACGTCTACGAAGGGGTGTCCGGGGTCGACCCGGAGCTCAAGGACGCGGCCCGGGGCATGGGCATGACCCCCTGGCAGCAGATACGGAAGGTCGAGGTTCCGGTGGCCATGCCGCTGATCGTGCTCGGCCTCCGCACCGGCGCGATATTCGTGGTGGCCACCGCGACAATCGCCGCCTACATCGGCCTGGGCGGACTGGGCCGTTACATAATCGACGGGCTCGCCGAGAACAATTACGGGGAGGTCGCGGGCGGGGCCTTGTTTGTCGTCCTGCTGGCCCTCGCCGTGCAGGCTCTTTTTGTCGGAGTACGGCGTGTCGCCGTGCCGAAGGGTTTGCGCCTGCAAGGGCGCTCGTCGTGATAGCGTACTAAAACTATCGGAAAAGAAGGGAAACACCATGTTTCCGAGATCGCGGTTCGCGGCAGGTGCGTCGCCGCTGTTCACGAAGCGGTGGCGCGCTGGTGCCATCGGCGGCCTGGCCGTCCTGACCAGCCTGGGGCTGGCTGCCTGCGGCAGCAGTGGCGGCAGCAGCGCCAGTGGTAGCAGCAGCAGCAGTTCTAACCCGCTGTCCTCCGGCGCGGCGAAAGGCACGGTCGTCGTCGGCTCGGCCAACTTCCCGGAGAACGAGCTCCTGGCCGAGATCTACGTCCTCGCCCTGCAGGGCAAAGGCGTTAAGGTGACGCCAAAATTCAACATCGGCGCCCGCGAGGTCTATTATCCCGCAGATCCAAAAGGGCACGATCAGCATCATTCCCGAATATAACGGCGCGCTGCTGACCACGTCGGTGGACACCAGCAGCACGGCCGCGACCACCGCCGAGGTGGACGCCGCCCTGAAGTCCAAGCTGCCCTCGTCGCTGGAGATCCTCAACCCCTCGTCCGCCCAGGACAAGGACTCGGTCACGGTGACCCAGGCCACCGCGAAGAAGGATCACCTGACCTCCATCGCGGACCTCAAGCCGTACGCGAAGAACATGGTCGTTCGGCGGCCCGCCCGAGTTCAAGACCCGCACCGACGGCCTGGTCGGGCTCAAGAAGAACTACGGCCTGACGTTCAAGGGGTTCGACCCGCTCGACGAGTCCGGCCCGCTGACCCTGGCCGCCCTGCAGGACGGCAAGGTCCAGGCGGCCGACGTGTTCACCACCACGCCGCAGATCATCACCGACCACCTGGTGGCGCTGGCCGACCCGAAATTCAACTTCGCGGCGCAGAACGTCGTTCCGCTGGTCTACAAGAAGGCGGCCACGCCGACCATCACCAGCACGCTGAACGACGTCTCCGCCAGGCTGACCACGGCCGGCCTGCTGGCCATGGACAAGGCGGTCATCCTGGACCACGCCAACTACTCCACGGTCGCGCCGGCTGGCTGAAGGCGGTCGGCATAAGGCTGACCCTCGGCTGGCCTGACCGGCTGGACCGGCTCGGCGCGGGCCTGACCTGGCTAGCCCGGCCCCGGCTCTGGCGCCGGGCCGGGACACCCTCGGGTGGATCCCGCCCGGCGCCTGGCGTTAGAGGCTCGCCAGCGCTGATGAACCGGGGCTGGCGTCACCGGCGCCGCCCGACCCGCGACCTGCGCGGTGCCCGACTCGACGAGGAGCCAGCGATGACCGACGGCCCGTCCGGCCCGCGCCCGGTCCGTGCCCCGCGCGGCACCGCCCTGTCCTGCCGGGGCTGGCCGCAGGAGGCGGCCATGCGGATGCTGATGAACAACCTCGATCCCGAGGTGGCCGAGCATCCGGACCAGCTCATCGTGTACGGCGGCTCGGGCCGCGCGGCCCGCAGCTGGCAGGCGTTCGACGCGATCGTCGCGCTCCCTGCAGCGACCTGCAGGGCGACGAGACGCTGCTGGTCCAGTCGGGCAAGCCGGTCGGCGTGATGCGCACCCACGAGTGGGCGCCGCGGGTGCTGATCGCCAACTCCAACCTGGTCCCGCAGTGGGCCACCTGGGAGGAGTTCCGCCGCCTGGAGTCCCTCGGGCTGACCATGTACGGCCAGATGACCGCGGGCTCGTGGATCTACATCGGCACCCAGGGCATCCTGCAGGGCACCTACGAGACGTTCGCGGCCGTGGCGGCGAAACGGTTCGGCGGGTCGCTGGCCGGCACGATCACGCTGACCGCCGGGCTGGGCGGCATGGGCGGCGCGCAGCCGCTCGCGGTCACCATGAACGGCGGGGTGGCCATCGTGCATCGACTGCGACCCGTCCCGGATCGCCCGCCGGATCGAGCACGGCTACCTGGACGTGGCCGCGGACGACACCGACGACGCGCTGCGCCGGGCGACCGCGGCCCGGGACGCCGGGCAGCCGCTGTCCATCGGCCTGCTCGGCAACGCGGCCGAGATCGTGCCCGCGATGCTGGCCGCGGGCGCGCCGATCGACGTCGTCACCGACCAGACCTCGGCGCACGACCCGCTGACCTACCTGCCCCGCGGCGTGCCGTTCGAGGACATGGCCGCGCTGCGCGCCGAGGACCCGGCCGGCTTCACCGAGCGGGCCCGGAAGTCGATGGCCGCGCACGTCGCGGCGATGGTCGGCTTCATGGACGCGGGCGCCGAGGTCTTCGACTACGGCAACTCGATCCGCGGCGAGGCGGCAGCTGGCCGGTTACGAGCGGGCGTTCGCCTTCCCCGGCTTCGTGCCCGCCTACATCCGGCCGCTGTTCTGCGAGGGCACGGGGCCCGTTCCGGTGGGCCGCGCTGTCCGGTGACCCGGCCGACATCGCCGCTACCGACGCGGCCATCCTCGACCTGTTCCCCGACAACGAGCCGCTGGCCCGGTGGATCCGGATGGCCGAGGAGAAGGTGCACTTCCAGGGGCTGCCCGCGCGGATCTGCTGGCTCGGCTACGGCGAGCGGCACCTGGCCGGGCCTGCGGTTCAACGAGCTGGTCGCCCGGGGGGAGGTGCAGCGCCCCGATCGTGCTCGGCCGGGACCACCTCGACTGCGGCTCGGTGGCCTCGCCCTACCGGGAGACCGAGGCAATGGCCGACGGCTCGGACGCGATCGCCGACTGGCCGCTGCTGAACGCGCTGGTCAACACCGCGTCCGGGGCGTCCTGGGTGAGCATCCACCACGGCGGCGGCGTCGGCATCGGCCGGTCCATCCACGCGGGCCAGGTGTGCGTGGCCGACGGCACCCCGCTGGCCGGGCAGAAGCTGGAGCGGGTGCTGACCAACGACCCGGGGATGGGCGTGATCCGGCACGTGGACGCCGGCTACGAGCGAGGCGGCCGAGGTGGCCGCGGCAGCGGGGCGTCCGGGTCCCGATGCAGTCGTGATGAGCCCGCCCGCGCCGTCCCCGACCCGGCGTTCGCCGACCTCTGGGAGTCGCTGCTGCCGATCGGCCGGGACCCGGCACCGGCGGGTACCGCCGGTTCTCCTGGACCCCGGCCGACCTGGACTGCCGGGCCTGGTTCGAGGCCGCGGCCCGGAAGCGGCAGCTGCGCACGGCGACCGACCGCAACGGCAACCTGTGGGCCTGGTGGGACGTGCCCGGATCCGGTCGGGCCCGCCGTGGCCACCGGCAGCCACCTGGACTCGGTGCCCGGACGGCGGGGCGTACGACGGGCCGCTGGGCGTGGTGTCCGCGTTCGCGGCGATCGACGAGCTGCGGGCCGCAGGCTTCGCCCCGTCCCGGCCGATCGCGGTGGCCGCCTTCACCGAGGAGGAAGGGGCCCGCTTCGGGGTGGCCTGCCTGGGCAGCCGCCTGCTGACCGGCGCGATCGACCCCGGGGACGGCCCGGCGAGCTGCGCGACGGCGACGGGATCGCGCTGGCCGACGCGATGCGGGCGGCCGGGCAGGATCCGGGGCTGCTCGGCCCCGACGAGGACCTGCTCGCGCCAGCTCGGCTGCTACGTGGAGCTGCACATCGAGCAGGGCCGGGCCCTGGCCGACCTGGGCGCCGCCGCTGGGCGTGGCCGAGGGGATCTGGCCGCACGGCCGGTGGCGCGCTCGACTTCACCGGGCAGGCTGATCACGCGGGCACGGCCGACGCTGGCCGACCGGCGCGATCCGATGATCGCGTCGCGGCCACCAACAAGACGACGAACGAAGGAACAGCAACATAACA
>CAVQEM010000050.1:0-25755 GCA_963711485.1 uncultured Actinomycetes bacterium
CCGTTTCCCGGAGCACCGTTCTGCCAAGCCACGGGGGCGGGCAGCCCGGCCGGCCCGCGGATCGCGTCCAGCAGCGGGCCGCCGCGGCGCCGGGTGAGCGCGGCCTCCACGGCCGCGGCCACCCGGTACACCCGGTCGTCGGCCAGGACCGGCGCCATGATCTGCAGCCCGACCGGCAGGCCATCCTCGGGCGCGAGCCCGCACGGCACCGACAGCGCCGCGTTGCCGGCCAGGTTGGACGGGATCGTGCACAGGTCGGCGAGGTACATGGCGATGGGGTCGTCGGCCCGCTCCCCGATGGGGAACGCGGTGGTCGGCGTGGTCGGCGAGATCAGCACGTCGACCTGCTCAAAGGCGGCCTCGAAGTCCCGGGTGATGAGGGTCCGCACCTGCTGGGCCTTGCCGTAGTAGGCGTCGTAGTAGCCGCTCGACAGCGCGTACGTGCCCAGCATGATGCGGCGCTTCACCTCGGGCCCGAACCCCGCGGCGCGGGTGAGCAGCATGACTTCCTCGGCGTCGCGGGTGCCGTCGTCACCGACCCGCAGCCCGTAGCGCATGCCGTCGAACCGGGCCAGGTTGGAGGAGCACTCGCTGGGCGCGATCAGGTAGTAGGCGGGCAGCGCGTAGGTGAAGTGCGGGCAGGACACCTCGACGATCTTGGCGCCCAGGGACTCCAGGAGCTCGACGGCCTCGTTGAACCGGGCCAGCACCCCCGGCTGGTAGCCCTCGCCGCTCAGCTCCGGCACCACCCCGATGCGCAGGCCGCTCACGTCGGCCTGCCGGGCGGCGGCCACCACGGGCGGGACCGGCGCGTCCACCGACGTGGAGTCACAAGGGTCGTGACCGGAGATCGCCTCGTGCAGCAGGGCCGCATCCAGCACGGTCCGGGCCAGCGGCCCGGGGGTGTCCAGCGACGACGCGAAGGCGATCAGCCCGTACCGGGACGGCCCGCCGTACGTCGGCTTGGCCCCGACGATCCCGCACACCGCGGCGGGCTGCCGGATGGACCCCCCGGTGTCGGTACCGACGCCGAGCGGGGCCTCGAAGCCTGCGACCGCCGCGGCCGAGCCACCCGACGACCCCCCGGGTACCCGGGCCAGGTCCCACGGGTTGTGCGACGGGCCGAACGCCGAGTTCTCGGTGGACGAGCCCATCGCGAACTCGTCCAAGTTCGATTTGCCCAGCAGCACCACACCAGCCTCGCGGAGCCGGCGCGTCACGGTCGCGTCGTACGGCGGCCGCCAGCTGCCGAGGATGCGGGAGCCGCAGGTGGTCGGCATGTCCGTGGTGGTGAAGACGTCCTTGAGGGCCAGCGGCACGCCGGCCAGCGGGCCGAGCACGTCACCCGCCGCGCGGCGCTCGTCCACCGCGCGGGCGGCGGCCCGGGCGCGGTCCGCCGCGATGTGCAGGAAGGCGTGCAGCTGCCCGTCGACCGCGTCGATCCGGCCCAGATGGGCCTCGGTCACTTCCAGCGCGGACACCTGGCCGCCTGCGATCGCGGCGGCGAGCTCCGCCGCCGTCATCCGGGTCAGCTCGCCCGCGCGGTCCGGGGTAGGCATGGCTTCGCCTGGCCTGGTCTTGTCGTCCACGATCAGTCCTCCGACAGGATCCGCGGGACGCGGAAACGCTGCTGCTCCACGGCCGGCGCCTGGTCCAGCACCCGGTCCGCGCCGAGCGGCGGAACCACCACGTCGTCACGGAACACGTTGGTCACCGGGACCGCGTGCGTGGTCGGCGGGATGCCCTCCGCGGCGACCTCCTGGACCCGCGCGACGGCCGCGATGATCTGGTCGAGCTGGACCGCGAAGTGATCGAGTTCACCGTCGGTCAGGGCCAGTCTCGACAGCCGGGCCAGGTGGGCCACTTCGGCACGGTCAATGGGCATGGGGCCATCCTAGGCCCGGGCCCGGAGCAGGCTGGCGGCATTATGGCCGGGCCGCCGCCTCACGGCCGGGCCGCCGCCTCACGGCCGGGCCGCCGCCTCGCGGCCGCCGCCTCACGGCCGGGCCGCCGCCTCACGGCCGGGCCGCCGCCTCACGGCCGGCCGCCGCCGGCGGCCGGGCAGGCGGTCGTCCCCGGGCACCTGGCTGGGCGCCGGGGCCGCGTCCGTCATGCCTCCTGGCAGCGTGCCGGGGCCGGGCACCGCAGCGGCCGGCGGGACCGGCGCGGCCCCTCCGGGGACCGTGACCGGGGCCGGGCGCCGGTACGCCAGCCACGCGGTGGCGGCGGCCGCGTTCAGCGGCCGGCTGAACTGCCAGCCCTGGGCCGCGTCGCAGCCCATGGCCTGCAGGGCCGCCGCGACCTGCGGCGACTCGACGCCTTCGGCCACCGAGCGGATGCCGAGCCCGCGCAGCAGCGCCACCGCTGAGCGCACGATCAGCTCGGTGTCCGGGTTGGTGGTCACGCTGGCGACGAACGACGGGGCGATCTTCACTTCACCGATGGACATCTCCTTCAGCAGGCCCACGGACGCGTAACCCGTCCCGAAGTCGTCCACGCTGAGCTCGATGCCAAGCGAGCGGAGCGCGCTCATCCCGCCCGCGATGTCGGCCGCCTCGCGGGTCAGCGCCCGCTCACTGATCTCGAGCAGCAGCGCGCTGGCGGCCAGGCCCTGCGCGGCGAGCTCACGCCCGATCGTGACGGCGAGGCTGCCGTCCAGCAGGTCGCGGCGCGAGACGTTGACCGACAGCTGGGCCGCCAGCCCGCTGCGCCGCCAGGCCGCCGCCTGCCTGAGCGCGAGCTGGACCACGTGCGCGGTCAGATCCCGCATCAGGAATGACTGCTCGGCGAGCGGGATGAACTCGGCCGGCCCGATCAGCCCGCGCTGCGGGTGCCGCCAGCGCAGCAGCGCCTCCATCCCGGCGGTCCGGCCGGTGCCGAGGAACACCTTGGGCTGGTAGTACAGCTCGAACTGGCCCTGGTCGATGCCGCGGCGCAGGTCACCGAGGAGGGACAGCCGCGCCGGGGAGTAGCGGTCCGCCTGGGCGACATAGGTCTCGACCCCGGTGTGCCGTTCCTTGGCCAGGTACATGGCCACGTCCGCGCGCTGCAGGAGCACTTCCACCGTGACCCCGTCGTCCGGGTACAGCGCGATGCCCACGCTGGCCTCGATCTGGAACGACATGCCTTCCAGGCGCACCGGCTCGGCCAGGGCGGCCCGCAGCCGGGCGGCCACCTCGGCGGCCACGGTGATGGTCCGTACCGCGGGCAGCAGCACCGCGAACTCGTCGCCGCCGAGCCGGGCGACCACGTCGCCCGGCCGCACGCTGCGGGCCAGCCGGTAGGCGATCACCCGGAGCAGCCCGTCCCCCAGTGCGTGCCCGAGCGTGTCGTTGACCTCCTTGAACCGGTCGAGGTCCAGGAGCAGGAAGCCGCACTTGACCCCGGTACGCCCGGCCTCGGTCAGGGCCTCAGCGGTCCGGCGCAGCAGCAGGGTGCGGTTCGGCAGCCCGGTCAGCTGGTCGTGCAGCGCCTGGTACTCGCGGTTCAGCGACATGGCCGCGCTGGCGTAGATCGCGCTGAGCGGCAGCAGGAACAGCAGCACCAGCAGCACCGAGCGGTTCATCACCACGACCACGAGCGGCGCCGCGGACAGCAGGGCCAGGGTCACGAAGGCCTGGTATGGCAGCGCCTTGCGCAGCGTGGCCAGGACGGGCGCCCGCCCGTGTAGCGCCACGGCCACGTCGACCAGCAGGAAGTTGCAGGCGAAGTAGGCGGCCGCGGCCAGGCCGACGGCGGCTACCTGGCCCCCGGCCGGCACCCACGGCCGGGACGGCGACGGGTGGACGTGGGCGGCGGCGAGGACGGCGGCCGCCGCGGCCAGGCTGAGCGTGAGCTGGGCGACGTTGAACCCCGTCCGGAAAACGGCCCGGCGCGCGGAGAGCGCCACCACGAGCGTGGTGACCGCGCGGAGCAGCACGGCGACCGGGAAGCCCCAGTAGAGCAGGGCGGCGAAGCAGAAGGTGACCGAGACCGCGCCGGCGTCGGGCTCGGATTTCCCCGGCGTCACGATCCGCTTGAGCTCGCCGAGCAGGGCGAGGGCGGCGATGACCCACATCAGCGAGTGGTCCAGCAGCCCGGCGGCCCCCGAGCCGGGCAGG
This sequence comes from uncultured Actinomycetes bacterium, assembly GCA_963711485.1. Classification (GTDB taxonomy): domain Bacteria; phylum Actinomycetota; class Actinomycetes; order Streptosporangiales; family Streptosporangiaceae; genus RYN-230. The sequence goes on from CAVQEM010000050.1 coordinate 4,101, forward strand.
CCGTGGACCGCGACCAGGAGAGCCGCGAGACCCGCCACTGTGACGGCGGTGATGTAGTACCACAGCGGGGAACCGATCCGCGGACCGATGTCCCTGGTGTCGTTTGGGTCCCTCATGGTGTCCTCGTGCCGCAGCCAGTCGGCGGAGTACGCGTGGCTCTTTCAGCAGGGTACGGCGAAAACGGTACTTCGCGAAGCCAATTGCACACTATCCGTTACGATGAGGTGGGCAACAACCACGATTTCGCAGGTCAGCGCGCTGCGGTCGGCCGAACCAATTTCGGCCCCAGTCGGCACGTCATTATCAGGAGTCGCCAGCAGGCCCCGGAGCCCCGGCCGCATCAGGGTTCACGGCGTGCTCGGCGGCCGCAGCCGGGCCATTGTCCAATAGCACCCTGAAAGCGGCCTCGTCGAGGACGGGCACGCCCAGTGCGAGCGCCTTGTCGTGCTTGCTGCCGGGCTTGTCCCCGGCGACCAGGAATGCCGTCTTCTTCGATACCGACGAGGTCACCTTTCCGCCCAGGGCCTGCACCGCCTCCGCGGCCTCGTCCCGGCTGAAGGCGTCCAGGCTGCCCGTGATGACCACGCTCACCCCAGACAGCGGGAGCCCCCCGGCCTCGTCCCCGGGCGCGGCGGGCGCAGGGCCGGCGGCGGCGTCCAGCCGGGCGTCGCGAGCTGGACGCCGGCCTCCCGCCACTTGGCCACGATCGCCTGGTGCCAGTCCACGCCGAACCACTCGATCACCGAGGCGGCGATCTTCGGGCCCACCCCGTCCACCGCGGCCAGTTCCTCGGCCGAGGCGGCCACGATCGCGTCGAGCGAGCCGAACTGGGCCGCGAGCGCCCGGGCCGCGGTGGGGCCCACGTGCCGGATGGACAGGGCGACCAGCATCCGCCACAGCGGCCGGTGCCGGGCCTCGTCCAGCTTGCCCATCAGCTTGGCCGCGTTGACGGTGAGGCTGCCCTGCTTGTTCACGAAGAACGATGCGGTGGCCAGGTCCTCGTCGGTCAGGGCGAACAGGTCACCCTCGTCGGTGACCAGCCCCGAGTCGAGCAGCGCGCTCACCGCCTCGTAGCCGAGCACCTCGATGTCCAGGGCGCCCCGGCCGGCCAGGTGGAAGAGCCGCTCCCGCAGCTGGGCCGGGCAGGCCCGGGTGTTCGGGCAGCGCCAGTCCACCCCGCCGTCCTCCCGGACCAGCGGGGTGCCGCACGCCGGGCACACCGTGGGGAACTCGAACCCACGCTCGTCCCCGGTGCGCACGTCGACGACCGGCCCGACCACCTCGGGGATCACGTCGCCCGCCTTGCGCAGCACGACCATGTCCCCGATCAGCACGCCCTTGCGGGCCACCTCGTCGGCGTTGTGCAGCGTGGCCCGGTCAACCGTGGACCCGCTGACCACCACCGGCTCCATCACCGCGAACGGGGTGACCCGTCCGGTCCGGCCCACGTTCACCTGGATGTCCAGCAGCCTGGTGTTGACCTCCTCGGGCGGGTACTTGTAGGCGATGGCCCAGCGCGGGGCCCGGCTGGTGTGGCCCAGCCGGCGCTGCAGGTCGAGCCGGTCGATCTTGACCACGACCCCGTCGATCTCGTACGGCGTGTCGTGCCGGTGCTCGCCGTAACGGGCGACGTACTCGCGCACCCCGTCCAGCCCCGGCGTCACCTGGAACAGGTCGCTGACCGGCAGCCCCCATCCGCGCAGCCGCTGGTACCACCCGGAGTGGGTGTCCGGGGGCTCCCCCGTGGTGAGCCCCACGCCGTGCACGATCAGGCCCAGCGGCCGGGTCGCCGTGACCCGCGGGTCCTTCTGGCGCAGCGAGCCCGCGGCCGAGTTCCGCGGGTTGGCGAACGGCGGCCGGCCCATCGCGGTCAGCCGCTCGTTCAGCTCGTGAAACGCCGCCACCGGCAGGAACACCTCGCCCCGGACCTCCAGCGTCTCCGGGACGTCCGTGCCCCGCAGCCGGAGCGGGACCGAAGCGATCGTGCGGATGTTCGGCGTGACGTCCTCGCCGGTCACCCCGTCGCCGCGGGTCGCCCCCCGGACCAGGGCCCCATCCCGGTACACCAGGTCCACCGCCAGCCCGTCGATCTTCAGCTCCAGCAGGTACGGGCCGGTCCCGCCGAGCCGCTCCGCCCGGGCGGCCCAGGCGTCAAGTTCCTCGGCGGAGAACGCGTTGTCCAGGCTGAGCAGCCGCTCCAGGTGCTCGACCGCGGTGAACTCGGTGGAGATCGCGCCGCCCACCCGCTGGGTGGGAGAGTCCGGGGTCCGCAGCTCCGGGTAGCGCTCCTCGAGCGCCCGGAGTTCCCGCATCAGCGCGTCGTACTCCGCGTCCGAGATCGTCGGCGAATCCAGCACGTGGTAACGGTGATTGGCCTCGGTGATCTCCGCGCTCAGCCCGGCGTGCCGGTGCCGGGCGACCGCGTCCACACCGGACCCGGGAATCCCGCCGGACTCCGCCGCCGGGCTGGCCGACACACCCCCGGACCCCTCCGCCGAGCCCGCTGACACACCCCCGGACTCCGCCGCCGGGCCGGCGGACACACCCCCGGACTCCCCCGCCGGGCCGGCGGAGACACCACCAGGCTCATTCGGCTGGGTCACGGTGCCTCCTCCTCGATCCGCTCCGGGAGTATCCGGGCCGCCTCACGGCAGCACGCCAGCGCGGCCCGGGCGTACTCCGGCGGCGCGCCGGCCAGGCCGCAGCCAGGAGTGATCACCACCTGGGCCGCAACCGCCACCGCGCCGGGCTGGCGGGCCGCCGGCCATCCCATCCGGCGCCACAACTCCACCACCCGGTCGGCCGTGGCCCTGGCGTCGGGCAGTCCGCCCGGACGGTTCCGTTGCGGAGAATTAGGGTCTGCCGCACCGCGGATGGCCCGCGGCTGGCCGGCCGGTGCTGCCGCCGGGGTAGCTGCCCCCGGCGTGGCAGGCACGGCGCCCACGAAAAGGCCAAGGCCCGCTTCGACCGCCGCCGCCAGCACCTCTTCCTCCCCCCGGCGCAGCTGGCCGAGATCGATTCCCGCCCCGTCCGCGCCCGCCCCCCTCATGATGCCAACCGGGGCCGACATTCCGCAGCAGTGCACCACGGTGGGCACCTGCGCGGCGGACACCACCCGGAGCAGGCCTGTCCCGGCGTCCGGGCCATCCACGGCCCGGACCCGGTTCAGCCCGCTGGCGCTCGGCACATCGCCCGCCAGCACCGCGGGCAGCGACGGCTCATCCACCTGGAGCAGCAGCCGGGCGCCGGGAACCCGGGCCCGCACGCCGGCCACGTGCGCGGCCGTCCCCTCGGCCAGGGATTCGATCAGGTCCCTGACCGCCCCGGGGTCGGCGAGTGCGGGTTCCTGGCTGCGGGCCATCTCGATGCTGGCCGCCAGCGTCCACGGCCCGCAGACCTGGATCTTGAGCGCGCCCTGGTAACCGTCGGCCAGCTCTTCCAGCGCGTCGAGGTCCCGGGCCAGCAGGGACTGCGCGCGGCGCATCTCACGCCCGGGCCGGTCGGCGAAGCGCCAGCCCCGGGTGGTGGCGTCCACCGTCATGTCGATCAGCAGCCCCGCGGTCCGCCCGATCATGTCGGCGCCCACGCCGCGGTCCGGGAGCTCGACCAGATGGGGCAGGTCGGGGAGCTCGCCGAAGACCAGCCGCATCGCCTCCAGCGGGTCGGTGCCGGGCATGGAGCCCACGCCGGTCGCGGACTGCGGGGGCCAGGGGAAGGAGGCGGGAGTCGCGGAGTCTTGCACGCGAGCGAGCTTAGTATTCGGGTTCCCGCCCAGACGGCCCCACGGTGAGGCGGACGGAGCCGGGCAGCGATCCGCGCCGCACCATTCCCCGGCGATGGTGCGGCGCGGATGCCCCCCGCTGGCGGGCTGGCCAGGTCCCCGCAGTCCTGGCCAGCCCGGCTCGCGGTGCTAGGCGTAGATGTCAGGCCGGGCGGGAATGGCCAGGCGGGGATCAGTCTGCTGGCGGACGTAGAGGCCGGTCAGGATCCGGGCTCCCTGGCTGACCTGCGTCGGAGCCTCGCGAGTGAGGGAAAAATCCCGCTCCTCGTGGTGGATGCCCCAGCTCACCAGGGCGATGGCGCCGACGGCGGCGCCTGCGGCGAAGATGGCGATAATGGCGACGATGATCGTGACGGCCATGGAGGTCCCCTTTACTTCTGGCCGAGGGCGCCGGGTTGCGGTGCCCGTTTCGCTCCGCCGCCGCGGTTCAGGTGGCCGGGCAGGCGGAAGCCGCTGTTAGGACTGACCTGGACTATATGGATGCACCCAAGGGCCCTTACTGCTGGACTGAGCCCTATGGATCTTGTCATCCCGGTCATCCCAACCTCTTGCTCCTAGATCAGGGGTACCCAAGGCCGAGAAGGGGATAAACCCGATAATGCCAAATAGTTGGCCGGCCAGGCTGATCCGGGTCATCTGAGCCGTAGGACCTATCAGGCTTGTTGGGATATCACGGCGGCTGGGTGCCCGGATGTACCCGCCGGTTCAGCCGGGTCAGCGAGGGTCAGTGAGACGGCGGCGAGGGATCGCGCTGGTCATGACGGTCCCTTCACGCTGGACAGCGACGGCGGAGCCGTCTCGGCGCCGGGCTCTCCGGCTCGACCGGTCCGAGCTGATAGGCCCAGAGGGGTTTGAGGAGCCAGTTGACTGATCTGACTGTGCCCATGTAGCCCACCTGCTAGGCTGAGCCGCATGAATCCAGCCATCCAAGTCATCCCAACCTCTGGTATGCTCTCCTTATACTCCGCCTGAGACGGTCCAGCCAGTGAATATTCCGGGGATTCTGATGATCCGGTTGGTGGGTAAGATCCTCTTCAGCCCAGTCAGCCCTACCATCAGGGCAGTTGGGATCTCTGGAGGATGCCATGGCTGATCCCATGTACCGGCAGATCGCGGATGACTTGCGCCTGCAGATCGAGACGGGCGAACTGCGGCCGGGCGAGCAGCTCCGCACGGAACTGGAACTGCGGGAAAAGTACGAGGCGTCGCGCAACACGGTCCGGGACGCGATCAAGTGGCTCGTCACCCGCGGTCTCGTCGAGACGCGGCCGGGCCAGGGAACGTTCGTTCCCGAGCGGATCGACCCCTTCCTGACCCCCTTGTCTCCCACGGCCACCAACCTGGAGACCGTGTTCGGCGTCGAGGGTGCCGCGTATGGATCCGAGGTCAAGGCACGGCTCAGGAAACCTGAGGTGAAAATCCCGCGGGTGGAAGTGCAGCAGGCGGCCGACAAGCTCATGGCCGAGCTGCAACTCCCGGAGGGCACGCCAGTCGTCAGCCGCCATCAGCAGCGGCTCATCGACGACCGCCTCTGGTCGCTGCAAACATCGTTCTACCCGATGTCGCTGGTGGAAAAGGGGGCCATCAGGCTCCTGCAGGCCTCCAACATCGACGAGGGTGCTGTCGCCTATCTCAGCGAGAATGGCACCAAGCTGGCGGGGTGGCGGGACAAGATCAAGGTCCGCGCGCCAGACAAGACTGAGACCGATGTTTTCAAGCTTCCTGACGACGGGCGCGTTGCCGTCATCGAGACCCGGCGGACGGGCTACGATGCGGCGGGAACGCCGTTCGTGCTCTCGATCAGTGTCTATCCGGCCGATCGCAATGAGTTCGTGATCGACGTCGGCGATGTTCCAGCCGAGGCCGATGTGGTGGGCCCCGCCCCGCCCAGCCGGCCCCCAGAATCCTCCGGACCGCACCAGTGAGCGGCGGCCGGACAGCACGGCATTACTGAAGGACCCAGCCTGTCCTGGCGGTGATCCCGCGAGGCGCGGCTGGGGCGCAGTCACCAGACCACCGTGGCCCGGACCATAGACGGGCCGCGGAACAAGCGGGGCCGCAGGGCCCTGGCGCATGCAGCCCCGGCCGCATGCACTGTCCGAACGCCGGTTGCTCTATCCGGCTTGCTTGTCCGAGGAGGTGTCATGGCTAAGCGTCTCGGGCGCCCGTCGCTCCAGTACCGTTATGAGCACTACGACCCACGCTGAAGAGTTATGCGTTTCCCGGCCGGAAGCATCTCCGCATTACGGATGCGGTCACGGTCATAGCACGCTGCCGGCGCTGGGTTAGCTCGGACGGCAGGCCAGCGCCGACAGCGGGGAATGAAAGTAGCACGGACCTGGGCCCAGAGTGGCCGAAGGGATAATTGTCAGGCCCCATGGCTCCCCGCCCCCGGGCACAGGATCGTTCCAAATCCTTTCGTTATGGGCAGGATTTGGAATCGTGGGTTATTTACCGCTGGACCTCTGCCGCGCCGACGAGAACGATCACGACGCCATCGTTGGCCTGATCGAGGCGGCGGCCCAGTGGCTGCGGGACACCAAGGACACCACTCAGTGGAGCCAGCCGTGGCGCAGCGAAGAGGACCGGAGCAACCGGATCACCCGCGACCTGACCGCCGGGAAGACCTGGCTCCTCCGGGACAACGGCATCGCCGTGGCCACGATCACCACCGATCCCGAGGACTACCCGATCTGGCCCGCCCAGTGGCTGCACCAGGCCGCGGTGTATGTGCGCCGCCTGGTCGTCGGGCGTGACTACGCCGGCCGGCGGCTCGGTACCACGCTGCTGGACTGGGCCGGCCTGACCGCACGGCGGGACTACGGAGCCGGCTGGATCCGGGTGGACGTGTGGCGCAGCAACAAGGAGCTGCACGCCTACTACGAGCGCCAGGGCTTCAAGTCATGCGGTGAGAGCAGCGACCCGGATTACCCCTCGGGCGCGCTGTTCCAGAAACCCACGCGGCACCTCCAGGAACCTCAGCCCCGTTTGTTCCGGGAAAAGTGACCGCCACCGGGCCGGGGCCGGTCCGCCGAGTGTCGCAGTCCCGTGCACCGGGTACTTTCGGGTGAAGTTATGGCGATGATCGGCGGCGTGCGCGACGGCTTGGGTCCCGGCCGGGACGCGGGCTGCCTGCTCTCGTGGCGCGGCGCAGGCAGGCCGACCCGCTGTGGGATCTGCGGCGCGCCTCGCGCGTCTGGCCGCGGTCTCAGCGCTTCATGACCCGGCCCGGGCAGCGCGCCGCCGGAGCGGCTGGTGAAACCGGGCCGCAAGCCCCCAGCGGAACCGGGCCGCAAGCCCCCAGCGGGACCGGGCCGCAAGCCGCCAGCGGAACCGGGCCGCAAGCCCCCAGCGGACCCGGCCGCCGGCCACCAGCCTGGTCGCGCCGTCCCGGCCGGCGCACCCGCTGGGCTATCTGGCTGGCCGTCTGCATCGTCAGCGCCGCCGTCGCCATCGGCGTGGCCCTCAAGGTCACTCCGCTGCAGACCGTCACGGTCGCCGGCCAGGTCATCAAGGTCGGCACGACCGCCCCCACGCTGAGCCTGTCCGGGCCGGGGGAAGTTGACCTGTTCGGCCAGAGCCTGCCCACGCACGTGCAGTTCCTCGGCCCGGTCCGGCCCCGGCTCCAGCTGACCCAGATCACCATCAACAGCGAGCTGACCAACTTCGTGCAGGGCGCGGGCCCGGCGGGGGCCGAGCGGATCCTGGGTGACCGGCTGGCCAGCGGCTGGATCCACTACTTCGCCTGGGAGACCGGGCTCACCGCGGTCGGCGCGCTGATCCTGCTCGGGGCGCTGGCGGGCTGGCGCCGGCTGCCGCACAAGACGACGCTGAAACTCCTGGCCGGCGGTCTGGTGCTGACCGAGGTGATCAACCTGGGCGCGATCATGCTGACCGCGTACACCGCGCCCTCGACGCTGCGCCAGGTCCGGTCGCTCAGCCAGCTGGTGGGCAGCGAACCAACGGTCATCGACGCCAAGAAGGGTGTCCCGGTGCCGCCCGGCGTCCGGCTGGTGGTGATCGGCGACTCGACGGCGGCGGGCGCCGGGCTGCCGCCGGTCCGCGACGCGTCCCGCGCCGACCAGGCCTGCGGGCGGAGCACCGATTCCTACGCCGAGGACCTGGCCCGCTCCAACGGCTGGCAGGTGATGAACCTGGCCTGCAACAGCGCCACGATCGGCCAGGGCCTGCTCGGTCCCGAGGGGCGCGGCGGGGAGATGGTGCCGCCGCAGATCGACGCCGTGCAACGGGCCACGCACGCGTCCGCGGTCATCGTCAGCGTGGGCGCGGACGACCTGGACTGGTCGGCCATGCTGCGCCTGTGCGCGGTCGCCAAGACCTGCAACGACAGGGCCACCACGGCCTACTTCCAGCAGCAGCTGCACTCGTTCAGCAAGAACTATCTCCAGCTGCTCGACCAGCTCGCCGCGCTGCCCAGCCACCCCCAGGTGATCATCAATCGCTACTACAACCCGTTCGACCTGCAGCTGAACTGCCTGAGCCGGGTCGGCATGACCACCGCCAAGATGCGCACGCTCGGCTCGCGGCTGGCCACGCTGAACGCCGTGCTGGCCAAGGGGGCCAAGGAGTTCGGCTTCACCTCGGTCAACCCCGACTTCACCGGGCACCAGTTGTGCACGGCGCAGCCCTACGTGCAGGGACTCGGGGACGCGGCGCCGTTCCACCCCACGGCCATGGGCCAGCTGGCCATCGCGCTCGCTGACCAGGCCGCGCTGAACTCACCGCAGCTGCCCGCCTCGTCCGCGGTGGCGACCCCGTCGGCCACCTCCGCGCCCACGGCGGGCGGCACGCCGGGCGCGAGCGGCTCGGCCAGCCCGCCGCCCACGTCCGGCCCCTGACGCCGCGCCCCGCCCCTGACCCGGCGCCCCGCCCCTGACCCGGCGCCCCGCCCTGACGCGGCGCCCCGGCCTGACGCGGCGCCCCGCCGTCACCCGGCTGAGCGCGCGATCACCCCGGCCCAGGGCTGCAGCACCAGGCCGTCCAGCGCGCCCGCGCCGGTGCTGACCAGCACCGCACCCGGCGGGCCATCCAGCGTGGCCGGCTCGTCGCTGAAGTTGGCCACGACCGACAGGCCGCCGGTCTCGTACGCCCACACCCCGCGCGGCGCCGGCCGCTGCCCGTAGCGGGCCAGCTGGCCAGCGAATTCCCTCCGCCGCAGCGCCAGCAGGTCGCGGCACAGGTGCAGGATGGACGATGGTTCCGCTTGCATCTCCGCAACGGAACCGCCCGCGTGGTCCCCGTACGGCAGCCAGGGCTGCACATCGTCGCCCGAGAACCCCCCGGACGGTGAGGAGTCCCACCGCATGGGGGTGCGGGCCCGGTCCCGGCTCTCGGTGGCCCCGGCCTCGGCCCGCATCTTGTCGCGGACCAGATCCGGCGGGATGTCCACGTCGGTCATGCCCAGCTCGTCGCCGTAGTACAGGACAAGGGTGCCGGGCAGGGTCGCCAGCACGAGCAGGGCCAGCCGGGTCCGGCGCTCGTCCCCGCCACACCAGCGGGTCGGGAACCGGCTGATGTCGTGGTTGGACGAGGTCCAGACCGGGCACTCCCCGGCGGGCAGCTTCTCCAGGGACTCGCCCACCACGCCGGACAGGGCGCGGGCGGTGAACGGGGAGAAGATGAACGGGAAGTTGAACGTGAGCTGCAGCTCATCTCCCTGGCCGTGGAAGGCCGCCATCGCGTCCAGGTCGCCGACCCATGTCTCGCCGAGCAGCACCCGGGGCACCGGGTAGCTCTCGGCGATCTTCCGCCAGTCCCGGAACACCCCGTGCGACTCCGGACGGTTCGCGCTGTACACCTGGGCCAGGCCGAACCGGGGGCGGACCAGCCCGCCCCGGGGGGCGGGCGGGTCGTCGCGGAGCTGCGCGTCCTTGTAGAGCCCGTGGGCGACGTCGATCCGGAAGCCGGCCACGCCCCGGTCGAACCAGAACCGCAGGACGTCATCGAACGCCTGGTGCACGGCCGGGTTCCACCAGTTCAGGTCGGGCTGGCTGGGCAGGAAGTTGTGCAGGTAGTACTGGCCGCTGGCCTCGTCCAGCGTCCAGGCCGACGCGCCGGTCGCGGCCAGCCAGTTGTTCGGCGGGCCGCCGTCGCGGGCCGGGTCGGCCCAGACGTAGAACTCCCGGTGTGGCGAGCGGGGGTCGGTGACGGCCTCGACGAACCAGGGGTGCGCGCTGCTGGTGTGGTTCGGCACCAGGTCGAGCAGGACCCGAAGGTCCCGCTGGCCGGCCTCGGCGATCAGCCGGTCCAGGTCGGCCAGGGTGCCGAGCTCCGGGTGGACACCCAGGTAGTCCGAGACGTCGTAGCCCCAGTCCTCGTCCGGTGACGGCATGGTCGGGGACAGCCAGATACCGTCCACGCCGAGCCAGGACAGGTAGTCCAGATGCGCGGTGACGCCGTTGAGGTCCCCGTAGCCGTCATCGTTGGTGTCCTGCCAGGACCTGACGTAGATCTGGTACAGGGTGGCTCCGTGCCACCAGCGGGGCTGGGTCCGTGGCGTGTCCATCGTTCTCCCGGGCGGTATGGGGGCGGATCGGCCCACACTAACCCGGAACCGGCCTTGACCTGGCCCAGGCCTTGCCTAGGTCCCGGGACTAGCGGAGACTGGTCAGATGAGCCCGGCTATCGAGCTAATCGGGGTGATTCTGCTGCCCACGGCGGTGGGCTACGCCGTCCTGGGCAGCGGTCGCGTGGTCCGCTGGGCTGCGGAACGGCGTAACAGGGCCCGCTTCCGCACGCAGCAGCCGATGACCGTGGAGCCGATCGAGCGGCTGGCCGCGCGGATGCGCCGCCTCCGGGCCGAGCTGGAGACCATGGAGACCCGCAGCGACATACCGGCCAAGGGGGTCCGGCTGCGCGCGCTGCGAGGGGCGTACCTGGACCTGCTGCGGGTCGCGTGCGAGAGGCTCGACGTCGCCCCGCTGCCGCCGGGCGACCTGGTCCCGCAGGCCGAGATCTACCGGGCCGAGGCCGGGCTGCGCCAGAGCGGGCTGGACGTCCGGGAAACTGCCTCGCGCTGACCCGTCGGCGGGCCCGGTTCGCAGCGTACGATCATGGTGTGGTGCGGGTCCTGGCGGTTTCCGACGTCGTGGGGGAAAGCCTGTGGGCCGACATCGGCCCGGCCCGTGGGGCCGACCTGATCCTGGGCTGCGGCGATCTGCCGTTCGAGTACCTGGCCTACCTGATGAACGCCCTCGACGTGCCGCTCGTCTTCGTGCCCGGGAACCACGACCCTGACCTGTCCGGGTACCGCGTCAGCCGGGCCGGCCTGACGCTGCGCGCGGGTCTCCCGGCCCGGCCGCCGTGGCCGGACGGGGCGGTCAGCGCGGACGGCCGGGTGGTGGACGTGGCTGGCCTGCGGATCGCCGGCCTGGGCGGCTGCCGGCGCTACCGCCCCGGCCCCAACCAGTACAGCGACCGGCAGCAGGCCCGCCGGGCCCGGCGGCTGGCTGTCCGGGCCCGGCTCAGGCGCCCTGTTAGCCCGGGCCAGCGTCGCGGCGGGGCTGGAGCTTCGCGGCGCCGCGGCCAGCTTCGCGGCGGGGCCAGCCCGGGCCAGCTTCGCGGCGGGCACCGGGTGGACGTGCTCCTCACCCACGCCCCGCCGCGCGGCGTGGGCGACGGCACCGACGCCGCGCACCAGGGTTTCCCCGCCGTGAACGCCCTCGCCGCCCGGCTGCGGCCCGCCGTGCTGCTGCACGGGCACGTGGACCCCGACCCGTCCGGCCGCCGGGATCACCGGCTCGGCGGCACGATCGTCCGCAACGCAACCGGATGGCAGCTGTTCGACCTGGAGCCCGCGACGGGCCAGGTGAACGACGTCACGAGGCACCACAGTGCCCGCTGACACCGGGTTCCCCCGCAACGACGTCGAGAACGACTTCGAGCGCGCCCGGCGGCGCCAGGTGCTGGCCCGGCTGGCCCAGCGGCTGCGGCGCGAGCCGGACGACGTCAACCTCATCCTGCCGTTCGACGAGGTCGTCGCGGCGCTCGGCCAGACCGGCGAGCGGAAACTGGGCCTGCAGGTGATCAAGCTGGACACCGTGGTCGGCACGGTGGATTCCACCCGGGACTTCGACCGCCGGTTCCGCCCGACCTCGGGCCGGGTCCGGGAGCGCTGGGAGCGGCTGGCCCTGGCCCAGCGCCGGGGTGAGTCGATCCCGCCCATCGACGTGTACCGCGTCGGCGACCTGCACTTCGTCATCGACGGGCATCACCGGGTGTCGATCGCGCTGGCCACCGGGCAGAAGACGATCGACGCCTACGTCACGGAGATCCTGACCGCCGTTCCGGCGCGGGGCATCCGCCGGCGCGGCGATCTGCTGTTCAAGAGCTACGAGCGGCTGTTCCGGTCCCGGGTCAGGCTGTCGCCGCAGGCCTACGCCAAGATCACTATGACCGATCCCTGGGGCTACGCCGAACTCGGCGAGGCCGTGGAGGCCTGGGGGTTCCGGCTCATGCAGCACGAGCACAAGTTCTCCGACCGGGCCGAGGTGTCCCGGCGCTGGTTCACCGAGGAATTCACCCCGGTCGTGCGCATGCTGCACGCGGCCGGCCTGGTCGGGGACGGCACAGACGCCGAGGCCTACCTGACCATCGCCCGCGAACGCTACCGGCTGATCCGGACCCACGAGTGGAACGACGAGGTCATCGAGGAACTCCAGCGCCAGTTCCGGGCACCCCGCTGGCACAGCCGCGGTTAGCGTTGGCCGGACCGAGGTGACTGGCCTTGTGCTGATCGGGCCGGTCCGGCCGTCATGATCCTGGGCAGTTACTGCGGCATAACCGCACTGATTGCCCAGGATCATGACGGCTGGTGGTCAGCTGCCCCCGGGCGGTGCGCCTGGGTCAGCGCTGGTAACTGCCGGGCGTCCAGGCGTGCGTGGCGACCCCGACGGCGTTCCACGCGTTGATCGTGATGATGAGGGCCAGCAGGGCGGCGACCTCGTCCGGGCCGTAGTGGGCCGCGACGGCCTCGTACGCCGCGTCGGGGACGTGGTCGCCGGCCATCAGGGTGACGGCCTCGGTGAACGCGAGCGCGGCCCGCTCCCGGCCGGAGAAGTACGGGGTGTCCCGCCAGGCGGAGATGGCGTACAGGCGCTGCTCGCTCTCGCCGACGGCCCGGGCGTCCTTGGTGTGCATGTCGATGCAGTAGGCGCAGCCGTTGAGCTGCGAGGCCCGGACCCGGACCAGCTCGCGGAGCCGGGCGTCGAAGCCCACCGCGTCCAGCTCCTTGGTGGCCGCCTTGTCCAGGTGGGCCAGGGCCCGGGCGAACCCCGCCGCATGGCCATCGAAGTCGAGCCGGGCCGGGATCGTGAACGCGGGCTGGGTCGTCGTCTCGCCGTGGGTGCCTGTGAGTGCCATGACCCCAACCTACGATCGAGCCGGCGCACAAGTAAGCTCCACTTTCATGCCAGAAACATGGGCCAGTTCCGGGGTGGACCTGCACCTGGACCGGACCGGCCCGCGAGTGCGCGCCAGCCTCGAAGGCCAGCTCCGCGAGGCGGCCCGGTCTGGCCGGCTGTCGCCCGGGCTGCGCCTGCCCTCCTCCCGCTCGCTGGCCGCCGGCCTGGGGGTGGCCCGCAACACCGTGGCCGACGCCTATGGGCAGCTGATCGCCGAGGGCTGGCTGGTCGCCCGGCAGGGCTCAGTCACCCGGGTCGCCGGGCGGGCGCCCGCAGCCGAGGCCGTGCCCGCCCGCGCGGGAGCGCCGCACCGGCCGCGCTACGACCTTCGCCCCGGATCACCCGATGTGGCCGCCTTCCCCCGCTCCCGCTGGCTCGCCGCGGCGCGCCGGGCCCTGAACGCCGCCCCGGCCGAAGCGTTCGGCTACACCACCGATGCCCGCGGCCGCCCCGAACTGCACCAGGCCCTGGCCGGGTACCTGGCCAGGGCCCGCGGCGTGCGGGTGAGCCCCGACCAGATCGTGGTCTGCTCCGGCTTCACCCAGGGCCTCAGCCTGATCTGCCACGCCCTGCGCGGCCGGGGCGCCACGACCCTGGCGGCGCAGCCGGGGGCTTGGCCGGACCCCCAGCTGCCGCCGCAGGAGACAGACAGCGGCGCCGCCGCGGACTACCGCGCCGGCGCGCCACCGCTGGTTAACGCGGCGGGGCGGCCGCCGAGCCGGTGTCCTGCCCGGCCGCGCCCGCATCGGCCTGGGCCGCGGGGGTGCCCCCGTCCGCCGGGCCTGCCCCCGTCGCCGGCGAGCCGGAGTCACCCAGCGTGAGGTTCTGGCCGGTTTCCGGGTCGAAAACGTGCAGCCGGCGTACGTCCACCCAGATCTCGGCGTTCTCCCCCTCGGTGAGCCGGGTGGCCGGGTCGAACCGGGCGACCACGGTCTCGCTGGTATCGCCGGTGTCCGCCCGGCCGGAGTCCCGGGCCAGCTCGGTGAGCTCGGCCGCGTCCACCCCGCCCAGTTCCTGGCTGAAGTAGACGTACTTCTCCGAGCCCAGCGACTCCACCACGTCCACGGTGGCCGGGAAGGTGATCCCGTTGTGCCGGGCCTCGCTGGGCACCAGCGACGCGTCCTCGAAGTCTTCCGGGCGGATGCCGACGATCATCTGCCGGCCTGCCGTTGAACTGCTCAGCAGCTGCTGGAGCCGTCCGGTCAGCGGGATGTCCCCCAGCCCGGTGCGCAGCTTGCCCTCCTCCAGCGTGCCGCCCATGAAGTTCATCGCGGGCGAGCCGATGAAGCCGGCCACGAAGAGGTTGGCGGGCCGCTCGTAGAGTTCCTGCGGCGAGGCCACCTGCTGCAGGAGGCCGTTCCGCATCACGGCGACCCGGTCGCCGAGCGTCATCGCCTCGGTCTGGTCGTGGGTCACGTAGACCATCGTGGTGCCCAGCCGCCGCTGGATCCGGGACACCTCGGTGCGCATCTGCACCCGCAGCTTGGCGTCCAGGTTGGACAGCGGCTCGTCCATCAGGAACGCGGAGGGGTCGCGGACGATGGCCCGGCCCATCGCGACCCGCTGCCGCTGGCCACCGGACAGGTTGGCTGGCTTGCGGTCCAGGTGCTGGGTCAGGTCGAGGATCCGCGCCGCCTCCTCGACCTTCTCGTTGATGACGTTCTGCGGCGTCTTGGCCAGCTTGAGCGCGAAGCCCATGTTCTCCCGGACCGTCATGTGCGGGTACAGCGCATAGCTCTGGAACACCATCGCGATGTCGCGGTCCTTGGGCGTGGCGTTGTTGACGACCTTGCCGCCGATCCGCAGCTCGCCGTCGGTGATGTCTTCCAGGCCGGCGATCATGTTGAGCGTCGTTGACTTCCCGCAGCCGGACGGGCCCACCAGGATGACAAACTCGCCGTCGGCGATATCCAGGTTGATCTTGTTCGACCGCCAGCGCGCCGTCGGGGTAGCGCTTGGTGACGTTGTCGAGAACGATTTCTGCCACTGGTCTCTCCTTGGATCCGCGCTAGCCCTTGACCGCGCCTGATGTCAGCCCGGCGACGATCCGGCGCTGGAAGAACACCACGAAGATGATGATCGGGATGGTGATGACCACCGCAGCCGCTGCGATGGGCCCGGTCGGGATCGTGAACTGCGAACTGCCGCTGAGGTACGCGAGCGACGCCGGCGCCGTCCTGGCGGCGGTCGTCGACGTGAACGAGATCGCCATCAGGAACTCGTTCCAGCACGCGAGGAAGACCAGGATCGCCGTGGTGACCATGCCCGGCGCGGCCAGCGGGGCGATGACCTTGACGAACGCCTGGAACGGTGTGGCCCCATCGACCTTGGCCGCCTTCTCCAGCTCCCACGGGATCTCCCGGAAGAACGCCGACAGCGTGTAGATGCCGAGCGGCAGGCCGAAGGCCACGTACGGGATGATCAGGCCGGGCCAGGTGTTGAACAGGCCCAGCGCGCGCTCGATGGCGAACAGCGGGGTCACCAGGGCGATGATCGGGAACATCGCGATCAGCAGCGCCATCCCGATGAGCAGCGCCTTGCCCGGGAAGCGCAGCCGCGCGACCGCGTAGGCGGCCATGGAAGCCAGCACGACGGAGATGAAGGTCGCGATGAGGCCGATGCCGATCGAGTTGATCAGCGGCCGGATGAACGTCGATGTGCTCAGGATCTGGTCGTAGTTCCCCCAGGTCCACGCGGCGGGAACGAAGGAGGGATCGAGGATGGCCGTCGGTGTCTTGAAGGACAGCGAGACCATCCACAGCACGGGGATCAGCGCCAGCGCCACGACGACGACGTTGATCGTGCCCCAGCTGACTTTCTGGCGGGGGGTGGTGGTGACAGCAGCCATAACCAGGTCACCTCTTTCCGATGTCGGTACCTGGGGCCGCCGTACCGAAGCCCTTGATGAACACGGCCGCGATGATCACCACGCAGATGAAGATCAGGATGGAGATCGTGGATCCGATGCCCAGGTTCAGCGCGTTGAACAGGTTGTCCCAGCCCAGAATCGACACCGATTCTGTGCCGTTATTACCCCCGGTGAGGATGAAGATGTTGTCGAAGATCCGGAACGAGTCCAGGGTCCGGAACAGCACCGCGACCAGGATGGCCGGCTTCATCAGCGGCACCGTGATCTTGAAGAAGCGCTGCCAGGCGGTGGCGCCGTCCACCTTGGCGGCCTTCTGCAGGTCTTCGGGCACCAGGGAGAGTCCGGCCAGCAGCAGCAGCCCCATGAACGGCGTGGTCTTCCAGATCTCGGCCAGGATGATCACCGCGATGGCCTTGTACTGCGAGGTCAGCGGCGCGCTGTCGTTGAATAGCGCGGACAGGTAGCCCTGGCCGGGCGTCCAGGCGTACTGCCAGCCGTAGGCCGCGGCGACCGTCACGATCCCGTACGGGATGAGCGCGGCGGTGCGGATCGTGCCCCGGCCGAACAGTGTCCGGTGCATGACCAGCGCCAGCAGCATGCCCAGCACGAGGGTGACGGAGACCGAGACGATGGTGATGAGCACCGTGATCCACAGCGCCTGCCACCAGTACGGGGAGCTGAGCACCGCCCCGTAGTTGGCGAACCCCACGAACTTGACGGCATTCGGCAGTTCCAGGTTGTAGCGCTGCAGCGACAGCCAGATGGCGTAGCCGACCGGGTAGGCGGTGACGGCGACCATCACGACGACCGCCGGGGCGATGAGCAGGAAGCCCAGCCTGCGCTCGGCCTTCGCCCCCTCGGACAATGGCGCCCTGCGTCTCTTGGCTACCTGGGTGGTCGCTCCGCCGGGGACCGTCTCGGTGGTGGTACTCATTGGCCCCTTCCTTCCTTGCCTGCCAGCCTGCCGCAGGCGGTGCGGCGGCTCATGGGACCAGGCCCTTCGATTGCAGGGCGTCGCTGATCTGGTTGGACATCTTCTTCTCCGTGGCCGACGGGTTGATGCCCGCCGGCGGTGAGATCAGGTGCGAGATGTCGATGGACACGACCTGGTAGACCGGCGTCTTCGGCCGCACGCTGGCGTTCTCCAGCTCCTGCAGGATTTCGGCGTGGAACGGGTAGTCAGGGAACATCTTCGGATCGCTGTAGAGGCTGGCGATCGTGGGCGGGACGCCGCCGACGGTGGCGCCGATCAGCTGGTTCTGCTTGTCGCGCAGGCACGACGCGGCCTGGAAGGCCAGCGCCCTGTGCTGCGAGAACTTGCTGACCGCGAGGTCCACGCCGCCGATCGTCACCTTGGCCGGCACGCCGGGAGTGATCTGCGGGTAGAGCGTCCACTTGAAGTTCTTGAACATCTTGGGGTTGTCGGCCTTCATGGACGGATACACGAACGGGTAGTTCAGCTCGAAGGCCGCCGTGCCCCCCTCCATCGCCAGCCGGTTGTCGTTCTCCATCTGCACCGGCAGCGACGGGTCCGCGCCTGCCGAGGTGGCGAGCTGCTTCATGTCCGCCAGGGCCTTGACCGCCGGCGCGCCCAGCGTGACCTTGGTCGCCCGAGGGATTCAGGACGGTGCCGCCGGCGCTGTTCACCATCGTGTTGAACCAGACCGTCGCGCCCTCGTACTGCGCGCCCTGGATCTCGATGTAGTGCGGCTTGCCCTCCTTCTTCAGCTGCTCCGCGTCGGCGATCATCTGGGCCCACGTCTTGGGCGGGGTCTTCACCAGGTCGGAGCGGTACCACAGCAGCTGGGTGTTGGTGTTGTCCGGTGCCGCGACGAGCTGGCCCTTCCACATCGCGGTCTCCAGCGCCGGCGCGATCGTCCCGTTGACGACCTGCTGCTTGTCGGCGCCGGTCCACGGCAGTATCCAGCCGGCGTTGGCGAACTCGGCTTCCCAGGTCACGTCGAGGGCCATGATGTCGATCGTGCTGTCGTTCGCGGCCAGCCGCCGGACCAGCTGCAGGCGCTGACTGTCCGACGCCGCGGGCAGCACCTGGTAGGAGATCTTGTATTTGCCGCCGCTCTGCGCGTCGCAGTTCTTGATCTCGGTGTTGGTCGCCCCGGAGACGTCGGGGAACTGGTAGAAGTTCAGCGTCACCGGCCCCGAGGAACTGGCGCTGCTGCTGCCGCAGGCGGCCAGCGCGGAGGAGGCCAGGGCGATTCCGCCTGGCCGCCGCCAGCAGCACCCGAACGCGGGGTCGGCCCCGGGCCCGGCGTCTGGGTCTGGGCGGCTGCGGCGGCGTCCGACCTGAACTGGCCTGGCCATCACTGCCACCGATCATGCTTCCTCCCACGGCCTGGCGCCTCTTTGCACCTGTCACCTCTGCCGTTGACAGCCACGCTAGAGGCTTTCCCCACCCGTAACAAGGGATGCACTTTGCGGGAACTTTTGCTAGCCCGCCGCGCGCAATGAAGCAAAGCTGACACGATTTGGCCGCCGTCCCGTGATCGACTGCCATTGCACGGTTATGACCGGATACGTCCCGCCGCTTTACCTGACACCCGGTCCCGTCGCCGCCGGGCCGAACCCGGCCCGGACGAGCCGCAGATTCCTGGTGTCAGCGAGCGGATCCCGCCGGGGGCAGCGCGAAATTTGGCGGGGTCAGCGGGGATCGGCGCGGGGGTCAGCGGGCAGGTCTCGCCGGGTCAGCGGGGACCCGCAGGGGTCAGCGGGCAGATCCCGCCGGGTCAGCGGGGATCGCGCGGGATCAGCGGGCAGATCCCGCCGGAGCGGGCGCCGCGGCCCGGGTCCCGCTGATCGTCCCGCTGCCCAGCACCGTGTCGCCGTCGTACATCACCGCGGCCTGGCCCTTGGCCACGCCCTGGGCCGGCTCGTCCAGCATGATCCGGAGCGTGTCCCCGGCGTCCAGCGCGACGGTGGCCTGGTGGACCTCACCGTGGGCCCGCAGCTGGACCAGGCACTCCCGCGGCTCCCGCAGCGGCTCGCACCCGCTCCACACCGGCCGCTCGGCCAGGATCTCCTGGACGTCCAGGGACTCACGCGGCCCGACGGTCACGGTCCGGGACACCGGCTCGATGTCCAGGACGTAGCGCGGCCTGGCCGTCCCCGGCCGGCACCCCGACCCGCAGTCCCTTGCGCTGGCCGATGGTGAAGCCGTAGGCCCCGTCGTGCGTGCCGACCGGCGTCCCGTCCTCGGCCACGATGCTGCCCGGCGCATCGCCCAGCCGTCCGGCCAGGAAGGACCGGGTGTCCCCGTCCGGGATGAAGCAGACGTCGTGGCTGTCCGGCTTGCTGGCCACCGCCATCCCCCGCGCGGCGGCTTCGGCGCGCACCTCGGCCTTGGTCGAGGAGCCCAGCGGGAACATGGCCCGGTCCAGCTGCTCACGGTTGAGCACGGCCAGCACGTAGGACTGGTCCTTCCCCGGGTCCACGCTGCGGACCAGGCGGCCGTCACGGATCCGGGCGTGATGGCCGGTGCAGACCGCATCGAACCCGAGGGCGATGGCCCGGTCCAGCACCGCCGCGAACTTGATCTTCTCGTTGCAGCGCAGGCAGGGGTTGGGCGTGCGGCCCGCCGCGTACTCGGCCACGAAGTCGGCCACCACATCACGGTCGAACCGCTCGGCCATGTCCCACACGTAGAACGGGATGCCGATCACGTCCGCGGCCCGGCGGGCGTCGCGGGCGTCCTCCACGGTGCAGCAGCCCCGGCGCGCCGGAGCGGTAGGACTGGGGGTGGGAGGACAGCGCCAGATGGACGCCGGTCACGTCGTGACCGGCGTCGGCGGCTCGGGCGGCGGCGACCGCCGAGTCCACTCCGCCGGACATGGCGGCCAGCACACGAAGACGGTTCATCGCCTACCGAGCCTACGCGCCGCCGGGCTGAGCCCGCGCCACCCCGGCCCCGCGCCCGCCACCCCCACCCCACGCCGTCGCGCGGCCCAGGCCCGCACCAGCCACCCTCACCCCACGCCGTCGCGGCCCGAGGCCCGACCGCAGCCCACCTCACGCTGCAGGGATCACGCCGTCAGCGGTTCGTTGCGGAGATTTCGAAAAGAGCCCGGCCGTGTGCGGACGGTCAGCGGGCGGCGCGCCGGGCCCGCTGCACGGCCTCCCCGATGGCCGCGCCGAGCGCGTCCACGTCATCCTGGGTGGAGGTGTGGCCGAGCGAGAACCGCAGCGACCCGCGGGACCTGGCCTCGTCCGCGCCCATGGCGAGCAGCACATGGCTGGGCTGGGCCACCCCGGCGGTGCAGGCGGACCCGGTCGAGCAGGCGATGCCCTTGGCGTCGAGCAGCATCAGCAGGGCGTCGCCCTCGCAGCCGGGGAAGGAGAAGTGGGCGTTGCCGGGCAGGCGGGCCGGGCCGGCGGGCGGCCCGTTGAGGACGGCGTCCGGCACGGCCGCGAGCACCTGGGCGATCAGGTCGTCGCGGAGCTTGGCCAGCCGGGCGGCCTCTTCGTCACGGCGGCCGGCCATCACCGCCGCCGCGACCGCGAACGCGCGGATGGCGGGGGCGTCCAGCGTGCCGGAGCGGACCTCGCTCTCCTGGCCGCCGCCGTGCAGCACGGGACCGGCTGGACCCCCCGGGCCAGCAGCAGCGCGCCCGCGCCCACCGGGCCGCCGAACTTGTGCCCGGTGATGGTCATCGCGTCCGCGCCGCTGGCCGCGAAGCCGATCGGCAGCTGGCCAGCGGCCTGCACTGCGTCGGTATGGAACGGGATGCCGTGCTCGCGGGCCAGCGCGGCGAGCTCGGGGATCGGCTGGATCGCGCCGACCTCGTTGTTGGCCCACATCACGGTGACCAGGGCGACCCCATCCGGGTCATCGCCGATGGCCTCGGCCAGCGCGGCGGGGTGGAGCATCCCGGTCTCGTCCACCGGCAGCCAGTGCTCCTCGGCATCCTCGTGCCCGGCCAGCCAGTGCACGGAATCCAGCACCGCGTGATGCTCGATGGCGGTGGCCAGCACCCGGCGGGGCGCGGCGGCGGACCGCCCAGCCGCGGACCGGCCTGCGGCCGCGGGCGGGCGCGCGGCCGCGGCGGGCGCGCGGCCGCGGGCGCGGACGGGCCGGCCGCGCGGCGGGCCCAGTTACAGGCCCTTGACCGCCAGGTTGTCGGCCTCGGTGCCGCCGCTGGTGAAGGTCACCTCGCTGGGCCGGGCGCCGAACACCTCGGCGATCTGCTCCCGCGACTCCTCCACCACCCGCCGGGCCCGGCGCCCGGCGTTATGCAGGGACGAGGGATTGCCCAGCTGGCCAAGCTCTTCGGTCATCGCGGCGAGGGCCTCGGGCAGCATCGGCGTCGTCGCCGCGTGGTCCAGGTAGACCACGCAGTCCTCAGCTGGCCGCGGGCGCGCCGCCGCGTAGTCGATGTACCCCATGACGGACCTCAGCCTAGTCGGCGATCTAGGCCCCCAGCACGCCGCAGGACGTGCTCCGGGGCCTGTCCTAGTTCGCCGAGCGCCGCTCGACCTCCCCGGTCAGCTGCGGCACGACCTGGAACAGGTCGCCGACGACGCCGAAGTCGGCGAGCTCGAAGATCGGCGCCTCCGGGTCCTGCTTCTACC
>CAVQEM010000051.1:0-94050 GCA_963711485.1 uncultured Actinomycetes bacterium
TCGAGGAGAACGTGTACGCGGGCGGCGCGATGAACCGCCGCGCGGTCTACATGTACGGCGCCGAACTCGAGAAGGCGCCGAACCGGCGAGATCGGCGCGGGGCTGGGCATGACGACCTCGACCGGGACGGTGTCGCTGATCCCGCCGACCGTGCACATCACCGGACTGGCCAGCAGGAGACGGTGGACGGGGTGCTGATCGAGTTCCAGCTCACTCCCGGCACCGAGGCGCCCGCGGAGATGAACTTCTTCTTCCCCGGGCGGCACGCCCTGTGCATGGCCGAGAACGCCACGCATAACCTGCACAACCTGCTGACGCTGCGCGGGGCCCTGGTGCGCGACCCGCGGATCTGGGCCCGGTACCTGACCGAGGCGATCCTGCTGTTTGGTGACCGCACCGATGTCGCCTTTGCCTCGCACCACTGGCCGACCTGGGGCGCATGACCAGGTCATCCGCTTCCTGTCCGAGCAGCGGGACCTGTATGGCTACCTGCACCGACCAGTCGCTGCGGCTGCTGAACCAGGGATACACCGGCACCGGAGATCGCCGAGCTGATGGAACTGCCGCCCGTGCTCGCGCGCGGCCTGGCACGCCCGTGGCTACTACGGTTCCGTCAGCCACGATGTAAGGCGATGTACCAGCGGTACATGGGCTGGTTCGACGGCAACCCGGCGAACCTGTGGAACATCCCCCGGAGGAGGCAGCCCGGCGCTACGTCGATTGCCTCGGCGGTGCCGATGCGGTCGTGGCCAAGGCCCGGCAGTACGCCGATGCGGCGACCTGCGGTTCGCTGCCGAACTGCTCAATCACGCGGTCTTCGCCGACCCGGCCGACCGCGAGGCCGGCAGTCGCTGGCCGCGATCTACGACCAGCTCGGTTACGGGCGGAGAACGGCGACCTGGCGCAACTTCTACCTGATGGGTGCCCTGGAGCTGCGGCACGGCGCCATCCCGCCGTCGCTGAGCCTGCTGTCACCGACATGATCCAGGCCCTGACCGTGGAGCAGCTGTTCGACTCCATCGCGATCCGGGTCAACGGGCCCAAGGCCTGGTCCGAGACCCTGACGATCGACTGGGACTTCACTGACGACAGCAGCGAGCACCGCACCGCATTGTCCAATGGGGTCCTGGTGCACGGTCCGGTCCCCGGCCGGGCGGTGCCGACCTCACGGTGACGCTCACCAAGCCGGAGCTGCTGGCCTTGCTCGCAGGCCAGGACCCCGCCGGCCTGACCAGCACCGGCGACATGGGAGCTCTGCAACGGCTGCTCGGCCTGCTGGACACCGCGGACCCGGGTTTCCGCATCGTCACCCCGTGACCCCGGTGCACCGGGACAGCCGGGGAGGCATCAGCCGCCGGCGACTCGCCGACCCGCAGGCACCCCTCGTGCCTGGTGCCCAGGACGCGGTGAATCCGGTTCGCCCGGCACCTTTCGCCATGCCCGGCCAGGAGGCGTGATGGGCCAGGCCATCGGAGGATCGCTCGCGGCGGCGATCGGGATCGCCATCAGCCCCATCCCCATCATCGCGGTCGTCCTCATACTCACCACCCCCAGGGCCAAGGCCAACGGCCCGGCGTTCCTGGCCGGCTGGCTGCTCGGCCTGGGCATCGTGGGGGCCATCGTCCTGGCGCTGGCCAACCCGGCGGGCGCGAGCCAGGCAGGCGGGCCGGCCACCTGGGTGAGCTGGGTCAAGATCGTCCTCGGTGCCCTGCTTCTGCTGGTCGCCCTGCGTCAGTTCCGCGGCCGTCCGGAGGACGGCGAGGATGCGCCGATGCCGAAGTGGATGGGCCGGATCGACGACATGCGGCCGCTGACCGCACTCGGGTTCGCTGTGGTCCTGGCGGGAGCGAATCCGAAGAACCTGCTGCTGGCGGTGGCGGGGGCAGCGGCCATCGCGCAGACGGGCATCTCCGGGGTTCAGCAGGCCATCGCTTACCTGGTCTTCGCGCTCATCGGCAGCATCGGGGTAGGGGTGCCGGTCGTGGTCTACCTCGCGATGGGCGAGCGGTCCCAGGCCCTGCTGGCCAGGCTGAAGGACTGGATGGGCCGCAACAACGCCGTGATCATGTCCATCCTGTGCCTCGTCATCGCGGTCAAGCTCATCGGCGATGCGATCAGCGGGCTCACGGGGTAAGCGGGCTCACGAGGTAAGCGGGCTGACGGGATAACGGGCGGCGGGGTAAACGGGCTCAGTACCGGGGCGCGGGGCGCAGGCGAGCGCGGAGCCGCCAGAGCGTGTGACCCGTCCACAGCAGGCGGGCGGCCCATACCACGCGGCTGACCCACGGCTGCCCCACCAGCAGGGGCAGGGCTTCCAGCCAGGCACCCCGGCGCCACATCCGCCGGGCCATCCAGACCAGGCTCGCGGCGGCGGCCACGGCGAGCGCGCCGACGGCCAGCAGGACGAGGAGCGCGATGCCCAGCCACCCACCGTGGAACAGGGCCAGGGCGATCAGCAGGGACACAATCGCGACGCCGCTGAACGTGATCATGGTGAGGGCCAGCAGAAAGCGGCGCAGGCGACCCCGCCCCTGGCGGGTCTGGTCCATGCTGGAGGGGCGGCCCTCGCGCCGCGCATCGGCAGCTAGCCCGTGGTCGCGGTAGGCAGCCGTCTTCCCGTCCGCGTCGCTGACCCGAACGTCGCCTTGCACCGCCACGTGATCCCCCGCATCGCTCGCCGCGCTCCGGCTCACACGATATGTCGCGAATCGATCGACGGCAAATACGCTCACTCGCCTGCTATGAGGAGGGCCGCGGTGTTCCGCCGGGCCGGGAGGCGCTCAGTGTCCAGCCGTGGGCGCGATCCTGGTTTCCAGGGCGTCGAGGGTGGCGGACCAGGGGAACGTGGCCGGCTCAGTGCCGCCGGCCCCGGCTCGGGCAGTGCCTGGATGTCCGGGCCGAACAGCACCGAGACGCCCCACGAGCGCAGTTTGCCGATGTTCTCGGTGAACGCGGGGTGTGCGGCGTGCGCCCGGTTGCTGCACGGCAGGGCCACGACGGGCAGTCGCTTCCCGATCGCCTCGACCAGGATGCCGAGAGCAAGCGTGTCACAGATCCCCGCCGCCCACTTGTTGACCGTGTTGACCGTGGCCGGGGCGGCGATCACCGCGTCCGGGTCGGGTAGCACGTCAGGCTCGCCCGGGTTCTTGTACTCGCTGCGGACCGGGTGACCGGTCTGCCGTTCGAGGCCTGCGACGTCGGTGAACCGCCGGGCCGACGGGGTGGTCAGCACGCACACGTCCCAGCCGCGCTGCTGGGCCAGGCTGACCAGGCGGCTCACCTCGGCGGCGGGCGGGGCAGCGCAGGCGATCACATAGAGCACCCGCGGGCCGCCCGGGGCGTGTGCCGCCCGGGGGTGAGCCGTAGACGGGCGCGCCGGGTGGGGGCGGGCCGCCCGGGGGGTGCGACGGATGCCGTAGACGGGCGCGCCGGGTGGGGCGGGCCGCCCGGAGGTGAGCCGTAACGGGCGAGCCGGGTGGGGGCGCACCGGGTGGCGGCGCGTCCTCGGCAGGCGTGCCGGCGGTCACCGGCGTTCCAGCCCGGGCGGCCAGCGGAAGCCCGCGGGCCCGTCGCGCTCCAGCGGCACCGCCTCGACCACCGCGGCCACGTCCAGCGGCCCGTATATGTGCGGGAAAGGATCCTGCCCACCCGGCACCTGCTCGTGGCGGATCTCGGGGCCGATGCGGCTGGTGTCGAGGACCAGCAGGACCAGATCGTGCCGCTCGTCCACGTACAGCGCGTTCGCGACCGGCAGCACCTGGGCCGCGGTACTCGCGTGGATGAATCCTTCCTCGCTGAGGGACCGGCCGCGCGTTGACGTCCGGTACTCCCCGTCACGCTGAGCCCGCTCCCAGTCCGGCACGGTCGCGATGTGATACAGCCACTCCATCGGGCGGGTTCCTCTCCCGGTGCGGACGCAGGGTTCAGGAGTTCAGGAAGTAGCTGCTACCGCCCGTCTCCGGGTTGGTGACCTGGGCGATCACCGACATGGCGCCGGCGTGGGCGAAGACGAGCGTCAGGGTGATCTCTTTGGCGCTGCGCAGCGACGTGGCCCCGGTGATCAGCAGGTGCGCATTGTTGGGCACCAGCCGGATGATGTTGTGGCCCGGGATGCTGATCGCCGGGATCGTGTGCATGGCCTGGCTGCCGTGTCCGTCGGGCGCCCGGAACGTGACCTGGCCGCCCACGCTGGTGCGGACGCGGATCAGCCGGTCCGGGCCGCTGTTGTTCCGGATGACCAGGTAGGCGGTGGTCTCGCCGGGAACCGAGGGCTGCGGTACCACGGCCGTTGACAGCTCGATCGCCGGTGCGGCGCTGGCCTTCGCGTAGCAGCCGGTGAGGCCGGCCGCGGCCAGCACGACCAGGCACGCGGCCGCGGACGCACGGGCCGCCCGCCCGGCAGGCACACGCCCGGCCCTGCCCGACCCGCGGATGCCCCACCCGCGGATGCCCTGTGCTGGCCTGCTCCGTGCTGGCCTGCCCGTCTCGGGCAGCTGGTCCGGTCCCGGCATCGTCCTTGTCCTTGCGTCTGAAGCGCCATGACGATGCTAGTCGGGCTGCCACCCCCGCGGGCCCTGCGGGGGTGGCAGCGGGCTGGTATCCCCGGCTCAGGAATAGTCGCGGAACGCGGGCCAGGCCCGGGCCCACGATTCCCGCAGCCCGGTGGCCAGGTAGACCGCCGCGCCCTGCTCATCGTCACTGACCCCCAGGCCGTTGTAGAACGTGGCGATCTGGCGCACGTGAAGGAATTCGCGGCGCAGGAAAGACGGGCTCAGGTTGATCACGATCGCGGAGCGGTCCGGAGCCGGCGGCGGCCCCCACAGCCAGAAGTTGTTGCTGCCGCTGTAGGCCGCGGGGAGGCCGAGGTCCGGGCCATACCGGTCGACCGCCCCGGCCTCGCCGTAGTTGCCGGTCAGGATCGTGGTCCGGTCCCGCTGCGCGGCGGGCAGCGCGTGATACTCGCGGGCGATCAGCGCCACCTCGCGCGGCCACGCGATGGTCTCGGCCAGGTCGTAGTTGATGGTCTGCAACGGCACCGTGTGCAGCGTGACCGCCGGCAGCACCGGGATGGCGATGGGCACGGCTGCGAGGGTCACGACCGCGCCGGCGGCCAGCAGCGCCCGGCGCCCCCAGCGCCGTCCCGGTCCCGGCCCGGGGAACAGCCACCGCCCGGCCGGCACCGAGCCGGCCGCGAGCAGGACCGTGTAGGCGCCACCGGAGTAATACGCCTTGCCGCCCAGGAAGAACTGCGCCGCGATCGCCAGCGCGGCCCCGATCACGGCCGGCCGGAACCGGCGTGCCGAGTCACTGCGCAGCCCCCAGACCAGCCCGGCCACCCAGACGGGGGTGAGGGCGAGGCCGGTGAAGAGCACCTGAGCCTGCCAGTAGGTCGCCCGGTTATGGCCAGCGGCGGACTGCAGCGCGCGGAACACGTCCAGGTTCGGCCAGCCGTGCGCGGCCTGCCAGACCAGGTCCGGGGCGGCCAGGGCCGCGGCGATGAGCGCCCCCAGCAGCAGGTACCGGCTGCGCAGCAGCCGCCGCTGCGGGGTGACCGCGAAGCCGGCCACCACCGCCGCGGCCAGGAACCAGATCGTCCACTTGGCCTCGGCCGCGACCCCGGCGCACAGCCCGATAGCCAGCCACCAGCGGGGCTCGCCACTGTCCAGCAGCCGGAGCACCAGGTACAGCAGGATCGCCCAGGCCACGAAGTCGGGCGTGGTCGTGCTCATCAGGTGCATGGCCCCCAGGTACTCGGCGCAACCAGCCACGCACACCGCGGCGAGCACCTGCCCGGCCCGCCCGGCGCCGAGGATGCGGCTCATGCCCGCGGTGAGCAGCACCAGCGCGCTGAGCCCCAGGGCGGGCAGCACCCGCAGCCCGACCAGGGAGTCAGCGAACAGCCAGGCCGCGAGCCGCGCGGCCAGCGGGGTGAGCGGCGGCTGATCCACGTACCCGAAGGCGGGATGCCGCCCGGCTTCCAGGAAGTACAGCTCGTCGCGGTGATAGCCGTACCGGGCGCTCACCGCCATCTCGACCGCGAACGCCGCCGCGGCGACGAGGATGACGCCCAGCCGGGGCGAGCGGCGGGCGCGGGCCAGCAGGCTGGCCGCTTGGGGCGCGGTGTCCGGGCCTGGGTCGGGGCGGACCGGGACGGAACTTGCCGTGAACGAGTTCGGCTGCATGCCCGCATCGTGTCGCGCGGGGACCGCGGCCGGCATCGGGCGGCGGGGCGATTTCCCGCCCTCCGCAGGCCGGGGGAGCCGGGGGCGTGCGCCCGCTCCTTCCTCCACCGGAGGAGGGAGCCGCCGGGCTCCGCCGCCGGGAGGATGCCGCCCGCCACCCCCGCGCCATACCATCAGGACGTGAAGAGGCTGATGGCCCGGGCCGCCGCGCTGCCGCCGCGGATCCAGGACCTCGCCCTGGCGGTGGCCCTGGTCCTCGTCAACGTCGCGTCGGTACTGCCCTACCGCAGCCAGCTGGACCCGTTCTGGGCCGCGCTGGTGCTGGTCATCGCGCAGTGCGTGCCGCTCGCGTGGCGCCGCAGGTGGCCGCTGGCGGTGCTGATCGTGGCCGGGATCCCGCGCATCCTGTACGACCAGCTCGCCTTCGCCTACGCCCCGTTCCCGCTGGCTAACACCATCGCGTTCTATACCGCGATGGTCTACTGCCGCCCTGCGGTCCGCCGCGTGGTCATTCTCCTGGTGGTGATCGGCAGCATCGAGTCCCAGGTGTCGCCCGGGCACACCCAGCCGTACGACGCGGTCGTGTCGGCCCTGACCACGCTGGGTGCCTGGGGGGCGGCGGTGGTCGTACGGAACCGGCAGGCAGGAGTCCAGGAGGCGGAAAGCCGGGCCGAGCGGGCGGAATCGGAGCGGGACAACGACGTGGCCCGCGCCGCGGCGGCCGAGCGCACCCGGATCGCCCGCGAGCTGCATGACGTGGTGGCGCACCACGTCAGCCTGATGGCGGTGCAGGCGGAGGCGGCCTCCTCGCTGCTGCCCGGGCGGCCGGACGACGCCGCGCAGTCGGTGGAGGTGATCGCGGCGACCGCCCGCCAGGCCCTGACCGAGCTGCGCCGGCTGCTCGGGGTGCTGCGCGGGCCGGCCGACCAGCTGGAGACCGCCCCGGCGATGTCTCTCGCGGACCTGGGAGCGGTGCTCGACCAGGTGCGCGGATCCGGGCTCCCGGTGGACCTGACGGTGGAGGGCACGCCGGGGCCGCTGGCCCCCAGCGTCGATCTCACCGCGTACCGGATCATCCAGGAGGCGCTCACGAACACGGTCCGGCACGCCGACGCGGCCCGGGCCGCGGTGACCCTGACCTACGAGCCGGGCT
Organism: uncultured Actinomycetes bacterium; assembly: GCA_963711485.1. Taxonomy (GTDB): domain Bacteria; phylum Actinomycetota; class Actinomycetes; order Streptosporangiales; family Streptosporangiaceae; genus RYN-230. The sequence goes on from CAVQEM010000051.1 coordinate 7,336, forward strand.
TCGTCACGGTGAACGTGACCGACACCCGGCGCGACGGGGATACCGTCCAAGCCGTGAACGGGAGCGTGAACCAGGCCGTGAGCCAGGCCGTGAACGGGAGCGTGAACGGGACCGCGCACCGGGCCGTGACCGGGGCAGCGACCCGGGCCGGGGACGGCACCCCGGCAGACGGGTCCCCGGCACACTGGCCCGGGGGCGGGTCTGCTGGTGATGCGGCCGCGGGCCAGGGCCCGGCGGGGAACCAGGCGGCGCCGGCCGGTCGGCCGGCTTCGGCCTGGCCGGCATCGCGGAACGGGTCGCCTCCTGCGGCGGCAGCCTCGTGGTGGGCCCCACCACCACCGGCGGGTTCGCGGTCACGGCCCGGCTGCCGGCCCAGTGACCACGATGGGCACAGCCAGCCCGCCGTCCCCGATCCGGGTGCTGGTCGCCGACGACCAGGAACTGGTCCGCGCGGGATTCTGCGTGATCCTCGAGGCGGCCGAGGGGATCAGCGTGGTGGGCGAGGCATCCAACGGCGCGGACGCGGTCGCGGCCGTGGCGGCCCACCGCCCGGACGTGGTGCTGATGGACATCCGGATGCCGGGGATGGACGGGCTGGAGGCGACCAGGCTGATCACCCAGGGCGGTCCGGACCCCGGCCCGAAGGTGGTCATGCTGACGACCTTCGATCTCGATGACTACGTCTACGAGGCGCTCCGCTCCGGGGCGAGCGGGTTCCTCCTCAAGGACGCGCCGCGCCGCGACCTGATCGCCGCGGTCCAGGCCGCGGCGGCAGGCAACGGGCTGCTCGCCCCCTCGGTGACCCGGATGCTGATCGAGTCCTTCGCCCGCCGCCCGGCGGCGGCCGTGCCCGCACCCGCCCGGCTGGCCTCCCTGACCGCCCGGGAAAAGGACATCCTGCTCCTCGTCGCCCGGGGCCGGAGCAACGCCGAGATCGCCCGCGAGCTTTTCGTTGGGGAAGCAACCGTCAAGACCCACATCGGGCACCTGCTGGCCAAGCTCGGGCTGCGCGACCGGGTGCAGGCGGTGATCCTGGCCTATGAGACCGGGCTGGTCGTTCCCGGCGACTTCACGGACTGACGCCAGCGCCCGCCCGCTCAGGTGCGGGCGTCAGCTCAGGCTGAGCCGCCAGTCCTGCCCCACCAGGTCGTGGCCGAAGCTGTGATGCGGCTCCGAATCCACCAGCTCGAAGCCGAACCGCTGGTAGATGCGCCGCGCCGCGGTGAGAATGTCGTTGGTCCACAGCACGATCTCGGCATAGCCGGCCCGGCGGGCGAAGGCGAGGCACTCGGCCACCAGGCGCTCGCCGAGCCCCAGCCCCCGGGCGGCCGGCTCGACGAGCAGCAGCCGCAGCCGGGCGGTGCTGTCATCGTCGCGCATGCAGAACACGGAGCCGGCCGGTGCGCCGTCCAGCTCGGCGATCCAGCCCGCTTCCCGGGGGTCGGCGCGTCCTGCGTAGTCCGCCACGATCCGCGCGACCAGCGCCTCGTAGCTGAGGTCCCAGCCGTACTCCTGCGCGTAGAGCGCGCCGTTGCGCTGCACCACCCAGCCGAGGTCGCCCGGCCGCGGGGCGCGCAGCACGAACGCCGCCAGCCGGTCCCGTGGCCCGGTGATCTCCTGGATCGTGGCCATCGCCCCGGTCAGCCGCTGCTGGTCAGCCTCGGTAAGGTGGTCGAGCAGCTCACCGATCTGCGCCGCGGATCGCTGGTCGAGGCCGCGGAAGGCATGCTCGCCCGCGCTGGTCAGCATGATGACCCGGCGCCGCGCGTCGGTGTCCGAGCGCCGCCGGGTGACCAGGCCGTCCGCTTCGAACCGGGTCAGGATCCGGCTCAGGTAGCCGGCGTCGATGTCAACCGAGCGGCGCAGCGCGCTGATCTCGGTCTCGCCCCGCCTGGTCTTACCGCTGTGGGCCAGCTCGAAGAGCACCCGCGCTTCGGTGAGCGAGTACGGCGAATCGAGGTAGCCGCCGCGGAGCAGGCCGATCAGGTTCGTGTAGTCGCGGTTGAACTCGCGCACCGCCCGGACCCGCCGCTCACGAACCGCGTCGGCGCCCGAGGTATCTGACGGAGGCAAGGAGGTCTTTGACATAGTCAAATAATTGCCTGGCCCACGCCCCTGATCAACCCCTAGACCGTTGGTGATCTAACGATTGGTGTCGTGATAGCGACACCAATCGTCAGATCACGAGGCCCGGGCCAGCCCGGGAGATGCACCGTGGGCATCAAGTGTCCCGTGGGCACCAGCCGGGCTCAGCGCGGAACGGTTAGCCGCGGTCGAGGGCCGTGCCCAGGATGCCGAGCGGCGGGGAGCCGAGCTCCATCAGGGCCGTGTGGAAGCGCAGCAGCGTGAAGCCGTTGCCCCACTGCTTGCGGGCCTGCTCCCGCAGGTCCATGATCTCGAGCTTGCCCCACGTGTAGCGCCCGTACGTCGGATCGAACGTGGCCCGCCGGGCCTCCGACAGGGCGGCGGGACCGGACAGGTGCGTGTCCGCCTCGAACCGGCGGGCGCCTTCCTCGACGCTCATGCCCGCGGTGTGCACGCCGATCGCGCAGGCCAGCCGGGTCACCCGGACCAGGGCTTCCAGCCATACACCCACCGCGAACCGGGGATCGTCGCCGCGGAATCCCTCCTCCACGCACAGCTCCTCGGCGTAATGCGCCCACCCCTCCAGGAACGCCGCGGAGTGCAGGGTCCGGCGCACCGGCCCCTCCACCCGGCGCAGCGCCCGGCCGTGCGAGAAGTGTCCCGGGGCGACCTCGTGCACGACAATGCCGGGCAGCGTGGTGTCGCTGAACACCTCGAGCCATTCATCCTGCTGGCGCTGCGGCCACCCGGGGTCCGGCGGGGTCACGTAGAACCAGGACGGCCCCTCCGGCTCACCGGGCGCGTTCGTGGAGATCATGGCCATGGCCCAGCGCCGCGATTCGGGCGCGGGCCCGACCAGGCAGACGCCGTCGTGGTAGGGCACCAGGTTCCGGTCCCGGGTGAACGCGATCGCCTCCTCGGTACCACGCCGGGCCGCGTCGATGACCCCGTCCGGTCCCGGATGCTCGCGGACCAGGTCCCGGCACAATTCCAGTGGCGGCCGGCTGGCGTCGATCCGGGCGCAGTCCTCGGCCAGCCGGTTCAGCAGCCGGTCCCGCTCGGCGTCGGCCCGGCTGGCCAGGACGCCGAGATCGACGTCGATGCCCTCGGCCGTGCTCATCAGGGTGCGCAGGGCGGCCGCGCCCAGCGCCGGATCGGGGTCCCCTTCCGTGATCGCCGCCTCGACATGCGTGACGAAGCGGGCGTGCGCGGAGATGGCCCTCGCGGCCACGTCCGGCGGGGCCGTCAGCGGGATGCCCGCGGCCAGGCCCCGGACGCCGAAGACCAGCGCGCTCGCGACCGGGGCGCTCACCCGGTCCAGCGAGGCCAGGGCCGCTTCTACCGCCTGGGGCCACAGGGCCAGGTGCGCCACCTTGGCCCGCTCGCGCTCCTCCGCCGGCGCATATTCCCGGTCGTAGCAGGCCAGGTCCATCTCGGCGAGATGCGCCAGCGGGTTGCTCCGGTGCAACTCCAGGTCGCCGTACACGACCTGGGCCCGCCGTTCGAACGCGGCCAGGTGGGACTCGTCGTGCGGGTCGCCGGGCCGGCCGCCCGAGGCCGCGGCCGCCGCCAGCCGGGCCAGGCCGTCCCGCACCCCGCCGGGGGAGAGGTCCTGGATCTGGCCGTCGTACTCGTGGCGGCCGCTGTACTCGCGCGCCTCGGCGACGTCGAGATCACAAACCGCCCGGACCCGGGGGGGAAGGTCATCCATGACCCGAACGCTACCGGGCCGGCCCCGCCGGCGGGCGGCGGGGCCGGTGGTTCACAGACCCTGGCCGGGCTGGCCCTGACCGCCCTTGACCGCGTCCACGCTGAGCGGGCTGCCGAGCTTCGGGGGGAGCTGCGCGGAACAGGTCAGCGCGGAGAACTTGATGTAGAGCGCGGTGAACTGGCCGGGCGGGAACACCTTGAGCCAGTGCGCGGTCACCGGCTTGCAGTCGGACTTGCTGTAGTTCAGCGCGTCGACGACCTGGATCGTCACGTGCGCGGTCCCGCCCGCGGGCAGGATGACCGTGCTCGGCGCGATCGCCGGGTTGCGCGAGGCGGGTTCGCCGATCTGGCTGCCGGACGGGCCGGTCACGAAGGAGACGCCCGGGTAGCCGTACAGGTAGCACGAGCTCTTGGACGTGTTGGTGAAGTTCAGCGGGTAGTAGGTGCTGCCGGCGGCCGCGCCCCCCGGACTGGCGTTCACGGCCGCGGACAGGTCGGCCGGTGAGCACGCGGGGGCCGAGGGCGTGCTGGGCGGGGTCGCGGGGGCCGTGCTGGCCGGGGCGCTCGACGGCGTGGAGGCCGCTGAGGCCGCCGCCGAGGCGGCCGTGGACGGCTGGCTTCCCGCGGAGTTGTTGCTGCTGGTTGATCCGCAAGCCGCCGCGAGGGCCCCGGTGCACAGCAGGGCGGCTGCGGCGCTGATTCTCCGGGCGGCGTGGGCGGATGATGTCATTGGCGGTTCCCTACTCGTGGCGGGGCCGCTAGGCGGACCCTGGGGTGTCCTGATTCTTACGACGCACTATGCGGCGCGCCGGTTGCGCCCGATGGGTGCGGCCGCTGGTTGCCCAGGCCAGGGAGCCAGGCGATTATGGCAGCTGAATCCGTCGTCCCCGGCCCAGGCCGGCCACGCCGTCAGGAGCACGATGCTGCCGCAGGGTTCCTCGTTCACGACCCGGCCGCAGCTGGCAGGCACCTTCGGAATGGTCGCCTCCACCCACTGGCTGGCCACCGCGTCCGGGATGGCCGTGCTGGAGGCGGGCGGCACCGCGTTCGACGCGGCCGTCGCGGCGGGCCTGGTGCTGCAGGTGGTCGAGCCGCACATGAACGGGCTGGGCGGCGAGGCCCCGATCATCGGCTACGACGCCGGGAGGGCCGGTCCCGCGGGCGCCGATCCCTCGAGCGCGGGTCCTTCAGGCATGGGCGTGTTCGTGCTGGACGGCCAGGGACCCGCGCCGGAGGCCGCCACGCTGGACGTGTTCGGCGCCCTGGACCTTGACCTGGTGCCGGGTAACGGCCTGCTTCCCGCCTGCGTGCCCGCCGCCTTCGGCACCTGGATGCTGCTGCTCCAGCGGCACGGCCGGATGCGGCTGCGCGATGTCATGCGGTACGCGATCGGGTACGCACGGGACGGCTACCCGATGTCGGCCGGGGTCAGCGCGGGCATCGCCTCGGCGGAGCCGATCTTCCGCGAGCACTGGCCCAGCTCGGCCGAGATCTACCTGGCCGGCGGGCGTGCCCGCCGCCGGGTCCCGCTTCGCCAACCCGGACCTGGCCGCGACCTACCAGCGGATCCTCGACGGCGCCGAGGCAGCCGGGGGCGACCGCGACGTGCAGATCGAGGCGGCCCGGCGCGTGTTCTACGAGGGGTTCGTCGCCGAGACGATCGGCTCCTACCTGGCCGCGGCCGAGGCCATGGACGCGACCGGGGAGCGGCACCGGGCTCTGCTCAGCCCGGCCGACCTCGCGGGCTGGCGGGCCAGCACGGAAGCGCCGGTGACCCTGGACTTTGCGGGCCTCACCGTGTGCAAGACGGGCCCGTGGGGCCAGGGCCCGGTCTTCCTGCAGCAGCTGGCCCTGCTCGACCAGCTCGGCGTGGCGGGCATGGACCCGGCCGGCCCGGACTTCATCCACACTGTGGTCGAGAGCGCGAAACTGGCCTTCGCTGATCGCGAGGCCTGGTACGGCGACCCGGGGTTCGCCAGCGTCCCGCTCGCTGACCTGCTGTCCCCTTCCTACGCAACGAAACGCAGCTCCCTCGTCGGTCCCTCGGCATCCCCGGATCTGCGCCCAGGTGCTCCCGGCGGCGCCCAGCCGCGGCTGCCCGGGTATGTCACCCGGGAGGTACGCGTGCCGGACGGGATCGCCTCGGCGGAGCCGACGGCGGAGGAATCCGGGGCCGCGGCCCGCCCGGCCTGGGAGATCACAGGCCAGGGCGCCCGCGCGGACACGAGGCCGGCCCGGGGGGACACCTGTCATCTGGACGTCGCCGACCGGTTCGGGAACATGGTGTCGGCCACGCCCAGCGGGGGCTGGCTGCAGAGCTCGCCGGTGATCCCCGGCCTCGGTTTCTGCCTGGGCACCCGGGCCCAGATGTTCACCCTCACCCCGGGCCTGCCCAACAGCCTGGCCCCCGGCAAGCGCCCGCGGACCACGCTGACCCCGAGCCTGGCGCTGCGCGACGGGCAGCCGTACCTAGCCTTCGGGACGCCCGGCGGGGACCAGCAGGACCAGTGGGCGCTGGTCTTCTTCCTGAGGCACGTGCTGTTCGGGATGAACTTGCAGGAGGCGATCGACGCGCCCGCGTTTCACACCCGGCATTTCCCGTCGTCGTTCTACCCGCGTGAATCGTCGCCGCTGGCGGTGGACGTGGAGGAGCGGGCCGGGGCCGCGGTGGTGGGGGAGCTTCGCCGCCGGGGGCACGAGGTCACGGTCAGGCCGCCGTGGTCGCTGGGCCGGGTCAGCGCTGTGGCCAGGGATGGGGCGACGCTCTACGCGGCCGCGAACCCCCGCGGTATGCAGGGGTACGCCGCCGGCCGCTGAACGTGGGCGGCGCGGGAGGCCACCGGCCGCTGAACGTGGGGGGGGGCTGACGTGGGCGGCGCGGGGCAGGGGCCGCTATCGCGCGGGACGGCCGGCTGGCCGCTGGGTTTTGTAGAGTGTCACCCGTGACGCACCCGATGACGGTGTCGCCATCGGGTGCCCTGTCCGGAACGGCGAAGATTGAGAGACCGCGTGACTCAGCGCACAGAGGGAGCGGACACTCGCTTCGACGCCACGCTGTCCACGATCGACACATCCACGGTGTTGCGGTTGCCTGAGACGGCGAGCAAGAACCTGCCCTCGCGCGGGCAGGTGGCCGTCCGCGGGACGATCAATGGCGCCGAGTTCCAGACGGTGCTCGAACCAGACGGGAATTTTGGGCACTGGATGAGGGTCGATGACACGCTGCGACACGCCGCTGGCATCAGCGCGGGTGACACGGCGACCCTCGACCTCGAGGTGACCAAGGATTGGCCAGAGCCGAGCGTGCCCCAGGATCTTGCGGCCGCTCTGGCTGCTGCCCCGCGGAGGATCCAGGACCTGTGGAACGAGATCACCCCGATGGCGCGCTGGGAATGGGTGCGCTGGGTCAACGCCACGAAGAACGCTGACACGCGCAGCCGACGGGTCAACGTGAGCATCTCGAAGATGACGAGCGGCAAGAGACGGCCCTGCTGTTTCAACCTCTCCGCGTGCACCGACCCGGACCTGTCGAAGAACGGCAGGCTCCTCGAGCCAGGGGAATGACCGCCCCCTGATCGGCGATCCGGTGCACCGCATTGTGGCCGGCGAGGGGGTTACCCGGGAGGGGGTTGCCGGCGAGCAGGGTTGCTGGCGCGAGAGCGTGGGGTCAGACGGGCAGGGCCAGGGCGCAGGCGAGCACCGCGGCGACCGCGGCAGCGGCCCGGAGCCAGCCTCCGGCCAGCCCGGTCCCGGCCGAGGGCAGCAGCGCCGATGCGGCCGCCAGCACCAGCAGCCCGAGCCCGGCGGCCAGCACCGGCAGCTGGCCGCGCAGCACCGCCGTGGCCTCGCCGGGGCCGCCGGCCGACTCGGCCAGGTGCGTGGCCAGCAGGTACGCGATCAGCGTCACGCCGAGCACCGCGGTATGCCACGGCCGGGCCGGGTGGAAGGCCTCCAGGGCCAGCGCGCCGAGCAGTACCCCCTCAGCCCAGGGCAGGCGGCGCAGCCAGTACAGGCCCCATAGGCCCACCCGCCGCACGGGCCCGGGATAGGTGCCGGGACCAGGCGGCTGCACCGCCGCCGTGGCCAGCTGCCCGAGGCTGCCGGCCACACAGCAGGCCGCAAGCACGGTCAGGGCGGGCGCGGCCTGGCCCGCCGCCCTGGTGGGCACCGCCGCCCACACCACGCACGCCGCGCCGAGCATGCCGGACATGGTGACCAGCCGGACGGTGCTGCGCCGCCACCAGGCCCGCAGATCTGGCCACGTTCGCGTCCAGGTGGGGAGGCCACCCGCCGGCCGCCACCCGCTCGGGCGCAGTCCAGCCGCCGGGCGGTCGGCCGCCGGGCTGGCTCGCCCGGAGGCGGCCCACGGGACCTGGCGGCCAGTCACCGGCGTGTCACCATGACCCGGCGGGTGAACGGTGCCAGCGAGAGGTCCAGGGTCTGCTCCCCGTCCCAGTGCGCCACCGGGATGTCCAGCTCGCGCAGGGAGAACCGGATCGCCTGCTGCTCCATCCGCCAGATCCGCTGGGCCAGCCGGGCGTCCCGGCCCCGGCCCGCGCTGGGCTCGCCGTTGAGAACGTCGATGATCAGCACCGGGAACCCGCGCTGGCGCAGGTCGCGGAGGGTCTCCACCAGCCGCGGATCCATCAGCGGGGTGAAGACCAGGATCAGCGCGCCCGGCGGCAGCGCCTGCCGGGGGAGCCGGGAGAACCCGGTGTCCTGGGTCCACTCGCGGTCCTGGGTGAGCATGGCCTCGGCGATCCGGTAGTAGTGCCGCTGGCCGTGCCCCGGCGCCAGCCACCGGGCCCGGTAGCGGTAGGTGATGAACCCGACCCGGTCCCTGGCGTCCAGGTAGGCCCGGGCCGCGGCGCTCGCGCCGCGCAGCGCGATGTCCACCACGTGCCGCTCGGCGTCGTCCCCATCCCAGGCCGTGTCGACCAGGATCACCACGTCCTGCGAGCGTTCGGCCTGGAACGTGTTCACCTGAGCCGGCCACGCCGGGTGGTGGCCGGCCAGTTGATGCTGCGCTGCCGGTCGCCGGGCACGTACTCGCGTACGCCCGCGAACTCCGAACCCTCACCGGGTGCCCGCGCGGAGTGCTCACCGAGGCGCTGGGGCAGGCGGCTCAGCACCACCCGGGTGCGCTGGGTGGCCGGGCGCGGATAGCACTCCAGCGACGGCAGCCCGATCTGCGCCCGGCCCTCGGCCAGCCGCCAGCGGTCGCGGAGCACGATCTCGGCGGTGCCCACCCGCCGCCGTCCCCAGCGGTTCACCAGGAACGGCAGGCTGACCCGGTGCCCGGTGGCGTACCCGGGCCGCTGCCCGGCCGCGGCCCGCAGCGGGACGATCTCGTGCGCCGGGTGCAGCTGCACCGCCGCGGTGTACTCCGCGACGCCGGCGATCGACGCGGCAACCGCGGCCCGCTCACCTTCGATGATCCGGCCCGCCGTCAGCCCGGCCGTCACCTGCGCGTGCGACGGGCGGACCGGCCGCCAGGCCGCCAGCAGCAGCAGCGCCGGGGCGGCCGCCCCGGCGAACTCGGGCCGCCGGGTCACGAGCGCGATCGCCAGGCCTGCCACCGCGAGCGTCAGCAGGCGGCGCGCATGCCGGGACAGGCTCCACCGCACCGGGACCGTCACCGTGGATCCGTGGCCCGGGCCGCCTGGCTCGGGCGGGCCATCAGGCGGGGGCGGGACTGCGGCCGCGGCCGGCTGGCCTGCGCTGGCGGCCCGGCTCGGCCCGCCGCGTTGCGGCCGGCTGGTCAGGCACGGACGGCAGACGGGTCGGTCCGCGGCGTCGGCACGCTGGCGAGCAGCCCGGCGACCACGTCGTCCGGCCTGACCTGGCGGACCCACAGCTCGGGCCGCAGCGTGATCCGGTGCGCCAGGGCGGGCACCGCCACGCTCTTGATGTCGTCCGGGATCACGTAGTCCCGCAACCGCAGCAGCGCCTGGCCGCGGGCCAGCTGGATGATGGCCAGCCCGCCGCGCGGGCTGGCCCCGACCTGGATCTGCCGGTGCTCCCGGGTCGACCGGACCAGGGCGACCACGTAGTCGATCAGGTCGGCGGACACCTCCACGTCCTCCAGTGTGGCCCGCATGGCGAGCAGTTCGGCGGCGTCGGTGACCTGGGTCAGTGTGGCGTTCTCGGCCCGCCGGTCCATCCGCCGCTGCAGCATCGCTGCCTCGTCCGAGCTGTCCAGGTAGCCCAGCCGCAGCCGCATCAGGAAGCGGTCGAGCTGGGCCTCGGGCAGCTCGTAGGTGCCCTCGTACTCGATCGGGTTGTCGGTGGCCAGCACCACGAAGGGCTGCGGCAGCTGGCGTGTCTGCCCATCCATGCTGACCTGGCCCTCGCCCATGGCCTCCAGCAGCGCGGCCTGGGTCTTCGGCGGGGTCCGGTTGATCTCGTCGGCCAGTAGCAGCTGGGTGAACACCGGACCCGGGCCGGAACTGCATCTCCGCGGTCCGCTGGTCGTACATGGGCGCGCCGATCACATCGGAAGGCAGCATGTCCGGGGTGAACTGGATGCGCGCGAAGTCCAGGCCGAGTACCTGCGCGAACGACCGGGCGATCAGCGTCTTGCCCAGCCCGGGGAGGTCCTCCAGCAAGATATGGCCGCTGGCCAGGATCCCGATCAGCACCAGCTCCAGAGCGCGCTGATGACCCACGACCGCCCGCTGGACCTCCGCAAGCACCTGGGCGGATCGCTGCGCGGTTTCCTCGGGGGTCAGGGTCTTATCCGTCACAGGTGCTCCAGTCGGTCGACGAGGCGGGCCAGTGTCCCGTACGGGATGCCCGGCTGGTTACCGGGCTTCGCTGAGTCTGCTTTCCGGGCGGGGTCGATCCACCTCCACAGACTGTCGTAGCCGGGGGCGCCACCGGCAAACACGCGCCGCGCGGCGGCCGGCTCGTCGTAGAGGCTGATCCCGTGCCGCTCGGCCAGCCGCGAGGCGAGCAGGTGCTCCAGCTGGCCCCGCAGGCCCGCCTCGTAGGCCGTCATCGAGGCCTGGGCGTCTTGCAGGCGGGAGCGCCGCCGCCACTGGCGGGAGAAGGACGACAGCACCGGCGCGGGTACCGCCGGGTCGGGGCCGCTGACGTCCTCGGGTGGGGACGTCAGCGGCAGCGGGCGCACCAGGCTGCGCAGCACGGCCAGGCTGATCACCCCGGCCGCCACCGCGACCACGGCGATCGCGCCGGGGCCGGCCACGGCGTAGCCGGCCGTGGCCACCGCGGCGACCGCGATGACGGCAATGACGATCTCGGGCAGCGCCGTCCGCCAGCCGGTCCCGGTCGCGGGGCCGGGCTGGGCGGGGACCGGGTCAGCGCCGGGCGTGCCGGGGCCCGGAGTACGGGAGCCGGGCGTGCCGGGGCCGGAGTGCGGGAGCCGGGCGTGCCGGGGGCGGTCATGACGAGCCTCGCAGGTCGGCGGCCAGCTGCTCCAGTGCCCCCCGGGCGGCGTCGCGCTGAGCCGCGGCCAGCTCGTGCCCCGAGTAGCGGGCCTCGTAGAACAGCGCGGTCAGCTCCCCGGCGGCCGCCCCGCGGACCAGCCCGGCCGCCGCCGCCCGGCTCAGGAACTCATCCGGCGTATCCGCGGCCTCGTGGCCCGCGCCCGCCGCGGCCAGGCTCCGCTCCATGGCCACGTAGCAGGCGATGATCGCCGCCCGGGCGTCGTCCAGCCCGGCCAGCGCCCGCCGGCCGGAGCTGACCGCGGCCTGCAGGTCGCTCCGCTGCCCCTCAGCCAGTGATGCCTCATCGGGCGGCAGGGCCTCATGGCCGGGCTGGCGCCGCCGCAGCCACATGGCACACCCCACGATCCCGCCGATGAGGGCCAGGATGAGCAGTGCGTAGAGGACGTCAGGCAGCGGGACCTGGAACGCGGGGCCCGGGCGCGGGGCCCGGGTCACCGCAGGCGTCGCGCTCGACCTTGGAACCGGCTGCGGCCGCGGCGACGGCAGCGGATGGCCATGCAGCGGCTTGGCCAGCAGCAGGACCGACGGGATGATGACCAGCGCGGCGACCAGCGCGTAGCGCAGGACACCGCGCACCCGCAGGATCCGGAAGTCGTCGCTAGGCCGGCGGCCCCGGATCAGCAACGCCACCAGAAGCGCGGCCAGGACGACCTCCAGCCCGATCCCGACGGCGATCCCGTCGCGGCGATACGGACCGTCCCACCCGTGCAGCGCGAAGCTGCCCCGGAGGCCGACCAGGACACCGGTGATCAGCAAGCCGATCAGCAGCAGCCTGGCCAGGGCCGGCCCGCGCAGGGCGTCGGCTGAGGCATGCTCACGCACCCCGCCGGCCCGGGCAGGCTCAGGCGCCATGCTTCCTGGGGCAGGCCCGTGCGCCGGTTCTGCTGTGTGCCTGCTGGTCATGGTCTCCTACGCGGGGGTGGCGAGGCCCGCCTGGTAGGCCAGTATGACCAGGTGCACCCGATCCCGCGCGCCGAGCTTGGTGAGCAGGTGCCCGACGTGCGTCTTCGTGGTGGCCGGGGTAATGTCCAGGCGCTGGGCGATCTCCGTGTTCGACAGGCCGCCGGCCACCAAGGCCAGCACCTCCCGCTCCCGGGCGGTGATCACGTCGAGCGCGCCACCGCCGGCCGGGAGGGCGGGGGTGAGCGGCGGCGTGCGGGCGAACTCCTCGACCAGGCGGCGGGTCACGCTGGGCGCGAGCAGGGAATCGCCTGCCGCGATCACCTGGATCGCGTTCAGCAGTTCGGCCGGCGAGATGCTCTTGAGCAGGAACCCGCTGGCCCCGGCGCGCAGCGCGGTGAACACGTACTCGTCCAGGTCGAACGTGGTCAGGATCAGCACCCGTGCCTGGTTCGTGGCGGCCGAGCGGGTGATCTGGCGGGTGGCCTCGATGCCGTCCATGCCCGGCATCCGGACATCCATCAGCACGACGTCCGGGTGGTGCCGGCGGGCCTGCTCGACGGCCTCGCTGCCGTTGCCGGCCTCGCCGACCACGGTGAACCCGGGCGTGGCCGCGACGATGCCGCGGAAACCGGCCCGGACCAGGGCCTGATCGTCGGCGACCAGCACGCGCAGGGTCATGGCCGTCCGCTGCGCAGCGGCAGCCGTGCCTGCACCACGAAACCGCCGTCGGGCCGGGGCAGCGCATGCAGGTCGCCGCCGCACAGGCTGACCCGCTCCCGCATGCCGATGATCCCGTGCCCGGCCCGCTCCGGCCCACCGCCGATGCGGACGGGAGGGCGCGCCGGGACGGCCGTCCGCCCTGCTACGGCGGGGACGCCGGCTCCGGCGGGGACACCGGCCCCAGGAAGGAGACCGGCCCCAGGACGAGGACACCGGCCCCGGCGGGGGCCCGGGCTCCGGCGGGGACCCCGGCCCCGATGTGGACCCCGGCAACCATCGGGACGTTCTCGCGGACGGGGACACCGGCCCGGGCCGGTGCCCGCCTCGGATGGCAGGCCGGCCCCGGGGTCGGTGACCTCGATGAGCAGGCTGTCCGCGCTGTATTCCAGCACCACGTGGCAGCGGTCCGCGCCGGAGTGCTTGACCACGTTGGTCAGCGCTTCCTGCACGATGCGGAATGCGGACAGGTCGAGGCTGGCCGGCAGGCTGCGCGGCTCGCCGATCCGCTCGACGGTCACCGTGACCCCAGCGCCCGCGGTCCGCTCCACCAGGCGCTCCAGGTTGGCCAGCCCGGGCGCGGGGGCGAGCGGCGCGGTGGGCGGGAACCGCGCGGCACGGTCGGCGGGAACGGTGGTCCCGTCCGCGGCGGATCCGGTCACGGTGCCGGTCCCGGCCGGGGCCGGTCCAGTAAGGTCGGTCCCCGTCAGGGCGGGCCCGGTGACGGCCGGGTCGTGATCAGCCTGTTCCGCCTCGGCCGCCGCGATGTCCCCGTCCGTCTGGCGCAGCACGCACAGCATCCGCTGCATCTCGCCCAGCGCCTCGCGGCTCACCGCCTGGATCGCGCCGAGCGCGGCCCGGGCCTCCCCGGGCTGGCTGTCGAACACGTACTCGCCGAACCCGGCCTGCACGGTGACCACGGTCATGCTGTGCGCCACCACATCGTGCAGTTCCCGGGCGATCCGCAGCCGCTCCCGGGTCACCGCGTCGCTGGCCGCCCGGTCCCGGACCGCCGCCATGTGGGTGCGCCGCTGCTGCACCAGGTACCCGACCATCCAGAGGATGGTCAGCACCAGACCGACGGCGATGGCGTCGCCGGGCCCCTGCCCGTCGAAGTCCAGCACCACGCCCTGCACGACCAGCAGGGTCAGCGCGGCGCCGAGGCCGGCCAGCGCGATACCCCGGCGGCAGGTAGACGCGACCAGGAACAGCACCAGCGCCATCGGGAGGCACGGGCCACGGGTGATCTCCCCGCCGGCAGCCAGGGTCACCACGCAGGCCGCCAGCACGATGACCAGGGCCCGGACCGGGACCCGGCGCCGGATGGCGACCGGCACGGCCAGGGCGATCGCCAGCACGGCGGCGAGCGGGGCGTCCCGCGGGGACGCCACCCCGAACAGGGACCGGCTGCCCACGGTGGCGTGGAAGAAGGACGCGTAGACCAGCACGCCGCAGATGACCGCGGTGGCGCAGTCCAGCACTATCCAGAACCGCCGCCTCAGCCGCGCGCCCCGCGGCGGTCCGGTTGTTCCGCTCACCTGCTAACGGTAACGCCGCTGGGTGCTTGGGGGCGTCCGCCCGCGGTCGTAGGCTGCCGGGCTGATCCGGGAGACGGTGCGGGCCTGGTCAGGCCGGGGCCTGACAGCGGAAGCCATTCCCCGGGATGATGACGCGGACCCGCCCGGCCGCCAGGCTGGGAACCCAACACGACGACCCGACGAGGGGAGCGCGAGACACGTGACCGCGCCAGTGCCTTTGGGACCCGGGCCTTGGGGACCTGGGCCTTTGGAGTCTGGGCCGCCGCCTGGGCCCCTGCAGGGCTGGGCCCCAGCAGGCCGGGCCGCTGTCCGGAGGGAGCGGCCCCGGGCCGGGTTTCGTTGCGGCGGTTGTTGAGACCTCAGCCCTCACCAAGCGGTACCCGGGCGCGGTGACCGCCCTGGACCAGCTGTCCGTGCGGGTCGGGCCGGGAATCACCGGGCTGGTCGGGGCGAACGGCGCGGGCAAGTCCACCCTGATCAAGATCCTGCTCGGGCTGCTCACCCCGACCAGCGGGCAGGCGGCCGTGCTCGGCCTGGACTGCGCCCGGGACGGCGAGCGGATCAGGGCGCAGTGCGGCTACATGCCCGAGCACGACTGCCTGCCGCCCGACGTCACCGCGACCGAGTTCGTCACCCACCTGGGCCGGATGTCCGGGCTGCCGCCGACCGCGGCCAAGGAGCGGGCCGCCGAATCACTCCGCCACGTCGGCCTGTACGAGGAGCGGTACCGGCAGATCGGCACCTACTCCACCGGCATGAAGCAGCGGGTCAAGCTGGCCCAGGCCCTGGTCGGGGACCCGCAGCTGCTGCTGCTGGACGAGCCCACCATCGGCCTGGACCCGGCGGGCCGGGCCGGGATGCTGGACCTGGTCAGCCGGATCGGCGCCGAGTTCGGCATCTCGATCCTGGTGTCCTCGCACCTGCTCGGCGAGATCGAGCAGATCTGCGACCACCTGGTGGTCATCGACGGCGGCCGGCTGCTCCGCTCCGACTCGATGGCCAGCTTCACCCAGGTGAGCCAGGTGCTGCTGGTCGAGGTGGACGAGGGCACGGCCCTACTGGAAACCGAGCTGACCGCCCGGGGGCTGCGGCCGTTGCGGGACGAGCGGGCGCTGCTGGTCCAGATCGGCTCCGGCGAGACCTACGACGTCGTCCGGGACGCCGTCGCCGACCTGGGGCTGCCGCTGAACCGGCTGGAACAGCGCAGGCGCCGGGTCGAGGAACTGTTCCGCGACGGCGCGGACCAGGAAGACCGGGCCCAGGAGGGAGAAGCGTGAGCACGCAGAGCGGGCCGCCCGCGGTCCGGACCGGCGTCATCCACGACATCGGCTACCGGCACTACCAGGGGCCGCGGCTGGGCCGGGCCGCCATCATCCGGGCGCTCGGCTGGCACAGCCTGCGGTCCGCGTTCGGTATCGGCCGCGGCGCCAAAGCCAAGATCCTCCCGGTCATCGCCTTCACGCTGATGTGCGTGCCCGCGGTAGTCAACACGATCGCGATAGCCCGGGGCGGCTCCCAGACCATCTACTACGACACCTACGTGTTCCAGCTCCGGGTCCTTGTGATGATCATCTTCGTCGCGGCCCAGGCCCCCGAGCTGGTGTCGCGGGACCTGCGCAGCCACGTGCTGCCGCTGTACTTCTCGCGGCCGATGCGCCGGCTCGACTACCCGCTGGCCAAGCTCGGCGCGTTCATCCTGGCCTGCCTGGCCCTGCTGGAGATCCCGCTGCTGCTGCT
Organism: uncultured Actinomycetes bacterium; assembly: GCA_963711485.1. GTDB lineage: Bacteria > Actinomycetota > Actinomycetes > Streptosporangiales > Streptosporangiaceae > RYN-230. The sequence continues at coordinate 23,495 of CAVQEM010000051.1, forward strand.
GTACCTGGGCGAGATCAGCCAGGCGCACGGCGGGGCGGCGATCTGGGCCAGACCAGGGCGCTGATCCCCGGCCTGCTGGTCGGGCTGGCCTGGGCCGTGCTGCTGGCTGCGATCGGGCTCGCGCTCGCCTCGCTCAGCGGGCGCCGCGCGTACGCGACCGGCAGCATCGCGATCTGCTTCTTCCTCAGCTGGGCCCTGGCCGGGCTGCTCCGCGGGGTCGCGACCGATCGGGGACCGATCACCGGCGGAGCCGGGATGGCCGACGCGGGGGCGCGGCTATCCGGCCTGGTCAGCCCCTTCACCGTGCTGGACGGGCTGCGCCAGTGGCTCGGCGGCACCTACCGCGGGCCGGTGCCGCCGCCGGGTGGCTACGGGCCGCTGTACGGCGTGATGTTCGTGCTGCTGCTGGCGGCCGCGGTCGGCGGGCTGGCCGCCCGGTACCGGAAGGCAGGCATAGCGTGAGCACCATCGAGCTGCGGAACGTGTCCCGGTGGTACGGGAACGTGGTCGCGATCAACGACATCACCATGACCATCGGCCCTGGCGTCACCGGCCTGCTCGGCCCGAACGGTGCCGGCAAGTCCACGCTGCTGCACCTGATCTCCGGGTTCCTGGAGCCGTCGCGGGGCGAGCTGACCGTCGGCGGCGCGGCGAGCTGGCGCAACCCGGATGTCTACCGGACCCTCGGCCTGGTCCCCGAGCGTCCCTCGGTCTACCCGTTCCTCACCGGGCTGGAGTTCGTCCGGGCCACCGCGCGGCTGCACAAGCTGCCCGACCCGGACCGCGCCGCGCAGCGCGTCATCGCCATCGTGGAGATGGCGGCCGCGCAGGACCGGAAGATCGCCACCTACTCCAAGGGCATGCGGCAGCGGATCAAGGTCGCCGCGGCGCTGGTGCACGACCCGCAGCTGCTGCTGCTCGACGAGCCGTTCAACGGGATGGACCCGCGGCAGCGGCTGCACATGATGGATCTGCTGGAGACCCTCGGCGAGGAGGGACGCACGATCTTGTTCAGCTCGCACATCCTGGAGGAGGTGGAACGGCTGTCCGGCACCATCCAGGTCATCGTGGCCGGGCGGCTGGCCGCGTCCGGGGATTTCCGGGCCATCCGGCGGCTGATGACCAGCCGGCCCGCACGTGTTCCTGGTGCGCACCTCCGACGACCGGCGGCTGGGCGCGGCGCTGATCGGCCAGGCCCCGTGACCGGCGTGGAGATGAGCGGCGGGGGGCTGCAGGTGAAGGCCTCGGACTACGGCGCGTTCAGCCGGGAGATCGCCGGGCTCACCCGGGAGCACGGCATCCAGCTCCGCGAGCTGCTGCCCGAGGATGAGTCGCTGGAAAGCGTGTTCGCCTACCTAGTGGAGACCTGAGATGCTGCCCGTGCAGGCCAGTTCCGTGCAGGCTAGTTCCGTCCAGGCCAGTTCCGTCCAGGCCAGGACCGTGGCCTCGATCACCCTGCGCGCCACGATCGGCCGCAAGCGCGCGATCCTGTTCGCCCTCCCGCCGCTGATCCTGGTGCTGGTCACCGCGCTGCTGAAGGCCGGGCACGCGCACGGCGACTGGCCAAGCGCCATCCTGGGCAGCTTCGGGCTGGCCGTGGTGCTGCCGCTCACCGCGCTGATCATCGGGACCAGCGTGCTCGGCGCGGAGATCGACGACGGCAGCGTGGTACACCTGCTGGCCACCCCGGTGCCCCGGTCCACCGTGATCCTCAGCAAGTTCGCCGTGGCTACCGCGCTGACCATGCTGTTCGCGGCGGTGCCGGAGTTCCTGGCCGGGCTGATCGCGACCGGCGGCCCGAGCAGGCTGGCGGCGGGGCTGCTCGTCGGCGCGCTGGCCGGCTCGGTCATCTACAACGCGGTGTTCGTGATGATCTCCGCGCTCACCACCCGGGCCATCGCGGTGGGCCTGCTGTATTTGCTGGTCTGGGAATCGTTGCTGAGCAACGTGGTCAGCGGGGTGCGGGTCCTCTCGGTCGAGCAGTATTCACTGGGCATCGCGAACTCGATCGCCCGCACCGGGAACCTGAACGCCCACCTCGGGGTGGCCACCGCCGCCGTCATGGGCGCAGTGGTCACCGTGATCGCGCTGGGGATCGCCATCCGGCGGCTGGCGGCGTTCTCCCTCAAGGGCGACGCGGTCTGATTCCGCGCGGGCGACGTCCTCTCCCCACCCGTTCTTCTCTCCGCCCGCTCGCCCCCCGGGAGGCTGGGCCCCCGGGAGGCTGGGCCCCCGGGAGGCTGGGCCCCCGGGAGGCTGGGCCCCGGGAGGCTGGGCCCACGCGGCCCGGGCTGCGGGCTCGCCCATCTCGCCGCCGTTGGCCCTTGACTTTGCGTCATAAAGTTCCGGGCCTGAGCCCTTGACTTTGCGCCATAAAGCAGCGTCTACTTTATGGCATAGAGTCGAAGAAGGGAGACACCATGAACCCCACACCCGACACCACCGCCCGCCGGCAACGGCGGCGACTTCGGCCCCCAGCAGGCCGCCGCCCTGCTGGACCAGACCACCCAGCAGGCCCGCCGCAAGCTTGCGCCCTCCCCGCCGTGGCTCCTGGCGACCAGGGCGGTCGCGGTCCTGCTCGCCCTCGGCGCGATCTGGCTCACCGTGCGCGGACAGCACCCCTACAAGGGCCCGACTGCCGCGGACATCCCCATCCTGATCGCGTTCATCGTCCTCAACTTCGCCGCCACCGTCGCGGTCCGCGAGCGCGCGATCGCCGGCGTACGCGGCAAAACCCGGCTGCGCCCGGCCGAGATCGCCATCCTGGTGCTGTCATGGGCCGCCGTGCCCGTGCTCATGTGGGCGCTGGCCGCCGCCGGGGCGAGCTTCGCCTGGTACCCCACCACGGTGCTGATCATCCCCGGCCTGGCCTGGGCGGCCGTCATGGCGGCGCGGGAGGCTGGCGCGGGTGCGGCATGGGGCTCGCGATCGCCGCCGTCGGCGTCGTGGGCGCGTTCGCCGGACCGGCCGGGTCGTGGGCGGTCGCCGGCGTGGGCCTGTGCGCCGTGCTCCTGGGCAAGGCCGCCGCCGTCGCCCGGCGGCAGCGCCGGATGACGGCGTGCCATGACCGACGACGCGCTCGACCCGCTGATCCACGTCCCCACCCGGCTGAAGATCGTCGCGACGCTGGCGGCACTGCCCGACGGCGACACGCTCTCCTTCACCCGCCTGCAGGACCTGATCGGGCTCACCCCCGGCAACCTGATCATCCACCTGCGCAAACTCGAAGAAGCCGACTACATCAGCAGCGAGAAGACCAGGAACGGGACCGTGTCCATCACCACGGTCGCTCTCACCGGCCACGGCCGCGAAGGCACTCGGCACCTACACCCAGGCGCTGCGCGACCTGCTCGGCGGCCTGTGAATGGTCACCAGCCCGGTCTTCCCGGACAGCCCCCGGCGAGGGGCTGTCCGCCGTGCCGGGGGACTGTCGGCCGGGGCCGGGGGGCTGTCGGCCGGCCGGGGGACTGCGGCCGGGCCGAGGGACATCTGCCACCCACCAATGCGCCCAACCGGCATCCGGAACCACCACCAGCGAGATCGCAGCACCAACCACCACCAGCGAGATGGCAGCAAGACCGCCCACGCTCGTGGCAGGCTCCGGTGGCCCCGCTGAGCATGGCCGCGATCTCGGGGACGGTGTCGAGTTCGCCAGTGGCGATCGCCATGACGAAGCCCGGCGCCTCGATGACGAACTTACGGACTCCCTATCCCAGGCTCCCGCGAGACGGGGACGGACCCACTCCCGTTATGGCCCGCAAGCCTCGGATCCTGGCCCTCGAGGAATCTGGCCCTCGAGGAATCTGGCCCTCGAGGAATGCCGCAAGCTCCTCGCGGCTCAGTTCCAGCGCACGTAGCACGCCTCGGATCGTGTCGCCGCGATAACCGAGTTGCGTCCAAGATTGTGGTCAATTACTGCGACATAACAGCACTAATAGCCCAGGATCATGCACGCGCGCTGGGCTAGCGCGGGGTGTCCGGGCCCGGACGGAAGGCGGGGCCGTGGCCGGGCACGATCACCGTGGCCACCTCCAGGATGCGCGCCCGGCTCTGCCGGAGCGCGGCCTGGTCGGTCGCGAGCGGGTCCTCGTCCGGGCCGTCCGGCCCCCACCAGGCGTGTGTGCACGCGTACACGTCCCGCGGGGTGGCCGCCAGCGTCGTGATGTCCTCCGCGGTGTGCCCCGGCGTGGCGATCAGCCGGACCGACGGGGTGAGGGCGAAGTCCCCGGGCTCGCGGCTGATCCAGCGGTCGCCGTCGTAGCTGGCCCAGTGGTCGTGGATGACCGCAGCCGGGAACAGGGCCGCGTTGACCGTGTGATCGGGATGGTGGTGGCTGAACACCACGTCAGTCACCGCGGCCGGGCCGGCCCTCGGGCGGCCAGCGCGCCGAGCAGGGCGTCCCGGCCGGACACCATGCCGGGATCGACCACGATCACCCGGCCGCCGTCCACGATCAGCGTGACCGTGCTGCCCACCCGGTCCGCGTCGTCTTCCTCGCGGGCGTACCCCTCGTGCAGCACGAACACCTGCGCAGTCCCGGTCATGACCGGGCCGCCTTGGCGGCCGCCTTGCGCTGCTGCTTGTAGGCGCGGACCTCGGCCAGCGAGTCCCGGTCGGTGATGTCGGCCACCGAGACCCGGGAGCCTGTCCTGGCCGAACGGGCCGGTGGCCTCCTGCCAGCCAGGCGGCCGGACCCCAAGCTGCTTGGCCAGCAGGGCCGCGAAGATCTGCGCCTTGGTCGCGCCGAAACCGGGCAGCCCGGCGATCCGGCGGACCAGTTCCTGGCCGGTGTCCGCGGTGGTCCACAGCCGGGCCGGCTCGCCGTCGTAACGGTCCACGATCAGCCGGGCGAGGTCCTGGGTCCGGGCCGCCATGGCCCGGGGATAACGGTGCAGGGCGGGCCGCTCGCTGAACACGGCGGCCAGCGCGTCCGGGTCGTAGCAGGCCAGTTCCTGGGCGGTGGGCTCGTGGCCCAGCCGCCGCACCAGGTCACGCGGCCCGCTGAACGCCTTCTCCAGCGGCACCTGCTGGTCCAGCAGCATGCCGATGAGCAGCGCGAGCGGATCGCGGGAAAGCAACTCGTTAGCGTCGGGATCGATCGGCAGCGATATGGTCATGGGAGCCTCCTGGTCGCTGCGGCCATCCTGGCCGGCCGCGGCGGCGCCCGCGAACCGGGAGGCCGGGAACCTGGGCGCGGCCTGGAAACATGCGCAGAACCGGCTGGTGCGGAACTACGTGCGGGCCGGCTGGCGTTTCACATACAGGCGCGGATGTGCCGCGGTTGGGCGGCCCCGGATACGCCGGGGCGGGCCAGCCTGGGAATCGCATCCACGCCGCCTGAGGAGGCAGACGTTGTCAGGTCGGATGAAGTTCGCCATTGCCGGGATCATCCTCGGCCTCATCTTGTTCATAGTCAGCCCATGGCTCGCGATCGGTGTGATCGTCCTGGCGATCGGCATCCCGACGGGCATGTACCTGATGCTCGACCCGTCGCAGCGGCGGCGGCTGAAGGAGATCCGCCGCCGGCGCCAGATCGGCGGCTGAGCCCGGCCAGCCCGGCCAGTCAGCCCGGCCAGCGCGGCCAGTCAGCCCGGCTAGCGCGGCCAGTCAGCCCAGCAAGCCCGGGAACAGCAGCGCGAGCTGGCGGGGTAGCTCCCGATGAGGCGGAGTTCGTCGTCGGTCAGCGGCTTGCCGCTGGCCGACGCGCAGATCTGCACCAGGGAGAACGCCAGGTCCTCGTCCCCGTCGGCGACCTCGATGCCGAGCCCTTCGATCACGTGCCGGAAGCCGGCTTTCCCGCCGTACTCCCCGGTCAGCACCACCCGGCCTGCCCTGGTGAACCAGTCGTCCGGGAACGGCCCCAGGGTGTCATCGTCATACAGCTCGTAGTTCGCCCGGTCCTTGAGTGCGCCGTCGGCGTGGATGCCGGACTCGTGCGCGAACGCATTGCGGCCCACGCCCGGCTGGTTCTGCGGGAGCGGCTGGCCGAACGCGTAGCTCGCCCACAAGCCGAACCGACGGGCCCACGACAGGTCGAGCGGATCGCCGATCGGGGCCTTTCCGGCCACCCCGAAGCCGTGGCTGAACGCGAGGATGCAGGACAGCAGGTCGGCGTTGCCGGCCCGTTCGCCGATGCCATTAATGCAGGTGTTGACCCAGGCGTCCTGGCCCGCGTCGAGATCCCCGAGCGCGCCGGAGACCGAGTTGGCGACCGCCATGCCTAGGTCGTTGTGGCAATGCGTCTCGACCGGGATCCGGATCGCCGCGGCCAGCTTGGCGAAGCGCTCGCGGATCCGGTCCGGGGTGTCGCCGCCGATCGTGTCGCAGTAGCGCACCCGGTCCGCCCCGGCCTCCCGGGCGGCGGTCGCGAAGTCCAGCAGGAATCCATCGTCGGTACGTGATCCGTCCTCGGCGTTCACGCCGACGGTCTGCGCCCCGCCTTCCCGCGCGGCCCGCACCGACGCCACCATCTCCGAGATCACGGAATCCCGGTCCAGCTTGCCGCGGAACTTGTGCGCGATCATCTGGTCCGACGTGGAGATGGACAGGTTGTAGTGCCGCAGCCCGAGCGGGACGGCCGCCGCCACATCACCCGGCACGGCGCGGCACCAGCCGGACAGCCGCAGCCCGCCGAACGCCCCCGCCTCGGCCAGCGCCACGCTGGCCCGGATGTAGGGCACCTCGTGGAACAGGAACGGGAAGCCCAGCTCGGACTGGGCCACGCCGAGTTTGCCCAGGTAGAAGTTGACCATGATCTTGCCGAACTTGGACAGGCCGGTGCGGGCGGTCTGCACGCCGTCCCGGTTGGTCACGTCAAGGAAGTGGATCGCAGGCATCGTCGTCCTCCGGGAGTAGGCGGTGCGCGGATCGGCTGGCCGCCCCAGGGCGGCTGGCTGAGCCGCGGCGCGGGCTCTTGGTTGACACGATGGCATTTCTATCGACTGTCATCAACATTGATTAAAATCAACTAAGTTAGGCGCAGGGCCGCGGGCTGGCGCGCGGCGCGGGCAGACGGCCCAGGTGTCCGACAAATGACGCGGTCCCGCAGCTGTGCGGGCAACCGGGACCCGTGAGCGCCGGATAGCCGGAGCGGGCCGGTACGGAGGGGCGGGATGGCGGAGACGGACTGGATCAGCGCAGCGGAGGCAGCCCGGCGGCTGGGGATTAAGCAGGCCACGCTGTACTCCTACGTCAGCCGGGGCGTCCTGGCCCGCCGCCGGGCCGCGGGTGGGGGCGGTGCTGCGGGTGGGGGCGGTGCTGCCGGTGGCGGCAGCAAGGGCAGCAAGGGCAGCTTGTTCGACCCCGGGGAAGTCGAGGAGCTGGCCCGGCGCGGGCGGCCCCGGCGGCCGCCGGGCCTGGCTGGTCTGGTGATCGAGTCGGGCGTGACCGAGATCACCGGGGACCAGCTGTGGTTCCGCGGGCGGAACGCGCTGGACCTGGCCCGGGACTGGGAATTCGAGAACGTCTGTGAGTTGCTGTGGCTCGGGCAGCCGCGCCCGGTATCCCAGGCGGGCACGGTGGGGGAGGGCGCAGCGGGCTGGCCGGGCAGCGGCGGGCGAGTGGCAGGCGACGCCCGCCGCGGTCGCGGCCGGCACGGCGGCGCAGGCGGCGCTCCCGCCGGGCACCTTCCCGCTGGAGCGGCTGCAGGTGATCGTCCCGGCGCTGGCCGCCGCGGATCCGCTGCGGCTCCAGTTCGATCCGCCGGCCGTTGCCGCCGCGGGCCGGGGCATCATCGCGGGCCTGGTGGACTCCCTGCCGCCCGCCACCCTGCGCCGCCCGCCCCCCCTGGGCAGGCCGCCGCCACGACCACCGCCCGGCATGGGCAGGCCGCCACGGAGCCCGGCATGGGCAGGCCGCCGCCACGCCACCGCCCGGCACGGGCAGGCCGCCGCCGGGGGATCCCGGCCCGGCTCTGGCCCAGGCTCTGCCCGGACGATCCTGCGCCCGGCCTGCTGGACGCGCTGCGGGCCGCGCTCGTCCTGCTCGCCGACCACGAGCTGGCCGCGTCCACCCTGGCCGCCCGGGTCGCCGCGTCGGTCCGGGCCGACCCGTACGCCGTGGTGGCCACCGGGCTCGGCGCGGTCGGGGGTGCCCTGCATGGCGGCGCGTCCCTGGGCGCGGAGACCATGCTGGCCGCGGCCCAGGACGCGGCGGCCGCGCCCCGCGTGGTGGGCGAGCTGCTCCGCCGCGGTGAGCGGGTTCCCGGCTTCGGCCACTTCGTCTACCGCGGCGGTGATCCCCGGGCCGGGCTGCTCCTGGCCATGGTCAGGAGGGCGGTCCCGGCGTCACCCCGGCTGGCCGTGGTGGACGCCGTGCTGGCCGAGATGCACCGGCGGGCCCTGCCGGAGCCGAACATCGACTTCGCGCTGGCCGTACTGGCCAGCTGCGCGGGGATGATCCGGGGCGCGGGCGAGGCCATCTTCGCGGTGGCCAGGACGGCGGGCTGGCTGGCCCACGCGATGGAGGAGTACACCGCGAGCACGCCCCTGCGTCCCCGGGCTGTTTACACTGGCCCTGCCCATCAGCAGGCTGATCCTGGCCCGCATGAATGAACCCGGGCCCGCTGAATGACCCTGGAGCCCCCCATGACTGACGATCTGTGGCACGCACCGCTCGTCCACATCCGCGGCCGTGACGTGCGCGGTGATACCGGCCAGACCAGCGGGATGACCCGCCTGGAAGCCATCTCCGGCAAATCCTCCGGCTCGTCCAAGCTCTGGATGGGCCAGACCCACGTGGCCCCGGTGACCAAGTCCGGTGACCATCATCACGGGCACGCGGAGACCGCGATCTACGTGCTGTCCGGGCACCCCGCGTTCGTGTTCGCGGACGGGGACCATGAGGTCAGGCTGGAGACCGAGCCCGGGGACTACATCTTCGTGCCGCCGTACGTGCCGCACCGGGAAGAGAACCCGGGCGACGACGAGGCGGTCGTGGTCATCGCCCGGAGCAGCCAGGAGGGCATCGTGGTCAACCTGGAAAGCCTGTGGTCGCCGGTGGACCGGACCGGGGACGCGGCCCCGGACGCAGGGTAAACCCGGCGGGAGACCGGGGAGGGGAGACACCGCTATGTCATAATTCCTATAAAAACGATAGGAATTATTGACATAGCGGCGGGGGTGTGTTTGCATCCGAGGCATGCCCCCTCGCTCCGCTGCTGCCCTCCCGGGCCGCCCCGCCACGCCCCGGGAGGGACGATGACGATCGAATTCATCGGCATCGCCGCCACCGCCCCGCACAGCGAAACCGAGATCGCTCCCGACTATGCCGACCCGGAGCGGACCGGCCCGGTCCAGCCCGGCTACCTCGAAGAACTGGCCCAGGCGCACGAAGAGGCGGGCTTCGACCGGGTCCTGATCGCGCACTCGTCCGCGTCACCGGACGGCTTCACCGTGGCCGACCAGGTGCTGGCCCGCACCCAGCGGCTCGGGGTGGTGCTGGCGCACCGGCCCGGATTCGTCGCCCCCACCTACGCGGCCCGGAAGTTCGCCACGCTGGACGCCTTCCACCCCGGCCGGGTCGCGCTGCACGTCATCACCGGCGGCGACGACACGGACCAGGCCCGGGACGGGGACCTGACCGATAAGGTCACCCGCTACCGGCGGACCGACGAGTTCCTCGACGTCCTGCGCCTGGAATGGACGTCCGCCACCCCGTTCGATTACGACGGGGAGTTCTACCACGTCAAAGGCGGCTTGTCGGGAGTACGGCCACCGCTCGGCCGGATCCCGGTCTATTTCGGCGGTGCGTCCGCGGACGCGGTCCGGGTCGGCGGCAAGCACGCGGACGTGTACGCGTTCTGGGGCGAGCCGCTGGCCGGCATCCAGGAACGGATCGGCCAGGTGCGGGCGGCCGCCGCGCCGTCCGGGCGGGACCCCCGGTTCAGCGTGAGCCTGCGGCCGATCCCGGCCGCGACCGAGACGCAGGCGTGGCAGCGGGCCACCGACATCCTGGAACTCACCAGGGAGCGGGCCCGCGGCGCACGCACGTTCTTCAACCTCGACCACTCCCAGCAGCACGGCTCGCAGCGGCTGCTGGAATTCGCGGCCCAGGGTGACGTGCACGACGAGCGGCTGTGGACCCCCATCGCGAAGGTGACCGGGGCGGCCGGCAACTCCACCGCCCTGGTCGGCAGCTACGAGCAGGTGGCCCAGGCGCTGCTGCGGTACATCGATCTCGGCGTGAGCACCCTGCTGATCCGCGGCTTCACCCCGCTCGCCGATGCGCGGGACTACGGCACGCTTGTCCGCCTCGTCCGCGAGCAGGCCGACCCCGCCCCGCTCGTGAGCGCCCGCTGAAAGGAGCTGGCCCTTGACCACGGAAATCATCGGCATGGTGGGCACGAAGGAAGTCTCCGAATCCCGGGGATCCTTCGACGGCCCGCCGGTCGACCCCGGCTACCTGGCCCGCTTCGCCCAGGCCCACGAGGCCGCCGGGTTCGACCGGGTCCTGATCGGCTACCACGCCACCGGTCCGGACGGGTTCGCGGTCGCCGCCCACGTGCTCAACGCCACGACCAGGCTCAAGGTGCTGATCGCCCACCGGCCCGGCTTCGTCGCCCCGACCCTGGTGGCCCGGAAACTGGCCACGCTGGACCAGCTGACCGGCGGCGGGCGGGTGGCCATCCACCACATCACCGGCGGCGACGAACTGGACCAGAAGCGGGACGGCGACTTCGCCGATCATGACCGGCGTTACGCCCGGACCGCCGAGTTCATGGGCCTGCTGCGCCGTGAGCTCACCGCCACCGAGCCGTTCGATCACGACGGCGAGTTCTACCGGGTGCGGGGCGCGTACAGCTACGTCAAGCCGGCCACCGCGGACGGGATCCCGCTCTACTTCGGGGGCGCGTCACCGGCGGCTATCAGCGTCGGTGCCCAACACGCGGACGTGTACATGCTGTGGGGCGAGCCGGTCAGCCAGATCGCCGAGCGGATCGCGGGGATCCGCGCGGAAGCGGCCCGGCACGGCCGGGAGGTCCGGTTCAGCCTGTCGGTCCGGCCGATCGTGGCCAGCACCGAGGAGGCGGCCTGGCGGCGCGCCGAGCAGATCAGGGCGGCCACCGAGCAGCGGGCCGCCGGGGCCCGGGGCCAGCAGCACGTGCAGGGCGTCCAGGCGCCGGAGACGCCCGGGCCCGGCCGGCGGCTGTTCGGCTTCCGCGAGTCGTCCTCGGTCGGCTCGGAGCGGCTGCAGCGCCAGGCGGCCGAGCGTGAGGTCTACGACGACCGGCTCTGGTACGGGGTGACGAGGCTGACCGGGCCGGGCGGCAACTCCACCGCCCTGGTCGGCACCCCCCGGCAGGTCGCCGACGCGCTGATGGCCTACCGCAGGGTGGGGGGGACACCGTGCTGATCCGGGGCTTCGACCCGCTGGACGATGTGGTGGAGTGGGGCCGGGAACTGGTGCCGCTGGTGCGCGAGGCGGCCGCCCGGACCCCGGCGGGCGCACCCGGCGCGGCCGAGGGTGCCCTGTCCGCATGACCGCCCTGACCGGCATGACCTGCCAGTCCCGGTTCTCCCCCGTCCGGCCGCTCCAGCTGGCGGCCCTGCCGGAGGTCACCGCGGCCCTGGCCGCACGGGCCGCCGAGCACGACCGGGACGGCTCCTTCCCGGCCGACGGCATCCGCCAGGTGCACGCCGCCGGGCTGCTCACGGCCAGCGTCGCCGAGCGTTACGGCGGCGCCGGGCGCCGGCCTGGCCACCACCGTGGGCATCCTGCGGGCCCTGGGCCGAGGCGACCCGTCTGTTGCCCTGATTACGGCCATGACGTTGCTCACCCACGCCATGCAGGCGCGCGGACAGACGTGGCCGCGACGGATTTACGAGGAGATCCTGGAGGAGTCCGCGGCCCGTCCGGTGCTGATCAACGCGCTGCGGGTGGAGCCGGAACTCGGCACTCCCGCACGGGGCGGGCGGCTGGCCACCGTGGCCCGGTGGGACTCCGGAACCTGGCTGCTGAGCGGCCGGAAAATCTTCTCGACCGGGGCGTCCGGGCTGCGCTGGATGGTGGTCTGGGCCCGCACCGACGAGGAGCCTGCCCGGGTCGGCAGCTTCCTGGTGCGGACGGACTCCCCGGGCATCCGCATCGAGCGGACCTGGGATCATCTGGGCCTGCGGGCCAGCCGCAGCGACGACGTGATGTTCACGGATACGCCGGTGCCGGCCAGCGCCACGGACGGCCTGCACGATCCCGCCTTCCCCGTGCCGATGGACCCCGCGTTCCTGGCCTGGAACTCGCTCGGGCTGGCCGCTCTCTACCTGGGCGTGGCGGCGGCGGCCCGCGACTGGCTGGTCGGCTTCCTGGGGGAGCGGACGCCCAGCGCGCTGGGCAGGCCGCTGGCCACGCTGCCGCGCTTCCAGACCGCAGTCGGGGAGATCGAGGCCGCCCTGACCGGGGCGGACGACCTGGTCGACGCGCTGGCCCTCCGGGTCGACGCGGGCGACGAGTCGGTGGCCGGCCATCCCGCGATCGCCAAGCTCATCGCGACCAGGGCCGCCATCGGCGCGGTCGGGCAGGCGGTCGAGCTCGTCGGAAACAACGCCCTGACCAGGAAGAACCCGCTGGAACGGCACTACAGGGACGTGCTCTGCGCCCGGGTGCACACCCCGCAGGACGACTCCATCCTCAGCGCGGCCGGCCGGTCGGCCCTGGCCGCAGCCCTCAGCGACACCACGACGGCCACGACAACCACGGGAGCCAGTTAATGCCGGTCGAGTTCATCGGGATGATCCACACCAACGACGGGTCGGAGTCGCGGCCGCAGACCACGCCGCTGCTGGATCCGGACTTCACCCGCAGGCACGCCCAGGCGCACGAGGACGCGGGCTTCGACCGGGTGCTCATCGGCTACGGCTCATCCTGGCCCGAGGGCACCCAGGTGGCGGCCCACGTCGCGGCGCACACGCAGCGGCTCGGCCTGCTGATCGCCCACCGGCCCGGGTTCGTGTTCCCCACCCTGGCGGCCCGGCAGTTCGCCACCCTGGACCAGTTCTCCGGCGGCCGGGTGGCCGTGCACGTCATCACCGGCGGCAACGACGAGGAGCAGCGCCGCGACGGTGACTACCTCGCCAAGGACGAGCGGTACGCGCGGACGGACGAGTACCTGCAGATTCTCCGGCGGTCCTGGACGCTGGCGGAGGCGATCAGCTTCGACGGCCGGTTCTACCGCTTCGAGGGCTACCGTCCCGGGGTACGGCTGGCCCGCCCGGCCGGCATCCCGCTGTTCTTCGGCGGCTCCTCCGCCGCGGCCTACCAGGTGGGCGGGAAGCACGCGGACACCTTCGCCCTGTGGGGCGAGCCGCTCAGGGAGACCGCGGAGCAGATCGCGCCGGTCCGGGCGGGCCGCCGCCGCGGGCCGTCCCGCCCCGGGGATCAGCGTGTCGTTCCGGCCGATCCTGGGGGCCACTGAGGACCTCGCCTGGGCGCGGGCGCACCGCATCCTGGACGCCATCGAGAACCCCGCGTCGCATGCGGCCCAGCGCCGGGGCTGGCCCGGCAGGAACGGGCCGCCGGAAAACACCGGCTCGCAGCGGCTGCTGGCCGCCGCGGCCCACGGCGACCTGCACGATCGCGCGCTGTGGACGGCCACGGCCCGGGCCAGCGGAGCGGCCGGCAACTCCACCGCCCTGGTCGGGACGCCGGACACGGTCGCCGCGGCGCTGCTCGATTATGTGGACCTCGGCGTGACCACGCTGCTCATTCGCGGGTACGACCCACTCGAGGACGCCGCCGATTACGGCCGGGAGCTGATCCCGCTGGTCAGGGCCGAAGTGGCTCGCCGGGACGCGGCCCGGGCCGGGGAGGCAGCGGCGGCGCTGGCCGGGCGGTCCTGAGCAGACGGGAGCGGCATGATCGAGATACACCAGATCGAGACCCCGTCCCTGGGGGACCGCAGTTACCTGGCCACCGACGGCACGGTGGCGCTGGTGGTCGACCCGCAACGGGACATCGACCGGGTCCTGGACCTGACTGCGGAGCGGGGGGTGCGGATCACCCACGTGCTCGAGACCCACCTGCACAACGACTACCTGACGGGGGGACTGGCCCTGGCCCGGGAGATGGGGGCCGCCTACCACGTCAGCGCCGCGGACCAGGTCGCCTTCGACCGGGTCCCGGTGTCCGACGGCGACGTGCTCGAGTTCACGCCCTCGGCCCGGGTGCAGGTGCTGGCCACCCCGGGGCACACGTTCACGCACGTGGCCTACGTGCTGGCCGACGACAGCGGGGATCCTGTCGCGGTTTTCACCGGCGGGTCGCTGCTGTTCGGCGCGACCGGGCGCACCGACCTGCTCGGCGCGGCGCACGCGGCCGAGCTGGCCCGCGCCCAGCACGCGTCGGCGGCCCGGCTGGCCGCGGCCCTGCCCGACCAGGTGGCGGTGCTGCCCACCCACGGGTTCGGCAGCTTCTGCGCGGCCACCCCGGCGGCCAGCGCGAACTCGTCCACGATCGGCGAGGAGAAGGCCCGCAACCCGGCGCTGACCCTCGGCGTGGACCGCTTCGTCGCGGACCTGCTGGGCGGCCTGGACGCTTACCCGGCGTACTACGCGCGGATGGGCCCGGGCAACGCCGCCGGCCCGGCCGCGCCGGACCTGTCGCTGCCCGACCCGGCCGGCCCCGCGGAGCTGCGCCGCCGGCTGGCCGCCGGGGAGTGGCTGGTGGACCTGCGCTCGCGGCGCATCTTCGCGGCCGGGCACCTGGCCGGGCTCGCTCGGCTTCGAGCTGGGTGACACGCTGGCGGCCCAGCTGGGCTGGCTCCTCCCGGCGGGCACCCCGGTGACGCTGCTCGGGGAGACGGCGGAGCAGGTCGCCGCGGCCCAGCGGCAGCTGGCCCGGATCGGCATCGACCGGCCCGCCGCCATCGCCACCGGCAGGCCGGAGGACTGGGCGGCGGGGGAGCCGCTGGCCAGCTTCCCGGTCGCCGACTTCGCCGCACTGGCCGCGGCCCGGCGCGAGCGCCCGGTGACCGTGCTGGACGTCCGGCGGCGCCTGGAATGGGCGGCCGGCCACCTGGAGGGCGCCCTGCACATCCCGCTGCACGAGCTGGCCGGGCGGCTCGGCGAGATCCCCGGCGGCGAGCTGTGGGTGCACTGCCAGGCCGGCTACCGGTCGGCGGTGGCCGCCTCCATGCTGCAGGCGGCGCACCGCGAGGTGACCGCCATCGACGACGACTTCGGCCACGCCGCGGAGGCGGGCCTGCCCGTGGTGGAGGAGCGCGTGGTGGGGGAGCGCGCGGTGGGGGAGCCCGTGGTGGGGGACCGCGCGGTGGGGGGGCGCGCGGTCCCGGAGCCGGCCGCGCCGGGCCGGGCGCGCCGGGGGTTAGCGGCCGGTCAGTCGCCGGGCGGCGTGCTGCGCACCTCGACCGTGCCCTTGTACGTGAAGCCGCGCACGTGCAGGACGGGCGCGTCCGCGGCCACGATCGCCGCCGGGTCGGTGTCGGTGTCAGCGCCGAACCCGCCCGCCTCGACCCGGACCCCCGGCGGCACCAGGATCGTGACCCGCGACTTGTAGGCGACCGCCAGCAGGGTGGTGACCGGCGCGGTCAACTCGGCGGCCCGCAGGTCCAGCCACCCGCCGCCCTTGTACACCACCGTGCTGTAGCGTTCCGGCACCCGCCACCGGCCGGACCGCCGCACCGAGCTCTTGAACGCGACCGCCAGCCGCCCGGGGCACGGCCCGGGCTGGTTCCCGCCACGCCCGGCTGGCTGGCCACCGGACTGGCCTCGGGCAGGTCGGCGAGCAGCCCGTCCAGGTCGCCCCGGGTCCGGGCGTTCAGGGCGCTGCGCATCCGCTCGTCGAACTCGGTGTCGTCCAGACGGCCTTCGGCGAACGCGTCCTGCAGCCGGTGGGTTACCGTATCCCGCTCGCGGTCCGAGGCCCGGATGGCGGGCGTCCCGTCGGCCCGGCTGGCGGGCGCCCCGCGATCCCGGCTGGCGGGCGTCCCGTCGGCCCGGCTTGCGGGCACGCCGCGATCGCGGCCCGATCCGCCCGGGAGCGGTTCCGTTGCGGAAGGAATTTCTGCCGATGAGCTCTCCACGCGAACAAGATATATCGTCTTGCCGCTCAGCGCAGCCCCCCGCGGCGCCTGCCGGATGCCGGGTCAGTAGCGCCGCCCGGGCCTGCGGGTCACCCGGATCTTGGACTGCGGGTGCGGCAGTTCCTCCCAGTCCTGCATCAGCTCCGCGTCGAGCCCCCTCGTGTCGGCCAGCGCGAGCAGCGTCTCGGTCCGGTAGTAGAAGTCCTCGCGCAGCACCTGGTGCTCCGCGCCCCCGGTGCGGCAGAACGTGAAGTCGAACACCCCTTCGGGCCGCATCACCCGGCCCACGCTGGCCAGGCACTCGTCGATCACCTCGATCGGCGAGTGGCTGAACACGCTGTGCGCGTGCACCACCGTGAACTGCTCCGCGGGCAGGAACCGGAGCTTCAGGTCATCGACCAGCTCGAGATGGGGGAGCTTGGCCTGGAGATCGTCCCGGGCGATGGTCTGCTGCGCGGCCAGCAGGATGTCCGGCGAGATGTCGATGCCGTAATAGTTGCCGGGATTGAGGTAGCCGATGAACAGCCGTCCCGCCCGCAGGTCACCGCAACCGATCTCCAGCATCCGGTCGCCTGGCTGCAGCCCGTGCCCGAGCAGGTAGTCGAACTGGAGCTGGCCCACCTTGAGCCAGGAGTCGTGGGTCGGGCTGCCTATCGCGGCTTCGGGGTTGCGGGCGGTCTCGGCCTTCATGACCGCCCGGTAGTAGCTGATGTGATCGGAGGCTTTCATCCCGATCAGCGTGTCCCTGCTGCGGCGCCGGGCGTAAGGCAGGACCCGGCCGGGATTGCGCAGCGCGAAGCCGAGCTTGTAGGACAGGCGGGAACGGTCAGGTGCGGACACGGCACAGAGTCTGGCACGGCTCCGGACCTGCCCGGACATCGTTAGCTACCGGTGTGGATGCCAGGATCGGGGCATGCTTTCCGAAAACGAGGCCCGGGCGGCCGTGCTGGCCGCCGCGCGGGGCATGCTCGAGCGCGGGCTCACGTCAGGGACCAGCGGCAACGTGTCTGCCCGGGTGGACGGCGAGACCCTGGTCATCACCCCGACGGGGCTGCCCTACCAGGAGATGGGCCCCGCGGACCTGGTCGTGATCACGATGGCCGGGAAGCCGGTCACGCCGGGGGCGGGCGGCCTGGCCCCGTCGTCCGAGCACCAGCTGCATACCGCTTGTTACCAGGCGTTTCCCGAAATCGGGGCGGTCCTGCACAGTCATCCGCCGTGGGCCAGCATGTTCGCGGCGGCCCGCCAGCCGGTGCCCGCGGTCATCGACGAGGCCGTGATCTTCCTGGGCGGTGAGATCCCGGTGGCGCCCTACGCGATCAGCGGCTCGGCCGGGGTGGGCGCGAACGCCGTGGCCATGCTGGCCGCGCGGGCCAGCGCGCTGCTGGCCAGCCACGGCCTGGTCACCGTCGCGGCCACCCCGGCGCAGGCGCTGCACCGGGCGGTGGTGTCCGAGCACTGTGCCCAGGTGGCCTGGGGCGCGCGGGCCCTAGGCGGGCACGTCCCGCTGCCCTCGGCCACCCTCGAGACGTTCGGCCAGCTTACCGGCGCGCCCGCGGCCGGTCAGCTAGCGCTAGCTAGCGGCCGTGTCCCGGGCGGCGCGGCGGGACTTGCTGGTCGCCGCCCGGACGGCGAGCACCCGGACCGCTCCGACCACGACGCCCATGGCGATGGCCCAGACAAGCGCCTCGGCCATGCCCACCGCGGGATCCTCCGGGTCGGCCGGCGGCTCCTTGCCGGTGACCTTGGTCCAGCCCACAGTGATCACCTTGCGGGCGACGAAGGCAGCCCCGAAGGCCGACAACGAGCTCAGCGCCTTGCTGGCGCCGTCCCCGCGCTTGTCTGACATGCATCCTCCCTGATGCCCGCCCTGGTCTTGCCCGGCGCGCCTGTTTGCTGCGTGCTGATCATCCCACGGGAGTGCCACCGGCCCGCGCAGCGGGACGGGCGGCCTCGATCGCGGCGGCCAGTTCCCCGGGCCGCCGGGTGCCGATCAGCCAGTATGGCCTGTGCGCGGCCGGGTCGTGGACGGCGATATAGACCGCCCGGGACAGGTAGGGCCGGGTCACCAGGTAAGCCGCCGGATCGGCCCGCGGGCCGCGCAGCGCCCGGGTCTGCTCCGGGTCCAGCGCGGTGACCTCGCCCGCCTGGGCGAGCGGCAGCCGGTCCCGGCCCACCCGGAGCTCGCCGTCGGCCACCTCGGTGCGCAGCCGGCCCCAGCCGATCAGGATCGCCGCGAGACCCACGGTGAGGATCCCGTACACGCCCAGCGCCAGGCTCCCAGTCGAAGCCGGCCAGGAAACCGGCGCCCAGCATGAAGACCGAGAGCATCCCGAGAACCCACCAGCTGACCGGGACACGCAGGCGTTCGTGGTAAACACGCATGGGTCCACCGTAGTTGGTTACATGAAGCCATGATTGGGCGACGCATGCGGCACGGTCTTCGCTCGGGGGCGGGCCAGGCCGCTAACCCCATACCGCCAGAAAACGGGACGGGAGCCATCACCCAGGCAGGCGAGGGGCCGGCCAGCCGGTGCAGGAAAAGCAGGAAAACCAGGGCCGCAACGAAAATCCCGCCGCGGCCGCGGCCCCGCCCGGCGCGGCGCCCGCCGGGACGGCGGGGCCAGCGGAGGGGACCGCGCGGCCCGGGGACGGGGCGCAGGCGGAGGAGCCCACGGCGCCGGCGGGCGGCTCAGGGGTGCCCCACTGGCTGCAGCGCGCCGCGGGCTGGTCGTGGCGGCTGCTCCTCGTCGGCCTCGTCATCTACCTGGCCTTCCGGGTGGCCAGCGTGCTCCGCCTGGTGGTGCTCCCGTGCGTGGCCGCGCTGCTGCTCACCGCGCTGCTGCATCCCGTGCTGTCCCGGTTCCGGCGGCTCGGCCTGCCCGCGCTGGCCGCCACCTGGTGCACGCTGCTGATCGCGGTGGCCGTCCTGGCCGGGGCGGGCACCCTGGCCGTGACGCGCACCACGGCCAATTACCCCCAGCTGGTCAGCGAGCTGCGGCACACGGTGACCACGCTGCAGACGTCGCTGGCCGGGCCGCCGTTCCACGTCCGGCATGCAGGCCTGCAGAGCCTGTCCAACCGGGCGCTGAAATACCTGCAGCACCACCAGTCGCTGGTGGCGGGCACCGTGGTGTCCGGGGGCAAGATCTTCCTGGAGATCCTGGCCGGCCTGGTGCTCATGCTGTTCGTGACGTTCTTCCTGCTCAAGGACGGGGAGCGGATCTGGGCCTGGCTGACCGGGTTCCTCAGCCCGGACAGCCGCACGCGTGTCCACCTGGCCGGCTCGGCCGCCTGGCAGGCCCTCGTGTACTACGTCCGCGGCACGATCGCGGTCGCCGCCATCCACGCCGTGGTCATCGGGTTCTCGCTGTGGGTCCTCGGCGTCCCCCTGCTGGTCCCGCTGGTGATCCTGGTGTTCCTGGCCGCGTTCGTCCCGCTGGTCGGCATCCTGGTCGTCGGGGCGCTGGCCGTCGGCGTCACCCTCGGCACCAAGGGCTGGATCGCCGCGGTCGTGCTGGTGGTCATCTTCATCCTGGAGAACCAGCTCGAGAGCCACCTATTGCAGCCGCTGGTGGTCGGCCGGATGGTCCGGCTGCACCCGCTGGCCATCATCCTGGTGCTGGCCATCGGCGGGATAGTGGCGGGCATCCCGGGGGCGATCGTCGCGGTTCCCAGCGCGGCGGCCCTGGTCAGGGCGGCACCGTATCTGCGGGGCAGCCGGCAGGCGGTAAGGTCGCGGGAGTGAACCGGTTCAGCACACCCTGTGTCCGCGAACCGGCAGCAGCGCACCTGGCATCGGTACACCTGTGGGGTAGATATGGCAGCGGTGATCCCGGGCACGGACCCGGTGGACGTGCTCATCAGGCGGCTGGACCCGGAACTGCCGCTGCCCGCCCGGTCGCATCCGGGGGACGCCGGCACTGACCTGGTCACCGCGGTGGACGTGGAACTCGGGCCGGGCGAGCGGGCGGTGGTGCCGACCGGCATGGCCATCGCGCTGCCGGACGGGTACGCCGCGTTCGTGCATCCCCGCTCGGGGCTGGCCGCGAAGCACGGGATCACGATCGTGAATGCGCCGGGAACCGTGGACGCGGGGTACCGTGGCGAGATCAGGGTGACGCTGCTGAACACGGACGCGGCGGAGGCCGTGAAGTTCCAGCGCGGCGACCGGATCGCGCAACTCGTCATCCAGCGCGTGGCCCGCCCGGTGTTCCATGAGGTGGACACCCTGCCGGGATCGGCGCGCGCGGACGGTGGCTTCGGGTCCACCGGGGGGCACGCCGGCGCGCAGCCACCGGCCTAGCCCACCCCGGCATCGCCGGGCCCGCAGACCACGCAGACCATGGAGAGCAGGGAGAAATACAGTGTTCCGTCGGCGTCGCCGCGAGGAAGTGGCCGAACCTGAGGTCAGCGAGGACGAGGTCAGCGAGGACCTCGGACCGGACGACGAGGAGACCTGGGACGAGCCCGGTGACGAGGAGGAGCCCGGCGACGCCGGGGACGGGATCGCCGCGCCCGGGGAGGCCGGGGAACCGGCCTGGGGGCCGTGGGACGCGGCGGACGACGTCCCGGTGCTCAACCGGGTTGATTTCGGCAGCCTCCTGGTTCCGGTGGCGGACGGGTTCGAGATCCAGCTCAACATCGCCGACGATCAGGGCCCGCTGATCGCGGTGGTGCAGGGCGACAGCTCACTGCAGGTCCAGGCCTTCGCCGCGCCCAAGAGCGACGGGCTCTGGGAAGACGTGCGGCAGGAGATCACCACGGCGGTGGCCGACGCAGGCGGCCAGGCCGAGGAGACCGACGGCCCGTTCGGCCCGGAACTGCACGTCCGGGTGCCGGGGGAGCAGCCGGTGATCGGGCTCCAGCCGATCCGTTTCCTGGGCGTGGACGGGCCGCGCTGGTTCCTGCGCGGGGTGATCACGGGTCCGGCTGCGGAGCGCCCGGACGTGGCCGCCCCGTTCGAGGCGATCTTCGCAGGCCTGGTCGTGGTCCGCGGCGACCACCCGGTGCCGCCCCGCGACCTGCTGGAGGTCACGCTGCCCGAGGAGGCCCGCCAGGCCATGGAGGAGCAGATGGCCGCCGCCGGGGAAGAAGGATTCGGCGAGCCGGTCAACCCCTTCGACCGGGGCCCGGAGATCACCGAGACGAGATAGCCCGGGCCGGTCCGGGGACGGCCCGGGCTGCCCCCAGCCCGGGCTGGCCCCGGCCCGGGCTACACGGCGTCGTGCTGACGGCCGCCTGATAGCAGCGTGGCCAGCTCGTCCTCGACGTCCTCGGTCGTCACGAACAGCAGCTCGTCGCCGGTCTCCAGCGGGTCATCCTTGGCCGGCACGAGCACCCGGCCGTCCCGCAGGATCGCGACGAGCGCGGTGTCGGCAGGCCAGTTGATGTCCCCGATCCGCTGGCCGACCAGCGGCGCGTCATCCGGCATGGTGAGCTCGACCAGGCTGGCGTCGCTCTGCCGGAAAGTCATGAGCCGGACCAGGTCACCGACGCTGACCGCCTCCTCGACCAGAGCCGACATGATCCGCGGGGTGGACACGGCCACGTCCACCCCCCACGACTCGTTGAACAGCCATTCGTTGTTCGGGTGATTGATCCGGGCGACCACCCTGGGCACCCCGTACTCGGTCTTGGCCAGCAGCGAGACCACCAGGTTGGCCTTGTCGTCGCCGGTCGCCGCGATGACCACGTTGCACCGTTCCAGGGCCGCCTCGTCGAGCGACTCGATCTCGCACGCGTCGGCGAGCAGCCATTCGGCCCGGGGCACGCTCTCCACCGCGATGGACCGCGGGTTCTTGTCGATCAGCAGTACCTCGTGCCCGTTGTCGAGCAGTTCGGAGGCGCAGGAGCGGCCCACTGCGCCCGCTCCCGCGATGGCGACTCGCATCAGCGGCCTCCCTTGGCCTTGCCACCGGGCGCCCGCGCGGACAGCGCGGCCGAGATCCGTTCCAGATCTTCCTCCAGCGCGATCACGTGCAGCACGTCGCCCTCCTGCAGCACGGTACCCGGCCCGGGCAGCACCACCTCGCCGAGCCGGGACAGGAATGCGACCCGGGCCCGGGCCGCCTCCTCCAGCGCAGTGGTCTTCTCACCGACCCAGTCCGGCGCGTACGCGACCTCGGCCAGCACGACGGCGCCGGTCGGATCCCGCCACAGCGGCTCGCTGCCCTCCGGCAGCAGGCGGCGCAGCATCTGATCCGCGGTCCACCGGACGGTCGCGACGGTCGGGATACCAAGCCGCTGGTAGACCTCGGCCCGCCGCGGGTCGTAGATCCGCGCCGCGACACGCTCCACCCCGAACGACTCCCGGGCGACCCGGGCGGCGATCACGTTGGAGTTGTCGCCGCTGCTCACCGCCGCGAACGCGTCCGCCTGCTCGATACCCGCCTCGATCAGCACATTCTGGTCGAAGCCGATGCCCGTCACCTTCTTGCCCTTGAACGGCGAGCCCAGCTTGCGGAACGCTTCCCGGTCCTGATCGATGACGGCGACCGAGTGGCCCTGGTCTTGGAGGATGTGGGCCAGCGTCGAACCGACGCGCCCGCATCCCATGATCACAATGTGCACGACGGCCCCTTGCATGAGTACAGTGCCCGCCAACGGTATTCCCTGTCCTGGGCTGGTGAGACGGCCGGTCCGGATACTCGACCCGACTGAATATGAGGTGCGGCGTGGAACCTGCCCGGCAGACCGGCGGGGAATCGCTGGAACTCGAGGTCGGCGACGTGGCGCAGGGCGGCTGGTGCGTGGCCCGGGAGCCGGGCGGCAGGGTCGTCCTGGTCCGGCACACGCTCCCGGGCGAGCGGGTGCTGGCCCAGCTGACCGAGGTCACCGCCCGGTTCGCCCGGGCCGAGGCGACCACGATCCTGGAGGCCTCACCCGACCGCGTGGAGCCCCCGTGCCCGCACGCCCACCCCGGCGGCTGCGGCGGCTGCGACTGGCAGCACGCCACCCTGGCCGCGCAGCGCCGGTTCAAGGCCTCGGTCATCGCCCAGCAGCTGCGGCGGATCGCGGGCCTGGACCGCGAGGTGACCGTGGAGCCGCTGCCCGGGGCCGAGGACGGCCTGGGCTGGCGGACCCGGGTCCGCTTCGCCGTGCGCACCGACGGCCTGGCCGGCCTGCGCCAGCACCGGTCCCACGAGATCATCGACGTCGGGAACTGCCCGATCGCGCACCCCCTGGTCAACGAGGTGGGGGTCACCGGGGGCCGCTGGCCCGGCGCGGAGTCGGTGGCCGCGGTGACCTCACCGGGCACCGGCGAGCAGGACGTCGTAGTCACCCCGGGTCGGCCCGCGCGCCGCCGCAGGCCCGCCGGGCGGCCCGCGGGCCGGGCCGGCGGCCAGGACCCGGGCCGCCGGAAGCCCGGCGGGGGGGACTCCCGTGGCCGGGCGGGCGCCCAGGCGGCCTGGGCCGCTCAGGTGGAGGGCCCCGTCCTGGTGGACGGGGGCGCCGGGGGGCTGACCGCGCTGCGCGGCGGCCCGTTCCTGCACCAGACCGCGGCCGGCCGGAAGTGGCGGGTCAGCGCGGGCGTGTTCTGGCAGGTGCATCCCGCCGCGGCGGATGTGCTGGCGTCCGCAGTCCGTGAGGTGCTGCGCCCGCAGCCCGGGGAGGTGGCGCTGGACCTGTACTGCGGGGCCGGGCTGTACGCGGGGGTGCTGGCGACCGACGTCGGCCCGTCCGGCGCGGTGATCGGCATCGAGTCAGACCGGTCCGCGGTCCGCGATGCCCGGCACAACCTGCGGGACACCCCCTGGGCCCGGATACACCGGGGAGACGTCGCCGAGGTGCTGGGCCACGCCGGGTGGGGCCAGGCCAGCCTGGCGGTGCTCGACCCGCCCCGGGCCGGGGCGGCCCGCCCGGTGCTGGACCAGCTGCTGCGGCCGGGCACGGCCCTGCGCCGGGTCGCCTACGTGTCGTGCGACCCGGCTACGCTGGCCCGCGATATCGCGGTGTTCGCCGAGGCCGGCTGGGAACTCGGCGCGCTCCGCGCCTTCGACGCGTTTCCCATGACCCACCATGTGGAATGCGTCGCGACGCTGACCAGGACGGCAGGCTAAGGGCCCGGGGCTCGCGGCGCGGGGCTCATGGCGCGCGGGGGGTTCGTGGCGCGCGGGGTTCGTGGCGCGGGGGGTTCATGGCGCGCGGGCTCGCGGCCGGTGATAACCCCAGGCCACGGCGGCGGCCCGGCGGTCCCTCCAAGGGGACCCGCCGGGCCTGGCCGGCCTCCGGTGAGGTCAGGGAGCCTGGCGCGCGGGCGGCGTCGGCGCCGGCACCTGCTTGAAGCCGGCCGGGACGGTCACCTTCAGCTTGGCCAGGTTCGCCGGGGTGGCGGCGAGCCAGTGGAACTCGGTCTGGCGCTGCCCCAGGTCCGCCTGCACGGGCAGGTAATTCGCCGGGTTCACCCAGAACGTGAACGGAGCGGATTTCCCGGTTATCTTGATCGTGTCGATCCCGGCCACCACCTGCCTGCCTGCCACCGTGTACGCGCCGCAGGCCAGCTGGGACCGGATGAAGGCGGGCCAGCCGTTGCCCAGGCCCCCTCCGAGCTCAATCTCGTGGCCCTGGATGCAGCCGGGCCCAGGGCCGCGCCCGCTCCCGCCCTGGCCGGCTTTTGGTGTGGCCGTCCACCAGGTGTCGTTGCCGTAGATCACCGCGGTGGTCCCGTGCGCCGGGGTTACACCCCAGTCGAAGACACGCTGCCCGCTGGCCGTGAACGAGGAAAACTCGGCGGAGCCGTGATAGATCCAGCGAAGCGTGTAAGCGGCATTCCACTGCGAGCCGGAACCAGCGCTGCCCATCGACCCGACCAGCATGTTCGGGAACGGCTGGAGGGTGCTGCCGGACGGAAGCGTGGTGCGGTCCGCCTCGATCAGGTGGCCGAGGCTCGGCGCGGCCAGGGCGTGCTCGACGTGCCTGACCACGTAGGCGGTATAGGTGGTCTGCACCGGGCGGCTGGCCGAGCCGAAGGCCCCTGCTGCTCCGGCTATGGCCAGCGCCGCGGCCACGACGGTCGCGGTCCCGGCCGCCGCCACGGCCCGGGTCGTCATCCGCCGCTTCTGCTGATGGCGGTGCGCCTTGACCGCAAGCCCCGGCGGGACCCGCACGCCCTCGGTGAACCGCTCCATCGCCCCGTGCAGCTGCTGCTCGAGTTCCGTGCTCATCGTGCCTTCTCCTCCGCTAGGTCGTTCTCCGCGCCGGGCGAGGTCCCGCTGAGCTCGCGCAGCCTGTGCAGCCCCCGTGAGGCGGACGCCTTGACCGAGCCGACCGAGCAGCCCAGCACCCCGGCCGTCTCCGCCTCGGTCAGCTGCTCCCAGTACCGGGCCACGATGACCGCCCGCTGCCGCGGCGGAAGCTGCACCAGGAGCCGGATCAGCGCGTCCCGGGCGTCCACCTCGGTGGTGCCGTCCGCGACCGCCGTCGCGGTCTCCTGCTGCAGCAGCCGCAGCCGCCACCGCCAGGCCCGCTGGCGCCGCCAGCCGTCGGCGGCCAGGTTGTACAGCGTGCGGCGCAGGTAGCCCTCGGGATCGCCCTCGATCGCGGACCAGTGCCGCAGCAGCCGCTCCAGCCCGGCCTGGAGCAGGTCCTCGCCCGCCTCCCGGCTGCCGGCCAGCAGCACCGCGGTGCGCAGCAGCGGCTCGCCCCGCTCGGCCAGGAACGACTCAAGGTCGGTGACGGCCCGGTCGTCTGCCATGCCCTCAGCTCCTTCTGTCGTTAACCAAGTACGAGGCAGCCGGCCCGGAGGTTGACAGCGAGGCGTCCCGGAGGCTGGCGGAAGCCAGGGCGGCGCCGGCCCCCGGTCTGGTCTTCGAGCCTGTGCGCAAGGATGGATCCATGCAACTGCGGATCATGACCGAACCACAGCAGGGCGCGGACTACGGCCGGCAGCTGGCTGTGGCCCGGGCCACCGAGGAGCTGGGCTTCGACGCGTTCTTCCGGTCCGACCACTACCTGAGCATGGGGGACGGCGACGGGCTGCCCGGCCCGACCGACGCCTGGCTGACCCTGGCCGGCCTGGCCGTCCAGACCTCGCGGATCAAGCTTGGCACGCTGGTGAGCCCCATCACGTTCCGCTGCCCCGGGCCGCTCGCGGTCTCGGTGGCCCAGGTGGACGACATGAGCGGCGGCCGGGCCGAGCTGGGTATCGGGGCCGGCTGGTTCCAGGCCGAGCACGCCGCCTACGGCATCCCGTTCCCGGACACGGCCGAGCGGTTCGACCGGCTCGAAGAGCAGCTGGCGATCATCACTGGCCTGTGGGACACACCGGTCGGAGAGAGGTTTTCGTTCGCGGGGAAGTTTTACCCCATCAGCGACTCACCAGGACTGCCCAAGCCCGTCCAGCACCCGCACCCGCCCATTGTCATCGGCGGCCGCGGGCCACGCCGGACCCCGCGGCTCGCCGCCCGGTACGCCGACGAGTACAACGCGCAGTTCGCCACCGTCGAGGACACCCGGGCCGCGTACGGCCGGGTCCGCGGAGCCTGCCAGGCGGCCGGCCGGGACCCGGACTCTCTCGTCTACTCGGCCGCGCAGACGGTCTGCTGCGGGCGGGACGAGGCCGAGCTGGCCCGCCGGGCCAGGGTGATCGGCTGGGACCTGGCCACCCAGCGAGCCGACGGGCTGGTCGGCACGCCCGACGAGATCGTGGACCGGATCGGGACGTTCGGCGGGCTCGGCGCGACGCGGATCTACCTCCAGGTGCTGGACCTGCATGACCTGGACCATCTGGAGCTGATCGCGTCCGAGGTCCTGCCCCAGGTCCGCTGACCAGGCTGGCCGGGCTGGCCAGGCTGGCTAGGAGGTCGGCACCCAGAAGCGCAGCTCGCTGCCGCGCTTGTCCTCCAGCACGCCGCCGTTCGCCTCGATCACCCGGCGCGATCCGGCGTTGGACTCGTCGCAGGTGACCAGGGCCGGGTCGATGTCCAGCGCCCGGGCCAGCGGCAGCGCGGCGGCCAGCATGGCCGTGGCGTGCCCGTGCCGCCGGGCCGAGGGTTTCACGTCGTAGCCGATGTGCCCGCCGAGGTCGTTGAGGCGGGGGGTGAGCCGGTGCCTGATGGCGAGCCGGCCGAGGTACTCGTCCCCGGCCACCCACCACAGGGTCGTCGACGGGACGTACCCCGGACGGCGGGGTGCGTCGTCCCGGGCCTGGTCCCGCAGGTAGCACGTGTAGGCCTCGAAGCGTCCCGGGACCTGCCAGTCCAGCCCGAACTCACGGATCTCCCGGCCCAGCATGGTGTCGTCCGTGGCCGAGCCGCGCCCCTCGGCCCGGAATTCCTCCATGGCGCCGATGAACGATAGCCGGACGCGGGACGTCGGCAGGCTGAAGCCGGGCCTGGGCTCACTCATGCCGGGTCCCGGGCTGGCGTGCAGCCGGTTTCCGCGCCGCCCGGACGTGCAGGTGACGGTCATCGCCCATTCAGAGTCCGTTCAGAAAGAAACCCCAGCGCGCCGGCAGGCTGCGGGAGGATGGTCACGTCGGCTGGGGCGGCGTCCGCCCCGATGGTCATTCGCGTCAGCGCCATCCCAGCGTAAACAGGAGGCATCCATGGTGTCGTCACGTGGCCGGCGGCGCTGGCTGAGATGGGTGATCGCGGGCGTCGTCGTGGTCGTGGTGCTGGCCCTGGCCGGGCCGTTCATCTTCTTCCACTTCATCGAGGGGAACGGTCCCGCGCCGCTCAGCCTCAAGGCCAGCCCCACCGCCAGCGCGTCGGACACCCAGAGCGCCAGCCCGGTGTCCAGCCAGGGCAGCTCCGGGTCGGTGGCCGGAAGCTGGGCGGTGGGCTCCGGCTCGCGGGTCGGCTACCGGGTCAACGAGATCCTGGCGGGCCAGTCCCACACGGCCGTCGGCCGGAGCGGCGCGGTGACCGGGCAGATGGTGGTCAAGGGCAGCACGGTGAAGACGGCCAGCTTCACCGTCAGGATGGCCACGATCCACACCGACTCGGCGCAGCGTGACGCCCAGTTCGACGGCCGGATCATGGACGTGGCCGCGTACCCGGACGGCACCTTCACGCTCACCAGGCCGATCGTGCTGGCCCCGCTGCCCGCCGCGGGGACGATCAGGACCTACAGCGCCACCGGCCACCTCACGCTGCGCGGTCACACCCGGCTGGTGACCTTCCCGGTCAAGGCGGAGCTGAGCGCGAGCGCGATCGAGGTCCAGGGCTCGATCCCGGTGCTGTTCTCGAAGTGGGGCATCCCGAACCCGTCCTTCACCGGGTTCGTCACCACGCAGAACCACGGAATCATGGAGTTCCTGCTCGACTTCCGGCCCGCCTGACCACCCTGGTTCCGCGGCGACCTCTGGTACGGCAGGATGGGCCGATGCTGACCCTCTTCCTGCGCCTGGTCAGCGGGCGGCAGTCCCGCCACGTGGCCACCCTGCTCGGCCTGGCCGTAGCCTGTGTCGTGGCGGGCGGCGCGTTGTTCGCGGCAACCCAGCACATTGCCTTCACGACCGGCCTGTACTGGGCCATCACAACCGCGACGACGGTCGGCTACGGCGACGTGACCCCGCACAACCCGGCGGGCCGGCTGGTCGCGTCCGCGGTCATGCTCACGACCATTCCCCTGCTCGCCTCGGTGTTCGCGCTGGTGACCGGGGCAGCGGCCGCGGCTGGAGTTAGGAGGGTCCTCGCCTTGGTACGAGAATTCCCGGCGGGCACGTACCGCGTCGTCATCGGCATGCACCCGGCCGTCCCGGCCATCCTGGAAGAGCTGGTCCGGGCCGGCGATGCCGTCGTCCTGGTCGCCGACGTCGACCCGGGCACCATCCCGGACCGGGTCCACCTGATCCGCCGTGATCCGACCCAGCCGGGCGCGCTGCGGGCGGCCCGCCCGGCTGGCGCCCAGCACGTGCTGATCACCGGGCCGACCGACGGCGACGTGCTGGTCAGCGCGGTACTCCTGCGCAAGGAGGCGCCCGACGTCCCGGTGTCGGCGCTGGTGCGGTCCCGCTCGGTGGGCGAGGCCCTCCGGGACCTCGGCATCCACCAGGCCGTCTCGGCCGACGAGCTGGTGGCGCACACCCTGGCCAAGAGCCTGGAGGCTCCGCACGCCGGGGACCTCATCCTCCAGCTCGTCAACTCCGAGCAGCACAGCCTGCGGGAGATCAGCGCGGACCCCGCGATCGTCGGCCGGGCGCTGAGCTCGGTACGCGGCGAGCGGTCCGGCCTGGTCCTCGGCCTGGTCCACGAGGGCCGGGTGATCATGGGCATCGGCGAGGACCCGGTGATCGCCGCGGGCGACCACCTCCTGGTCGCCGAGCCCGGCCGCGCGCGGGCCGGTGCGGCGTCCCGGTAACGCTGCCCGGAGCGTTCCGGTAACGCTGCCCGGTGGGGCGTTCCGGTAACGCTGCCCGGTGGGGCGTTCCGGTAACGCTGCCCGGCGCGCGGACCCGTGCCACCGGGCCCCTGGTGTCCCGCCGGGCGCGGAGTAACGTGATGTCATGGACGGTGCTGTGGTTGGCCGCGAGTACCTGGCGCACCTGACCGATGCGGACCTGGCGCTGCTGGCGGCGGCGGGCGCCCCGGCCCCGGACGCGGCACCCGGCCCGGTTCCCGTCCTCCCGGCCGGTGCGGACGCCGGCTGGCTGCGCGGCCACCCGGCCGCACTCCCGGACCTGCTCGGCGACCCGCGCGTGTTCGAGGCGGTATTCGGCTGGGGAGACGTGGCCGGGCCGCCCCGGCCCGGCCAGGCGGTCCCGGTGTCGCCGTTCCTCACGTTCGCGGTCACGGTGCACCGGTCCGCCACCGAGCTGGCCTCCATGCCGCACGTCGCCGAGCGCACCGGGCCCCGGCAGCGGGTCCCGCTGTTCGATGCGCCCGCGCTGCGCGAGTTCCTCGGTTCGCCCGCGCGCAAGCTGTTCCTGGCTGAGCTGCTGGCCTCGTTCACCCGGGTGGCGAGCGGCCGCTACCGGGTCCGCGGCGGCGGCCGGACCCGGCGGTTCAGCGAGCTGGACCCGGTCCGGCTGGCCGGGCTGCTGGACGGCGTGCCCGACGCCGAGCGGCCGGGGGTGTACCGCCGGCTCGGGGACGTGTCCCTGTTCCTGGCCGGCGTCTTCCCCGACCACGCCACCCTGTACGGGATGGGGCCGGTCAGCGTGGCCCGGCTGCTCCGCTCGGCCCAGGTGCCGGCCGCCGAGTACGAGCGGCTGGCTACGGTGCCCGCCATCGAGCTGCTCGAGCAGCTCGGCGCGCGCTGGTACCGGGTCGCGTATGGCCTGGCCCCGGTGCGGACCGCACGGCTGGACGTCGTGGCGGACGTAGCCGGCCGCTTCCAGCAGGCCCGGCGGGTCCTCAACCACATCGCCGACCGGTACCTGTTCGGGACCGACCACCCGTGGTTCGCGCCGCCCACGCCCTGACTGGGTCCTTGCCCGCCGACCAGGCCCGGCCCGCGGAGTGCCATGATGTGGCGCGTGCCCCGTAACCCCGCGCCGCCGGACCCGGTGCTGCCGGACCTCGTGGACCTGACTCCCGTGGCCCCGATTCCCGTGGTCCCGATTCCCGTGGCCTGGGCCGCCTGACCGTGGCCGCCATCGCCGTCGCGTGCCTGATCGCCGTGCTGCGCTGGCTGATGCTCGCCGGGCTGGCCGGTGCGCTGGGCGGCCTGGCCGGCCGGGGCCTGGCCCGCCAGTACAAGGGGACGGTTCCCGCGCCGTTGCCGCCACCATGGGCGCTCCGCTCGTCGCTGCTGGGCGTGGCCGCGACGGCGGGGCTGACCGCCGTCATCTTCGGCGCCCACGCGCTGCTGACGGCGCCGGCTCATCCGGCGGTGGCGGCGCTGATCACCATCAGCCAGGGCGGGCTCACCGGCCTGGAGTGCGCCGCGTTCGCGCTCGCGGCGGGGGCGCTCCGGCTGCGCCAGCCGGGGCTGAGTGTCCTGCCCCTGCTGGGGGTGGTCCTCGCCGAGGCGATCCGGGCTCACCCGGAGGGCATCGTCCCGGTCGGCGGTGCCCTGCTCAGCCTGGTGCACATCCTGCCCGCGGTGATGTGGGCGGGGATGCTGGTCTACACGCTGCGCGCCGCGCTGGCGTGGCGGCACGACCCCGGGGCCATGCGGGGCCTGGTCCGGCTCTACGCCAACGCGGCGGTCTGGCTGTTCGCCGTGGTGGTGCTGACCGGTGTGGTCAGCGCGCTGGTGCTGGTCCCGCTGGGCTCTTTTCTCAGCACGGCCTACGGGATCATGGTCGTCGTGAAGGCGGCGCTCGTCGCGGTCGTGGCAGGGGCGGCGATCGCGGGCCGTGCCTGGCTGGGCGGGGCTCCGGCACCGGCAGCGGGACCGGCCCGGGCGGCCAGGCTGGAATGCTGCGCGCTGGCCGCGGTGCTGGCTGCCACCGCCGTGCTCACCGTGCTGACCCCGCCCGCGGCCCCGGCCCGGGGGGCGGCCGCCCCGGCCCGGGCCGCGGCCGCCCCGGCGGGCGGGCCGCCCCGGCGCGGGCCACGCACGCGGCGGCCGGCGTGGCCCGGCGGACGTCCCAGCGGTAGCGGCGGGCCGGGGGAGCGTCAGGCGGCCGCCGACGGCACCCGGACGGCCCGCGCCCAGTCCGGCCCGTCCGGCGCCTCGTCGCCGAGCAGGGCCACCACCACCCGGATGCCGCGCGGCGGCCGGTCCGGCCACGGGGTGAACCCGTCGGTGAGCACCACGGTCACGGCGGGCCGTGGCCGCAGCGCCGCCGCGGCCACAATCCCGGCGCCCATATCGGTCCCGCCCCCGCCGACCAGTTCCACCTGGCGGGCCGAGGTCACCCGGCGGGCCGCCCCCACCGCCGTGTCGCAGGCCAGCACGCGGATCTGCCGGGCCATGCCCAGCGACCGCAGCAGCCCCTCCACCTCGGCCAGCGCCGCGGCGAGCAGGTCCTCGGTCATGCTGCCGGACGTGTCACAGACCACCGCCACCTCGGGCACGGGCCGCCGCAGCGCGGGCAGCACGACCGGGCCGGCCACCGAGGCGCGGCGTGAGGGCCGCCGGTAGGAGTAGTCCACCGCACCGGCCGTGTCGGCCACGGCCCGGCGCAGTTCGGCGGCCAGCACCCGCCGCCAGTCCACGGCGGGCTGCAAGGTCTGCTCCGCCCAGCGCAGCAGCCCGCCGGGCACGTTCCCCGCTTCCCGCGCGTGCCGGACGCAGTCCTGGGCCACCTGGCGGCAGAGCAGCTGCGCCTGCCAGGCCGAGAGCGAGGGGGGCCCGGATGCGTCCCAGCTCCGTGCCCGGCCGTCCGCGCCGCTGCCGCAGTCCAGGTCCCAGCCCACGGCCGCCGGGTCCCCGCCACCAGGCCAGCCGCCGGCCCGCCGCCGGCCGGCCCGGCCTCGGCGCCGCCGCCGGTGCGGCCCGCCACGAAGTACTGCTCGGCGAGCAGGCCCTCGGCGGCGCCCAGGTGCCTGGGCAGCACAGGCCGACCGGGCAGCTCCAGGCCGGCCGGGACCAGGTCATCGTTGATCTCCGCGTCGGCGCCGCGGACCCACGCGCGGGCGTCGTCCGGGGCGATCCCCGCGGCCAGGGCCCGCTCCCCGTGCGCCCGCAGCAGATGGGACACGTGGTGCACGAGCACGCTGCCCAGCTGGGCTGGGGTCCAGGCCGCGGTGAACTCGGGGTCCGCGTGCAGCCGCCACCCCTCGTCCACCGCTACCGTGGCGATCCCCGGTTTGGCGAGCACCTGCGCGCCGAACAGGCCGGTGGCCAGGTAGGGGAAGTGCGACGCGGCCCAGAGCCGCCCGGCGGCCAGGCCCGGCACCTCACCCGCGCCGTGACTGGTCATCCGTGCAGCAGCCCCGCGTCCCGCAGCACGGGCGCGAACAGCTGGAGCTCCGCGGGCGGTGCGGCTCCCTCGGGACGGCACCGGGCCAGCGTGCGGGCGGCCACCGCCGCGATATCGGGTGCGCTCTCCGCGACCCGGCCGAGCACCTGCCACCCGGCGGCCCAGCGTTGCGGGGTGGGGTTGGCGGCCACCACGGCGGCCACCGCCGCCACCGCCGCGTACGCCCGGTCGCCGCGGGCGGGCAGTATGAACCCGCCCGGGTCCGCGAGGACCGCCTCGGGGTCGGGCAGGTCCATCTCGGCCACCCAGGCCAGGAACTCCACCCCGGCGCCTTCGCCCACCGCGCCGCGGACCAGGGCGGCCCGCGATTCCTCGCTGGACCCCGCGGCGCCGCTCGCCGCCCAGAGCCGGGCGGCCATCTCCCACGTCCGCGGGCTCGGCCAGCCGCGCCCGGCCGCGTCGGCGTCGGACGGCGGGGCGCAGGCCAGGGCCGGCCGGACGTGCAGGAACGCGGCCACCAGCGCCAGAGCCAGCCCGAACTCGGCGCCCCAGTCATCTGGCAGTTGCGGGACCTGGGGCGCGGCCCAGCCGCCGGCCAGCCCGTCCGCCACCGCCCGGGGGTCGATCTCCCACGACAGATGGCAGAGCCGGTTGGCCAGCGGGGCGGACAGGTCCCAGCCGTCGGCCGCCTGCTCGGGCGGGTTGGCCGCCGCGACCACGGCCACATCGGGCGGCAGTTCGAGGTCGCCGACCACGCGCTCCAGCACCACCCGGAGCAGGGCCGCCTGCACGGCGGGCGGGGCGGTGGACAGCTCGTCGAGGAACAGCAGGCCGCGTCCGGCCTCCGCCAGGCGGCGGGCCCACGCCGGGGGTGCGAACCGCACCCCGTCCCCGACGACGACCGGCAGCCCGGCGAAGTCAGAGGGCTCGCGGATCGAGGCGATCACGGTCTCGCACGGCCACCCGAGGGCGTCGGCCATGGCGCGGATGACCGAGGTCTTTCCAGTCCCCGGGGCGCCCCACAGCAGCACCGGGACCCGCGCGGCGACCGCCACGCCCAGCGCGCCGACCGCGGCGGCCTGGCCTTCGCTGCCCCGGCCTTCGGCCCGCCGCCGGCCATCGTTAGCCATCTGCGCTCCCAGCGGTCGATTCAGCGTGGCCCGGCTGCCCTTGACCAGTGTTCACCGTCGGGCTGAATGCTCAGGACGGCGGGTTCCGTCCCGGGCGCCGGGAGCCCGAGCACCCGCACCCGCGGCCAGCTCACCTCCAGCACATCGACGATCAGGTGGCCGTCCACGACCGGGAAACCCGCTGCCCAGACCCGGGCCAGCCAGCTGAGCGGGAGCGCGGCCCGGAGATCGGTCCCATCCCGCTCGACGCTGCCCCAGCCGGGACCCTCGTGCAGGGTGGCCTGGACCGCGTCCGGGTCGAGGCCGAGCCACGGCCCGGCCGCCGGGGCGAGCCGCCCGCTCAGCGCGGCGGCCAGTGCCGGCCGTGCGCGGCCCAGCTCGCGGGGACGCCCTGCGGGCGTGCCCGGCGGACCAGGCCGATGCCACCTGAGCGGCCAGCCGCTGCTGGAAGTCCTGGCCCAGGGCGAACAAGGACAGCAGTTCCGTGCGCCGGGCCCGGGCCCGCTCTTGGTCGGGAGACAGCCGTCGGGCCGGCATGCCCCGGATCGGCCGCGCTCTTGGCCAGGGGCCACCCGGCCGCGACCCGAATCCCGGGGCCGGGTAGGCCGCCGGTGCCGGGCCCGGCCTCATCGGCACGGACCGGGGGGACGGGCCGAAGGAGGCCCGCAGCTGGTCGACGAGCTCCCAGGTCACCACCAGCTCGTCTGCCGGGGAGCGGGGCCCCAGCGCCAGCACATCCAGGTCGTCGGCGTGCGCTCCCCAGGCCTCGAGCATGGCCACGCACTCGGCCTTGTCGCCGCCCAGCGCGGCCAGCACCAGCTCGCCCTCGGTGTCGTCATGGGCGGCGCTGCTCAGCCGGCCATCGGCCCAGCGCAGCACATGTTCCCCGGGGCCGCACCTGATGCGGGCCTCGGCCGGCCGGAACGCGGCCCACCACGGCGGCGTCACTGGTCCGGTCCTTTCGCGCCCCAGCCGAGGGGCACGGTCGCGCGGACCCGCCGGTCAGGCCCGGTGACGACCACGTCGAGGGCCGACGCAGCCGGGTGCAGCGGGGGAGTCAGGTACATCTTGATCATCCCCTTGCTCTGCGAAGCCGACCCCCAGCTCATGCCGCTGACCAGGTGCCAGCGCCCGGCGGAGTCGCGGGCCTGCCAGGACAGCGAGGGGTACATCGGGTTACTCTGCCGTGCCGTGCCCTGCACCAGCCAGCCGTAGCCCGCTGGCTCCCAGCCGCTGGCCATCACGTGCAAGGTTGCCCCGTCGCGAGCAGACCGCAACCCAGCCAGCGCGAACCTGCCGCCGCCGATCTCGGGCAGGTCGGCCGCGAACGGGGCCACCGCATCCGGCCCGTCCCGGGCGCCGCGGTCCACCAGGAGGCTGGTCCACGCGGCCGGGAGCGGGACGTTCGGGGTGGCAGCACCAGTGCCGAGATCGAGCCCCAGCCGCCAGCCCAGGGCCGCCAGCCGGAGCACGGCCGGGTCGTCGGCGCGCAGCGCGCCGGCCCCGACCAGGTGTCGGATGACCTCGCCGACCCGGGCACTCAGCGGGACGGTGGTGAGCGGCCCGGAGGAGTCCAGGCTCAGGATGTGGTCGCCTGCCAGGTCGAGCAGCCGGGCCGCCGGGCTGACCGGCTCGACCGGCTCGGTCACGATCCCGGGGGTCCCGGGCGGCGGGGCCAGATCTATCCGGACGCAGCGGCCCTGGGCGCCCGGCCCCACGTCCAGCCAGCGGGTTCCCGGCGCGGGTGCCGGGTTCAGGCCGAGGTGGCAGTCCCACCATTCCCGGTCACCGTGCGCTCCCATGTCCCACAGCGACAACCGGTAGCGAACCCCGTGGTCATCCACCGCGCCGATCTCGTAGTAGGGCGCGTGCTCCGGACGTGGCCCGGCTGCGCGCCGGGTCTGCCCGGCCCACCGGGCGGCCACCGCCAGCGCGGCCTGTGACCCCGCGCGGGCCAGGCTGAGCAGGCAGAACTCGCCGTACCAGCCTTCCTGCTCAGGGGGAAGCGGCAGCGTGGCCCCGATTCTCACCGAGGTCGGCCCGCCTGCTGCCTGACTGGTGAGGGCCAGGCCGCCCGCAGGCTGGCGTGTCCCGGCCGGGGGCGCCCCGTGCTGGCCAGTCCCGTGCTGGCCAGTCCCGTGCTGCCCAGTCCCGTGCCGGCCAGTCCCGTGCTGGCCAGCCCAGTCCGGGCGGCGGACGCCGGCGACCACGCTGGCGGGGTTCCCGGTGCGCAGCCCGGCGGCCGTCTCGAACTCGGCCACGGCCTGCCAGGCCACGTCCGGGCCTACCGCGCCCGCCGCAGCCAGGGTGGCCGCGGCCAGCCAGACCCGGTGCGTGTGCGGCCCGGGTCCGGAGATGATCGGCCGCCGCCGCAGTTCGGCCTCGGCAATGAGCCTCAGATAGGTCTCGGCATCGGGGCCGCCCGGCCCGCCGTCCGGGCCCCCCGCCTGCGCGCTCACCAGGACGCCAGCCAGCGCAGAGGCAGGGTCACCGCGGCCTGGGTCGCGGGGCCGCGCACGATGAGCTCCAGTGCCCGGGTGCCCGGGTGTAGTGCCGGACCGAAGTCAACGAGCAGGTCCACCACCCCGCCTCTGTTCCCGCTGCGGGTCTGGGCTACATGCCAGCGGCCCTGATCATCCCGCGCCCACCACGTGTAGGGCTGCTGGCTCAAGCCCGGCAGCGGACGCGGCTCCCAGCCCCACCCCACCGCGTGGAGGGTAGCCGAGACGGCCCCCGAGTCCAGGCCGGCCACCGCGAACCGGGCGCCGTCCACCTCCGGCAGCACGCCGGCCGCAGGCGCGGCCTGGTCAGGCCCGTCGGTGGCACCACGATGATCCAGCACGCTCAGCCACGCGTCCGGGAGCGTCACCGGCCGGACGAGGGGACGCAGGGCCGCCGGGAACTCCATGCCCAGCCGCCCGGCCAGGATGGCGAGCCGGCTGAGCGCGGCCGAGGCCGGGGCCAGGCCGGCCGTGGCCTGGAGCGCCGGGACCACCTCGGTCAGGTCGGCCAGCCGTGCGTCGCCGACGGCCTGCCCGTGTGCGGACTCCGCCAGCCAGTTCTCTGCCAGCCTGTCCAGGAGCCGGTCCGCCGGGCCGAGCCCGGCCGGCAGGGCGCCCGCGGAGCCGCCGGGATCCGCAGCCGCCGCATGCGCGCGCGCCGCGCTGGCGGGCGCCGCGCTGGCGGGTGCCGCGCTGGCGGGTGCCGCATCGGTGGGATCAGGCGTGCGGATCAGCTCGACCCGGACCGGGTGCGGGCTGGCCGGGCCGACGATGTCCAGCCACCTCGTCGCGGGCGGCGGTACCGGGAGCAGGTCCAGGGTGACGGACCAGCGGCCGTGGACCGAGCGGACGGTGTCCTCGGCGTGATACCGCACGCCGTGCTCGTCCGTGGCGGTGATCTCCCCCAACGGCAGCGGCGGCCCGGAGCGGCGCGGACGGGGGCCGGGACCAGGCCAGCGCACCGCGGCGGTCACGACGGCCCGGCCCGGCCCCATGGCCAGAGCGAGCAGGCAGGCCGGGCCCTGGCTGGCGTCCGGCCCGGGCGGCAGTGCGGTCCCGATCGGTATCGCCCGCACCGCAGCCGCCGGGATCGGGCGCCGGGGCCGGCCGCGGGCCCGGGAAAGCGCCGATCCCACGGTCCGAGACCTGGCAGCCAGAACTGCGGGCCGGGACCGAGCTTGCCGCGCAGGACGAGCGCGTCCATCAGGCCTTGCAGCACCTCCCGGGCGGCGGCTTCGCTGAGCACACCCGCCGAGACCAGAGTGCCCGCGACCTGGCCGATCCGGTCCAATGCCTCCGCCGGGTGCGGCGCGCCACGGCCGCGGCCGGGCAGGAGCGGCTGGACGGCGCGCCGTATCCGCAGCGTCCGCCACAGGACCGGCTCGGCGGCCCGGACGGCCGGCGTCCGCCGGGCGGCCCAGACCGCGGTACGCGCGGTCGGCCAGAGGAACCCGAGCAGCGGGCTGGACACCCGGGCGGCGGCGGACCGGAGCGGCGGGAAGAGCGGGGCGAGCACCGGACGGGAGAGATGGACCGCCGAGCGCACGGCCGGGGGCAGCCCGGACGGCTCCGGCGGCTCGCTCCGTGGGTACGCCAGCGCGCGGCGCAGCTCGGCCTCGGCCATCAGCCGCAGGTAGGTCTCGGCCCGCTCCGCTGCTGCGGTCATGCTCACCTCCGCGGGCGCACTATGAGCCGGTCAATACGGTATGTCTTGACCCTGGGGTCCGGTCATAGGCCCGGTCATACGCCCTGCCCCGGGCAGGGGCAGCGTCGCGGTGACCCGGCGGGACCGGCCGGTGAGGATGATGTCCAGCGATCTCGCCGCCGGGTGCAGCGGCGGGGTCAGCTCTAGCAGGAATGTTCCCGCGGGCGCGCCCCCGGCCGCCGCCCGGCCCACGTGCCAGCGGCCCGCGTCGTCCCGGGCCCACCACGAGAAAGGCTGCTGCGGGCAGAAGGCGCGCGGATGCGGCTCCCAGCCCCAGGCGAACACGAGCAGGGTGGCCTGGCGTTCCCAGGACGACAGGCCAGCCAGGACGAACCGGGCCCCGTCGATCTCAGGGAAGACGGCGGAGGCCGGGGCCGCGCCTCGCGGGCCGTCCTGGCTGCGGCTGCCGCCGAGCACGCTGGCCCACGGGGCGGGAAGCTCGGTGACGCTGGCCCGGGCGGCCCAGGGCCCGCGGACCTCGATGGCCCGCCGCTGGCAGAGCACGGCCAGGTGGGTGGCGGCCAGGCTGTCCGGGGCCAGCGCGCCGACGGCGGTCAGGGCGTCGGCCACCTCGGCCAGGCCGGTGGCCAGGAGGCTGGCGTTTGTCCCGACGAGCTGACCGCCGCCGAGCAGCGTGTCGGCGACGGCGCCGAGCAGCAGCTCGCCAGGTGGCTGAGGGGATAGGACCTCGCTGCGGACCGCGATGGCCGGTGAGCCGGTCAGGTCGATATGGATGCTCCGGCCCCGGCTGACTGGCATGTCCAGCCACCGGGTGCCGGGGGGCGGGACCTCGGACAGGACAAGGGCGCCGCTCTCATACCAGCCGCCCTCCCCGGCCTCCAGGGTCAGCCGGTAGGAGCGGCCCTGATCGTCGGTCAGCCCGGTGCCGCCGAACGGCGGGAAGCTGGGCTGCGGCACCGGGGTGTCCCCGGCCGTGCGGGCGGGTTCCCGCCACGTGCTGGCGAAGCTGGTCACGACGGCGGCGCGGTCGGGCGCGAGCACGAGCGCCTGCACGTGCACCTCGCCCTGGTGGCCTTCGCGCTCCGCCGGGATCACCGCGCCGACCGGGACGGCGCCATACCGGCCGCCGGGCGCCGCGGCGCCTGGCCTGGCGGGGCTCTCCGGCGCGGCGGCGGGAAGCGTGATGAGCAGCGCCCCGGGTTCATGCAGCCCGCGGGCGGCCAGCGCGTCGGTCAGCTCCGCGGCCAGCTGGCCTGCCGTGGCCCGGCTGAGCGCGCCGACCTGGCGCAGGGCGCTCAGCGCCGCCCTGACCCGGAGCAGGCCGGCTTCCGGCGGCGGTGTGCCGCCCTCCTTGAAGTCCTCGTCCAGCCACCAGGGGCGGGGTGAGGCCACCGCGCGGCGCAGCTCCCTCTCGGCGAGCAGCCGGACGTGAGTCTCAGCGGCCGCGCTATCCATCCGGGTCTTCCCCGCGATGGCCGCCATCCGGACCCTCCGTGCGATGGCCACGATCCGGACCCTGCGTGCGATGGCCGTCCGGGCTAGTCACCTGGGCGGCCGCCGCCGCGGGTCCAGGGGTCATAGTCGACTTCCAGCTCCTCCTGGGGCGGCCGTTCCGTCTCGGGCACGTGGCGCAGGTTCAGCCGGATCCGGGTCCAGGTCGAGCTGCGCCCGCGCATCGAGTCCACGAGCACATCGGCCGGCTCCAGGTAGGGCCACACCGTGGCGTGCCGTTCCCGCCAGCGGTCCAGCCCGGCCATGGCCTCGTCCTTGGTGGCGGCGCGGGCCACCTCGATGAGCGGCATGGTGGACCGGCGGCGGCCGGTGGGCTGGATATCCGCGGCCGGCTTACGGGCAGGCTGCTGGTCCCCGTCCCCGGTGGCCGGCTTACGGGCAGGCTGCTGGTTCCGGGCGGGCGTCCCGCCCCGCGCCGCCGGCCTGCCGGCGGCGCGGGGCGGCGCCGCTGCCCGGCGTTTCGACGGCTGGACCCGCGGCGGCTCGCCGGCCTGCTTGTCGTAGTGCGGCGGCCACGGAGCATCCGGCAGGCCGGCTGCCTCGTCCTGTTCGGCCAGGCTGAGCAGTGGCTCCAGGGAGCCGGCCGCCTCGTCCATCCCCTCCCACGGGTCACCCAGCCGGGCGTAACGCTCCGGCACGGTGTCGATAGTGAACGCCTCCGCCCGGCAGTCGGAGACCTCATCCCAGTTCAGCGGGGTCGATACCCGGGCGTCCGGAGTGGGGCGCACCGAGTACGCCGAGGCCACGGTCCGGTCCTTGGCGTTCTGGTTGTAGTCCACGAACACGCCGTGCCGTTCCTCCTTCCACCACCTGGCCGTGGCCAGGTCCGGAGTCCGGCGCTCCACCTCGCGGGCCAGGGCCACGGCCGCCCGCCGGACCTGGCTGAAATCCCAGCGGCGCTCGATCCTCGCGTAAACGTGGAAGCCGCGCGACCCGGATGTCTTGGGCCAGCTGGCCAGCCCGACGTCGGCCAGCACGGCCCGGGCGACCAGCGCCACCCGGAGGATCTGAGGCCATTCCACGCCCGGCACCGGGTCCAGGTCAACCCGGAGTTCGTCGGGATGCTCCAGGTCGTCAGCCCGGACCGGGTGCGGATTGAGATCGATGCAGCCCAGGTTGACCGCCCAGACCACGGTGGCGGCGTCCCGGGGGACGACCTCGACCGCGCTGCGCCCGGACGGGAAGCGCAGCTCGACGGTGTCGATCCAGGGCGGACGGGACTCCGGCGCACGTTTCTGGAAGAACGCCTCACCCTCGGCGCCGTTCACGAAGCGCTTGAGCACCATGGGCCGCCCGGCGACGCCGCGCTGGGCCCCGTCCGCGACGCTGAGGTAGTACCGCACCAGATCGAGCTTGGTGTGCCCGGTCTGCGGGAAAAAGACCTTGCCCGGGTTGGAGATGGCCACCTCGTGACCTGCCACCTCGAGGATCTCCTTGCGATCGGCCATGGCGCCACCATAACCGCCGCCCGCGGCCGGTTGATCTTCATGGCCCAGGCCGGCCGGATCGGCCTGCCGCGCCGGGGCGGAGCCGGACCCGGCAGGATGGCCCCGTGAAGGTGATCGTGATGTCCGACACGCACGCACCGCGGCGCTGGCGAACCTGCCCGCCGGCGGTCGCGGCGCGGCTGGACGGCGCGGACCTCATTCTGCACGCGGGCGACGTGTGCACCGCGGGCGTGCTGGACGAGCTGGCCGGCTACGCCCCGGTCCGGGCCGTCCGGGGCAACAACGACGGCCCCGACGTCGCCGCCTGGGGCGCCCCGGACACGCTGGAAGTGGACCTGGACGGCCTTCGCGTGGTGATGATCCACGACTCCGGCCCGGCCCCAGGGCGCCCGGCCCGGATGCGCCGCCGGTTCCCCGGCGCGCAGCTGGTCGTCTTCGGCCACTCGCACATCCCGCTCGACCACGCCGAAAGCGGGCAGCGGATCTTCAACCCGGGCTCGCCCACCGACCGCCGCCGCCAGCCCCAGGGCACCCTCGGTGTACTGGACGTCCGGGATGGCCAGCTCGTCTCCGCCCGGATCGTCCCCGTCACCCCGGCACCGTGAGGGGCCGTTCGGCACGGTCAGCGCTCCCGGCGGCCCGGCGCGCGGCATGCCGCCGTGAGTGGCTGGTGGTACGGGTGTGCCGCCCGGCCGGGCCTCCCGAGTTCGTGATCAAACGATAGGTGTCGCCAGGACAGCACCAATCAGTTGATCACGAACCAGCCTGCCTGATGGACTCGCCGTGGCGCTCCGGTGGCCCATGCTGGCCGGGCTGCACCGGCAGGCGTTGGCGTCCACGAGCGTCCGGCCACCGCGTCTGACCGGAACTCCGGCGGCCTGAAGCGGGATGCCCGCCGGGGTCAGGCGCCGTCGCGGTCCAGGGGACGCAGCAGGGGGAAGATCTGGCACTCCCGGACGCTCTTGTCCATGAAGAACGCGAACACCCGCTCGCTCAGCCCGAAACCGCAGGCCGGCGGCATACCGTACTCGAGTGCCTCGACGAACTCGGGGTCGGGCATCTGCGCTTCCGCGTCCCCGGCCTCGCGCATCCGCTGCTGCTCCTCGAACCGGCGGGCCTGCTCCAGCGGGTCGTTCAGCTCGCTGTACCCGTTGCCCAGCTCGCTCCCGGCCACGATGACGTGGAACCGCTCCACGATGCCGGGCCGGTCCGGCCGGCCCTTGGCCAGCGGTGAGACCTCCAGCGGCTCGTTGATCAGGAAGCCCGGGCCGGGCAGGGTGCGGCGGCAGTGCTTCCATAGCGTGTCCATGGCGCGGGCCCGGTTGAGGCCGTTGCGGTCCACCACCAGGCTCAGGTCGTCAACGGTGGCGACCAGCTTGTCCAGGGGGGCGGACTGGACATCGAAGCCGAGGATCTCGCTGATGGTCTCGTAGTAGTCGTAGCGCGCCCAGTCCTGGCCGAGGTCCACCTGGTACGCGCGGCCGTTGCGGTGCAGGGTGAAGGACAGGGTGCCGAAGGTTTCGCTGACTACGTGCCGGAACAGTTCCTCGACCAGGCGCATCCCCGTCTCGTAGTTGGCGTACGCCCAGTAGAACTCCATCTGGTCGTAGTCGTTGAGGTGCTCGCGGCTCTGGTTTTCGTTGCGGAACTGGCGGCCGATCTCGAACGTGCGCTCCAGCCCGCCGACCAGCAGCCGCTTCTGCCATAGCTCGCCCATGGAAATGCGGAGGCAGACGTCGGTGTCCAGGTAGTTGTGGTGGGCGACGAAGGGCCGCGCGTCCGCGCCGCCGGTGGTCAGCTCCAGTGCCGGCGTCTGCACCTCGGTGAAGCCGCGGTCCTCCAGGAACCGGCGCATGGACCGCCAGAACCGGGCCTTGGCGTAGATCATCTCCTGGACCTCGCGGTGCAGCAGGATGTCCAGGTACCGCCTGCGGAGCAGGACCTCTTCGTTGGTCAGCCCCGAGTGCTTGTCGGGCAGCGGCCGCAGTGACTTGGTCAGGATGGTCACCTGGCGCGCGCCGACCGACAGCTCGCCGGTCTTGGTCTGCAGCCGGTAGCCCTCGATCGCCACGAAGTCGCCGATGTCGAGCAGCTTCGTCAGCGCCTTGTAGCCCGGGGCGTGCTCCCCGGGCAGGTCCCGCCGGGAGATCATGAACTGAATCTCACCCGTCTCGTCATGCAGCTGGCCGAACGTGAGGTTGCCCATCGGCCGCAGCAGCATGATCCGCCCGGCGATCGTGGCGGGCTCACCGTCAGCGATCTCGCGGGCCCGGGCGATGCTCACCCGGTCCACCGCGTCGGGCGGATAGGGGTCGATGCCCTGGTCACGGAGCTGGTGAACCTTGTCGATCCGCTGCCGCCGGATCTCGCCCAGCACGTCGGCCCGGCTGGCCGGGGCGCCTGGTTCCGCCGACTCAGCGCCGGCCGCCGGGCTGCTGGTCACGCTGCTCGTGCTGTCCTCGCCTGACACTGCGTGCTGGCCCCTCAACGTGGTGGATGACCGATTTGCCTCCGGCGGGCGCGGCGCCCGACGGACCAGTATCCCGTACCGGGGCGCCCCCCCGGCCGCCCGGCCGCCCGGCGCCCCGCGGCCCCCGGCCGGGCCCGGCAGGAAACGCCCGGCCGGGCCAGGCAGGATGGGGACATGAGGCTGGACGCAGCGGACGCCCGGCGGAGGTTCGCCGGTGTGCCGGTGGCCCGGCTGGCCACGGCGGGCCCGGATGGCCGCCCGCACCTGGTGCCGTTCACGTTCGCGCTCGAGACCGGGGACAGCGGCGCCGGGGACGGGCCCGGGG
Source organism: uncultured Actinomycetes bacterium (assembly GCA_963711485.1). Classification (GTDB taxonomy): domain Bacteria; phylum Actinomycetota; class Actinomycetes; order Streptosporangiales; family Streptosporangiaceae; genus RYN-230. The sequence goes on from CAVQEM010000051.1 coordinate 67,339, forward strand.
ACCGCATCTACAGCGCGATCGACGCCAAGCCGAAGAGCCGCACCGATCTGGCCCGGTTGCGGAACATCAGGGCCAACCCGCGGGTCTGCGTGCTGGCCGATCACTACGAGGACGACTGGGACCGGCTGTGGTGGGTCCGCGGTGACGGCCACGCCACGATCCTGGACGACCCGGCCGCGATGGCCCCGGCCCTCGGGTTGCTGGCCGGGCGCTACCGGCAGTACCGCGAGCAGCCCCCCGGCGGCCCGGTGATCAGCATCCGGGTCGATCGCTGGACCGGCTGGGCCGCCGGGCCTGCCTGATCGCCTGCTCAGGCCTGCGCCTGCGTGACCCGGCCCGGAGAGCTCTGGTGAACTCGAGCATCTACGCGGAACGGCTGCGCCCAGGCGGGCGTCAGGCGGCTGCGGCCCCGGGGCGCTTCGGGGCCCGCAGCCGGCGGACGCCCCGCACCACCAAGGGCACCACGACCCACAGCACCCAGGCGTAGCTCGTGACGAAGAAGACGGGGACCGACAGCCCGAAGCCGAGCGCCAGCGCGTAGGAGCGCCAGGCCATGGGGGTGGACCCGGGCGCCGGCCCATCGGGGGCCAGCCGGCGGGAGGCTATGTGCCGCAGGATGAGGAGCATGATCACGGATGTCACCGACTGCACCAGGGCGTAAAAGGCGAAGCGCACGGCGTGCACGCCGGGGCCCTCGTTCCCGCCCACGGTCAGCAGCCTGGTCGCGAACGGCGTGACCACGATCATCAGCAGCCAGGCCATGTCGAGGGTCCGCAGCCGCTGGTCCATCCGCCTGATGTAGCGGAAGGCGTCGTGGTGATCGCTCCACGCCGCGGCGATCGCCCAGAAGCTGACCAGGAAGGCCAGGTAGCGGTCCGCGTTGACCCGGACCGACGACCAGAACACGGACAGGGTGCTCCCGTGCGGCACCGGCAGGTCGATGGCGAGCAACGTGATCGCGATGGCCACCACGGCGTCGGAGAAGAAGATGAGCCGGTCGACCGTGCGAGACTCGATTTCCCCGGCGCGCTCGGCCACGAGCCGTTCATCTCCCGCCGGGGGGCCGGTCGCCCGTGATTCCCCAGACCCGCGCATCCCTCTTCCCCCGTCACCTTGCCGCCCGTTGACCATCTCGTGACTGCTGGCCGACGTTACTAGACCCGGCCGCGCCGGGTCGCGCCGCCCTGGCCGGGGCCTGATCCGGCCGGCCCAGGTAATCGGGTGGCTGGGTCAGGTCAATTTCTGGTCCAGAGTCAGCCGCTGGACCGCCCGGGCGGAACTCCCGCCCGCCGCCTCGGCGTTCGGGGAGCGGAGAAGGCGGTAGCCGTCCCGATCCGTCTGGTGAGGCTGGCCTGAGGGCGGAGGGCCAGGCCAGCGACTGCGCCAGGGCTGGCCGTCTTGCCTGACCGGGAGGTCCGAGTGCTGGAACCGCAGAGCAATGTCCTCTTTCTCATCCTGGTGGTGGTCTTCACTGCGCTCGCGTGGTGGATGGTGGCCACGAAGCATCTGGTCTTCCGCCTGCTGGCTGGCTGCCTGGCTTTTCTCCCGGCGATGGCCTTCGGGGTGATGGCCGTCAACAAGTACTACGACTACTACCCGACCTGGAGCGCAGCGGTCGCCGACTTCACCAATCAGGGAGTCACCGCGCCGTCCGAGGTGCCGCTGACGAAACTGGCTCCCGGCCGGGGCCCCGCCACGCTGGACGGGAGCAGCGCCTACCTCCAGGAAGCGCAGCAGATCGGCTACACCATCCGGCTCAAGGTGACCGGGCGGCGCAGTCACATCACCCGGATGGTGTACGTGTACCTGCCGCCGCAGTACTTCCAGCCGGCCTACAGCAGCTACCGGTTCCCGGTGATCGAGCTCATCCACGGCCAGCCCGGCGAACCGCAGGACTGGATCAACGTGGTGGGTGTGACCGATACCCTCGATCAGCTGCTGGCCAGGAAACTGGCGCAGCCGGCCGTGCTGGTGATGCCCGACGCCAACGGCGGCGAGCGGTTCTCGCTGCAATGCCTCAACCAGGTGCACGGCCCGCAGGACCTGACCTACCTCGGCGTGGACCTGCCGCACGCGATCGCGCACCTGCTGCGGGTGCAGCCGCCCGGGCCGGCCTGGGGGATCGCGGGGTACTCCGAGGGCGGCTACTGTGCCGCGAACATGGCCCTGCGCCTCCGCTCCCGGTACGGGTTCGCCGGGGTGCTCAGCGGCTACTTCACGCCCTATAACAACCAGTGGGGGCACCCGGTCCGCCAGGTCAACCCGTTCGGCGGCAGCGTCAGGCTCCGGGAACAGAACTCTCCGCTGGCCGCAGTGCACAAGCTCCCCGCGGGTGCGGTCCTCCCGCAGTTCTGGCTGGGCGCGGGCGCGGACAATCCCGAGGACGTCATCAACGCCGAGCGATTCTGGCACGAGCTCGTGGTCTGGCAGCCGCACGTGCCGATTACGCTCACCCCGGGCGGAGGGCACGACATGATCACCTGGCGGGCGGAGGTCCCGCTGATGCTCCGGTGGATGACGCCGCGGCTGGCCCACGCCGCCCGGCTCGCGGCGGCTGCGCAGTCGCGGCCGCTGGCCCTGACCGCGCAGCCGCCGCCCGCCAGGCGCACCTGACCCTGGCTCCACCCGGGCGGCCCTGCCGGTCAGACGCTGGCCGGGAGGCCGTTCAGCGCGTCCTGCAGGGCCCGGTCCGGCAGATCGAAGTCGGTGACCCGCCCGGCCAGGAAGCTCTCGTAGGCGGTCAGGTCGAGCAGTCCGTGCCCGCACAGGGCGGTCAGGATGACCTTCTCCTCGCCGGTCTCCTTGCAGCGCAGCGCCTCCTCGATGCACGAGGCGAGCGCGTGGGTGGGCTCGGGCGCGGGCACGATGCCCTCGGCCCGGGCGAAGCGAAGGCCCGCCGCGAAGCATTCCGCCTGGGGCTTGGCCACGGCCTCGAACATCCCCAGCTCGTACAGGTGCGACAGCAGTGGCGACATGCCGTGGTAGCGCAGCCCGCCAGCGTGGATGGGGTCCGGCACGAAATCGTGCCCCAGCGTGTGCATCTTCAGCAGGGGCGTGAACCCGGCGGTGTCCCCGAAGTCGTAGGCGTAGACGCCGCGGGTGAACGAGGGGCAGGCGGCCGGCTCGACCGCGCGCAGGACCGGGTTCATCCGGCCGGCCAGCTTCTCCCGCAGGAACGGGAAGACCAGCCCGGAGAAGTTGGAGCCGCCCCCGGTGCAGCCGATGATCAGGTCGGGCACGTCCCCGGCCTGCTCCAGCTGCTTGATGGCCTCCTCGCCGATCACCGTCTGGTGCAGCAGCACGTGGTTCAGCACGCTGCCCAGGGCGTACCGGGCGGACGGATCCCCGGCGGCGACCTCCACTGCCTCGCTGATCGCGATGCCGAGGCTGCCCGGCGACTGCGGGTCGGCGGCCAGCACCGCCTTGCCCGACTGGGTGATGTCCGAGGGGCTCGGGTGCACGGTTGCCCCGTAGGTCTCCATGAGCAGCCTGCGGTACGGCTTCTGGTCGTAGGAGGCGCGGACCTGCCAGACCTCGCACTGCAGGCCGAACACGGCCGACGCGAAGGCCAGTGCGCTGCCCCACTGGCCGGCCCCGGTCTCAGTGGTCAGCCGGGATACCCCCTCGGCCGCGTTGTAATAGGCCTGCGGGACCGCGGTGTTGGGCTTGTGCGAGCCCGCCGGGCTGCCACCCTCGTACTTGTAGTAGATCCGGGCCGGGGTACCCAGCTCCTTCTCCAGCCGCCGGGCGCGCAGCAGCGGGGTCGGCCGCCACAGCCGGTACACGTCGCGGACATCCTCGGGGATCGGGATGTAGCGTTCCGCGGACACCTCCTGGCCGATCAGCGCGGCCGGGAACAGCGGGGCGAGATCGTCCGGCCCGACCGGCAGGCGGGTACCCGGGTGCAGCGGCGGCGGCGGGGGGGAGGGCAGGTCGGCCACCACGTTGTACCACTGCTGGGGCAGCTCGGACTCATCGAGCAGATATTTGACCTGACGGTCCATGGGTCTCTCCCTTGCGGCTGGAGCCGGTCCGCGGCGCGGCCCGGCTCATCGCGGGCCCGACGGCAGGCCGCGCTGACGTGCCTAGTATGGCTGTGCCGGGCAAAAACTGACAGAAGATCATCAAGCCCCGCACGGATCATGGTCCCGCCCCGACGGGCGGCCCGATGACCGGCGGCCCCCCTGACTCACCTGCGGCTCCGCTGGCGCCGCACACCGGAAGGCCCTCCGATGAACCGCCCCCCGTTCGTACCCCGTCACCTGTTTCACCGGCCCGCGCTGGTGCCGGCCCTGACTCTGGCCGCGGCCGCGGCGCTGGCGCTGGGCCTGGCCGGCCCCGGCGCGCAGGCGAGCACCGCGCAGTCCAGCCGGCCGCGGGCGGCGGCCACGCCCGACAAGGACAGCCCGGCGGGCTTCTATTACGGCACCGACAGCTGGCCCATCGCCATCAACAGCCCGCCGGCGTACCGGGAGCCGGACGTCAGCGCCAACCCGGTCTACGGCGGGTACATCGGGATGGCCGGAAACTGGGCCCGGTGGCAGGGCTGCGGCGGCAACATCGCCTGGTCCTCGGCGGACAGCGCGGCGGCCAACACCAACTACACCAAGTACGGCAAGGGCATCGGCACCGGCGTCTACTGGTTCATGGCCGGCCCCGGCGTCAACCCGCACTACAACGGGACGGCCACCGAGGCGAGCTCCTGGGGGGCCGCGCAGGCGGCCAAGACGCTGCGCGCGATGGGCGGCCTGGACGTCACCTACAAGATCGTGTGGCTGGACATCGAGCTGCCAGGCATCAAGCCTGCGCTGGACAACGGCTGGAACAACGTCTACACCACCCCGTGCAGCGGCAAGATCAAGTCCGCCGGGGTGGCGGCGTCCGTGGACCGCGCCGAGGTCAACGGGTACGAGGCCTACCTCACCGCGCACTCCTCCTACCTCCCCGGCGTGTACTCCTCCCCGCTGATCTGGAACGACATCTTCGGGACCGGCAGCGCCTCGAACATCTCCGGCACCTACGAGTGGACCTACACCGACGGGACCAGCAGGGTGAACCCCGCCCCGGTCAAGTGGTGCATCCCGGGCACGACGACCTGCGCCAATTTCTTCGGCGGGGTGAAACGACGGTCCGCACAGGCGGTGATGTGGCAGTGGTCCGGCGGCGGCGGGATCACCAACGGCATCGGCGACTTCGACCAGATCGACGCCAATACGGTGAAGTGACCCCGGTCGCCGCGGGCCGTAGGGTCCGTTTATCCCGCGCGCCCGTTATGTCCTCCTGTCCTCGTGGAGAGCTCTCGCCGCGCAGGCCTCGCCGCGGGCCGGCCATCCCATAAGGTGTCGCCGTGAGCTCCGCGGAGATGGACCGCCGCGCGGTGCGGCTCGCCTTGGGCCTCACCATCGCCGGAGCGTCCTGCTCACCACCGGGGTGGCCACCTGGCTGATCGCCGCGGTGGGAGGGGTCGCGTCCGGGCTGGGCGCCCGGGGCCTGCGGCTGGCCGCGCTGGCCCTGCTGGCCGGCGGTATCGCCTGCGGGCTGGCGATGATCTTCGCGCTGGCCGCCACGGGCCGCCGCCAGCCAGGCAGACTGCGGGTCACGGCCGACGCTGGCAGGCTCACCCCGGAGGGCCCGGGATCGGTGCCGGTCCCGTCCCTGGCCGAGCCCCGGTCCCTGATGAATCCGCCGCCCCCCAGCCCTCCGCCGCTGCCCCCGCCGCGGCTCGCCCCGCCCTCGCCCTGCGGGACACAGCCGGCCGGGGGCTGGCATCGGGGGATGTCCTGTCCGGGGATGCCTCGCCCGGAGATGTCCCGTCCGGGGACGTCCCGGGCGGGGATGCCCCGCCTGGGGATGTCCGGCCTGGGGATCCGGCCTCCGAGGACGCGCCCCCCGCGCCCCGGGTCTGGTGGCGGGCCGCGCACAGCCCGGCCAGCGGCTGGGACGACACCTCCGAGGAGTGGCTGCGCTCGCTGCGCGGCCCGGCCAGCCAGCAGCCGCCCCCGCACAGCGCCGAGTGATCACCGCCGGGTGATCAGCGCGGAGTGACCTGAGCCCGCTGCTCGCCGGCCGGCTGGCCCACCCCCAGGCGGCGCGCTACGGCGGGGGCGTCCGTCTTCCCGGCGGCGCCGCTACGGCGGGCCGCCCAGGCCGGTCACGATCACCTCGACCACCCGGCGGGTGAACGTGTCGGACAGCGGCCGGTGCCCCTGCAGCAGCCGGTGGTAGGCCGCCCCGTACAGCAGGTCCAGGGCCACGTCCATGTCGGTCGAGGCCGGGATCTCCTCCCGCGCGATGGCCCGCCGCAGCATGATCCGGTGCTGCGCCCGCATCGGCTCCAGCACCCGGGCCCGCCACGCGGCGGCCAGTTCCGGGTCGTCCTGTGCCGCGGCGACCAGCCCCGCGAGTATCCGCCCAGCCGGGGTCCGGGTCACCGCCCGGACCCAGGCCCGGAGCGCGGCCAGCAGGTCGCCGCGCAGCGACCCCGTGTCCGGCAGCGGCTGCAGGGCCTGGAACTCGGCCATGAATGCGTCCAGGGCCAGGGCCCCGCGGGACCGCCAGCGCCGGTAGACAGTCGCCTTGCCGACCCCGGCCCGGGCCGCCACCTCTTCCATGGACATGCCCGCCAGGCCCCGCTCGGCCAGCAAGTCAGTCGCCGCGTCCAGGATGGCGCGGTCGGCGGCCTCGCTGCGGGGCCGCCCCCGCACTGAAGCCGCCCTGCTCCCGCCCGCAGGCGCGCCCGCATGCGCGCTCCCGCCCGCAGGCGCGCTGTCACGGGCCGGCGGTGCCCCGCCGGGCCCGGCGGGAATAGGCGCGCTGCTCATGAGGTTCCCACTCTACGTCCATATACGAAACGATACGTATCGGATAGTGCTGTGACCCAGACAAGGACGATCACCGAAGGCCACGCTTCTGATCTTCCTCTCCCCGCGAATCCCCCGGCTCCGGCCCCCGCCCCGGCGGCTCCGGCCCCCGCCCCGGCGGCTCGCGGCAGACTCCCTTCAGCGGCCCCGCAACCCCCTCCCCGGACTCCCCAGCCGACGACGACGCCGCGGAGCGGGTACAGCCGGGCCGCCCTGGCGCTGATCCTGGCCGCCTCCTTCATGGTGGTCCTCGATTTCAGCATTGTGAACGTGGCCCTGCCTTCCATCCAGCGCGAGCTGGGCTTCGCCGCCTCGGCCGCGCAGTGGGTGGTCACCGGGTACGCGATCACGTTCGGCGGGCTGCTGATCCTCGGCGGCCGGGCCGCCGACCTGTTCGGCCGCCGACGGATGTTCGTGACCGGGCTGATCGCCTTCTCCGCTGCCTCATTGGCTGGCGGGCTGGCCCAGGACCCCGTGCTGCTGGTCGCCTCGCGGGCGGTGCAGGGCGCGGGCGCGGCCCTGGTCGCCCCGGCCGCCCTGTCCCTCATCACCACCGGCTTCCCCGAGGGACCCCAGCGCACCCGGGCGCTCGGCCTGTACGGTGCGACCGCGTCCGTCGGATTCGTGGCCGGGCAGGTGCTGGGCGGCTTCCTGGTCGAATTCACCAGCTGGCGCGCGGTGTTCCTGGTCAACGTGCCCGTCGGGCTGGCCGCGGTGCTGCTCACCCCCCGGTTGCTGGGCCGGGGCCGGGAGCAGCGCCAGCCCCGCCGGCTCGACGTGCCCGGCGCGCTGCTCATCACGCTGGCGGTCGCCTCGGTGGTGTTCGCCGTGTCCGAGGGCGGCGCGGCCGGCTGGACCTCGCCGCTGGTGCTGGCCGCGGCCGGGCTCGCGGTGGCCGCGCTGGGCGGGTTCGTCCTAACCGAGGGACACGCGCCCGACCCGCTGGTCCGCGGCGACCTGCTCCGGCTCGGCTCGCTCCGCAAGGGCGGCGCGCTGATCATGCTGCTCGGCGTCTGGAACGGCGGCGAGATGCTGGTCCTGTCCCTGTACTTCCAGCAGGTGCTGCACGACTCGCCGCTGATGACCGGGCTGGCCATCGCCCCGCAGGGCGTCGTCGGCTTCACCGCGGGCCTGGCCGGGGCCCGGCTGGCGGCGCGGCTGGGCCTGGCGCGGCTGCTGGTGCTGACCAACGCCGTGGCCACGGCCGGGTTCCTCGTGCTCACGCACCTTCCCGCCACCGGCGGGTACAGCCCGCTCCTGGCCGCGGTGACCTTCGTCGGGTTCGGCACGGCGGGCACCGCGTTCGGTGCGATGGTCACCGCGAGCCGGGGCGTGGCGGACGGGGATCAGGGCTTCGTCGGCGGGGTGATCAACACCAGCCGCCAGATCGGGGCCGGGGTCGGCGCCGCGCTGCTGCCCGCCATCGCGCTGACCGCGAGCCACGGCGGCCACGTGGCCGGCGTCGGCGGCGACCGCGACGCGATGCTGGCCGGGGCGGTGGTGGCCGGGCTGGCCACCCTGATCGCGCTCGCGCACCGGCGCGCCCCCCGCAAGCTGGCCCGCTGCACTCCCTGACCGGTGCGGGTTAAAGATGAGAACAAAGTCTCCGCAACGAAAACCGCCGAGGGGATGACGACATGAGCTCTTCTGGAGAAGCCGGGGCGCGGCCGCGGGTAACGGTGCTGGGCGCCGGCACGATAGGCCGGGGAATGGCGCACAGTCTGCTCCGGGCGGGCTGCACGGTGGACGTGTGGAACCGGACCCCGGAACCCGCGGCCCAGCTCGCCGCGGAGGGCGCGACCGCCCACGAGGATCCCAGGGACGCGGTGCGGCACGCGGGCGTGGTGATCACCACGGTCGCGGACGCGGCGGCGGTGAACCAGGTGGCTTTCGAGTCCGGGATGCTGGAGGCGATGCGGCCGCAGGCGGTCTGGGCCCAGATGGGCACGATCGGCGTGACGGCCGCGGAGGAGCTGGCCATCCGGGTCAGCAAGGAGCGGCCCGACGTGTACTTCGTGGACGCGCCGGTGTCCGGGACCCGCCAGCCCGCCGAGAACGGCCAGCTGCTGATCCTGGCGTCCGGCCCGGAGCAGGCCAGGCCCGTGCTCGAGCCGGTGTTCGCCGCGCTCGGCCGGGAGACCACGTGGCTCGGGGAGGCCGGTGCGGGCAGCCGGCTCAAGCTGGTCATGAACTCCTGGCTGGTCTTCCTGGTCGAGGGGGCGGCGGAGATCATGGCGCTGGCCGACGCGCTCGGCGTGGATCACCAGCAGGTCCTGGACTTCCTCAGCTCCGGGAACCTGGCCAGCCCGGCCGCGGCGGCCAAGTTCGCCAAGATGGGCTCGGGTGACGACTCGCCGGATTTCGCGCTGCAGTGGGCGCTCAAGGACATCAATCTGGCCATCGAGGCCTCCGGCCGGCGGCCGCCGGTGCTCGACGCGATCCGCGAGCGGTGGACCGCGCTGGTCGGCCAGGGCCTGGGTGACCGTGACATGAGCGCGGCCCGGCACGGCCTCGGCTAGCCAGCTGGCCGGCGCCCGCGTGCGCCGTCGTCAGGGAGGCTGCCGGGGCTGGTGGGACTAAGGCTGGTGGGACTGCCGGGGCTGGTAGGGCTGCCGGGGCTGCCGGGCTCATGCTGCCCAGGTGCTCCCGCCCGGGCTGCCTCTAGTTCGTGATCAGCCTCAACTGATTGGTGACGCCCCGACCCGACAGCACCAATCAGTTGAGGCTCTCGCCGTCGCGCTTTCGAAGGCGCACATCAGTGTTGGAGCTGCTCCGGCGGGTTGCGGTCATGCTGGCCCGCCCGGCCGCACTGGGCTGTCATCCGCAGGCCTGGTTCTCCTGTGACCTGCGTGGCTGGTGTTACGGGTGTGCCGCCTCGGCCGGGCCGTCCCGAGGTTCGTGATCAAACGATAGGTGTCGCCAGGACAGCACCAATCGGTTGATCACGAACCTACCCGCGCAACCGGCAGGAGGGCCTCAGTTGATCACGATACGCCGGGGCGTGGACGGGCTGCACGCCGGTAACACTGGTCACGTCGGTAACGGGCCCGCGTGGAGGGCTGCCCAACCGCCCGGTGCGCGGCGCTCCCCGAGAGTGCCTCACCGGGCTCCGGGGGGTGGCGGGGGTTAGAGTGCGGTCGTGGACAGCCGGCGGCGGATACCGCGCACCGACACGCTGCTGGCGCAGCCCCCGTTCACCGAGGCCGCCGGCCGGCTGGGCGCTGGCCGGGTCAAGGCGGCGATCACCGCGGCCCAGGACCGGGCCCGCCGCGGCGAGATCGCGCCGGAGGACGTGCCGGACCTGGCCGCCCGGTTGCTGCCCGCGAGCGCCACGACGCTGCGCCCGGTCATCAACGCCACCGGGGTGCTGCTGCACACCAACCTCGGCCGCGCCCCGCTGTCCGAGGCGGCCCGGGCCGCCCTGGCCGTCAGTGCCGGGTCCACGGACGTGGAGTACGACCTGGCCACCGGCCAGCGGGCCCGGCGCGGCCGTGGCCCCCTGGACGCACTGCGGGCAGCCTGCCCGCCAGGCGGAGGACGTGCACGTCGTCAACAACAACGCGGGCGCCCTGGTGCTGACAGCGACCGCGCTCGCCCGCGGCGGCGAGATCATCGTCAGCCGCGGCGAGATGGTGGAGATCGGCGATGGCTTCCGCCTGCCCGACCTGCTGGCCTCGACAGGAGCCCGGCTGCGGGAGGTCGGCACCACGAACCGGACCACGGTCGCCGATTACGCCGCGGCGATCGGGCCGGATACCGGCTTCATCCTGAAGGTGCACCCGTCGAATTTCCGCATCCTGGGCTTCACCAGTGAGGCGACGATCGCGGAACTGGCCGCCATGACCGTGCAGACCGGGGTCTGCGGCGGAGCCTGGCCCGGTTCCCGTGGTGGCGGACATCGGCTCCGGGCTGCTGGCCCCGGAGCCCGTGCTGCCCGATGAGCCTGACGCGGCGAGCGCGCTGGCCAGCGGCGCGGCCCTGGTCACCGCCAGCGGGGACAAGCTGCTCGGGGACCGCAGGCCGGGCTGCTCCTCGGCCGGGCCGGGCTGATCGCGGCGTTGCGGCGGCACCCGCTGGCCCGGGCGCTGCGGGTGGACAAGCTGACCCTGGCCGCGCTGGAGGCCACGCTGCGCGGCCCGGCCACGCCGACCGCCACGGCCCTGCACGAGCCCGTCCAGCGGCTCCGGGATCGCGCCGGGCGGCTGGCCGCCGGACCTGGCCCGGGCCGGGCGTCGACGCCCGGGCCGACCGAGAGTGACGCGGTGGTGGGGGGCGGCGGCGCCCCGGGGGTCCGGCTGCCCAGCGCCGCGGTGAGTCTCCCGGCCACGCTGGGGGCCTCGTTGCGGAAAAATAACCCAGCGGTGGCCGGGCGGATCGAGGACGGCCGGCTGCTGCTGGACCTGCGGACCGTCGACCCCGCCGACGACGCCGCGCTGCACGCGGCCGTGCTCGCCGTGACCCGGGATCAGGCCCCGACGCGGCCGTAGTCGTCTTCGAGCCGGACGATGTCGTCCTCACCGAAGTAGTCGCCGTGCTGAACCTCCACGAACACCAGCGGGTCGGTGCCGGTGTTGCGGATCCGGTGCGCGGTGCCCAGCCGATGTCCACGGTGTCGCCCCGGCGGACGCCGATATCCGCGCCGTCCAGGGTGACCACGCCCTCGCCGCGGACCACGAACCAGTGCTCGGCCCGGCGGGAGTGCCGCTGGTAGGACAGCCGCTGCCCGGGATATACCTCGATGGTCTTGACCTTGAAGTCCCCGGCCTCGGCGAGGACTGTGTAACCGCCCCAGGGGCGCTCGGTGTGCTCTGTCACCGCCCCATAGTCGCGGATCAGGGCCCGTGGCCGGGGCGCATCCGCGGCCCGGCAGCGGTTAACTGGTGGCAATGTTGTCGGACAGGCCCGGGAATGGACGCCGGGCGGGCGCTCACCGTCCTGGTTCCCGGGGCGGTGCCCTCGCCGCGGCCGATACCTTGACGTCGAGATAAACTCGTCCTAGCGTGGAAACGTGCTCATTTAACTTGATATCGAGATACTTCACTGGTGCAGGAGGCGGACCCTGATGACCGCGAACAGCTTCGGCAGCCTGAGCTCGCTGCGGGTCGGCGAGGCCGGGTACGAGATACACCGGCTTGACGCGGTGGACGGGGCGGCGGACCTGCCGTTCAGCCTGAAGATCCTGCTCGAGAACCTGCTGCGCACCGAGGACGGCCGCAACGTCACGCCCGAGCACATCAGCGCCCTCGCGCAGTGGGACCCGGCGGCTGACCCCACGATCGAGATCCAGTTCACCCCGGCCCGGGTGCTCCTGCAGGACCTGACCGGCGTGCCCGGCCGTCGTGGACCTGGCCACCATGCGCGAGGCCATGCGGGACCTGGGCGGTGACCCGGGGAAGATCAACCCGCTGGTCCCGGCCGAGCTGGTCATCGACCACTCGGTGGTGGCCGACATCTTCGGCCGCCCGGACGCCTTCGACCGGAACGTCGAGCTGGAGTTCGGCCGCAACCGCGAGCGGTTCCAGTTCCTGCGCTGGGGCCAGGACGGGTTCAGCCAGTTCAAGGTGGTGCCGCCGGGCACCGGGATCGTGCACCAGGTCAACATCGAGCACCTGGCCCGGGTGGTGATGTCCCGCGACGGGGCCGCCTACCCGGACACCTGCGTGGGCACCGACTCGCACACCACCATGGAGAACGGGCTGGGCGTGCTCGGCTGGGGGGTCGGCGGCATCGAGGCCGAGGCGGCCATGCTCGGCCAGCCGATCAGCATGCTGATCCCGCGGGTGGTCGGCTTCCGGCTCACCGGGGAACTGCCGGCCGGCACGACCGCCACCGACCTGGTCCTGACCATCACCGAGCTGCTCCGGCGGCACGGCGTGGTCGGCAAGTTCGTGGAGTTCTACGGCGACGGGGTGGGCGCCGTGCCGCTGGCCAACCGGGCCACGATCGGCAACATGAGCCCCGAGTTCGGCTCCACCTGCGCGATCTTCCCGATCGACCAGCAGACGATCAGCTACCTGCGAGCTCACCGGCCGCCCGGCGGAGCAGGTGGCGCTGGTCGAGGCGTACGCCAAGGAGCAGGGCCTGTGGCACGACCCGGCCGCGGAGCCCCGCTACTCCGAGCAGCTCACGCTGGACCTGTCCACCATCGTCCCGTCGCTGGCCTGCCCGAAGCGGCCGCAGGACCGGGTCGCCCTGTCCGACGCCAAGGAGTCGTTCCGCGAGGCGCTCGGCAACTACGTGCAGCTCGACCGGCTGGACGAGGACCTGGACGACACCTTCCCGGCGTCTGACCCGTTCACGGCGGACCGGGAGAACGGCGACGCGGACCAGCCCGCCGGAAGGCCGGCGGCCTCCGGCACGCGGCCGGCCGTCCCACCCGGCCCAGGTCACGCTGGAGGACGGCACCCAGACCTCGGTGGACCACGGCTCGGTGGTGATCGCGGCCATCACCTCGTGCACCAACACCTCCAACCCGTCGGTCATGGTCGGCGCCGCGCTGCTGGCCAAGAAGGCGGTCGAGGCGGGGCTGGCCACCAAGCCCTGGGTGAAGACCACGCTGGCGCCCGGCTCCAAGGTGGTCATGGACTACTACGAGCGCGCCGGGCTGGTGCCCTACCTGGACAAGCTCGGCTTCAACCTGGTCGGCTACGGCTGCACCACCTGCATCGGCAACTCCGGGCCGCTGCCCGAGGCGATCAGCGCCGGGGTGGCCGAGAACGACCTGGCCGTGGTGTCGGTGCTGTCCGGGAACCGGAACTTCGAGGGCCGGATCAACCCCGACGTGAAGATGAACTACCTGGCCTCGCCGCCGCTGGTGGTCGCGTACGCGCTGGCCGGGACCATGGACTTCGACATGGAGCATGAGCCGCTGGGCACCCGGCCTGACGGCACCCCGGTGTACCTGCGCGACATCTGGCCCTCGCCGGCCGAGATCGACGATGTGGTGCAGCACGCGGTGGCGGCGGAGATGTTCACCCGGGACTACGCGGACGTGTTCGAGGGCGACGACCGCTGGCGGGAGCTGGACGTGCCCGCCGGGGACACGTTCGCCTGGGACGCCGGCTCCACCTACGTGCGCAAGCCGCCGTACTTCGACGGCATGCCGGACAAGCCCGCGCCGGTCAGCGACATCCACGGCGCCCGGGTGCTGGCCCGGCTGGGCGACTCGGTGACCACCGACCACATCTCCCCGGCCGGGGCGATCAAGACCGACGGCCCGGCCGGGACGTACCTGACCGAGCACGGGGTGGAGCGCAGGGACTTCAACTCCTACGGTTCGCGGCGCGGGAATCACGAGGTGATGATCCGCGGCACGTTCGCCAACATCCGGCTGCGCAACCAGCTGGCCCCCGGCACCGAGGGCGGGGTCACCGTGCACCTGCCCGACGGCGAGCAGATGTCCATCTACGAGGCCTCCCGGAAGTACGCGGAGGAGGGCACCCCGCTGGTCGTGCTGGGCGGCAAGGAGTACGGCTCCGGCTCGTCCCGGGACTGGGCGGCCAAGGGCACGCTGCTGCTGGGGGTGCGGGCCGTGCTGGTCGAGTCGTTCGAGCGGATCCACCGCTCCAACCTGATCGGCATGGGCGTGCTGCCGCTGGAGTTCCAGCCGGGGGAGTCGGCCGAGTCGCTCGGCCTCACCGGGCAGGAGGTCTTCGAGATCACCGGCATCGAGGAGATGAACTCCGGCCCGGTCCCGCGTGAGGTGACCGTCCGCGCGGACGGCACGCGAGTTCCGGGCCGTGGTGCGGATCGACACGCCCGGGGAGGCGGAGTACTACCGGCACGGCGGGATCATGCAGTACGTGCTGCGCTCGCTGCTCGGCTGAGCGGCTGGCAGGCCCGGGACGGACGCTCGCGGTAGCGTGGCGGGAAATGCCCGATCCTGACGCTCCCCGCGCCGACGCCGCCGCGGATCCGCCGCCAGGCCCGGACCGGGCTGCTGGTCGCGGGCGTCCTGGCGATCGCGTTCAACCTGCGGGCCGCGATCGCCAGCCTGCCGCCGCTGTTCCCGGAACTGTCCGTGCGCCTGCACCTGTCGCCGGCTGCGGTGTCCGCGCTGGCGGCCCTCCCGGTGCTGGCCTTCGGCGTGTTCTCCGGGGCGGCCGCCCCGCTCAGCCGCCGGTTCGGCGAGGAGCAGGTGCTCGGCGCGGCCGTGGGCCTGCTGGCCGCCGGGCTGATCCTGCGCGGGGTGGCGCCGGGCGTGCTGCTGTTCCCCGGGACGGCGCTGGCCGGCGCGGCCATCGCGCTGCTGAACGTGCTGCTGCCCAGCCTGGTCAAGCGGCGCGCGCCCGGAGCGCGCGGGCGCGCTGATCGGCCTCTACCTGCTCTGCCTGAACGCCGGGTCGATCCTGGCCTCGCTGGTCGCGATCCCGGTGTACAACCTGTCCGGCGGCTCGGTCCCGCTGTCCCTGTCCGTGTGGGCGCTGCCCGCGCTGGCCGCCGGGGTGGCCTGGCTGCCGCAGCGGAAGTACCGGACGGTGCCGGGCGGCCGGGGCCGCCGCGGTGGCCCGGGCGGGGGGACAGGGTCGCAGACCCAGGCCGGCTGCGTGCCGCCCGCCCCGCTGAGGCTTTCCCGATACGCGCTGACCTGGCAGGTCACCGCGTTCATGGGGTTGCAGAGCCTGACCTTCTACGCGGAGCTGTCCTGGCTGCCGACCATGTTCCGGGACCGGGGGGTGAGCGCCGCCGCCGCGGGCACGCTGCTGGCCCTGATGAACCTGGGCGGGGCGGCCAGCTCCCTGCTGATCCCGGTCCTCGCGCAAAGGGCCCGGAACCAGCGGGCGCTGATCGCGGGCACCGTGGCCGCCAGCGCGGCCGGCCTGGCCGGGGCCTGGTTCGCCCCGCTGGGCGGCGACGTGGCCTGGGTGCTGGTGCTCGGCCTGGGTCAGGGTGCCTCGCTCGGCCTGGCGATCTTCTTCACCATGGCCCGGGCCCCCAGCCCGCGGATCGCCGCGTCGCTGTCAGGGTTCGCGCAGAGCGTGGGGTACCTGGTCGCCACCACCGGCCCGCTCGTCGTCGGCTTCCTGCACTCCGCGATCGGCGGCTGGACCGTTCCGGTCGTGGTGCTGCTGGTGATCACCGGGCTGCAGCTCACGGCCGGCTGGCCGGCCGCCCGGAACATCACGCTGCCGGGCGCGGCGCCGCCCGGCTGACCTGCCGGTCCGTCACCCCGGCCGGCGCTCAGGCGCCGTCGGAGCCAGACCGCCCACCAATCCCGGCCAGTTCGGCCGGCTCCGGCTCCGGCTCCTCAGCTCGCTGCGGGGTCGGCCCGGAGATGGAGGTCCCGTCGTGATGGTGAGATCCCCATTCCTTGTGCCTGACGACGTACCAGAGCGGGATCCCGGCGATCGCGAGGAAGAACACGGTGCCCAGTCCCAAGCTGAGCCAGACCAACGGTGTCATTTGCGCCTCCGGTACAGCAGCAGCGCCTGCCTGACAGCGGCGCCCGCACGCTAGATGCGCACACGCTAAGTATCTCACTCATCACTATAAGTAGCAATCTGGCTCAGGATCCAGGCTGTTCCCCGGCCGCTCCCCGGAACTGACCCGGTGACCGGCTGGCCCCTGGACCCCGGCCGGCCTGCCGGAGTAGGTTCAGTCCGTCGGCGCGAAGGGGTGAGCGATGCTCGTGGCTGGGGTGGACTCGTCTACGCAGTCGACCAAGGTCCTGCTCTGCCACGCCGAAGACGGCACGGTCGTGGCCCGGGGGAGCGCCCCGCACCCGCCCGGCACCGAGTGTGACCCGGCCGCGTGGTGGTCCGCGCTGGAGCAGGCCGGGAAGGACCTGCTCGACCGGGCCGACGCGATCGGGGTGGCGGCGCAGCAGCACGGCATGGTCGTCGTGGACGAAGCCGGCGAGGTGATCAGGCCCGCCCTGCTCTGGAACGACCTGCGCTCCGCCCCGGCGGCCCGGGAGCTGATCGCCGAACTGGGCGGCCCGCGCTGGTGGGCGGAGCACACCGGGAGCGTGCCCAGCGCCTCATTCACCGTCACCAAGCTGCGCTGGCTCGCCCGGCACGAGCCGGAGAACGCGGCCCGGGTGGCCCGGGTCATGCTGCCGCACGACTGGCTGACCTGGCGGCTGGGCTGCCGCGGGCACCGGCGGGGCTGACCGCGGGCGCGACCGAGCCGGTCACCGACCGGGGCGACGCGTCCGGCACCGGCTACTTCTCGCCCGCGACCAGCCGCTGGCTGCCCGAGGTGGCCGCGGCCGCACTGGGCCACGAGCCGGGCCTGCCCCGGATCGCCAGGCCCAACGAGATCGTCGGCGAGACCGCGGGCGGGGCCGTGCTGGCCCCCGGGACCGGCGACAACATGGGCGCCGCTCTCGGGCCTCGGCCTGGAACCCGGGGAGCTGGTCACCTCGATCGGCACCTCGGGGACCGCGTACGCGGTGACCGGGCAGGCCGCCGCGGACGAAACCGGCATGGTCGCCGGGTTCGCCGATGCGACCGGCCGGTTCCTGCCGCTGATCGCCACCGTCAACGCGGGACTGGTGCTGTCCGCGGTGGCCTCGCTGCTCGGCACCGACCTGGACGGGCTCTCCGCCCGGGCACTGGCCGCGGAGCCCGGCGCGGGCGGGATCGCGCTGCTGCCCTACCTGGACGGGGAGCGCTCCCCGAACCGGCCCGACGCCAGCGGCGTGCTCCGCGGCCTGACCACGCAGAACGCCACCGCGCACAACCTCGCCCGGGCCGCGGTCGAGGCCGTGCTCGCCACCCTGGCCGAGGCGGCCGACCTGATCGCCGCCCAGGGTGCGTCCCGCGAGCGGGTGCTGCTGATCGGCGGCGGGGCCCGGTCCGAGGCGGTGCGCCGCCTGGCGCCGGGCATCTTCGGGGTCCCGGTGCTGGTACCGGCGCCGGAGGAGTACGTCGCGCTGGGCGCCGCGCGGCAGGCTGCCTGGGTGCTGGCGGGGACGCCGGAGCCACCCGCATGGCCGCGTCCCTCGCCGCGGGAGTACAACGGGCCCGACGAGCCGGTGGTCCGGAAGCGGCTCGCCTGGCTCCGGGAAGCCACCGTCAGCTGGGATACGGCAGGCTGGGAACGGTGATCATGTGGCTAGGGAGAGGAGAGGCTAATGGCTGCGGACGCGTTTGTGCCGGTTCGTGAGGATAAGTTCTCGTTCGGGATCTGGACGGTCGGCTGGCAGGGGGTGGATGTGTTCGGCGGGCCGGTGCGGCCGCCGATGGCGGCGGACCGGGCGGTGCGCAAGCTCGCCGAGCTCGGCGCGTACGGCGTGAACTTCCACGACAACGACGTGTTCGCCTTCGAAGCGTCCGAGGCCGAGCGGGCCCGGCGCATCGCCGACTTCCGGCGGGCGCTGGAGGAGACCGGCGTGGTGGTGACCACGGCCACCACCAACCTCTTCGGCCACCCGATCTTCAAGGACGGGGCGTTCACCGCCAGCGACCGGGATGTGCGCCGGTTCGCGCTGGCCAAGGTGATGCGCAACCTGGACCTGGCCGCCGAGCTGGGGGCCAGGGTGTACGTGTTCTGGGGCGGCCGGGAAGGCGCCGAGTCGGGGGCGGCCAAGGACATCCGCGCCGCGCTCTCCCGGTACAAGGAGGGCCTGGACATGCTGTCCGGCTACGTGCTGGAGCAGGGCTACGACCTGCGCTTCGCCATCGAGCCCAAGCCCAACGAGCCACGCGGGGACATCCTGCTGCCTACCGCCGGGCACGCGCTGGCCTTCATCACCGAGCTGGAGCACCCGGAGATGGTGGGGATCAACCCCGAGGTCGGGCACGAGGAGATGGCCTCGCTGAACTACGCGCACGGCATTTGCCAGGCGCTGTGGCACGGCAAGCTGTTCCACATCGACCTGAACGGGCAGAACGGGCCGCGGTATGACCAGGACCTGCGGTTCGGCGACGGCAACGCGCGCGGCGCGTTCTGGGTGGTGGACGCGCTGGTGACCGGCGGCTACGACGGGCCGGTGCACTTCGACTACAAGCCGCCGCGGACCGAGGACGACGAGGGCGTGTGGGTGTCCGCGGCGGCGTGCATGCGCAACTACCTGATCCTGCGGGACAAGGTGAGAGCGTTCCGCGCCGATCCGGAGGTGAAGGCGGCGCTGGCCGCGTCCGGGGTGGAGGACCTGGCCGTGCCCACCCTCGCCGAGGGGGAGACCTGGCGCGACGTCCAGGGCTTCACGCCCGACATCGACGCGCTCGCCGCCCGGGGCCTGGCCTATGAGCACCTCGACCAGCTCGCCCTCGAGCACCTCTACGGCATCCGGTAGCTCCCGCCTTGGTGGTCCCCGCGGGCGCCGCGGCAGCAATGGCGGTAATCTGCCGCAGATGTGACTATGGCCCGGACATGGTGGCCGCTGCCCGGACATGGTGGCCGGCCAGGATGTCCCGGCGGCTGACCGCGGCCCAACGGCAGGACACGGTGGCGGGCCGGAAAGCGAGCCTTCCGTGCCGGCCACGAGCCCGGCGAAATAGACTCGCCACAGATTCCCGCTTCTCAGAGAGGGAGCTTCCCTGGTGATCCTGCTGGAATCCATCTCCGGCCCGCGCGAGCTCAAGGAGCTGGCCCCGGACCAGCTACCCGTCCTGGCCAGCGAGATCCGTGACCTGCTGATCGAGACAGTGTCGCGGACGAGCGGTCACCTCGGGCCCAACCTCGGCGTGGTCGAGCTCACCATCGCGATGCACCGCGTGTTCGACTCGCCGATGGACAAGATCGTGTTCGACACCGGCCATCAGTCGTACGTGCACAAGCTGCTGACCGGGCGGGTCCCCGAGTTCGGCACCCTCCGCCAGCGGGGCGGGCTGTCCGGCTACCCCAGCCGCGCCGAGTCCGAGCATGACCTGGTGGAAAACTCGCACGCGTCCACCAGCCTGTCCTACGCCGACGGGCTGGCCAAGGCGTACCGGCTGCGCGGGGAGACCGACCGGACCGTGGTCGCGGTCATCGGCGACGGCGCGCTGACCGGCGGCATGGCCTGGGAGGCGCTGAACAACATCGCCGTGGCCAAGGACAGCCGGCTGGTCATCGTGGTCAACGACAATGGCCGCTCCTACCAGCCGACCATCGGCGGGCTGGCCCATCACCTGGCCACCGTCCGGATCAACCAGCGCTACGAGAACGTGCTCGACTACATCAAGACCACGCTGACCCGCACCCCGGTGGTGGGGCCGCCGCTGTACGGCACCCTGCACGGGATGAAAAAGGGCCTCAAGGACGTCCTGCAGCCGCAGGTCCTGTTCGAGGACCTGGGCCTGAAGTACCTGGGCCCCATCGACGGGCACGACGAGCAGGCCATGGAGGTAGCGATGCGCCGGGCCCGCGATTTCGGCGGCCCGGTGATCGTGCACGCGATCACCCGGAAAGGGTTCGGGTACCAGCTCGCCGAGGACAACGAGGAAGACCGGCTGCACCAGGTCCCGGCGGCCGCCCCGGCCGGCCAGGCTCCGGGGGTGCCCAAGCGGACCTGGTCAGAGGTGTTCGGCGACGCGCTCGTGTCGATCGGCGCGCGGCGTCCCGACGTGGTGGCGATCACCGCCGCGATGCTGCACCCGACCGGCCTGGCCCCGTTCGCCGAGGCCTACCCGGACCGGGTCTTCGATGTGGGCATCGCCGAGCAGCACGCCGTGACCAGCGCGGCCGGGCTGGCCATGGGCGGCCTGCACCCGGTGGTCGCGATCTACGCGACGTTCCTCAACCGCGCCTTCGACCAGGTGCTGATGGACGTGGCGATGCACCGGCTGCCGGTCACGTTCGTGCTGGACCGGGCCGGGGTGACCGGCCCCGACGGGGCCAGCCATAACGGCATGTGGGACGGCTCCATCCTGCAGGTCGTGCCGGGCCTGCGGATCGCGGCCCCGCGGGACGCGACCCGGATCGCCGAGCTGCTGGACGAGGCGGTGTCGGTCAGCGACGGGCCCACCGTGGTCCGCTTCCCCAAGGGGAGCGTCGGCAGCGAGGTCGACGCGATCGGGCAGCTCGGCGGGATGGACGTGCTGCGCCGCCCGGACGGCGGCGCGGCCCCCGATGTGCTCCTGGCCGGGGCGGGCCCGATGGCCCTGACCTGCCTGGTCACCGCCGACCGGCTGGCCGATCAGGGCATCGGGGTGACTGTGGTCGACCCACGCTGGGTCAAGCCGGTCGACCCGGCCCTGGCCGACGAGGCCCGGCGCGCCCGGCTGGTGGTCACGGTCGAGGACAACGGCGTGGCCGGCGGGTTCGGTGACGCGGTATGCCGGCTGCTCCGGGACGCGGGCGTGCCCACCCCGGTCCGGACCTTCGGCCTGCCCCAGCGGTTCCTGGCGCACGGCTCGCGGGACGAGATCCTCGACGAGGTCGGCCTGGTCCCGCAGCACCTGGCCCGGCAGATCACCGAAGCCGTGGCGCAGCTGATCCCGGTGCTGGCGGATAACCCCCAGGGATAGGGTCCGGGGAGGAGACTCCAGGGGATGACCCGGAGCAGGAGAACGGTGGGGTTGCGTCCGTGACGACACTCGAGGTCGCCGTGGTGGGCTCCGGCCCGGCCGGCATCTACACGGCTGAGGCGCTCATCAAGCAGGCCGGCGCCCTCGCGCCGCCGGGCACCGTGCGGGTGGACGTCCTGGACCGGCTGCCTACGCCCTACGGCCTGGTCCGCTACGGCGTAGCCCCCGACCACCCGTCCATCCGGTCCATCGCCGACTACCTCCGCGCGCGTGCTCGAGCATCCGGACGTGCGGTTCCTCGGCGGGGTGCACCTCGGCGACGACGTCACCCGGGAAGACCTGCTGGCCAGCTACGACGCGGTCGTCTACGCGACCGGCGCGATGCGGGACCGGCACATGGGCATCCCCGGCGAGGACCTGGCCGGCAGCTACGCGGCCACCGACTTCGTCAACTGGTACTGCGGCCATCCCGATTCCTCGGCCGAGGCGTTCACCCTGGACGCTGAGTCCGTGGCCGTGGTCGGGGTCGGCAACGTGGCCGTGGACGTCGCCCGCATCCTGGCCAAGGACCCGGCCGCGCTGCACACCACCGACATCCCGCACCCGGTCCTCGAGGCCCTCATGGCCAGCAAGGTCCGCGAGGTGCACATGATCGGGCGCCGGGGGCCCGCGCAGGCCAAGTTCACCACCAAGGAACTGCGGGAGCTGGGCGAGCTGGCCGACGTGGACACCGAGGTCCGGCGGGACGAGACTCGACCTGGACGCGTTCGACCCGACCGGGCAGAGCACCCAGCTCGCGGAGAGCGACCGCCGGGTCCGCGGCAACCTCGCGGTGCTCAGGGAGTGGGCCGCCCGGCCCCCCGCAGGCAGCGGACGCAGGCTGGTGGTCCGGTTCTGGCTCCGCCCGGTCGAGGTCACGGGCACGCAGCGGGTGTCCGGGCTCACCGTGGAACGCACCCGGCTGGACGAGCAGGGCCGGTTCACCGGGACCGGGCAGTACGAGGCGATCCCGGCGCAGATGGTGCTTCCGCAGCGTCGGCTACCAGAGCGTGCCGCTGGCCGGGGTGCCCTTCGACGAGAACACCGCCACGGTGCCCAACGCCGAGGGGCGGGTGCTCGGCCCGGACGGCGAGCCGCAGCCGGGGGAGTACGTCGCGGGCTGGCTCAAGCGTGGCCCCACCGGAGTGGTGGGCACGAACAAGTCCGACGCGGCCGGGACCGTCCGGTCCCTGCTCGCCGACCTGTCGGCCGGCCCGGCCACGAGGCCGGGGACCGGCCCTCCCGCAGGCCGTTCACGGAGGTGCTGGCCGCCCGCGGGCTGCGGCCGGTGAGCTATATCGACTGGCTCCGGGTGGAGGCCGCCGAGGCGGAGCTGGCCAGCTCCCTCGGCCGCGGTGAGCGGGTGAAGCTCGCTGACCGGGCGGCCATCGAGGCGCTGTGCCGGCCCTCTGCGGGCTGACCTAGGGCAGCGCTGCGCGGGTTCAGCGCGCTGGCCACGGCCCGAGTGGCCCTGGCCGCGAGGCCGCCGTGGCCGCTGCGCTGCGCAGAACTGGCCCGCGGCCGGGCAATGCGGTCAATGGCGGGGTACTGAACTGGGTAAATACGACGTTTGGTGATATTGAAAACAGCAGGCCCGGAAGTCTTGACGCGGGGAGCACTGGGGGACAATGACGACATGAGTGTCGGTGAAGTCAGCTTCCAGCAGAGTAGGGACGAGACGGACGCGGACGGAACGCCTGATCACGCGGGCGTGAAACCGGCTGACGACCTGCCCCCGGACCGCTACATCGAGCGCGAGGGAAGCTGGCTGCGATTCAACCAGCGAGTCCTCGAGCTGGCCCAGGACGACACCGTCCCCTTGCTGGAGCGGGTCCGCTTCATGGCCATCTTCGCCAGCAACCTGGACGAGTTCTTCATGGTCCGCGTGGCGGGCCGGATGCGCCGGATGGCCACTGGCCTGCCGGTCGAGGGCGTGACCACGGAGATGGCCCCCGACCAGGTGCTGGAGAACACGCTGGAGACGGCGCGTGAGCTGAGCCTGGAGCACGCGGAGTACTTCAACTCCACCATCCGCCCGCTGCTGGCCAGCGAACGCATCGAGATCCTGCACTGGAAAGAGCTCTCCGAAGACGAGCAGCATCAGCTGCAGCAGCTGTTCCGCGACCGGATCTACCCGGTGCTGACCCCGCTCGTGGTGGACCCCGCCCACCCATGGCCGTATATATCGGGCTTGTCCCTCAGCCTCGCGGTCATGATCGCGGACCCTGAAACGGGCGCGACCTCGTTCGCCCGGGTCAAGGTGCCGCCGCTGCTGCCGCGTTTCCTCACCGTGGGCAGGTACCGGTTCGTCCCGCTGGAAGACGTGATCGCCGCGCACCTGCCTGAGCTGTTCACCGGGCTGGACATCCTGGAGCACCACGTGTTCCGGGTCACCAGGACCCGGGAGCTGGAGGTGGACGAGGACGTCACCGAGGACCTGATGCAGTCGCTGGAGCGCGAGCTGCTGCGGCGCCGTTTCGAGCCCGCGGTCCGCCTCGAGGTGGAGGAATCCATCTCCCCCGAGGTACTCGAGAGGCTGGTCACCGAGCTGGATCTGGACCGCCGGGCGGTCTACCACCTGCCCGGGCCGCTCGACCTGACCGGCCTGAACGCCATCGCCGACCTCGACATCCGGCGGCTCAAGTACTGCGGCCTTCGTCCCGTCGGAGTCGGCGTTCCCGCACGACAGCGGACGTCTTCGCCACCCTGGACCGGCGGGATGTTCTCGTTCATCACCCGTACGACTCGTTCACCGCCACGGTGGAGCGGCTGACGGTGGAAGCGGCCGCCGACCCCCGGGTGCTGGCCATCAAGCAGACGCTGTACCGGACCAGCGACTCCTCGCCGATCGTGGAGGCGCTGATCGACGCGGCCGAGGCGGGCAAGCAGGTCGTGGTGGTGGTGGAGCTCAAGGCCCGGTTCGATGAGCGGGCGAATATCCTCTGGGCCCGCAAGCTGGAAGAAGCGGGCTGCCACGTGGTGTACGGGTTCGTGGACCTGAAGACGCACTGCAAGATGGCGCTGGTGGTCCGGGAGGAGCCCGACGGGTCGCTGCGGCGTTACTGCCACATCGGCACGGGCAACTACAACTCCTCCACCGCGCGGCTCTACGAGGATTACGGCCTGCTGACGTCGGACCCCGAGGTCGGCGGGGACGCCACCGACCTGTTCAACGTGCTGACCGGGTACAGCCGCAAGACCGACTACCACCGCTTCCTGGTCGCCCCGCTGGCCCTGCGGACCGGGCTGCTGGAGCGGATCAACCGGCAGATCGCCTGGCAGCAGGCGGGCCGGCCCGCCCGGATCCAGCTCAAGTGCAACGCGATCGTGGACGAGGCCGTGCATCGATGCGCTCTACCGGGCGTCCAGGCGGGGGTGCCGATAGACCTGTGGGTCCGCGGCATCTGCTCGCTGCGGCCCGGGCTGCCGGGCCTGTCCGAGACCATCCGGGTGCGCAGCATCCTCGGGCCGTTTCCTGGAGCATTCGCGGATCTACGCGTTCGGCACCGCCGAGGATGACGAGGGTGAAGTCTGGATCGGCAGCGCCGACCTGATGCACCGCAACCTGGACCGCCGGGTGGAGCTCTGTGCCGGGTCAAGGACCCCGAGCAGCAGCAGGAGCTTCGCGCGCTGATCGACCTGGCCATGGACGACGGCACCAGTTCCTGGTGGCTGGCCGGGGACGGCACGTGGACCAGGCATCATCTGGACGCCGGAGGGAAGCCCTTGCGAGACCTGCAGCAGTACCTGCTGGAGCGACGTGGTCACCCCACCGACGGCTGATGGCCTTGGGACGGAGGTGGCTGGGGAGGACGAGATCCGGGCCGCAGGCGCCGTGCTGTGGCGGCCCGGGCCCGATGGCGCTGAGGTAGCGCTGATTCACCGGCCAGCGGTACGACGACTGGAGCCTGCCCAAGGGCAAGTCCCTGCCCGGCGAGCATGTCCTGCTGACCGCGGTCCGTGAGGTGGCCGAGGAGACCGGGATCCGGGTGATCCTGGGGCGGCGCCTGCCGTCCACCCACTACCAGCAGCACGGCAACCGGCCGAAAACGGTGGACTACTGGGCGGCGAAAGCGGCGGACGGGCCTCAGCCTGCCTTCGTCCCCAACGACGAAGTGGATGAGGTGGACTGGCTGGGCATACCGGCCGCCCGGGAGCGGCTGAGCTACCCGCATGACGTGACCGTGCTCGACGAGTTCGCGGCCGGCCCGCCCGACACCGCGCCCGCTGATCCTGGTCCGTCACGCGTCGGCGGACAGCAAGGAGGAGTGGCGGGCGGCCGGGCACGACGATGACCTCAAGCGGCCGCTCGACGCGGCAGGCCGGCAGCAGAAGGAAGAGCTCGCGCCGCTGCTCCGGTGCTACGGGACCGCCCGGGTACTCAGCTCGGCTGCCGAGCGTTGCGTCGCTACCGTCCAGCCCTACGCGGACCTGAGGCAGCCAGCCCGTGCAGACAGACCCTGCGTTCACCGTGGGGCTGGCCGGCGCCTGGGAGGCGCGCCGCCGGGTGGACGACGTCCTGGGCAGCGGCCTGCCCGCGGTGATCTGCGGGCACCGGGAGAACCTCTCCGTGATCCTGGAGGAGGCTTGTGCGGTCCTCGGCGCGAAGGTCCACGAGACCCAGTCGCTGCCGCTGGGCGGGTTCTGGGTGCTGCAGGTCGGCTGGAACGCGCTGGCATCCCTGGAAGAGCATCACCTGATGCGCAGCTGAGCCGGCCGCCCATCGGCCGGGTCAGGCGCCTGCGGGGCTCCAGTCCAGGGTGGCCGGCAGGGCCCCCTCGAAGATCAGCAGCCACCGCTTGATCTCGATGCCGGTGCCGCCGCTGTAGCCGCCCAGCCCGTTGCCCGCGACCACCCGGTGGCAGGGCACGATCAGCGGGAGAGGGTTCGAGCCCATGATCCGCCCGATGGCCCGGGCCGGGAGCGAGACCCCGTCCGGCCCGGCCACCGCGCGCTGCGCCAGTTCCCCGTAGGTGACCGTCTCCCCGTAGCCGACCGTAGTCGTAGAGCACCGAGAGCACCTGGTGCTGGGCCCGGAGCAGCCGGACCAGTCCACCGGCAGGTCGAACACCTGGCGCTGCGCGGCGAAGTACTCAGCCAGCTGGTCACGCGCCGCACCCAGGAGGGCGGGGCTGGCCTGGGTGGCGCTGGCCTGCCCGGGCCGCCTCCGCCCGGCGCCGCCCGCCCTGAAGTCGAGCCGGGCCACTCCCGCCGGGCTGCATCCCACCGCGAGGGGGCCGACCGGCGAGCTCAGCGTCGCCCAGGCCAGTTCGGTCATCGTCTCATCCGCCTTCTGCCCCGCTCCGCCGGCTCCTCGGCCCGCCCCGCGGGCCAGGAACCCGGGGCCTCGGCCGGCCGTGCTCGCCCCGCTCGCGCCCGTCTGAGGTTACGCACCCCCGCCGACATTTTCGCCCGGA
>CAVQEM010000052.1:0-18909 GCA_963711485.1 uncultured Actinomycetes bacterium
GGCCGGAGTCCGCGTATTCCTCGCACGAGGGACGCCGGGATAGCGGCCCGGGGTGACGCCAGGGCGTCGCACCAGCGGCGACAATGACTGACGTGGGCCAAACTGATGACGGGCGGAGCGCAGGGACCGCGGCGTGGCGGCGACTCACCGGGCTGCCGTACACTCCCGTCACGGCGGCTGTGCTGCTCGGGATGCTCGCGGTGGCTCAGGCGCTGTGGCTGGCCGTGGCGGCGCGCCGCACGGCGGCCGTACGCTCAACGGCGGCGCGGCCGCGGAGTGGTGGGCCTCCCTGTTCCTCCTGGCGCTGGTCAGCCTGGCCACCACCATGCCGCTCGGTTTCCTGTGGGCCAGGCCGGCCTGGGCCGCGGCCATCATGTCCGCGGCGAGCATCGTGTCGCTCGCCGGGTTCCAGACGCTGACCGTGGCCGGCCTCATCGCGCAGCTGACCGGGGCGTACCGGCTCGGCCGCCGCGGCTCGCCCTGGATCAAGCGCCTGGTGCTGAGCCTGCCGTTCCTGATCCTCGCGTTGACGGCCTCGCCTGGTTCTGCGGCCAGGATCCCGGCTCTGTGGCCGGCCTCGCTCGGCCCGGCGGCGGCGCTGGCCGGGAGCGACGCCGGGCCCAGCCGAGGCGATCGAGCACAGCGCGGCCCGGGAGGCTATTGCGGGCACCCTGCTCGAGCACACCGCGCGGGGGGAACGCGCCCGGATCTCCCGCGAGCTGCATGACGTGGTCGCGCACCACATCTCCATGATCGCGGTGCAGGCGGAGACGGCCCGGCTCACCACCCCGGGGATGCCCGCGGCCGGGGCGCAGCGGCTGTCGTCGATCGGGGACACGGCCCGGGCCGCGCTGACGGAGATGCGCCGCTGCTCGGCGTGCTCCGCGAGGACACCGAGACCGGCGTGGCGGACCGGCAGCCGCAGCCGGGGCTGCGCCAGCTCAACGAGCTGCTGACGCGGCCCGGGAGGCGTCCGGCACCGGGGCCCGGCTGATCCTGCACGGGGCGCCGGTCACCCTTGATCCCGGCGTCGAGCTCGCCGCCTACCGGATCAAGGAGGCCCTCACCAACGCCCGGCGGCACGTGCCCGGGCCCGGTCGACGTGGAACTGCACTACGCCGCCGACCGGCTGCAGCTGCTGATCCGGGACAACGGCCCCGGGCCGCCCGCAGCCCCGTCGGCCCCGCCCGCAACCCGTCGGCGCCGGACGCAGCCCGTCGGCGCCGCCCGCAGCCCGGCTGGGCGGCCCGGCCGGGCGGAGTCCGGCCGGACGGGGCCACGGGCTGCTCGGCATGCGCGAGCGGGCGGCGGCGGTCGGGGGTGAGCTGAGCACCGGCGAGGCGCCCGGCGGCGGCTTCCTGGTCTGAGCCAGCCTGCCCGGCAAGGGGGAGGTGACGTGAGCAGCCCAGCGCCCGTGATCCGGATCGTGGTCGCGGACGATCACCAGGTGGTCCGCACCGGTTTCGCCGAGCTGCTCGGCACCCAGCCCGACTTCACCGTGCTGGGCACCGCCTGCGACGGGGCCGAGGCGGTCCGGATCGGCCTCGAGCTGCGGCCCGATGTCGTGCTCATGGACGTCCGGATGCCGGGCATGGACGGCATCGAAGCCACCCGGCAGCTGGTCGGCCCGGAGCAGCCGACGGCCTCAGCCACGCTGGCAGTCCCGGGCGGGGCGCCGTTCCCGGCCAGGCCAGGCCGCGCATCCTCATCCTGACCACGTTCGACCTGGATGAATACGTCTACGATGCGCTGCGCGCAGGGGCCAGCGGCTTCCTGCTCAAGGACGTGACCGCCGAGCGGCTCTTCGACGCGGTACGGGTCATCGCGGCGGGCGACGCCCTGCTCGCCCCGACCGTCACCCGCCGGCTTATTGGGGAGTTCGCCCTGCTGCGGCCCAAGCCAGAGACAGCCGCCCCGGCGGCGGTGTTCGCGACGCTCACCCCGCGTGAGACGCAGGTCCTGCGGCTCGTCGCGGAGGGCCTGTCCAACCCCGAGATAGCGGCCCGGCTGATGGTCACCGAGGAGACGGTGAAGACCCATGTGAGCCGGGTACTGAGCAAGCTCGGCCTGCGCGATCGGACCCAGGCGGTGGTGGCGGCCTACGAGTCGGGGCTGGTTGTACCGCATTCCCGGGAACCGGGCTAGCGGCTGGCTAGCCGCGGTCGGCCGCGGCGGACCATGCGATCACGGGCCAGCCCGGGCTCAGCCCAGGAAGGCAAGCAGTTCGCGGTGGATCAGGCCGGGCGCGGTGTCGACAGCCTCGTGCCCGACGCCCGGCAGGACCGCCAGGGTCGCCCGGGGGAGGGCGGCGCTGAGCGCGTACGTGATGTCCACCGCCCAGGCGGGGCTGGCCTGCCCCAGGAGGAGCAGCACCCGCCGGTGTCGTCGCCCGCCAGCGACGGCGGGTCGGCTGACGCCAGCGCCTCCGCCTCACGAGGCAGGGTGGCCGACACGATGGGCAGCACATCCTGCGCGCCTGGAGTGTTCCTCAGCTCGCTGACCTGCGCCATGGTCAGGCCGATGATTTCGGTCAGGAAACTGATCATGGCCGGGCCGGGGTGGCCTCCCGCGGCCAGGGCGCTGGCTCGTTGCCGCCACTCACGCGGGACCGCCTGCGGCCCCGGCGGCTCGTACAGGGCTATCCGCCGCAACGGAGCACCGCGGGCCGCGGCACCCAGCGTGCAGACCGCGCCATAGCTGTGCCCGAACACATCGGCGGGGTGGCCGTTGGCGTCCGCCAGGCTTGTGGCAACCGCGGCTACATCGTCGTATTCCTTGCTCAGCCAGTACGGCTGTGTGTCGCCGCTGGAGCCCCGGCCCCGGCGGTCCATGGCCGTGACCTGCCAGT
Organism: uncultured Actinomycetes bacterium; assembly: GCA_963711485.1. Classification (GTDB taxonomy): domain Bacteria; phylum Actinomycetota; class Actinomycetes; order Streptosporangiales; family Streptosporangiaceae; genus RYN-230. The sequence continues at coordinate 2,849 of CAVQEM010000052.1, forward strand.
GCTCGGTCAGCAGTCCCCAAAGAGGTTCCCATCGCTCCAGGCGGCCCATGCCCCCGTGCACGAGCAGCAACGCCGGGCCCGTCCCGGCGGTCAGGAGGCCGATCCGGGTGCCATCGGTGCTGGTGACCGTGTGCCGGTGTCCCCGCACGGGTGTCTCCTTCCAACGGGCCAGCCTGCCACCATGATCGCCCGTGCCGCTGGCCATTGAAACGGGATTTCCCGCCGGGGGATACTCGGCGGCATGCGCCAGGTCACCGCGGTCGATGGATTCCGCCTCGCCTACGACCGGGCCGGCCGCGGGCCGGCGGTGCTGCTGCTGCACGGCTGGCCGGGGGACCGGACCGACTACCGGGAGGTCGTCCCGCTGGTCGCAGGGACGGCCGAGGTCATCACGCCGGACCTGCGTGGCTTTGGTGAATCCGACAAGCACCAGGCCGACCCGGCCGCCCAGTACAGTGCGGCGGCGCAGGCCCGCAGCGTGGCCGGGCTCATCGAGGAACTGGGGCTCACCCGGCTGGTGGTCGCCGGCTACGACATCGGCAGCCGCATCGCCCAGGCCCTGGCCGCAGACCGCCCCGATCTGGTCCGCGCGCTGGTGATCTCACCTCCGCTGCCCGGAATCGGCAGCCGGATCCTCAGCCCGGACGCGCAGCGCGAGTTCTGGTATCAGCAGTTCCACCGGCTTGAACTGGCCACGCAGGTCATCGACGGCAACCCGGGCGCGGTGCGCGCCTACCTCCGGCACTTCTGGGAGCACTGGTCGGGGCCGGGCTTCGACCTGCCCGCCTCTCAGCTTGAGCACCTGGTGACGGCGTACGCGCCCGCAGGTGCTTTGCGGCGTCGATCAACTGGTACCGGGCGGGCGCGGGATCGGTGGCCAGATCCCTCGCGGAGCGGGCGCCCGCGCCGGCGGACCGGATCACCGTGCCTGCCACCGTGCTGTGGCCCTCGCACGATCCGCTGTTCCCGCCGGCCTGGTCGGACCGGATCAGGGAGTTCTTCGCCGACGCCCGGCTGATCCGCCTGCCCGGCGCGGGTCACTTCACCCCGCTGGAGGGCGCGGCCGAGTTCGCGGCCGCGATCATCGCCGCCTGCTGATCACCGGGCGCCGGTACGCCGTGGTCCGGCCCGTCGGCGAAGCTCCCGCCAGCGAGCCAGGACCCGGATTTGACTCTTTGTGCCTGATTGCTTACTATTCGTGACAGAGAGAATTCCGGGCCCGGCCGTCATCCTGCCGCGTGGCAGCGGATCGCCCGATCGCCGCGCCCAGAAAACCTCCGGGGGTCGCTTCGCGAGGGAACCGAGCGGGCAGGGGTTTCCTGGCAGCGAAACCGTCGCCGGAGGCCCCTGACGAAGTCGCGTCACGAGGCTTGCATGTGTCGCCCCCGAGCCCCCGGGTAGACGGCAAGGCCACGCTGGCCGCCCGGTCAACGCGGACACGGAAACTGGAGGCATCGTGAGCGAGTTCGACAAGCTCAAGGATGGCGCTCGAGCAGTACGCCAAGGACCACCCGGACCAGGTTGAGAAGGGTGAGCAGGCCGCCGAGGAGAAGCTCGGCCTCCCGGGCCAGGGGGACAATCAGTCCGGCCAGGATCCTCCAGGGCCAGGACCAGCAGGGCCAGGGCCAGGACCAGCAGAACCAGGGTGGCGACCAGGATTCCGGCGGCCAGGGACAATAACCGCCTGGCTGGGACGGTCGGGCGTCACTCTGGCGCGCCAGTGGTCAGCGTCTCGCAGGCCCGGCCATCTCGCAGGCCGGGTTCAGGGGCCCGGTGCCAGGCGGGGGCCAGTCAACCTTCCGGGTTCGGATGGTGACGCCGCCGCTCAAGACGGCCGCGTGCCAGGGCTGCGGCCCGAACGCAGAAGTGGGACCACATGTTCAGCTGGATCTCCTTGGCCAGCCGCAGCCGGTTGTAGAGCAGGTCGGCGAGCCGGTCTCCGGCCCGGGCCCAGGACTCGATCTCGAATCAGCAGGGCGTCCCCGGTAGGCAGCAGCCCGGAACTCGATCTCCCCGCTTCCAGGTGACCGGCCAGGGTACCCAGCCGGAAAGACGTGTCGTCCCGGTGAATCACCCGGACCGGGCCGTCCCAGGGCCCCGGCATCCGGACGATGAACTCGTCACCGCGGCGCAGTTCGTCGCTGGCGCCGCGGGTCTTGCGGAAGACCGCCATTTCCGGCGAGGCGCGGTCCAGGCTGGCGGCGGCTTCGTCTATCAGTGCCGACGGGCTCACTGCTGCGCACGATCCCCGCACCGCGTAGTGGCGGTGCGGCGAGAGGGCCGGCCCCGGCCGCCAGACCCTGGCGCCGGTCGCCGGGCTCGGTGTCCTGGCTGGCCCGCTGGGGCAGGTCAGTGGCATTACCGGTTTCTTCTGAGCGGTGCAGGGGAGTAGTACGCCACATGTACCGCCAGCTGACCAGCGCGAGCCCCAGGGGCCAGCGCAACACTATTCCCGCCCGGGCCGGGCGGCTCGCCGTAGCCATGGCCCGATCGTTGCATGCCAGGCCCCTCGGCCCGGACGGCAGGGACTCCAGGGACGCGGCGGGATGACGACGGCAACCCTGACGGCAGGCCTGACGGCAACCCGACGGCGCCCCTGGGAAGGCTGGTGCCCTAGTGACTGTGCGCGCGGCGGTCCGGCGCGCCGGGCTGCGCAGCGTGTACTGCCACGCGGCTTCGCTCAGTTCCGTCGCGCTGTGCGTCGGCTTGTGGATACGGGCCAAGACCGTCGATCAGGACGAACGCGGCAATGCGGAACGGCGTGCCCTTTTCGTCGGGCTCTGGCCGCCGCTGCTCTGGCTGATCGGCGACACGCTCGAGGAGCCTGACTAGGTGCGTGGGCGGCTGCCCGGCCGGATCGACGCGAGCGCCGCACTAGAAAGCCTGCGCGGCCGGACGATTAACTACGACCCTGCCAGAGCTCCGCAGGACGGAGTGCCGGACGGGCATTGGCATGTCGACTCGGGGGACACGGTCATTGGCCACGAGCCGTCCGGTCCGCCGGTACCCGAAGGTCCCTGGCAGGTGGCCTGCCGGCTGGTCCGGCAGTACGAGTTCGCCGAGCCGAGGATACTGCGCGCCGTGTACCGCGGCGATGACGAGTTGCTCGGCCGCGACATGCTGCTCCAGGGCCGCTTCGCTGCCCTGCGGTTCTACCTCGGGGTGCGGGTCACCGAGGTAATCGACGAGAACCGGGATGAGAACGGGGTCCGGGAGCGGGTCTGGGGCTGGAGCTACCAGACGCTGGAGGGCCACCTGGAACAAGGACGCCTCCGTTACGAGGTGATCAAGGATCTTGGCCGCGGGACCGTGGTCTTCCGGGTCAGCGGCTATTCACGGCAGGCCCCCATCCCCCAGCCGGTGATCCGCTGGGGTTTCCGTCTCTTCGGGCGCTGGACCCAGCAGCGGTTCTACCGGAACGTCCTGGAACGGATGCGCAACCTGGTCGCCGCGGCGCAGCGTAACCAGCCGCTGCCCACGCCACTGGTGCGGCCGGACGGGCTCGTAGTCGCACCGTCCGGCGTCAGCCGGCACCCGCTGGAGCTCCTGGCCGGAGCCTGGCTGCACCCCGGCGCCTAAACCTGCAGCTGCGCCGGACTTCCCCCGGCCGCGTGGGCTCTTTGATCAATAACGAAAACCTGCCGGTGCCGGTGACACGGATGACCCCCGCCATGATCGGTCCAATTCTGAAACAGTCCGATCCCCCTAGCCCGGTTAGCGTAGCCACCACCTAGCAACGGAGGTGGCGATGAAGGCGCTGGTTTATCACGGGCCCGGGCAGAAGGCATGGGAAGAGGTTCCGGACGCGGCGATCCAGGACCCGACCGACGTGGTGGTGCGGGTCGATACCACCACGATCTGCGGCACCGACCTGCACATCCTCCAGGGCGATGTCGCCGCGGTCACCGACGGCCGCATCCTCGGTCATGAAGCTGTCGGCACGATTACCGAGGTCGGTGAGGCGGTCAAGGGATTCGCCGTCGGTGATCGCGTGCTTGTCCCGGCCATCACGAAATGCGGCCGCTGTGCGTACTGCCAGAAAGGCATGCCGTCGCACTGCCAGACAGTCGGCGGGATCGGCTGGATCTTCGGCCACCTCATCGACGGCACCCAGGCCGAGTCCGTGCGGGTGCCGTACGCCGACACCTCCCTGTACGCGGTCCCCGGTAACGTCTCGAACGAGCAGGCCATCTTCCTCGCCGACTCGCTCCCGACCGGGTACGAGGTCGGTGTGCTCGCCGGTCAGGTTCGGCCCGGCGACACCGTGGCCGTGGTCGGTGCCGGGGCGGTCGGCCTGTCGGCCATCCTGACCACCGGCCTGTGGGGCGCCTCGAAGGTCATCGCGATCGACTCCAACAAGTTCCGGCTGGACAAGGCGCTGGAGTTCGGGGCGACCGATGCGGTCGAGGCCGGGCCGAGCACGGTCGCCGACGTGACCGCGACTCACCGACGGCCTCGGCGTGGACGTGTCCATCGAAGCAGTCGGCTATCCCGAGACGTTGCTGACCGCGGCATCGCTGGTCCGGCCGGGCGGGACCATCGCCAATATCGGCGTCCATGGCACCCCGGTCGAGCTGCCGATGCACGAGATGTGGATCCAGAACGTCACCCTGACCATGGGGCTGGTTGACACGGTGTCCATTCCCACGCTGCTGACCATGGTGGCCAGCGGCCGGATCCCCGCCGAAAAGATGGGGACCCACACGTTCACGTTCGATCAGATGGACGATGCCTACGACGTGTTCAAGAACGCGGCCTCGAACTCGGCCCTGAAGGTAGTCATCACGCCCGCCTGAGCGCCCCGGGCCCCGTGCGGCCTGGCCCCCACCCGTCACGCCGACTTGCCACATATCCCGCGAAACGTGCGCCATGGCGGGCGATTTATCCCGGTTTGCGCGCACGCTTCGCGGGAAACGCGCGGGTGAGGGGGAGGGGCCAGGCCGGGCGGGGGGGCCGGGAGCGGCTGAGGGGGGCCAAGCGGAGGGCGGGAAACGTTTGGGGGGGCCAGGCGGCGGCGGGGAGCGGGTGAGGGCGGGAAGGGCCAGGCGCCGTCCTCTCCCCGGCCCTGGGTGACGGGCGGGGGCGCCGGGGAACGATGACGGCGTGAGCGCTACCGATTTCCTGGGTGAGGCCACCGCCGAGCTGTACGGCTTGGATCCGGAGGCGTTCACCGAACGCCGCACGGCCCTGGCCGCCCGGGCCCGCGCGGCCGGGGACCGGCCTGCGGCCAAAGCGATCGCTGGCCTGCGTAAGCCCACCCGCCCCGCATGGATGATCAACCAGCTGGTCCGCGCCGACCCCGGGGTCGGGGCCCGGCTGACCGCACTCGGTGACGAGCTGCGCGCCGCCGCGTCCGCGCTGGACGGGGCCAAGATCCGGGAACTCTCACAGGCGCGGCGGCGGCTGATCGACACGCTCATCCGGCAGGCCCTGCAGCAGGCCGGCGAACGGTCCCCGTCGGCGGCGCTGCGGGAGGACCTCACCGCGACGTTCGGTGCCGCGCTCGCCGACCCGCAGGTCGCCCGGGAATTGGCCGCGGGCACGTTGCTGCGGGGGGTGCATCGCGCAGATTTCAGCGCCGGGGTCCCCGGGCTGACCCTGGTCCCGCCGCCCGCGGATGACGGGACGCGAGCGGCTCAGGAACCAGATGCCGCTGGGACAGTGAAGGCCACGAGGACGACCGGGGCGGCTAGGCAAGTGAAGGCCGCCACGAAGGCCCGGGCGGGGAAGGCCCGGGCGGGGGAGGCCCGGCCGGGGGAGGCGCGGGCGGCCAGGCGGGCCGAGGCCGCGGAGGAGGCGCGGGCGGCCAGGCGGGCCGAGGCCGCGGAGGAGGCGCGGGCAGCCAGGCGGGCCGAGGCCGCGGAGGAGGCGCGGGCGGCCAGGCGGGCCGAGGCCGCGGAGGAGGCTCGCGCGGCCAGGCGGGCCAAGGCCGCGGAGGAGGCGCGGCAGGCCGCCGCCGACGCCGAGCAGGCGCTCGCCGACGCCACCCACGCGGCCGACCAGGCGGCCCAGGACGAGCGGGACGCGCGTGACCACGTCCGGGCGCTCGAAGACCAGCTCGACGAGGCCCGCCGCCGGCTCACCGAGGCCAGGCGCAGCGTCCGCGTGACGCAGGCCGCGCAGCAGAAGGCCCGGCGGACCCTCAGCCGGCCCGGGCCCCCCCATCATGATCGCGATTAGCGCGTCCCGTCACCGGACGTGCCGCCGGACCCGGACCGGATGCGTGGCCTGTACCCCGGATGCGTGGCCTGTACCTGAGCACGCCAGCCGCCTGCTGCCCTGACCGGCCGGGACGGGCCGGGTATTACTCCGCGACCCGCAGGGCGAGCCTGCGGTTCCCGCCGTGCTGCTGGACGAGCGCGAACCACAGCGGCAGCAGGCCATCCACGGTCCCGGCCGCGTCGGCGTCCCCGACATACTCGGGGTGGAGCCCGACCAGCGTGATGAGTTCCTGGGCCACCGGCCGTGCGCCTGCGTCGGCGGCGAAGAACATCGCGGCGCCGGACGGCGGGTCGGCGAAGTTCTCCCAGCCCAGCGTGTTGAAGGCCCGCACGTAGAGCGCGGTCGGCGCCGCCTGCGCGATGAGCCTGCGGCTGTTGGTCTCCGGCTCGCCGATCCGGTTCACCGCGTCGACCACGATCGTGCCCGCCAGGGCCGTGCCGTGCTCCGCGATCAGGTCCGGAATAGCCCGGGCCGGCACGGCCAGCAGCACCACCTCGGCGTCGGCCATCGCCTCGCCTATCGCCCGGACCGGGGCCCCTCCGGGCCCCTCGCCCGTGGCCTGGCGCGAGCCGTACACCACCTCGTGCCCGGCGGCCACGAACCGTCCGCCCAGTGTGCCCCCGATATGGCCGGTCCCGATGACGGAGATCTTCATGCTGGCACCATAACTCCCGGGGCCGCGCCGGGCCTCCCGGGCCCGCGGGGTGGCGGGGCCGCATCGCGTGGCCGTGGCCACGGCCGCCTGGCGCCCGCCCGGCCCAGGACGTCAGAGGCGGGGGTCCACGTGAATCTTGGGCCCCGGGCCGGCCCCGGGAGGGCGGTGACCGGCGAGGACGTCGCCGACCTGGCCCAGCCCGACCGTGGCCGCCACCAGGGGGCGCGGGTCCACCGACCCGGAGGCGTAGTGCCCGATCACGCCGTCCAAGGCGGGGGAGGCGCTCAGGATCCCGACCGCGGTGACGTCCTTGAGCACCATCGTGCGGGTATCGATCAGGCTGGGCTCGGCGGACAGCCCCACGAACACGATCCGCTTCCCGGGCTCGATCAGGTCCAGGGCAGCGGCGGGCAGTCCCGGCCCCGGTGGAACAGTCGATGATCGCGTCGAACGGGATCGCGGGGAGCCGGGCCGCGGTCCACGCGCCGTGCACCCCGAGCGTCCGCGCGAAGTCCAGCGACGGCTCGGTGAGGCCCAGCACGTGCACGACGGCGCCGTGAGCCAGCGCGAACTGGGCGACGAGCAGCGCAATCGTGCCTGCGCCGAGGACCAGGGCCGTGTCACCTGGCTCGAGGGCTGCGGCCTGGATGGCCCGCAGGGCGCTGCCGGCCGGCTCGACCATCGCCCCGGCGGCCGGGCCGACACTGTCCGGCAGCGCGCCGCAATGCCGTGACCGGCACCGGCACTTGCTCCGCGAGGGCGCCGGGCCAGCCGCGGCGGACACCGATCTCGAAACGGTCCTCGCAGACGTGCTGGCGCCCGGTTCGGCAGCGCTGGCAGTGGCCGCAGCCGAGCATGGTGTCGCCGGTGACCCGCTGGCCCGCCCAGGCCGGATCGACTCCGTCACCGACCGCGGACACCGCACCGCACCATTCGTGGCCGAGCCGCATGGGGTAGGCCGCATGACCCTGATGCAGGTAGGCCATGTGGCCGGTGAAGAACTCCACGTCGGTCCCGCACACCCCGGCCCGCTCGACGTCCACCACCACCTGGCCGGGCGCGGCCACCGGCGGCTCGACCTCGGCCACGGTGAACTGGTGCGGGCCGGTGAGTACGAACGCTCGCATGCCCCGCCCTCCCAGGTCCCGGGCGGAGGTCCTCGGGAAGTCACCCGCGCCGGACGCTGCGATCCTAACGTGATCGTGCTCGGCCGCCGCCGGCCCGCCCACCCGGCAGGCCCGCCCGCCTGGCCCGCCCGCTCACCCGGTCCCGCTCAACCGGCCCGCAAGCCCGGCGGGCCAGGATAGGGAGTCCCTCGTGCCTTAGCGGGGAACCGGGTAATACGACCACCCAAGTACCGGCAGGTGCACACGAAGGGAAGAACATGGGCCGTACAGCTGTCATCACCGGGGGAGCCAGCGGCATCGGGCGCGCCAGCGCGGACCGGCTCGCGCAGGACGGGATCACCGTGGTCACCGTGGACCTGTCCGCGGACGCGGACGTGGTGGCCGACGTGACCGACGCCGCGGCGGTGGGCGCGGCCCTGGCCGGGATCGGCCCGGTGGACATCCTGATCAACTCCGCCGGCATCGTCGGCCCGAACAAGCCGCTGTGGGAGACCAGCGACGAGGAGTGGGCCGCCACGTTCGCGGTCAACGTGACCGGCACGTTCCACATGTGCCGCGCCGTCGTCCCCGGCATGCGGGACCGGGGGTGGGGGCGGATCGTCAACCTGGCCAGCATGGCGGGCAAGGACGGCAATCCCCGTCTCGGCGCCTACTCGGCCAGCAAGGCGGCCGTGATCGGGCTGACCAAGTCGCTGGGCAAGGAACTGGCCACCAGCGGGGTCCTCGTCAACGCGATCGCTCCCGCGGTCATCGAGACCCCCATGAACGCCAGCAACACGCCGGAGGTGCTCGAGTACATGACGAGCCTCATCCCGATGCGCAGGATGGGCCGGCCCGGCGAGGCCGCGGAACTCGTGGCCTGGCTGGCCTCAGACAAATGCAGCTTCTCGACCGGGGCCGTGTACGACTTGAGCGGCGGCCGGGCGACCTACTGAGTCGTACGGTAGGACCGTGGCGACCTTCGACGACGTAGCCCGGCTGGCCCTCGACCTGCCTGAGGTGACCGAGACCGAACGCCGCGGGACCCGGACGTGGGTCGTGGCGGGCAAGCCGTTCGCGTGGGAACGGCCGTTCAGCAAGGCAGACCTCAAGCGGTTCGGCGACGAGACCCCGCCGGAGGGCCCGATCCTCGCGGTCCGCGTCGAGGACCTCGGCGAGAAGGAGGCCGTGCTCGCCGCGAACCCGGGGGCTTTCTTCACGATCCCGCACTTCGACGGGTTTTCCGCGGTGCTTATCCAGTTGCCGGACGTCGCCGGCCAGGCTCTGCTCGACGCGATCACCGACGCCTGGCTGGCGTGCGCGCCGCCGAAGCTCGCGGACGCCTACCTCAGGAATCGCTGAAGGGTTCTGACCGGCGAGCCCTCTCGCGGCCCGGGCGGGCCCAGGCCGTCCCGGACGGTGCGCACGTGCGCCCCGGAGCGGCCGGAGCCGATGATCCGGGCCGGAAATTCGGTTGCCATGGCCGCGTCGACCTGGCAGCCTCGGGCTCACGCGCCGATGGCCGGTGATGCCGGCTGAGCGGAAGGAGGTCGTGGATGTTTGCGCCCGTTTCGCATTTCGCCATGCCCTCTCTCACCGCCAGCCTGGGGAGCACCGACCGTGCCCGATCCTGCCTTCCGCCGCCGCAAGTGGCGTTTCGACGACGACGACATCACCTTCGCTAAGCGCACCCGGCATCGCCCGTCGCTGCCGTCCCTCGACACCTTCGACACCGCCGATGGCCTGCCCGAAGGAGACCGGTGGTCCACCTGGGACCAGTCCGCGGCGGGGGAGCGGGGACCCGAGCCGTACCCGGCCTGGCTCGTCACCGACCTGGCCGCCGTCGATACCGAGCTGGGGATCCTGAAGACCGGCAAGGAAGCCGACGTCTTCCTGCTGCGCCGCGGCCTGCCCGGGAACGGCCGCTCGTGTCTCCTGGCGGCCAAGCGGTACCGCGATAGCGACCACCGGACATTCCAGCGCGACAGCGCCTACCTGGAAGGCCGGCGGGTCCGCGAATCGCGTGACACCCGCGCGATGGCCCAGCGCACCGCGGCCGGGCGGCAGATGATCGCCCGGCAGTGGGCCAGCGCCGAATTCGCCGCTCTCAGCCAGCTGCACCGCTCAGCTGTGCCGGTGCCGTACCCGGTGCAGGTGCTCGGCACCGAACTGGTGCTGGAGTTCATCGGCGAGCCGGACGGCACCGCCGCCCCGCGGCTCGCCGAGATCAGGCCTGAGGGCAGCGGGCTCGCGGATTTGTGGGACCAGCTCGTGGAGGCGGTCGTCGTCCTGGCCGCCCGCGGCCTGGCCCACGGCGACCTGTCCGTGTACAACCTGCTGGTCCACCGGGGCAGGCTGATCATGATCGACCTGCCCCAGGTGGTGGACGTGATCGCGAACCCACGGGGCGGGGAGTTCCTGGACCGGGACGCCGCGAACGTAGCCAGGTGGTTCACGGCGCGGGGCCTCAGCGGCGCTTCGCCGGCTCCTGAGGAGCTGCCCGCTCTGCTGCGCCGGGAGGCGCGTCTCGGCGGCTAACCGCCATGGCGGCGGCCAGCCGGGCCCGGTCGGACTCGCTGAACGGGACCGGTTTGCGTGCCCTGGGGTCCCAGCGGACGGTGACCACCCGGGCCTCCGCGGCCACCTCCCCGGCCGGGGTGCGGACGGTTTCGCGGGTGGTCAGGCTGGTCGTGCCCAGGCTTTCGACCGCCAGCCGCACTATGACCCGCCGCTCCGGGTAGCGGACCTCCGCGCGCAGGTCCACTTCGACCCGGGCCACCACGTAGTCCGGCTCGCCGCCGAAGGTCTGCGCGAAGAAGGCGTCACGGCCCTCCTCGAGGTAGGTCAGGAACACCGCGTGGTTGACGTGCCCCAGGGCGTCCACGTCGCGCCACCTGACCTCGACCGCATGCTCGAACATCGCGTCCATGTGCTCACCCCTCAGCGCCTCCCGGCATCATGCCAGTCACAGCCGGCCGGGGTCGCCGGCCAGGCCGGTGCGCGGGTGCATGTCATGCCGGCCATCGTGATGCAGTCCCTCTGGTCCCTTCGAACGGGTAGCCAGCCTGGTCCCGGGGCCGGGTCACCACGGCACGGAGGTCCCATCCCAGGAGAAGAACTCGCCGGTGGGGCCGTCGTCGGGGAGCGTGGCCAGCCGGACGGCACCGTCAGCCGCCTCGGCCGGGTCGCCGTCGCTGGCGGCGGCGCGGGCGTTCAGGCCGGTGGCCCGGAGCCCCGGCGCGAGCGCGTTCACCTTGAAGCCCTCTGCGGCCAGCGCCTGGGCGTAGAACACCGTCAGCGCGTTCAGCGCCGTCTTCGACGAGCGGTACGCGGCGCCGCTGCCCGTCGCGGACGCCGCGGACCGGAACTGGGGGTTCGGACCGGTGCTCCAGGTCAGCGAGCCTGTCCCGCTGGAGATGTTCACGATCCGCGGCCGTGCGGACCGCCGCAACGCCGGCAGGAAGGCGTTCGTCACCGCGACGACCGCGAACAGGTTCGTTTCATACGTGCGGCGGAAGCTCTCGACGTCCGCCTCCGGCGCGGTGCTGCTATCGACCATGATGCCGGCGTTGTTGACCAGGATGTCCAGGTCATCGACCTGCTGCGCGGCGTCGGCGATGCTCTTGGATTCGGTGACGTCGAGGACCAGGAGACGGGAGCCGGCGCCGATCTCGTCGACGGCCTGCTGTCCGCGCCCGGCGTCGCGGGAGCCGACGTAGACGGTGAGCCCGGCGTCCGCCAGCTGGCGCGCGATCTCCTTGCCGATGCCCTTGTTGGCGCCGGTGACGAGGGCGGTGGATGTGTTCATGGCGTCGACCATGCCCGCCGGCGGGCGGGCTGATCCAGGCCGCTTCGGCCGGCATCAGCTGCGGGGCGCTCAGCGGCCCGGATTCCCATACCGCAAGCAGTGCCCCACAGACCGTGGGGATGCCAACGCGGCCGGCTTATCACCGTGCCGAACGTGGACGGACACGGTCGCCCCGACGACCCAAAACGTCCCCCTGCCTCCGGGCCGCCTGCCCTCTGCGGCCTGCGTGGCTGGTGTTACGGGTGTGCCGCCAGGCCGGGCTTCCCGCGATCGTGATCTAACGATTGGTGTCGCTGGGACAACACCAATCGTTAGATCACGAACTCACCGTGGCGCCTTCGGTGGCACGTATTGATGCCAAAGCTGCAGCGTGCTGACTTCAGCGCTGGTGAACGCCCCGCGCCAGGCATAGCTGACCACTGGGATCACGCGGCGCTGCCGGCTGCCTTGTCCACCGTCATCCGCACGATCACGCGATGAGCGCCCGGCCTGTCCTCGCCGGGGTCGGTGCCGTCGTACTTGTGGGACAGCTGGATGTGCAGGAGCCGGTCAGGGTCGGGCGTCATCGTCACCCGGCCGCGCAGCTCCACATAATTTTCCTGGTCCGCGGAGTCCAGGATGCTGACGCTGACCCGCGGGTCGCGGAGCATGTTGCGGTGTTTGCGGCGGCCCTCGACGGTAGAGAACAGCAGGTCATCCCCATCACGGCCGACCCACATCGCGGAGGTCTGCGGGCTGCCGTCGGGATTGATGGTGGCGAGGACGGCGTAGTTCCGCCCCTCCAGCAGTTCGAGGGTCGCCGCACTGAACGAGATAGCCATGACCGCACGGTACAGCCGTCCGGCCCCAGGAGATCATGTGCGGGTGGATGGTTCGCGGGTCCAGATCAGGCGTGCTCGCGGTGATGATGCCGCCGCCGTCGCCGTACTCGCGAGTGAGCTCGCGCAGTCGTTCGCGTTCGCCAGGGAGAGGTTCGACCAGACCTACCCGGCCCTGGTCGCCTCGGAGGACGCCTGCCTCCTCGTGGCCGCCAAGGACGATGATTGCGTCGGCTACCTGCTCGGCTTCCGGCATCTCACGTTCTACGCGAACGGGCCGGTGGCCTGGGCCGAGGAGCTCTTCGTCCGCCAGGAGTACCGCCGTTGCGGCCTGGGCCGGGCCCTGATGGGCGCGTTCGAGTCCTGGGCCGCGGGGCGGGGCTGCGTGCTGGTCGCGCTCGCGACCCGCCGCGCTGCTCCCTTTTACGAGGCCCTGGGCTACGCGGAATCAGCGTCCTACCTGCGCAAAGTACTCCCGGCGCCGTACTCCCCGCCCCGTGCACCCGGCCTGAGCGAATGAGTGTGAGTTCCGTCAGGCCGGGTGAGGAGCGGCAGCGTCCGGGCGGGCGTCCGGGCGGGCGTCCGGGCGGGCGTCCGCGTGGGAGTCCGGGCGGGCGCCCGGGTGGGTGGGCGGGCGCCCGGGTGGGAGTCTTCCGCCACGAGGGGGAGGAACACCTCGTCCACGATCTCGGCGATGACGCGCTCCGTCGGCGGGGTCCGCCTCACGAAGAGCTCGTGCCGGAACAGGTCGGTGGGCAGCGTGGCGACCCTCGGGCTGATGTCGCTGCGGGCCTCGCCCCGGTCTGCAGCCCGCTTGAGGATCGTGGTCATGACCTCAGCGCCGATGTGCCCGACCTGCTCGTGGAGCTCGCCCAGCAGCCCGCTGTCCGCAAAGTGGTCACCGATCAGGCCGTACACGGTGTCGGGGCCGATCTCGGCCAGCCGGGCTGACGTCCGGCTGAGCACCGCGACCACGTCGCCGCGCAGGCTGCCGGTGTCGGGCACGTCGCCGGACAGCATCGGGCGGTGCCGCCGCAACGCCGCGATGACGAGCTCGGGCCGGTTGCGCCAGCGGCGGTACAGGACAGCCCGGCTGGTGCCGGCCCGGTCGGCGATCGCCTCCATGGTCAGGCGGCATAGCCGGCCGTCGCAACTCGTCCCACGCCGCGTCGAGCAGCGCGTCCTCCAGCGCGGAGCCGCGCCGCCGCGTCCTGCTGCCGCTGTGCTCCATGGCACCCTCCTTAGGGACACTTGTATCTTAGCGCACTGGTGTGATTAGATACACGCGTCCCGTATTAGGATACGAGTGTATCTAATCGAGGAGGCACAGATGATGCAGCTCCGCCCCGGCCGCCTCCCATGACACGCCCCGTCGCCAGGCCTGGCTCCGGGAGCGGCTGGTGGCCGCTGGTTGTGATCGCCGTCCGCCCACCTGATGGCGATCCTCGACACCACGGTCATGTTCGTCGCGCTGCCCTCGGTGCAGCGTGCTCTCGGCCTGACGGTGGCGGCCCGGGCGTGGGTCGTCACCGCGTACACGCTGGCCTTCGCGGCGCTGCTGCTGCCCGGCGGGCGGCTGGCCGACCGGCTCGGCGCCCGGCGCACCCTCATGATCGGCGTGACCGGGTTCGCGTGCGCGTCGGCCGCCGGGGGTGCCGCCTCCAGCGCGGCCATGCTCATCGCGGCGCGCGGCGCCCAGGGTGCCTTCGCAGCCGTCCTGGTGTCCTCGACCAAGTCGCTGCTGATCAGCGTCTACGGCGAGGAACGCCGCCGGGCGCGGGCCATCGGCATCTTCACCGCCACGCTCACGGCCGGGATGGCCATCGGGCTGGTCCTGGGCGGGATCCTCACCACCGGGCTGGGCTGGCGCTGGTGCCTGTACGTGAACGTCGTTCTGTGCCTGGTCCCCTTCCTGGGCGCGCCCGCGGGTGCTGCCCGCGCTGCCCGCCCGCCGGGAGGTGCGGATCGACGTGGTCAGCGCCGTGCTCGGCGTCGGCCGGGATGGCTGCCCTGGTGTACGGCCTGGGCGAGGTGGCCTCCGCCGGCTGGGGCTCGGCCGAGGTCGCCGGCCCGCTGGCCGGCTCGGTGATCCTGCTCGTGGCCTTCGTGGCCGGCAGGCCGGCAGGCCCGTGCCGCTGCTGCCGTTGCGCGTGCTGCGCGACCGCAACCGCGGTGGCGCGCTGATCGCGATGGTGGTCAACAGCCTGAGCACCTTCGGGATGTTGCTCATCCTCACCTACCAGCTCCAGGCCGTGATGGGGTACTCGCCGCTGCGGACCGGCCTCGCGCTGGTCCCTTTCGCCGCCGCGGCCGCGCTCGGCTCCGCGCTCATCGCGCCCTGGCTCGCGGCGCGGCCGCCGCCCGCTGGCTGGTGACCGCGGGCATCGTGCTCAGCGCGCTGGGGCTGCTGTCGTTGCTGTGGCTCAGCCCGGCGACCCACTATGTGCCGCTGATCCTCCTCGCCGAGCTCATCGAGGGATTCGGGACTGGCCTGGGCGGCCCGCCGATCCTGCAGACCGCGCTGCGTGGGCGTGCGGCAGGCTGACACGGGGGCGGCGTCGGCCGCGTCCAGCGCCGCCGGGCAGCTCGGCGCCTCGATCGGCGCCGCCCTGCTCAACACCATCGCCGCCACCGCCACCGCCGCCTACCTCGCCGCGCACGCCACCACGGTGAGCGCGGCCGGGAGGGAGTTCGCCCGGGTCAGCGCCACCGTGCACGGCTACTCGGTCGCCATGGCCTGGGGGGCGGCCATCCTGCTCGCCGCCGCGGTCCCCATCGCCGCCCTGATCAACGCGGGCGCTCCCACCCGCCGCCAGTGAGCACTGGGATCTGCCTGCGTATTTAGCTTGACAGTTAATTAACTAGGTGGTGAACTACAGGCCGGGAGCAACGTCCGCGGGAAGGCCGGATGCGGGAGGAGCCAGATGACAGTGGCGCAGGATCGGCTCGATGCCACGTTCACGGCCCTGGCGGATCCGACCCGGCGGGCCATCGTGGCCCGGCTGGCGCGGGGAGATGCCACGGTGACCGAGCTCGCCGCGCCCTTCGACCTGACGCTGCCCGGGATCTGCAAGCACCTGAAGATGCTCGAGCGCTGCGGCTGATCTTTCGCGACCGGCGCCGCCGGTTCCGGCCCTGCATGTGAGAGGCCCAGTGCTCGATGCGGCCGCCGCCTGGATCGAGGACAACGGCCGGGTCTGGGCGCAGCAGTCCGACAAGCTCGACGCTCACCTGCGTCATTCTCCAGGCGAGACCCCGAAACAGAAAGGGAAACGACCGAATCAGAACGACTCCACGGCAGCCACCGATGAACTCATGTCACCCGGGCCTTTGAGGCCCCTCGTCGACTCGTGTTCCAGTGCATGACCCAGCCGGAGCACCTCACCCACTTATAAGGCCCACCGGGACCAGCGCCTCGATCGAGCTCATCACGGTGGACGCACGACCGGGCG
>CAVQEM010000053.1:0-3260 GCA_963711485.1 uncultured Actinomycetes bacterium
CCGCGCTGGCCGTGGCCGCGATCCTCATCACCCGCCGCGACATCTGACTTTCTCCCTAACGGGGCCGGCCTGTCCGGCTGCCGCCCGTGCGAGCGGATCCGCCTAGGCGGGCACCTCGCACAGGATCTCGCCGTGCGGGATGCAGAACCAGCCGTCCTCGCTGGCCGCCCACCGCCGCCAGGCCCCGGCCAGCCGCGCCAGGTCCGCCCGGGTGGCCAGGCCGTGCTCGACGGCCCGGTCGCCGAACGGCGACTCGGTCAGCCGCTCGGCCCACGACGCGCCCCACCACGACCGGTCCTCGGGCCCGGTGTAACACCAGGCGCTGGCCGAGGCGTCGATCGCGGCAAAGCCGGCCTGCCGGGCCCAGGACAGCAGGCGCCGGCCCGCGTCCGGCTCGCCGCCGAGCGCCCGGGCCACATTCCGGTACAGCGCCTGCCATTCGGTCAGCCCGGGGTCCTCGGGGAACCAGAAGAAGCCGCCGTAGTCCCCGTCGCGCGCGGCGACCAGCCCCCCGGGCCGGCACACCCGCTGCATCTCGGTCAGCGCCGCGACCGGGTCGGACAGGTGCTGCAGCACCTGGTGCGCGTGCACCACGTCGAACGAATGGTCGTCGTAGCCCAGCGCGTACACGTCCCCGACCTCGAACCGGACGTTGGCCTGCCCCTGCCGGTCCGCCTCCTGCCGCGCCAGCGTCAGCACATCGCCGGCCGCGTCGATCCCTGTCACCTGGCCGTCAGGGACCCGCGCGGCCAGGTCCGCGGTGATCGTGCCCGGGCCGCAGCCCACGTCGAGCACGCGCGCGTCGGCCGGCAATCGCGCCAGCAGGTATCCGGCTGAGTTCTCCGCGGTCCGCCACCGGTGCGACCGCAGCACGCTGTCGTGATGGCCGTGCAGGTAGGTATCTGAGCTAGATGGCATCCCCCCATCATCCCGCGCCCCATGCGGGGAGCCGTGCCTGGCCCTAGACCGGATGCCGCGTAGGTTCGGTCGTGCGCTGGCGTCCGGACGGACCCGTCCACCGGACGTCGCCCGAGGGCAACTGCTCCACCTTCCAGCGCGGGTGCTGCTTGAGCCGATGGTCATGTCGACACTTAGGGCCGCCATTGCACATACACGTGCGGCCGCCCGCCTCGTAGGGGGTGTTGTGCTCGAAGTCAGCCTGCGTGGACGGCCTGCGGCAGGTCGGCCCGGTGCACGTCGCGTACCGGACCTGGGCCAGGTGCCTCAGCTTGACCCCGGGATCATGCCCCCTGGCCTCGAACCGGTGGTCGCAGTCCTCGGTGGCGATGGGGTCTAGCGCGACGAGCAGATCCCGCTGCCCTTCAGCCCCGGTAGACAGCCGCCAGCTGCCGTATCCGCCTGGCGGCCCGTGCTCGCCGGTGCGGGTGAACGTGAACCCGGGCCCGTCCCTGGTCCCGGGTTTCTGCCATTTCTCCCGGCGCCTCCGCTGGTTCCCGGGTTCCGGCCGGGCGCATCCGTGGCCGATAGCGTGTCCCAGCTCATCGGTCACGGTCACACACCAGGTCGACCGGGGGTTACGCGCGGCGGCGTCGGCTAGGTCCCGGGCCAGCCAGGGGTCGATCGGCCCGATCCCGGCCATTTCGCCGGGCCGGTCCGCCCGGCCGGTCGCGGTGGCCAGCGGGATGGTCAAGGTGACCCGGCCCGCGAACCCGGCCGGGATCACGCCCGACTCAGGCCCGCCCGGTGCCGGTGCCCGTGCCGGTGCCCGTGCGGGTGCGGTGCGTGCCGGTGCCGGTGCCGGTGCGGGTGCGGGTGCGGGTGTCGTGCCGTCAGGTCCGGTCGGCCCTGGCCTTGAATCCTGGCCCAGGAGAATATCCAGGTAGGCGCGGGCCCGCAGTTCGTCCATTGAGCCGTCCAGGCCGGCCTTCTTCAACTGCCGCGCCCACGCGGTGATCTTCTGGTCGGCGGCCAGCACGTCGGCCGGGGGCAGCTCGCGGCCCATCAGCGCCGCGTTCCCGCTGTCCTCGGCCCACCGTTCGACCCGCGCGTCGCGGGCCGCTTCCTCCCGCCGCTTGCGGGCCTTCTCCGGCGCGACCTCCATTACCGCGCGGGCGATCGCGGCCCGCAGCCCGGCTGGGGTCAGCCGCGCGGCCCGGTCCAGCACCATCGCCTCGGCAGCGCAGGCTTCCGCTGGGTCCAGCACCGCCGTGGCCCGGGCGATGGTCTCCACCTTGGACTGCCGCAGGATCCCGTTCCGGAACGCCTCCCTGGTCCCGGGCAGCTTCTCGGCCAGGTCACGAGCCAGGTCCAGCATGTCCTCGGCGGCCCCGCGGGACTCGGCCAGGATCTGCCGCAGCTCGTCGACGGTGAACTCTTCCCACCTGGCCGGCATCCGCGCCGGCCCCTCCGGGGCGCAGCCCGGCTCGGGACGCCGCCGGATGAACTCGGCGACGGCGGCGTGCTTGCGGGCAGCCATATGCGCCTCCAGCCGGTCCCACGCGCAGATCACTCCGGCCACCTCATTGTCTGAGGCGCCGTCGTACGTGTCGTCGTCTCCGGCGGCCTCAGCGGCGAACCCGGCCAGCGCGTTACACCCAGGCATGGTGTCCAGCAACATCCCGGCGGCGAACCCGGCCGCGCGGCTGAGGTACTCCCCGGGAAGTCGGCGGGCGGACCCGGGCTGCCCGGGTCCGCGGCGTTCTAGGCCGACCGGCTGCCCGCCGAGCAGGCCCATCTGCGCGGCCCGGGCGCACGCGGCGGCTTCTTCCGCGGTTATGCGCCGGCACTCGGCCACGACCTGCTCCAGGTCGTACTCCCACGCCCCCGGCAGGCCGTCCGGGTCGGGTTCGCAGTCATCGGGGTCCGGCGGCTCGTCCTGGTCCGCGGTGGCGGCACACCACGCCAGCCACTCCTCCTCGGTCACCGGGTCCGGGCCGGGCCCGGGCTCGTGAGGCTCCCGGGCGCGATCCCCGTCCCGCCCGGGAGGCGCTGGAGTCGACCCTCGGGGCATACACCACCTCGTTCGGGAGAATGATCTTGATTTCACATTCTATAGAACATGATAGCGAAAAAGTCCATTCATGGCAACGAAATAAGCCATCGAGTTGGCGTGTCCTGAAGCCACAACGGCGTCCCGTTGGTTACCACCGCGACACCCCCGCCCCGCGCGCAGCAGCGGAATGCACGCCCGGAACCGTAGCCGCGGAAACTGCAGACAAAGCCGGGATGCGGGGCTGGCTGACGGCGGGTTGCGGCTGCTAGCGTCGGCTTCAATTTCAGCCGCATACTAGCTGGCGAGC
>CAVQEM010000054.1:0-45988 GCA_963711485.1 uncultured Actinomycetes bacterium
ACTGAGGCGCTGACCTCGGTGTCGCCCGGCGTGCAGCTGTCCACCAGCGGCGGCCAGTTCAACCCGGCCACCGTCCGGGCGCTGCCCGCGGCCATCCAGCACGACGTGTACTACGCGATCACGTACGCGATCCATGGCGTGTTCCTGTGGGCCATCCCGGCGAGCGCCCTGGCCTTCGTCCTGGCCTGGTTCCTCAAGGAGGTGCCGCTGCGCGGCCGCGCCACCCCCGGCGACGCCGAGGCGCCCGCTCCCGAGCTGGTCGCCTGACCCGCCCCCACGTCAATGGGGTGCGTTGTGCGCCGTATACGGCGCACAACGCACCCCATGGTGCTTCCGGCGTCAGCCGCCGATGTAGGGGACTGCCTCCAGGATCTCGACCTTGGCCGACCGGCCGTTCGGCAGCTGGTAGGTGGCCGAGTCGCCGATCTTCTTGCCGTTGATCGCGCTGCCCAGCGGCGAGCGCGGCGAGTAGACGTCGATCGGCGCGCCGCTCTCCTCCCGGGAGGCCAGCAGGAAGGTCACCTCATCGTCATCGCCCTCGAACCGGATCGTCACGGTCATCCCCGGCCCGACCACCCCGTCCGTCCGCGGCGGCTCACCCACGCGGGCGTGCTGGATGATGTGCGGGAGCTGGATGATCCGGCCCTCAATCTTGCCCTGCTCCTCCTTGGCGGCGTGGTAGCCGCCGTTCTCGCGCAGGTCGCCCTCGTCCCGGGCGGCCTCGATCTTCTTGGCGATGTCGACCCGCCCCGGGCCCGAGAGGTGATCCAGCTCCGACTTGAGCCGGTCGTACGCCTCCTGGGTGAGCCAGGTGAGGCTGTCGCTGTTCGTCTCGGTCACGGGTACTCCTTGCCTGCAGTGCGGACACTGGGATCCGCCTGAGCCATGCGCGGCTCCTCGGGGGTAATCCTTCGAGGCTAACAAGGCCTGACAAGTACGTCGCCCCTCACGAGTTCCGGACGGGCCAGACCTGACGCCGCGGCGTCATCAGAGCCCGCCACTATACGGGAATGTCATCACGGGGCCAGCGCGTTGTCCTGCACAATGTTCTGTCGGCGTTCTTCCGGCGAGATACGGCCCCGGGTGCACCCGCCGGGGAGCCCAGCCGGGTAAGCAGAGCGCCGGTTCTGCTGATCTCATGATGGTGCCGAGGGGAATCCGCTTGCCTGCCGCCACGAACGATCCGGTGGTTCCGCCGTCCATGCCGTTGCGGCTGATGGCCGTGCACGCGCACCCGGACGACGAATCGAGCAAGGGCGCCGCCACCATGGCCCGCTATGTCGCGGGAAGGCGCAGAGGTCATGGTGGCCACGCTGACCGGCGGTGAGCGCGGCGACATCCTGAATAAGGCCATGGAACGGCCCGACGTCCGGGAAAATCTGCCCCGGATCCGCCGCGAGGAGATGGCCCGGGCCCGCGAAATCCTCGGCGTGCACCAGCAATTCCTCGGATTCGTCGATTCCGGGCTCCCGAGGGTGATCCGCTGCCGCCGCTGCCGGAGGGCTGCTTCGCGCTGCAGCCCCTCGAGGTGGCGGCCGGGCCGCTGGTGCGCGCGGTCCGCGAATTCCGGCCCCACGTGATCCTGACCTACGACGAAGAGGGCGGCTACCCGCACCCGGATCACATCAAGACCCACCAGGTCGCGGTGGAGGCGTTCGAGGCGGCCGCGGATCCGGACCGATACCCCGGGACCGGGGACCCCTGGCAGCCGCTCAAGCTGTACTACTTCGCCACGTTCCACAAGGACCGGATCACCGCGCTGCATGAGGAGATGCTGGAGCGCGGCCTGGAGTCGCCGTACGCCGAGTGGTTCAAGCGCTGGGAGGAGCGGGAGTCAGACCGGAAGCCGGTGGAGATCACCAGCCGGGTCCAGTGCGCCGAATACTTCCCCATCCGGGATCAGGCGCTGCTGGCGCACGCCACCCAGATCGACCCGGACAGCTCGTGGTTTGCCTGCCCGGTGGAGGTGCAGCGCGCCGCCTGGCCGACCGAGGACTACCATCTAGCTAGGTCGGTAGTGGATGCCGGGTTCCCCGAGGACGACCTGTTCGCGGGGATACGGGAGAGGGTGAGCCGGTGAGCGTTCTGGCCGCGTCGAGCACCGCCAGCCAGGTGTACCCCGGGCTGATCGGGTTCCTCGTGGTCGCCGGGATGGGCCTGGCCCTGTTCTTCCTGTTCCGCTCCCTGAACAAGCAGCTGCACAAGATCGCGCCGGGACAGCCGACCAGCGCGCCGGCGGGCCGGTCCCGGCCGCCCCGCCCGGGGCTCGCGGCGTTCCGCGCCCAGCGGGCCAGCACGGCGAACCAGCCGCCCGGTGAACCAGGTCAGGCTGGCAGCACCGGCCCGTAGAGCGGTGTGCTCAGCGAGAGCGGCCCGGCCCGTAGGGCGGTGCTCAGGTTCAGCGGCCGGCCCGTGGGCCGCGGTAGCCAGCTACAGGTCCAGGCCGTAAGCCAGCAGGGTGAACCCCGGTACCGGGTTCCAGTCGCGCTCCGGCAGGCGGCGGAACCCGGCCTCCGTATAAAGGCGCTGTGCGGCCAGCATGGTCGCCTGGGTGGACAGCAGCAGGCGCTGCGCGCCGCCAGGCCCGGGCCCGGTCGGTGACCGCCCGGAGCAGGGCCCGGCCCACGCCGCGCCCGCGGGCCTCCGGGGCCACCGCCAGCGCCCTGAACTCGGCCTCGTCCGGTCCCCGGACCACGTGCTCGGCGTGCGGCCAGAGCTGCAGCATGACCGTGCCCAGAAGCCTGGGCGTCCCATGGCCCCCGCCCTCGTTCCCCACCGCCACCAGGATCTGGCCGATGCCATCATGACCCAGCGTGCGGAGGGTCTCGACGTAGTGGGAGGCGTCGGAGAGGAACCCGCCCGCCTCGTAGGCCGCCACCCGCAGGGCGCCGATCTCGGCCAGTTCGGCGGGCCGGGCGTCGCGCACGATCAGCGTGCGGGAGGCCTGGACCCCAGCAGGGAGTTCCGGGGCGGCCGCAGAAGATTCCAGGGCCGCCGCCGTGGGTTCCGGCCCCGGCTGCGGCCCCGGCTGCGGCGCCGATCCTGCGGCACGCGTCGTCTCTGACACTGAGGCACACCGTTCTGCTCGGGGGAACGTTCGCACTCTACCTACCTAGCCCACGGCTGCCTCAGGCGCGGGCCGGGTGAGCAGCCCGGCCAGGGACTGCCTGATCGGCGGCCGCGAGCCGAACACCAGCAGGAACAAGGCTTCGCGGGCCAGCCGCTGCGCATCCTGATCGGCCAGGATGGCCGTGGAACCCTGGCTGACCACCAGCGCCGCGGTCGCGCGCAGGGCCAGCTCGCAGGCGGCCGCGCGGGCCGCGGGCATGGCGTCCGGGCCGGCCGTGTCCAGCGCCGCCCGGCAGCTGGCGAGCTGCTCGTCCAGCGGGCCGGGGCCGATGAGCCCGCAGCACCGGGCGGCCAGGCCGAGCGCGAGCGAGCCGTTCGCCCGCAGCCCGGCCGCGTCCCGGCTGTGCCACTGGTCCAGGGGCAGGGTGCCGGTCACCCGCTCCGGCGGGACGGGGTGGCCGGTGAAGGTGAGCCGCACGGTGGAACTGGCCATCACGGCCACCAGGGGCAGGGGCTCCGCCGTGAGTGAGGACCCGGCCCAGGCGTCAGGCCCCGCGCCGGGCTCAAGGCCAGGCCCCGCGTCGAGCACGGCCCACACGATCGTGTCGTCCTCCTGGCGGGCGGCGACGTACAGCGTGTTGACGTGCCCCCAGCCGGTGACCCAGGGGGAGGACCCGTCGAGCAGGTAGCCGCCTCCGGTCGCCTGGGCGCGCAGCCGGGGCGGGCCGGGCAGCAGGCCGGCCAGGGCCACCCCGGCCCGCCGCTCGCCCCGGCACAGCGGCCCGAGCATCTCCTTCCGCAGCGCGGCGGGAGCGCCGGCGACCGCCCGCACCACCCCGTGGTGCTGCATCCACACGAACGTGGTGGACAGGCAGGCCCCGGCCAGGATCTCGATGATCTCGCAGGCCACCGGGAACGGCAGGTCCAGGCCGCCGGCCTCACGGGGGCCCGCCAGCCCGTAGAAGCCTTCGGCGGCGAGCAGGTCCAGGTGCTCGGGTGGCACGCGCCGGGTAGCTTCCACACTCATGGCGGCGGGGGCGAGGACCTGGCCCGCGATCTCCCGGGCTCGGTGTACCCATGCGCTGTCGTCCGGCATGACGCCAGCCTGCCAGGCTGTTCCCGGCCCCGTGTTCTGGGGCCCGAGTGTCCCCAGTCGTTGCTACCGTCGATCGGAGCAAGGCTCGGCCTGGTCAGGCCGGGCAGGGAGCTGCGGCATGCTGGTCATCCACGGGATCTGGACCCGGGGTGCGCTCTGCCTGTGGGCGGAGGACTCGGAGCTTCCGGCCCGCCCGCCGGCCCCGCCCGGCGGCCTGGCCCTCCCGGGCGGCCCGCCCGCACCCGTTCGCGGCCGACCCCGACGCGCTGGCCGACGCGCTGGGCGTCCTCGGCGGCGGCCTCCGTGACCTGGCCGGCAAGGCGGCAGCGGACGAGCTGACTCTCTGGCTGCCGTCCGCTGGCGCGGGGCCGGCGGCCGCGCCCGAGCTGATCAGGCCTGGCCCCCCCGGCGGCCCCCCGGGCGGGGCTGGCGGGAGCGGGAGCGGCCCGGGCCGCGGCCGCCGGGCCGCGCTCGGCTCCTGGCGGATCCCCGCGCTGGCCTTCGGCCCGGCCGCCGCGCTCACGATCCTGGCCGGCCTGGACCCGGTGGATACCCCGCCGGGCGCCGTCAGCCATCCCGACATGATCGCCGGGGGCTCGGCGGTCTACTGGGCCGCGGTGGCCCGGTTCGCAGCCGATCTGTGCGCCCGCGGCCGGGTGCTGCCGGGGCTCCGCCGGGCCGGCGAGGAACCGTCCTGGGACGGGCCGTCCGGCGGCGGGCGGCCCGGCGGCGGCTGGCCCGGCGGCGGTGGCTGGCCCGGCGGCGGCGGCCGGCGACGGCTGGACCGCGTCCTGGCGGACGGTGCTGACCGGCCCGGACGCGCCGCGGGCCGCGGAGCTGGCCGGGGCCATGCCGCCGGTCTGCCGGGCCGGTGAACCGGGCGGCGAGCCGCCCGGCCCGCTGCTGGCCACGGCGCTGGACGCGCTGGCCGACGCGACCGCGCGGGGGCGCCTGGACGCGTCCGAGGGCGCGCGCCGCGCGCGTGATGACGGTGGGGCACCGGGCGGGCCGCCGGGTTGGGCCCTGCTTCCGCCGCGGCGTGGCCGGCGGCCCGCCCGGCTCCCGGTGCCGGAGCGCTGGGCGGCCGCGCTGACCGGCCCCGACGCGGAGGTCGAGGTGGCCACCGCGGAGGACGAGGCGGAGGCGGCCGCGCTGGCCGCCGGCCTGGACGCCTGGCGGGCCGCCGCCCAGGCCCCGGCCGGCCCGGTGCGCACCTGCTTCCGCCTGGTGGAGCCGGTGCAGCCGGAGGACGACCCCGACGGCGGCCGGGCCGCCGAACCTCCCGACGACCGCTGGCACGTCGAGTTCGCCCTGCAGTCAGCCGAGGACCCCAGCCTGATGCTGGCCGCTGACGATGTATGGGCGGGCACTGGCGGCTGGGCGCCAGGCGGGATCACCCGCCCCGACGAGGAACTGCTGGCCGGGCTGGGTGCGGCCACGAGGCTGTTCGGTGAGCTGGAGGACGCGCTGCGGGACCGGGCGCCCGCCTCGGTCACGCTGGACACGGCGGAGGCGTTCCGGTTCCTCAAGGAGACCGGCCCGCTGCTGTCTGGCGCCGGGTTCGGCGTGCTGCTGCCGGACTGGGCCCGCAAGGCCCGGCTCGGCCTGAAGCTCACCTCCCGGTCGCGGGGCGCCTCAGGCGCCACCGCGCCCGCCTCGGCGAGTGGCACCGGCGGGGGCGGCTTCGGCCTGAACGACCTGGTCGAGTTCCGCTACGACCTGGCGGTCGGCGACACCACGCTGGACGCGGACGAGCTCGCCGAACTGGCCCAGCTCAAGATCCCCCTGGTCCGGGTCCGGGGACAGTGGGTCGAGCTGGACGACCGCAACCTGCGGGCCGCGCTGGCGTTCATGGAGCGCGGCCGCCAGGGCGTGATGCGGGCGGGCGACGTCCTGGTGGCCGGGCTGCGCGGCCCGGAGGAGGATCTCGAGGTCACGGCGGTCACGGCGGATGGCTGGCTGGGCGACCTGCTCTCCGGGCAGTCCGACCACTCGCTGACCCCGGTGACCGCGCCCGCCTCCTTCCGCGGCGAGCTGCGGCCCTACCAGGAGCGCGGCCTGGCCTGGCTGTCCTTCCTCAGCGACCTGGGCCTGGGCGGGATCCTGGCCGATGACATGGGGCTGGGCAAGAGCGTGCAGACGCTGGCGTTGCTGGACCGCGAACGCGCGGTGCGCGGTGGGACGGCCGTGACAGATCAGACGCCGGAGGCCAGTGGCACGGCCGGGCCCACTGGGACGGCAGAGCCGGGAGAGGACAGGCCCCACACTCCTCGTCTGCCCCATGTCGCTCGTCGGGAACTGGCAGCGGGAGGCGGAGCGGTTCACCCCGGACCTGGCCGTGCACGTGCACCACGGCTCGGACCGGCTGTCCGGCGCCGGGCTGCACGCCGCGCTCACCGGGGCCGACCTGGTCATCACCACCTACGCGCTGGCCGCCCGGGATCGCGAGGCGCTCGGCGCGGTGCCCTGGCGGCGAGTCGTGTGCGACGAGGCGCAGAACATCAAGAACGCGGGCACCCGGCAGGCCCGCGCGGTGCGCGCGCTGCCCGCCCGGTCCCGGCTCGCGCTGACCGGCACCCCGGTCGAGAACCACCTGGGCGAGCTGTGGTCGATCATGGAATTCACCAGCCCGGGGCTGCTCGGGCCGGCGGAGAAGTTCCGGGAGAGCTTCGCGGTCCCGGTGCAGCGGCACGGCGACGAGGAAGCCGCGGCCCGTCTGAAGCGGCTGACCGGCCCGTTCGTCCTGCGCCGCGTCAAGACCGACAGATCGATCATCTCCGACCTGCCCGACAAGGTCGAGATGAAGATCTGGTGCACGCTCACCCCGGAACAGGCCTCTCTCTACCAGGCCACGGTGACTGACATGCTGGCCCGTATCGACGCCGCCGGGGCCGACATCGAGCGCCGCGGTCTGGTCCTGGCCACCATGGCCAAGCTGAAGCAGGTCTGCAACCATCCGGCGCACCTGCTGGGGGACGGCTCCCGGCTGCCCGGCCGCTCCGGCAAGCTGGCCCGGCTGGAAGAGATCTGCGACGAGATCGTCGCGGCCGGGGACAAGGCGCTGTGCTTCACGCAGTACGCCGAGTTCGGCCGGGTGCTCCAGCCCTACCTGGCCGCGCGGCTCGGCTGCCCGGTGCTGTACCTGCACGGTGGCACGGCCAAGAAGGCCCGGGACGCGCTGGTCGCGGAGTTCCAGGAGGCGGCCGAGCCGGCCGTCTTCCTGCTCTCGCTGAAGGCCGGCGGCACCGGCCTGAACCTCACCGCGGCCAGTCATGTCATCCACTTCGACCGCTGGTGGAACCCGGCGGTCGAGGATCAGGCCACCGACCGGGCCTTCCGCATCGGGCAGCGCAAGGACGTGCAGGTCCGCAAGTTCGTCTGCGTGGGGACGCTGGAGGAGCGGATCGACGCCATGATCGAGGAGAAGAAGGCGCTCGCCGAGCGGATCGTCGGCACGGGGGAGGGCTGGCTCACCGAGCTGTCCACCGCTGATCTGCGCCACGTGCTGGCGCTGTCACCGGAGGCGGTGCCGGAGTGAAAAGCAGGCAGGCGGTACCGGGATGAGCGAGCGGAGCGGCCCGCCCCGCGGGAGCGCCGGCCGGGACACCTCCTGGTGGCACGAGGCGTCCGCGCCGCGCCAGGTCGAGAACGGCATCAAGGCCCGCAGCAAGCGGGGCGCGATCGGCGAGCAGTGGTGGTCCCGCCGGTTCGTGGAGGTGCTGGAGTCGTTCGGGATGAGCGGCCGGCTGTCCCGCGGCCGGAACTACGCCCGGCGTGGCCAGGTCATGGAGTTCGAGCTGGGCACGGGGAAAGTCCGGGCCCGGGTGCAGGGCTCCCGGCCCGCCCCGTACCAGGTCCGCATCGGCGTGCTGCCGCTGACCACCGCGCAGTGGCGTTCGGTCACCGAGGCGCTCGGGGCGCAGGCGCTGTTCCGGGCCAAGCTGCTGGCCGGGGAGATGCCGCATGAGATCGAGGACGTGTTCGCGGCGTGCGGCACCCCGCTGTTCCCGCGGTCCGCCCGCGACCTGGAGATGTCCTGCTCGTGCCCGGACTGGGGCGTTCCGTGCAAGCACCTGGCCGCGGTCTGCTACGTGCTGGCCGAGAAGTTCGACGATGACCCGTTCGCGATGCTGGCCTGGCGCGGTCGCGGCCGGGAAGACCTGCTCGGCGCGCTGCGACGCCGGCCGGTAGCGCAAGATCCCGGGCCGGGCGAGATGACCGGCCCGGGACAGGATCCGTTGCGGAAAATAAGTGCGGCGCCGCTGGCGGAGTCGCTGGACCGGTTCTGGTCGCCGGGTCTGACCCGGGCCCGGCTGCGCGTCGCCCAGGCCGTCCCGGCGACCGTGCCGGACCTGGTGCTCCGCTCGTTCGAGCCGCCCGGGGTCGAGGTCCGCGGGCAGGACCTGACCGCGCTGCTCACCCCGGCCTACCTGCGGCTGGCCGGGCACGAGGAGCTGGCCGGGGAGGGCCAGGAGGTGCCGCCGCCTGAGCCGCCCCCGGAACGGGCGGGCGAGCGGGGCGCAGAATGATAGGCAAGAACGTGTCCGTCGCGCCACAATGGGCTGATCGGTAGCCGCGTGCGGGGAGGGTGCCAGATGATCGGAAGTCTCATGACCGGGTGTCCGGCATGACCGGGTGCGCGGCATGACGGGGGACGCGCGGCCAGGCCAGGTGCCTGCGGCCCAGGTGCCCGCGGATGCGCTGCTGGTGGATGTCCGGGAACCCGACGAGTGGACGGCGGGGCACGCGCCCGGGGCGCTGCACATCCCGCTCGGCCAGCTCGGGGCCCGCTACACGGAGATCCCCCAGGCGGGCCCGGTGTACGTGATCTGCCGGGCGGGCAGCCGCTCCAACCAGGCCGCGCTCGCGCTGGCCGGGGCGGGCTGGGACGTGGTGAACGTGAGCGACGGGATGACCGGCTGGGCCGCCGCGGGGCGCCCGATGACGAACGAGGCCGGCGGCGCGCCCTTCGTGGCGTGAGCCGGGGGCGGGGACCGGCTCGTAGGGTAGGACGGTCCCGGCTTCCATTCCCCCGGAGAGGATCCATGCGCTACGTGAACCTCGGCAGGACGGGTCTGCAGGTCTCCCGTGTCTGCCTCGGCATGATGAGCTACGGCAACAACTCCGACCGTCCCTGGGTGCTGGACGAGGACGCGGCAGAACCCATCGTCCGGGCCGCGGCGGACGGCGGGATCAACTTCTATGACACCGCGGACGTCTACTCCGCGGGGGCCAGCGAGACGGCGACCGGGCGGCTCCTCGGCAAGATGTTCACCCGCGAGGAGGTCGTGGTCGCCACCAAGGTGCACGGCAAGACCATGCCCGGCCCGAACGGCCAAGGGCTGTCCCGTAAGCACATCATGGCCTCCATCGACGCGTCGCTGGGGCGTCTCGACATGGACTACGTGGACCTGTACCAGATCCACCGCTGGGACAACGCCGCGCCGGTCGAGGAGACGATGGAGGCGCTGCACGATGTGGTCCGGGCCGGCAAGGCCCGCTACATCGGCGCGAGCAGCATGTTCGCCTGGCAGTTCGCCAAGGCCCAGCACACCGCGTCGGAGCACGGCTGGACCCGGTTCGTGTCCATGCAGGACCACTACAACCTGGTCTACCGCGAAGAGGAGCGGGAGATGATCCCGCAGTGCATCGACATGGGTGTCGGGGTGATCCCGTGGAGCCCGCTGGCGCGCGGGTTCCTGACCGGGACGCGGACCCGTGACGGGGGCAGGCACACGGTGCGGGCCAGCACCGATGCGTTCGGGGACACCCTCTACACCGAGCCGGCCGACTTCGACGTGGCCGACCGGGTGAACGAGATCGCCGCCGCGCGGGGGGTGCCCCCGGCGCAGGTGGCACTGGCCTGGCTGCTGCACCGCCCGGGGGTGACCGCGCCGATCGTGGGGGCGACCAAGGTCAGCCACGCGCAGGACGCGCTCGCCGCCGAGCAGTTCGAGCTCAGCGCGGAGGAGATGGCCCAGCTGGAGGAGCCTTATGTGCCGCACAACGTCCGCGGCCACGGCTGACTGATCCTGACGAAGCTGGTTAGTAGGCGCGGCCGAAGATGAGGCGTTTGCCGTAGGCGGACGGCTGACCGCACCGGAGGCAGGTCCCCTGCTCCGGCTCGCCGTCCGCGGGGATGACGCGTGGCGTGGCGGACGTGGCCGCCTTGATGTCGTCCTCGCACTCCGGCTGGGCGCAGTGGAATGCCCGGGCCCAGCCGGTCGCGACCGCCGCCGCGAACTGGTCCCAGGTGTCCACGGTGACGGTCCGCTGGTCGCGGAACTCGGTCGCCCGCCGCAGCAGCAGGTCCTGGACGGCGGTCAGCTCCGCGCTGAGCCGCGCCGGGGCGGAGTCCAGCAGGACCGGCGTCTTCTCGCCGCCGAGCCGGGCGGCCATCAGCGCCGTGCCTGCCGCCAGGTCCCGCGGCCCGAGCTCCAGCCGGATCGGGACGCCGCGCATCTCCCAGTCGTTGAACTTGAACCCCGGGGAGAGCTGCGGCCGGTCGTCCACGTGGGCGCGGATGCCCGCGTCGTGCAGCCGGGCGGCCAGCTCCCGGGCTGGCCCCAGCACCTGGCCGGCCTGCTCGCCGCGGCCGATCGGGACGATCACCACCTGATAGGGGGCGAGCAGCGGCGGCAGGATGAGGCCCTTGTCGTCCCCGTGGGTCATGATCACTCCGCCGATCATGCGGGCGCTCATGCCCCACGAGGTCGTGTGGCACAGCTCCAGCTCGCCACTTTCCGCGGCGTACTGGATGCCGAAGGCCTGGGCGAAGTTCGTGCCCATGTAGTGCGACGTGCCAGACTGCAGCGCCCGCCCGTCGCGCATCATGGCCTCGACCGTGTAGGTCCGCCTGGCGCCGGGGAACCGCTCGCCTGCCGTCTTCTCGCCCGCGATCACCGGCATGGCGGCCACCTCCCTGGACACCTGCTCGTAGAGGTCGAGCGCGAGCTGGGTCTCCCGCATGGCGTCCGCCTCATCGGCGTGCGCGGTGTGACCCTCCTGCCACAGGAACTCGGTGGTGCGCAGGAACATCCGCGGCCGCATCTCCCAGCGGACCACGTTCGCCCACTGGTTGAGCAGCAACGGCAGATCCCGGTGCGAGCTGATCCACTTGGCCATCATCTCGCCGATGATCGTCTCCGAGGTCGGCCGGACGATCAGCGGCTCTTCAAGCTCCTTGCCGCCGGCGTGGGTGACGACCGCCAGCTCCGGCGCGAAACCCTCGACATGCTCGGCCTCGCGCTGCAGGTAGCTTTCCGGGATCAGCAGCGGGAAGTAGGCGTTGACATGACCGGTCTGCTTGATCCGCCGGTCGATGTCGGCCTGCAGCAGCTCCCACATCCGGTATCCGTAGGGGCGGATCACCATCGTGCCCCGGACCGGGCCGCGGTCCACCAGTTCGGCCTTGAAGACGACCTCGTTGTACCAGGCGGAGAAGTCCTCGCTCTGCGGGGTTACTCCGCGTTCATCGCGCGCCACACCCAGAGGATAGGGGATCGCGCGCCGGCGGCGGCTCCAGCACCGGCCACTTCGCCCGTCATGATCCGGTGGCGGCACTTACCGCACATACCGGCCCGCTGATATGGCGCGCCTGGCTGCGCCGGGCCCACTCTTGCCACTAGCATTGCCGCACCTTTGCCTGCCCCATGGGTGCTCGTGGCGTGCTGCGGACCGAGTCGGAGGTGTGGTTCAGATCGCGGTGGATGCGGGTCGTCTGACGGTCGGCCAGGACAATCGGGTCTCCGACACCCGGAGCCCGCGCATTTACCTGCACATCGGCGAGCCGAAGACCGGCACGACGTTCCTCCAGGATGCGCTGTGGGGCAACCGGGCCCGGCTGGCGGCCCAGGGGCTCCAGTTGCCGGGTTACAGCGACCGTGACCATTCCCGGGCGAGCCGGGACCTGCGTGAGACGCCCAGGCCGGCTTCCGACCCGGCCGATCCGTGGACCGGCGAGTGGGACGTCCTGTCGGGCCAGGCGTTGCGGGTCCGCGGGGCAGGCGGTCATCTCCAACGAGCTGCTGGCGGCGTCCAGCCCGCAGCAGGCCGAGCGGGCCATGCGCTCACTACTCCACGCCGAAGTGCATGTCGTCGCCACTGTGCGCGACTTCGCTGCCCTCCTGCCGGCCGAATGGCAGGAAGCCGTCAAATGCCGCGGCACCACCGGATGGGAGACCTGGCTCGATGAGGTAATCGCCGCGGAGCAGGCGGCTGACCGCCGCCGCCGGTCGTGGTTCTGGAGAGTCCACGACACGCTGGCCAACCTCGGCATGTGGTCCCAGCACATTCCGCCGGACCAGGTGCATGTGGTCACCGTGCCGCGCCAGGATGCGGCTGGTCTGCTGTGGACGCGGTTCGCCGCCGTGACGGGGATCGACCCGGAGGGCTGCGACCTCACCCGTGCGCGGCGGAATTCCTCGCTCGGGCTCGCGGAAACAGAGTTCCTGCGCCGGATGAACCAGGCCCTGCCGGCCGGGATGCCGGACTGGTTCTACGCCCGGGAGATCAAGCAGATCCTGGCCCATGGCGTCCTCAGCGCGCGCCCGCACAGTTCCCGGCCCGCGCTGCTGCCCAGCCAGCAGGCGTGGGCGGCGGAGCAGGCGGAAATC
The DNA here is from genome assembly GCA_963711485.1 of uncultured Actinomycetes bacterium. GTDB lineage: Bacteria > Actinomycetota > Actinomycetes > Streptosporangiales > Streptosporangiaceae > RYN-230. The sequence continues at coordinate 12,781 of CAVQEM010000054.1, forward strand.
CTGATCGCGGGCGTGCGCGACGCCAAGTACCACGTCGTCGGTGATCTCGCCGAGCTGCGCCCAGCCGGGCGGGCCGGGCCCCCCGCCAGGCCGGCCGGGCCCCCGCCGGCCCGGCGCCCGAGTACCAGCTCGAAGCCGCCGTCCAGGCCGTTGCCGCCCTGGCCGACTGCTATTACCAGCACCGCTACCCGGCCCGGCCGCGGCACCGCCCCCGTGGCGCCCGGCAGAGGGCCAGCGACATCAAGTGGGCCCTGCTGAACGGCCGCCGGGTCAGGTGGCTGCTTCGCCGCGCCAGTCACCGTGCGGCCGTGCGGCGCCTGCGGGTGATCATCTGGTGCTTCCTGGTCCTCTCCCGCCGTCGTCGGCGCTCCCCACGTAGGTAGACCCGGCGACGTTAAGGGCGGCCGGCTTGAAGAACGCCCTGGAGGCCGGGCGCCAGAGCAGCCACACCGCGGCGAGGCCGGTCAGCCAGGTCAGCCCGGCACAGAACACCTGCGCGACGCCGTTGTTGCCGAGCAGCTCCAGCGTCGCCAGGCCGAGCAGCACCGTGGACATGATGCGCGCCCAGTTCCGGCCCTGGCCGGCCGCCCGCGCCAGGCACAGCCACAGGGCGGTCACGGCCAGGCCGGCGACTAGCGTCAGCGTGATGATGAGCGGGCGCTCGTGGCTGAGCTGGGCCGTGGTGAGGCGGTGCCCGAGCACGGTCAGGTGGTAGGCCTTAAGGTCGCCGATGAAGGCCAGCGCGATGATCAGGTACGCGGCGGTGCCGGCGGCGCCCGCGTACATGAGCTTGACCGCGGTCCGCACCGGCGCGGGAGCAGGCGGCCGCAGCGGCCCGGCCGGCTGGCCGCGGACGGGGCGGGCTGGTCCAGGGTGGCCCCTGCTCCGGGCGCGCCGCGCCCGGCGGCCGGATCGGCGGCGATCGCGGCGGCCAGCCTGGCCCGGGCCGCATCCAGCTCCGCAGGCGCGGGCAGGGGCGTCTGCCGCGCCAGCTCCCGGAGCAGCTCCATGTCATTCATTGGTCGTGATCTCCTCATACGCTGCCGCCGCCTCGGTGCCGGCCAGCACCTGGCGCACCTTCGTGCGCGCCCGGTGCAGCCTGGACCGCACCGTCCCCACCGGGATGGCCAGTGCCCGCGACACCTCCGGGTAGGTCAGCTGCTCCCAGGCGATGAGCAGCAGCACATCCCGGTCACCGGCCGGCAGCCCGGCCAGCGCCGCGTCCAGCAGCGGGCGCATCGCCTGGGCCGTGACATCGGCAGCCACCCGCTCGGCGTGACCGGGAACCGCAGGCTCGGCCGCGGCGGCCTGGCTGATCCGGTACTGGCGGGCCTCGTCCCTGCGATGCTGGCCGAGCAGGTTGGTGGCGATCCCGTACAGCCAGGGCCGCGCATCCGCGTAGCGAAGGTCATACCGCTCCCGCCGGGCGAAAGCGGCCACGAACGTTTCGGCGACCAGGTCATCGGCAACCTGGCGGCCAGCCCGCCGGGCGAGGTAGCGGAAAATGTGCGGGGCGTGCCGGTCAAACAGAACCGCGAACCGCTCCGGCTCCCGCCAGGAGCTCTCGATGACCGCAGCATCATCCGCGGCGGCGGATCTCATGCGCGGCCGTGCTTCATGTCCATGCCCTTCCGGGTGCTCGCGAGGCTACATCCGTTATCCGCAACTGGCGCCCCATGAGTTCACGGCCACCGTTCAGCACGGCGCCGCCAGCCGAGCACCTACCAATCTTCCTGGCGAGGCCTCAGGCGCAAGTAGGCCCAGGCCTACCGCGGTTATAGGTGCCGGCCCATGGCGCGGCGTCGCGGGGGAAGCCAGGATTGTCTGGCAGGTGATCACAACCCTGCCGTGCGGGGCCCACCTGGGCAGGGATAGGCCTGAGGCCTGCACGAGAAGACGTGACTCGTGGCGGACTCCGGCGTCATCCACCTTTTCGGAAGCGCGCCGGTGGTACGCGCGGCGCAGGGAGGATCTCGTGACACAGCTTGGCTCCCCGGGAACGGAGAGCGATGCCAGCGGCCACGGCCCGCCGACGGTCCGCGGGTCACGGCTCACCCGGCGCCGCCGCGCCCTGTTCTGGGTGGCTGGCGGGGCGGCCCTGCTGGCCATCGGCGGGCTGATTGGCTCCTCGTTCGTGAAGTCGCCGCAGCAGATTGCGGCCGATACCGCCGCGCCGCCACCGACGGTGACCACGGCGAAAGTCGTCTCCCAGATCCTCACCTCGTCGGTGCAGATGCGCGGCGTGGTGTACCCGGGGACGCAGTACGACGTCTACCCGTCCGCCCCGGAAACGGGCACGGGAACGACGGGTACCGGATCTGCGGCCGGCGGTTCGGATACCGGCGGTAGCTCGTCGGGGGCGGTGTTCATCTCGAGGCTGGACGTGGCCGCCGGCCAGACGATCTCCAACGGGGAGCAGCTCGCCGAGATAGACGGCGAGCCACTGTTCGCACTCACCGGCCGGGTGCCCGAATGGCGGGACATCACCCCAGGCGAGAGCGGGCCCGACGTGGCGGAGCTGCAGAAGTCCCTGGCCGCGCTCGGGTACTACGCCGGCGGCGACACACCCGGGTTCTTCGGCGCGGCCACCCAGGACGCGGTGTCCGCGTACTACGAGCACCTGGGCTACACCCCACCGGCCACGGGCGGCGTGCCGATGACAGATGTGATCTTCATGCCGTCGCTGCCGGCCAAGGTGATCGCGGTGAACGGCGCCGTAGGCCAGCAGCCCGGCCAGCCGTTCCTTGAGCTTGCCGCGCGCGGGTCACTGGCGCTGACCGGCGAACTGCCGCCCGCTTACGCCGCGCAAGTCAAGCCGGGCCTGAAGGTGAGGATCTTCGATGAGGTGACCGGCATCCGCGCCGCCGGGACCATCGCCCGCGTGGGCACGGCGACGACGATAGCGCCGGCAGGAGCGATCGTGAACGTCGGAGGCGGCGCGACTTCGGCAAGCTCCGCCACGTCCGGGGCCGCCGGTTCCGGCGGTCCGCCGGTTCCGGGTCTACCGGTTCCGGGTCTGCCGGGGCGGCCGGGTCGAGCAGCGCTGGCAGCGCGGCGAACCCGGGCGCGACGCCCTTCATCCCGCTGACCGTGCGCCCGTCCAGCTCGCTGCCTGCGGCACTGAATGGCGAGAACGTCCTGGTCACCGTCGATACCGGGCGGACCGAGGGGCCGGTCCTCACCGTGCCGGTCGCCGCTATCGTCACGACCGGGTCCGGCACCAGCTACGTCACCGTGGCTCGCGCGGACGGCAGGCAGACCCAGGTCGCGGTCACGCCGGGGATCTCCGAGAACGGCTATGTCCAGGTGACCCCGGTGAAGGCGGGCGAGCTCGCGGCCGGCGACAACGTGGTGGTGAGCGGCTGATGACCGCGCCCGTGATCGAGCTGCACGGACTCGCCCGAACCTACCCCGGCCCGCCGCCGGTCCATGCGCTGCGGCCGGCCGACCTGGTGATCGGGGAGGGCGACTATGTCGCGGTGACCGGGGCGTCGGGCTCGGGCAAATCCACCCTGCTGCACCTGCTCGGGCTGCTCGACACCCCCACCGCCGGCCGCTACCTGCTGGACGGCCTGGACACGAGCACATTGCCCGACCGGGATCGGTCGGCGCTGCGCAGCAGGCGGATCGGCATCGTCTTCCAGGCCTTCCACCTGCTGGCCTACCGGACGGCGCTGGAGAACGTGCTGCTCGCCGAGCTGTACAACCAGACACCGCGCAGCACCCGGCTCCAGGCCGCCGTCGGCGCGCTCGCCGCGGTCGGGCTGGGCCACCGGCTCGACGCCCTGCCCACCACGCTGTCCGGCGGGGAGTGCCAGCGGGTCGCGATCGCGCGGGCGCTGGTCAACCGGCCGAGCCTGCTGCTGTGCGATGAGCCAACGGGAAATCTGGACTCGCGCAACGCCGCCGCCCTCATGGAACTGCTCGACCAGCTCAACACGGACGGCCTCACGATCGTGATCATCACCCACGACGCGAACGTGGCCGCCCACGCGACCCGGACCGTGGCGATCAGCGACGGGATACTGTCCGAGCAGATCGGCACCGGTCATGGCTAGGCCGGTCGCTGGCCTGCCGTCGCCCCGGCTGACCGTACGGGACGCGGCGGCCGAGGCGGTCGCCGGCATCGTGCAGCGGCCCGGCCGGTCCGGGCTGACCATGCTCGGCACCGTCCTCGGCGTGGGTGCGTTCGTCGCCGTGCTCGGCCTGACCGCCACGGGGGCGGGCCAGATCTCGCGTCAGTTCACGGTGCTCGAGGACACCACGATTACGGTGGCCGACAACGGCCCCGCCAACAATGTCGCGGCGCCCGGCACCAATCCCGCGCCCGGGTTCCCGGCCCACGCGGACCAGGTCGCCGACCACATCAGGGGGGTGGTCGCCGCGGGGGTCTGGTGGCCAGTCCAGCTCCCCGAAGGGACGAACTTCAGCGCCTCGCTCGCGCTGTCGGGGACAACCTCCCAGACGGTCGATCTGATTGCCGCCTCGCCCGGGGCGGTGCGGGCCATGGTTCCGGCGATGGTCGCGGGCGCGCCGCTGTCCACGTATGAGAACGACACCGCGCAGCACGTGGCGATGCTCGACTCCGCCACGGCCGCCACGATCGGCATCTCCCCGGCTCGCCTGCCCAGCCACCCCGCCGTCTTCGTCAACGGGATCGCCTACACCGTCGTCGGCATCTACAGCTCCGCGCAGCGCGTGATCAGCGGCAGCAGCGGGATGCTGATCCCGGAGAAGACGGCCCTGGCCGACTACGGCAACCCGCAGCCGGGCATCGGAACCGAGGAAGAAGCCCAGATGGTCGTCGCCACCAGGACCGGCGCGGCGCAGGCGGTGGCACGGCAGATCGCCGCCGCGGAACTGCCGACCGACCCGCACCGGCTGGTGGTGACGGCGCCGCCCAACCCGCTGAAGCTGCAGGGCGAGGTGAACGGTGACCTGGCCGGCCTGTTCCTGATCCTGGCGCTGATCAGCCTGCTTATCGGGGCGGTGGGGATCGCGAACACGACGCTGGTCGCCGTGCTGGAGCGCACCGGGGAGATCGGCGTGCGCCGCGCCGTCGGGGCCCGGCCCCGGCACATCGCCGCGCAGTTCCTCGCGGAATCAACCGCGCTCGGCACGCTCGGCGGGCTGATCGGCACCTGCGCCGGCGTCGGGATCGTGGTGATCTTCGCCGCCGTCCAGAACTGGACCGCCCTGCTGAACCCGGTCTACACCCTGCCCGCCCCCCTCATCGGCAGCGTCGTCGGCCTGCTCGCAGGCGCCTACCCGGCGCTGCGTGCGGCACGGACCAGCCCGCTGGCCGCCCTGCGGACCGTGTGACCGCGGCACGCCTGCTGCCCTGGCACGACCGGAAAGGAACGATGATGCGCACTCACACCGGCCGGCGTCCCCTCCTCCGCCGCGCGGCCCTCGCGTCATGCGCGGCGACCGTGTCCTGCGCCATCCTCGCGGCCTGCGCAGCCACGCCCAAGGGACCGGACACGGATGTGACGGCGCCCGCCGTCGGCAGGCCGCCCGCCCCGGCGTCCGCCCAGGCCGCCCTGTCGTCGGAGGCGTTCACGCCCTACGCCGGGCTCGGCGCCGTCGACAACGACGGGCTGGCACCCGGCGACACCTACGACGCTCTGCACACCGCGTGCATGAACGACGCGGGGTACGGCCAGTACGCCGCACAGGCGCCGTACAGCATACGCACGAACAGCGGCTTCACGTTCGCGTTGCCGTACGGGTGGCAGGGCTATATCGGCACCGCGCTGGCGGCACAGCAAGGCTTCCTGGCCGGAACCCCCCTGGCGCCAGGCGGCGGGGGGTTCACAGGCGGCCCAGGCCAGCCCGGCGCGGCGTTCGCCGGCGCGCCCGCGGGGGCGCAAGCGGCCGCGGGCAAGTGCCTCAACATCCTGGAGAACTTCAACAACGCCCAGTTCGCCCACTCCATGGCCATCATCGAGACGCTCAACAACGACATCGGCAACGCCGAGGTCGCGGACGGCTCGATCAAGAAGGCGATGGCCAACTGGTCGGCCTGCATGGCCAAGGACGGGTACAGCACCTCCAACGCGGACACGTTCTCGCAGCAGGCACTGGTGACCCTGGGGCTACGGCCATCCCCCGGGAAGAACCCCGGCCCGCCCGGCCCGCCCGGCCAGCCGACCGCCGCGCAGAACCAGGCGCAGATCGCGATGGCCGTGGCCGACGCGGACTGCACGCTGAGCAGCGACCTGGCCGGGATCTACTTCGCCGTCCAGGCGAGCTACGAGCAGCAGTTCGTCAGCGCCAACCAGCAGGCACTCAACGCCGGGGTCCGGGAGTACAAGGCCGCGTTCGCCAAGGCCCTCAAGGCGATGCCCGCCCTGCTCCAGACGACATCGGCCACTCCCGACCTGCCCGGCCTGTCCCCGCCCGGCCACCATGGCGCGGCGAAGCCCTCGCCCAGTCATTCCTGACGGCCGTCAGTGCTCCGGACCGGTGCGGGGTATTCGGGGGACCTGCCTGACCGCTTATTCCCTGGCCTGGTGCGGGAACCGGGAGCTTGCCGGTCAGGGTGGTCCCGTGTCCGGGCTGTGAGCGGACATCGAGGGCGCCGCCCAACGCCATCTTCACCAAGCTCGGCCTGACCACCGAGGACCTGTCCCATCGCCGGGTCACCGCGGTGCTGACGTTCCTGCGCGACGCGGGCCTGCGAGGCTGAATCCCTGGAAGTAATGCAGTCCGGCACGTGCAGGATCTGGAGCCTCATCGCCCCTGGCCCTCGCTCGTGAAGCTGCGAGCCTCGTCCGGGTCCCGGAAGGCCCGCATCGCGACGACCTGGCCCTGGCGCAGCGTGAGCACCAGGTAATTCCGGTTGGTGCCCTGCCATGCGCGGTGCTGGTTGACGCCAGGGGTATGAACGGTCACCATCACCTTGTCGCCGCAGGAGTCGATCTCCTCGAGCTCAGAGTTCAGGCCCCGGTCAGCCTGGCGGCCCAGCGCCTGCGCGAGCTGGTTCCGCCCGTGGCAGACCTGCGGCCGCGGATTTTCGAGGCTGGGATCGAGATACGTCCACTCCAAGTCAGGATGGACCAGCTCCAGCAGCCGGGTCACGTCACCGCGGCCGTAGGCCTGATACGCCCTGCGCACCAGAGCCTCGTTTTCCTCAGACATAACCTCTCCTGGCGGTCAGCGGGAGCCCCGGTCTTGAACGGGGGCCGGAGGGCCCCCACCGCCAGGCGGTGCGCGCGCCGCAGCCGGTTCACGGTCAGCGCGGCGAGGAGATAGCACACGGCGGCGCGGCCGCTGGCCTGAGACACCGGCGGCCCGGACCCGGGTGCCCGAACCTCAGGCTCAACCGAACGGACGCACCAGGCCAGTATCCCCCCGGGCGCACTGATAGGAAAGTCGCCCGCATGCCGGGATACCGGGACGACGCTCGGGGAACCGAATAACCTTAGTGGCGATGAACGCCACCGTGCCGCCCGCCGGGAACCTGTACTTCGTCGTCGGCTATGACGGCTCGCCTCCTGCCATCCGGGCGCTCGACGCCGCGACCAGGCTGCTGCAGGGCCGGACCGGCAGCATCGAGGTGGTGTACGTCGCTCACCTTTCCGGCCTCGACTCGCTGTCGCCAGGCGCGGTAGCCGAAATGGAAGCTAGCTTCGACGATATCGCGGCAGAGCTTCAGATCGCGGCCAGCGAGCAGCTGCGCGACCGCGAGGAGCGCTGGCGGTTTGAGCGTCGAGAGGGCCTCATCGCGGACGAGCTGATCGCCGCCGCCGCGGAGATCCGCGACGCCCACCCCGGCGACAGCGTGGTGATCGCGGTCGGGAGCTCATCGCATGCCATGCACCGCGTGGTCGGCTCGGTCGCGGTCAGCCTCGCCCGCCGCTCAGCGGTGCCCCTCGTCGTCGTGCCTTAGCAACTCCCGCGACGCACCGACCACCCTCACCATCCACGTCGGCGACAGAGAGGTCGGGCACGGCCGGATCAAGACCCAGCCCGGCAAGTTCTCCATTGCAGGCGAGGGACTCAACATCGGCAAAGACGGCGGCGAGCCAGTCACCGGCGACTACCCCGGGCAAGCACCCTGGCCCTTCACCGGCGGCACCATCCACCGCGCTGCCGTGGACGTCAGCGGTGAGCCATTTGTCGATCTCGCCGCCGAAGCCCGCCTGGCCTTCCTCCGGGACTGAGGCGCCGAGCCGGACATCACGCTGACCCGGCCCTGCGCCCCGGTAGCCGTGACGAATGACGGGGCGGGAGCCAGCATCCTCGGAGCAGGAGGCTGAGGCCGGGTTAGCCCCCGGCTACCGCGAGGACCAGGGGAAGCACACCGGGTGCGCCTGGCCTCGCGGAGCAGCCGGGCGGCGACCGTCATGGTCCAGCCGCTGTCGATGCGGTCGTCGACGACCAGTACCGGGCCGCCGAGCGCGGCCACCGCGCCGGCCAGCGGCGCGGGAAGCCGTAGCTCACGCCAGACCGCCTGGAGCCGCTGCGGGCTGTTGAACTGCCGGGGCCCCGGGCCGTTCCCCGAGTACACCAGGGAACCGAGCACCGGCAGCCGCCCGATCTCTGCGATCCGCTCGCCCAGGGTGGTGATGAGCCGGGGCCGGGTCCCGCTGGGCAGGGTGATCACCCCAGCGGGGCGCTGCGCCCAGTCCCACGCGGCCAGGACCTGGACCAGCGCGGTAACGAGGTCGTCGGGGACGGGCCCGTCGGCGCCCGGGTCGCCGGGGGCGTCCAGCACGGCGCGCAGCCGGGGGCCCCAGCCCAGGCCGGTGAGGCGGCCCAGGGCCCGGCCGGTCTCGGCCGACACCGCCGCCGGGATCTTGCCCGCCACGTTGACGCCCAGCGGCTTCATCCCCGGCGGCCACATCCGGCGCGGGCTGATGTCGATACCGGGACGGAGCAGCCTGGCCCGCGCTTGCGCCGTTCCTTCCGCCGACACTTCCGCGGGCCAGGGGTGCCCGGTGCAGTTGTCGCACCGCCCGCACGGCTGCGCCGCAGGATCATCCAGCTGCCGGCGCAGGTACTCCATCCGGCAGCCGGGCGTGCGCAGGTAGTCGAGCATGGCCTGCTGCTCCCGGTGGCGTTCGGCCGCCACCGTCGCGTAGCGCTCGGCGTCGTAGACCCACGGCTGCCCGGTGGCCGCCCAGCCGCCGCTGACCTTGCGCACCGCGCCGTCCACATCCAGGACCTTGAGCATCATCTCGAGCCGGGCGCGGCTCAGGTCGATCTGGGTCTCCAGCGCGCCGGATGACAGCGGCCGGCCCGCCTCGCCGAGCGCGCCGAGCGTCGTCCGGACCAGCGGCTCGGGCGGGAACGCCAGCGAGGCGAAGTAGGCCCAGATGTCGCGGTCTTCTTTCCCGGGCAGGAGAACCACCTCGGCCCGGGGCAGGGCCCGGCCCGCCCGGCCGATCTGCTGGTAGTAGGCGACCGGCGACTGCGGCGCGCCCAGGTGGACCACGAAGCCGAGGTCGGGCTTGTCGAAGCCCATGCCCAGCGCGCTGGTCGCCACCAGCGCCTTGAGTTCCCCGTCGAGCAGGGCACGTTCGGCAGACAGCCGCTGCTCCTGCTCGTCCCGGCCGGTGTAGGGAAGGACGTCGTGGCCCCGGTCACGCAGGAAGGCCGCGGTCTCGTGAGCCGCCGCCACGGTGAGCGTGTAGATGATGCCGGAGCCCGGCAGCTCATCCAGGTGCTCGGCCAGCCAGCCGAGACGCTGCTGCGCGGCGGGCAGTTCCACGACGGCCAGGCACAGGCTCTCCCGATCCAACGGCCCGCGCAGCACCAAGGCCTCGCCGTCGGCCCCGCTGGCCAGCTGCTCGGCTACATCCCGGGTGACCCGGGCGTTGGCCGTGGCCGTGGTGGCGAGGACCGGCACGCCGGGGGGCAGGTTCTCCAGCACGGTGCGGAGCCGGCGGTAATCGGGCCGGAAGTCATGACCCCAGTCGGAGATGCAGTGCGCCTCGTCCACGACCAGCATCCCCGCGGTGGCCGCCAGCTTGGGCAGCACCAGGTCGCGGAAGCCAGGGTTGTTCAGCCGCTCCGGGCTGACCAGGAGCAGGTCCACGGAGCCCGCGGCGATCTCGGCGTAGATCTCGTCCCAGTCGGGCATGTTGGCCGAGTTCACGGTCCGGGCCCGCAGCCCGGCCCGCGCGGCCGCCTCGATCTGGTTCCGCATCAGGGCCAGCAACGGGGAGATGATGACCGTCGGTCCCATGTCCCGGGCCCGGAGCAGCGCCGTCGTGACGAAGTACACGGCCGACTTGCCCCAGCCGGTGCGCTGCACGACCAGCGCCCGGCGCCGGTCGCGGGCCAGGGCCTGGATCGCGGTCCACTGGTCCTCACGGAGCCGCGCCGACGGCCCGGCGAGCGCCCGCAGGCAGCGCTCCGCCTCCTCGCGGAAATCCGTCTCCGCACGCTGGCCAGCACCCGATGTCATGGGTCCTTGGTATCAGGCCAGGCCGACAGTCATGACGTGGTGGGCCGCTTAGGCCCGTCACGGGCGCGCAGCCCCGCCGGCAGGCGCACCGTGTGGGATACTTGGCGTAGACATCTGATGTGTGGATGTCGGCCGAGCGGGGCCCGGACAGCGGCGCAGAGGGCAGGGCGGGTTCGGAGGACGGCTGTGGCGCTGACGGACGAGGCCATCGAGAAGATCAAAACCATGATCGTCTCGGGCACCCTGCGCGCCGGGGACCGGCTGCCGCGGGAAGCGGACCTGGCCGCTGAGCTCGGGTTGTCCCGCAGTTCACTGCGCGAGGCGGTCAAGGCGCTCTCGCTGATGAACATCCTGGACGTGCGGCGCGGCGACGGCACCTACGTGACCAGCCTGCAACCTTCGCTGCTGCTCGAGGCGGTCAGCTTCATCGTGGACTTCCACCAGGACGGGACTGTGCTCGAGTTCCTCGAGGTACGGCGGATTCTCGAGCCGGAGGCCGCGGCGATGGCGGCGGAGCGGATCTCACCGGCCGAGATCTCCGGGCTCCGCGAACTCCTGGACAGCCTGGGCCCTGACGCCGGGATCGAGGATCTGGTCGCCAACGACCTGGAATTCCATCGGCGGATCTCGGCCTGCTCGGGGAACAGCGTGCTCACCTCCCTGCTCGATTCGCTGTCCGGGCCGACTTCGCGGGCCCGGGTCTGGCGGGGCCTGACCCAGGAGGGGTCCACCCAGCGGACGCTCGCCGAGCACCGGGCCATCCTGGAGGCACTCGGCTCCCACGACCCCATGGTGGCCCGGTCCTGGTCCTCCGTGCACATCGCCAGCGTCCAGCAGTGGCTGGCGTCAGTGCTCTGACCGTTCGCAGCGTCCGGGCCGGGCCGCGCGGAACCGGCTCGGGCCGCAGCGGCACCTACTTCGCTATGCTGCACGTACCGGACCTGACGGCAGCCCCCCGCCCTGCAGTCGAGCGCGCGTTGTGGCGGCGCGCACCAATGGCACAGTTCGTATGGCCCGAGGAGGTCGCTGATGATCGCTGCCGGGTTAATGCGCGCCATCGTGCGCAGGCCAGTCTGGCCTCTGGCGATCGCCGGGGTGGCTGCCGCACCCGTCTTCCTGGCGGCCCCCGCCCTGGCGGGACCTACGACCGGTGCCCACGTGGTGACCAACTGCGGGGGCGGCGTCTCCGCCGTCACAGTGCGGCTGCCGGGCCGTTTCGACCCGCTCACCGCGACCCCGGCTCAGCTGGCCGCGAACGACCTGCCGCTCCGGCCAGCCGGCCGGGTGCAGCTGGCCGCGTGGCGCAGGTTCGTGACCGGCGGGGTGCGCTCGGCCCCGACCACGTGCGCTTTCGCCCCGGTGACCCGATCCAGCGCGCCCCGGTCGATCGTGGGGGATGCGCAGCCGGCGAGCGCGCAGTCGATCGTGGGCGATGCGCAGCCGGTCAGCGCGCAGTCGATCGTGGGGGATGCGCAGCCGGCCAGCGCGCAGTCGATCGTGGGGGATGCGCAGCCGGCCAGCGCGCAGTCCATGGTGGGGGACACCCGCCCGTCCCTCGGCGCCCTGACGCCCCCGGCCACCGCTCCGCGCCCCAGCGCGGGGGGTAACCGGGCCAGCACCACCACCCCGACCGTGGTCTACGGCACCTGGCGGGTCACCCGGCCGGAGAACGCCGCGGACACCGCCGTGTCTTCCTGGGCAGGCATCGGGCTCGGCCTGCCCGGTGACCCGCTCGTCCAGGCTGGCTCGTCCGCAGGCGGCTACTTCGGCCCTTACCTGTGGTGGCGGATGGTCCCCCAAAGGCCGAACGAGCAACGGATCAGCCTGGACACCGCGCCGGGTGACACGGTGTACATGCGCGTCGCGCTCCTCCGCGGCCGGGCCTCGGTGACCATCCGGGACGAGAACACCGGCGCGGGCGGCACGTACCTGCTGCGCTACTAGCGGCCCGGGCTGGCCGCCCGGGCGCGAGCACCGGGTGCCGGTCCCGGTGGCTGACCACGGCCAGCACGCTACCCCCGGGCGGCTGCTTCCCGGCCGCGTGCTGGCCTGGGATCATGGCGGGATGAACGGCAACATCACGCGCCTGAAGACCTGTCTCAACGGGAAACGCAGCCAGGCGGAGTTCCCCGCGGTGCCGGTCACCCCCGGCGAGCTCGCACACGCCGCGGCGGCTGCGGTCGCCGCCGGGGCCGAGGCCGTCCACCTGCACGCGCGCGGCCACGACGGCGCCGAGTCGGTGCGGGCCGCCGACGTCGGCGCGGCGGTGGCCGCGGTCCGCGCGGCCTGCCCCGGTAGCCCGGTCGGGGTGTCCACCGGGCTCTGGATCACGCGCGGGGACGCGGCGGCCCGCGGGGCCGCCGTGGCGGCCTGGGCCAGCCTGCCGGACAGCGCACGGCCCGATTTCGCCTCCGTCAACGTCAGCGAGGAGGGGTGGGCCGGCGTGGCCCGTTCGCTCCCCGCGGCCGGGATCGCCGTGGAGGCCGGGGTGTGGTCGGTCGCGGACGTCCAGGCGCTAGCCCGCGTGGCCGGGGACGCCGGGCTGCCGCAGCCGCCGTTGCGGATCCTGGTCGAGGTCATGGGCGAGCCGGCCGACGCCGCGCCACGGCTAGCCGAGGACATCCTGCGCGCCCTCGACCACTCGCCGCTGCGCGGGCTCCCGCGGCTGCTGCACGGCGAGGAAGAGGGCTGCTGGCCGCTGGTGGCGCAGGCGGCCAGGGCGGGACTGCCCACCCGGATCGGCCTGGAGGACATCACGGCCGGCCCGGGCGGCGAGCCGGTCAGCGGCAACGCCGAACTGGTCCGCCTGGCCCTCGACGTGATGAACGGTGATTATTCACCGGGCGCGAGGTAGCCGAGGGTCCGCCAGCGGCGGCGGGTGGATCAGCGAGAATCGCAGCATCGCGTCAGCGTGATACTCAACTCGCGCCCTGGATCAGCTTCGCGAGAGCCTTCCCCGGCTGCACGACCGCGCCGTCTGATGCCGTCACCGGGTGCCGTGCTGCACGGTTCCATCTGGCTGCACTGTTTCCATCTGGCTGGACTGTTCCATCTGGCTGCACTGGGGACACAGCCCGAACAACTCCACGGTGTGGTCCACCGTGGTGAATCCGGCCTCGGCCGCGACCTGCTCGGCCCACCGCTCCACCGCGCGGCCCTCGACCTCGACACTCGTTCCGCAGTTGCGGCAGATGAGGTGATGGTGGTGGGCGTTGCTCTCGCACCGCCGGTACAGCGTCTCACCGCTGGCGTCCCGGATCGTGTTGACCAGCCCGTCTTCGCTCAGCACCTGCAGGTGCCGGTAGACGGTGGTCAGGCCGATGTGCTCACCGCGCTGGCGCAGCTCAGCATGGATCTGCTGGGCGCTGCAGAACCCGGGCAGCCCGCCCAGGACCGCCGACAGCGCCTCGGCCTGCCGGGTCCCGCGCACCCGGGTGCCGCCCAGCGAACGCTTAGCTGGTGCCGGCATCATCACACCCGCACATTAGCAGCCGGTACTCCATGCTCCCCAGCTCCGCGCCACCCGCCGGGGCGGGCCGGCCGCCGCCCGCGCAGCGCGGCCCAGCCCCGCCCCGCGGCGTAGCAGACCGCCCCGAACCCGCCCACGAAAAAGCCGACCGGCCAGTTCGTGTCGTAGGCGGCGGCGATCGACGCCCAGACCACCACGACCGCGATGACCGCGGACAGCGCCAGGGCGGGCAGCGGCTTGCTGGTCACCGAGCGGGCCGCGGCGGGCGGCCCGATCATCAGGCTGAAGATCAGCAGCGCCCCCACGACCGGCAGGGTCATGCTCGTGGCCAGCGCCACCACCACGAGGAACAGCATTTCCACCCGGGCCGGGCGGACGCCGCGCGCCTCGGCCAGCTCCGGCATCACCGAGGAGAGCAGCAGCGGCCGGTACAGCGCGGCGATGGCCGCGACGCTGACCACGGCCAGGACCGCGATCGGCAGCACCTCGCTGGAGCTCACCCCCAGCACCTCGCCGAACAGCAGGGCGTAAATCTCGGGGGCGTACTCCGTGCTGAAGCTCAGGAACAGCGCGCCCAGGCCGAGCAGGACCACGAGGGCCAGGGCCGTGGCCACGTCCCGCCGCCCGCGGCGGCTGAGCCAGCCGATCCCGAGCGCGCCGAGCAGCGCCGCCGCCGCCAGGCCGATGAGCGTGTTGATCCCGATCAGGCTGGCCCCGGCCGCGCCGGCGAAGGCGCCCTGCGGGACCGCGTCCGCGACGAACGCCGCGCCGCGAAGCACGATGAAGAACCCGACGACGCCCGCGACGATGGCCACGATCGTGCCCACCAGCCAGGCGTTGGTCATGAACCCGGTGAACATCGGCTCAGCCCCGCCGCACCCGGGTGGTGATGCCCTGCACGGCCGACGTAGCCCAGGAAGATCAGCGTGACCACGAAGAAGCTGACCGGCCAGCCGTGCCGGGCCGGCGGCCAGTAGAAGCTGTCGTAGGCCAGCAGCACCCCCAGCCAGGTGGCGGCCAGGCCGGCCACCGCGGCCCAGGCCATGGCCAGCCCCGGCCGGCTGCTCAGCCGGAGCCCGATCGCCGCGGGCCCGATCAGCAGCGCGGTGGACAGGATGGTGCCGATGGTCATCGCGGACAGCGAGACCGCCAGCGGCGATCGACACCAGGCACGCCAGGCCGACCAGCCGCACGCTGAACCCCCCGCGCGGCGGCCAGGTCGGCGGCGACCGTGCTGAGCAGCAGCGGCCGGTACAGCACGGCCACGATGGCCACCGCCGCCACGCTCAGCGCCACGATGGCCGGGAGGATGGAGCTGCTGATCGTGAAGAGTGAGCCGAACAGGATCGTGATCGTGGCCCCGGTGACGTTGCTGTGCGTCGTGTCCCAGTACAAGAACAGGGCGGCCAGGCCTAGCCCGGCCCCGCGGACGATGCCGGTGGCCAGGTCGCGGCCGCGGGGCCGCTGGATTCCGATCATGTCCATGACCCCGGCGGCCAGCACGCCGACGCCGACGAACCCCCACAGCGGGCTGACCCCCACCAGGAAAGAGGCGGAGCCGCCGGTCACGCTGATGTCGGCGAGCGCGTGGCCCGCGTAGGACTGGCCGCGGATCACGGTGAACGAGCCGACGATCCCGGACACCAGCGCCACCACCCCGCCCGCGGCCAGGGCCACGTGCACCGGGCCGCTGGAGAAGAAGCCCGGCTCGAAGATCGCGTTCAGCACTACGCGCCCTCGGCGAGGTGAGCTGGGGGCGGCCCGGTGTGCCCGGGGAGCGGGGCGGCGGACGGGGGCGGCTTCCGCCGCCGCCAGCCCGGCCCGCCCGGCCACCACGAGGATCCGGTCGTGCACCCTGATCACGTCCACGTGCTGGCCGTACAGCGAGCTGAGCACCTCGGGACGCACCACCTCGGCGGTGGTCCCGCTGGCGGCGCGGCCGGCGGCCATGTACACGATCCGGTCCATGAACGGCAGCAGCGGGTTCATGTCGTGGGCTGAGATCAGAACCGCGATCTGCTGCTCCCGGGCGACCCGGCCGAGCAGCGCGACCACGTCCTGCTCGCTGCCGATGTCCAGGTTGGCCAGCGGCTCGTCGAGCAGCAGCAGCCGGGGGCGGCTGATCAGCGCGTGGGCGATCAGCACCCGCTGCTGCTCGCCCCCGGACAGCAGGCCGACCCTGGTGTCGGCGAACCGGTCGCGCGCCCACGGCCTGCAGCATCTCGTCGACCAGCGCCTGCGGCGGGCGGACGGCAGCGGGAGGCCAACCGCTGGCCATCGAGCCCCAGGCCGACCAGGTCGCGAGCCCGCAACGGCATGTCCGGGTCGAGCAGGATCTTCTGCGGGACGTACCCGATCAGCGAGCCGCGCCGGGTACGCGGCTGGCCCGCTATGCGCACCGTGCCCGCCGACGGGGCCTGCAGGCCGAGGATGACCCGCAGCAGCGTGGTCTTGCCCGCGCCGTTCGAGCCGATCAGGCCGGCGAACTCGCCCGGGCCCAGGCTGAACGAGACGTCATCGAGGATTTCCGGCCGGACAGCCAGAGGCTCACCGTGTCCACCTGGAGCAGTTCGCCGCTGCCCGGTTCGCTCGTGTCCGGCTCGCCGGTGTCCCGGGGCGCCCCCCGCGCGGCCCGGGCGGGCCTGGTCATCACTTCAGCCTCTCGGTGGAGATCCCGTGCTGTACGGCCCGCTCCAGCGCGGTCGTCTCGGCCATCATCCAGGACTGGTAGTCGTAGCCCGGCTCGGCATGGTCTCGTACACCCCGACCACCGGGATCCCCTCCGGTGCGCGGCGGCCAGGAACGAGGAGGTGAGCGAGTCGGTCACCTGCTGGTTGTACAGGAACACCTTAACCTTGTGCCCGGAGAACAGGCCGTCCTGGAGCGAGACGTACTGCGGGGCCGGGTCCACGCCGTTCATGACGTCCGCCTGGAAGGCGAACGGGGTCAGGTTGCGGGTGCCCGCGGCCTGCAGCAGGTAGTCGCCGACCGGCTCGGTCGTGGCCACCGCCGTCCCCGGGTAGCGCGCCTTGAACGACGCGATCAGGTGGTACCAGGGCTGCAGGGACCGGTCGAAGGCGGCGGCCCGGGCGGCGAAGTACGCCTTATGGGCGGGCTGCAAGCCCGACAGGTCCGCGGCCACGGCCTTCGCGACGGCCGGCATCGTGTCGGCTTGTACCACAGGTGCGGGTTAGGGGTGGTGTCCGGCAATCCGAGCAGGTGCTGCACGTCGATGACCTTGCGGCCCGCGTTCGGGGCCGCAGCCTCGATCTTGTTCATGTACGTGTCGTAGCCCAGGCCGTTCTGCACGACCAGGCCCGCGCCGCTGATCAGCTGGGCCACGCTCGCGCTGGCCTCGAACGTGTGGGGGTCGGTGTTCGGGTTGCTCTCGACGGCGCTGACGTGCACGTACCTGCCGCCGACCTGGCCGATGACGTTCGCGTACTGGTTCTCGGCGCCGACCGCGGTGACGATGGCATCCGAATTGGCCGCCGGGGAGGGCCCGGAGCCGGATGAGCACGCAGCGGCCAGCGCCGCCGTCGCGAGAGCAACCACCGCCACGAGCACGGGCCTGGGCCGTACCGGCCTCGGCCGGGCTGCCGCGAGTGGTGCTGGCCTGGCCTGGGCTGGGCTGGGCCGAGCTGGCCTGGCCTGGGCTCGGCCGGGCTGAGCTGTCCTGCGCACGGGCATCTGGTGTTGGTCTCCGGTCTGGATCGCGCTGGGTAGTCCTTGGTGCTCCCCGTTGATGAAAACGATAACCGTTATGAGTTCCACTCGCAACGCGAACGACCCCGTCCCTGTGGCCTGGCCGGCCGGGCGCGGCCGCCGCGCGCACGGGCCGGGCGGGCGCGCGGGCCGGCCGGGCGCACAGGCCAAGGGGGCGCACGGGCCGCGCGGGCGCACAGGCCAAGATGGAGTCATGGCCACCCGACTGAAGAACGCCACCAGCCCGTACCTGCTGCAGCACGCGGACAACCCCGTGAACTGGTGGCCCTGGTCCGCGGAGGCCTTCGCCACCGCCCGGGCCCGCGACGTCCCCGTCCTGCTGTCCGTGGGGTATTCGGCGTGCCACTGGTGCCATGTGATGGCGCACGAGTCGTTCGAGGACCCGCAGACCGCCGCGCTCATGAACGAGAACCTGATCGCGATCAAGGTCGACCGGGAGGAGCGGCCCGACGTGGACGCCGTCTACATGACCGCGACCCAGGCGATGACCGGCCAGGGCGGCTGGCCGATGACCGTGTTCATGACCCCGGACCGTGACCCGTTCTTCTGCGGCACCTACTTTCCCCGGGAGCAGTTCCAGCGCCTGGTCCTCGGGGTGGCCAAGGCGTGGCGGGAGGACCGCGACAACGTCACCGACCAGGCCCGGCAGATCTCCGCGGCACTGGCCGAGCGGGCCGCCCCGCTCCGGGGGCTCGGGTCGACCCCGAGGGCGGTGCGCCGGGTACCGCGGCTGCGGACGCGCTGGCGGGCGTCTGCGACCAGGCGGTCGCCACGCTGGCCGAGAGCTACGACAGAACGCTGGCGGGTTCGGCGGCGCGCCGAAGTTCCCGCCGTCCATGGTGCTCGAATTTCTGCTCCGCCAATCGGAGAGCGCGCGACAGCGCAACGGCGAGCCGGACCCGACGTCGTTGCGGATGATGGAAGGGACCGCCGAGGGGATGGCCCGCGGGGGCATGTACGACCAGCTCGCGGGGGGGTTCGCCCGGTACTCGGTGGACGCCGGCTGGGTGGTGCCCCATTTCGAGAAGATGCTGTACGACAACGCCCTGCTGGCCCGGGTCTACGCGCACCTGTGGCGGCGTACCGGGTCGGTGCTGGGCCGCCGGGTGGCCCGGGAGACCTGCGCGTGGATGATCGCCGAGCTCAGCACTCCGCAGGGCGGGTTCGCGTCGGCGCTGGACGCGGACAGCGACGGCGCGGAAGGCCTCTTCTATACGTGGACGCCGGACGAGCTGACCGGGGCGCTCGGGGCCGCGGACGGCCAGTACGCCGCGGCCGCGTTCGGGGTGACGACCCCCGGGACTTTCGAGCATGGCCGGTCGGTGCTGCAGCGGCGCGCCGAGCCCGATGACCCGGCCCGGTTCGGCCGGATCCAGGCCGCCCTGCTGGCCGCACGCGGCCAGCGCGTCCGCCCGGGCCGCGACGACAAGGTGGTCGCGGCCTGGAACGGGCTGGCCATCGCGGCGCTGGCCGAGACCGGGCTCCTGCTCGGCGAGCCGGTTTTCGTGGCTGCGGCCCGGGACGCGGCGGAACTGCTCGCCCGCGTGCACCTGTCCGGCGGGCGGCTGGCCCGGACGTCGCGGGACGGCGTGGCGTCCGGGAGCGCGGGCGTGCTGGAGGACTACGCCTGCGTGGCCGAGGGCCTGCTGGCCCTGGCCGGGGTGACCGGCGAGGCGCGCTGGGCGGTTCTCGCGGGGGAACTGCTCGGCACCGCGCTGGCCCGGTTCGGCGACGGGAGTGGCGGCTTCTACGACACGGCGGACGACGGGGAGGCGCTGGTCTACCGGCCCGCGGATCCCGCGGACGGGCCCACCCCCTCCGGCGCCTTCGCCGTGGCCGGGGCCCTGCTCAGCTACTCCGCGCTGACTGGGTCGATGCCGCACCGGGAGGCCGCGGCCGCCGCGCTGCGCATCCTGGGGCCGATCGCGGCCCGGTTCCCGCGGGCCGCGGGATCGGGCCTCGCGGTAGCCGAAGCGCTGATCTCCGGCCCGGCCGAGATCGCGATCGTCGGCGCGGCGGACGATCCGCGCACCGCCGCGCTGCACCTCACGGCGCTCGAGGCGGCCCCGCCGGGCGCGGTGATCGCGCTGGGGGACGGGGAATCGGACGGCGGGATACCGCTGCTCGAGGCGCGCGGGCTGGTCGGCGGCGCCCCGGCCGCCTACGTCTGCCGGGGGTTTGCGTGCCTCGCCCCGGTGACCGAGCCAGAGGCGCTTCGGGCTGCGCTGCGCGGTGATTAGCCGCCCATGCACCGGTAGCGGCCGTGTAAACAGCCTCGCAAATTTCATCCAGCTGATGCCGCGCCCAGCCCGCTGGCCTGCGCTTTCAGCCGGGCGGCCGGATGATGGGGAGAGGTGGGCGGCTGCGTCCTGGTATGCCGGGCGGCGCCTGGGTATAGAGGCCTGCGTGACTCATGCGCCGGCGGCGGCGGCACGAGGTGGTGCCCGGCTGCGTTCTCGCGCACGCCGCTACGGCACCGTGCTGCGGGGTGCTCGCGCGCGCCGTTACGGCGCCGTGCTGCTGGCGGTCGTGGCGCTCGGCGGCACCGCTGCGGGGCGGGTGGAGGTGCCCGGGGCCAGCGCGCAGGCTCCCTCGGTCCGGGCCACGGCCACGTCCTCCGAGGCGCCCCGTAAGCTGCTCCGCGCGGACGTGATGGTGGTCGGGCAGCAGGCTCTCCCGGCCAAGGACGTGGCCCGGGTGGCCCGGCTGCGCGGTGTCCAGGCTGCACGGGCCGTCAACGCGGCCCGGATCCGGGTGAACGGCACGTTCGCGGCGGTGCTGGGAGTGGACCCGGCCACGTTCCGCGCCTTCGCCGCGGGGCCGACCGCCTCGTCCAGCCCGCTGTGGCGCAACGTGGCCGACGGCGCGATCGCCGTCTCCTACACCATGGGCAAGCAGGACAAGTTGCCGCTGGGCGGGACCGTCCGGGTCGCCGGCCGGACGGTGCGATCGCTGCGCGTCGGCGGGTTCGGCACGGTCGGGATCGGCGGGGTGGACGCCGTGATCTCCCGGACCGTGGCCCAGTCACTCGGGTTCCCGGCCGGCAACGCGATCGTGGTCAGCGCGCCGCACGACCAGGTCGCCCAGCTGGTGGGCGAGATCAAGACCCGGATGCCGCGCGGCGCCGTGGTCGAGCCGCTGGTCAGCACCTCGGCCACCGGCACCCCGGCCGCGGCCGGGCAGGCCGGCGCGGCGCTGGCGGCCGGGACCGTGGCCAGCGCCGCCGCCAACGGGCAGGCCGCGCTGAGCACGAACGAGCTCGTCGCGATGCTCAAGGCCGCGGCCAGCCGGGTGGGCTACCCGTACGTGTGGGGCGGCTCGGGGCCGACCACGTTCGACTGTTCCGGGCTGGTGCAGTGGTCGTTCGCCCAGGCCGGGGTGGTCATGCCGCGGGTGGCCGCGGACCAGGCCCGCACCGGGCCCGCGATCCCGTTCAGCCAGGCCCAGGCGGGTGACCTGCTGTTCTACCGCACCGACCCCACCGCCCCCGACTACATCTCCCACGTGGCCATCTACCTGGGCAAGGGGCTGATGATCCAGGCCCCGGAGCCGGGCGAGAACGTGCAGATCGTCCCGGTGGCGCTGGGCAGCGAGTTCGCGGGCGTGGTCCGGGTGTCGCCGGCCATCGCCGCGCAGGTCGCCGCGTCGCCGGTCGGCTGACCAGCCCTCCGTCCCGAATCTGACCGAGCCCGATCGGTGCTTGCCTGCGTGGGGATGGCGTGATTACATAATTACATGAGTACTGAGAAACACGGCGAAGACGCCGTCCTGGGCGAGGAAGTGCGGGGCTGGTTCACGGGGCGGCTGCCCGCGGGCTGGTTCACCGAGCCGCCTGAGGTCCTCGCGGACCGCGAGGAGATCACCGTGGTCGGCCCCCTCGGCGGGCTGGATGTGGCTGCGGACGCGTCGCCCGCCGCCCAGGCGGCCGCCGCGGACGGGCGGGCCCGCCGGTTCCGCGAGGAGACCCGCGACCAGCGGATCGAGATCGCCCGCGAAGCCGAGCTCAAGTTCAGCCGCAAGGTGTCCTGGGGAGTAATCTGCGGCGGCCGGAAGGTGATGTTCACCACACTGTCGGTCCCGGTGATGACCCGGCTGCGGCAGTCCGAGCGGCGCGTGCTCGACACGCTGGTGGACGCGGGGGTGGCCCGTAGCCGCAGCGACGCCCTCGCCTGGTGCGTGCGCCTGGTCGGCGAGCACGAGGAGTCCTGGCTCGGCCAGCTGCGCGAGGCCCTGCGCCGGGTCGAGGAGGTCCGCGCTGAAGGTCCCCAGGCCTGATCGGGCCCGCGCTGGCTCCTGCGGCATCCTGTTCCCCGTTCAACCCTGCTCCCGCTTTACACCATGGTGTCTACCCACTTTGGTGAATAAGCAGTAACGACTCGTCGCAATATCGCTACTTTCTGTTTAGATAGCACCGGGTGAGTTAGCCCTGGGGTGCTGGCCTGTCTCTCGGTGGGCTGGCCGTGTCACGAGCCCATCTCAGTGGTGACATCCTTAACGTGGGCGGGCCATGCTCATCGGCCGGTGGCTAGCGGCGGAAGTAGGTGCGGATGGGGCTGCGCGAGGTTCGGGCGAGGGTCCGCGATCTCGTCTACCGGATGTACGAGCGCAGGCTGGAAACCTCCCTGTCCGGGCGCACCGGTCCGCGGCACGTCGGGGTCATCCTCGACGGCAACCGCCGGTGGGCCCGTCTCGCAGGTTTCACCGACGTCAGCAACGGCCACCAGAAGGGCGCCGACCACATCTTCGAGTTCCTCGGCTGGTGCAGCCAGGCCCGGGTCGAGGTGGTCACCCTCTGGCTGCTGGCCACAGACAACCTGTCCCGGCCCGCCGCGGAACTGGAACCGCTGCTGAAGATCATTGAGAGCACTGTCAGCGCGCTGGCCGAGGCCGGGTGGCATGTGAAACCGGTGGGTGCGCTCGACTTGCTCCCCGGGGAGACGGCGCAGGTGCTCAAGGACGCGGGGGAGGCGACGGCCGGGAATCCCGGCCTGCTGGTTAACGTGGCCATCGGCTACGGCGGCCGCCGGGAGATCGCGGACGCGGTCCGCTCCCTGCTGCAGGATCACGCGACCAAGGGCACCACCATCGAGGAACTGGCCGAGGTCCTGGACGTGGAGCACATCGCCGAGCACCTCTACACCGCCGGCCAGCCCGACCCCGACCTGGTCATCAGGACATCCGGGGAACAGCGGCTGAGCGGGTTCCTGCTCTGGCAGAGCGCGCACTCGGAGTTCTACTTCTGCGACGCCTACTGGCCTGACTTCCGCCGGGTTAACTTCCTCCGCGCGCTGCGCTCCTACGCCGCGCGGCAGCGCCGGTTCGGGTCCTGAACGGCTCCTCAGCCACCCCTAAGGCACTCCTAAACCACTCCTAAACCTGCTCGGGCGTGGTGTGTGACACCCCGGCTGGGTCTTCCGGGGATGGCACCGCGCAGGTACCTTTCAATCAGGTGGGCGGTGCCTAGCCGCCCCCCCGGGAAGGCCCTCGACATCCTCGAGCTTCGTGTCCTGGCACGCAGGCGAGACGAGCGAAGGGCCGGGATCTGGCCCTTTCAAGGGTTGTCCCGGTCCTGGAGACACATCTGTGTCCGAGCGCGGCGCCACCTCAGGCGCCCAGGGGAGAACGAGTGGCCAGTTCTTCTGCCCGCCGCGAGCAGCGGCCCAGCAATGCCCGTACTGACATGGACGGTGGGGCTCCGGGCGTGCCCGGAAGCCGCCGGTTCAGCTACGTGCTGGACACCAGCGTCCTGCTCGCCGACCCGGCTGCGATCAGCCGGTTCGCCGAGCACCGCGTGATCCTGCCCATCGTCGTCGTCACCGAACTGGAGGCCAAGCGTCATCACCCCGAGCTGGGCTATTTCGCCCGGCAGGCCCTCCGGCACCTGGATGACCTGCGGATCGAATTCGGCCGGCTGGATGCCGACCTGCCGATCGGTGACGAGGGTGGAACCGTCCGGGTTGAGCTGAACCATAGCGATCCCCAGGTCCTTCCCCCGGGGTTCCGGCTCGGCGACAACGACACGCGGATCTTGTCGGTGGCGCGCAGTCTCGCGGCCGAGGGCGAAGATGTGGTCCTGGTCAGCAAGGATCTGCCGCTGCGGGTCAAGGCGGCCTCGATCGGCCTGACCGCCCAGGAGTACCGGGCCGAGCTGCCGGCCGATTCCGGCTGGACGGGCATGACTGAGCTCGACGTGAGCGCGGAGGACATTCAGGAGCTGTACGACACCGGCAAGCTGGACTGCGAGCAGGCGCGGGACCTGCCCTGCCACACCGGGCTGGTGCTGGCCGCTGGCGGGGGCAGCGCGCTTGGCCGGGTGCTGCCGGACAAGTCAGTCCGGCTGGTGCGTGGCGACCGGGAGGCTTTCGGCCTGCACGGCCGGAGCGCCGAGCAGCGTGTCGCGCTCGACTTGCTGCTCGACCCCGACGTCGGGATCGTCTCGCTTGGAGGCCGGGCCGGCACCGGAAAGTCCGCGCTGGCGCTCTGCGCGGGCCTGGAGGCCGCGATGGAACGGCGGCAGCACCGCAAGGTGGTGGTGTTCCGGCCGCTGTACGCGGTGGGCGGCCAGGAGCTTGGCTACCTGCCTGGTTCAGAGGCCGACAAGATGAACCCGTGGGCCCAGGCGGTCTATGACACGCTGTCCGCTGTCACCTCGCAGGACGTGATCGACGAGGTGCTGGCTCGTGACATGTTCGAGGTGCTGCCGCTCACCCACATCCGGGGCCGCTCGCTCCACGACTCGTTTGTGATCGTGGACGAGGCCCAGTCCCTGGAGCAGAGCGTCCTGCTGACCGTGCTGTCCCGGATCGGCTCGGGATCCCGGGTGGTGCTCACCCACGACATCGCCCAGCGCGACAACTTGCGGGTCGGCCTGGCACGACGGCGTAGTGGCCGTCATCGAGAAGCTCAAGGGGCATCCGCTCTTCGCCCACGTGACGCTGGTCAGGTCGGAACGCTCCCCGATCGCGGCACTCGTCACCGAAATGCTGGAGGACTCTGGTTTGTAACACCCCGGGTAGCGAGAAGCCCCAGGAAGTCGGCAGACTACTCCACATGGTTTTCGACTTGTCGGAGCTTCTCGCTGCCCGGCACGGGGAGGGCTACGCCCTCGCCAGCCAGCACCTGAACCCCCAGCTGCCCCGGATGCTGCACGCCATCGGCTTCGACCGCGTGTATGAGCGCGCCGAAGGCGCCTACCTGTATGACTCCGAGGGTCAGGCCTACGCTGACTTCCTGGCCGGTTTCGGCGTGTTCGGCGTGGGGCGCAATCACCCGGTGGTGCGCAAGGCGCTGCACGACATGCTGGACGCCGGGCTCGCCGACATGGTTCAGTTCGACACCCCGCTGCTTCCCGGCGTGCTCGGCGAGCGGCTGCTGGCCAAGGCGCCCGGCCTGGACCGGGTGTACTTCTGCAACAGCGGCACGGAAGCCGTGGAAGCGGCGCTGAAGTTCGCCCGCTACGCGACCGGCCGCCGGCGGATCATCTACTGCGATCACGCCTACCACGGGCTCACGGTCGGCTCGCTGTCCTCGAACGGGTCAGACGAGTTCCGCAAGGGCTTCGGCCCCCTGCTGCCCGACACGATGATCCCGTTCGGTGACCTCGAAGCGCTCGAGGCCGAGCTGCGCCAGGGCGACGTCGCCGGCTTCATCATCGAGCCGGTGCAGGGCAAGGGCGTCGCGGTGGTCCCGCCGGGCTTCCTGGCCGCGGCCCGGGCCCTGCTGCACGAGCACGGCGCCCTGCTGATCTGTGACGAGGTGCAGTCCGGGGTCGGGCGGACCGGCCGGTTCTTCGCTTATCAGCACGATGAGGTCGAACCGGACATCGTGACCGTAGCCAAGGCGCTGTCCGGCGGGTTCGTCCCGGTCGGCGCCACGCTGGCCAAGGGCTGGATCTTCGACAAGGTCTACTCGTCTATCGACCGCGTGCTGGTGCACGACTCCACGTTCGGCTCGAACGCGGCCGCGATGACGGCCGGCCTGGCGTCGCTCGCAGTTATCGACGACGAGAAGCTGGTAGAGAACGCCGAGCAGACCGGCGCCCTGCTCCGGGAAGCCCTTCAGCTGCTGGTGGACAAGTACGAGCTGCTCGCCGAGGTGCGCGGGCGCGGGCTGATGATCGGCCTGGAGTTCGGCCTGCCGAAGGCGATGCGGTCCCGGGCGGCGTGGAACGTGCTCCAGGCGGCCCGGCACGGCCTGTTCGCGCAGACGGTAGTGGTCGCGCTGTTCCAGCGCCACCACATCCTGACCCAGGTCGCGGCGGACAACGTGGAAGTGATCAAGCTGCTGCCCCCGCTGACCATCGGGGAAGCGGAAGTGGACCTGTTTCGTGACGCGTTCGTCGAGGTCATGGATGACGCCAGCCGGGGCAGCGGCCTGATCTGGGACTTCGGCCAGACCCTGGTCAAGCAGGCGGTCAGCGCCCGCCGTCACTGACCGGCGCTGCTGCTGCTGCTGGTTCCGCTGCCGCTGCCGCCGGTGCTGCCGCTGCTGCGGTCAGCGCTGCTGCTGCTGCCGTCGGCGCTGCCGCTGGTTCGGCTGTCACCGGCGCCGTCGCCAGCGCCGTCTCCGGCGCTGAGCAGGACTTCGGCGATGCTCAGATCCCCGGGATATGTGATCTTGATGTTGCGCTCGCTGCCCGGCACCACGGCCACCGGGACGTCGGGCAGGTACCGCAGGACCACGCCGCAGTCGTCGGTCGCGGCGAGGTCCGCGAAGGCGGGGTCGGCCAGGGCCAGCTCGTGCGCCTTGCGGATCACCGACAGGCGGAAGCCCTGCGGGGTCTGGCAGCGGCGCAGCGAGTCGCGGTGCGGCATCCCGGTCATCCGGCCATCCTCGACTACCACGATGGTGTCGGAGGTGGGCACCGCCACCCCGACAGCCTCATAGGTATCGAGGGCACGCACGCAGCCGGCGATCGTGGCCTGGTCGAGCAGCGGCCGGGCGGCGTCGTGGAACAGCACCTTGCACTCGGCCGGTCCCAGCGCGGCCATCGCCCGCCGGGTCGACTCGGGGCGCGTTTTCCCGCCTTCGATGATCCCGGTTACCTTGCGGTAACCGCCCAGCGCCAGCAGCTCACGAGCGTGGTCGGCGTGCCCCGGCGCCATCACCACCAGCGTGGCGTCCACCGCGGGAGCCTGGTCGAACGCGGCGACCGAGTGCTCCAGCAGGGCCCGGCCAGCCAGCGGGAGCAGCTGCTTGGGGAGCGCCGCGCCGAAGCGCACCCCCGAGCCGGCCGCCAGCACCACAGCCACCGTTCGCATAAGCGGACTTTACCCGGGCCCCGGGGGCCGGGCCCCGGGGGCCGGGCCCCGGGGTGCCGGGCTGCGGCGCGGCCGGGCTGCGGCGCGGGGTCAGGTTTCTGAGCTGCATTTTGGCCAAGCCCGCCCGGATCGACTCGCCCGGATCCACTCGGCCGGGCGGACTCGCCCGGATCCACTCGCCCCGATGGACTCGCCGGGGTCGAGGCGGCGTGGCCGGCGAGGGAGTGAGCATAGGCGGCTTTGCCGGAGCCGTTATTGAGAGATGTACTGGCTTGCGGCCGGGAAGCCGTTACCGCCATCGATGCAGACCCACGTGCCTCTATAATCCGCACGGTAATACCAGCGAATCGCACCAGTCGCCGAAACTGCGACGGCCTTATCTCTCCGGCAACGTCAGGGACGGCGGCCTTACTTCCGTCATCCGTCGAGGCCGCCGCGAGCAAAGGCAGGGCCGCTGCGTGAACCTGTTTCCGGGGGCAGAATTACGCTAGGCCAGACCCGTGCCCAGGCCATTAAGCGCTGTTCAGGGAACCAATCAGGGCTACCGGCGGAGACTGGTCCATCACATGCCGCTGATGGCGAGGCGGCTCGGCTTGCATGCAAACACGTCTTCCGGGCGAGGAGGCACGGGTGGGCAGGGGATGTTAACCAAACCACAGCGGGGTACGAAGGGCTGGGGTTGCTGTTTCGGAGTGTGCGGGCAGACCAGTAGGAGCGAGGCATGACCGTAGCCACGGCCGTGGTGGTGCTGCCCCGGCGCGTGGCCGTCTGGGCCAGCCGCCGGGCCGTGGCCCGTACGTCCGTGGCCGGTATCGAACTGGCGTGTGCCCTGTGCGCCGCGGTGTGGTTCAGCGCCGGGACCCCGCTCACCGCGCTCGCCGGTGGCGTGGCCCTGGGCGGCGGGTACCTGGCCCGGAGGGTAGGCGGGCAGCTCACCGTGGGTGCGTTCGACGGCTGGCTGGCCGGCCTCTGCGCGCTGGCCGGCGAGCTCGCGGTGTACGCGGGGCTGGCGGCGGGCGCGGTCACCGGGCAGCCCCGCGTCTGGGCCCTGGCCACCGCCGCGGCCATCCTGCTCGGGATGCGGAAGGTAGCCCGGCTGGTCCGCCCGGCCCGGCCCCGCCTCCGCGCGGCCGCAGGCTCCGGCAGCGGAGGAACGCATCGGACCAGTCCGGACGCTAGCCGTCCTGGCCGCCCGCCTGCCCGCGCTGCCCGCGGGGGAGCGGGCCGTGGCGATCACCGTGACCGCCGCCTTCTACGGCACCCGCATGTCCCTGCTTGTCCTCACCTGTTGGGGGGCGGTCGCACTGGCCTGGACGATCGCCGGGCCGCGCACGGAAAACGGCTGGTCCCGCGCGGCGAACGGCGCGGCGAACGGCGCGGCGAACGGCCCGGCGGACCGTCGGGCCGGCGCGGCGTCCGGCGCGGCGAACGGCCCGGCGGACCGTCCGCCGGGCCCCACCGTCCCGGCTGACGTCGCGGCCGCGCGGGACGACGGCCCGCTGGCCCGCTTCGCGGGTGCGGTCGTACGCGGCCAGCTGGTGCCCTTGCCCCCCGCGGTGGCGGGGCTGACCGCGACCGTCCTGCTCGCCACGCTGGGGCTGCACGACCTGGCCGGTCTGGTCCTGCTGACCCCGGTGGCCGCGATGCTGCTCGCCGCGCCGGGCTCCGCTCATCCGCACAACGGCCCGCTGGACTGGCTGACGCCGCTGGTCATCCAGGCCGGGCAGTACGTCTACCTGGCCGCGCTCGGTTTCGCCAAGGGCGTCCCCGGCCCGCTCGTCTTCGCGCTGACCGGGCTGGTCGCCCTGCGCCAGGTGGACGTCGCCTACCGCGCCCGCCACCCGATGCCCGCGGGCGATCCGCACGGCGGGATCGGCTGGGAGGGCCGGATGCTGGTGGCCGGGGTGGGCGCCATGCTCGGCGTGGCCACACTGAGCTATCTGGCCCTGACCGTGTACCTGCTCTGGCTGCTGTCCTCCGGCAGCCTGGCCAGCTGGCTAGCGGCCCGGGCGCGGTCCCGGGGTGCTCACCAGGCTAGTCTGGGCAGCGGTGCTCCGGGCTGCCTGCGCAGCGCCGAAGGTGCGGACAGCTAGGATCACCCCGTGGAGGCTATATTTCTATGCTCCTGCTCAGACGAGCGCCGCTGCGTTGGGACAGGCCCGGCCTGGGATGGCAGTCCCCGGTAACCATCCCCCGCTTGTGGCTGGCCGCGATCTTCGCCGCCTGCGCGCTCTTCGCTGCGGGCTTGGGCGTGTTCAGCACAGACTCCCTTCACCGGCTGTGGGGGCTGTTCGCGGCCATCGCTTATGTGCTGGCTGCGGTGGTCGTGCTGGCCTGGAGATCGTCGCGGGCGGTGGACCTGGCCCTGCTGCTGGGGGTCGGCGGGGCACTGGTCGCGCCCCTGTCCCTGCTGGCCGAGCAGGGCCGGTGGCAGCCCGAGGTGGGCGTGATCGCCCGGGGGGCCCGGCTGCTGGTCCAGCACGGTTCCCCGTACGAAAGCCAGGCGGTGGTCAGCGCCTCGCATGACCCCAACATCTACAACCCGTACCTGCCGGTCATGGCCATCTTCGGGCTCCCGCGGGCGCTGTTCGGGCCCGGATTGATCACCGACCCCCGGATCTGGTTCACCCTGGGCTTCGTGGCCCTGTTCGCGGCCGCGCTGGCCGTCGCGGGGGCCCGGGACGTGCTGCGCTGGACGCTGCTGGTCACGGCCACCCCGGTGATCGCGTTCTCGCTGGCGGTGGGGGGTACCGACGTCCCGGTGCTCGCCCTGCTGTGCCTCGGGCCTGGCGCTGCTCTGGCGCCGCCCCCAGCCGCTGCTGGCCGGCCTGGTGCTGGGCATCGCCGCGGCCACCAAGGCGACCGCGTGGCCCGCCCTGCTCGTGGCCGCGACCATGCTGCTGGTGCGGGACGGCAGGCGCGCCGCGGCGCGGTTCCTGCTGGCCGCTGTCGCCGCGGCGGCCGCCATCATCGGGCCGGTGGCCGCGGTGTGGCCGCACGCCCTGGTGGAGAACACCATTCTCTTCCCGCTCGGGCTGGCCAAGCGTCAGGTCGCAGGCGGCCAGCCCGCTGCCCGGGCACGTGCTGGCCGACACCGGGCCGGCCGGGCACACGATCGCCGTCGTCCTGCTCTGCCTGGCGGGCTCGGCGTGCTGCTCTCCCTGGTGGTCCGCCCGCCGCGGAACGTGCCGTCCGCCGACCTGGCGGCTCATCATCGGCCTGGTGCTCATGTTCATGCTGGCCCCGGCGACCCGGTTCGGTTACTTCATGTACCCGCTGGGCCTGTGGACCTGGCTGGTCGTGTCACAGCTGGGCGCGCGGCGCCTGCGGCCGGAGGGCCGTCCCGACGAGGACGCCCCGGGGGGCCGGCCTTCCGCACGGCGGTGTAGCCCAGCCCAGTGCCGCCTGACGCCCGGCGCCGAGCCCCTGGCCGCCGCCGCGGCGCCGGTCAGGCGCGGCGTGCGCCTGGCGCCGGATGCTGACCCCGGATCTAGCGCGCCAACGTTAACGCCTCAGCCGCCCCGGGCAGCGGGTTGTCCGGGCCGGCGAATGCAGCCGAGTCCTGGCAGATGTTCGTGTTCGCGGTGATGCCGTTGTACTTCTTGGCCAGGTTGCCGAGGGTCTTTGCGGACGACTGGGCGCCCGCGGGCTTGGCCGACTGCAGGCCGTTGAAGCTCGATCCCAGGATCAGGTTGAGCGAGCCCTGAGCCCAGTGCCGTGTCCTGCTGGACCACGACCGAGCCCAACCGGGCCTTGAGCGTGTTCACCTCGGGAAGCTGGGCGGCGGACGAGTACTGGATCACGCTGCTGGTGTAGCCGTAGTTAGCGGCCGGGCCGGTCCGGTCACGGTGAAGCCCTTGGCGGTCAGGGCGGCGGCGGTGGTGCCCGCCACGCCGGTGACGCCGGACCCGTTCAGCACCTGGACGTGCACCTGGGCCGGGCTGACCGTGGGCACCGCCGTGGCCGCGTGGGCGCGGCCCTTCCCCTTGGCCGCCCTTGGCGGCGGCAGGCAGGTTGCGGTCGGCCTCGATGGCCTGGAACAGGCGGGCCGCCTGCGGCTGCTGCCCAGGACAGCTCGGCGGCGGGATCCCCCGCGTAGGGCACCACCGGGACCGTGATGAACTGCACGGAACTGGAACTCAGGCTCTTCATGCTGTTCGCGATGCGCAGCATCGTGGACAGGTCGAGGCCGCTGTCGGTGGTCAGCGACTTGGCCACGTCGCGGACCACCGCGAAGATCCGGTTCGGCTGGGCGAGCAGGTTCGTTGACCTTGAGCTTCTGCATGACCGCGGCCAGGAAGTACTGCTGGCGCTGGATGCGCTGGATGTCCGAGCCCTGGCCGATGTTCTCCCGGAGCCGGACGAAGGCGAGCGCCTGCGCCCCGTTGACCAGGTGCTTGCCCGGCCGAGAGGTGCAGCCTGGACTGGGGGTTGTTGATCGCGAACGGCAGGCAGACCGGCACGCCGCCCACGTCGTTGACGATCGACTGGAAGCCGGCGAAGTTCACTTCCACGAAGTGCTGGATACGGATGCCGGTTTCCTGCTCCAGCGTCTTCCACAGGCACGGGCGCGCCGCCCGCGGAGAAGGTGGCGTTAAGCCGCTCCAGCTGCCCGGGCTGGGCGCTCTGGCCGGGGTGGCCCTGGCCGGTCGTTGGAGCAGGCCAGGACCGGCACCATCGAGTCGCGGGGGAAGCTGATGATGTCGGCCCGGGTGTGTCCGGGCGCGATGTGCAGCAGCATCGAGGTGTCCGAACGTGCGCCCGAGCGACGTCCGCCCCGAACGTGTTGCCCAGGCCCTGGCGCGAGTCCGAGCCGATGATCAGGATGTTCAGGCCCGCGGTGTAGGGCGGCCGCTTGCCCAGCATCGCCGAGGTGACGTTCTCCCGGTGGATGCTGCCCAGCACGCCGCGGTACTTGGCGTAGGCCACGAGTGAGGTCGCGACGACCGCGAACGTCGCGATGATGGCCGTCGCCCCGAGCATCGCGCGCCAGCTGGGCCGCCGCCACCGCGGCCTCCTTCCGGCCTGCTGCCCACCGCCGGAGCCGCCGCCTGAGCCGCCATAACGGTCTGTCCGTGGCGCCGGGTCCGCCGGCCCGGGGCCGTGCCAGGCAAGGTCCCAGTCCGTGTCCCCGCGCGAGTCGGAGTATGAGGGCCGCGGCGCTCCGGGTGCGTGCCCGGACACTGAGATGCCGCCCCCGGACTCGTCCATGTCGTCGTAGCGGGTCATCGCTCCTCGTGGCGTGGGCCGTGGCTTACGCGGTTGTACGGGGGTGTGTTCCCATTGTTCCACCGAACAGCTCCCGCATGTGGCACCAACGGGATGAATCGGTCACTCCGCCTTCCGCGGCAATGTCGGGGCTCCCGGCCTAGAGTGGGACTCGTGCGCCCGGGACCCCGTCAGGCCGGCCCAGTAGCCGAGAACCGTGAGCCTGCCACCACGGTCAGGCTCGGACGCCGGGCACCCTGGGTCTGGTGGTTCTTCACGCAGGTCACGGTCCTGCCGGTGCTGCTGGGGCTGGCCTGGCTCGTTCCCGGTGCGGCCCTGCTGATGGCCGGCCGGCTGCGGCCAGCCCCGATGCTGCTGATCTCTGTGCCCCTGGCCGTCGTCCTGATCGCCGCCGTCCTGCGCCGGGTGCCCGGGCAGCGGCTGGTTCCGGCGCCCGGCGCGGGCGAGCCGGCGCCCGCGCCGTCCGGGCGTGGGCCGGCTGGTGGGGCCTGGCCGGCACGATCGCCGTGGCGGCCGGATTCGGCGCATGGCAGATCTGGCTCAACTCACCGCAGATCATCGCGCGCGCCAGCCCGGCGCGGTGTTCCAGCTCGGCTACTGGATCGCCGGTCACGGCTCACTGCCTATCCCCGCGTCGCTGCCGGCGTTCGGCGGCGCGCATCCCGGGCTCGCCTTCGCCAGCACCGGCCTGGCCGCCACGCACGGCGGCCTGACCCCGCAGTTCACGCCCGGACTGGCCATCGTGAGGCCGGCGGCTGGTGGATCCACGGCATGCCCACGGCCGTGCTGGTCAGCCCGGTGCTCGGCGCGCTTGCGGTGCTCACCTTCGGCGGCCTGGCCGGGCGGCTCGTGGGCCCGCAGTGGGCCCCGCCGGCGGCCCTGGTCCTCGGCCGTGACGCTGCCCGAGCAGTACACGAGCCGGTCGGCGTTCACCGAGCCCCTGGTGCAACTGCTGCCTGCTCGGCGGCCTGTGCCTGGTGGCCGACTCCCTGACGAGTCCGCCCGGGCCTCAGCTGGCTCGCCCGGTCCCCCGGGTGGCTGCGCTGGCCGGACTGGCTGTCGCCCACGCACGGCTGCCGCCTCGCTGGGCGGGCTGGCCCTGGGGCT
>CAVQEM010000055.1:0-21788 GCA_963711485.1 uncultured Actinomycetes bacterium
CACGACGGACGGGGTGGTCCGCGAGCCCTCCGCGTTGGCGATCACCGTGGGCTCGCCGCCCTCCAGAACCGCGACGACGGAGTTGGTCGTTCCGAGGTCGATACCTACCGCACGTGCCATGTGTAGTCCCTGTGTGTGATGTTTACCTTGAGTCTTGTCGGCTCAAGTCTGCCAGGGACACTGACCCCTGGCAAATGAGTTGAGTGTACTTGGCTCAACTTCCGGGGACGCAGAATGATTCCGCCGGCGGCCCCGGTCCGGCCGGAGTCCGGCCCAGGCGCCCGCGGGGCTGGGCCGGGGTGATGCCCCGGACCCTCCGGGGTACCGTTCGGTATGCCTTTCGGGCCGGACGTACCGCATTGATCGTGGGGTCAGGGTGGCGCGGCGTACGCTGGCAGCCGGCGCAGCGCCGGGTCCGGCTGGGCCCGCCTGGGGCCGCATGAGGAGGTTTTGGTGGTCGTGCGCATCGTGATCGGCCTGGTTCTGACCGTGGTCGCGTTCGGGCTGGCGGGGCGGCGGCTGTGGTGGCTGGCCCGGGTGGGCCGGACGGGGCAGCCGGCGCCGGAGCGGATCAACGCGGTGCGCTCGCATCCGGCCCGGGACGCCGGGGTCGAGGCGACTGAGGTGATCGGGCAGCGCAAGCTGCTGAAGTGGACGGTGCCCGGGGTGGCGCACGCGTTCACATTCTGGGGCTTCATCGTGCTGACGCTGACCATCATCGAGGCCTACGCCAACCTGTTCGACAAGAAGTTCCCCGGCATCGACCACTGGGCGTTCATCGCGTTCATCGAAGACCTGTTCGCGGTGCTGGTGCTGGTGGGGATCATCACGTTCGCGGTGATCCGGCTGCGGAACAATCCGCACCGGGAGGGCCGGGATTCGCGGTTCGCCGGGTCGCACACCGGCGCCGCGTGGCTGGTCCTGGCGGCCATCTTCCTGGTCATCGCGACCCTGCTTATCTACCGCGGGGCGCAGATCAACACCGGCGACTTCCCTTACCCGCACGGTGCGTTCGCGTCGCAGATCGTCGGGCACTGGCTGGCGCCGCTGGGCACCGGGGTCAACAGCGTGCTGGAGACCACGTTCATCCTGCTGCAGCTGGCCGTGGTGCTGGGGTTCCTGGTGTTCCTCACCTACTCCAAGCACCTGCACATCATCACCGCGCCCATCAACGTGCTGTTCTCCCGCCGCCCGAACGCGCTGCGCGGGCTGGAGCCCATGCGCAGCAACGGCAAGGTGCTGGACTTCGAGGAAGCCGACCCGGACACCGATGTGTTCGGGCTGGGGAAGATCGAGGACTTCACCTGGAAGGGCCTGCTGGACATGGCCACCTGCACCGAGTGCGGGCGGTGCCAGTCCCAGTGCCCGGCCTGGGCCACCGGCAAGCCGCTCTCGCCCAAGCAGGTCATCCTGGACCTGCGTGACCACGCGCTGGCCAAGGCCCCCTACCTCCTGGCGGCTGACGATGCGCAGCGGGAGGCGCTCCCTGACGCGGTGAAGTTCGAGGCCGGGCGCCCCCTGGTCGGCACCGAGGCGCAGCACGGGGTGATCGACCCGGACGTGCTGTGGTCGTGCACCAACTGCGGGGCGTGCGTCGAGGAATGCCCGGTCGACATCGAGCACATCGACCACATCGACGGGATGCGCCGCCACCAGGTCCTGATCGAGTCCGCGTTCCCGCAGGAAGCCTCGGGGATGCTGAAGAACCTGGAGAACAAGGGCGACCCGTGGGGCATGGGCGGCAACCGCCGCCTGGCCTGGGCGGAGGAACTGGACTTCGAGGTCCCGGTGGCCGACGGGAAACTCGGCGAGGACACCGAGTACCTGTTCTGGGTGGGCTGCGCCGGGGCGCTGGAAGACCGGGCGAAGAAGACCACCAAGGCCATCGCGACCCTGCTGCACCAGGCCGGGGTCAATTTCGCCGTCCTCGGCCCGGCCGAGACCTGCACCGGCGATCCGGCGCGGCGGATGGGCAACGAGTTCGTCTACTCGATGCTGGCCCAGCAGAACATCGAGACCCTGAACGAGGCCGCGCCGCGCACGATCGTGGCGTCCTGCCCGCACTGTTTCAACACCCTCGCCAACGAGTACCCGCAGCTCGGCGGGAACTACCAGGTGGTGCACCACACCCAGCTGCTCGCGAAGCTGGTCGAGCAGGGCAAGATCACCCCGGTCAGCGCGGTGGACGAGAAGATCACCTACCACGACCCGTGCTTCCTCGGCCGGCACAACAAGGTGTTCACCCCGCCCCGGGAAATCATGGAGCAGGTCCCCGGCGTCCAGGCCCAGGAAATGCACCGGTGCAAGAACCGAGGCTTCTGCTGCGGCGCGGGCGGGGCCCGGATGTGGATGGAAGAGCGGATCGGCAAGCGCATCAACACCGAGCGGATCGACGAGGCCCTCGGCACCGATCCCGACACCATCTCCACCGCCTGCCCCTACTGCCTGGTCATGCTCGGCGACGCCGTGGCCGCCAAGAAAGCCAGCGGCGAAGCCAAGGACACCCTCGAAGTCGTCAACGTCGCCCAGGTCCTCGCCCGCTCCATGTCCCCGCCCGCGCCGCCCGCCGGCGCCGCGCCGCCCGCCGCCCCTGCCGCCCCCGCCCCGGCCGACCAGCCCACGGGCTGACCGGGCCGGGACGGGGCGGCCCGGGGGCCATGGACAGCAGGCGCGCCGAGGCGTTCAGCGACGGGGTGTTCGCGATCGCGATCACCCTGCTCGTCCTGAGCCTGCGGCTCCCCGGGCCCAGCGTGGCTCACCCCACGCTCACCGATCAGCTGCTCGCCGCCTGGCCGCAGTACTTCGCCTACGTGGTCAGCTTCCTCACCATCGGGATCATGTGGATGAACCACCACACGATGCTGGCCCACGTCAGCCGGGTGGACCGGCCGCTGCTCGTCATCAACCTGCTGCTGCTGATGGCCATCGTGGTCATCCCGTTCCCGACCTCGCTGGTCGCCGAGTCACCTGCAGCACCCGGGCGGCGTCGCCGGCGACCGTCACCTACGGGCTGGTGCTGATCGCGGCCTCGTTCGGCTTCGCGGGCCTGTGGATCTACGTGGTGACGCACGCGGAGCGGCTGGGCGGCCAGGCCCAGCCGGAGGCGTTGCGGCGCTCGATACCGGGGTTCACCGGCGGCCTGCTCGTGCTACGTGGCCGGCACGCTGGTCGCGGCGTTCGGGGCGCCGCTGGTCGCGCTGGTCATCTTCGGCCTGCTCGGCGTCTACTACCTGTTCGAGCACCTGCCCAGCCCGTCCTGGCCGCGCGGCCGCGCCGCGACGGCCATGATCGCGGACGCGGCATGGTCCCGACGGCGTGAGCCCGGCCGCCGGTGAGCCGGCCGGAAAGACCGTTAGGGAAGTTAACCGGGGTCAGGGGCGGGGACCCGGCCGGGAGCCAGATCCTGACCCGGGTCCCGTAGCCGGGCTGCGACTCCAGCACCGCCTGGCCGCCGTGGGCGGCCGCGATGGCCTGCACGATGGACAGCCCCAGCCCGTTGCCGCCCGGCAGCGCGGCCGCGTCACCGTCCCGGCTGCTTCCGCCGTCCCGGCCGTCCC
The DNA here is from genome assembly GCA_963711485.1 of uncultured Actinomycetes bacterium. Taxonomy (GTDB): domain Bacteria; phylum Actinomycetota; class Actinomycetes; order Streptosporangiales; family Streptosporangiaceae; genus RYN-230. The sequence continues at coordinate 3,558 of CAVQEM010000055.1, forward strand.
CGTCCCCGCCGCCGTCGCCGCGGCCCGGGCGGTCCGCCCCGCGGTGGAAGCGGTCGAAGGCACGGGCCGCGTCCTCCCCGGACATCCCCGGTCCCCCGTCGGCGACCTCGAGCACGGCGCCGCCGCGGACCGGGGCCAGCCGCACCGCGACCGGCGTCCCGGGGGGCGTGTGCTCGCGGACGTTGCCGAGCAGGTTGGCCAGCACCTGCCTGATCCGTGCCTCGTCCACCACGGCGAGGAGCCGGTCCGGTGCCTCGGCCTTGACCGGGCGCCCCGGCTCCACCGCCGAGGCGTCCGCGGCCGCGTCCCGGACCAGCACCGACAGGTCCGTTTCGGTCAGGTCCAGGGAGGACGTGCGGTCCAGCCGGGCGAGCTCGAGGAGCTCGGCGACCAGGGTGCTCATCCGCTGTGATTCCTGCTCGATCCGGCGCATGGCGTTCGGCAGCTGATCCGGGCCGAGCGCGCCCTGCCGGTACAGCTCGGCGTAGCCGCGGATGGTGGTCAGCGGGGTGCGCAGCTCGTGCGAGGCGTCGGCGGCGAACTGGCGGACCTTCTGCTCCGAGCGCCAGCGGGCGCCGAACGCCTGCTGGATCCGGTCCAGCATGGCGTTGATGGCCCCGCCGAGCTGGCCCACCTCGGTGCTGTCGTCCGCCTCGGGCATCCGGGCGGTCAGGTCACCGCGTGAGGTGATCTGATGCGCGGCCCTGGCCATCTGCTTCAGGGGGGCCAGGCCCCGGCCGATCAGCCAGCGCCCGCTGACCGCCAGCAGCAGGATCAGCGCGCCTCCCGTGATCAGCTCCGTGATGATGATCCCGCGGACCTGGCCGGTGACGTCGCCGACCGGGCGGGCGACCACCAGCACCCCGCGCACCCCGCCGTTGGCCCGGGCCGGGATCACCCGGGCCACGGCGCGCAGCCGGGGGCCGCTCGTCGGCTGCGGGCACCGCGAACGGCTGGTCGTTGACGTAGCGGCGGGCCACGTGCCTGGACAGCAGGTTTTCCACCGCGGCGGCCAGTTCCCGGGTCGCCGCGGAGTTGCTGGTCAGCGGCCGGACCTGCAACGGGAGGATAGTGATCTCGACCGCCACATAACCCCCGGGGTTGCTGGCGATCTGCTCCGGGCTGTGCTGGGCCGCCGCCACGAGCTGCGCGTTGAACTCGCCGCCCAGCCGGCTGTTCAGCACGGCCGTGCTGACCACCCCCATGATCAGCAGGAAGGCTGCGGTCACGCAGATCAGCAGGACGAGGAGGCGGGCGCGCAGGGACAGCAGCCCGCCGGCCCGCCGCGCCGGGGCGGCCGGGTCCGTGGGCCCCGGGGCGGTCATTCCCCTGGCCGGGCGCCCGGCCGCAGGCTGTATCCCACCCCGCGCTGCGTGTGGATCAGCGGCGGGCCCAGCGGATCGAGCTTGTGCCGCAGGTAGCTGACGTAGGTCTCGACGATCTGGGACTGCCCGGCGTAGTCCCAGCCCCACACGCTCTCCAGCAGCTGGGCGCGGGTCAGCACCCGGCCCTGGTGCCGCATCAGGTACGCGAGCAGCCGGAACTCCGTCGGTGACAGTTCCACGGGGGTGCCCGCGCGGTGCACCGTCCAGCGTGACTCATCGAGCTCGAGGTCGCCGGCGCGCAGGATGCCCTGATCCGCCGGGGCGTCGCCGGCGTTCCGCGCGGCCCGCCTGAGCACGGCCCGGACCCGGGCCACCAGCGCCTCCACGGAGAAGGGCTTGGTGACGTAGTCATCGCCGCCGAGGGCCAGGCCGGTCACGGTGTCGGACGAGGTGTCCCGCGCGGTCAGGAAGATCACCGGGACGTCGTTTCCGGTGGCCCTGAGCCTCCGGCACACCTCGAATCCGTCCAGGTCGGGCAGCATCACATCGAGCACGATCAGGTCCGGGCGGGCCGCCTCCGCCTGCCGCAGCGCGTCCTTCCCGCTGGATGCGGTCGCGACCGCGCAGCCGTGGAACTTGAGCGCGACCTGCACCAGCTCACGGATATTCGGCTCGTCGTCCACGACGAGCACCTGGGGGATCCGGTCGTTGTCTGTCATCACCTGAGAGGGACGGTACGGCCGGCCCGGGGAAGGGCCGGCGGGGCCACCGGGCTGGCCACATCGGGGGGGCGGTCCAGCGCGGGCCGCGCCGGGTGTGGCCCGCAAAGATTACCGGCTCCCGCAGGCTCGGGCCTGCGGGAGCCTGGCCCCGCCGGCTGGACTGCGGGGCCGGCCGCTGCAGGCTGGACGTGGAGTGGCCGGAGCTGGAGCTGCCGGCTGGTCAGCCGCGGCTGGTCAGCCGCCGGCTGGTCAGCTGCCGGATGCGGAGCTGGACGCCGAGGGTACCGGGGACGGGCTGGACGACGGGGCGGAAGCGGACGGCGGCCGGATCACCACGAGCCGGGCATCCTTGGCCCCGGAGACCACCGGGCCGCCGACCCAGACTGGCTCGCCCGAGGCCAGCGCGCTCGTCGTGGTCTTCTTCCCGCTCTCCCGGACGACGGTGCTGCTCACGAGGTCCCATGTCCAGGTGGTGCCGTCGGTGGCGCGCACCACGATGCTGCTGCCGCTGACGGACTGGACGACGCCCCGCTCGAACGCCAGGGTGCGGATGGCGCCCCCGCGGCCGCGGAACGTGAACTGCCCGTCGATGCCGCGCAGCAGGGCCGCCCGGACGAGACGGTGCCGCAGGCCCCAGCAGCGGCGGCCGGCCGCACGCAGGGCCGCCCGGGCCGCGGCCGGGTGCCCGGCCTTCCGGGCCGCGCGGGCCGCCCTCAGCGCGTCGAGGCACGGATGGGCCACCGCGGCGGCCCCGGCGCTGCCGCCCGCGGCCACGCCGCCGCGCGCCGCCCCCGCCGCGCCCGCCGAGGACGTCAGCGCCAGGACGCCCGGGGCGTTAGCCGAGTTGAGCGCGGTGTTCAGGGCGGCGGCCTGGGAGGCCGGCCCGGCGGCGCTGCCCGCGGCGGCTGAGGTGCCGGCCGGCGACGAATGTCCTGCCAGCGAGACGCCGGCGACGATTCCGCCGGCGGCCAGCGCGGCGGCGGCCACCAGCCCGACCGTCCAGTGCAGCGGGGTGCGCCGCCGGGGCCCCGGACCCGGGCCGCCCTGCGGGCGCTGGTTGCGGGGGTCCTGGTCGCCTGGGCCGTGGTTCCCGCCGGCTCCCTGGCTCATCGGCCAGAACTGCTCAGTCGGCCGGGACTCGTCCGCAGGGTTGCCGGCCGGAGGTTCATAGATGTTGTCCATGGCCTTGAGACTGCCCGGCCTGACTGGGACATCAGGCGGTGAAGTCTGGGATTTGGCTGGGAGCACGCTCCGGAATTACCGGAACCTTCCGTGCCGGTCTGCCCCCGTGCTCCCTAACGGTCTTTTCGTCCCAGGCGTCGCCCTGGGAACCCGTCACATCCGCTCGGGAACCGGGATCCCCAGCAGGTCCAGCCCGGTCAGCAGGACACGCAGGGTGAGCGCGGACAGCGCGAGCCGGCTGTCCCGGACGGCCGGCTCGGCGCCTGGAGCACCGGGCACTGCTCGTAGAACGTGGTGAACGCGCTCGCCACGTCGAACAGGAAGCCCGCCAGCAGGTGCGGCTGCGTGGTTTCCCCGGCCTGCGAGACCGCGGCTCCAAACCCGAGCAGGCGCAGCGCGAGGGCCCGCTCGGCCGGCTCGGCCAGCGTGATCGGGGCGCGGGCACCGTCCGGGTCAAGGCCGGCCCGGCGGAAGATGGACCGGATCCGCGCGGTCGCATACTGGAGGTAGGGCCCGGTGTTCCCCCTGAACGAGATCATGCGGTCCCAGTCGAATACGTACTCGCTGTCCCGGGCGGTGGACAGGTCGGCGTACTTGACCGCGCCGATCCCGACCGCCTCCGCGATGGCGGCGCGCTCGCTCTCGTCGAGTTCTGGGCTGGTGTTGAGCTCGTCGAACACCTTGCGCGCGCGTTCGACGCCTTCCCGCAGCAGTTCGCGCAGCTTGATCGAGTCGCCGGCCCGGGTGCGCAGCAGCTTCCCGTCGGTTCCCAGCACGTTGCCAATCTGCGCATGCTCGAACCGGGCCGCGGCTGGAATCCACCCCGCCTGCCTGGCCACCGCGAAGACCATCTGGAAGTGCAGTGCCTGGGACGAGCCGACGACGTAGATCGCCCGGTCCACATGCAGGTCCCGGATCCGGTACCGGATGGTGGCCAGGTCACTCGTGGAGTAGTTGTAGCCCCCGTCCCGCTTGCGGATGATCACTGGCAGCGGCTCACCGTCCCGCCCGGTGAACCCGGGCGGGAATGCGCACAGCGCACCGTCGCTGATGACCGCGACCCCGCTCGCCTCCAGTTCGGCGCACACCTCGGCCAGCAGGTCGTTATAGAAGCTCTCCCCGCGGATGTCCGCGTCGGTCAGCGTGACCCCGAGCTGGCGGTATATCCGGTCCAGGTAGTCCAGCGACATGTCCACCAGGTGCTGCCAGAGCTGGAGGGTGCCCTCGTCACCGCCCTGCAGCAACACCACCCGCTGGCGTGCGCGCTCGGCGAACTCCGGGTCGGACTCGAACTTGCGCCGCGCCGCCTGATAGAAGGCGTTCGGGTTGTTCCGCAACTGGTCAGCGTCGGCGGAGTCCTCGCCCACGTCGAGCAGATGCTCGATCAGCATCCCGAAAGGGGTGCCCCAGTCGCCCAGGTGGTTATCCCGGATCACTTCCTGGCCGGAGAATTCGAGGATCCGGGCCAGCGCGTCGCCGACGATGGTGGTGCGCAAGTGGCCGACATGCATCTCTTTGGCCACGTTGGGTGATGAGTACTCCACCACCACCCGCGGGGCCGGATCGGCCTGCGCCACACCCAGCCGTGGATCGGCGAGCTGCCCGCTGGCCTGCCCGGCGATCCAGCCCGGCAGGAGCCTGAAGTTGATGAAGCCCGGGCCGCTGACCTCGGGCGGCTCCGCCACCCCGTCCAGGTCGAGATGGCGGACGATGTCCGCGGCGATGTCGCGCGGCGGCCGCCCCAGCTTCTTGGCCAGCGGCAGGGCCGCGTTGGACTGGTAGTCGGCGAAGGAGGACGGCCGGATCACCGGGTCGGCGGCCTCGTACTCGGGGCCGAAGGCCGCACCGAGCGCAGCCGACACCCGCTGCGCGAGAACATCCCGTGGATCCGCCATGCCCCAAGCCTAGCGACCAGGGCGGGCAGGCCTGCGCGAATAAATCCGTGATCACCGCCGGGCGGTTGGGAGTGGCTGGGGCGACTGGGGGTGCGGCTGGGGCGGCTCGGGGTGCGGCTGGGGCGCCTGGGGCTGCGGCTGCGGGCGGCTGGGGTGCGAGCGTCCACCGCCGTCGTGATCAGCTGAGGCTCTCCTGCCGGTTGCGTGGGTAGGTTCGTGATCAAACGATTGGTGTTGTCCTGGCGACACCTATCGTTTGATCACGAACTGGGAGGCCCGGCCGGCGGCCCACCCGTCACACCAGCCACGCAGGTCACAGGAGAACCAGGCGGCGGGATGACGGCCCAGTGCGGCCGGGCGGGCGGGCCAAACTGGCCGCAAGCTGCCCGCCGGAGCAGCTTCATCACCATGTCCCTTCGAAAGTGCGACGGTGAGTTCGTGATCAACTGATTGGTGCTGGAGAGTCACAAATCAGTTGATCACGACCAAGGGCATGGTGGTTATGAGGGTGGTTGTGCCACTGGGGTCGCTGTGACGGCAGGGACGGCTCAGTTCCGGCGGAGGAAGTGAGCGCCGCGGCCGTGACCGAGCCGCTCCCGGATCCGCTCGGTGATCTGGCCCTTGACCAGATCCGCGGCGAGCAGGCAGGCCGACGTGATGCCGCGGGGGCTGGACGCGCCGTGGGCGATGACGATGGTTCCCTCCAGGCCCAGCAGGGCGGCGCCGCCGTAGGTCTCGGAGTCCAGCCGGCCGCGCAGCTCGCGCAGCCCGCGGCGCTGCAACACCGCCCCGACCCGCGCTGACCGGCTCCCGCGCAGCACGTCCCGCAACTGCCCGGCAGCGAACCCCATCGCCCCCTCCAGCGTCTTGAGCGCCACGTTGCCGGTGAAGCCGTCGGTCACGATGACGTCCACCCTGCCGGCCAGCAGGTCGGTGCCCTCGACGTTGCCGGTGAAGCGGATCGGCAGGGCCCCGTGCGGCGGCGGGGCGGTCAGCAGCTCGTGCGCCCGCCGGGCCAGCTTGTTGCCCTTGCCGGGCTCGGCCCCAATGGTCAGCAGGCCCACCTTCGGATCGGGGACGTTGTGCGCGATCTGCGCGTAGGCCACCCCGAGCTGGGCGAACTGGAGCAGCATCTCCGGCTTGGGGTCGGCGATGGCGCCCGCGTCAACCAGGAACGTGGGACGCGGCTGGGTGGGCAGCACCACTGCCAAGGCCGGGCGGAGCAGGCCGGGCACGGAGCGTAGCCGGAGCCGGGCGGTGGCCACCACGCCGCCAGTGGAGCCGGCCGAGACCACGGCCGCGGCCTGGCCCCGGCGGACCAGCTGGCAGGCCACGGCGACGCTGGAGCGCGGCCTCCGCCAGCTGGCCAGCGCTCCCTCGTCCATGGCGATGGTGTCCTCAGCGGGTGCGACCTGCAACAGGTCGGCCACCTCCGGGTGCTCGGCCACCAGTCCGCGCAGCTCAGCGGCCCGTCCGGCCAGGATTACCGGGGCCCGCAGCACAGCCGCGGCGGCCGCGGCACCGGCCACCACGACAGCGGGGCCGTTGTCTCCGCCCATGGCGTCAACCACGATGGCCTGCTCCCCGGGGTCGGCCAGGCGTGGGTTCCTCGAGCACGGGCCCAAGCCTCTCACCCCCGGGGCAGTGCCAGGGACCAGGGCCATCAGGCGGGGGTGGCCGCCGGGCGCCGGGCGCCGGGTGGCGGGCGTCCGACGCGCCGTCGTGCAGGATTGATCACCGCCCACTGGGGTAACCATCTGTCACGATCTGGGTCCGGCATTACCAAGGCCGGGCAAAGTGACAAACGTGGCGAAGGGGTGATCAAACCATCCTGGTGGGGGCCGCGAAGACGCGGGGATCAGCGATGAGCCGTGGGGGCCTGGCGGCAAGCCATGGCAGGTGGCAGGGCCGGACCAGCCGGTAACCAACGGGGAGGCAGGCGGGCGGGAGGCGGCTGAGCCGGACTAACCGTGAACGCTGGGTGCAGCGTTTCCTCAGCATGACCTGTTGGCATGGGTCCGGCGCGCAGGGTTGTACCGGCGCCGCTGGCCTGCCGGTGCCGCCGTGTTGCGTACAAGGCCTCGGCGCCGCTGAGCGCAGCTGGCGTCTAAGCAGCTGAGGGAGCGCGGTGGAAGATCGTCAGCTGCGGGCCACAGGGACTCGTATCCCGGCAGAGCCGTCGGGACCGCGACCGACCGGAGGGAAACCCGTGAGCGGCATCCGGCAGATAGTGCCAGAACCTGATGGAGGTCAACGTTTCCGTGCCTACACCGCAAAGCACCTGGATGGTCTGACCGCGCGGGCCGGCCTCAGCGAGGCCGAGCGGCTGGCCGTCCGGGCGGTCGGGACCGTGCTGCCCTTCCGGACCAATGCCTACGTCGTCGAGGAACTGATCGACTGGAACGCGGCCCCCGATGACCCCCTCTACCGCCTGGTGTTCCCGCAGGCCGACATGCTGCCCACCGAGGACGTCGCCCGGATCGCGGGCCTGCTGGCCCGCGGCGCGCCCGAGCCGGAGGTCACGGCCGCGGCGCACGAGGTGCGGATGCGGCTGAACCCCCACCCGGCCGGGCAGCTGGCACTGAACATCCCTGCCCTCGACAACGAGCCGCTGCCCGGCGTGCAGCACAAGTACCCGGAGACCGTGCTGGTCTTCCCCAAGCAGGGTCAGACCTGCCACGCATACTGCGCGTATTGCTTCCGGTGGGCGCAGTTCGTGGATGAGCCCGGCCTCAAAATGGCCACCGCCGACCTGCACCGGGTCATTGGTTATCTCCGGCAGCACCGCGAGGTGACGAGCGTGCTTATCACTGGCGGCGACCCGATGATCATGGGTGCGACCGTGCTTCGCCGGTACATCGAGCCGCTGCTCGAACCGGGGCTAGAGCACATCGAGTCGATCCGGATCGGCAGCAAGGCGCTGGCCTACTGGCCGCAGCGGTTCGTGTCCGACCCGGACGCCGACGACACGCTGCGCTTGTTCGAGCAAGTTGTGACCTCGGGCCGGTCGCTTGCGTTCATGGCGCACTTCTCCCACCCCCGGGAGCTGGGGTCCGCCCTGGCCGCGGAGGCCAGCCGCCGGATCCGGGCCACCGGGGCCGTGATCCGCACCCAGGCCCCGCTGATCAGGACGATCAACGACGACCCCGCGGCCTGGGCCGCGATGTGGCGGACCCAGGTACAGATGGGGATGGTGCCGTATTACATGTTCGTGGAGCGGGACACGGGTCCGCAGGACTACTTCGCGGTGCCGCTCGCGGCCGCGCACGGCATCTTCAGCCACGCCTACCGGCAGGTGGCGGGCCTGTGCCGCACCGTGCGCGGGCCCTCGATGTCGGCGACCCCCGGGAAGATATGCGTGGACGGGATCGCGGACGTCGCCGGACAGCGGGTCTTTGTCCTGCACATGATCCAGGCCCGCGATCCTGACCTGGTGGGCAAGCCGTTCTTCGCCCGCTACGACCCAGGCGCTACGTGGCTCACCGACCTGCGGCCCGCGTTCGCCACCCGCTTCCCGTTCGAGGCGGCTGCTCCCGAGGACCTGCCTGGTCTCTGGTCGCCCGAGCTCTTCGAGCCGCCAGCTGAAACCGACCGGTCCGGGGGCTGATCAGCCCGCCGCCGGGGCGGCCTGCTCGGCGTGGATGTCGGGGCAGCCGGGCTGGGGCGGCCGACCGGCCCTCCTTGAGCATGAAGCAGCTAACGGCGCCCACGGCCAGCAGGATGATCGGCAGCAGCATGGTCGAGCGCATGGCGTTCACGTAGCCGAAGGTGAACACGTCGTGGCCGATCCGGAGAAGTTCGGCCATCAGGCGGGCGGGCAGCCCCGCGGGGAGCTTGATCCCGGAACCGTTCTGGCCGGCCCCGACCTGGATCCCGTTACTGGCCGCATGCTTGATCCCGGCCACGAACGGCCCGCGCAGCTGAGCGGGCAGGGCACCCGCGCGGGCCGCGGCCTGGCTGTTCATGGACGAGACCAGCCGGTTCTGCAGCAGCGCGCCGACCGCGGCAGTGCCGATCACCAGGCCGACCTGCCGGACGGTGTTCAGCACGCCGGACGCCGCACCCGCCATCCTCGGATCGATATTCCGCATGGCCACGGTGACCATGGGCGCGAACGTGCAGCCCATCCCGATACCGGCCACGATCAGCGCGGGCAGGAAGTCGTACCACGCGGACGTGGTGCTCGCCTCCAGTGCGACCCAGCCCATCCCGACCGCGAACAGGGTGAGGCCCAGCATCAGGATGTACTTGCCGCCGATCTTGTCGGTGAGGCGCCCCGCGGCCGGTGCCACGAACATCGACAGCACCGAAGCCGGGGCCATGGTCAGGCCCGCCGCAGCGCGGAGAACCCGAGCACCGACTGCAGGTAGATGGTGAACGGCAGGAAGATCCCCATCATGCCGACCGCCAGCGTGCCGGACACCCAGTTCACCACGGCGTAATTCCGGTCCCGGAACAACGCGAAGGGCACCAGCGGCTCCCGGTCCTGGGTCCTCTTTTGGAGCAGCAGGAAGGCGATCAGCAGCAGCACGCCAAGACCGAGGACGAGCGGGATGCTGATGAAGGAGGTAATCGTGCCCCAGTCGTACTTCTGCCCCTCGACCAGGCCGTAGCAGATCGCGAGCAGCCCGGCGCTGGCCAGCAGCACGCCGGGGATGTCGATCCGGTGCCGCCGCCCCGGCCGCATATCCGGGATGATGACGAACGTCAGCACCAGGGCGAGCACGCCGAACGGCAGGTTAACGAAGAAGATCCAGCGCCAGTCGAAGACGGTCACCAGCAGGCCGCCCAGGGTGGGCCCGGCGATCGTGGCCACTCCGGCCACCGCGCCCCACACGCCGAACGCGGCGCCGCGGCGCTCAGGCGGGAAGGTGTTGGTGATGATGGTCAGGGTCTGCGGCATGAGCATGGCCGCACCCAGCCCCTGCACCGCGCGGAACCCGATCAGCCAGCCCGGGCTGATGGCCAGGCCGCACGCGGCCGACGCCACCGTGAACACGGCGATGCCCATGGCGAACATGATCCGCGGGCCGATCAGGTCGCCGAGCCGCCCCGCAGTGATCACGAGCACGGCCAGCACCAGCGCGTAGGCGTTGATCACCCACAGCACGTCGTCGAGCGAGGCGTGCAACCTGGTGATGATGTCCGGGATCGCGATGTTCACGATCGTCAGGTCGAGCAGGGTCATGAAGAACCCGAGCGAGACGACCAGCAGCACCGCCCACGGATTCGCGTGGTACTTCCTCACCGCATGCTCTCCGCTCCACTGTTACGGATGTCCCCTGGCCCAGGCGGATCGGCCGGAGATCGCGTGACTTGCCGTTTTCACCGATCGTAGACTGCGGCCCCGACAAAACGATGCCCGCTCCAGCACGGCGGGTGAGACCGAACCCCGTTCGCTTGGCGCTCGGAAGTGCCAAGTATGCTCCCGGCCATGAAACTGAACGGAACCGCGGCGATCATCTCCGGCGGGGCCAGCGGCCTGGGTGCGGCGGTGGCGCGCAGGCTCGCCGCCGCGGGCGCGAAGGCTGTCGTGGCCGACCTCAACGAAGAACAGGGCAAGGCAGTCGCCGCCGAGACCGGTGGCCTGTTCGTGCAGACTGACGTGGCCGACGAGAACTCGGTCACCGCGGCCGTGGAGGCTGCCGTCAGCACCGGGGCCCCCCTGCGGACCGTGGTCAGCTGCGCTGGAATCGGCTGGGCCGCGCGGACCGTGGGCCGCGACGGCACCCCGCACGATCTCGCCGCTTACCGCAAGGTCATCGACGTCAACCTGATCGGCACGTTCAACCTGATGCGCATCGGCGCGGTCGCCATCGCCAATACCGAGCCGGCCGACGCGGACGGCCAGCGCGGCGTGATTATCAACACGTCCTCGATAGCCGGCCTGGAGGGGCAGACCGGCCAGATCGCCTACTCCGCCTCCAAGGGCGGCATCATCGGGATGACCGTGCCGGCCGCCCGCGACCTGTCCGTCATCGGCGTCCGGGTGAACACCATCTGCCCGGGCATCATTGACACCCCTATCTACGGGTTCGCGCCGGAAGCCGAAGGCTTCAAAGCCAAGCTGGCCGCCCCGGTAGTGTTCCCGAAACGGATGGGCGCCGCCGGCGAGTTCGCCCACCTGGTCCAGGCGCTCATCGAGAACGACTACATGAACGCCGAGGTCATCCGATTCGACGGCGGGATCCGCTTCCAGCCCAAGTAGGCACCCCGGCCTGCCGCCCGGGCGCGGGATTCCGGCCCGCCCGGGCGGGGTTCCGGCGCCGGCGGGTCTACCAGGCCCGGAACTGGCCTGGCCTGGCCCAGAACATGGCGAGCCCGGCCACGCAGGCCAGGCCGCCGCGGATGCAGGATGGCCGACCGGAAGAGCGGCGGTGATCCCATTGCTGGCGGTGGTCGTGCCAGGGCCCGGACTGCCGCTGCCGCTGCCCTCCCGGCCAGCAGCAAGACGAAAACGAGCGCGGCGGCCAAGCCGCCGCACGCATACAAGCAAACCTTCAGGGCCAGAAGTAAGGCCCGTGTGAAGGTCGCGGACTCCTCCACGGCGAACACGTTACCTCTGGAGGCCGCTAATCATCCGTATCCTGGCCCCTCCGGACAAGCCCGGACAGTCTCCAGGGCCGCGGTGAGGGTCGTTAGCACCATGAACGCCGCTGTCCACGTCGAAAGATGCGAACAACCTGGGAGGCAACGCAGTGCCGGACAATGCGGAGAGCGCCCGAGAAGCGGCCCCCAGTCTGGCGTGGCCAGTGAGCCTGCTGAGATAACCGGGGCCTTCAGGCGGGCCCGCGGACGGGCAGCCTGCCTGGCCTGGCCCACACCGCCCGCGTCCGCCCCTTAGGATCGGGGCGCAGAGGACCGGCCCACACCAGCGGCTCACCACCAGACACTCTCGTTGGGGACACGATGTGCGGAATCGTCGGCTGCCTGGCTCTGGCCCTGGAGGCAGACCCGGATCAGGACTGGGTGCATACCGCCACCGAGCGGATCACCCACCGGGGGCCAGATGATGAGGGGTTCTACGGCGACCCCGACGTCGCGCTGGGCTTCCGGCGGCTGGCGATCATCGACCTTTCCCCGGGCGGGCACCAGCCGATGCGGTCCGCTGACGGCCGCTACTGGATGGTCTACAACGGCGAGATCTACAACTACCTCGAACTCGGCCAGGAACTCCGCCAGCAGGGGGTGGTGCTGCGGACCTCCTCGGACTCCGAGGTCCTGCTGGAGATGTACGCCCTGCTAGGCAAGGACGTGGTGCACCGGCTGCGGGGAATGTTCGCGTTCGCGATCTGGGACACGTGGACCCGGGAACTGTTCTGCGCCCGGGACCAGTTCGGCATCAAGCCCTTCTACTACACCGTGGACGAGGCCCGCGAGCACGACTGGCTGGAGGGCCCGGCCGCGCCGTCCGCGGCCTTCGGGGGCGAGGCCGGCGGTGGCTCCGCGTGGGACACCCGCCCGGCCGGGCGTCACGCGGCCGGCCGTGCCGCCCCGCCGCCCGCCGCTCCTGCGCCCTCATCGGGGCGTCACGGGCGTCACGCGGCGGGCCCCGGCCAGCCGGCAGCGGACCAGCAGGTCCCGGCAGACCTGCCAGCCGTGGGCGGACCTGGCGCGGGCGTGCCGGGCCGGCTGCTGCGGTTCGCCTCGGAACGCAAGTGCCTGGCCAGCCCGGGCGAGCTGAGCATCCTGGACCGGGACGCGCTCCGGCGCTACCTGGCCTTCCAGTACGTGCCGCCGCCGGAGGCCCTGACCCCCCCGATCCGGGTCCTCCCGCCCGGGCACGCGCTGATCGCACGGCCCGGCGGCAGCGTGGACGTGTTCCGCTACTGGCGCGCTGACCTGCGGCCCGCGCCGGCCCCCAGCGAGAGCACCGCCGCCTCGATCCTGGCGGTGATGCGCGACTCGATCGCCGTGCACCTGCGCAGCGATGCGCCGCTGGGCGCGTTCCTGTCCGGCGGCATCGACTCGGCGGCGATCTGTGCGCTGGCCGCGGAACACCGTCCCGACCTGCTCACTTTCACTGTCGGGTTCGAGCGCGAGGGGTACAGCGAGATCGACCGCGCCCAGGAGACCGCGGCCGCGCTCGGCGTGAAGTCCATCCCCTACGTGATCAGCGCGGAAGAGTTCTTCACGCATCTGCCGCGGATCATCTGGCACCTGGACGACCCGATGGCGGACGCCGCTGCGGTGCCGCTGTGGTTCGTGGCCCGCGAGGCCAGCAAGCACGTCAAGGTGGTGCTGTCCGGCGAAGGGCTCGGACGAGCTGTTCGGCGGCTACGCCATCTACCACCAGCCGGGCGTGGTCCGGGCCGGGGAGCGGCTGCCGGAGCTGGCCCGGGCGCCGCTGAAGCGGGCCGCTTCGATGATCCCGGCCGGGGTCAAGGGCAAGGGCTTCCTGGAGCGGACCTCGACCCCGCTGCGGCAGCGCTACATCGGGAACGCGCACGTGTTCGTCGACGGCCAGGTCGACCTGATCGCCCGGGGGCCCGGGTCACCAGCGGCCAGCGCCTACGCCGTCACCGCCCCGGTCTACGACCAGGCCGCCGAGGCGGGCCTGGACGACACGTCAACCATGCAGCTGGTGGACATCAACACCTGGCTGCACGGTGACATCCTGGTCAAGGCGGACCGGATGACGATGGCGCACAGCCTGGAGCTGCGGGTGCCGTTCCTGGACCGCGAGGTGATGTCGGTGGCGGCCCGGCTGGCCCGGGAGGAGAAGATCGGCGCGGGCACGACCAAGCTGGCGCTGCGCCAGGCGATGGGCTCGGTACTGCCCCAGGCCGCGGCGGAGCGGGCCAAGCTGGGCTTCCCGGTGCCGATCGGGCACTGGCTCAAGGGCGAGATGTACGGGTTCGCGGAGCCGGCTGCTGCGCGAGGCGCAGACCGACGAGTGGATCGACCGGGACGCCGCGCTCGGCATGCTGGAGCGGTTCCGGGCGGGCGATGCTGAGGTCAGCTGGCGGCACATCTGGGTGCTGGTCGTGTTCTCGCTGTGGCACCAGATCTACGTGGAACGGGTGTACGACCCGGCTGCCTTGGGCTGGGAGCACGCGCCGCGCCCGGGCAGTGCCTGGTAGAGGCCGCGCCTGGCAAAGGCCGCGCCTGGCAAAAAACCATGCCTGGTGATCGTGAGCCGGGCAAACCCCGGGCCCGGAACCCTCGGACTACGGCTGGGTCAGCCCGTCATGGGGGCCAGGCCCGGACCCGGGCCGGGGCCGTAGGCGGCCAGCTTGTCGCGCAGCCGCCCGCGCGCCGCGGTGCAGCCGCGACATCACCGTGCCGATCGGGGTGCCCATGATCTCGGCGATCTCCTTGTAGGCGTACCCCTCGATGTCGGCCAGGTACACCGCGACGCGGAACTCCTCGGGCAGGTCCCGCAGCGCGCGCAGGATCTCGGAGTCGGCCAGCCGGTCGAGCGCCTCGGCCTCGGCCGACCGGGCTTGGGCGGCCAGCGGGTCTGCGGGCAGCTGCCATTCCTGGAAGTCGCCGCCCGACGCCTGCCGTGGCTCACGGCGCCTCTTGCGGTAGGTGTTGATGAACGTGTTGGCCAGGATGCGGTGCAGCCAGGCCTTGAGGTTGGTGCCCTGGCGGAACTGGTGGAACGCGGCGTACGCCTTGGCTGAGGTCTCCTGGACAAGGTCCTCGGCGTCGGTCGGGTTACGGGTCATGCGGAGTGCAGCGGGGTACAGCTGACCGAGGAACGGCACGACGTCCTGCTCGAACCGCCGGTCCTGGTCCGGTGCCTCTTCGCTCTTCCCCATCGGTTACTCCACTCGATTGTTTCCCCTTCACCCTAGAGACGTACGGGAACACCCATCCGGCTCGGTGAATCGGGCCACTTTTCCCCCGCTGATTGTGCTGTCTTTACTACCCCCTGAAGCTGAGAGATTCCTGAAGGCTCACTGTGGGCCCGAGTCGTGTTCCACTAATACTTCGGGGCTGAGCCGTCTCCCGGACTGGCCGGCAGGCACGGAGAACATCCTCCCGGACCGGCCGGCGGCACAGAGAACATCCTCGTCCCGCGTGGGGCTGGGCCTGCCTCCAGTGTCGCGCAACGCCGGTCGGCGGGCTACGGCAGGCAGGCGAACCAGGTTGAACTGACCAGGCATTAGATCCAGCCGTGGTACCACATGTGCGACAGCCAGGACGTGTACGGGATGACCTTGGCTGCGAGGATGGGGTACAGGTAGGCAAAGTTCAGCAGCACCCCGAGCAGATAGGCGCCGACTACGGCCGAGCCCACCGTGCGGCGCATCGCCGACGCCCGCGCCGAGCCGAGGATCAGCCCGAGGCACAGGGTGATCGACAGGATCAGGAACGGCTCGAACTCCAGCGCGTAAAAGAAGAACTCGGTCCGGTGGTCGTGCACCGCGAACCAGAACCAGGGCAGCCACCCCACGGCCACGGCCAGCAGCAGCGCCCCGGCCCGCCAGTCCCGGCGGGTCACCCACCAGGCCAGGCAGACCAGCAGCGTGGCGATGGACGCCCACCAGATCAGCGGCGTGCCGATGGCCAGTACTTCCTGGGCCTTGGCGCTGGCGCAGGCCCCGTGGGAGCCGCCCGCGGGGCATTGCCAGAAGAACGCGACCGGCCTGCTCATCACCAGCCAGGTCCATGGCTGTGACTGGTACGGGTGGTGCGTGGTCAGGCCCAGGTGGAACTGGAGGATCTGCTGCTGGTAGTGCACGAACGAGGCCAGCGCGGAGATCACCGGGATGTGGGTGCCGTCCTGCGCGGCCCACTGCCGGTCGTATCCGCTGCTGGTGAAGAACCAGCCAGACCAGGTGATCACGTACACGGCCAGGGGCAGCAGGCCGAACCAGGCCGGCAGCCAGCGGTGCCGCCGCACGGTGCCGAGGAAGTCGTTGGGCAGCCCCGCGGCCCGGCGCGCGCCGACGTCCCAGGCAACGACCAGCCCGGCCAGGCCGAGCAGGTACCAGATCGCGTCCCACTTCGAGGCCAGGGCCAGGCCGATGCACACCCCGGCGCCCACCCGCCACCAGGGGATCCTCCGCCACCAGGACCGCCCCGCGCGGCCCGCTCCAAGCCTGGCCAGGTCTCCGCTGGCCGGGTGCCCGCTGGCCAGGTCTCCGCTGGCCGGGTGCCCGCTGGCCGGGTCGACGCCGCCGGGCCTCCCCGATACCGCCACCGCCAGCCGGGTCCGGGTGACGTCCCGGTCCACGACCAGGCAGCCGAACGTGGCCAGCACCCAGAACATCAGGAAGATGTCCAGCAGGGCCGTGCGGCTCATCACGAACTCGAGCCCGTCCAGCGCCATCAGCAGGCCCGCGATGCAGCCGAGCAGGGTGGACCGCGTCATCCGTCGGGTGATCCGGGCCAGCAGCAGGATGGCCAGCGACCCGATCAGCGCGGTGGCGAACCGCCAGCCGAACGAGTTGACGCCGAACGTCCACTCGCCGAACGCGATGAACAGCTTCCCGACCGGGGGGTGCACGACGAACTCGCCGCCACTGGTGAAGATGTGCGTGTTTCCGCGCACCAGCAGCGAGTTCCGGGCGCTCACGTAGTTGTGCTCGACGCCGTACCGCAGGATCCCCAGCGCGTCCGGAACGTAGTACGTCTCGTCAAAGATGATCTTGTCCGGCTTGCCCAGCTGGTTGAACCGCAAGAACGCGCCGAACGCGGTCACCAGCAGCGGGCCGAGCCAGCCCCACAGCGTGCTGCTGGGCATGGGCGGGACCATCCGGGCCAGCAGTCCGGATGGCTGGTCGGTGATCGCGGCGGCCGGCTGCGCGGTCGCCCGGGAGGCCATCATCGGACACATGCTATTGGGGTGGGCAAGCGTTACGGTGCCAGATTGCGACGTAGTGGCGTGCCTGGCACAAGGCAGCGGTGGCCGGGACATAGCGTGGTGCCCGGCATGAACACCAGCGACTCAGCGCCCGGCGGCTCGTCAGCCGCCGCCACCGGCGTCCGCAGCGCCGCGGCCGCCACCGGCAGGACCAGCGCCGCCGCCACCGACGCCCCAGCGCCGCCACCAGCGGGACCAGCGCCGCCGCCGCCGCGGCCGCGGCCCGCCCAGCCTCAGCCGCGGACGGCTACGGCACGCTCACGGTGGCCGCCGTGCCGATCGGGCGGCCCGGCGACGCGTCTCCGCTGCTCGCGCGGGCCCTCGCCGAGGCGCCGCTGGTGGCGGCCGAGGACACCCGGAGGCTGCGGCGGCTGGCCGCCGCCCTCGGCGTCGAGGTGACCGGCCGGGTCGTCTCGTACTGGGACGCGGTCGAGCGGCGCCGTGGTGAGCAGCTGGTCGGCTCGCTGCGCCAGGGGCAGGACGTGCTGCTGGTCTCCGACGCGGGCATGCCCGCCATCAGCGATCCCGGGTACCGGCTGGTGGCGGCCGCGGCCGAGGCGGGCGCCCGGATCAGGGTGCTGCCCGGGCCCTCCGCGGTGACCGCCGCGCTGGCCGTGTCCGGCCTGCCCAGCGACAGGTTCTGCTTCGAGGGGTTCCCGCCCCGCAAGCCCGGCGAGCGGGGCCGCCGCTTCACCGAGCTGGCCGCCGAGCCCCGGACCCTGGTCTTCTTCGAGACCGCCAAGCGGATCCGGGCCACCCTGGGCGAGCTCGCCGCGGCGTTCGGGCCGGAGCGCCGGGCGGTGGTCTGCCGCGAGCTGACCAAGACTCACGAAGAGGTCCGCCGGGGCACCCTGGGCGAGCTGGCCTGCTGGGCCGCGGGCGGGACGCTGGGTGAGATCACCCTGGTCGTCGAGGGTGACCAGGGGGGACCCCGGCTCACCCCGGCCGACGCGGCGGCCGAGGTGGCCCGCCGGGCCGCGGACGGCCAGCCGCGCAACGAGGCGGTCGCCGCCGTGGCCCGGGAGTCCGGCCTGCGCCGGCGCGAAGTCTACGACGCGGTGCTGGCGGCCCGCCGGGACGACCCCGGCCCCGACCACCCCGGCCGCGGCCGCACCGGCCCCGGCCGCGGCCGCACCGGCCCCGGGCCCGGCGGCACCGGCACCGGGCCCGGAACCGGCAGTACCGGTCCCGGAACCGGGAGCACCGGCCCCGGCCCCGGCGGCGCAGGCCCAGGCAGCACGCGCCCGGGGAGTAATCCGAGCTAATCCGTTCGGGAGCTGCCCGGGGTT
>CAVQEM010000056.1:0-25837 GCA_963711485.1 uncultured Actinomycetes bacterium
GCCGTTCCTGCCCGAGTCCTCGTCCACGGTGTACCGGATGCTGGGCGGCGAGGGCACCTGGACCGGGATGCCCCGGATCGAGGAGGTGGACGAGGAGGGCGGCCCGTCCTACCCGGTGATCACCGGGGACTACGCCGCCGACGCCGCCCGCTGGGAGTCCCGCCCGATCACGCCGGGCACCCCGCTGGCCGCGCCGGAACCGCTGTTCAGGAAGCTGGACTCCTCGATCGTCGAGGAGGAACTGGCCCGGCTTGAGCAGCCGTGACCAGGCCGGGGGAGTGAGCACGCCAAACTCCGGCCAGCAGCCGCCTCACCAGGACGGCGCCGACCAGTACGGGCGGCCGCCCGCCCCGGACCCGGAGCCCCTGCCGGCCACCGCGTTCGACAGCCACTGCCACCTGAACCTGCTGCCCGGCCCGGTCCCGGACGTGCTGGCCCGTGCCGCCGCGGCCGGCATCTCCCGGGTGGTCACCGTCGGCACCGACCTGCCCTCCTCGTACTGGGCCGTGGCCTGCGCCGCCGACTACGACCCGGTGTACGCGGCGGTCGCGATCCATCCGAACGACACTGTGGCCGTGAGCGGCTCCGTTGCGGAGAAGGAAGCGGTAGCGGAGGAGATCGCCGCACTCGCCCGCGAGCCGCGGGTGCGGGCGGTGGGCGAGACCGGGCTGGACTACTACTGGGATGATGCGCCGCACGACCTGCAGCAGGAGTGGTTCCGGGCGCACATCGCGATAGCCAAGCAGGCCGGCAAGGCGCTGATGATCCACGACCGGGACGCGCACGAGGACGTGCTGCGCATCCTGGAGGAGGAGGGCCCGCCGGACCGGGTCGTGTTCCACTGCTTCTCCGGGGACGCCGCGATGGCCAAGCGCTGCGCCGGCGCGGGCTACGTGCTGAGCTTCGCGGGCACCCTGACGTTCAAGAACGCCCAGCCGCTGCGGGACGCCGCGGCGGCGGTCCCGGCGGACGCCGTGCTGGTCGAGACCGACGCCCCGTTCCTCACGCCGATGCCCAACCGGGGCAAGTCGAACTCCCCGGTGCAGGTCGTGCACACGCTGCGCGCGCTCGCGGCGATCAAGCAGCTCGACGTGGCGGAGCTGTGCGCGACCATCGAGGCGACCGGCCAGCGCGTCTTCGGCCCGTGGTAGGCAGTGCTAGCCCGGGGGGGCAACCCCCCGGACCCCCCCGGGAGCCCCCGCTCGGCGAGGACACGCCTCCGGCGCGCCTCCCCTCGCCGGCGCTGGGGCCGGGCGAGATCCGGGAACTCGCCCGGCGGCTGGGCGTCCGGCCGTCCAAGCGGCTCGGCCAGAACTTCGTCACCGACGCGGGCACCGTGCGGCGCATCGTGTCCCTGGCCGCGCTGCAGCCCGGCGACGTGGTGCTCGAGGTCGGGCCCGGTTTCGGCTCCCTCACCCTGGGCCTGCTCCCAGCCGCCCGCCACGTCACCGCGATCGAGGTGGACCCGTCGCTGGCCGCCGCGCTTCCGGTGACCGTCGCCGCCCATGCTCCTTCTTTTCCGCAACGACTGACCGTACTCACCGCCGACGCCGCGCGGATCGGGGCCGGGGAACTGCCGGGCGACCCCCCGACGGCGCTGGTCGCCAACCTGCCGTACAACGTGGCGGTGCCGGTCGTGCTGCACCTCCTGGCCGAGCTGCCCACGCTGCAGCGGGGCCTGGTCATGGTGCAGGCCGAGGTGGCCGACCGGATGACCGCACCGCCCGGCAGCCGGGTCTACGGCGTGCCGTCGGTCAAGCTCGCCTGGTACGCGGACGCCCGCCGGGCCGGGCCGGTACCGCGCACGGTGTTCTGGCCGGTGCCCAACGTGGATTCCGGGCTGGTCGCGTTCACCCGGCGCGAGCCCCCGGCCGTGGATGTGCCGCGCGCCGACGTGTTCGCGGTGGTGGACGCCGCGTTCTCGCAGCGGCGCAAGACGCTCCGCGCGGCCCTGGCCGCCTGGGCCGGGTCGGCGGCGGACGCGGAACGGATCCTGCGCGCGGCCGGGGTGGACCCGGGCGCGCGGGGCGAATCGCTCGGGGTCGCCGAGTTCGCCCGGATCGCCCAGGCAGCTACGATCGGGGGATCGTGACCGCTGTGACTGCGCGGGTCCCCGCGAAGGTGAATCTCCAGCTCTCCGTGGGCCCGCCCGGGGCGGATGGCTACCACGACCTGGTGACGGTGTTCCATGCCCTGGCGCTGTTCGACGAGGTCACCGTGACCCCCGCGGACGCCGACCGCGTGGTCGTCACCGGGGAGGGCGCCCGCAGCGTGCCGCTGGGCCCGGACAACCTCGCCGCCCGGGCGGTCGCCGAGCTGGTCAACGCCGTCGGGCCCGGGGTGCGGGACGCGCCCGGGCTGGCCATCGAGATCCGGAAGAGGATCCCGGTCGCGGCCGGCCTGGCTGGCGGCAGCGCCGA
The DNA here is from genome assembly GCA_963711485.1 of uncultured Actinomycetes bacterium. Taxonomy (GTDB): domain Bacteria; phylum Actinomycetota; class Actinomycetes; order Streptosporangiales; family Streptosporangiaceae; genus RYN-230. Next base: position 2,421 of record CAVQEM010000056.1, read on the forward strand.
CGCGGCCGGGGCACTGGTCGCCTGCAACGAGCTGTGGGGCGCCGGGCTGAGCCACCAGGAACTCGCCGAGGTGGCGGCGAGAGTGGGCAGCGACGTCGGGTTCGCGCTGCTCGGCGGGACCGCCGTGGGCCTGGGCCGCGGCGACCGGGTCACCCCGGCGCTGGCCGCCGGGACGTATCACTGGGTGCTCGCGTTCGCGGACGGGCAGCTGGCCACTCCCGCGGTCTACGCGGCGTGTGACCGTCTCCGGGCGGGCCGGGCCGGGCAGGCCCGTCCCCCGGGGCCGCCGCAGCTGGACACGGCCCTGATGGCCGCGCTGCGCTCGGGTGACCCGGCGGGACTGGGCCCTTTGCTGAGCAACGACCTGCAGCCTGCCGCGGTGTCGCTGCTGCCCCGGCTGCGCCAGGCGCTGGCCGCGGGCCGGGAGCACGGCGCGCTCGGCGCCGTCGTGTCCGGCTCGGGGCCTACCTGCGCGTTCCTGGCCCGGGACGGTGTGCACGCACGCGACCTGGCCGTCGCGCTGGCCGGGGCCGGAGTGTGCCGGACGGTCGCCAGCGTCACCGGGCCCGCTCCGGGAGCGACCGTGATCAGCGTGCCCGCGGCCGGGGGGCCCGGAATCCGCCTGGGCGGGCCGGAAGCCGGCGGCTGGCCGGTAGGCCGATCATGAGGCGGCCCGCACGCGCATGAGCAGTCCCGCGGTCAACCTGGTCAACCTGGAGCGAGCGGTCAAGGCCTACGGGCAGCGGCCGCTGCTGGACGGGGTGTCCGCCGGCGTCGCGGCCGGCGACCGGATCGGCATCGTCGGCCGCAACGGTGCGGGCAAGAGCACGCTGCTCTCGGTCCTGGCCGGGACCGAGGCCCTGGACCGTGGCCGGGCCACCCGCGCCCGGGGGTTGCGGACCGGGGTGCTGGGCCAGCGCAGCGAGCTGACCGGGTCCGTGGCGTCGGTCGTCGTGGGTGACCTGCCCGAGCACGCCTGGGCCGCGAACCCGCGGACCCGGTCCGTGCTGGCCGCGCTGCTGCCCGGGATCGACCTGGCCGCCCCGGCTGGCCGGCTGTCCGGCGGCGAGTCACGGCGGGTCGCGCTGGCCTCGGTGCTGATCGGCGAGCACGACCTGCTGCTCCTGGATGAGCCCACCAACCACCTGGACGTCGAGGCTATCGACTGGCTGGCCCAGCACCTGGCCGGGCGGCCGGAGGCGCTGGCCGCGGTGACCCACGACCGGTGGTTCCTGGACGCGGTGAGCAACCGGACCTGGGAACTGGCCGACGGGCAGCTGCATGCCTACGACGGCGGGTATTCGGCGTACGTGCTGGCCAGGGCGGAACGGGCCCGGGTCGCCGAGGCCACCGACCGGCGGCGGCGCAATCTGCTGCGTAAGGAACTGGCCTGGCTGCGCCGCGGGCCGCCCGCCCGGACCAGCAAGCCCCGGTTCCGGGTTGACGCGGCCAACGCGCTGATCGAGGGTGAGCCGCCCGCACGGGACGGGGTGGAACTGGTCCGGCTGGCGACCGCGCGGCTGGGCCGGACCGTGATCGAGGCGGAGGACGTCACGGCGACGGTCGTCCCGGGCCCGGGCGGTGCATCCGGTGCATCCGGTGCATCCGGGGCGGGCGGGCCGCGGACGCTGCTGCGCGATGTGACCTGGCAGCTTGGCCCGGGTGAGCGGGTCGGCCTGATCGGGCCGAACGGCAGCGGCAAGAGCACGCTGCTGGACCTGCTGGCCGGGGTGGGCGACGACGGCCATCCCGGGGAATCTGGGCCGGGTGAGATCTGGGCCGGGTGAGGCTGGGCGCGGACTCAGCGTGGCCGGCGAGATCATCCGGGGCAAGACGGTCCGGCTCGGTTACCTGCATCAGGGCGACGCCGGGCTGGATCCGGCGCTCACCCCGCGCGAGGCGGTCACCGAGGTGCGCGGCACGCTCGACTCCGCCCAGGGCGCGGCCGCCGCGAGCCAGCTGCTCGACCGGCTCGGCCTGCGCGGCGACACCCAGTGGACGCCTGCCAGGGAGCTGTCCGGCGGGGAACGGCGGCGGCTGCAGCTGCTCCAGATCCTGGTCGACGAGCCGAACGTGCTGTTCCTCGACGAGCCCACCAACGACCTGGATGTGGACACGCTCACCGAGCTCGAGGACCTGCTGGACGGATGGCCCGGGTCCCTGGTGCTGGTCAGCCACGACCGCTACTTCCTGGAGAGGGTCACCGACCACGTGGTCGCCCTGCTCGGGGACGGTAACCTGTCGTTCCTGCCCGGCGGGGTGGACGAGTACCTGCGCCGCCGCTCCGCGGCGGCTGCCGGCGGCGGTGCCGCTGGACAGGCGGGCGGTGCCGCTGGCCGGGCGGGCGGTGCCGGTGCGGGCGCCCGGCCGGCTGACGCCGGGGCCACCGCGCCCGGCGCGGCCCAGGCCCGCGCGGCCCAGTCCGGCGCGGCCCCGCCGAGCGGGGCGGCGTCCGGCGGGGCGGGCGCGCAACGGGCCGCGCGCAAGGAGATGGCGCGGCTGGAGCGCCAGATCGACCGGCTCACCAGCCGGGAAGACAAGCTGACCGCCGCGCTGGCCGAGCACGCTACCGACTACGTCCGGCTCACCGAGCTCGGTGCCGAGCTGCGCGCGGTTCAGGACGAGAAAACCCGCCTCGAGGAGCAGTGGCTCGAGGCGGCCGAAGACACGTGACCGATCCCGGGTGGCGGCTCAGCATTATCGGGGTGCCTTTTACCCCGCCGGCGGCGCAAAAGGCACCCCGATAATGGTCACCCCCCGGGCGGCGGCACGCCTCCCAGGCCAGTTGGCAGATCGTGGCCACGTTCCGGGGCAGGGTGCCCAGTCCGCTGCCGGTGGAGCTAGGCGTCCGGTGGAGCTAGGCGTCCGGTGGAGCTAGGCGTCCAGCGGCGCGAGCAGGACGCGCAGCAGGTCGGCCAGGGTGCGGCGGTCAGCCTCGCTGAGCCCGTGAAGCAGCGCATGCTCACCGAGCAGGAGATCGGCCAGGGCCGCATCGACCCGGTCCAGCCCGGCCGGGGTCAGCGTGACCAGCACCCCGCGGCGGTCGTGCGGGTCTGGTTCCCGCCGGACCAGGCCGGCCTTGGCCAACTGGTCCACCCGGTTGGTCATCGTGCCCGAGGTGACGAGCGTGGCCCGGAGCAGCGCCCCGGGGGTGAGCTGATACGGCGCTCCCTGCCTGCGCAGGGCGGACAGCACGTCGAACTCCCAGGTCTCCAGTCCGCGTCCGGCGAAGGCCGAGCGGCGGGCGCGGTCCAGGTGCCGGGCCAGGCGCGAGATGCGGCTGAGCACCTGAAGCGGCTCCACGTCAAGGTCGGGTCGCTCGGAGTGCCAGGCGGCCACGAGATCGTCCACCTCGTCGCGGGCCAGCGCCGCTGGCTGGACTGGCCCTCCCGGGTGTTCGTCCATGCGGGCAGCATATCTCTTGACATCAAGAGTGTGGCCCGGGTAGACAGGTGCCGGTCAAGTATCTCGATGTCGAGAGAAATGGGTGCGGGATGTGGGACCCAGCTATCTACCTCCGGTTCGGGAACGAGCGGGCGCGGCCCTTCTTCGACTTGCTCAGCCGGGTGCAGGAGGATGAGCCGGGCTTCGTGGTTGACCTCGGCTGCGGCCCCGGCAACCTCACCGCCGTACTGGCTGCGCGGTGGCCGGACGCCCGTGTGCTCGGCGTGGACAGCTCGCCGGAGATGATCGAGGCGGCCCAGGCGGACCCTGGGGCGGCGGACGCGGGGACACCGGAGGCGGGGACAGCGGACGCTGGGGCGGCGGACGCGGGGACACCGGAGGCGGGGACAGCGGATGCTGGGGCGGCGGAGGCTGTAACAGCAGAAGCGGCGACGCCAGTCGCGGGAGCGGTTCCGGCTGGCCGGCTGGAGTTCCGGCTGGCCGACATCCGGACCTGGCGGCCGGAGCAGCCCGTTGACGTGATCACCTGTAACGCGGTGCTGCAGTGGATCCCTGGCCACCAGGACCTGCTGACCTCCTGGGTGCGCTGGCTGGCCCCGGGTGGCTGGCTGGCCTTCCAGCTTCCCGGCAACTTCGACCAGCCGAGTCACACCATCCTCCGCGATCTGGCCAGCACGCCGCGGTGGAAGCCGCTGCTGGACGGCGCCCCGCTGAACCGGCAGGGCGGCGATCCAGCGGATTACCTGGACCTGCTGGCCCACGCGGGCTGCGACGTGGACGCGTGGGAGACCACCTATCTGCATGTGCTGCCCGGCGAGGACGCGGTGGTGGACTGGTACCGGGGCAGCGGGCTGCGCCCGGTCCTGGCCGCCCTGCCCCCGGCGCTGGCGGAGGACTTCCTGGCCGAGTACCGGGAGCGGATCCGGGTGGCCTACCCGGCGGCGGCGTACGGCACGGTGCTGCCGTTCCGGCGGGTGTTCGTGGTCGCCCGGGCCGGGGCGTGACGCACGGAAGGTCGCGCGCGGCCGGATCAGGACCGGGCGCGCTTGACCACCTCGCTGGATATCCGCGGTTCGGTCTCCAGCTGCGACAATCCGTTCCAGGCCAGGTTGATGAGGTGGGCCGCGACCTCTTCCATCTTCGGCTTGCGCGCGTCCAGCCACCACTGGCCGGTCATGGCCACCATGCCCACCAGCATCTGCGCGTACATCGGCACGAGATTCGGGTCATAACCGCGGTCCGCGAAGAAGTCGCTCAGGATGTACTCCACCTGGCTGGCGATGTCGCTGATCAGGCTCCCGAAGGTGCCGGAGCCCGAGGCCGGGTGCGAGTCGCGGACCAGGATGCGGAAGCCGTCGGCGTCGTCCTCGATGTACTTGAGCAGGACGATCGCCGCGGCCTCGAACTTCTCCCTGGTGTGCTCGCCGCCCAGGATCCGGGTGGCCATGCCCAGCAACCGCTCGACCTCGCGGTCCACCACCACGGCGTACAGGCCTTCCTTGCCCCCGAAGTGCTCGTAGACCACCGGCTTGGACACACCGGCCTGGGCGGCGATCTCCTCGATGGAGGTGCCCTCGAATCCGCGTTCCGCGAACAGCCGCCGGCCGATGTTCAGCAGCTGCTCGCGGCGTTCCTTGCCGGTCATCCGCTTGCGCTGGCTGGAGACAGAGTCCGAGTTGGTCACCCGCCCATCATGACGCCATCACGCAGCCTTCCGGTCACCTGACTTTGGCGCCTGGCGGTCGGTCATGGAGCCTAGCGACTTGCCGCGCACGCCGGTCAGCCGGGCGGACAGCCGATCGCCGTCCGGCCAGCGGACGTCGTACGCCCAGCCGAGGTCCTCGGCCCAGGCGATGACCCGGGCGCTGAGGTCGATCTGGCCCTTGAGCGCGCCGTGCCGGGCGCAGGTCGGGTCGGAGTGGTGCAGGTTGTGCCAGGACTCGCCGAACGAGGGGATGGCCAGCCAGGCCACGTTGCGGGACTTGTCGCGCACCTCGAAGTCCTCGTTGCCGAACGTGTGGCAGACCGAGTTGATCGACCAGGTCACGTGGTGCAGCAGGCAGATACGGACCAGGCTGGCCCAGAAGAACGCGGTGAGCGCGCCGGCGATGGACATCGACCAGAGCCCGCCGATCAGCGCGGGAGCGAGCAGCGAGACGGCGACCAGGCCGGGGAACCAGCGTGAGACGCGGCTGACGTCCTTGTCGGCCAGCAGGTCCGGGCAGAACTTGGCCTGCGAGGTGCGGTTCGGGTTGAACAGCCAGCCGACATGCGCGTAACCGAAGCCCTTGGTGAGCGCCTTCCAGTCCGTGCCGAACCGCCACGGCGAGTGCGGGTCGCCTTCCTTGTCGCTGTACTTGTGGTGCCGGCGGTGATCCGCCACCCAGACCAGCACCGGCCCCTCGATGGCCAGGCTGCCCGCGATGGCCAGCCCGATCTTCAGTCCCCGGTTCGCCTTGAACGACGAGTGGGTGAAGTAGCGGTGGAAGCCCATGCTGATCCCCATGCCGGAGATCACGTAGAAGACCAGCGCGATGACCACGTCGTGCCAGCCGAGCCAGCCCAGGTTCCAGGCCAGCGGGATAGCGGCGAGCACCGCGAGGAGCGGGATGGCGACGAACAGGGCGACCAGGAAACGGTCCAACGTGCCGCTCGGCTCGGGTTCTATCTCCGGCATGGGGGTACGCCGGGTGACCGTCGGGGTCGCAGCCGGGGTGGTCCTGGTCGGGACGGTCTCGGGGGGAGCAGTCATGCTGAACCTCTCTGCTCTAGGGGCCTTGGAGGTAGGGCCGCACGTCTGTTCCCGCCCAGCTACCCAGCTCCGCAGAATTCATGACGCTTACGTCACCGTAACCTACGAAACCGTAACTTGCACATATGGAGCCCGAATGATTCCGCCATGTGGTCGCCTGGTCGGCGCAGAGTAACCACCTCGACTCGTCTCGCATAGCGAGACATGATGCCCAGGGGACGTCCGTCACGCGTGGCCGATGCCGGACTAGCCGGGCAGCGACCGAACCCGCACTGTATCAGATCTCGCCCGTCACTGAGGTCCGCAGCCGCCTCACCCACGGGCCCGGTAGAGTTTGCGGCGAGACGCGATCCCGGGTCGTCTAGCCTGGCAGGACGAGTCGACTTTGGTACGACTTAACGGAGGTTCGAATCCTCCCCCGGGAGCTCAGCGGGTTCGGTCCTGGCTCCATGAGTCTGGCTGCTCGGTCGCTCGCGCTTCGGCCATGATCGCTCGTCATGATCGCCCCGGCCCAGCCTTCGATGCGCCGGTAGAGGTCGGCGCTCTGCCTGACGCTAACGATCAGGCAGCCGTGGTAGTCGGCGCCCACGTTCTTGCGGATTGTCCGCGGGTTGTGCCTTTTCAGCGCGGTCCGGTGAAACTGTGCGTGACCTCGGCGCCCGTGACGCTCCGCCAGAACAGCTCCGCTGCCGGCTACATCGGCGGTCTCGTGGATGTGCACGCGGAACCGCAGTTGCGCCGGCCGACCCCGGCCTCGTCCAGAAAGCGCAGGAAGAACTTGATCAGCCCAGGATCGCTGTTGATGAAGACCACGCGATCCTGTCTCCTGTGGGGCTTGTTCTTGGCCCCCTCGCACCAGTAGGCGATCGCCCCGGCGATGAGGATCTCCCGCTTGGATAGCGCCCCGATCTGGCCGGCCGCCGCGGCCCGCACCGCCTCTCGCTGGGCCTCGCGAGCGGGCCGCTCGGCCTCCCAGTACAGGCGGGATCCCTCGGCGGCCCGCTTGCGGCACTCCTCGTAGCTGAGCCGCTCGGGCCGCGGCATGTCCCTGACCCAAAGTGAGACCGAACTCTTCGACACGCCCAGCGCCCCGGCAATCTCCTCGTAGTCGAGGCCTCGATCGCGCAACTCGCGTGCCCTGGCGTGCGAGTCATCCTTGGCCCGGGGGCGGCGGGTCCATTCGGGCGGCGGCTCACCACGCAGAGCGCGGTCCAGGGTGGCGTTGCTGCCGATGCCGAGGATCTCCTTGATCTCCCGGCGGGAGCGCCCGGCCCGGCGTAACGCGACAGCCCGCTCCCGCAGCCGTTCGATGGAACTCGTGGATCCCTGCCTGCCGCTATCTGACTGAATCGAATCCATGTTCGAATGCTAACGGGCGGTACCGACATTCTGGCGTCCTGGTGAGACCCGGGCGCTCCCATCGCCGGCCGGGCCGTGCGGGGCCCGCTAAGCTCCGCTGAGCAGGACCTTCATCCCACCCAACCCGCATCGGCCAGGCGGGCCGGACGGTATCCTGCGAGAGTCGGGCGCGTGAACTGGGGAGCCACGTGAGCGGGGCAGGATCAGGGCGGGCCACGACGGCGCGACCGGGGAGCGGATCCCGGACCGGGGAGCAGCAACCGAGGAGCACCGCACAGTGCAACCGAGGAGCACCGCACAGTGAGTGTGAGCCGTCCGGCTGCGGTCATCATTCTTGCCGCGGGCGAAGGTACCAGGATGAAGTCCGATACCCCGAAGGTTCTGCACGCGATCTGCGGCGAGACCCTGCTGGGGCACGTGCTGGCGGCCGCGCGGGAGACCGATCCCGTCCGGGTCATCGTGGTGGTGGGCCACCGGCGCCGTGAGGTCACCGAGTACCTGGCCCAGCACGCGCCGGACGCCCAGCCTGTGGTCCAGCACCGCCAGGGCGGCACCGGCCACGCGGTCCGGATGGTGATCGAGGAAGTCGGCCTGGACCACGGGACGATCGTGGTGGCCTGTGCCGACACCCCGCTGCTGCGCGGCGCCACGCTGGCCGCCCTGGTCCGTGAGCACCACGCCACCGAGGCCGCCGCCACCGTGCTGACCGCGCGGGTCGCCAACCCGACCGGCTACGGCCGCATCATCCGCGACACGTCCGGGGACTTCCTGGCCATCGTCGAGGAGGCCGACGCCACCCCGGCGCAGCGGGCCGTGGATGAGATCAACTCGGGGGTCTACGCGTTCGAGGCGCACCTGCTCGGGGACGCGGTCAAGCGGGTACCCACCGACAACGCCAAGGGTGAGGAGTATCTCACCGACGTGGTGGCCATCCTGCGCGCCGAGGGCCAGCACGTGGCGTCGGTGACCCTGGACGACCCCGACGAGGTGCTGGGCGTGAACGACCGGGCCCAGCTGGCGCGGGCACGGCACATCTTCAACGCGCGCCTGCTCGGCAGCTGGATGGGCGCGGGCGTCACGATCGTGGACCCGGCGACGACCTGGATCGACACCGGGGTGAGCCTCGCGCGTGACGTCGAGATCGGGCCGGGAACCCAGCTCGAGGGCCGCACCGCGGTCGCGGCCGGGGCCCGGGTCGGTCCCGGGTCGCAGCTGCAGGACACCGCTGTGGGCGAGGGGGCGACCGTCTTCCAGTCCTTCTGCCTGGAGGCCGACATCGGCCCGGGTGCGGTCGTGGGTCCCTTCGCGTACCTTCCTCCGGGCAGCAGAGTCGATGCGGACGGCCCGGCAAAGGGTATGAACACATCAGGAATGGGCGCTGGCGGGCAGATGACCGGCAGCGAACGGGGCCCTGGCGGGCAGGGTCCCAGTGGGCAGGGTTCTGGTGGGCAGGGTTCTGGCGGACAGGACCTTCGCGCACGGGGCGCCGGGGAGCGCCACGCCGGGGGACAGAACGCCGCAACGAGTGAGGGAGCTCAGGACGCGTGACCGGCATCACCGCGACCGGCGAGAAGAAGCTCATGCTTCTCTCCGGCCGGGCCCACCCGGAACTGACCAACGAGATCGCGGGCTGCCTGGGCATCGAGCCCACGCCAGCCAAGCTCTTCGACTTCGCCAACGGCGAGATCTTCGTTCGCTTCCTGGAGTCGGTGCGCGGCAGCGACGCGTTTGTGCTCCAGAGCCATACCGCGCCGATCAATCAGTGGATCATGGAACAGCTGATCATGGTCGATGCGCTCAAGCGCGCCTCGGCCAAGCGGATCACCGTGGTCGCGCCGTTCTTCGGCTACGCCCGGCAGGACAAGAAGAGCCGCGGCCGGGAGCCGATCTCGGCCCGGCTGATGGCTGACCTTTTCCTCACCGCCGGTGCCGACCGGATCATGGCGGTCGACCTGCACACCGCGCAGATCCAGGGCTTCTTCGACGGCCCGGTCGACCACCTGTTCGCGCTCCCGACCCTGGCCGGTTATATCGAGCGCAACCTGGACCTCTCGCAGGTCACGGTCGTGGCCCCGGACGCCGGGCGGGTCCGGGTCTGTGAGCGGTGGACCGACCGGCTCAGCTGCCCGCTGGCCATCATCCACAAGCGCCGCGACCCGGACGTCGCCAACAAGGTGGCCGTGTTCGAGGTCGTCGGGGACGTGGCCGGGCCGGACATGCATCGTGGTGGACGACATGATCGACACCGGCGCCACCATCATCAAGGCGGCCGATGCGCTGTTCGAGAAGGGTGCGGCCAAGGTCATCGTCACCGCGACGCACGGCGTGCTGTCCGGCGCCGCGGTGGACGGGCTGAAGAACTCCCGGATCAGCGAGGTCATCCTCACCAACACGCTGCCGATCGCGGACGACAGCCGGTTCGACAAGCTCACCGTGCTGTCGATCGCGCCGCTGATCGCCCGGGCGATCACGGAGGTATTCAGCGACGGGTCGGTGACCAGCCTGTTCGACGGCCAGAGCTGACCTCGGCGGCTCGGCCGCCCGCCTTGGGACCGCTCCGGCCAGAACCGGCCGGGGCTGGCATCCCCGGACAGACCGTTAGGGAATACGAAGGTGACCGCTGTCTTCGCCCCCGCAAGCGACGAAGACGGCGGCCACCAGCTCGGCGCCCCTGTCGGACCCCGGCGCGTGCTGATCCCCCTCAATCCGGGATCGCGGTCCCCTGGCCAGGGCTGGCGCACGCATACCAGCCCTGACCAGGGGATTTGGCGGACTGCGCCCCCGCGTAGCTGTCCGCCAAGACCCCGGGCGTCCCCCCCGCCCTGGTTCCCCCCGCCAGCGACTTGTTCTGCTTGTCGTGGCTGAGTACGAGAATGGCAGCAGGCTCTTGCGCCACGATTGATCCGTGATTGAGCCTCGGACGTCCAGGAGGCCCGGCAACATCCCGGTCGGCAGCTGCCCGCGATGACCAAAATTGGTTCATGATTGAGTGACGGCTTGGCCAGTTCCGTGACTCACGGTGTCCGGGACGGGTTCAGGTTCACCCCCAGTGAACGAGGCGCGATTGATGCGGTTTCGGATACTTGGGCCGGTTGAGGTCCAGGTTGACGGAGGCTGGAGCAGCATCAGCGCACCTAAGTTGCGCACGGTGCTGGCCGTGCTCCTGTTGCGGGCGGGCGAGATCGTGTCCACCGATCAGCTGGTCGCCGAGGTGTGGCCGGACGACCCTCCCGCCCGGGCCATCAACCTGATCAGCGGCTATGTCCACAAGCTGCGCAGGCTGATCGGCGACCTCGAGGGCCAGGTCGTGGTGACCCACGCACCCGGATACCAGCTGCTGGCCGAGGCCGGCGACATCGACGCCCGGCGGTTCAGCCGGCTGGTCGCGGACGGCCGCGAGGCCCTGTTCGCGGGCGACAGCCAGGGTGCGGCAACCCTGCTGAGCGAGGCCCTCGCCCTGTGGCAGGGCAGCCGGGCCCTGCCGGACGTGCCTGCCTCAGGCTTGGTCAGCGCCGAGGCCAGCCGGCTCGAGGAAGCCCGGGTCGAGGCCCTGGAGCTGCGCATCCAGGCCGATCTCGGCTGCGGTCGCCAGGGGCAGGTCGTGGCGGAGCTGCGCAGGCTGCTCACGGATCATCCGATGCGCGAGGGCATGTGGGCCCTGCTCATGCGCGCCCTGTACGGCTCGGGCCGGCAGGCCGAGGCCCTGGAGGCCTACGCCCAGGCCCGCGAGGTGATCGCCGAGGAACTAGGCGTGGACCCCAGCGCCGAGCTGCGGCAACTGCACGAGCAGATGCTGCGGGCCGACGCGGCTTCAGGCTCACAATTCTCCGCAACGAAAACCGTCGCGGCGGACTCCCCCTTCGCGCCCACTCCGGCACCGTCGGCGAGGCCGGCTCCGGCTATCGCCGCCGACGAGGCGCCGTTGCCGTCCGGGGCATCGGGGCCGGTGACCCAGGTCACCGGCTTCTCGCCCACGGTGACCCTGCCGGCGTCCCAGGTCGCGCAGCTGCCCGCCGACATACCCGATTTCACCGGCCGGGCTGAGCACCTGCAGAAGCTGCGCGACCTGCTGTCTGGTCCCCGGCGGCTGGACAGCCCGGGGGCCGTCGTGGTGGCCGCGGTGATCGGGGCCGGCGGGACTGGGGAAGACCACGCTGGCGGTGCACGCGGCGCACCTGCTGCGGACGCAATACCCGGATGGACAGCTCTACGCCAACCTCCTCGGCGCGTCACAGCATCCGGCCGCGCCCGGCGATGTGCTGGCCCGGTTCCTGCGGGATCTCGGGATGGATCCGGGACGCATTCCGGCCGACGAGGAAGAGCGTGCGGCGCACTACCGGAGCCGGCTGACCGACCGCAGGGTCCTCATCGTCCTCGATGACGCCCGGGACGCGGCGCATGTCCGGCCGCTGCTCCCGGGCTCCGCCTCCTGCGCGGTCCTGGTGACGACGCGCAATCGCATGCCCGACCTGGCCGGCAGCCGGTTCGTCGATCTCGATGTCCTCGAACTGGCCGAAGCGCGGGACATGTTCGCCGGCATCATCGGCCCGCGCCGCGCCGAGGCGGAGCCGGACGCTACCGGTGAGGTCCTCGCCGCCTGCGCCGGATTGCCGCTGGCCATCCGGATCGCGGGGGCCCGGCTGGCCGCGCGGGGCAGCTGGACGGTGCGCAACCTGGCCAGGCGGCTGGCGGACGAGCGCCGTCGGCTGGATGAGCTGAAGACCGGTGACCTGGCCGTCCGGGCCTGCTTCGAGGTGAGCTTCACCAGCCTGCCCGGTCCCGCGGCGGCCGGGGGGTTGACCCGGCGCACGCTTTCCGGCTGCTCGGGATGTGGCAGGGGCCGTCCATTGGGCTGCCCGCAGCCTCGGCCCTGATCGGGCGGCCGGAGGATGCCGTGGCCGATGCCCTGGAGGTTCTGGTCGATGCCCAGCTGCTGCAGTCTCCCGCCCCCGAGCGTTACCGGTTCCACGACCTGCTCCGGACCTACGCGGCCGAGCGTGCGGTGGCCGAGGAGCCGCCGCCGGACCGGGCTTCGGCGGTCGGCCGCCTGCTGACCTGGTACCTGCACACTGTGGTGGCGATGGCCAGGCTCGTGTCCCCTCACCGGGACCAGGTTCCCCTTGGCCCGCCCGGACCGGCCTGGGATCCGCTGAGCTTCTCCACTCTGGAGGAGGCGCTGAACTGGGGAGAGGTGGAGCGGGGCAACCTGGTCGCGGCGACCCAGCAGGCCGCCGACTGGGGAATGGATGAGATCGCCTGGAAGCTCCCGGTGGCGGCGCTCAGCTTCTTCAACCGGCGAAGCTACCGGGCGGAGTGGGTGAGAACGCACGGGGTGGCCCTGCAGAGCGTCCGGCGGGTCGGCGACCGGGCCGGTGAGGCCTGGGTGCTGAACAATCTCGGGATGGTCCACGGCCAGCTGGAGCTCCCCGATGCCATCGGTTATTTCGAGCAGGCGCTGGCCATCCGCCGTGAGGCGGGTGACCATTTTGGCGAAGCCCAGACCGCGAATAACCTGGCCAATACCTATCTGCTGCTGCACAGATTCGACGCGCTGGAACCCATGCAGGAGGCGCTGGACATTCAGCGGCGGACCGGGCACCGCTACGGCGAGGCCGTGGCGCTGATCAACCTGGGGGAGGCGTACCTGCATCTCGCCCGGACCGACGAGGCCATCGGCTGCCTCCGGCAGGCGCGGGAGATTTTCCGCGGCGTGGGCGACGCCCGGGGTGAGGGTTACGCACTCCATGATCTTGGCCAGGCGTTTCTCGACCGCGGCCGGACTGAGGATGCTCTCGATTGCCTGGACCAGGCGCTGCGGATCCGCCGGGACGGCGGGGAGCGCCTGGCCGAGGCGCAAACCCTGAGGCTGCTCGGCCAGGCGCAGCTTGCCGCGCACCGGCCTGAAGACAGCCGTAAGTCCTGGGCGCGGGCGCTCACCCTGTTCGAAGCGCTGCAGGATCAGGCGCAGGCCGACGAGATCCGAGCGGACATGGCCGCCATCGACATCGGCCACGGGATGGCCCGGGGATAGATGTGTCCGCTCCGCCTAACGGCCGGGAAACACATGTGTAGCCGTTTCTTCTGCCCATAACAGGAGCTTTCTCCTTATGGCGCTCGCTACGATACTGCCGCATATGTCACTCCTCCCGGTTCCCGGGGGTTCAGGCAGAGGAGAGTGAAGTTATGGGGAACGAGGCCGAGGAAACACCACGGATGGATCACGAGGCCGAGCCGGCCATGGATCATGAGGCTGAGCCGGCGATGGATCATGAGGCGAGCCCGCGATGGACCATGAGGCCGAGCCCGCGATGGACCATGAGGCTGAGCCGGCGATGGATCACGAGGCCGAGCCGGCCATGGACCATGAGGCCGAGCCGGCCATGGATCACGAGGCTGAGCCGGCGATGGACCATGAGGCTGAGCCGGCCATGGACCACGAATCGAATCCGTAGCTGACCCGGCGTGCGTCACGCCGGGTCAGCTCAGCGGGCCCCATCGGTACCTCGTCACCAGCGAGGATGCCGGTGGGGCCCGCTGCTTGGCCGGGCCAGCCGCCGCCCAGTCGCGGGATGAGGCCAGAGCCGCGCCCCGGCGCACGAAATTTTTTCCTGTCTGAGGTCACGAATCGGCCAGGCACGCCCACTACGTGATGACAACCGCGCCGGACCCAACGCCAGGCGCAGACGGCGCGGCGGCGGAGAGGGGCAATCACGTGGAACTCCTACTGGCCAGGCCGGACGAGCGGATAGCCACCCAGGAAGCGCGACCAGCAGCGAGCACGCCAAGCTGGCAGGCGGTCGGCCCGGATGCCCAGCCCAGCGGCTCGGTCAGCGGATCCGCCGGCGTGGCGCTGGACTTCGCCGATTGCTACGCCCGGGACATGGCGGGCCTGATCTGGTTCGTCATGAGCCTGGGGGCCACAGCCGAGGTGGCCGCGGACGTCGCCCAGTCCGCGTTCGCTGACGCCTTCCCCGTGTGGCCGAAGATCCGGCACCCGCGCGCCTGGTTACGGCGCGTCGCCGAGCGCGGCTACTACCGGCGCGGATCCCGCGAGACCCCCGTCGAGTCGCCGCCGGAGCGGCCCGGTCCGCTGCCCACCGCGAGCGCCGCCGAACTGAGGGACGAGGCCCGCACGGTCCTGGCCGCGCTGGCCGCCCTTCCCCCCAAGCAGCGCCAGGTGATGGCGTGGTGCATCGACGGCTACAGCCCGGCGGAGATTGCCCGCGAACTCGGGGCCGACCCCGCTGCCGTCCGGCAGAACCTGGCGAAGGCGAGGAAGAACCTCAAGCAGCTGCTCGGGATCGACGGGGGCGCCCGATGAGCGGCGGTCGGGCGGGAGAACCGGGTGTGGGCGGCGACGTCGAGCTGGACCTGCTGCTCCTGAGCGCGAAGGTCAGCGCGCTGACCGTGCTGGACACCTCCCTGGACATCGAAGCCGGGCTGGCGGCGATCCGGGCCCAGCATGAGCACGGCACAGCCTCCCGGCCTCCGCCCGCACGAGCCGGCCCTGAGGCAGACCCGCGAACCGCCCACCACGACGAGCTAACCATCCATGACGAACCTCGCTACGGAACGGAAGGAAATCTCCCATGAACGCCATCACCCGAGGCCGGACCATCGCGGCCGCTGGATTCCTCGCCGCCGCCACGATGCTCGGCGCCGCGCTGGCCGTCGCCCCGGCGATGCAGCAGGACAGCAGGCCGGTCATGCAGCAGGACAGCCGGCCGGTCATGCAGCAGGACAGCCGGCCGGTCATGCAGCAGGACAGCCGGCCGCTCATGCAGCAGGACGTCACGCTCACCCGGATGGCCGACGAGGCCACACCGGACGGGATGCCCAGCGAGTAACCATGTCCGGGGCCAGCCACCGCCCCGGCCAGCCCGCCGAGGACCACTGACCGTCAGGACTGAGCTAGACTCCGACAGGCACGCTCTTTCGCGTGCCTGTCGGTTGTCGTATGCGACCCCGGTGCCCGGGCGGTTACCCGGAGAGGCGCTACCCCGGCAATTGAGTCCGCTGCATAGGGAGTAAGTACCGTGCCCGAGGTCCGCATCGCCGCAGAGCCGCGCACCGATTTCGGCAAAGGTGCCGCACGCCGGGAGCGCCGCGCAGGCCGGGTTCCTGCCGTGCTCTATGGCCATGGCACTGACACGCGGCACCTGACGCTTCCCGGCCACGACGTCATGATGGCGCTGAAGACCGCGAACGTGCTGATCCGCCTGGATGGCCTCCCCGGCGGGAACCAGCTGGTCCTGCCGAAGGCCGTCCAGCGGAACCCGATCCGGGGCTCGGTGGAGCATGTGGACCTGATTCTGGTCCGCCGTGGTGAGAAGGTCACCGTGGACATCCCGATCCAGGTGACCGGCGAGGTGTTCTCGGGCGGCCTGCTCGACCAGCAGATGGTCCAGATCGCGATCGAGGCCGAGGCCACGCACATTCCCACCGGTATCGAGGTCAACGTCGAGGACATGCAGATCGGCGCCTCGGTGTACGCCGGCGACCTGAAACTGCCCTCCGGGTCGTCCCTGGCCGTTGAGCCCGAGTCACTGGTCCTGCACGTGATCGCCGCACCGACCGCCGAGCAGATGGAAGCCGAGATCGGCGTGCCCGAGGCCGCGGCGGCCCCGTCCGAGCCCGCTCCCGTTCCCGAGGGCGAGTCCCCAGCCGAGCCCGAGTCGTCGGACGAATAACCTGGCCGGGCCGCTCCCCGGCTGCGGCGGGCAGAGTGGGATCCGTGCTGCGGGCGGCCCGGTGCTGGCCGAGCACCGGGGAGCCGAGACGAGAAGGACATGGCCGACGACGAGCGCTGGCTGATCGTCGGGCTGGGTAATCCCGGGCCCGGTTACGCGGGCAACCGGCACAACGTCGGCTCGATGGTGGCCGACGAGATCGCGGCCCGGATCGGCGGCCGGTTCCGGGCCGGTAAGTTCCGGTCCGTCGTCGCTGACGGCCGTCTCGACGGGGCGCCGGTTACCGTGGCCAAGCCGCTGACCTACATGAACGAGTCCGGCGGCCCGGTCGCCGGGCTCCGCGGCTACTACCACGTCGACCCGGCGCACATCGTGGTCATCCACGACGAGCTGGATCTGCCGTTCGGCACGATCAGGCTCAAGCTGGGCGGCGGCGACAACGGGCACAATGGGCTGCGCTCGGTGACCGCCGCCCTGGGCACCCGTGACTACTACCGGGTGCGGGTCGGCATCGGGCGTCCTCCCGGCCGGATGGACCCGGCCGCGTTCGTGCTGCGGGACTTCAGCGCCGCCGAGCGCAAGGAACTGCCGTTCCTGATCGACCGGAGCGCCGACGCGGCGGCAGCATTGCTCAGCACGGGGCTGGCCGCGGCCCAGAACGAGTTCCATGGCGAGGCCCCGGGTGCGACCCGGTCCTGAGCGATGGACCAGTCTGCGGCTTTTTTCCCGCTCCCGGTGCATTACCGGGCCCGGAAACGCTAGTTTCGCTGCAATGAAGGCCCTGGTCCTGTCGGGGGGCGCGGGAACGCGGTTGCGGCCGATTACCCACACCTCGGCCAAGCAACTACTTCCCGTGGCGAACAAGCCCGTCCTGTTCTACGGCCTCGAGGCGATCCGGGATGCAGGCATCACCGACGTGGGGCTGGTCGTGGGTGATACCGCTCCCGCCATCGAGGAGGCGGTCGGGGACGGCTCCGCGTTCGGCCTCAACGTCACCTACCTGCGGCAGGAGGCGCCTCTCGGCCTGGCCCACGCGGTGCTGATTGCCCGGCCATTCCTCGGTGACGACGACTTCGTCATGTATCTCGGGGACAACTTCATCGTGGGCGGGATCGCCCCGCTGGTGGACGAGTTCCGGGCCACGCGGCCTGATGCCCAGATCATGCTCACCCGGGTTCCCGACCCGCGTGAATTCGGTGTCGCCGAACTCGACGAATCCGGCCAGGTCATGCGCCTGGAGGAAAAGCCGCGGCAGCCGAAGAGCGACCTCGCGCTGGTTGGCGTCTACATGTTCACCCCGTGCGTGCACGAGGCGGTGAGCAACCTCAAGCCCTCGGGGCGCGGCGAGCTGGAGATCACCGAGGCTATCCAGTGGCTGATCGACAGCGGCCGCAAGGTAGCGTCCACGACCATCTCCGGATACTGGAAAGACACCGGGAACGTCGCGGACATGCTCGAAGTCAACCGGCTGGTGCTGGAGACGGTGGAACCGGCTCAGCGTGGTGTCGTGCACCCGGGATGCGAGCTGATCGGCCGGGTGGTGATCGAGGACGGCGCCGAGGTGAGCGGGTCCCGCATCGTCGGCCCCGTCATCGTCGGCGCGCGGACCCGGATAGCCGGCTCCTATCTCGGCCCGTTCACCTCGGTGGCGGAAGACTGCGCCATCACCGACAGCGAGATCGAATACTCGATCGTGCTGCGGGGCGCGTCCGTCAGCGGGGTGCGGCGGATCGAGGCGTCCATCATCGGCCGCGACGTGGAGGTGACGCCCGCGCCGCGGGTGCCCAAGGCCCACCGGCTCATTCTCGGTGATCACAGCAAGGTGCAGATCAGCTCATGAGGATCCTGGTGACCGGCGGGGCCGGGTTCATCGGCTCGCACTACGTCCGCACCCTGCTCGACCGGCGGTTACCCCGGCTTCGAGCAGGCCGCGGGTGACGGTGCTGGACAAGCTCACCTACGCGGGCAACCTGGCCAACCTGGACCCGGTCGCCGGGAACCCCCGGCTGCGCTTCGTCCAGGGCGACATCTGCGACGCCGCCCTGCTCGCGATCCCTGCTCCCAGGCCATGACGTGGTGCTCAACTTCGCCGCCGAGACGCACGTGGACCGCTCGATCGACGGCGCCTCGGATTTCGTGGCGGCGAACGTGGTGGGCGTGCAGGTCCTGCTGCAGGCCTGCCTGGACTCGGGCGTGGGCCGGGTGGTGCAGGTGTCCACCGACGAGGTCTACGGCAGCATCGCCGAAGGCTCCTGGACCGAGGACGCGCCACTCGCGCCGAACTCCCCCTACTCGGCCGCGAAGGCAGGCGGCGACCTCATGGCCCGGGCCTACGCCCGGACCCACGGCCTGAACGTCAGCATCACCCGGTGCTGCAACAACTACGGCCCTTATCAGTTCCCGGAAAAGATCATCCCGCTGTTCGTGACCAACCTCCTGGACGGGCTGACGGTGCCGCTCTACGGCGACGGTGGCAACGTCCGCGACTGGATCCACGTCGACGATCACTGCCGCGGGATCCAGCTGGTCCTCGAGCGGGGCACCGCGGCTGGCGTGTACCACATCAACGGCGACGCGGAACTGAGCAACCTCGAGCTGACCCGCGCCATCCTGGAGCACTGCGGGGCAGGCTGGGACAGGGTCACCCCCGTGCCGGACCGCAAGGGCCATGACCGCCGCTACTCGCTCGACGACGCGGTGCTCCGGGCGCTCGGTTACGCGCCGCGAATCCCGTTTGCCGAGGGCCTGGCCGCGACCGTGCGCTGGTACGCGGACCACCGCCCGTGGTGGGAGCCGCTGAAACGGGCGCGCACGGCGGACCCGCCGCGGCGGCCGGGCCGGCTGCGGGCCGGAAACGGCCGGCCCGGGGCGGTCCGGCCCGGTGAGCCGGTGGCTGGTGACCGGGGCCCGGGGGATGCTCGGCCGGGATCTGGTGTCCCTGCTGCGAACGCCGGGGCGAGGCCGTGACCGGGCTGTCCCGGAGTGATCTCGACATCACCGACGCCGGGGCCGTCCGCGACGCGCTGGCCCGCTGGCAGCCCGCTGTGGTGGTCAACTGCGCGGCCTGGACCGCGGTGGACGATGCTGAGGCCAGCGAGGAGGCCGCGCTCCGGGTCAACGGGGGGGCCGTGGCCGGGCTGGCCGCCTGCTGTGCGTCGCAGGGGGCGGCGCTCGTCCAGGTCTCCACGGACTACGTGTTCGACGGGCGGGGCCGCGAGCCGTATCCGGAGGACGGGCTCCCGGCGCCGCGCACCGCGTACGGCCGCACCAAGCTGGCCGGGGAACGGGCCGTCCTGGGCCAGGCCGGCCTGGCCGGCTACGTGGTCCGGACCGCGTGGCTCTACGGGGCCCACGGGCCGAGCTTCGTGGCCACGATGATCAGGAAGGAACGCGGGCAGGAGCCGGTCCACGTGGTGGACGATCAGCGCGGCCAGCCCACCTGGTCGATGGACGTGGCGGACCGCATCCACGCCCTGATCGCCTCGGCCGCGGCGCCCGGCATCTACCACGCGACCAGCAGCGGCGAGACGACCTGGTTCGGGCTCGCCCGGGAGGTCTTCCGGGCGCTGGGTGCGGACCCGGCCCGGGTCCGGCCTGCCCCGACCAGCGCGGTGGCCCGGCCGGCGCCGCGGCCCGCCTACAGCGTGCTCGGCCACGCCGCCTGGGAGCGGGCCGGGCTCACCCCGATCGGCGACTGGCAGCAGGCTCTGCGGCGCGGCCTGCCCGGGCTGGCGGCCGTGGCCGCCGCGCCCGAGTCCGTTCCCTAGAGGGGTCCCGCGAACAGACCGTTAATGGGGCGGAAGTGAGCCGCGCAGCTGGGCCGCGTAGCTCCGGCAGGCTGGCGTAGCCGGGCAGGATGCCGCTGTCCTGCGCGGTGCGCAGGGACGGGGCCGCCGCGTCCTTGTCCGACAGGATGGGCTTGACGTCCGCGGGCCACTCGATGGCGATGTCCGGGTCGAGCGCGTCCACG
Source organism: uncultured Actinomycetes bacterium (assembly GCA_963711485.1). GTDB lineage: Bacteria > Actinomycetota > Actinomycetes > Streptosporangiales > Streptosporangiaceae > RYN-230. The sequence goes on from CAVQEM010000056.1 coordinate 22,597, forward strand.
CCGTGCTCCCGCCCGGGGGCGTACGGCGTGGAACAGAGGTACAGCGCGGTGGCCTGGTCGCTCAGGGCCATGAACGCGTGCCCGAGGCCTTCGGACAGGAACAGCGCGCGCCGGTTCTCGTCGTCCAGCTGGACCGCGGCCCACGCCGCATACGTAGGCGAGCCGACCCGCAGGTCCACCACGACGTCCAGGATGGCGCCGGCCGCGCAGCTCACGTACTTCGCCTGGCCCGGCGGGACGTCCGCGAAGTGGATACCCCGGATGACCCCGCGGCGGGATACCGAGCAGTTCGCCTGCGCGACTTCCAGCGGATAACCGAGGGTGTCCGCGAGCTCGCTGCCGCGGAACCACTCGTGAAAGCTGCCCCGGTCGTCCCGGTGAATCGGCGGGGTGAAGGCCCAGGCACCATCGATGCCGAGCGATTCCATCTGAAGCTCCTCTTCCGGGCCTGCGTTGTCGTTATGCTCGGAAACCTGCATTTCCTGGGGGCTGGACCTGATACGTCCGGCGCGCCGCTGGCACCCTATCGGCTCACGCTAACTTCGCGGAAAGCCGTCGCGAACGCTCACCGCGCCGGCAGACAAAAGGTAACGAAACGATAAAAAGCATCGGGGGGCCGTCATCGGCCCCCGGGGGCTGGACGTCCTACGGATAGTTTCGCGCGCCGAGCGCGCCTGCTGCCGCTGCGCCGTATCTCGCAGAGGGCGTCCGCATACGGCGGACTGATCCACTGATGGAGGCTGGGGTTGCACGTGTTCAGAGTTCGCGCGGCAAGCCGCCGTTCAACTCCGGGGTGCTTGACCACGCTGGCGCGCACGTGAGGCTGCAGTCCGCCCGTCTCGGTCTCCTGGCCGACGGCGCCCCGGGCGATGCTGCCCAGCTGGACAGGCTGCTCCGCATTGCCCAGCTGCGCCTGGCCGAGCAGCACGACAACGGCGAGTTCGTGTTCACCGTCACCGGCGAGACCCGTCCGGGCGGGGGCTGGCAACTGCGGCCCGCCGGGAAGAGCCTGCGGTACGGGGCGATCACCGCGCTTGGCCTGCTGCGGCTGCCCGAGCCGGATCAGCGGACCGTGCTGGCCGGGATGACCGCCGAGGACCTGGTCGGCAAGCTGGCCAAGCAGATCGATGAGGTCAGCGGGCTCGGCGACGCCGCGCTGGTCTGCTGGGCCGCGGCCGAGTGCGGGCACGGGGACCTGGAGCATGCGCTGCAGCACCTCGCCGCGCTCGACCACGCGGGGCGGCCCGTGGATGTCGTGTCCGCGGCCTGGGTGGTCTCGGCGCTGGCCGCGGCCCGGCCGCTGGCCGATGTGGAGCGGCACCTGGCGGCGGCCCGGCAGCGCCTGCTGGCCGCCCGCGGCGCCGCGGTCTACCCGCACACCACCGGTCCGGGCGCCCCCTGGTACCGCGCCCACGTCGGCAGCTTCGCCGACCAGGTGTATCCCATCCAGGCGCTCGCGCGGCTGCACCGCAGCGCGGACGATCCGGAAGCGCTGGCCGTCGCAGGCACCGTGGCCGGCGCGATCTGCTCCGCCCAGGGCGCGGGCGGCCAGTGGTGGTGGCATTACGACTCGCGCTCCGGCGCGGTCGTGGAGGGTTACCCGGTGTACAGCGTGCACCAGCACGCGATGGGGCCGATGGCGCTGCTCGACCTGGCTGACGCGGGCGGGGACGGGCACCTGGACGAGATCCGGCGGGGCCTGCGCTGGCTGTCTGCGCCGCCCGAGGCCCGGTCAGGCCGCACGGGCCAGCTGATCCTCGATGAGCCGCCGATCACCTGGCGCAAGGTGGCGCGGGCCGATCATCGGAAGGTCGTCCGCGGGCTGCGGGCCGCATCCACCCGGATCGTTCCGGGCGCCCGGGTCGCGGCGCTGGACCGGGTCTATCCCCCGGGCGTAGTCGATCATGAGTGCCGGCCGTACGAGCTTGGCTGGCTGCTTTACACCTGGCTGTCCTGAGGCTGGTGGAACTTTCTCGTGGGGGTGGAATGAGTCACGGCACTGGTGACCGGGACGCAGCGTGAGCTGTTCGGCCTTCCTGTTCAACGCGCTCACCATGGATCAGGCCGTCGCGCGGTGCACCGACGCGATCGATCATGGCCAGCAGATGTCCATCGGGGTGATCAACGCCGCGAAGGTCGTGTCCATGCAGCGGAACCCGCAGCTGCGGCAGGCGGTGGCCGGGTGTGACATGGTGCTGGCCGACGGCCAGGCCGTGGTGTGGGCGAGCCGGATGCTCGGCGCGCCGCTGCCGGAGCGGGTGGCCGGGGTTGACCTGTTCATGAACCTCCTGGCCGTGGCCGAGCAGCGCGGCGACCGGGTCTATTTCCTGGGTGCGCGCCCGGAGGTGCTGGCCCGGATGACAGAGCAGGCGGCCCGCCTGTTCCCCAGGCTGCTGGTGGCTGGTTCTCACGACGGGTACTACCAGGCCGGCCAGGAAGGCGAGGTCGCGGAGGACATCCGCCGCGGCCGGACCGACATCCTGTTCGTGGGCATGTCCTCGCCACGCAAGGAACTCTTCCTGGACGAATGGGGAGCGGCCACCAAGGCGCATGTCGTGCACGGGGTAGGCGGCTCGTTCGACATCCTGGCCGGGCTCACCCGCCGGGCCCCGATGTGGTACCAGGAGCACGGCCTGGAGTGGCTGTACCGCGCGTACCAGGAACCGGTCCGGCTCGGCCGCCGGTACCTGACCACGAACTTGTCGTTCATGGCCCTGGTAGGGCGCGAGATGCTGCGCCGGAACAAGGCAGGAGAGCGCGCGTGACAACGGTCGTCGTCGTTGGACTGGGATACGTGGGGCTGCCGCTGGCCATGCGGGCCGCCGAGGTCGGGCACCACGTCGTCGGTTACGACGTGGACGAGTCCCGGGTGAAGTCGCTGGAGTCAGGCGAGTCCTACATCGAGGACGTGCCCTCCGGGGAGCTGAAGGAGGCGCTGGAGGGCGGCATGTTCCTGCCGTCGGCCGACGCGAGCGTCTGCGCCGGGTTCGACGTGGCCGTGGTCGCGGCGCCGACCCCGCTCCGCGACGGGCTCCCCGACCTCACCTACCTGGAGGACTCGGCCCGCACCCTGGCCGGGTACCTCACGCCGGGGGCCACGGTCGTCGTCGAGTCCACCTCGTACCCGGGCACCACCCAGGAGACGGTGCTGCCGCTGCTGGAAGCAGGGTCCGGCCTGGTCGCCGGCCGGGACTTCCACCTCGGCTTCAGCCCGGAGCGCATCGACCCGGGCAACACGACG
>CAVQEM010000057.1:0-21286 GCA_963711485.1 uncultured Actinomycetes bacterium
GACGCCGGGGTCCGCCAGCACCTGCTCGTAGCTGGCGGTGGCCCGGACCGGGGTGTACCGGTCCAGGGCCGCCTGGGCCCGGGCCAGGTCCCGGTCGCACAGCCAGTTCAGCTGGAACGCAGGGGTCACCCGGGCGGCCCGGATGAGATTCGGCCCCCAGTAACCCGCGCCGACCACAGCCAGCCCGATTGGCGACATGCAGGATCCTCCCCGATCAGTCAGTTGTTGTCTCCGCGTCCCGGCCTGAGGGGTGCGCTGCCCCAGGGCGGCGGCCTGGCCCATGCCGCGCGGCCGGTGTCACTGACTCGACGCGCAGCCTGGCCAGCGGGATGACATGCTGACCACACTTTGTCGCACTTCGCCGCGAGTTACCCGGTCATTTCCAGCTTTCGCAGCACGCCATCACTCTCGGCGTACTCGTCGCCGGTCTCGGGGCACCGCCAGCGGCCCTCCCGGCCCCGGCCAGCGGCAGGCCGGCCCGGCCGACCCAGCCGATTCGCCGGGCCGGCGTTCCGGCGACCAGCGCGAAGCAGGCACGTTCCGGGTCACCACCGCACCGGCCGCGACCAGCGCCCAGCGGCCGATCACGCAGCCTGCCACCACGACCGCGCGGGCGCCCAGCGACGCCCCCTCGCGGACCACCACGCCCGCGGCGTCCCAGTCGTCGGGCCGCTTGACCTTCCCGCCCGTGTCCGTGGACCGGGGGTACATGTCGTTGGTGAGCACCGCCGCGGGGCCGATGAACACGCCGTCTTCCAGCCGGGCCGGCTCGTAGACCAGCGCGTAGTTCTGCAGCTTGACATGATCACCGATGATCACGCCGGGGCCCACGTAGGCGCCACGGCCGACGATGCAGCCGCGGCCCAGCCGGGCGTTCTCGCGGACCTGGGCGAGATGCCAGATCGTGGTGCCCGGGCCGAGCGCGGCGCGCTCATCCACGTCGGCCGAGGGGAGGATCCGCGCATGGTCCATCGAGCAGCTCCTTGCTCTTTCATCTGATCCGCCCTGCTTTTTACTATCTCTGATCGGCCCGCCCCTACATCTCTGAATCGGCCTGGCCCGGACATATCCTGACGCGGCGGTCACCAGCGTGCATACTTGCCCGTTGTGATGAGTGTCGTCGTTCCGGCGCACAACGAGGGCCGGGTCATCGGGCGGCTGCTCGGCGGGCTGGTGCCGTCCGCCCCGGCGGGTGACCTGGCCGGCCCCGATGGGCTCGACATCATCGTCGTGGCCAACGGCTGCACGGATGATACGGCGGAGGTGGCAGGCTCGTTCGGGCCGGCCGTGCGGGTGCTGTCCATCCCGGTCGCCTCCAAGCGTGACGCGCTGCTGGCCGGTGACCAGGCCGCCAGCGACTTCCCCCGGATCTACGTGGACGCTGACGTGGAACTGGGGGCCCCTGACCTCCAGGCGCTGGGTGCGGCGCTGCGGCGTCCCGGCACCCTGGCCTGCGGGCCGGGGCGCGACCTTGACCTGGCCGGGCGGCCCTGGCTGGTGCGCTGGTACTACGCCGTCTGGGAGCGGCTGCCCGAGGTGCGGAGCGGGCTGTTCGGGCGCGGCGTCATCGGGCTCAGCGAGGCCGGTCATGCCCGGGTGGCCGGCCTGCCGCCGCTGCTCGCCGACGACCTCGTCGCGTCGCTGGCGTTCGCGCCCGGGGAGCGGGTCGTCGTTCCCGCCGCCCGGGTCGTGGTGCATACCCCGCGCACGGTCCGCGACCTGCTGCGCCGCCGGGTCCGCGCCACCATGGGCGTCAACCAGCTCGCGGCGGCCGAGGGCGCGCCGGAGGCGACGGCCCGCACCCGGCCGCGGGACCTGCTCGCGATGATCCGGGCCCGGCCGCTGACCGCACCGCAGGTCGCGGTGTTCCTCGCGGTGGCCGTGCTCGCCCGGCGGCAGGCGGCCCGCGAGGTACGGCGGCGGGAGTACTCGACCTGGCTGCGCGATGAGAGCAGCCGCAGCTAGGCCCCTGCCCGGCGTTCCAGGGCGCCGGCAGGTAGCCGGTATGTAGCGCGGAGTGTTTGCCCGGTAACTAGTTGATCACAGTCATGACATTCATTGGTTAGTCACGATCTACTGGTCAACCATCCGCTTTGATGGGGCGTCTTTCCTACGGGCCCGGGGGTGATGGGCGGGGCGTGGTGACGTAACGAGGACGGTGGGGTGCGGGTGTCTTCTGGTAGCACTGCTGTCTCGGGTGCTCGGCGGGCCCAGGCCCGGGCCGCAGCCGGTCCGGCCGCCTGGACCGGCTCGTACCTGCGCCGCACGGCGCTCGCCGACTGCCTGTGCGCGGTCGCGGCGGGCGCGATCGCTTATGAGCTGCGGTTCGACGCCACCAGCTACCGCCCGGCCGTGTACCTCGCCTTCACCGCCCTGCTGCCGATCGTCTGGATCGGGGCGCTCGCCCTGGCTGGCGGCTATGACCCGCGGTTCATCGGGGTCGGCTCGGATGAATTCCGCCGGGTGATCAATGCGGCGGTGACGCTGACGGCCGCCATCGCGATCGTCTCCTACGCCGTGAAGTTCGACACCGCACGCGGCTACGTCGTCATCGCGCTGCCCTGCGTCGCCGTCTTCGACCTGGTCGTCCGGCACCGGCTGCGCCGGCGGCTGCACCGGCTGCGCAGCCGCGGTGCGTGCATGCGCAAGGTGGTCGCGGTGGGGCACGCCGCCGCGGTGGCTGACCTGATCGGCGAGCTGCGCCGGGGCACCTACCACGGCCTGTCCGTGGTCGGGGCCTGCCTGGCCGGCGGCAGCATGCTCGGGGAGATCGCCGGCGTCCCGGTGATCGGCGGCCTGAGCAACGTGACCGCGGCCGTCGGCTACCTCGGCGCGGACACCGTCGCCGTGCTCGCCTGCCCGGAAATGAATGGCATCCGGCTCCGCGAGCTGGCCTGGGACCTGGAGAAGACCGGCACCGACATGTGCGTCGCAGCGGCCCTGCTCGACGTGGCCGGGCCGCGGACCACCATCCGCCCGGTCGCCGGGCTGCCGCTGCTGCACGTGGACCACCCGGAGCTGGCCGGCGGCAAGCGGGTGCTCAAGGGCGTGTTCGACAAGGTAGTCGCGCTCACGGCGCTGATCCTGCTGGCGCCGCTGTTCGCGGTGATCATGCTGGCGGTCCGGTTCGGCGACCACGGGCCCGTCTTCTTCCGGCAGGTCCGGGTCGGCAAGGACGGGCACGCGTTCTCGGTCTGGAAGTTCCGCACCATGGTGGTGGACGCGGAGCAGCGGAAGGCCGAGCTCGCCGCGCTCAACGAGTCCGACGGCGCGCTGTTCAAGATGCGCAGGGACCCGCGGGTCACCACGGCGGGCAGCTGGCTGCGGCGCTACTCCCTCGACGAGCTCCCGCAGCTGTTCAACGTGGTGCTCGGGGACATGTCCCTGGTCGGGCCGCGCCCTGCGCTGCCCACCGAGGCGGCCAAGTATGGCGACCACATGCGGCGCCGGCTCGTGGTCAAGCCCGGCATCACCGGCTTGTGGCAGGTCAACGGGCGGTCCGACCTGCCCTGGGACGAAGCGGTGCGCCTCGATCTGCGGTATGTCGAGAACTGGTCGCTGGCCCTGGACCTGCAGATCCTGTGGAAAACCTGGTCCGCGGTCATCCGGGGTCACGGCGCCTACTAGCCTGTGAGGCTTACCCCGCCTATGAAGGGGCGCCTTCCAGATGCGCACTGCCTCATGACTGACGATGACCGCCTGGCCCGTGACCTGGCCAGCGAGGCCGGGGACCTGCTGCTCGCCCTGCGCGCCGAGGGCGGCGAGCCTGATGCGCTGCGCAAGGCAGGCGACCGCCAGTCGCACGAGTTCCTCGCCGCGCAGCTCAGCCGGCAGCGCCCGGGGGACGCGGTGCTGTCCGAGGAAGGCCGTGACGACCTGGCGCGGCTGGCCGCGGACCGGGTGTGGATCGTGGACCCGCTGGACGGGACCAGGGAGTTCGGCGAGCCCGGCCGGGCCGACTGGGCCGTGCATGTGGCGCTCTGGGAACGCGGGCACCTGACCGCGGGCGCGGTCGCCCTGCCCGCCCAGGGCAGGATGCTGAGTACCGCGGAGCCGCCGCCCACGCCGCCTGCCATGACCCCGGGCCAGCCGGTCCGGGTGCTGGTCAGCCGGACCAGGCCCCCGGCGCTCCTGGACCGGCTGGCCAGGGAGATCGAGCTCACGCTGATCCCGCTGGGGTCGGCCGGGGCCAAGGCGGCCGAGGTGATCCGCGGCGCGCCGATGCCTATGTGCACAGCGGCGGCCAGTACGAGTGGGACTCGGCGGCACCGGTGGCGGTCGCCCAGGCGGCGGGGCTGCACGCGTCGCGGCTGGACGGGTCAAAGCTCGCCTACAATCAGGCCGGATCCTTCCCTGCCGGATATTCTTATCTGCTCAGCGGGGCTCGCCCCCGTGCTGCTGGATGGTCTGCGCGTGGCTGGATGTTCGAGCTACGCGGTAGCGCTCCCCCAGGGAGAGTGACCTGATCCCGTCCGTGCCCGACGACCGGAGTCTGCTTCATGGCCGTGCCGCGTTCTGATTATTCGCTCTCGCAGCTCGAAGTACTCGAGGCGGAGTCCATCCACATCATGCGTGAGGTGGCCGCCGAGTTCGAGCGGCCGGTCCTGCTGTTCTCGGGCGGCAAGGACTCCATCGTCATGCTGGCCCTGGCGGAGCGGGCGTTCTGGCCGGCCAGGATCCCGTTCCCCGTCATGCACGTGGACACGGGGCACAACTTCCCCGAGGTGATCGACTACCGGGACCGCCGGGTGGCCGAGGTCGGAGTCCAGCTCGTGGTCGCGTCCGTCCAGGAATCCATCGACGCCGGCCGCGTGGTCGAGGAGACCGGCCGCCGGGCCAGCCGCAACCGGCTGCAGACGACCACGCTGCTCGACGCGATCGAGGAGAACCGCTTCGACGCGGTCTTCGGCGGCGGCCGCCGGGACGAGGAAAAGGCCCGGGCCAAGGAGCGGGTGTTCTCCTTCCGCGACGAGTTTGGCCAGTGGGATCCGAAGAACCAGCGTCCCGAGCTGTGGAGCATTTACAACACGCGGATCCGGATGGGCGAGCACATCCGGGTCTTCCCGCTGTCCAACTGGACCGAGCTGGACGTCTGGCAGTACATCGGCCGGGAGAAGCTGGAGATCCCGTCGATCTACTACGCGCACCAGCGCCGGGTGTTCGAGCGGGACGGCATCCTGCTCGCCGAGAGCGAATTCACCCGCCCCGGCGATGACGAGCAGGTGTTCGAGGCAACCGTCCGCTACCGCACCGTCGGGGACATTCTCGTCACCGGGGCCGTGGAATCCAGCGCGACGACGGTGGCCGACGTGATCGCCGAGGTGGCGGCCACCCGGGTCACCGAGCGGGGGCAGACCCGGGCGGATGACCGGGCCAGTGAGGCGTCCATGGAAGACCGCAAGCGGGAAGGCTACTTCTGATGACGGCCACGGCGCATGACGTCCTCTCTCCCGAAGGAAGCAGGCCGATGGATATCCTGCGGCTGGCCACGGCCGGCTCGGTCGATGACGGCAAGAGCACCCTGATCGGGCGCCTTCTGTACGACTCGAAGGCGATCTTCGAGGACCAGCTCGCGGCGGTCGAGCAGACCAGTAAGGCCCGCGGCGAGGAGTACACGAACCTGGCGCTGCTCACCGACGGCCTGCGCGCGGAGCGGGAGCAGGGCATCACGATCGACGTGGCCTACCGCTATTTCGCCACGCCGCGGCGGAAATTCATCATCGCCGACACCCCGGGGCACATCCAGTACACCCGCAACATGGTCACCGGCGCCTCCACCGCCGACCTGGCCGTCGTGCTCGTGGACGCCCGCAACGGGCTCACCGAGCAGAGCAGGCGGCACGCGTTCCTCACCACCCTGCTCCGGGTCCCGCACCTGGTGCTCGCGGTGAACAAGATGGACCTGGTCGATTACGATCAGGGCGTCTTCGAGCGGATCAGCGAGGAGTTCGCGGCGTTCGCCGCGAAGCTGGAGATCGGCGACCTGAGCTTCATGCCCATCTCCGCCCTGCACGGGGATAACGTGGTGACCCGCTCGGACAAGATGCCCTGGCACGACGGGCCCTCGCTGCTGCACCACCTGGAGCACGTGCACATCGCCTCGGACCGCAACCTGATCGACGTGCGGTTCCCGGTCCAGTACGTGATCCGGCCGCACCAGGCCACCGACCCGGCGCTGCACGACTACCGCGGATACGCCGGCGAGGTCGCGGGCGGGGTGCTCAAGCCCGGTGACGAGGTGATGCACCTGCCGTCCGGGCTGACCACGAAGATCGCCCGGATCGACACCGCGCGCGGCCCGGTCCCGGAGGCCTACCCGCCGATGTCGGTGACCCTGGTCCTCGAGGACGATCTGGACATTTCCCGCGGCGACATGATCTGCCGCCCGCACAACCAGCCGATGGCCTCGCAGGACGTCGAGGGCATGGTCTGCTGGATGTCTGAGAACAAGCAGCTGGCGGCCCGGGACCGGCTGGTGGTCAAGCACACCTCCCGGACGGTGAAGGCCATCGTCCGTGACCTGCAGTACCGGCTCGACGTGAACACCCTGCACCGGGACGAGAACGCGGAGCGGCTGGCGCTGAACGAGGTGGGCCGGATCAGCCTGCGGCTGACCCAGCCGCTGTTCTTCGATCCCTACAGCCGCAACCGGCAGACTGGGGGCCTCATCCTGATCGACGAGGCCACCAACGCCACCGTCGGGGCCGTCATGATCACTGAAGGGCGCTGAGCGATCCCGGGGGCGCCTGAACCAGGGGGCAGACACCAGGGGGCAGCTCATCCGCGGAGGGCGCCGCAACCGGGCGGCCCGTCCCCAGGCGAGGCGGGAAGGCGCCGTGACCCCAGTCCACGACCTGCATGACTACCTGGCCCTGCCGCGGCTCACCGGGCTGCGGCTCGCCCCGGACGCCAGCTGGCTGGCCGTGACCGTGTCGGCCCTCGCCCCCGACGGGCGGACGTTCAAGCCCAGCATCTGGCGGGTGGATGCCGCTGCCGTGCGGCCTGCGGTGCGGCTGACCCGGTCCGCGGAAGGGGAGGACAGCCCGGCCTTCCTGCCGGACGGCTCGCTGGCCTTCCTGTCTTCCCGGGCGGCCCCGCCCGGCCCGGATGAGGAGCCCGCGGACGACGCACCCGGCCGGGCGGGCCCTGTGGCTGCTCCCGGCCGCGGGCGGGGAAGCCCGCCGGGTCAGCGCCCCGCCGGGCGGCATCAGCCGGCTGGCCACCGCCGCAGCCTCAGGACTGGCCGCGTTCAGCGCGGCCGTGCTGCCCGGCGCCAGCGGGGCTACCGGCGACGGGCCGCAGCGCCGGGCCCGCGCCGACGCCGGCGTGACCGCCATCCTGCATGAATCAGCCCTGGTCCGGTACTGGGACCACGATCTCGGCCCGGACGAGCAGCGGCTCCTGGTCCTGGACGTGCCGGCCGCCGCGGACGCCTGGGCCGCGACGGCACCCTCCGGCCAGGCCGCCGCGGCGAGGACCGCCTCCGCGCGATCTGACCCCGCAGCCAGGGCGGGCCCTGGATGAGCCCGCTTTCGAGCTGACCCCGGACGGGCGCCTGGCCGTCACCGGATGGTCGGTCGACGACGGCGGCGGCGGGCTCCGCAAGGACATCGTGGTCATCGACACAGGCACGGGGGAGCACCGGACCCTGCTCTCCGTGCCCGGATTCGACTTCACCGCGCCGCGGGTCTCACCGGACGGCAAGCGGATCGTGGCCATCCGGGAACGGCACGAGACCTACGACCAGGCCAGCGCGCTCACCGTGGTCATGGCGCCGCTGGACACGGTGTCCATGGGTACCGCGTCGCCGGGTGATGGGGCATCCGGAGGCCGCGCCGAAACCCTGGACCTGCTCCCCGGCCTGGAGCACTGGCCCGCGGAACTGGCCTGGGCCCCGGACGGCTCGGCCGTGTTCATCACCACCGCGGACCACGGGCGCGGCCCGGTGCTGCGGGCCGAGCTGGACACCGGGGCCGTGACCCGGCTCAGCGCCGACCACGGCGCCTACTCCTGCCTGTGCCCCGCGCCGGACGGGCAGTCCCTGTACGCGCTGCGCTCGTCGGTGGACAGCCCGCCGCTGGTCGTGCGGCTGGACGCGGCCCGGCCCGGTGAGCCCGAGTTCCTCCCGGGCCCCGCCGCCCCGGTGCCGCTGCCCGGCCGCCTGGAGGAGATCGAGACGGCCGCGGCCGACGGCACCCCCCTGCGGGCCTGGCTCGTGCTGCCCGCCCCGGCCAGCCCGGACACGCCCGCTCCGCTGCTGCTGTGGGTGCACGGCGGCCCGTATTCGAGCTGGAACTCCTGGTCCTGGCGGTGGAACCCGTGGCTGATGGCGGCCAGGGGCTACGCCGTGCTGCTGCCTGACCCCGGCCTGTCCACCGGCTACGGGCACGAGTTCCTGGCCCGCGGGCACGGTGACTGGGGCGGCCTGCCGTTCACCGACCTGATGGACATCACCGACGCGGCCCTCGCCCGCGCCGACCTGGACGCCGGGCGGACCGCGGCGATGGGCGGGTCGTTCGGCGGCTACATGGCGAACTGGATCGCCGGGCACACCACCCGGTTCAGCGCCATCGTCAGCCACGCCAGCCTGTGGGCCCTGGAGCAGATGTTCGGGACGACGGACTGCCCCGCGGAGTGGCGCCGCCAGCTCGGGACGCCCGCCACCCAGCCGGGGCGCTACGCGGGCAACTCCCCGGACCGTCACGTGTCCGCCATTACCACGCCGATGCTGGTCATTCACGGGGACAAGGATTACCGGGTCCCGGTCGGTGAGGCGCTGCGGCTGTGGACCGACCTGGCGAACCGCCCCGGCCACCTGGCCGGCTCCAAGTTCCTCTACTTCCCGGACGAGAACCACTGGGTGCTCGGCCCCGGCAACTCGCGTATCTGGTACGAGACCGTGTTCGCCTTCCTCGCCCAGCACGTGCTCGGCGAGCCCTGGCACCGTCCCAGCCTCCTGTGACCGGGCGGCCGCGGTGCTGTGCCAGGCTGGGCCCATGACGCGCGCGAACCTGGACAAGCGGCCCGGTGAGGTCTCGGCGATGTTCGACAAGGTCGCCGACCGCTACGACTTGATGAACGACGTACTCTCGCTGGGCCAGGACCGCTGGTGGCGCCGCATCGTGGCGCGGGCGGTCGGGGCCCGGCCGGGTGAGCTGGTCCTCGATCTCGCCGCCGGCACCGGGACCTCGTCCCGGACCTTCACGGCCGGCGGCGCCTCGTGCGTGGCGTGTGACTTTTCCCTCGGCATGCTCCAGGTCGGGGCGCGCCGGATGCAGTCGGCCCGGGTGCGGGCCCGCCGCGGTCGGCCCCGCCCGGCCGGCCGGGCGGGGAGGTGGCCGGGCGCGCCGGGCCGGTGCGGTTCGTGGCGGGCGACGCCCTCCAGCTTCCCTTCCGCGACCAGGCCTTCGACGCGGTGACGATCTCGTTCGGGCTGCGCAACGTGGCCGATCCCGGCGCCGCGCTCGGCGAGATGCTCCGGGTCACCCGGCCCGGCGGCCGGCTGGTCATCTGCGAGTTCGGCCATCTGCCGTGGCCGCGGCTGAACACGCTGTACGAGTCGTACCTGACCACCGCGCTGCCGGCGGTCGCGCGGCGGCTCTCCGGCAGCCCGGAAGCCTACGACTACCTGGCGGAGTCCATCAGAGGACTGGCCCCCCCAGGCTGAGCTGGCCCGCAGGATGGCCGCAGCCGGGTGGTCAGCAGTACGCTGGCGGGATCTCACCCTGGGCGTGGTGGCCGTGCACCTGGGGCGCCGCCCGGGTTGACGGCCGCCGGGCCGGTCCAGCCGGCGAGGCCGGCCGCAGCCACTGCGGGCCGGGTTCGCGGGCGCCGCAAGACAAGGTCTAGACTCCGGAAAGAGTACTTGTGAAGCGGTTCACAAGATAGTCAGGACACCTTCCGTGACCCACGAAGTCCCCCCCGGTCTCCCGCCCGCCGACGCGGCCGCGCCGCGCGGCGGCGCCCCGCGCCCGCCTGGGCCCGCCCCGGCCGACCCCGCGCCGCCGGCGGCCACGGCCCCGGCGTCCTCAGCGGGCGCCAGCACCGGGCCGGCGGTCGCCGAGAGCGCCGACGTCATCGTGGTCGGTGCCGGGCCTGCAGGCTCGGCCACCGCCGCCTACCTGGCCCGGGCCGGGGTCGACGTGCTGGTGCTGGAGAAGGCCACCTTCCCCCGGGAGAAGGTCTGCGGCGATGGCCTTACCCCGCGCGGGGTCCGGGCCCTGGTCGGCATGGGCGTGCCGCTCAACGAGCAGGACGGCTGGGTCCGGAACAAGGGCCTGCGCATCATCGGCGGCGGGGTCCGGCTCGAGCTGCCCTGGCCCGACCTGTCCAGCTATCCCGGGTACGGCCTGGTCCGGACCCGGCTCGACTTCGATGAGATCCTCGCCCGCACAGCGCAGAAGGCCGGCGCGCGGCTCCTCGAAGGCGTGACCGTGACCGGCCCGGTGCTCGATGATACGGGGCGCATCACGGGGGTAACCGCCCGCTCCACCGGCGACGCCGGCGAGCCGGAACGCAGCTACCACGCGCGGGTTGTCGTTGCGGCGGATGGAAATTCCTCCCGGCTGGCCCTGGCCATGGGCCTGAGCAAGCGCGACGACCGGCCGCTCGGGGTGGCGGTGCGCACGTACTACACCAGTCCCCGGCACGACGACGATTACCTCGAGTCGTGGCTGGACCTTTGGGACGGGGAACGGCTGCTGCCGGGCTACGGCTGGATCTTCGGCGTGGGTGACGGCACCAGCAACGTGGGGCTCGGCATGCTCAACACGTCCGCCTCGTTCGGGAACGTTGACTACCGGGACCTGCTGCGCCGCTGGCTGGCCGGGATGCCGGCCGAATGGGGCTACCTGGAGGAGAACCGCACCCAGCCCATCCGGGGCGCGGCGTTGCCGATGGGCTTCAACCGGACCCCGCACTACACCCGGGGCCTGCTGCTCGCCGGGGACTCGGGAGGCATGGTGAACCCCTTCAACGGCGAGGGGATCGCCTACGCCATGGAGTCCGGGGAACTCGCCGCCCAGGTCATCGCCCAGGCGCTGGCCCGGCCGGACGCGGCCGGGGCCGAGCGGGCGCTGATGGCGTACCCACAGGCACTCAAGGCCGCCTACGGCGGCTACTACACTCTCGGGCGCAGGTTCGTTCATGCGATCGGAAACCCGAAGGTCATGCAGTTCGCGACCAAGCACGGGATGCCGCGCCCGGCGCTGATGAAGATCACCCTGAAGTTGCTGGCCAACCTCACCGAGCCCCGCGGTGGCGATGCGACTGACCGGGTGATTCACGCACTGTCTAAGATGACGCCGGCGGCGTAGGCGTTCTGCCTCGTAGCCGCAAGAGGAGAAGGGACAAGGAGGCGCGTCATGCTGAGCTTGTATGTTCCGATCCTGGTGCTCGGCGGGCTGGCCGCCTTCTTCGCGATCTTCTCGCTCGCGCTGGGGGCCTTCACCGGCCCGAAGCGCTGGAACCGGGCGAAACTCGAGGCCTACGAGTGCGGGATCGAGCCGACCCAGCAGCCGAGCGGCAGCCGGTTCCCGGTGAAGTACTACCTGACGGCGATGCTGTTCATCCTCTTCGACATCGAGATCGTTTTCCTCTACCCGTGGGCCGTGGCGTACGACAACCTCGGCGCCTTCGGGCTCGTCGAGATGGTGCTGTTCATCGTCACCGTTCTGGTCGCGTACGCCTACGTCTGGCGGCGCGGCGGTCTGGAGTGGGACTAGCTAATGGGTGTCGAAGAAAAGCTGCCGAGCGGGATCCTGCTCACCTCGGTTGAGAAGCTGGCCGGTTACGCGCGCAAGAGCTCCGTCTGGCCGGCCACGTTCGGCCTGGCCTGCTGCGCCATCGAGCTGATATCCACCGGCGGTCCCCGGCACGACCTGGCCCGGTTCGGCATGGAGCGCGCGTCCAACACCCCGCGCCAGGCCGACCTGATGATCGTGGCCGGCCGGGTCAGCCAGAAGATGGCCCCCGTGCTCCGGCAGATCTATGACCAGATGGCCGACCCGAAGTGGGTCATCTCGATGGGCGTGTGCGCCTCCAGCGGCGGCATGTTCAACAATTATGCGATCGTGCAGGGCGTGGACCACATCGTCCCGGTGGACATCTACCTGCCGGGCTGCCCGCCCCGGCCGGAAATGCTGCTGGACGCGATCGTGAAACTGCACGACAAGATCCTGAACATGAAGCTGGGCGTGAACCGCGAGCGCGAGGTGACCGAGCTGGAACAGGCCCAGCTGCGCCGTCTCCCGCTGGCCGCCAACCTGGCCGGCGTCCAGTCACCCGCCGCGGTGGGCGGGCCCACCGTGGCGGGCACGCCGGCCCTGGGTTCCCCGACGGTGAGCGCCCAGAACCTGGGCTTCCCCGGGTCGGGCCCGCCGGAGCCGGAGCCAGCGCACGCGGAGCCGCGGTCGCCCGAGACGGGCGCGGCCGGTGAGTGAGAACACGCCCCCGGACGGGGCTACCTCTGGCGACGCCGAGCCTGACGAGGCCGCACTCGCCGGCCAGGAGCGCCTGAGCGAGCAGGTGGTGCGGACCGGCATGTTCGGCACCGGCACCACCGGCGACACCTCGGGCTACGGCGGCCTCCAGGTCCGGCGGCCGCCGCCCCCTTCCACGCCGCGGCCGTACGGCTCGTACTTCGATGAGGTCGCGGACGCGCTGAGCACCCGGCTGGAAGCCGACGGCACCGACTTCGGTGAGGCCGTGGAGCGGGTGGTCGTCGACCGCGGCGAGCTGACCCTGCACGTGCGGCGGGAGTACCTGGTCGAGGTGGCCCGGCTGCTGCGCGACGAGCCCACGCTGGCCTTCGAGCTGTCCAGCGGGGTATCCGGCGTGCACTACCCGGGCGACAGCGGACGTGAGCTGCACGCGGTTTACCATCTGCTGTCGATTACCCACAACCGCCGCCTGCGGCTCGAGGTCAGCGTGCCCGACGCCGACCCGCACGTGCCGTCCGTGGTGGACGTCTACCCGGCCTGTAACTGGCACGAGCGGGAGACCTGGGACTTCTTCGGCATCATCTTCGACGGGCATCCCGCGCTGACCAGGATCGAGATGCCGGACGACTGGAAGGGCCACCCGCAGCGGAAGGACTACCCGCTGGGCGGCATCCCGGTCGAGTACCGCGGCGCCACCGTGCCGCCACCGGACGAGCGGAGGTCCTACACGTGACCACGGGTACTGGCGAGGACGTCGGCGCGGAAGGCCGGGTCTACAACGTCGGCGGCCAGGACTGGGACGAGATCGTCCGGGCGGCCCAGGAGAGTGGTGACGGCTCCGACCCTGAGCACCTAGTCGTCAACATGGGCCCGCAGCACCCCTCCACGCACGGCGTGCTGCGGCTGATCCTGACGCTGGACGGCGAGACCGTCACCGAGCTGCGGCCGGTCATCGGGTATCTGCACACCGGTATCGAGAAGAACATGGAGTTCCGGACCTGGACGCAGGGCGTCACGTTCTGCACCCGGATGGACTATCTCGCCCCCATCTTCAACGAGACCGTGTACTGCCTCGCGGTCGAGAAGCTGCTCGGGATCGAGGCGGAGATCCCGGAGCGGGCCAGCATCTTGCGGGTGCTGATGATGGAGCTCAACCGGATCTCCTCGCACATGATGGCGATCGGCACCTTCGGCCTGGAACTGGGCGCCACCACGGTCCTCCTGTACGGGCTGCGCGAGCGCGAGAAGGTGCTCGACCTGTTCGAGCTGATCAGCGGGCTCCGGATGAACCATGCCTTCGTCCGCCCGGGTGGGGTGGCCCAGGATCTTCCCCAGGGAGGGCTCGACGCCCTGCGCCAGTTCGTCGGCGTGATGCCGGGGCAGATGGCCGAGCTGCGCGCCCTGCTCGACGCCAACCCGCTCTACCTGGCCCG
The DNA here is from genome assembly GCA_963711485.1 of uncultured Actinomycetes bacterium. Lineage (GTDB taxonomy): Bacteria > Actinomycetota > Actinomycetes > Streptosporangiales > Streptosporangiaceae > RYN-230. The sequence goes on from CAVQEM010000057.1 coordinate 13,874, forward strand.
GACCAGGAATGTCGCCTACCTGGACCTGACCGGCTGCATGTCGCTTGGCGTGACCGGACCGCTGCTGCGCGGCACCGGGCTGCCCTGGGACCTGCGCAAGAGCCAGCCCTATTGCGGCTACGAGACCTATGACTTCGAGGTTCCCACGCAGGACACCTGCGACGCCTACGGCCGTTACCTGGTGCGCATGGCCGAGGTCGACCAGTCGGTCAAGATCATCGAGCAGTGCATCGACCGGCTGGCCCGCCCGCGCCCGGACCACGACCCGGTGATGATCACCGATCCGAAGATCGGCTGGCCTGCCCGGCTGGCCCTCGGCTCGGATGGCCTGGGTAACTCGCCCGACCACATCGCGCACATCATGGGTCAGTCCATGGAAGCCCTCATCCATCACTTCAAGCTGGTCACGGAGGGATTCCGGGTGCCGTCCGGGGAGGTCTACACGACCGTCGAGTCACCCCGCGGCGAACTGGGCTGCCACGCGGTCAGCGACGGCGGGACCCGGCCCTACCGGGCCCACTTCCGTGACCCGTCATTCACTAACCTGCAAGCCGTCTCGGCCCTGGCCGAGGGTGGCCTGATCGCCGACGTGATCGCCGCGGTGGCCAGCATCGATCCTGTTATGGGAGGCGTAGACCGGTAATGGCGCTGTCGCAGGAGGTGCGGGCCCGGCTCGAGCCGGACGTCGCGCAAATCATCCGCCGCTACCCGGTGTCGCGCTCGGCGCTGCTGCCGATGCTCCACCTGATGCAGGCGGAGGAGGGTTACCTCACCGAGGACGGCATCGAGTTCTGCGCTGGGCAACTGGGGCTGACCATTGCGGAGGTCACCGCGGTGGCCTCCTTCTACACCATGTACAAGCACCATCCGGTGGGCGACTACCACGTCGGCGTCTGCACCAACTCCCTGTGCGGGGTGATGGGCGGTGATGCCATCCTCGCCGACCTGAAGGAGCATCTCGGCGTCGGCGACGACGAGACCACGGCCGACGGCAAGGTCAGCCTGGAGCAGCTGGAATGCAACGCCGCCTGCGACTACGCGCCGGTGGTGCTGGTCAACTGGGAGTTCTTCGACAACATGACCCCGCAGTCTGCCCGGGACCTGGTTGACGGCCTGCGGTCCGGCCCGGAGGGGATCGTCCCCACCCGCGGCGCGCCGCGGCTGTGCACCTGGCGGCAGGCGTCCCGGATCCTGGCCGGGTTCCCCGACGGCCAGGCCGCCGAAGGGAACACGGCGGGCCCTCCTTCCCTGGCCGGCCTGAATGCCGCCAAAGAGCAGGGCTGGACGCCGGATCCTGCTGACACAGGAAACGGGAAGGCCGCCACGTGACTACTGTGCTGACACCGGAGCTCACCGCGTTCTGGGACGAGCCTGACTCGTTCACGATGGCGGCCTACAAGCGCCACGGCGGCTACCGCGCCCTGGCCAAGGCCCTGGCCATGCCGCCGGACGAGGTCGTCCAGACGATGAAGGACTCCGCGCTGCGCGGCCGCGGCGGGGCCGGCTTCCCCACCGGCCTGAAGTGGGGGTTCATCCCCAAGGGCGGCGACAAGCCGCACTACCTGGTGGTGAACGCCGACGAGTCGGAACCCGGCGCCTGCAAGGACATGCCGACCCTGCTGAACAATCCGCAGGCGCTGATCGAGGGCATCGTGATCGCGGCCTACGCGATCGACGCCCACCAGGCCTTCATTTACGCACGCGGCGAGGTCCTGCACGTGATCAGGCGGCTGCACCTCGCCCTGGCCGAGGCGCGCGAGGCCGGTTACATCGGTACCGACATCCTCGGCTCCGGGTTCGACCTGGAGGTGGTGGTGCACGCCGGGGCGGGCGCCTACATCTGCGGCGAGGAGACCGCGCTGCTCGACTCGCTCGAGGGCTACCGCGGCCAGCCCCGGCTGAAGCCGCCGTTCCCCGCGGTGGCCGGGCTGTACGCCTGCCCCACCGTGGTCAACAACGTCGAGTCGATCGCCACCGTGCCGTACATCCTCGGCCGCGGGGCCTCCGACTTCGCGGCCTACGGCACCGAGAGGTCCAAGGGCTTCGGGATCTTCTCGCTGTCCGGCCACGTCACCACGCCGGGGCAGTACGAGGCGCCGCTCGGCACGACCCTGCGCGAGCTGCTGGACCTGGCGGGCGGCATCCGGGCTGGGCACCGCCTGAAGTTCTGGACCCCCGGCGGCTCGTCCACCCCGCTGTTCACCGACGAGCACCTGGACGTGCCGCTCGACTACGAGGCGGTGGCCGCGGCCGGCTCGATGCTCGGCACCCGGTCCATCCAGCTCTTCGACGAGACCACCTGCGTGGTCCGCGTCGTGCTCCGCTGGATCAAGTTCTATGAGCACGAGTCCTGCGGCAAGTGCACCCCGTGCCGGGAGGGCAGCTGGTGGGTGGTCCAGCTGCTCGAGAAGCTGGAAAACGGTGAGGGCAGCGAGGCCGACCTGGACAAGCTCCTCGACATCTGCAGCAACATCACCGGCCGCGCGTTCTGCGCCCTGGGTGACTCGATCGAGTCGCCGGTCAAGTCATCCATCCGCTACTTCAAGGACGAGTACCTCGAGCACCAGCGGCGCGGCGGCTGCCCGTTCGACCCGGCCGCGTCGACGCTATTTGCCATGGAGTCCGCCTGATGCCCGTGCCGCCGAACCAGCCCGTGCCGCCGAACCAGCCTGTGCCGCCGAACCAGCCCGCATCGCCAGGCCAGCCCGCATCGCCAGGCCAGCCCGCCGAGCCAGCCGGTCCCTCCCCGGCCAGCGCCGCCCCCGCCGCCACCGCGCTGTCCACCACCGGGCCGTCCACCACCGGGCCGTCCACCACCGGGTCGTCCGCCGTGGCCAAGCCGGCGGACGGTGTCGCCGTGACCATCGACGGGTTCGAGATCATCGTGCCGAAGGGGACGCTGGTGATCCGCGCCGCGGAGCAGCTCGGGATCCAGATTCCCCGGTTCTGCGATCACCCGCTGCTCGACCCGGTTGGTGCCTGCCGGCAGTGCCTGGTGCACATCGAGGGCCAGCCCAAGCCGCCCGCTTCCTGCACCACCACGTGCACCGATGGCATGGTGGTGCACACCCAGCTGACCTCGCCCGTGGCCGAGAAGGCGCAGCGCGGCATGATGGAGCTGCTGCTCGTCAACCATCCGCTCGATTGCCCCATGTGCGACAAGGGCGGCGAGTGCCCGCTGCAGAACCAGGCCATGTCCACCGGGCAGGGCGAGACCAGGTTCGGCGGGGTCAAGCGGACCTTCCCCAAGCCGATCGCGCTGTCCACCGAGGTGCTGCTCGACCGCGAGCGGTGCATCCAGTGCGCCCGGTGCACCAGGTTCGCTGACCAGATCGCCGGGGACCCGCTGATCGAGCTGCTCGAGCGCGGGCCGCAGGAGCAGGTGGGCGTGGGCGAGGGCGCCCCGTTCGACTCCTACTTCTCGGGCAACACCGTGCAGATCTGCCCGGTCGGGGCCCTCACCGGCGCCGCCTACCGGTTCCGCGCCCGGCCGTTCGACCTGGTGTCGGTGCCGAGCGTGTGCGAGCACTGCGCGGCCGGGTGCCGGCAGCGCACCGACTACCGGCGCGGCGCGATCACCCGGCGGCTGGCCGGCAGCGACCCGCAGGTCAACGAGGAATGGAATTGTGACAAGGGCCGCTGGGCGTTCACCTACGCCACCCAGCCGGACCGGCTCACCGGCCCGCTGGTGCGCGGCGGCGACGGCGTGCTCACCCCCGCCTCCTGGCCCGAGGCCTTCGCGGCCGCCGCCCGGGGCCTGGCCGCCGCGCGCGGCCGGGCCGGCGTGCTCGCCGGGGCCGGCTGACCGCCGAGGATGCCTACGCCTACGCCAAGTTCGCCCGGGTGGCACTGGGCACCAACGACATCGACATGCGGGCCCGCCCGCACTCGGCCGAGGAAGCCGGGTTCCTCGCGGCGCACGTGGCGGGCCGGGATATCGAGGTCAGCTACGCCGACCTGGAGCGGGCCCCGGTGGTCCTGCTCGCCGGGTTCGAGCCCGACGATGAGTCCCCCATCGTCTTCCTGAGGCTGCGCAAGGCGGCCCGGGCGGGCACCCTGACCGTGTACTCCGTCGCCCCGCTGGCCAGCCGCGGGCTGGCCCGGATGTCCGGGGTCCTGCTGCCCACCGTCCCGGGCGGCGAGGCCGCCGCTCTGGGCAGCCTGATCAGCGGCACCGGGCTGGATGACACCGGCCGGGCGGCCAAGGAGGCCCTGGCCGCCGACGGGGCCGTCATCCTGGTCGGCGAGCGGCTCGCCGAAGTGCCCGGTGCGCTCAGCGCCGCGGACCGGCTGGCCCGGGCGACCGGGGCCCGGCTGGCCTGGATACCACGGCGGGCGGGTGAGCGGGGCGCCATCGAGGTGGGCGCGCTGCCGAACCTGCTGCCCGGGGGCCGGCTGGCCGCCAGCTCACAGGCCCGGATGGAGATGGCCCGGGCCTGGGGCGTGGGATCCCTGCCCCCGCTGCCCGGCCGGGACACCGGGCAGATCCTGGCCGCCGCGGCCGGGGGCGACATCGACGCGCTCGTGATCGCCGGCGTGGACCTGGACGACCTGCCTGATCCCGCGGCGGCGCGCGCGGCCCTGGAGGCCACGCCGTTCGTCGTCAGCCTGGAACTGCGGCCGAGCGCGGTCACCGACCGGGCCGACGTGGTATTCCCGGTGGCGGCGGTCGCGGAGAAGCCGGGCACGTTCGTGAACTGGGAAGGCCGGCCGGGCTGGTTCGAGGCGGTGCTGGACATCCCGGGCATCGAATCCGACCTGCACGTGCTGCGCCGGGTCGCCGACGAGATGGATGTCCACCTGGGGCTGCCCGACGCCGCCGCGGCCCTCCGGGAGCTCGCCGCGCTCGGCGTGGTGGGTGGTTCACCGTCGGCCACGGGGATGAGCACTGGCGAGGCGGGGCGCGCCGAAGGCGTGTCCCCTCCGAGCCTCGCGGGGGCCGGGGGCTCCGGGGGTCGTCCCCCGGGAAGGCAGAGCGGGGGGTCGTCCCCCCGGGCCGATACAGTCCCGCCGGAGGCCGGGCCCGGGGAGGCGCTCCTCGTCACCTGGCACCAGCTGCTGGACGCGGGGCGGTTGCAGGACGGCGAGCCGTTCCTGGCCGGGACGGCCAGGCCAGTAGTGGCCCGGATGTCCGCCGCGACCGCGGCGGAGGCCGGAACCGCGGACGGCGGTAAGGTCACTGTGGCCACCATGCGCGGTTCGCTGACCCTTCCGGTCGAGGTGGCCGCCATGCCGGACCGGGTGGTGTGGCTGCCGACCCGGTCGGCGGGATCCGAGATCCGGCGCGAGCTCGCCGCCGGATACGGCAGCCTGGTGACCCTGAGGAGTGCCGAATGAGTGGCCTGGCCAGCGTGGCCGGCACCGCAGCGGCGGCAGCCGGTCATCCTCGCGTGCTCGCGGCGGCCGATCCGACCCTGGCCAGCTTCTACCACCAGCCCTGGTGGCTGGTGGTCATCAAGGCCCTGTTCATCTTCATCTTCCTGATGGTCGTGACGCTGCTGGCGATCTGGGCGGAGCGCCGGATCATCGGCCGGATGCAGCAGCGGCCGGGACCGAACCGGGCCGGGCCGTTCGGCCTGCTCCAGTCCCTCATGGACGGCATCAAGCTGCCGCTGAAGGAAGACATCATCCCGAGCCACGTGGACAAGCTGCTGTTCTGGCTGGCCCCCGCGATCTCGGTGATCCCGGCGTTCGTCAGCTTCGCGATCATCCCGTTCGGGCCTGAGGTCTCGATCTTCGGCGTGCAGACCCCGCTGCAGCTCGCCGACCTGCCCGTGGCCGTCCTGCTGGTGCTGGCCATGAGCTCGATGGCGGTCTACGGGATCGTGCTCGCCGGGTGGTCGTCCGGGTCCCCGTACCCGCTGCTCGGCGGGCTGCGCTCGTCGGCTCAGGTGATCAGCTACGAGATCGCGATGGGACTGTCCTTCGTCGCGGTCTTCCTCTACGCGGGCTCGCTGTCCACCACGGCCATCGTCTCGAAGCAGTCAGGCGCCAACACCTCGTTCCACCTGTTCGGCGCCGTGCTGCACTGGCCGTCCTGGTTCGCGGTGCTGCTGTTCCCGTCCTTCGTGATCTACCTGATCACCATGGTCGGCGAGACCAACCGGCTGCCGTTCGACCTGCCCGAGGGCGAGGGCGAGCTGGTCGGCGGGTTCCACACCGAGTACTCCTCGCTCAGTTCGCCCTGTTCTACCTGGGCGAGTACATCAACATGACCACGGTCGCCGCGCTGGCCACCACCCTGTTCCTCGGTGGCTGGCGGGCACCCTGGCCCATCAGCGTGTGGCCCAACGCCAACACCGGCTCGGTGGCCGTATCCGTGGTTCCTGGCCAAGGTGGTGATCCTGCTGTTCGGCTTCATATGGCTGCGCGGGACGCTGCCCCGGGATCCGCTACGACCAGCTGATGCGCTTCGGCTGGAAGGTGCTCATCCCGGTCTCGCTGGTCTGGATCCTGGTCATCGCCACCATCCGCGTCTGGCGCACGCACGGCGGCAGCCCGGCCTGTACACCGTGGCCTGGCCTGCTCGTCGTCGCCCTGCTCACGCTGCTGTTCCTGGGTGACGCGGCCGCGCAGCGCCGCGCCCAGGCCGCCGAGGAGGCCGCCGCCCAGGCGGCCGTGCCCCTGGGCACCGGAGTGAGCCCAGGCAGCTGGGCGCGACGGCGGCCCGGGCTTCCCGGTTCCGCCGATGGACCTGCCGCACTACCACGGGATCGGGGTGGACATGTCCCCCGCGGAAGTCGCCCCGGAGGAATCTGGCGAGTCCCGGGCCACGACGAAGGAGGTGACCGGTGCCTGAGTTCCTGGGCCCCGTCAAGGGCTTCGGGGTCACCTTCCGGCAGATGTTCCGGAAGGTCGACACCTTCCCAGCACCCGGAGGAGAAGAAGCCGACCGCACCCCGCTACCACGGCCGTCACCAGCTCAACCGCTGGCCTGACGGGCTCCAGAAGTGCATCGGCTGCGAGCTCGGCGCCGGGGCCTGCCCGGCGGACGCGATCTACGTGGAGGGCGACGACAACACGCCGGAGGAGCGCGTCATCTCCCCGGCGAGCGCTATGGCGCGGTTGACCAGATCAACTACCTGCGACTGAATCCTCTGCGGGCTGTGCGTCGAGGCCTGCCCGACCCGCGCGCTGACCATGACCAACGAGTACGAGCTCGCGGACGACAGCCGGGAAAGCCTGATCTGGACCAAGGAGCAGCTGCTCGCGCCGCTGCTGCCCGGCATGGAGCAGCCGCCGCACGACATGCGCCTCGGCGAGACCGAGCGGGACTACTACAACCTCCGGTCGGCCGGCGTGGTCGCCGGGCCCCCGCCAGCTGAGGGGCCGGAAGGCGAAGCCGGGGAGCCGGTCTGGACGCTGGCCGCGACCGGCCGGAGGCGCAGCCAGGAGACCCCGCCGCCGGCCGGC
>CAVQEM010000058.1:0-5865 GCA_963711485.1 uncultured Actinomycetes bacterium
CCACCGAGGTCGGCGCTGGCCTCGGCGATCCCGTCGGGCTCGCTTCCCGCCAAGAAGCCCCGCTCGCACGGGGCCAGGCCGGAGGTGCTGCGTCCTGCAACTGCGGCCCGGACCCGCACCTGTGCGGGTTCCCGGACGCGACCAACACGGGCGTGCCCGCGGGAGTGACGCTGCGCTCGGTGCCCGGCGAGGTGTCCAGCGGGCCCGGCTGGTCGTCCAACTCCCAGGGTGACGTCGAGGTCTCCGGCAACGGTGCGGTGTTCGAGGGCTACTCCGTGCATGGCTATGTGGACGTGACCGGCTCCAACGCGACCGTCAAAGACAATGCGATCAGCAATTCCGGTAACGACATCACCGGTGACGGCGTCAACCTGACCGGCAACCCGAGCAACGTGACCATCGAGGACAACACGATTTCCAGCCCGTACGGCAGCCACGGGGACAACGGCGTATTCGCCGGTATCAAGGACGTCACCGGCGAAGCCATGGGCACCCGGGTGCTGGGCAACAACATCGCGGATGCCTCGACCGGGGTGCAGCTCTACATCGGCCTCGTCGAGGACAACTACATCCACGATGAGGCCCTCGCCTCGGCGAGCAGCCACCTGAACGGCACCACGTCCAACGGCTCGACCGTTCCGCTGACCATCCAGCACAACACGGTGTTCAATCCCAACGGCCAGACCGACGCGGTCAGCCTGTTCGAGGACTTCGGTGTCGAGGCCAACGTGGTGATCAACGACAACCTGCTGGCCGGCGGCGGCTACGTGGTCTATGGCGGGCAGAATCCCGGCGGCCCGCAAGCCCACGACATCCGCATCACCAACAACCGGTTCAGCACCATCTACTACCCGCAATCCGGCTACTACGGGTACATCACCGCCTTCAACCCCGATGCACCCGGCAACGTCTGGTCCGGGAACGTCTGGGACTCGAACAACAAACCGCTGGGCGCCTGACCGCGGCCCGGTCAGGGGAGGTCAGGGGGCCTGCCGCCCGGCCAGCACCTCCGCGTAGACCGCTTCGGCCTGCCGGACCTTGCTGTCCCAGAGAGCGACCTCGGCGGCCCGGGCCCGGGCGCCGTCGCCGAGCAGGCCGCGCAGCCGGGGGTCGGCCAGCCGGGTCATCGCGGCCGCCAGGTCGCGGGCGTACTCCGCGGGCGTGACGGGGTGCAGCCGGATGCCGCAGGACTCGTCGACCACGTTCCCCGGGCCGCCGATGTCGCTGACGAGCAGCGGCAGACCGTGGGCCATGGCCTCGAACACGACGTTCCCGCCCGGCTCGCGGTAGCTGGGGAAGACGAATACGTCAGCCGCCCGGTAAAACCCGGCGACCTGCTCGCGCGGCAGCCGGCCGTGGAACCGCACCTGGTCCGACAGCCCGAGCCCGGCGGTGAGCGCCTCGCAGGCGGCCCGGTCCGGACCGTCCCCCACGATGTCCAGGACGACCGGGACATCGCGGATCAGGCTGATCGCGCGGATCGCGTCCCTGGCCCCTTTGGTGCGCACCAGGCGGCCGACGAAGAGCAGCCTGAGCGTCCCATCCTGGCGCCCGCCCGGGCGACCGGAGCGGGGAGCTCGCTGATCCCCGTCTCGCTCATCACCTCGAACCGCCTGATCGCGGTGCCGGCCAGGAAATCCTTGACGTACGGGGCGATCCCGAGCACGCAGCTGGCCTGCTCGTAGGTGTCGCGCAGCGCCGGGTCGACACGGATGCGCAGCGCGTCCAGCCGCCGCAGGCCCACGTACCAGGGTGCCGTCCCCTCTTCGGCCGCGAACGCCGGCGGGGACTCCAGGCTGCCGCCGACCGGCCCGATCAGGTAGGGGAGGCCGAGCCCGCGCGCCGGGCACGGGTAGCGCATCGCGACCGGGACCGGCTGGTGGGCCAGGTCGAACCGGTCTCCCGTGCGCCAGAGCCCGGCGGATCCACCGGCGGGCGCGGAAGTAGAACGGCACGTAGCCGGGTTTGAGCATGCTGTTCAGCCGCTCCGCCCGGCCGAGGCCGGCGGGTTCGGTCCACTCGATGACCCGCGTACCGGAAGCTGGTCGGCGGCGGGCCTGCTCCCGCGCTTGTGGTAGGTCAGCAGCGTCACCTGATGCCGGGCGGACAGCAGGCGGACCCACTGGTAGCCGACCCAGGCCTCGCCAACGTCGTCGCCGTCACAGGTGGGGGCGATCACGAGCAACTTGAGCACAGGGCCACGCTATCGGCTGCATGCACCCCGGACCGGCTGATATCGGGCTTCGCCGCCCCTATGATCACATGTGTGCTTTGCGACCTGGCCGTGGTAATCGTCACCTATAACAGCGCACGGGAAATCGGGGATCTCCTCGACTCCCTGCCCGGGGCGCTGGATGGGTGCACCGCCGAGGTGGTGGTGGTGGACAACGGCTCCGCCGACGGAACCGCGGACCTGGTGGCCGCCCGGGGGGACTGCCGGGTGGTGCGGTCGGCGAACGTGGGGTACGCCGCGGGCATCAACCGGGGAGTCCGTGAGGCGGGCCCGGCCAGCGCGATCCTCGTGCTCAACCCGGACGTGCGGCTCGCCCCGCACTCGGTGCCGCCGCTCGTGGAGGCGCTGCAGGAGCCCGGTACCGGGATCGTGGTCCCGCAGCTCCGCTCCCCGGACGGCACCCTGGAGCCGTCGCTGCGCCGCACACCCACCCTGCTGCGCGCGGCGGGGCTGGAAAAGACCCGGGTCTCCGCCCTGTCCGAGCGGATCGCCAGCCCGGCGGAGTACACCTACCCGCACGTGGTCGACTGGGCTCAGGGCGCGGTGGTGCTGATCTCCCGTGAATGCTTCGACAAGCTCAGCGGCTGGGACGAGTCGTTCTTCCTCTACTCCGAGGAGACGGATTTCTCGCTGCGCGCCCGCGATCTCGGCCTGCTGACCCGCTACGAGCCCCGCTCGGTGGCGGTGCACATCGGCGGCGCGTCCGGCCGCAACGACCAGACCCACGCCATGCAGATCATCAACCGGGTGCGCCTGTACCGGCGGCGCAACGGTGTGCTCGCCTCCTGGTGCTACTTCTGGCTCACCATTGCCAGCGAGCTGACCTGGGTGGCGCGGGGGCACCCGCAATCGCGGTTCGCCATTGCCGCTCTGCTCAGGCCGTCGCTGCGGCCCGGCGAGCTCGGCTGCTCGGGCCGGCTGCTGCCGCGGTGAGACCGGCGGCCGCCGCCATGACCAGCGCGTCCCTTATCTCAGCGTTTCCCGGGGTGACCCGGTATGACGCAGTAATGTGGTGTGAGCTTTGGCGGCGGCGGGAGCTGCGCTGCCCGGCTGGCGTGTGCAGGAAACCGGGGGGTCGATGGGTCTGCACTCCTGCGATCCGCCCAGTTGGTTTTCATCGGTACTGTATTGACCTTCCCGGAGGCAGCGCACGGTGACCGCCCAGGCAATTGAGCTCTCCGGCTCCGATACCGGCCTCCGCCGCACCGACGCGGTCACGCTGCTCACCGTGTACACGTTCCTGCTCATGGTCATTCCGTCGCCGCTGACCTTCTCGCCGCTCGGCGGGGCGGGCGGCCCGGACACCATCTTCGGCGACCTGCTGCTCATCCTGTACCTGGTCACGCTGCTGGTCCCCGGGCTGGCGCTGGCCCGGGGGCGGCAGCCGGTCCGGGTGGCCGCGGTGGTCTTCACCTGCGTCGTCATCGCCGCCTACATTTCGGCGAACCGCCGCACGCTGCCGTCGCTGGAGCAGAACGGGGCCGACCGCGGCCTGATCCTGATGCTCGGCTGGCTCGGCGTCATGCTGGTGGCCGCGGATGGCATCCCCAGCATGGAGCGCCTGAAGACGCTGCTCGGCCGGATCGTCCTCGGCGCGTCGGCCATGTCCGTGCTGGCCATTACGCAGTTCGCCACCGGTCTGGATGCCGCCAAGTACATCCAGATTCCCGGGCTGACCGCGCAGACGCCGTTCACCGACCTGCTGACCCGGAATCAGCTTAACCGGCCGTCCGCGACCGCCATCGACCCGATCGAACTGGCGTGCGTGCTGGCCATCTGCCTGCCGATCGCGGTCCACCGGGCCCGGTTCGCGCCGCCCGGCAAACGGCTGCGCCGGTGGCTGCAGGTGGCCCTGATCGGCATCGCGCTGCCGATGACCGTGTCCAGGACCGGGGTTATCGCGCTCGTCGTGGCCAGCCTGGTGGTCCTGCCGACCTGGCCGAAGCGGGATCGCCGCCTCGCCTACCTGGCCGGGCTGGTGGCACTGGCCGGGATGTACGCCACCATTCCGGGCCTGCTCGGCGAGTTCAAGTCGTTGTTTGGCCAGGTTGGGTCGGATACCAGCAGCACCTCGCGGACCGGCGCGTTCTCCTCGGCCATTCCCTTCGTCCAGCAGCATCCGTGGCTCGGCCGCGGATTCGGCACGTTCCTGCCCGCGACCTACTTCTTCACCGACGACCAGTACCTGCTGTCGCTGATCGAGATCGGCTTCATCGGCCTGCTCGCCCTGCTGGGGCTGTTCATCACCGGGTGGATGTGCGCCCGCAACGCGCGCCGCCTGTCCACCGATCCGGAGACCCGGCAGCTGGGGCAGGTCCTGGCCGCCTCGGTCGCCGTGCCCGCGGTGGCGTTCGCGACGTTTGACGCCTTCTCGTTTGCGATGGCGGCCAGCCTGACCTTCTTGATCATCGGCTGCGTAGGCGCGTTCTGGCGGCTGGTCACGACGCAATCCGCAGCCACGCCGGCCAGCTTCCCCGGTTCGGGCGGGCAGCCCGCGGGGCGGCCAGGACCGCCATCAGGACCAGGGCAGGACCGGCAGGACCGGCACGCAGCCCGGGGTCAGGATCGCCATCAGGACCGGGGTCAGCTCCGGACTTCAGTGACACCGACCCCATCCCGGTCATCCGGGCACCCCTCGCCCGCTGAGCATCCCGGAGCAGCAGGCCCGCATCCCCGTGACCCGTCGCCCCGCACCCCCGCGACCCGCAGGCCCGCAACTCCCGCGACCCGGGGTCCTCACTCGCGCTCCCGTGAACCGCAGGCCCACACCCCGTGCCCCGGGTCCTCACTGGGGGGCCCCGCGACCCTGGGTCCTCAGCCCGCAGCCCCCGCAGTCACATCAGCCCCGCAGTCACCAGTCCCGATTCGTGATCTAACGATTGGTGCTGTCCCAGCGACACCAATCGTTAGATCACGAGAGCGGGGCTGTTGCTTGCGGGGCGATGTGGTGCTGGGGGAGCCGGTGAGGCGGGGGTTTACGGCGCCACGCCGGACATGGCCTGGCCGACCTGAATACTGGGCCCGCACTTCCGGGGGGTCCGCTCTCGACACCCTCGGCGGCTCAACCCATCCGCCCCCGGGGACAGCCGGATGGCTGCGGGTCATTCCGTTCCCGGGGCGGGCATTGGCCGTATGACACTGGGGCCCCAGCCATCCCGGCTGAGACCCCCAGCTGACGTCTCGCCCATGCTGATGGACGCCGCGCGGCCTAGATGCGGGTGCCCTCGGGCCGGGGACGCTGCGGATAGTCCGCACCGGGGTCGTCTGACCCGTTCCGGCGGCCTGCTGGCGGCGGGCCGTTATATCGCCGCTCGGTGGCCGACCGGTCGGACCGCTCCGCCTGGTAACGGTCGGCCCGTGGCTGGGCGTAGTCAGCAGTCCGGGCGGACGGGCTATACCGCGGGGCCTGTTCTTCGGTGGAGGCGACGGGCGAGCCCTGGTAGGCAGGCTGCGGTTCACGGCCAGCCGGCTCTGACTCTGTCACCTGCTCGGCTCGTGAACGGGGGGACGGGGCGGCGGAGGCGAAGCTGCTGTTCACCCGCTGGCTCCGCGCATTGCGGCGCTTGGCGATCTCCGCGTCAACCACCTGCGGGATGGCGAAGGTGAGAACCAGCCCGAGGCCCAGGATGATC
>CAVQEM010000059.1:0-8295 GCA_963711485.1 uncultured Actinomycetes bacterium
CCAGCAGTTTCAGGGCGAACCGCATCAGGGCCGGCTGCGTCATGCTGTGCTTGGTCGCGAACCGCATCAGCGTGGGGCCCGCCGATGGCCTTCACGAACACGCGGCCCAGGGCGTAGTAGCCGCCGTAGGCCTGGTTGAGCGCGGCCGGGTAGCCCGCCAGCACCCGCTCGGTCTCCGCCCCCGGGCCCGGGCCAGCGCCTGGGTCACGGTCCGGGCCAGGATCTCGCCGGACTCCATGGCGTAGGCGATGCCCTCGCCGTTGAACGGGTTGATCATGCCGCCCGCGTCGCCGGCCAGCAGCAGGCCGTTGTGGTAGTGCGGGGTCCGGTTGAAGCCCATGGGCAGCGCCGCGCCCGGATCGGCTCGGTCCGGTTCTCCTCGGTGAAGCCCCACTCGGCGGGCATGCCCGCCAGCCACTTGCGCAGCAGGGCGTGATAATCGGGTGGCCGAACGCGGCGCTGGTGTTCAGCAGGCCCAGGCCGACGTTGGACGTCCCGTCGCCCATGCCGAAGATCCAGCCGTACCCGGGCAGCAGCCGGTCGCCGTCCCACAGGTCAAGCCAGGACTCCAGGTAGTCGTCGTCGTGCCGCGGGGTCCGGTAATAGGTGCGGACCGCGACGCCCAGCGGGCGGTCGTCGCGCTTGCGCAGGCCCATGGCCACCGACAGCCGCGAGGAGTTGCCGTCCGCGGCCACGACAATGCGGGCTCTGTACTCCTGGGGGGCGACCCCCCGGACCCCCCCGCTCACGGGGGGACTCTCCGTCCCGCCCGTACCCCCCTGACGCCGGCAATGCGCCCGGTGCGCTCGTGGAGCACGGGGCCGGTCACGGTGACGCCCTCGAGCAGCCGGGCGCCGGCCTGCTGGGCCCGGCGGGCCAGCATCTGGTCCAGGTCGGCGCGCGGCCGGACCAGGCCATAGCCCGGGTAGCTGGACAGCTCGGGCCAGGGCAGTTCCAGCCGCTTGCCCGCACCGATGACGCGCAGGCCCTTGTTCCTGACCCAGCCGTCCTGCTCGCTGACGCTGATACCCATGGCCACCAGCGTCTTGACCCCGCGCGGGGTCAGCCCGTCCCCGCACACCTTCTCCCGCGGGAACCGGGATTTCTCCAGTACCAGCACGTCGAGCCCGGCCTGGGCCAGGTAATAGGCGGTGGTGGAGCCGGCCGGGCCGGCGCCGACCACGATGACGTCTGCTTCACCGGCGGGCGGCCTGAGGCGGGTCCGCTGCTGGTCTGGACGGATGCGGGAATGTGCTCGGTCACGTGCTGAGATCCTGAACGTCTTGTGAACCGCTTCACAAAATCTTTGCCATTAGTTTAGACCTCCATGGGTCTGTCTCCATGCCGGGGTCAGGTGTATCTCCGGCTACAACTGGGCTAACGGCGGCGGCCGACGTGCACTGCCACCACGCCCAGGCTCAGGTTGCGCCAGCGGACCGCCGACCAGCCCGCCGATGAGATCAGGCCGGCCAGTTCACGCTGCGCCGGCCAGTCCGTGATCGACTCGGCCAGGTAGCTGTAGGCCTCGGGACTGCGGGCCGTCCGCCGCGCGATCGCGGGCAGGACGTTGAGCAGGTAACGCCGGTACAGCATATCGACCGGGGCAACCGGGATCGCGCTGAACTCGCACACCACCAGGCGCCCCCCGGGCCTGGTCACCCGGCGCATCTCGGCCAGCGCCGGCCCGGGCTGGCCACGTTGCGCAGCCCGAACGAGATCGTCACCGCGTCGAACGCCTCGTCACGGAACGGCAGAGCCAGCGCGTCACCAGCCACGAGGGTCGCCGCCCGGCACTGTGCTGCCCGGGGGGACGACCCCCCTGGAACCCCCCGCAAGCCCGCGCAGGCGCCGACCGTAGTCTCGCGCGGTCGGGGGGCCGTCGGCCCCGCGAGCCGCGCTCGGCCGGCCCGGAGCATGCCCAGGGAGAAGTCGCACGCCACGCAGTCCGCCCCGGACGCGGTGAACGTCAGCGACGACGTGCCGGTGCCTGCGGCCAGGTCAAGCACCCGCTGGCCGGGGCCCGCCTCGGTGATCCGGGCCACGGCGCGGCGCCACAGCCGGACCTGCCCGGCGGACAGGATGTCGTTGAGCAGGTCATAGCGGCCCGCGATGGCGTCGAACATGGCCGCGACATCGCCAGGCTGCTTGTCCAGGTCGGCTCTGTTTTTCCGCTCGCCTCCGGGGCGCCTTTAACGTGCCGCCTTGCTGACCTGGCCGCCTGCGGCGGCGGGCCTCGTCGCTCCTTCGTCGCTCCTCAGTCCAGGCGGCACGGCGCCCCTTTGGCTCGCTCATGGACCCACCCTACGGGCGGGTCAGAGCAGGGGAGGACGCTGCCATTCCTCGCCTAGGACGTGCTGGGCCAGGAACGCGAACACGGTCTCGTACCAGATCCGGGCGTTGCCCGGGGTCAGGATCCAGTGGTTCTCGTCCGGGAAGTACAGGAACTTGGCCTCCAGGCCATGCCGGGACAGGTCCCACCACAGCCGCAGGCCCTCGCTTACCGGAACCCGGTAATCCTTGTCACCGTGAATGACCAGCATGGGTGTGCGGATCCGCGCGACGTGCCGATCCGGCGAGTTAGCCTCGTACATGGCGGGCTCGGTGAGCGGATCGCCGAACTGCGGCCGCCAGAACATCGGGTGGTCGGTGGTGCCGAACATCTGGTCCAGGGCCCACAGGCTGGCGTGGCTGACGATGGCCTTGAACCGGTCGGTGTGCCCGGCCATCCAGTTGGCCATGTACCCGCCGTAGGACCCGCCCATCATGCCGGCCCGGTCGGCGTCGATGTCCGGGCGGCTCAGCACGGCCTCGGTCACGGCCATGATGTCGGCGTACGGCCTGGCCCCCCAGTCGCGGTGGCCGCGGGCGATGAACTCCTGCCCGTAGCCGGTGGAAAGGGCCGGATCCGGCAGCAGCACGGCGTAGCCGCGGGCCGCCATCAGCCACGGATTCCACCGCCACGACCAGGCGTTCCAGCTGCTCATCGGCCCGCCGTGCACCCACAGCAGCAGCGGCGCGGGGGCCCCGGCCGAGGCGCCTTCCGGCAGCACCAGCCAGGCCCGGATCGGCTGGCCGTCGTCGGCGGCCGCCTCGACCTCCTCCAGGTGGCCGGGCAGGGCGAGCGGCACGCCCGGACAGTCCAGGGGGACTGGGTTGGCATCAGCCTGGGCCGTTAGGTCAATCCGAACCGGGGCCGGCGGCGCGTCCACCGTGGTCCGCAGCGCGTACAGGTACCGGCCGTCCGGGCTCGGGTGCAGGTCGGTGTAGGCGCCGTCGCCGCCGGTCACCCGGGTCAGGCCGCCGGTCTCGACCTCGAGCCGGAACACCGGCCGCCGCCCGCCGTCGTCGGCGGCGAAGTAGAGGGCACGGGAGTCCGGCGCCCAGACGGGCTCTTCGGGCCACCGGTCCAGGCCGGGCAGCAGGTCGCGGCCGGCCTCGCCCGCCGCGCCCGCCCCGTTGACATCCAGGCCGTTGACGTCGAGCGCCACCAGCGTGACCTCGACCGGACGTTCGGCGGTGATCTGGGTTTCGCGCTGGCAGACGATGCGCCGCCCGTCGGGCGAGACCCGGGGACCGGAGAAGATGTAATCGGGCGCCGACAGCAGCACCCGGCGCTTCCCGCTGGCCACGTCGATCAGCACCAGCTCGGAGTATGACTGCCCGGCCGGGTGCCACTGCCACCACCCGGTAACCACCGAAGCGCCGTCGGGGGCCAGCGCGAACGACTGCTCGTCCAACGCCCGGCCCGGCTCCGGGGTCAGGTCGCGCAGCCCGGCGTACTGCCCTGTTTCGTGGTCCTGCCGGCCTCGCCGTCCCTGAGCAGGCTCCTGGTCCAGGCTGAACAGCCGGGGCTGGTCCGGTCCCAGGTCGTGGTCCCAGAACCTGATCGGCTCGGACTCGTGCAGGATGGCGCTCACCCCGGCGTCGCTGCGCTCTTTGCGCAGCCGCGCGTCGTCCGCCGCTGCGTCGTCGCCCTGGGCCGCGGGCAGCACAGGCGAGCTGACCACGACGGTCCCGCGGCCGGCGGCTACCTCGGCACCCGCCACCCCGCCGGGCAGCGTGACCACCGCCCGGGCCTCGCCGCCGCCGGGCGGCAGCAGCCACAGCTCGGCGCCCTCGGCCGGGGCGCCGTCCGGCTGCCGACCGCCCGGATCCGGCCGCCGGGAGGTGAACAGCAGCGAGCCGTCGGGCAGGAACCGCGGGCTGGCCTCGCCCTCGGCCGACCGGGTCAGCCGGCGCGGCGGCCCGCCCTGCGGTGTCGATCCGCCAGATGCTGGTCAGGTACTTCTTGCCGTCCGGCGCTCAGCGTCTGCACGGCCGCCGCCAGCCAGCTCCCGTCCGGCGCCAGCCGCAGCGCCGCGACCCGCGGTATGGCCACGAAATCCGCCAGGTCAGCGAACGCGGTCGCGGTCCGGCCGCCCCCGCCGCGTCCCAGCGCTCACCGAACTCCCGCCTCGCCTCGCCGCCCGCACCCACCCGGACCATACCCCGCCCCCGGCCCGCCCATAGATGCGCTGGGCCGGACTGCGAGACTATAGGCGCCCGGTGGCGCGAGGGTCAGTGGGCGTCGGTGATCATGGCGGCGCCGACCGTGGCGTTAGTGGCCTCGTCGATGAGGATGAGGCCGCCGGTGGTGCGGTTGCGGGAGTAGGGGTCGCAGAAGATGGGCTGGGTCAGCCGGAGCCGGACCCGGCCGACCTCGTTCAGGCCCAGCTGGGCGGCGGACTCGTCGCGGTGCAGGGTGTTGACGTCGATCCGGTAGTGCAGGTCGGTGACGATGGCCTTGACCGTGCGCGAGGTGTGCTTGACGACCAGCCGGCTGCGCCGGGCCAGCACCGCCTCGGAGGACATCCAGCACAGCATGGCCTCGATGTCCTGGGCGCCGGCGGGCCGGTTGTGCGGCCGGCAGATCATGTCGCCGCGGGAGATGTCCACGTCGTCATCGAGCAGCAGCGTCACCGACATGGGCGGGAACGCCTCGGCCACCGGCATCCCGGCCGTCTCGATGCCGCGGATCCTGGTGGTGAAGCCGGACGGCAGGTGCAGCACCTCGTCGCCCGGCTTGAGCACGCCGCCGGCGACCTGGCCGGCGTAGCCGCGGTAGTCGTGCAGCTCGGCGTCGGTGGCGGCGTGCGGCCGGATCACGTACTGCACCGGGAACCGGACGTCGATCAGGTTGCGGTCCGACGCGATGTGCACGTGCTCCAGGTGGTGCAGCAGCGAGGGGCCGTCGTACCAGCCCATGTTGGCCGACCGGTCGACCACGTTGTCGCCGTGCAGCGCCGAGATCGGGATGAAGGTCAGGTCGCCGATGTCCAGCTTGGTGGCGAAGGCGGAGAACTCCTCGCAGATCCGCTCGAACACGCTCGGCCTGGTAGTCAACCAGGTCCATCTTGTTGACCGCGAGCACCATGTGCGGCACCCGCAGCAGCGTGGCCAGGAACGCGTGCCGCCGGGACTGCTCGGTCAGCCCGTTGCGCGCATCGACCAGCACCACGGCCAGGTCGGCGGTGGACGCCCCGGTCACCATGTTGCGCGTGTACTGGATGTGGCCCGGGGTGTCGGCGATGATGAACTTCCGCCGCGGCGTCGCGAAGTACCGGTAGGCCACGTCGATCGTGATGCCCTGCTCGCGCTCGGCGCGCAGCCCGTCGGTGAGCAGGGCCAGGTTGGTGTAGTCCTCGCCCCGGTCCCGGCTGGTGCGCTCGACCGCCTCCAGCTGGTCGGCGAAGATCGACTTGGAGTCGTACAGCAGCCGCCCGATCAGCGTCGACTTGCCGTCATCCACCGATCCGGCCGTGGCGAACCGCAGGATATCCATCAGAAGTACCCCTCCCGCTTGCGGTCTTCCATCGCTGCCTCGCTGGTCCGGTCATCAGCGCGGGTCTGGCCGCGCTCGGTGATCCGGGTCGCGGCCACCTCGGCGATCACCTCGGCCACGGTGACCGCCCCGGAGGACACCGCCCCGGTGCAGGTCATGTCGCCCACCGTGCGGTAGCGCACGGTCGCGGTGAACAGCGGCTCGTCCTCGCCTCGCCGCACGTACGGATTGCCGGCCAGCAGCAGGCCATCCCGCTCGAAGACCTGCCGCTCGTGCGCGTAGTAGATGGACGGGATCTCCAGGTTCTCCCGCTCGATGTAGGCCCACACATCGAGCTCGGTCCAGTTGGACAGCGGGAACACCCGGATGTGCTCGCCGCGGCGGATCCGGGTGTTGTACACGCTCCACAGCTCCGGCCGCTGGTTCTTCGGATCCCACTGGCCGAACTCGTCCCGGAAGGAGAACACCCGCTCCTTCGCCCGGGCCTTCTCCTCATCCCGCCGCGCGCCGCCGAACAGCGCGTCGAACCTGTGCTCCTCGATCGCATCCAGCAGCGTGACCGTCTGCAGCCGGTTCCGGCTGGCGTGCCGGCCGGTCTCCTCGGCCACCCGGCCCGCGTCGATGGACTCCTGCACCGACGCGACCACCAGCCGCACGCCCAGCTCGGCCACCCGCCGGTCGCGGAACTCCAGCACCTCGGGGAAGTTGTGCCCGGTGTCCACGTGCATGACCGGGAACGGGATGCTGGCCGGCCAGAACGCCTTAGCCGCCAGGGCCAGCATCACGATCGAGTCCTTGCCGCCGGAGAACAGCAGCGCCGGCCGCTCGAACTCGGCCGCGACCTCCCGCATCACGTGCATAGCCTCGGCCTCGAGCACGTCGAGCTGGGACATCTGGTAATCAGTGCGCATCGCGTGACTTCCCGGATCGCTTGCAGGAGGGTATTCGCCAAGCGCGGCCGGCATACTAGGATATCCGGCATCAGGAGGTGCGGCCTGGTTGTACCGCAGCGGGGATCCGTCGATGCGGGACGCGTGGAACCCGGCGGCCCGGGCCACCGCCACCGGCGCGGCCGTGTCCCACTCGTAGAACCCGCCGCCGTGCACGTACGCGTCGGCTTCGCCGAGGACCACGGCGGCCACCTTGGCTCCGGCTGATCCCGAGCGGCACCAGTTCCGCCCCGATCAGATCGGAAATATCCCGAACGAGCCGTGGCGCGCGTGTCCGGCTCACCACGATGCGCATCCGGGCGGATCGCCCGTCCTGTCGGCTGGCGGCGGAGCGGGCCGGGGCGGCCGTGGACAGGACCCGGTCCTGGGCCGGGAGCGCGACCGCGCCCGCGGTCAGGCCGCCCGTCGTCCCCGTCAGCCGCCGCCCGCGTTCCCACAGCGCCACGTGCACGGCCCAGTCGGCGCGGCCCGCGCTCGCCGAACTCCCTGGTGCCGTCGAGCGGGTCGACGATCCAGACCCGGCCCGCGGCCAGCCGCGCCGGGTCGTCGGCGCCCTCTTCGGACAGGACCACGTCGCCGGGGCGGCGGGCCGCGAGCTCGGCGGTCAGGAACTCGTGCGACAGCCGGTCGCCCGCCTTGCGCAGCAGGTCCGGCTCACCGCCGCGGGCGCGCAGCTCGACCAGCCGCCGGCCCGCCTCGGCGGCCAGGTCGCGGGCCAGGGCGTGGTCTGTGCATGGCCCGGGGGGACGACCCCGTCCGGGATGCCCCCGATCCGCTCGGACCCGCTCGGCCCCCCTGCGGGGGTCTCCCGGTCGCTCGGCCGGGTCCGGTGTGGTAGCTGTTCTGCGCCGCGGCCAGGCCCTTGCCGATCAGGGCCTCGGTGGCGTCGGCGCAGCGGTCCAGGTCAAACGGCAGGTCCTTGCGCTCGGCCGCGGTGAAGTCGCGCAGCACGAACGCGGCCGGGTCCATCCGGCCCGGCGGCCTGCCGATGCCGAACCTGACCCGGTAGTAGTCGCGGGTACCCAGCGCCTGGGTGATCGAGCGGAGCCCGTTGTGGCCGTTGTCGCCGCCGCCGAGCTTCAGCCGCAGCGCGCCGAACGGGATGTCCAGCTCGTCGTGCACGACGACCAGCCGCTCGGCGGGATCTTGTAGAACGCGGCCAGGGCCGCCACCGGACGGCCGGACAGGTTCATGTAGGACCGCGGCCAGGCCAGCGGTGACGGGCACTCCGGCCAGCCGGCCCTCGGCGAGGTCGTTACCCGACCGGTGCGGCTTGAACCGGGCCCCGGGCCCGCAGGCCCGCTCGGCCAGCAGGGCGGTCACCATGTGGCCGACGTTGTGCCTGTTGCCCGCGTACTCCGGTCCCGGGTTGCCGAGGCCGACGATGATCCAGCGTTCTGAGGTCAGGCGTCCTGCGCTCCCTCGCCGCCGGCGGCGGCCTCGTTAGCCACCGCCTCGGGAACCTCGAGCGCCTCGGCCTGTTCCGCGGCCCTCTTCGGTCGTCCGCGCGATGATGTGCAGGAC
>CAVQEM010000060.1:0-141167 GCA_963711485.1 uncultured Actinomycetes bacterium
CGCCGTGGCCAGGGCAAGAACTGTCGGTGACATTTATGCGCCAGCCCGCGGCCTGGTATCCACCTGAGAGCCGCATAGCGTCCACTTTCGCTACATTCCTGCAGGTAGAGCGCATGTCGGATCGAGCTTGCGGTGACCGGCCCGCCTGCCCCATCCGCCCAGATTGCGCCACGCTCGTGATCCCATCCCGCACCGTCCCCGGCCCGCGCCCGCGGTGGCTGATCGAGGCGGGCCTGCGCAGGCCCAGCTTCGCCATCGCCCCGCTGCTGGCCTGCGGCGGAGCCGCCGTAATCGCGGCTCTCCGGATTACCGGCCACCCGGCCGGGCCGTTCGCCGCCTCGCTGGTCGAGGGGGTGCTGCCGCTCGGCACCGCCATCGCGGTGGCCCAGGCTGCTCGGCACCGACCCGGCGCTGGAACTGCAGCTGAGCTACCCGGCGGCCTACCGCGGCACGCTGCTGCGCCGGGCCAGCCTGGTCGCGGGCTGGTCCGGCGCGTTCGCGGCGGTCAGTGCCGCGGCGGTCCAGCTGAGTGGGCTGTGGGCGCCCGGCCTGGCCCGCGCCGAACTGGCCTGGCTCGTCCCACCGCGGTGCTGACCGCGATCGCGGTGGCGGCCGGGGCGGCCGCGGCGGACGGCCGGGCCGGGGCCGTGGTGGCCGTCCTGGCCTGGGTCATCCAGGAGGGCCTGGCCCGGAGTTTCGCCGGTCATCCCGCGCTGCGCCCGTTCTACCTGTTCGCCACCAGCCGCCCCGGGCCCGACCCGGCGGGCTACTGGCCAAATCGGCTCTCGTTGCTGCTGGTCGCCGCCGTCGCCGCGGTGGCCGGATGGCTGCTGCTGGGCAGCCGGCGCGGCTGCTGCAAGGCGGTCTCAGCGAGGGTGCACCCGGTCCTGGCCTCGTCCATGGCGGTGGCTGAGATGCCCGCGCTGCTCGGCACGGCCACCTGCGAATACCGGATGCTGATCCGGACCTGGTGGCTGTGGGCGGCCATCGCGGCCGCGGGGATCACGGGCACCCGGCTGGCCGGGATCCCGCTGAGCACCCAGCTGATCTGGCCGGCCCGGGCTGAGGTCGGCGTCTACGCGGTGAACTTCAACCTGCTCGTCCCCCTGATCGCGGGGCTGGCCCTGGCCGGCCGGGCCACCCGCGAGCGCCGGCTCGGGCTGGCTGAGCTGCTGGAGTCAACCGGGTCCCGGCGCGGCGCGCGGCTGTGGGGCAGGTTCCTCGGCGCGGCCGCCGCCGTGAGCACCCAGGCCCTGGTCAGCTGGCTCGTGGTGCTGCTGGTGATCGCGGTGCAGCGGCGCTCCGGGCTGCCGCTGGCCTGGGGGCTGGCCGCGTTCGCCGCCGTGGTGGCGCCGGGGCTGATCTTCGTGACGGCGCTGTCCCTGGCCGGCGCGGCGGTGCTGACCCCCGCGGTGTACCGGGTGCTGCTGGCGGGCTACTGGTTCTGGGGCAACCTGATGCCGCCCCGGCTGATGCCCACGCTGGCGGCCACGCCGTTGCTGCCGCTGGGTTCGTACGCGGCGGACGGCCTGTTCGCCCGCGATCTGCCGGGCGGCCTGGCCGGGCTGTCCTACCTGCTGCGGGACGCGCGCTCGGCGGCGCAGGCCGGGGCCAGCATCGGGCTGCTGCTGGCCGTCGCCCTGGCCGCCGTCGCCGCGCTGCAACTCACCGAGGCCCGCCGGGCCCGGGCCGGCTGACGGGTCCGGGGCCAGGATGGACGTGACGCTGAGGGGGATCCGGAAGACCTACCGGGGCGGGATCATCGCCCTGGACGGTCTCGACCTGGACATCCCGCCGGGCCTGTTCGGGTTGCTGGGCCCCAACGGCGCAGGCAAGACCACGCTGATGCGCATCCTGGCGGGCGTCTGCAGGCCGGACCGCGGGTCGGTCCGGGCGGGCGACTGGGACCTCGGCCGCCCCCGCGAGCGGCGGCAGTTCCAGGGACGGCTCGGCTACCTGCCCCGGGACCTGGGCCTGTACCCGGAGCTGTCCGGCCGCCGGTTCCTCGACTACGCCGGGACCCTCAAGGGCATGTCCAGCCCGCGGCGGCGGCACCGCCGGGTGGACGAGGTGCTGGGGCTGACCGGCCTGGACGCGGTGGCCGACCGGGCCGCCGGCGGGTACTCGGGCGGGATGCGGCGGCGGCTCGGCCTGGCTCAGGCCCTGCTCAACGACCCGGCGGTGCTCCTGCTGGACGAGCCGACCGCGGGCCTGGACCCGCAGGAACAGACCCGGATCCGGATCCTGCTGGCCTCGCTGGCCGGGCCGCGCACCGTGGTGCTGGCCACTCGCGACGCCGCGGACGTGTCGAGCACCTGCGGCCGCTGCGCGGTGCTGGCCGACGGCCGGGTGATCTTCCAGGGCGACACGGCCGCGCTGGCCCGGGCCGCGGACGGCCTGGTCTGGTCGGTGCAGACGGACCGGCCGCTGAGCGCGGCGCAGGCGGCCGCCGTGGTGTCCGCGGTCCGGCTGCCGGACCGCACCGTGTACCGGGTGATCGCGCCCGCGCCACCGCTGGCGTCCGCGCAGCCGCTGCGGCCGGAGCTGGAAGACGGCTACCTGGCCCTGATCCGCCGCCCGGGGCCGGTCCGCAGTGAAAGACTAGCGATCATGCAAACTCTGGTCGTCGATCACCCGCTCATCGCGCACAAGCTGACCACGCTGCGCGACCAGCGCACCGACTCCCCCACGTTCCGGCGGCTCACCGACGAGCTGGTCACCCTGCTCGCCTACGAGGCCACCCGCGAGGTCCGGGTTCAGCCCGAGGTGGTGCAGACCCCGGTCGGCGAGGCCCGCGGGGTGAAGCTGGCCCGGCCGGTCCCGCTGGT
Organism: uncultured Actinomycetes bacterium; assembly: GCA_963711485.1. GTDB lineage: Bacteria > Actinomycetota > Actinomycetes > Streptosporangiales > Streptosporangiaceae > RYN-230. The sequence continues at coordinate 2,829 of CAVQEM010000060.1, forward strand.
CGTCCCGGTGCTGCGGGCCGGGATCGGGATGCTGGACGGCATGATCCGGCTGCTGCCCACGGCCGACGTGGGCTTCGTGGGGCTGGCCCGCGACGAGGAGTCGCTGGTCGCCGCCACCTACGCCAACCGGCTCCCGGCCAACCTGGCCGGCCGTGACGTGTTCGTGCTGGACCCCATGCTGGCCACCGGCGGGACCCTGGAGACCGTGATCACCATGCTGAGCCAGCGCGACGCGGCCTCGGTCACCGCGGTGTGCCTGCTCGCCGCGCCGGAGGGGATCGACCGGATCAAAGCCACCTTCCCCGGCGACGAGCCGCTGCCGGTCCGGGTGGTCACGGCGGCCATGGACGAGCGGCTGAACGAGCGCGGCTACATCGTCCCCGGCCTCGGCGACGCGGGGGATCGCCTGTTCGGGGAGATCTGACCCTAAGCCCGGACGCGCAATGATTTGCCCCGGTACGGTGGTCTTTCCCAGGACGGCCAGAGCGCTGGAGGCGTCGTGCGCGATCAGCAGGCCGGCTCCGGGTTCCTGGCTGAGGTGGGATCGAGCTTAGGGACAGACTCGCGGATCGCCGGGTACTGGCTGGAGGAGCAGATCGGCCAGGGCGGGATGGCGGTCGTGTTCCGGGCCCGTGATGAGCGGCTGAACCGGCTGGTGGCGCTGAAGGTCCTGGCTCCCGCGCTGGCCGGGGACGGGGAGTCCCGGCAGCGGTTCATCCGCGAATCCCGGGCCGCGGCGGCGGTCAACGATCCGCACATCATCCCGGTGTTCGAGGCGGGCGAGACCGCCGCCGGGGCGTTGTTCATCGCGATGCGTTTCGTGCCCGGCGGGGACGTGTACAGCCTGATCCGCCGGAAAGGGCCGCTCTCGGCCGCCCGGGCGGCGGCGATCGTCTCCCCGGTGGCCTCGGCGCTGGACGCCGCGCACGCGGCCGGGCTGGTGCACCGCGACGTCAAGCCCGCGAACATGCTGCTGGATACCCGGCCCGGGCGGCCTGATCACGTGTACCTGTCGGATTTCGGGCTGAGCAAGGGGACCGTGTCCACCTCGACCAGGCTGACTGGCGCCGGGCATTTCATGGGCACTCTGGACTACATCTCCCCGGAGCGGATCGAGGGCCACCGGGCCGACGGCCGGTCGGACCAGTACGCGCTGGCCTGCTCGGCATTCGAGATGCTGACCGGCGCGCCGCCGTTCCGGTCCCCCGAAGCCGCGGCGCTGATGTACGCGCAGCTCTCGCAGCCCCCGCCGCCGCTCACCTCGCGGCGGCCCGATCTGCCGGCCGCCGTGGACCAGGTCTTCGCCCGGGCGCTGGCCAAGGTCCCAGGGGATCGCTACGCCAGCTGCCGGGAGTTCGCCGACGCCATGCGCGCGGCGTTCGGCCTGGCGTCCTACGATTGCGGGCCCGAACCCATCCGGGCTGTGGAGCCTCCGCCCGCCGCACCGGCCGCGCCGCCCCCGCCGGCCGTGAAATCCCCGCCGGCCGTGAAATCCCAGCCGCGCCCTGCAGCACCTGCCGGCCGAGGCGTCCCGGCTCACCGGCGCGGACGGCGCGCCCGGACCCGCCCCGCCTCCGCGCCCCGCGCCGTCCGCTCACCCGGCCCGGCCCGGTCGTCACGCCGCAGCCGCGTCCCCCGCCCCGGCTGGTCCCCCGGCTCTCCCCGCGTCGCCGGTTCGCCTCGCCGCTCCCCGCGCTGTCCCGGCTTCCCCCGCCCCGTCGGGTCGGCCCGCGGAGTTCGGACGTCCCGCCCCGGCCCGCTGGAGACCATCGCGCGGCGCCATCCTGGCCCTGCTCGCGGTCGTCCTCGTCCTGGCCGCGGCTGCTCTCGGCGCCTCCTACCTCGGCTAGCCGGTTTGGCGGCCAGGTTCGCTGGGCCAGCTAGGTGCCGACCGGGTGCCAGACGGTCTTGGTCTCCAGGAAGGCCAGCAACCGCCGCACGCCCGGCGCCGCCGCCCAGTCCTCGGGAACCCAGCCGGGCCCGGCCGCGAACACCCGCTTGACGTTCCCGGCCGCGAGCCGCTCCAGGTCCGCCCGGTCCGCCGGGTCCGCGCCGGTCAGGTCGATCGCGTTGACGTCCTGGTGCGCGGCCAGCACCGGGGCCAGTTCCCCCAGCCGCCCGGTCAGCACGTTGACCACGCCGCCCGGCACGTCCGAGGTGGCCAGCACCTCGGCCAGGCTGACCGCGGCCAGCACCGCAGGCCCGCTGCACGGCCAGCACCGCCGTGTTGCCGGTGGCGATGACCGGCGCGAGCACGCTGACCAGCCCGAGCAGCCCGGCCTCCGGGCGGCGCGAGCACCGCGACGACCCCGGTCGGCTCGGGCACGCTGAGGTTGAAGTACGGGCCGGCCACCGCGTTGGCGCCCCCGGCGACCTGCGCGACCTTGTCCGGCCAGCCCGCGTACCAGACCCACCGGTCGATGGCCGCCGCCACGTTCCGGGCCGCGCCAGCCCGGTCACTCTTATTCTCCCCAACGACAACCTCGCCGGTGAACTGCTCCGCCCGGCCTTCGAGCATTTCGGCGACCCGGTACAGGACCTGGCCGCGGTTGTAGGCCGTCGCCCCGGACCAGCCGCCGAAGGCCTTGCGGGCCGCGACCACGGCGTCCCGGGCGTCTTTGCGTGACGCCAGCGCGGCGTGCGCGAGCAGGGTCCCGTCCGGCGCCGTGACCGGGTACGACCGGCCCGACTCCGACCGGGGGAACGCGCCCCCGATGAACAGCTTGTAGGTCTTGCGCACCGCCAGCCGGGTGCCGGCGCCCGCGGCCGGCGTGGCGCCGGGTCACGGCCGCCCCGCCGCGCCGCGCGGCCGTCCGGTCCGGGGCGAGGGAGTCTGACGGGTGGTTTTCGTTGCGGAAGATTTTGCGGTTTTGTCCCGGGGGACGCGGCGGTCAGGCATCGAGGTACCCGGCCAGCCCGTGCCGGCCGCCCTCCCGGCCGAACCCCGACTCCTGGTAGCCGCCGAACGGGCTGGCCGGGTCGAACCGGTTGTAGGTGTTGGCCCAGATCACCCCGGCGCGCAGCCGCTGCGCCATCCAGAAGATCCGGCTGCCCTTCTCGGTCCAGATCCCCGCGGACAGCCCGTACGGGGTGTTGTTCGCCTTGGCCACGGCCTCCTCCGGGGTGCGGAACGTGAGCACGGACAGCACCGGCCCGAAGATCTCCTCCTGGGCGATCCGGTGCGCCTGGCTGACCCCGCTGAACACGGTGGGCGGGAACCAGTAACCCCGGTCGGGCAGCGGGCAGGCCGGTGACCAGCGCTGCGCGCCCTCCTGCTCGCCCGCCGCGGACAGCTCGGTGATCTTGTCGAGCTGCTGCCGGGAGTTGATCGCGCCGATGTCGGTGTTCTTGTCCAGCGGGTCACCCAGGCGCAGCGTGCCGAGCCGGCGCTTCGAGCCGGTCCGGCACGCGTGTCCGCGACCGACTCCTGGACCAGCAGCCGGGAGCCCGCGCAGCACACGTGGCCCTGGTTGAAGAAGATGCCGTTGACGATGCCCTCGACCGCCTGGTCCAGCGGGGCGTCGTCGAAGACCACGTTGGCGGCCTTGCCGCCGAGTTCCAGGGTGAGCTTCTTGCCGGTGCCCGCGACCGCGCGCTGGATCTCCTTGCCCACCTCGGTCGAGCCGGTGAACGCGATCTTGTCCACGCCGGGGTGCGCGACCAGGGCCTGCCCGGTGGCGCCGTCGCCGGTCAGGATGTTCACCGTGCCGGGCGGCAGGCCCGCCTGCTGGATGACCTCGGCCAGCAGCAGCGCGGTCAGCGGCGTGGTCTCGGCCGGCTTGAGCACGCAGGTGTTGCCGGCCGCCAGCGCGGGGGCCAGCTTCCAGGCCGCCATCAGCAGCGGGAAGTTCCACGGGATGACCTGGCCCGGCCACCCCGAGCGGCCGCGGGTCCGGGCCGAACCCGGCGTGCTCCAGCTTGTCCGCCCAGCCCGCGTAGTAGAAGAAGTGCGCGGCGGCCAGCGGGATGTCCACGTCCCGCGATTCCCTGATCGGCTTGCCGTTGTCCAGGCTTTCCAGCACCGCGAACTCGCGGGCCCGCTCCTGGATGACCCGGGCGATCCGGTACAGGTACTTGGCCCGGTCCCGGCCCGGCGTGGCGCCCCAGGGGCCCTCGTAGGCCGTCGCGGGCCGCGGCGACCGCCCGGTCCACGTCCTGCGTCCCCGGCCTGGGCCACCTCGGCCAGGGGCTCCTCGGTGGCCGGGTTCAGGGTGGCGAAGTACTGATCCCCGGCCGGGGGGACGAACTCGCCGCCGATGAACAGGCCGTAGCGGGGCGCGATCGACACGATGTCCGTGGACTCGGGCGCCGGCGCGTAGTCCCAGTCCGGCACGGCCAGGGGTGAGGTGGCGACCATGGCGTTAACCTACCTCGCCCGGCCTGGCCGTAGGCGGGCCCGGCGCGGGCGCGCCGCGGCGCGCGGCGCGGTCCCCGGCGCGGAGGCCGCGGAGCCGGTCAGGTGATGACGTCGTCCACGGTGACGTTCACGGTGACGTCCTGGAGCCCGACCTTGCTGCGCAGCTCGGCCACGGCCCGCCACTGGACCTCGCGGGCGACCGCGTCCACCTGGTCCCCGTACTGGACCGCGATCGCGAGATCGACCACCGCGGTGCGGCCGAGGACGCCGACGGCCGCATTGGGGTGCCGGTGCCGCAGGGTGGCCCGCTCGACCAGGCCGGCCATCCGGCTGTGGGTGCTGCGGCCGAAGGCGACCCGGACGCCAGCGACGTCGCGGGCGGCCTCGCGGGCGATCCTGGCCACCACGCGGGCGGCGATGCGGATGGCTCCGCCGTCGCTGAGCTGGAGGGTGTACCAGATATCCGCGACGAGCTTGCGGATCTGGCTGGCGACGGCGCTCTTCAGCGCGGCGGGCACGGCGACCTGCTCCGCGGCGAGACTGCGCACCGGGGCCCAGACCCGGCCGAACTCGATCAGCGCGGCCTGGCAGTAGAGGCAGTCGCGCTGGTGGCTGGTGAGCTGGCCCGCGTACCCGTCGGCGGCCTGCTCGAGCAGCTCATCGATGTCGGCATCGCAGGCGAGGCGGGTGTTCGCGCCGCTCAGCAGCAGGCTGACGTCGTGGATTGGCTGGCCAGGACCGGACATTCCGTTCACCTCCACTCCGCTAGCGTCGTACTCAGTGTGCGCCTGCCCCGGAACAGGTGGCTACGGACCGCCGGGACCGTGCTGCCGGTGATCTCCGCGATCTCGGCGAGCGGCAGGCCCTCGAAATGGCGCAGGACGATAGCGATCCGCTGGGCTGGTGGCAGGGCGGTCACGGCATCCGTGACCGCGTCAACGGTCAGATCCCGCTCCGTCTGCTGGCCGGGCGCGTCGCCCGCGTCGCCTGACGTCGCCCAGCAGGTCAAGGGATTCGGTGACCCGGCTGCGGGTGATCCGGTTCAGCGCGCGGCGGGTGACGATCCGGTACAGCCAGGTGGGAAAGCTGGAATCCGCCTGGAACCCGGGCAGCTGCTGCCAGGCGGTGACGAGCGCTTCCTGGGCGACGTCCTCCGCGTCCTGATGGTTGCCGAGCAGCCGCAACGCCACCCGGTAGGCCAGCGGCCCGTGCCGGTCAACGAGATCGGCGTAGGCGTCAACGTAGCCTTCCTGGGCCCGCCGGACCAGGTAGTCGTCGTCGACCTCCGACCCCACCACCCCTCCTCTGCCTGGTCTATCCGCCCGTCCCTGGCCACCGCTTGCAGGCGCCTCTGCCCCGGGCCGGGCAAAAAATGTGCGACGTTTCCGGCCGGCCCGTGTCTAACAGTGCAGGGGTAGCCGAAGCACGGTACTCGCCCGGTGCGAGCCGTCGGGTTACCGCGTTACGACGGCACGCTTCGACGCCGCTTCGAACGCCAGACTACAGAGAGAGTGCACCTGATGACCCAGACCAGCAGCTCGGCACCGCCGGCCAAGGCGGCCGCCCGGACCAGCGAGCTCAGCCCAGGTACCGCCGAGCGCCTGTCCACCGACGACGGCAAGATCAGCGTCGCGCAAAGCGTGGTGCAGAAGATCGCCGGGATCGCCTGCCGTGAGATCAGCGGCGTGCACGCCATGGGCGTGTCCACCAGCCGCGCCTACGGCGCGGTCCGGGAGCGGATCCCGGGCAGCAGCGGCCCCAACGTCGCCCAGGGCGTGGGCGTGGAGGTCGGCGAGAGCCAGGCCGCGATCGACCTGGACATCGTGGTGGAATACGGCGTCAGCATCGCTGACCTGGGCCGGAGCATCCAGCGCAACGTCAAGCAGGCCGTCGAGCGGATGACCGGGCTGGATGTCGTGGAGGTCAACATCAACGTCGATGACCTCTGGATGCCGGGCAGCGACGACCAGGATGACTCGCCTTCGCGGGTGTCATGACCCAGCCGCCCCGGGCTGTCATCGACGGCGTCGACCTTGACGCCGTGGCCGCGGCGGTCCGCAGCTGCCCGGCCATCGATGACCTGTCCTCCGGGTCCGTGGGGCGGCGTGGTGTCCTACCTGCCCGGACGCCAGCTCGCGGGGGTGCGGGTCGCCTCCGATCACGTGCTGATCTCCGTTCGCGGCCGGTGGGGGGTCCCGGTCGCGGAGATGGCCAGCCAGGTCAGGACCGCTGTGGCCGGGCTGGTGGGGCCGCGGCGGGTGGACCTGGAGGTAGCCGACCTGGCCGGCGCTCCTGGCGAAGCCCCGGCGGGCGGGCCGCGCGAAGAGGTGAGTTCATGGCCGACGAGCAGTCCTGGCGGCAGGCCCGGCGCGAGTTCATCCGCACCCATCACCCCGACCGTGGCGGCGACCCCGCCGCCTTCGCCGCTGGTCTCGCCGCCTATGACCGGCGCTCCGCCGGGGAGCCTGCTCCCAGGGTGGTGATCGTCGCGGACACGCCGTGGCTGGTCAGCCTGCTGAGGCCGACTACTGCGCCGGATGGGCTGGCGGCGACCGCCGCCTCGGATCAAGTAACGACCTCGTGAGATTTGAATGTGAGATGACATGACACGTACCACTGCTATGGGCATCGTGATCGGGCTCGCCCTCGGCCTGGCCGTGGCGTTCGGCAACTTCGGGGACATGCTCATCGTCGCCTTGTTCGGCGCGATCGGCTTCGTCGTGGCCAAGGTGCTCGAGGGTGACCTGGACCTGGGTGCCTACCTGTCACGCCGGCGCGACAGCCGATGACGGCCAGCACGGCCATCCAGCCCGCGGTGCCCGCCTCCGCGGCCTGGCCGCAACGAGCTGGGCATGATCAGCATCAACGACCGGGTGGTGGAGAAGATGGCCGCCCGCGCCGCGATCGAAATCCCCGACGCAGGCGCGGCCGCGTCCCGCTTCCTGGGCCGTTCCATGGCCGGCGCCTCGGCGCTCGGAGCCCGGCAGACGAGCCTCACCGCACTGCCGAAAGCCTCGGCCGACGTTGAACGGCTCGCTCGTGAATCTGGACCTGTCGATCAGCGTGCGCTGGCCCGCGTCAGTCCCCGAGGTCAGCAGCGCGGTCCGGGAGAACGTGCGCCGCCGGGTCGGTGAACTGGCCGGCCTCACCGTGAGCGAGGTATCCATCTCGGTCACTGCCCTGGTCACCCAGCTGCCAGCGCCGCCCCGGGTGCACTGACAGGAGCAAGGACAGACAGATGAGACTTGTGAATCGCGTGCTGGCCGCCCTGCTGAGCCTGGCGCTGCTGGCCGCGGCGGTGCTGCTCATCGCCACCGTCGTGGCCGACCGGACCAGCCACCACCAGGGGATCGTGCACTGGCGCGTCGCCTATCACTGGGCTCAGCACAACGCCTGGGCGGCAGGCAGCATCCGGGTGGCCTGCGGGATACTCATCCTGGTCGGGCTGGTGCTGCTGATCGCTGAGCTGAAGCCGGCGCGGGCGTCCCGGCTGGCCGCCGATCCCGCCGAGGCGGGTGCCGACGCGATTGACACCGCCTATACCCGCCGGGGTCTCGCCGCCGCCATCCGGTCCGCGGTCACCGCGGTTGACGGGGTGCGGAGCACCTCGGTCAAGGTAAAGCGCCGCAAGGTGAAGATCACGGCCACCGCGTCCGCCCAGGACCGGACCGCCGCCCGCAGCCTGCGGGACCCGATAACGGATGCTGTCCGGCAGCGGCTCTCCGCGCTGAAGCTGCGCCGGACCCTGTCGGTGTCGGTCCGGGTCGCACCCAGGAGCCACTGATGCACGCCGACCGCACCAACCGCACCCTGCTGATCGTGCTCGCTTTGCTGCTGCTCGCCGTCGGCCTCGACGCGGGAGCCGCGTCCATCGGCGTGTACGGCACGGCCACGCAGAACAGCACGCTCATGGACAACCCGACCGGGCACTACTTCGGCGCGCACGGTGTCTGGCTGTGGCCCGTCGTCGCGGTGGCCGCGCTGATCATCGGGCTGCTGGCACTGCGCTGGCTGATCGCGCTGCTGTTCTCCACCGACCGCTCGGGTGACCTGCTGATCCAGCCGAGCACCGGCACCGGCCGCACCACCCTGGCCAACCGGGCGCTGACCGATGCCGTCGTCGGGGAAATCGAGGGCTACCGGGGCGTGGACTCGGCGCGGGCCCGGCTGATCGGCGACCCGGACGATCCGGAGCTCGTGGTCAGGGCCGTGCTCGAGGAAACCGCGGACTTCACCGCATTGCGGCAGCGGATAGAAACCGGGGCGCTGACGCACGCCCGCCAGGCGCTGGGCAACATGTCGCTGCCCGCCCAGCTGGACCTGACCATCACCGAGAGACGGTCCACCCGGGTCAGCTAATCCTGCCCGGCCACCCGGGCCGCGGCGGCGAGCGTGTGCTGCATCAGCACGGCGGTGGTGACCGGGCCGACGCCGCCCGGCACCGGGGTCAGGATCGAGGCGATCCCGGTCACGGCCGCGGCGTCCACGTCGCCGGCCAGGCCCCCGCCGTCCGCGGGGCTGGTGCCCACGTCGATCACCACGGCACCCGGGCGGACGTGCTCCGCCCCGATCAGTTTCGGCTGGCCGGCCGCCGCGACCAGGATGTCCGCCTCCCGGCAGACGGCCGGCAGGTCCTGGGTCCGGGAATGCGCGATGGTGACCGTGGCGTGCCCGGCGAGCAGCAGCAGCGCGGCTGGCTTTCCCACCACCGTGGACCGGCCGACCACGACCGCGCGGCGGCCGCTCAGCGGGACCCGTTCGTGCCGCAGGATGGCCAGCACGGCGGCGGCGGTGGCCGGGGCGAAGACGCCGGGGAGCCCGGCCGCCAGCCCGCCCAGCGAGGCCGGGCTGGCCCCGTCGACGTCCTTGCCGGGCGGGATCGCCGCGGCCACGCTGGGGAGATCGGCTCCCGGCGGCAGCGGGGTCTGGCAGATGACGCCGTGCACCGCTGGGTCCAGGGACAGTTCCGCCAGGCGGTCTGCGATCTGCCCGGCGCTGGGAGTCCCGCCCATCTGATGGACCTGGCAGGCGATTGCGGTCCGGCCGGCAGCCCGCTGGATGGACCGCACGTACCAGGCCGCTCCCGCGTCGTCCGTGGCGACCAGCACCGCGAGGGTGGGGGTGATCCCGGCGCCGCGCAGCACGGCGGCTGCCGCGGCGGTCGCCGTGGCCATCGTCATGGCGACCGTCCTGCCGTTCACGAGGTGGGTCACCTGCGTCTCCCGATCCAGTCAAGGGAAGTGGGCCACGGGTAGGGCAGCCTCCCACGGGGGAGCATCACCGTGCGCGCGAACGGCACGCTGCCCTCGCTGGATGTCAACTCTCGCATGTGAAGCCGGGATGGAGCCTGCCGCGCTGGCCCCGGTTCCGGAGAGCCAGCTGAAGAAAGTTCGCAAGTCACCTGAACTGATCTTTAAGGCCGCTCCCCCGCTGGCGGCCTGCGTCGTAGGCTGCCAGCGTGAACGGCGAGCCGCACGGCGGCGACCCGGCCGGACCAGCCGCCCGGCTCCGCCAGCTGCGGGCCAGGCACGGCCTGAGCCAGGAACAGCTCGCCCGCCTGCTCGGCGTATCCTTCGCCAGCGTGAACCGCTGGGAGACTGGGCGGACCCGGATGAGCGCCCGGGCCCGCGAGGCACTCGCCGATTTCGAAGCCCGGGACGGTTCCGCCGCACCGCCGGCACCAGCCGGGCCGCCACCGCAGGCGGCCGCACCAGCCGGGGCGGCCCTGCCTGTCGCGCAGTCCAGCTTCATCGGCCGCGACCGTGAGCTCGCTGAGCTCATCGGGCTGCTGGACCAGTCCCGGCTGCTCACCCTGATCGGGCCGGGTGGCGCCGGCAAGACCCGGCTCGCTGTGGAGGCCATCACCCGGAGGGCACCGGCGGTCCCGGTCGCGTTCATCCCGCTGGAAGCGGTGCGCCAGCCCGAGTCACTGATCACCGTGCTGGCCGCTGGCCTTCAGGTGCCAGACCGCCCCGGGGTGCGGCTGCCCGAATCCGTCATCGCGGCCCTGGCCGAGGCACCGCGGCAGATAGTGCTCGACGGGGCGGAACACCTGCGGGAGGCCGTCGCCGCGCTGGCTGGCGACCTGCTCGGCGCGGCCCCGGGGGTGCGGATCGTCGTCACCAGCCGCGTGGTGCTCGGCGCGCCGGGCGAGGTGTGCTGGACGGTACCGCCGCTGGAGTGCCCGTCCGCCGCCGCCGGGGCGGCGGACATCGCCGGGTCCGATGCCGTGAGGCTGTTCGTCACCCGGGCCCGGGAACGCCTGCCCGGCTTCAGCGTGGCCGACGTACCACCTCACGCCATCGGCGAGCTCTGCCGCAGGCTGGACGGCCTGCCGCTGGCCATCGAGCTGATTGCCGGCTGGGTGGGGGCACTGTCTGTCCGGGAGATCCTGCAGCAGCGAGCGGTCCTGCTCGACCAGGACTCACCCGGGACCGCGCCGTCTCAGGGGCGGCGGCTGGTGGACGTGGTCCGGGCCAGCTACGGCCTGCTGCGGCCGGCGGAGCAGCGGCTTCTCGGCGTGCTCAGCGTGTTCGCCGGATCGTTCACGCTGGCTGACGCGCGGGAGGTCAGCGACGCTGGGCCCGCGCTGCCCCACCTGATCCGCGGCCTGGTCGATTCGTCCTGGCTGGTGGTCACCAGGGGAAGCGAGCATAACTGGTTCAGCATGCTCGACACGATGCGCACGTTCGCCGCGGCCCAGCTCGACGGAGTCCGGCGCCGCGCCCGCGGTCCGCCGGCGGCATGCGCGGCATTTCGCCGCGCTCGCGCAAGGCAGCGAGACGGGCCTGGCCGGGCCGGACGCGGCGGAGTGGACGGCCCGGCTGGCGGCGGCCGCGGCCGACCTGGATCAGGCGCTGCAGTGGCTGGAAGACCACGGCGACATCCGCCTCGGCCTGGACATGGGCGCGGCGTTGTGGCGCTGGTGGCTGCTCCGCGGACGGCTGGGCTACGGCCGGGCCTGGCTCGGCAACGCTGCTGGCCCAGGCGGCCCAGCGGCGCGACGAGCCGGCCGGGCGGGCCTTCTGCTCGGCGGCCGTGCTGGCCGCCGAGAACGGCGATTACCGGGAGGCTGTCCGCCAGGCCCGGCTGGCGCTGCGCATCCTGGAGCCGCTGGGCCTGCCGGAACGCACCGCCACCGCGGCGACCGTGCTCGGCTCGGCGTACCGCTACCTGGGCGACCGGACGGCGGCCCGGCGCAGCTTCGCCACGGCCATGGAATTGCGGGCCGGGCTGGGGGATCGCCGCGCCCTGTCCGCCGCGCTGAACAACATGGCTCTCGCTCGAGGTGGACGACGGTGACCTGGCCCGGGCCCGTGCGCTGTTCGAGCAGGCCCTGGTGATCAAGCGGCAGCTCGGCGACCGGCAATCGCTCGCGATCGGCCTGGCCAACCTGGGGGACCTGCTGACCCGGGTCAATCAGTGGGAGGCGGCGGCCCGGGCTCTCGCGGAGGCCGCCGGGCTGGCTGCGGATCTCGGCCATCCCGCAGCTGATGGGGACGGTCCGGTGTAATCAGGGCAACGTCGCGGCGCACCAGCAGCACTGGGCCGAGGCGGCCGCGCACTACGCAGCCGCGCTGGCGGCCTACCAGGAGGCGGCGGCCACGGTCACGACACGGTGGAGGCCCTGACCGGGCTCGGCCGCGCCAGTTACCGGCTCGGCCTGCCTCACGAAGGCGGGCAGCACCTGCGGGCCGCCGAAACGCTGGCCGGCGAGCTGGGCAACCCGCAACGGCTGGCCGAGGTCCGCGCGGTGATGGCTGAGGCGGGCGAGGCCGCTGCGGGCCCGCTGCCCGGCGGGCTCACCGCCCGCCAGGCGGAGGTTCTGCGGCTGCTGGCCGTGGGGATGAGCAACAAGCGGATCGCCGCTGAGCTGCAGCTCAGTCCGGCCACCGTCGAGCGGCACCTGGCCACTATCTACCGCAAGCTCGGTCTGGCCGGGCGCGTGGAAGCGGCCCGCTACGCCCTGGCCCACGGGCTGGCCGCCGCCACGATGTCATAACCAGCGGGCTGTTATAACGCCGCCGGGGCGGGCAGGCTCTGGCGCCCGCCCAGCGCGTGCGCGGCTACATGGTTACCGGGATTCGGCGGCGGGCCCGGCCGCGTACACCTAAGGGGCAGCACCGGACCGGCCGGCAGGGCGGCCGCTCCCGCTCCCCAGCGGAAGGAATCCCCATGCAGGACCAGCTGATCGGTACCACGATGCCGGTGCTGTCGGTCACCCTCGACCCGGGCGAGAGCGTCGTCGCGGAAGCGGGTGAGTTCTCCTGGATGACCGACTCCATCCAGATGTCCACCGGCCTGGGCGGGGGCACCGGCGGGCAGGGGCTGATGGGCGCCTTGAAGAGGAAGATCGGCGGCTCGTCGCTGCTGATGAGCACCTACTCCGCGAAGGGCGCGCCGGGGACCATCGCGTTCGCCGCGAAGCTGCCGGGCAGCATCCGCCCGGTTGACCTCACGCCGGGCCGGGAGTTCATGGTGCACCGGAACGGGTTCCTGGCCGGAACCCCGGGCATCCAGATCAGCGCCGGCTTCCAGCAGTCCTTTTCCGCGGGCGTTTTCGCAGGCGAGGGGTTCCTGCTGCAGCGCATCGGCGGCCAGGGCCGGGCCTGGATCGAACTCGCCGGCGAAGTGATCCACTACGAGCTGGCCGCCGGCCAGTCGCTGCGGGTGCACCCCGGCCACATCGGCATGTTCGACGCGTCCATGGCCTTCCAGGTGATGCGTGTCCAAGGGGTGGCCAACCGCTACTTCGGGGGCGACACCCATCACTTCGCGGTCCTGTCCGGGCCCGGCTCGGTCTGGCTGCAGTCCATGCCGCTGCCCGTGTTCGCCGCGTCACTCGCGCCCTACCTGAGCACCCAGGGCGGCGACCGCAGCGCAGCCGTGGAAGGCGGTGTCATCGGCGGAGTCATCAATGACTTGCTCCGCTAGCTATCCCGGCTCCGGCCATCCCTGGACCCGCCAGCGGTCCCCACTCCCATGAACGACCCTTAACCGAGGCAGGACATGAACAGATCAGGATTCAGTACGCGCGCGCCCGCGGCGGGCATGCTCGCGGCGGCGGCCACCTCCGGGCTGGTCCTGGCCGGCTGCGGGAGCACCTCAGGCTCCAGTGCGTCCTCCCCGGCCAGCCAGCCGGCCGCGGGCGCGCCGAGTTCCGGGTCGGCCGGATCTGCGGGGGCCGGATCCCCGGCGGCCAGTTCCGGGCCGGCGCAAGTCCGTGTTGACCGGGAGCGGCACCGTGGCATTCTTCCCGTTGGCCGTGGGAAACAAGTGGGTGTATGTCGACAGGCTCACCGGCGAGCAGGGCACCGTGAGGAACCAGGTGATCTCGGTTACCCCCATCGCGGGCGGAAGCAAAGTCGTGATGAAGGACTCCGATGACCTCGGCGGCGGAGCCCCCAACACGACCACGTCGGCCCTCATCATCCACCCCGACGGTTCCATCTCCGTGCCGATGACCACGGTGGGCGACTCATTCAAGATCAAGTCCGGCAGCGTCATCTGGCCCAGCGCGGCACAGCTCGCGTCCGGCCAGCCGCACCACGACACGCTGGTAATGACCACGACCATCGCCGGCCAGACCAACACCATCAGGGCCCACGTGGTGGTCAAGGGCGAGGGCACCCAGACGGTCACCGTCCCTGCGGGCACCTACCAGGCCACCGTCATCGACGAGCTGATGTCCGAGAAGTTCTCCGGGATGGCCATAGACATGGACATCCGGACCTGGGTGGCGAATGGGGTGGGCCCGGTGAAAACCGAGTTGACCACCAACGCGGCGGGCAAGTCCACGATAGCCAACGACGAGGTGCTGAAGTCCTTCACCAAGGGCTGACACCACCCGCATCGCTACTCACACCACCCGCATCACTACTCACATTGATCATGGAATCGCCGACGTTTCCCGCGAAACATTCGCGCAAACCGGGACAAATCACCCGCCACAGCACTCCAGCCCCTCGCCCGGGACCCCGGGAGCCTTGATCATCCCAGGTCCCAGGGTGTTGCAACTTGAGTCTGGAGAGGAGGGCGGGAACGTCGGTAGCGGCCCTTCCCGCGGTCCGGCCGGCCCAGCACAGCGTGATGATCTCGTCGCGGGTGCCCTCGCCCAGGTTGCCGGCCATCTCGTCGGCCAGTAGCACCCTCCGGCTCCTTGACCAGCGCCCCGGGCCAGGCTCGCTGCGGCCTGCGGCCGGCCGCAGGCGGCTTCGTCGCGCTTCGCTCACGGTCAGGTGGTTTGGGCTAGCATCCTCCGGAAGACCGTTGAGCAAGGGGCGCAGCAATGAAGTTCTACGGCGAGATGAGGGTCCAGGGCGGTGGTCCCCTCGACGGCTCCCGTTTCGACGCGCTCGCCTACGCGCTGGCCGAGATCGAGGAGGCCGACCCGGCGGTTGAGGACGTGGACCTGACCGCCTCGCTCGCCCAGGGCTGGGTGACTGCGTCCATGACCATCGTCCAGGAGAACTTGGAACTGGCGGTCACGAAGCTCATCGCCACGGTGCGGGCCGCCATTTACCCGAATGGCGACCACGCGGGCGGCTGGCAGTTCCTGACCGAGAGCGCCGGTCTTTCCGTGCACCCTGCGACGGACCGATCGGGGACGAGCGTGCCGAACCAGGGGACACCCTCTGCTTCCTTCGCCATGCCGAGCCCGGCCGCACCGCCGGGCTGCGCCGGCACTGCCGCGTGTCCGCACCGTCCGGGGTGCCGGCGCCGCTGCGCCGGTGCCAGCGCCGACGGCCACACCGCCAGCCCTGCCGCCCCGGCCAGCCCTGCCGCCTCGGCCGGCCACGCCATCCCGGCCCGACGCCCCGGTGTCGGTCTGGCGCTGACCAGCTCCCCAGGGCGTAACTGGGATTTGCCGGGCGGGAAGGGACAGACGGCGCTTCTGTGACGCCCGCGCCGATGCGCAACCGTGACCATCGCTGTTCAGCCAATGGTCAGGCACTGGCGTCTTAGCAGGTGATGAGGGGGCCAGCCCCCTGCTGGAAGGAGTCACCTGATGAGGCTTACTCGCGTGCGGATCGCCGTGGCCGCCGGGCTGCTGGCGGTGTCCGGGGCGGTCACAGCGACCATGCTGACGGTCGTCCCGGCGTCCGCCGGGTCCAGTCCGGTGGTGATGGTCAACTGCGCCGGCCACGGCCAGGTCCGGCCGGGCGGCTACGACGTCAGCTGCACCGCCAACGAACTGCTGCGCACGCTGCACTGGCAGATCTGGCGCGGCACCGCCTACGGCAACGGCGTGCTCAAGGTCAACGACTGCACGCCGACCTGCGCGCAGGGCAAGTACATCGACTACCGGGTCCTGACCGTGCTGTGGCGGCCCAGGTCGTGGGCCAGCCACCCGGGGCAGCGCTACTTCACCCGGATGACGTGGATCTTCACGAGCAAGCGCCCCGCCCACGCCCGTACCGCCCAGACCCTCACCCTCCCCGCCCACTGAGGGGGCCGGTCAGTAACCCCCGCACCACCTCGCTACCGGACCGCGACGGGCCGGTAGTGCGTGGTGAGGCGGCCGTCGTCGCCGTAGACGTGGTAGGCCACGCCCGGGGGGGCCTCCATATCGGCACTGTCGTGCTCTTCCCAGGGCAGCGCGCTGGTGGACACCACGCCGGGCGCGGCCAGCAGCGGGCGGCCCGCGAACGTCGTCGCCGCCGCGCTGTGCGCGTGCCCGCAGAGCACCGCGACCACCTGGGGATGCCGCTCGATCGCGGTGGCCAGCCGTTCTTCGCCAGACAGCCGGATCACATCGCTGGTCTCGGTGCACAGCGGCACCGGCTGATGATGGACGACCACGAAAGCCGGGGTGACCGGATCCTCGCCGAGTTCCGCGTCCAGCCAGGCCAGGGTGTCGTCCGTGAGGTACCCGTCGTCATGGTCAGGGATGGTGGAGTCGCACAGCGCGAAGACGGCCCCGGGCATCCGGTGCACCTGGTTGATGGGCGCGTCACCCTCGCTGCCGAGCAGCACGCGGCGGAACGCGGCCCGCTCGTCGTGGTTACCCGGGCAGAGCAGCACCGGCCACGGCCCGGCCAGCAGAGCGCGGGCCTGCTCGTACTCGCTGGGCAGGCCGTGATCGGCGATGTCCCCGGTGACCAGCACCGCATCCAGCGGCGACCGGGCGCCGGCCAGGCTGGCCATGACGGCGCGGAGCCGGTCGGCCCGGGGCTGGCCGCCGTCCAGGTGCGTATCACTCAGCTGCGCGAAAACGATCATGCTGGGCTCCCTCCGGTCACGCCCAGGATTCTCCCCCACCGGGCAATCATGGGCGGCCGGGCGGGACCGGCCGCAGGACCCATACAGTGGGCGTCGTGGCCGAGCCGCCTACCAGCCGGATGATCCAGCCCAGGTCAGGGCAGGACACGCTGCCCGCCCACCTGGAGGCCCGGTACGGGATCCAGGTCGGCCGGATGACCGAGCTCGACCTGGGCGTGTACCGTGTCACGCCGGCGTGACGGGCCGGACTGGGTCGCCCGGGTCTTCGCGGCGGACCGGCCGATCGCGGCCGCCGAGGGAGACGCGGCCCTCCTCCGGCGCCTGGAACAGCAGAATTTTCCCGCCGAGCGGTGCGCGGCCCAGGAGCCGGTCTCGGCGCACGAAGGCCAGGGTGTCCTGATCACCCGGCACGTCGAGGGGACCCGGGCCGACGGCAGCAGGCGGACGTTCGCCCGGCTGGGCGGCCTGCTCGGCCGACTGCACGCGCTGCCCAGCGACCACGTCCGTGACGGCGGCGGCTGGCATCACCTGGTTCATCAGGACACCCCGGCCGCGGAAATCGCGGCCGCGCGGTCACTGCTGGACGCGGCCGCCCCGGCCCTGCCCCCTGATCAGCGGCCGCTGCTGGCGGCGCTGCGGGCCGAACTGGACCGGGCGGATGGCTGCGCGGACCTGCCGCAGGCGCTGATCCACCCCGACTTCGTGCCCGTCAACGCGATCGCCGCGTCAGACGGCGGCCTGGTCATGGTGGACTGGACCGGCGCCGGGCGCGGACCGCGGCTGTCTCCGCTGGCCTTCCTTCTCTGGGCGGCGGGCTGCCGGGGACCGTCGCGGCTGGACGCGGTCGTGGCCAGCTACCGCGAGCACATCACCCCCACCGGCGCCGAGCTCGGGCGGCTGGCCGGCGCGATCTGGGCCCGCCCGCTGACCGTCGCGTGCTGGGCAGTCCTGGCCGGCCGGAAGGGCCTGGCCGAGACGGTCGCGGACCTGGCCGCCGACCGTGAGCTCGCAGACCCGCTTCGCCGGCCAGGCGGCTCGCGCGTTCGGCGCCGTGGCGGGCCCGGGCCAGACTGGGACCAATCGCACGGGCGGGAACAGCCACCCGGCCGGCCCCGGGACCGGCCGCCCCGGCGCGGCCGGAGTTCTCCCGCTCCCCGTCACGGTCTCACTGGAGGGTGTCGGCGGTACCGGGCTGGCCGTCGCCGCCGCGCGCGCGCAGGAGACGGCCCGGCCGGACCGTCTCTTCGCCGACCCGCTGGCCGCGACGTTCGCGGCGGCGGGGGACTGGACCCGGCCTCCCCTCCCGGAGGCCGCCGGGGGGCCGCGCTCCGGGTCTGGGTGGTGGGCCGCACGGTGTTCCTGGACGACCTGCTGGCTGGCGCCAGCCAGCAGGGCTGCCGCCAGATCGTCCTGCTCGGGGCCGGGTTCGACGCGAGGGCGTTCCGGCTGCCCTGGCCGCCGGGCACCCGGTGCTTCGAGGTGGACACCCCTGACGTCCTCGTCGCCAAGGATGAGGTGCTTGAGGCGGCGCACGCCTCGCCTGCCTGCGAGCGGATCGTGGTGCCCTGCGACCTGCGGAATGACTGGCCGGCCGCGCTGCGCGCCGCGGGCCTGGACCCGGGCCGGCCGACCGCGTGGATCGCCGAGGGCCTGCTCGCCTACCTCTCCCCGGCGGACGTGGACCGGCTGATGGACGCGGTCACCGGGCTCTCGGCCCCGCGCAGCTGGCTGGGGCTGACCATGACCACCCGGGTCCCCGGCGAGGAGGCCTTGCGGCGGTCCCGGGCCCCGGCCGACCCGGCCGGGTGGCTGGCCGGGCTCGGCTGGGCCGCGGAAGTCTCGGACCTGCGCCAGGTGCTCCGGGCGCACGGCCGCCCCCTCCCCGAACGCCCAGGACCCGAACGCCCAGGACCCGAGGACGATGAACGCCCGCGAGGGTTGCTGATCCAGGCGACCCTGGACCACGGCCACGGCCGTCCCGCTCGTGACCCGGACCCGCCGGCGGCCCGGGCCCGGCAGGCGAGGAGACCCAGGCGGAGGGACCAGGCGGGGACGACCCTCGTTGCGGATCTTCGGTTTCCGGCCCTGCTGTCCCAGGCTCTCGTCGCGTTCACGATCGAGTTCGACAACGAATCGGAGCGTCAGCTCCCCCACCGGACGACCTGGGGCCCGGCGGCCCGGTCCGGTCGCGGGCCGTGGCTGGTGTCCCTGGCCATGTGGGCGAACTTCCTGCGGTTCCTGCCCGCGAACGGGGTGGCGCTGCGTGACGTGGCGGACCTGGTTCCGCTGGTCAACCTCACGGGCCTGGAGCGCTGGGGGTACGTGACGGTCGGGCCCGATCCCGCCGACGGCCGGCCCGCCGCGCCCCGCCGGGACGCGATCGTGCGGCCCACTACCTGGGGCCGCCGAGCCCAGGACATCTACCAGCCGCTGGTCGGCCTGATCGGGGAACGCTGGCGCGAACGGTTCGGTGCGGCCGTGATCGGCCAGCTCACCGGGGCGCTGCGGGCCCTGGCCGGCCCGTCCGGTGACGCGCTGCCCGGCGTTCCTGCCGGTTTCCGGGGTCCACCGGCCCGAGCCAGGCCATGAACTGCCCTCGGTCTCGCCGGAGCACCACGTGGCCGGCGCTGACCTGCCCATCCTGCTGTCCCGGGCGCTGATGAGCTTCCGCGCGGAGTTCGAGCGCGAATCGGCGCTGTCCCTGCCGGTCAGCGCCAACGCGCTGCGGGTGCTCAGTGCAGGCGGCGTCGCGCTGAAGGACGTGCCGCGCCGGGCCGGGGTGTCCCGGGAAGCGGTCAGCGTGTCCGTGGGGCTGCTGGAACGGGAGGGTTACGCGGTGACCGGGCCCGGCCCGGCGGCCGGCCGGGGCCGCGAGGTGCGCCTCACCCCGCGGGGCGAGCAGGCCCAGGAGGCGTATCACCGGCGGGCTGGCGAGATCGCCGACGCGTGGCGGGCGCGGTCCGGTGACGGGGTGACCGCCGCGCTGGCCGGGGCGTTGCGGGCCCTGTACGCCCAGCCGGACGCCGGGCCGGATGGCGAGCGGCCGCCGGTGATCTCGGCCGGGCTGGTGCCCGACCCGGACGGCTGGCGGGCGCACCCGCCCTATGCCCGGCTGACCCAGGCCATGATCGCCGACCCGGCCGGCGCGCTCCCCCACTACCCGATGGTGTCGCACCGCGGCGGCTACCCCGACGGCAGCTGACGCCCGAGCGAGTCATCTGTTCGGATTCGCTCCCGAATTCGGGGGCAAATCCGAACAGATAAGTCCCCACCTCGGCCCGGCGCGCGAGGCAGGGGTGGCCGGGGGACGCCAGCCGGCGGGGCACGCCAGCCTGGCCCGGGGGCGCGTCAGTCGAGGGTGAAGTAGTCGGGGCTCGGGTAGACCCCGGTGAGCTGCTTGCGGCGCTGCATGAGCAGGTCGTTGAGCAGGCTGGAGGCGCCGATGCGGAACAGGTCCGGGGTCAGCCACTCCGGCCCGGCGGTCTCCTTGACCAGCACCAGGTAGCGGATGGCGTCCTTGGCGGTGCGCACCCCGCCGGCCACCTTGACCCCGACCCGGCGCCCGGTGGCCGCCGCGAAGTCGGCCACGGCGCCGAGCATGACCAGGGCGACCGGCGGGCGTCGCGGCGGGCGAGACCTTGCCGGTCGAGGTCTTGATGAAGTCGGCGCCCGGACAGCATGGCCAGCCACGACGCCCGGGCCACGTTGTCCAGGGTGGCCAGCTCGCGCGGTCTCCAGGATGACCTTGAGGTGCGCCGGGCCGCAGGCCTCGCGGACCGCCGCGGATCTCCTCGGCGACCTGGCCGTACCGGCCGGCCAGGAACGCCCCCCGGTCGATGACCATGTCCACCTCGTCGGCGCCGGCGGCGACCGCGTCGGCCACGTCGGCCAGCTTGACCGCGAGCGACGCGCGGCCGGACGGGAACGCGGTGGCCACCGAGGCGACCGCCACGCCGCTGCCGGCCAGCGCGGCGCGGGCCACGCGCGACCAGGTCGGGGTAGACGCAGACGGCGGCGACCGGCGGCACGGCCGGGTCGGCCGGGTCGGGCCGGCGCGCCTTGGCGCACAGCCCGCGGACCTTGCCCGGCGTGTCGGCGCCCTCCAGCGTGGTCAGGTCGACCATGCGGACCGCCGCGTCCAGCGCCCACAGCTTGGCGTCCGCTTGATCGGACCTGGTGGCCAGCGCGGCCGCCCGCTGCCTCGACGCCGACCTGGTCGACGCCGGGCAGCCCGTGCAGCACCTGGCGCAGCGCGGCGTCCGAGTGGCCACGCAGCGGGGTCGAGGCCAGCAGATCCGCCCCGCCCGGCGCGGCCGAGGCCACCCCGGCCTGGCCGGCCGCCGCCGTGCCGGGCCGCGTCCCCACGCTCCTGCTGGTCGGCTGCTCACCGGCCAACCGTGATCACGCCGCCCCGGCACCCGGACCACAGCATTACTCGCCGCGCGGGCGGTGGCAAACCCGGGCTTGATCACCGTGTTGATGATCCGCAGCCGCTCGTCGAAATGCGCGAACGCGCTCTTCATCGCGTTGATCGTGAGCCACTCGATGTCCGACCAGCCGTAGCCGAACGCCTCGGCCAGCCGCGTGGAACTCCGAGGACAGGGTGACCCCGCTCATCAGCCGGTTGTCGGTGTTCACCGTGACCCGGAAGGACAGCTGGCGCAGCAGCCCGATCGGGTGCGCCTCGATCGACGGGGCCGCGCCGGTCTGCACGTTCGAGGTCGGGCACATCTCCAGCGGGATCCGGCGGTCCCGGACGTAGCTGGCCAGCCGGCCGAGCGAGGCGTGACCGTCCGCGCCGATCCGGATGTCGTCCACGATCCGGACCCCGTGGCCGAGCCGCTCCGCGCCGCACCACTGCAGCGCCTCCCAGATGGACGGCAGGCCGAAGCCTTCCCCGGCGTGGATGGTGATGTGGAAGTTCTCCCGGGCCACGTACTGGAACGCGTCCAGGTGCCGGGTGGGCGGGCTGCCCGCCTCGGCGCCGGCGATGTCGAACCCGACCACGCCCTCGTCCCGGTGCCGGACCGCGAGCTCGGCGATCTCCAGCGAGCGCGCGGCGGTGCGCATCGCGGTGAGCAGGGCGTAGACCGTGATGCCGCGCCCGGCGCTGCCGAGCCGGAACCCTTCCAGCACCGCGCTGACCACCTGCTCCAGGGTGAGCCCGCCGGCCACGTGCAGCTCGGGGGCGAACCGCACCTCCGCGTAGACGACCCCGTCGGCGGCCAGGTCCTCCGCACACTCGGCCGCCACCCGGATCAGCGCGTCGCGGGTCTGCATCACCGCGACCGTGTGCTGGAACGCGTCCAGGTAGAACTTCAGGTGGCCGCGGTGCGCGCCGCGCCGCAGCCACTGCTCGACCTCGTCCACGTCCTGGGACGGCAGCCGGTCGTAACCGATCTCCCGGGCCAGTTCCACCACGGTGGCCGGCCGCAGCCCGCCGTCCAGGTGGTCGTGCAGCAGCACCTTGGGAACGGCCCTGATCTCCTCGAATCGTGGGGGCCATCAGCCCATTCTCACAGAACGATGCGATCGACCAGCGGCGGGATGTCCGGCGGCTGGTCGGCCGACTGTGACCGCGCCGGCCAGCGCCGCGGCGGCGCGCTCGAACCGGGACTCGTCGTCGGTCCGCAGTTCCAGCAGCGGCTGCCCCCGCTCTACCCGCTCCCCCGGCTTGGCCAGGCAGACGCACGCCGGCGGCCGGGCTGACCGGGTCCTCCTTGACGCGCCCGCCCGGCGCCGAGCCGCCAGGCGGCCACCCCGACCGCGCGGGCGTCGAGCCGGCTGCAGCCAGCCGCCGCGCGGGGCGGGCAGCACCAGCCGGCGGTGCCGGGCCTGCGGCAGCGGGGCGTCGGGGTCGCCGCCCTGGGCCGCGGATCATCGCCCGGTAGGTGTCCAGCGCGCGGCCGTCGGCCAGCGCGGCGGCCGGGTCGGCGTCGATCCCGGCCAGCCGGAGCATCTCCCGGGCCAGCGCCAGGGTCACCTCGACCAGGTCGGGCGGGCCCTCGCCGCGCAGCGTGGCCACCGCCTCCTCGACCTCGACCGCGTTGCCCACGGCCCGGCCGAGCGGCGTGTCCATCCGGGTCAGCAGCGCCGAGGTGGCCACCCCGTGCTCCGCGCCGAGGCGCGACCATGGTCTGGGCCAGCTCGCCGGGCCTGCGGCTCCTCGCGCATGAACGCGCCGCTGCCCACCTTGACGTCCAGCACCAGCGCGGCCGTGCCCTCGGCGATCTTCTTGGACATGATCGAGCTGGCGATCAGCGGGATCGACTCGACGGTCCCGGTGACGTCGCGCAGCGCGTACAGGCGGCGGTCGGCCGGGGCCAGGCCGGGCCCGGCCGCGCAGATCACGCAGCCGGCCGTGCTGCAGCACCGCGACCATCTCGTCGTTCCGGCAACGAGGACCGCCAGCCCGGTGATCGGCTTCCAGCTTGTCCAGCGTGCCGCCGGTGTGGCCGAGGCCGCGGCCGGACAGCTGCGGGACCGCGGCCCCGCAGCTGGCCACCAGCGGGGCGAGGATCAGCGACACCTTGTCGCCGACGCCGCCGGTGGAGTGCTTGTCCACCGTGGGCGGCCGACCCCGGCCAGGTCCAGCCGCTCGCCCGAGTCGATCATGGCCGCGGTCCAGGCGCGCAGCTCGGCCGGGTCCAGGCCCTGGAAGTAGATGGCCATGAGCAGCGCGGACATCTGCTCGTCGGCCACCGCGCCGCGGCGGCCAGGTAGCGCGTCGAACAGCCAGCGGATCTGGGCGTCGGTCAGCGGCTGCCCGTCCCGCTTGGC
Source organism: uncultured Actinomycetes bacterium (assembly GCA_963711485.1). Classification (GTDB taxonomy): domain Bacteria; phylum Actinomycetota; class Actinomycetes; order Streptosporangiales; family Streptosporangiaceae; genus RYN-230. The sequence continues at coordinate 26,188 of CAVQEM010000060.1, forward strand.
CCGGATCAGGTCGACGGCGGCCGCCGCCCGCGCGGAGGGCCCAGTCACGGCGGGTCCTTCCATCATCCTGGTCAGAAACTGCTGTTATTTCGCAGTAAGTGCCCAGGATCATGGGCCGCCCGGCGATTAGTCACGGCGGGCGCCCAGGTCGGTGCCGCTGAAGCGGCCGGGCAGCAGCTCACCCAGCTCCCGGGGGCCGGTCTCGGTGTCCAGCAGCAGGCCCGGGCCGCCCGCCTCCAGCAGCAGCTGGCCGGCACCGGCCGCAGGGCACCAGCGGTGCGCCGTCCCCGGCGACCACGCTGACCGCGGCCAGCGTCCCGCCGCCGGTCGCGTGCAGCGCGCTGACCAGCCCGCACTCGGCGCACAGGGTCAGCCCGAACGAGGCGTTCTCCACGTTGCAGCCGGTGATCACCCGCCCGTCCGCAGGCCTGGCCCGGCGGCGCCCGACCCGCAGCCGCGAATACGGGGCGTAGGCCCGGCCCGGCCACCTCCGTGGCCGCGGCCCGCAACCCCGCCCAGTCGATCCTCACGCCTACCTCCGGGTGGGGCCCCCGAGTCTGCTGATCATCTCCGCGCGCGACGCTAGCAGGCCTGCTCCAGCGGCCCGGGAACGGTCAGGCCGCCCCGGCGGCTGTAGACACTTCAGGACTCGGAGTCGTACCGGAAGCCCTCGCGGAAGCGGCGGAACAGGCCGCCGTCATGCGTCAGCGGCTGGCCCGGGGGCGGGGCCGACGGGCGTTCCCGCGCCTCGGGCTCGTCGTAGTCGGCGCGGGCGATGACGTCCACGATCTGCGCGTCGTCGAAGTTCTCCGAGCCGGAGATCTCCGGAACGAAGCCGACGAGGTCCCCGTCGAGCAGCACCTCCGCCTCCAGGGACGCGGTGCCCTCGTTGCCCCAGATCGCCTCGCGGCGGTCGGGGAGCACGACGCGTACCCCGTAGACGTCAATCCCTGCGTTCTCCAGGTGCGCGTCGATGCCGCGATCCCGCAGCGCGTCCGCGACCCGCGGGCCCGGTTCTCATCCATCGCCCCAATGTACCGGCGGCCCCGCGGCCCGGCCCGGCCCCAGGAGCGTGTCACCGGCCTCCGCGGCCGCAGCGTACGGGACGGTGGATCCCGGCCGGGAAGGGGCGATTTCGATTTGGCAACGGGACGGCGGCGGCATGCCGTCGCGGCTTCCGTGGACGGTCTAGCCGGTCTAACCTGCGGACATCGCAGAGCGGGGCGTTCCGGATCTTTGGGCTGGTTCACCCGCGTCGCGGCGGAGGGGGCAGCGCCCGGTCAGCGCGGAACGCAGCCCGTCAAACAGGAGGTTTGCGTGAGACGTTCGATCCCAGCTGCAGCGGCGCTTAGCGTGCTGGCGCTGCTCGCTGCCGCGTGCGGCAGCAGTTCGTCAGGCGGCTCGTCAAGCAGCAGCTCACCCAGCAGTAGCTCGTCCAGTGCCAGCGCATCCACGGCGTCGTTCAAGGGATGCATGGTCACGGACACCGGTGGCATCGACGACAAGTCGTTCAACGCCTCGTCCTGGCAGGGCATGCAGGAGGCGCAGTCCGCTGAGCCGAGCAAGGTCACCGTCAAGTACCTGCAGTCCACCTCGTCGGCGGACTACGCCCCGAACATCTCGGCGTTCATCGGCCAGAAGTGCGGGATCATCGTCACCGTCGGGTTCCTGATGGCGGGCGCGACCGGGACGGCGGCTGGCTCCAACCCGTCCGCGAAGTTCGCCATCGTGGACTGCGCCATCGCGTCCGCGTCCTGCCCGACCGCCGCGTCGGGAAGGCGACGACGCCCCCGAAGAATGTGGACTCCCTGGTGTTCAACACCGTGCAGGACGGGTTCCTGGGCGGCTACCTGGCCGCGGGCATGACGAAGACCGGCAAGGTCGCGACGTTCGGCGGCGAGAAACTGCCCACCGTGACCATCTACATGGACGGCTTCTGGGACGGCGTGCAGTACTACAACTCCCAGCACCACACGCACGTGACGGTGCTCGGCTGGAACGAGCAGACCCAGAGCGGTGAGTTCACCAACAGCTTCACCAACCTGACCATGGGCCAGACCATCACCCAGCAGTTCATCACCGAGGGCGCGGACATCATCTTCCCGGTCGCCGGCGGTGTCGGGCCTGGGCGCGGCGAAGGCGGTCCAGGACGCCGACAACACGCGGGCAGCCAGAAGGTGAACATGATGTGGGTGGACACCGATGGCTGCGTCAGCGCCGCACAGTACTGCAAGTACTTCATCACCAGCGTGGAGAAGGGCATCCAGCCCGCGGTGAAGACCGCCGTGCTCGCCGCCGCTAACGGCACGTTCAAGGGCGGTACCTACATCGGCACGCTGGCGAACGGCGGCGTCGCGCTCGCCCCGTACCACGACTTCGCCAGCAAGGTCCCGGCAAGTCCTGCAGGCCGAGGTCAACAAGGTGAAAGCCGAGATCATCAGCGGCAAGATCGTGCCGGCCACCAAGAGCCCGGTGTAACCGGCAGTCCGGCCCGGCCCAGCCTGGACCGCCGGTTCAGGCTGGGCCGGGCCGCGATGGCGGCCTGGCCCAGCCTGGGTCACACTGGCGGCAGGGCGGGGCCGGCGTGACGGCACCGCAGCACGCCGGCTGTGACCGCCGGAGGGAGCACCAGCAGAGGGACGGGCGTGGAACTTGAGCTGCGCGGCATCACGAAGCGCTTCGGCAGCCTCGTGGCCAATGACCACATCGACCTCAAGGTCGCTCCCGGGGAAATCCGCGGCCTCCTGGGCGAGAACGGGGCCGGCAAGACCACGCTGATGAACATCCTCTACGGGCTGGTGCAGCCCGATGAGGGGGAGATCCTCGTGGACGGCAGCCCGGTGACGATCCGTTCCCCCAAGGATGCGATCAACGCCCGGATCGGGATGGTCCATCAGCACTTCATGCTGGTCCCGGTGTTCACGGTCGCCGAGAACGTCATGCTCGGCGTGGAGCCCACCCGCGGTCCGGGCCTGCTCGACCGGCGGAAGGCCCGCCGCCAGGTCACGGAGCTTTCCGAGCACTACGGCCTGCAGATCAACCCGGACGCCCTGATCGAGGACCTCCCGGTCGGGGTGCAGCAGCGGGTGGAGATCATCAAGGCCCTGCTGCGCCAGGCCAGCGTGCTGATCCTCGACGAGCCGACCGCGGTGCTCACGCCCGGTGAGACCGAGGACCTGTTCCGGGTGATGCGCGAGCTGCGCTCGGGAGGCCAGTCGATCGTCTTCATCTCCCACAAGCTCAAGGAGGTCCAGGCGATCGCCGATCACATCACCGTCATCCGACGCGGGAAAGTGGTCGGCGAACGGCCGCCGACGGCCAGCGACGCCGAACTCGCCGCGCTCATGGTCGGCAGGCCGGTGGAGTTGCGGGTCAGCAAGGAGCCCGCCCGGCCAGGTGATGTCGTGCTCGACGTCCGCGACCTGACCGTCCCGGCCGAGCATGCGCATCACGGCGCGGGGGCGAACCAGAACGCGGTCGAGGACGTCTCGTTCCAGGTCCGCGCCGGGGAGATCCTCGGCATCGCCGGGGTGCAGGGCAACGGGCAGACCGAGCTGTGCGAGGCGCTCATGGGCCTGCGCCCCGGCACCGGGGCCGTGCGCCTCGACGCCAGGGATATCAGCCGCGCCACCCCCCGTGACCGGCTGCGGGCCGGCGTCGCGCTACATCCCGGAGGACCGGCGGGAAGACGGGATCGTCGCGGACTTCTCGGTCGCCGACAACCTCGTCCTCGACACCTACGATCGCCCGCCGTACGCGAAGCGGATCGCGATGGACATCCCCGCCATCCGCGAGCACGCGAAGAGCCTGGCCGCGGAGTTCGACATCCGGACATCCTCGATCGACACCCCGGTCGGCACCCTGTCTGGCGGCAACCAGCAGAAGGTGATCCTGGCCCGTGAGGTGGGCAGGCGCGTCCGGCTGTTGCTGGCCAGCCAGCCCACCCGGGGCCTGGACGTGGGATCGATCGAGTTCGTGCACCGCCGGATCGTCGAGGAGCGCGACCAGGGCGTCGCGGTGATCATCGTGTCGTCCGAGCTCGATGAGATCTATGCGCTCGCCGACCGCATCGCGGTCATGTACGAGGGGAAGATCACCGGCTTCCGGCCGCCGACCGTGCCCGTGGCCGAACTCGGCCTGCTCATGGCGGGCGCCGGGGACGGCTCCGCGGCCGGCACCGGCCCGGCCGGGGCAGCCGGGGACGGCCTGGAGGGCACGGCCCCGGCTGTGGTGACCGAGGCCGGCAACCCGGCGCTGGGGGTGATCCCGGTGATGAGCACGGAACCGGTGGTCACCACCCAGCCGGACGACGTCGGCACGGGCGCCGCTGAGGCACCGCCCGCCGGCGCCGGCGACGGCCCGGGCCGGGGGGCGGGGCCGGCGGGCGACGCGAGCCCGGCGGGCGACGCCGGCGCGGCGGAGGATGCGAGCCCAGCGGGCGGTGCGAGCCCAGCGGGCGGTGCGAGCCCAGCGGGCGGTGCGAGCCCAGCGGGCGGTGCGAGCCCAGCGGGGGGCGCGAGCCCGGCGCCTGACCGGCCGGACGGGCGGGGGGAGCCGGCATGAGCGACCATGCCAGCGGCCCGCCCTCGACCCCCGGCCCGGGCACCGGCCCGGACCCCGGATCGCCACGGCCGGACGGTCCCGGCCAGGCTGACGGCTCCAGCGCGGGGGTGACCACCCAGGCCGGCCCGGCGGATGGCCTCACCGGGGCGCCGAAGGGTCAGGGCATCAACCGGATCATCCTCGACGGGGTCACCCAGGGCAGCCCGGCGGTCGTCACGACGCTGGCGATCTTCCTGGCCCTGGTGGTCGGCGGGCTCATCATCGCGTTCAGCGACACCACGGTCCTGCACGCCTGGGGGAGCTTCTTCTCGGCGCCGGGCGCCGCGATCTCCGCGGCCTGGCAGTCGGTCGCCGCGGCGTACTCGGCCCTGTTCGAGGGCGCGATCGTCAACCCGCACACGATCGCGGCGGCCTTCCACGGTGGCTCGGTCGGCGCCATCTTCTACCCGCTCTCGCAAACCGCGGCCCAGGCCACCCCGCTCATCCTGACCGGGCTGTCGGTGGCGCTCGCCTTCCGGGCCGGCCTGTTCAACATCGGCGCGGCCAGCCAGTGGATCGGCGGCGCGATCGTGGTCACCTACCTCGGCTTCGCGCTCAGCCTCCCCCCGGTCATCCACGTGATCGTCTGCCTGGCCGGCGGGTTCGCCGGGGGCGCGGTGATGGGCTGGCTGGTCGGCGACCTCAAGGCGCGGACCGGGGCGCATGAGGTGATCGTCACGATCATGCTCAACTACGTGATGTACAACCTGCTGTCCTACCTGCTCGGCACCCCCTCCGCCTGCAGTTGCCACACCAGTACCAACCTGATCAGCCCGACCATCGCGAGCGACGCACAGCTGCCGCACGTCGGCGGCCCGCGCCCGCAGGTCGGCGCCGGGTTCCTCGTCGCCCTGGCCGCCGCGGCCGGGGTGTGGTGGCTGCTGGCGCGCAGCACCACCGGCTTCGAGTTCCGCACGGTCGGGGCCAACCCGAGCGCGGCCCGTACCGCCGGGATGAGCGTGGAGCGGACCTGGGTCCTGGTCATGCTGCTGGCCGGGCGGTCTCGCCGGGCTCAGCGGCGCGGTGAGCATCCAGGGGACGTTCGACAGCCTCAACTTCCAGAGCTACGGCACCTACGGCATCGACGGCATCACCGTCGCCCTGCTCGGCCGGGCCCGGCCGCTCGGGGTCGTGCTGGCGGCGCTGCTGTTCGGCGCGCTGGACGCCGGGAGCACCGTCATGCAGGCAGCCACGTCGGTCCCGGTGGACATCGCCAGGTCATCCAGGGGCTGATCGTGTTGTTCGTGGCGGCACCGCCGCTGATCCGCGCGGTGTTCCGGCTCCGTCAGGCCCGGGTCACCGGGATGGAAGCGGTAGCGCAGGGGTGGAACGGATGACCGCGCTGACGGCTGTCACGAGCGCGCGCAGCGCGGTGAACGTGAACCGGAGGCTGATCGCCGCCGCCGTGTTCGTGCTGTTCGGCCTCGTGGACATCCTGGTGTTCGGGTTCTTCGCGCACAAGGGCGACGCCACGTTCGCGCTCTCGCTGCCCACCTCCTCGTTCCAGGTGCCGAGCATCCACGCGCCCGCTGCGCCGGTGTCCTACATCCTCGGCGGCCTCTCGATCCTGATCGGCCTGGCCCGCGCGGCCATCGACGAGCCAGCCTGGGCGAAGCGGCTGAGCATCGGCGCGGTCCTGCTGTTCTTCGTCATCTCCCTGCTCTGCTGGGCGGACACCGGGAGCTGGGCGAACGACATCCCGGTGAACGTGGTCAGCCTGCTGCAGAACACGCTGACCGCCTCGATCCCGCTCATCCTCGGTGCCCTGGCGGGCTGCATGGGCGAGCGCTCCGGAGTGATCAACATCGCCATCGAGGGCCAGCTGCTGCTCGGTGCGTTCACCGCCGCCGTGGTGGCCAGCGCGGTCGGGGTGCTCTGGCTCGGCCTGATCAGCGGGTCGCTGGCCGGTGGCCTGGTCGGGGCCATGCTGGCGCTGTTCGCCATCCGCTGGCTGGTCGACCAGATCATCCTGGGCGTCGTGATCAACCTGCTGATCAGCGGGCTCACCGGCTATCTCTACGACCGCCTGCTCGTGCCGGACGCGAACACCTACAACAACGCGAACACGTTCAGCGCGATCAAGATCCCGGGACTCGGCAACATCCCGATCCTCGGGCCGATCTTCTTCGACTCGACGATCTTCCTCTACATCACCTACGCGGCGATCATCGCCGTCCAGGTCGGCCTGTTCAGCACCCGCTGGGGGCTGCGGGTCCGGGCCGTCGGCGAGCATCCGACGGCCGCCGACACGGTCGGCATCAAGGTCAACGGCATCAGGTACGGCAACCTCATCATGGGCGGCCTGCTGGCCGGGATCGGCGGCGCCTACCTGACGCTCGGGTCGGTGGGCACGTTCAGCAAGGACATGTCGTCCGGTCTGGGGTACATCGCACTGGCCGCGATGATCTTCGGCCGGTGGACCCCGCTCGGGGCGACCGCCGCCGCGCTGCTGTTCGGCTTCACCGAGGCCCTGCAGAGCTTCATGGGCAGCATCACCGTGCCGATCTCGCCCTTCCTGCTCGGGATGCTGCCCTACGTCGCCACGATCATCGCCGTGGCCGGGCTGGTCGGCAAGGTCCGGGCGCCTGCCGCTGACGGCCAACCGTACGTGCGGGCATGACCGGCTCGCCACCAGCACCCGGACCGGCCGGCGACCCGTACGCGGACGCGGCGGCCAGCGCGGCGCGGCTCGCCGAGCGGACCGGCCAGCCGCGGCACGACGTGGCCGTGGTCCTCGGGTCCGGCTGGTCCCCGGCCGCCGATGCGCTGGCCCGCGGGCTGGATGCCAGCGTGACCGAGGTAGCTGTCGCCGACCTCGGCGGCTTCCCGCCCCCGACCGTGCCCGGTCACGCCGGCCTGGCGCTCTCCCTGGTGACGCCGGGGCTCCGGCTGCTCGTGCTGGTCGGCCGCGTGCACCTGTACGAGGGTCATCCGCCCAGCGTGGTCGTGCACGGCGTCCGGACCGCGGTGGCGGCCGGCTGCCGGGTCATCGCGCTGACCAACGCGGCCGGCGGGATCGCCGCGGACTACCAGGTGGGCCAGCCCGTGCTGGTCCGTGACCATCTCAACCTCACCGGCCGTTCCCCGCTCGCCGGGCCGGACCGGCCGCCCGAGGGGTACCCGTCCCGGTTCACCGATCTCACCGACCTGTACTCGGCCCGGCTGCGGGCCCTGGCCCGGGCCGCCGATCCCAGCCTGGCCGAGGGGGTCTACGCGGCGATGCCCGGCCCGCACTACGAGACGCCCGCGGAGATCCGCATGCTGCGCACGCTCGGGGCCGATCTGGTCGGGATGTCCACCGCGCTGGAGGCGATCGCCGCCCGCCATCTGGGCGCGGAGGTGCTGGCCATCTCGCTGGTCACCAACCCCGCAGCCGGCCTGGCCGGGCACGGCCTGGATCACGCCGAGGTGGTCGCGGCGGGCCAGGCCGCCGCGGGCCGGATGGGCACCCTGCTGGCCCAGGTGCTACCCAGGACCACATGACCCCCGCCGACCCGATTCCCGGGACCCGATCTCCGAGGTCCTGATCTCCAGGACCCGATCTTCCAGGACCTGGCGCAGCGGGCCCGGGCCTGGCTCGCTGACGATCCCAGCGCCGAGGACCGCGCCGAACTCCAGGATCTGCTCGACGTCGCCCGGCGCGACGACGCGGCCGGCGCAGGCGGCCCGGGCCGGGCTGGCCGACCGTTTCGCGGGCCGGCTGCAGTTCGGTACCGCCGGCCTGCGCGGCGCCATGGGGGCCGGGCCGAACCGGATGAACCGCGCCGTGGTCCGGGCCGCGACGGCGGGACTGGCCCGCTGGCTCCGCGAGCACCGGCCCGCCGCGGCCGCGGCCGGGGTGGTGCTCGGCTGGGACGCCCGGCACCGCTCGGCCGGGTTCGCCGCGGAAGCCGCAGCCGTGCTGACCGGGGCGGGCATCCCGGTGCACCTGCTCCCCGGCCGGAGTCCCACCCCGCTGCTCGCCTTCGCGGTCCGGCACCTGTCCGCCGGGGCGGGCGTGATGATCACCGCCAGCCACAACCCGCCCGCGGACAACGGGTACAAGCTCTACCTGGGTGATGGCGCGCAGATCGTGCCGCCGGTGGACGCCGGGATCGAGGCCGCGATCCGCGGCCTCGGGCCGCTGTCCGGGATCCCGCTAGGGCCGCCGGAAGGCCCGCTGCTCACCCGGCACGGCGACGAGATCGCCCAGGCCTACCTGGACGCGATCCTGGCCGCCTCCCCGGCGCGCGGCCTCCCGGCAGCGCCGGGGACAGCCTTCGCGTGGTCTACACACCGCTGCACGGGGTCGCGGGCCCGCTGATGCTGCGTGCCATCGGACGGGCCGGGTATCCCGGCACCGCACGTGGTGGCCGCCCAGGCCCGGGCGGACCCGGACTTCCCGACGGTGCCCTTCCCCAACCCGGAGGAACCCGGCGCGCTGGACCTCGCGCTGGCCGACGCCAGGGACCTGGATGCCGATCTGGTCCTGGCCAGCGACCCGGACGGCGACCGGCTCGCGGTGGCCGTCCCGGATCCCGCAGGCCGCCGGGGCTGGCGGACGCTCACCGGGGATCAGGTCGGTGCGCTGCTCGGCGCGTTCATCCTCGGGATCCGCGAGGCAGGCGCCTCCGGGACCGCCGCGACCGTCCCCGGCGAGACCCGGGGCACGCGGATCCGGGGCAGCGGCTGGTCGCCTCGACCGTGGTGTCGTCGGGGCTGCTGGCCCGGATCGCCGCCACCGCCGGAGTGCAGTACGCGGAGACCCTGACCGGATTCAAGTGGATCGTCCGGGCCGCGGATGAGCGGCCGCGGACGCGATTCGTATTCGGATACGAAGAAGCGCTTGGTTACGCGGTTGGCGACGTGGTGCGGGACAAGGACGGCATCAGCGCCGCCCTCGCCGTGCTGGGGCTGGCGGCGCAGGCCCGCGCGGCCGGGCAGTCGATGCTGGATCGCTGGGATGCGCTGGAGACCGCGCACGGGGTTCACCTGACCGCCCAGCTCACGCTGGCCACCCGGGCTCCCGGGGAGATCATGGCCGGGCTGCGGGCCGCCCCGCCGGCCGCTCTGGGCGAGTCCCCGGTCCGGGAGATCACCGATCTGGCCCCGGGCGGTGCCCTGCCGCCCGCGGACGTGCTCATCCTCCGGCTGGACGGCGGCCGCGTGGTCCTGCGGCCCAGCGGCACCGAGCCCAAGGTCAAGGCCTACCTGGAGGTCGGCGAGCCGGCCGGGCCCGGCGGGCTCGACGACGCCCGCCGCCGGGCCGGCGCACGGATGACCCTGCTCCGCGCCGCCGTGGCCGCCCTCCTGGCCCGCTCTGCCTGACCTCGGGTATCACACCGGCGGCCCGCTGCTGGAGACTGCGGGTATGGACGTGGACGTGTCTGCACCGAAGCAGTCTGATGCCAGGGAGTTCATCGCGGCCGCGCAGGCCAGCCGGCCACTGCACCAGCCCTGGCTGGATGCGCCGGACACTGCGGCGCGCTTCGCCGCCTACCTGGACCGGGCCGCCCGGGACGACCAGGCCGCCTACCTGCTCCGTCACCACCGGTGCGGAGCTCTCGTCGGGTACGTGAACGTCAACAACATCGTGCGCGGCGGCTTCCAGTCGGGCTTCCTGGGCTACGGCGCCTTCGCATCACATGCCGGCCAGGGCTTGATGACCCGGGGCTTGATGCCGTGCTCGGCCTCGTCTTCGGCGAGCTGGGCCTGCACCGGGTGGAGGCGAACATCCAGCCCGGCAACCTCCGCTCGATCAGGCTGGCCCGGCGCCTGGGGTTCGAGAGGGAAGGCTTCTCGCCGGCCTACCTGATGGTCGGCGGGGAGTGGCGTGACCACGAGCGCTGGGTACTCCGCGCGGAGGGCTGGGCCGCCCAGCAGGCACGCCGCGGCTGACGCGGGGTGCCTGCTGGATTGCGGCCGCCGGGATTGAGGGCAGCGGGCCGGGCCGTGATTCCGGCCGGCGGCCGCCAGGTCCGCCTCGAGGCCATCCGCTATCCGCAGGCGGAAAAGGCCATGGACGGGGAATTCACCTCCTACTGCCAGGGCGTTCCTGACCCACCTTGTCAATGGCAACGCCCTGGCCAGCGCCCATCACTCCTGCCCTTGTACCGGCCCGCACCGGAGAGCGTGCGGGGTAAGTGCCGGCCCATCGTCAAGGTCCTGTCCTCAAGATCCGGGCGGGGACATTCCCGGCCTGCTGCGCCGTGAGTTTGATCAGCGCGTGACACTTTCATGATCGCTCGCCTGGCCTGCCCGGAGATTTTGGACAGAAGCCGGTTTAATCCTGATCGTCCCGGGGCAAATTTTCCCCGCTTGAGGCAGGAATCCGCAGCTAGGAGCGGTAACACCGAGGACAGCTGACGGGATGGAAATCCCGGATGCCTGGGAGTACCCTCCAGGGGATAACGCGCCCCTGGATTGGCTCGGCGGGCATGCCGTGCGGTCCTGTTCCTGAAGCACTCATGTCACAAAGGTTCAAGCCAGCCAATCCAAAACCAAAAGGCCCGGTAAAACACAGCCGAACCAGCATGGTGAGGGGCAGGGCCGCGATTTTGATCAAGCTATCCGGAACACCGAGAGGTCGCCCCAGTGCCTAGCGATGAACTGGCTGGTCCTGAGAAACCTGATGGCGGGCTGGCGAGCCGGCCGGGCCGGGCCAGCGGGGAGCCGAGCGGCGGCGGCGGAACAGCGGGGCCAGGGGGGACGCACTCCCGGCCGGGCCGCGGGGCGGCGCGTTACCTGCACGGCACCACCGGACGCTGGCTGGCCATCTTCGTCGTCTCGCTGGGCCTGCTGCTGATTCGCTTCCTGGTACCCACGCCCGTGGGCCAGGCCGACAACCGCGACGGTCCCCGGCTGATGTGCGGCCTCGGCCTGGCGAAGGTCGTTCCGCCTGGCCGGCCCGTGTTCTTCCGGTTTGCCTATTTCGAGTACCTGACCAGCCCCGGCTGCGTGGGGCGCTCTCCTTACCCCTCCTCGGAAATCGTGCCGCTCGAAGTGGCCAGGGGGCTGACGCCGGTATTCGGCCTGCCCGGCGACCTGAACCTGATCGCGCTCGGCGTGCTGATGTGCATCCTGACCTCCGTCGCCATCGCCAGCCTGGCCACCGGTTTGCGGATCAGGTGGTGGGCTCAGCTGCTGGTCGCCGCGGCCGTGTGGCTGATCATCGCCGACTCGGCGTTCTTCGACGTCTTCGCCAGCCCGTTCAGCGAGGCCTCCGCCCTGGTGGGCCTGCTGCTGGTCGCGGCCGGCGTTCTGTACCTGAGGCGGGGCTGGCGGGAGACGGTGTTCGGCCTGGTCCTGGCCGGGTCCGGGGGATTTCTCGCGATCTTGTCGAAAGAGCAGTACATGGTGCTGGCGCTGCCCATCTGCGTCACCCTGGTGCTGGCCACCTCCGGCCCCGGCCCGTGGCGCGGGCTGCGCCGCTTCCGGAACCGGGAGGCCACTGCGGGGGTCCTGGTCGCCCTGGGCCTGGCCCTGATGGCCGGCGTCTACGCGCTCTGGGACTACACCAGCCGCTACGGCCAGCGGCTGCACCACATCCAGGCCGTCAACATGCTCTTCACGGACATCGTGACCAAACGGTCCGCCGCGCCGGCCCAGCTGCGCGCCCTCGGGCTGCCAGTGAGCTGGGCCAGGTACGCGGGTCACTACTACTGGGACAAGAGCTCGATCCGGCTGAGCCCGCTGTACCCCCACTACGTAGACAAGCTGACCGACCAGACCATCATCCACTACCTGCTGACCCATCCCCGCTACATCCTCAGCGTGGGGCAGTCGGCCGCGATTTTCGCGCAGCAGTTCCGGATCACCCAGCTGGGCGACTACCCGATATCCGCCGGGCACCCCAAGGGGGCCTACGAATCCCGGGTGGTCGCCGTCACCTGGCTGATACACCAGCTCCCGGCGGGCCTGGGCCTGTGGCTGTACGTTCCGCTGTGGATCGCCATGTCGGGAATCGGGCTCATCGCGCTGTCCCTGGGCCGGGCCCGCGCCTGGCACCGTGGCGGCGCCGTCCTCGTGCTCTGCATGACCGGGTGCGCGTTCGTGGCGTTCATCCCGCCCGCCTACTTCGCCGGGATCTCCACCACCAGGCACATGGTGGGCGCGAACCTGTCCACGGCGCTCGCCTTCACGATCAGTGTGGCGCTGGCCATCTCGCTCATCCAGCAGGCCCTGACGCGGGACCGGCGGCCGGGTGCCCCGGCCGCCAGGGCCGGGGCCGGGCCAGATGACCCCGGTCAGTCCGGGACCGCGACGATAACGTCGGACGCCTTGATCACCGCTACCACCTCTCGGCCCTCGGCCAGGCCGAGCTCGCGGGCCGCCTCGACCGTGATGGAGGCGACCAGCCGGGCGCCGTTCGCGTCGAGGACGACGTTGGCGGTGGCTTCGCCGGCCGTGACACTGGTGACCGTCGCCCTGATCTGGTTGCGCGCGCTGAGCTGCATGTGCGTAGTCCTTTCATGATCATGTCCAACGGCCCGACCGGTATCTGCCCCGCCCCGGCGTCGCCAACGCCCGCCCGGAAGTGGCAAGCTCGGGAGCATGGGAAACGAGCAGGACAGCCTGGACGAGAGTGTGGCCTGTGAGGTCGCCCACGGTCATGGCACCACGCCGGACACTGACCGGACCCTGATCGCGGCGTTCGCCTCCCCCGTCGCCGACTGCCTGCTGCGCTACGCCAACGAGGCGGGATACCGGACGGTGCTGCTGGAACCCGACCCGGCCGCCGCCGCGCGGGCCGGCGGGACTGGCTACGAGGTGACTGGCAACGCCGCGAAGTACATGGATGCGGGCGCAGATGTCGTGGTGACCGACCACCACCGGCCGGAGCTGGGGGTCGTGCTGCGCGACGCGCTGGCCAGCCCGGCCCGCTGGGTCGGGATCATGGGCAACCCGCGGCACCAGGGGCCGCACGTCGAGGCGCTGGCCGACCTGGGCGTGGCCGAGGCCGACATCGCCCGGGTGCACCGGCCGATCGGGCTGAACATCGGCTCCCGCACCCCGCCCGAGATCGCCATCGCCACCCTGGCCGGGCTGATCGCCGACCGCAACGGCCGTCCCGGAGGGTTCTCCTTCTAGCCCTTGAGGCGCCGGAGACCAGGCCACGGACGTAGAACCGCTGCAGCGCCACGTAGACCAGGATGCACGGGATCATCGCGATCACCGCGCCGGCCAGCAGCAGGCCGTAATTAACCGACCCGTAGGTGCCGGTCTCCACGTTGCTCAGCGCGACCGGCAGGGTGAACAGGCTGTCATTGGTCAGGAAGCTGAGTGCCCCGAGGAACTCGGTCCGGGAGAACAGGAACGCGAACAGCGCCGTGGTGGCGATCCCCGGCATCACCAGCGGCCGGAACACCCTGGTCAGGGTGCGGAGCACCGACGCGCCATCCACCCGGGCCGCGTCCACCAGCTCGCCCGGGACCTGGAGGAAGCTGTTCCGCATCACGAAGACGCCGATCGGCAGGTTGAACGTGGTGTAGAACAGCGCCAGCCCGATCAGGCTGTTCAGCAGGTGCAGGAAGTGCATCTCGATGAACAGCGGGGTGAGCACCGCCTGGAACGGGATCATGAAGGCGACCAGCACCATGCCGAAGACGAGCCCGGACCCGCGGAACTGGAACAGCGCGAAGCCGTAGCCAGCCAGCAGCGCCACCAGCGCGGTGATCAGCGCGGTGAGCACGGCCACGATCAGGCTGTTGATCACGTTGCGGATGATGTCGTCCTGCCCGGACAGCAGCGTCCGGTAGTTCGCGAACGTGAGGTGGGCGAAGCTCGCGGCCGACGGGGGGTTGCTCACCGCCGATTCCGGCTGCAGTGACCGGAACACCTCCCAGAGCAGCGGCAGCACGAACACCGCCCCGATCGCCGCGCCGGCCACCAGGTACCAGCCCAGCCCGCTGTGGCGCGCTGCTGGCCGGTCAGTCACGGCTGCCATCAGTCAGCATCCCCTCGCAAGAAGCGGAACTGGACGAAAGTGATCAGGCCCACGACGACGATCAGGACCACGCGTGCTCATGGCTGAAGGTCGGCACGTCGATGTCGTTGAGGCCGACCACGTCGGGTACCGAGCAGGCCCGGATCGCGGTGGCCAGCTGGCTGGTGTCGTCGTTGGGTGGCGTCAGGTGCAGCACCACCTTCAGGTTCTTGTGGGTCGCGTTGAAGCCCGCGACCAGGGCCTTAGCCGGGCCATCGGTGGCCTGGCGCGCCCAGAAGTGCACCGTGCCGGTGGCGTTCACGCTGAACGTTTTCGGTGACTGCGAGCTCGTGAGCCGGACGAGCCGCCGCACGCCGCAGCCAGCAGCGCCACGGCTCCCACCGCGGCGCAGACCAGCGCCTTCTGCTTGTGACGCCCTTGCATCTCATTGCCTCCTCGTCGAGGAAAGACGCGTTGTCGGGGGTGACGCGTCGTCGGGGGTGACGCGGTGTCAGAGGGTGATGCCTTGTCGCGAGGGTGGGGTCGGGGAAAGTCAGGTGGCCGGGGTTGGCCGTCGAGGGCTGGGGGTTGACGGTGGGCGGACTCCCGGGGGGTGGCGGGCTCAGTGAGCGGGGGGCTGCGGAGGCCGGCGCCAGGGGGCTGGCCGCCGGGATCCAGACCCGCATGGCCCGGCCGTCCCGGTTGTCCCACTGGAAGTAGGGGATAGCGGTGATGGTGACCGGGGCCGCGGCGGCGGCGGCGGCCACCCGGGCCGCGGCCGCCTCGATGAGGACCGTCTCCCCGACCCCGGGAACGGTCGCGGCGGCGTCGCGCGAGCCGGCCGGGGATGAGGGTCAGGTCCTCCAGTTCCGCCCCGGCAGGCTGGTCGGCTTGCTCGAGGCAGTAGACGAGCGGGCCCCGCTCGATCGCGGCACAGCCGCGGACCGCGTCGGCCCGGCGGTCCGGGAAGGTCAGCCGGGGCGAGGTATCCAGCTGGTAGCGGAGCACATCGCCGGCGCGCCACCGGCGCCGCAGCACCAGGTACCCGGGTTCGGGACTGGCCTGGACTGGGTCTTCGTTGAGGAGCACAGCAGGCGGAGCGCTCCAGGCCGGCACGCGCAGGGCCAGCCCGCAGTCCTGCGGCGGGGCGCCCGTGACCCGCAACTCGACCGCGCCGGACCACGGGTAGTCCGTGATCATCTCCATGGTCAGGACGCCGCCGGCCAGCGGGGCGCTGAGGGACGCGCCGGTGAACTGGTGCACATACAGCGTGCCGCCGGCCCCCGCGCTGCTGGTGGTGGCCAGGTAGCAATGGAGGGAGGCCATCGTCCGCATGATGTTGGGCGGGCAGCACGCGCAGCTGAACCATTCCCGGCGCCGGCCCGGGTCGTCCTTCTCGAAGTGATCCGGGCGGCGCTGCAAGGGGTTGACGTAGAAGAACCGGGTCCCGTCGGTGGCCGTGGACGCGGCAAAACCGTTATAGAGGATGCGCTCCATCAGGTCCGCGTAGCCGGCGTCGCCGGTGGCCAGCAGCAGCCGCCAGGCCCACTGGAAGCTGGCGATGGCCGCGCAGGTCTCGTTGTAGGCCCGGTCCGGCGGCAGCTCGAAGCGGTCACCGAAGCTCTCACCCTCGTGCCGTGAGCCGTTCCCGCCGGTCAGGTACGTCTTGGCCGCGACCATGTCGGCCCAGCGGGTCAGCGACGCCGCGAGCAGGTCCACGTCGCCGGTCTCCGCCGCGACATCGGCGACACCGGCCTCCAGGTAGAGCGCCCGGACCACGTGCCCCACCTCGGTCGCCGTCTGGCGGACCGGCTCATGGTCCTGCAGGTAGCGGCGGCCGAAGCCCGAGTCGCCGATCAGCCCGTGGCCGCGTTGCTCGATGAACTGGCTGGCCAGGTCCAGGTACGGCCGGTGCCCCGTTTCCCGGTAGAGCTCGGCGAGGGCGGTCTCCACGACCGGGTGGCCGTCGATGCCCGCCTCCCGGCCCAGGAAGTGGTCCACCAGGTGATCGGCGAACCGCCGGGCCACCCGGAGCAGTCCGGGGTCCCCGGCGCCGCGGGCGCAGGCGATGGCGGCCTGGATCAGGTGGCCGGCGCAGTACATCTCGTGGCTGGAGGCCAGGAAGCTGTACCGGGGACGCCCGGTCACCTGCATGTAGGAGTTCAGGTAGCCGTCCGGCTCCTGGGCCTTCTCCAGCAGCGCGGTGGCCTCGGCCAGGAAGCTGGCGAGCTCCTGGTCAGCCGCCCGGCCCAGTTCCCAGCCGACCGCTTCCAGGACCTTGTAGAGGTCAGAGTCCATGAACACCGGGCCCTGGTATCCCTCGGTACCCCCGGCGATGGCGAGCCGGAGGTTGGCGAGGTTGCCGGCCGTCTCGAGCTGGCGCAGGGCCAGCGGGAGGCTGGCCGCGGCGTTGCGTTGCTGCCAGTCGTGCAGCAGGCCGCGGTCCAGCCGGACGTCCTGGCCGCCGAGCGGCCGGTGCACGACCGCCGCGCCGGGGCTGGGCGCGGCGGGGCCGCGGGCCGGGGGAATCTCATCGACGCTGGGCACCTGGAGTGCTCCACCTCCCGGGTCGGGGTGACCGGGCACCGTGGACGGCCGCCGGCGCGGCGTGACTCGCCGTGCCGGCCAGGCTGACATGTGCAGCGCTCACACCGCTAAGGAATAGGTTTTCCCTAGCAAGGTAGGAGTCGTGACCGGAGGCGTCAAGCCTGTATAGTCCCGTTTTGGTTACGTATCACGGCGGGTGCTGCCGTGCAGGATGACGGAGCAACCCTTTGCCTCCTCGCGAACGTCCATCCCGGCCGGGAGGCCGAGGCCTGGCAGGTGAACGCGCCGCGGGCCAGCGGCCCGCGCGGCGGCGGACGCCCGCGCCCACGGCGGACGCGCGGCCCGGGAGGATGCGCGGCCCGGGCCGGACGCGCGGCCCGGCGGGTCACCATCCGGGACGTCGCGGCGCAGGCGGGCGTCTCCATCGGGACCGCGTCCAAGGCCCTCAACGGCCAGGGCAAACTGCGGGCCGAGACCCGGGACCGGGTGGCGGCGGCCGCCCGCGAACTCGGCTTCGCCCCCAACGTGCTGGCCCGCGGCCTGCTCGCCGGGCGGACCTACACGGTGGGCGTGATCACCACGGACAGCTTCGGCCGGTTCAGCATCCCGGTCATGCTGGGCGCCGAGGACGCCCTCGGGGCGGGCCAGATCTCGGTGTTCATGTGCGACACCAGGGACGACCCGGACCGCGAGCGGCAGTACCTGGACATGCTGCTGTCCCGCCGGGTGGACGGCCTGATCGTGGCCGGGCGGCGGATCGAGCCGCGGCCCAGCATCGGCCTGGGCCTGGGGATTCCCGTGGTGTATGCGATGACCCAGTCCATGGACAGCGACGAGCCCGCGATCCTGCCGGACGACACCGGCGGCGGGCGGCTGGCCGCCGACCATCTGCTGGCCCTGGGGCGCCGCCGGTTCGGCCACATCACCGGCCCGGAGCGGTTCCTCGCGGCCCGCAAGCGGGCCCGGGGCTTCTGCGACGCGGCGGCGGGGGCGGGGGTGGCCTTCACCGCGAACGACGTGCTGTACGGGGAGTGGAGCGAGGCCTGGGGGCGGGAGGCGGCCCGGGTTGTGCTGCGGACCACACCCGGGGTCGAGGCGATCTTCTGCGGCAGCGACCAGATCGCCCGGGGCGTCTCTGACACGCTGCGCCTGATCGGCTGCCGGGTCCCGAGGACATCGCCCTGGTCGGCTTCGACAACTGGAGCCCGATGGTGCTCGGCGCTGATCCCCCGCTGACCAGCGTCGACATGTGCCTGGAGGACATCGGTCGGGTGGCCGCGGAGCACCTGCTGCTGGCCCTCAGCGGCGAGCCCACGCACGGCCCGCACACCGTGCCCTGCCGGCTGGTCACGCGCGGGCTCAACCAGGCCCGGGGCGCCATGAACCGGCCCGCCGCCAGCCCGTCAGGGGGCCGCCCGGGGGCTGCTCCCGGCGGCCAGCTTGACCTGGGATGTTGTCAGCGGTCACAATCCCCCCGGGCACCGAACCGGGATCCGCATAGTTGTATATAGCAAGTGGGTACACAAGGTGTTATCTGTGGCTATTGAGTCTGGCCACGGCTGAATACGGTGAGCCGGAGGCAAACGCTTCCGCCCGGCGGCCGGGCCGGATGGCGCCGGCGGACGGCGCCACACGCCGGCAGGGCCCCGGACAACCGAACAGCACGCAGAACGGCCGGCGGAATCCGGGCGGGTCGAGGCAGCGGAGCCCCGGGCGGCGGGACGAGACGGCGGAAGGAGGCGGTACGTGGCACTTACCGATCGCGGGCGCAACCGGCCGCCGGTCATGACCGACGTCGCGCAGCTGGCCGGCGTCTCGCACCAGACCGTGTCCCGGGTGCTCAACGACCATCCCAACGTCCGCCCGCAGACCAGGGAACTGGTCCTCGCCGCGATCAGCCGAGCTCGGCTACCGGCCGAACGCCGCGGCCCGCACCCTGGTCACCCGGCGCACCCACACCCTCGGCGTGATCAGCTTCGACACCACCCTGTACGGCCCGGCCTCCATGCTCTACGGAATCGAGCGGGCCGCCCAGGACACCTACTTCGTCTCCATCGCCAGCGCCCCGACCCTGGACCGCCGCTCCGTGCTGGACGCGGTGGACCGCTTCGTCGGGGCAGGGCGTGGAGGGAATCATCGTCATCGCCGCCGCAGATCTCCGCGGTGGAGGCGCTGGCCGACTGCCCGTCTGACATCCCGCTCGTCGCGGTGGGCTGCCGGACCACGCCCGCCGCTGCACTCGGTCGCGGTGGACAACATCGCCGGGGCCGCGGTGGCCACCCGCTACCTGCTCGGCCTGGGCCACCGCACCGTGCACCACCTGGGCGGGCCGCCCTCCTGGCTGGACGCCGAGGCCCGGGTGGAGGGCTGGCGGCAGGCGCTGCGCGAGGCGGGGGCCGCCGAGCCGGACCTGGTCTCCGGCGACTGGTCGGCGGCGTCCGGGTACGAGATGGGGCAGCAGATCGCGCGGGACGACAGCGTGACCGCCGTGTTCTGCGCTAACGACCCCATGGCGCTGGGCCTGCTCCGCGCGCTGTCCGAGCAGGGGCGGCGGGTACCCGAGCGACGTCAGCGTGGTCGGCTTCGACGACATCCCGGAGGCCGCCTACTTCCTGCCCCCGCTGACCACGGTGCGGCAGGATTTCGGGGAGCTCGGCCGGCGGGCGCTGGACACGCTGGTCGGGCTGATCTTCGATCGTGGCGCGGCACCGCTCCCGGAGCCGGTCGCCCCGCAGTTCGTGGTGCGCTCCAGCGCCGCACCCCGGGCGCCTGACCGGCGCGCGGAGCTAACGGGCCCCCAGGCGGGCAGCTGACCTGACGCGATCGCCGAGACCCGGATCGAGCAGGCAGAACAGGACAACGATGACTGTTAGCGCTCACGGACAGCGACGACGGGGCCAGGCGCCCCCGGGGGCCTGGAGGACAGCTACGTCGTCGGGGTGGACTTCGGGACGCTGTCCGGCCGCGCCGTGGTGGTCCGGGTCAGCGACGGCGCGGAAGTCGGCACCGCGGTCTGCGCCTACCGGCACGCGGTCATGGACGCCAAGCTGGCCGCGACCGGCGAGCCGCTGCCGCCGGACTGGGCGCTGCAGGACCCGGAGGACTACCGGGACGTGCTGCGCGAGGCGGTGCCCGGCCGCGGTCCGGGCGGCCGGCATCGACCCGGCCCAGGTGATCGGCATCGGCACCGACTTCACCGCCTGCACCGTGCTGCCCGTGCCGGCGCGACGGCACCCCGCTGTGCCAGGTGCCCGGGCTGGAGGATCACCCGCACGCCTACCCCAAGCTGTGGAAGCACCACGCGGCCCAGCCCCAGGCGGACCGGATCAACGCGCTGGCCCACGAGTGGGGCGAGCCGTGGATCGGCCGGTACGGCGGCAAGATCTCCTCGGAGTGGCAGTTCGCCAAGGCGCTCGAGCTGCTGGAGGAAGACCCGGACATCTACCGGCAGGCGGACCGCTGGATCGAAGCGGCCGACTGGATCATCTGGCAGCTGTGCGGCACCGAGACCCGCAACACCTGCACGGCCGGCTACAAGGGCATCTACCAGGACGGCCGCTATCCCTCGGCGGACTTCCTCGGCGCGCTGAACCCCGGCTTCGCCAGCTTCGCCGAGGACAAGCTGGCTCATCCGGTGTCGCCGCTCGGGGCCCGGGCGGGCGGGCTGACCGCCGAGGCGGCCGGGTGGACCGGGCTGCCCGAGGGCATCGCCGTGGCCGTGGGCAACGTGGACGCGCACGTCACCCCGCCCGCCGCTAACGCCATCGCGCCTGGCCAGATGGTGGCCATCATGGGCACCTCGACCTGCCACGTGATGAACTCGGCGACGCTCGCCGAGGTGCCCGGCATGTGCGGGGTGGTGGACGGCGGCATCGTGGCCGGCGAGTACGGCTACGAGGCCGGGCAGAGCGGAGTGGGCGACATCTTCGCCTGGTTCCTCGACCACGCCGTCCCGGCCGGCTACCGGGACGAGGCGCAGCGGCGCGGCGTGTCCCTGTTCGAGCTGCTGTCGGCGGAGGCCGCCAGCCAGCCGACCGGCGCACACGGCCTGATCGCCCTGGACTGGCTCAACGGAAACCGCTCGGTGCTGGTCGAACGTCCAGCTGTCCGGGGCCATCGTGGGCCTGACCCTGGCCACCCGGCCGCCGGACATCTACCGCGCCCTGGTGGAAGCGACCGCGTTCGGCACCCGGGTCATCATCGACGCGTTCTCGTCGTCCGGCGTCGAGGTCACCGAGTTCGTGGTGGCCGGCGGCCTGCTCAAGGACTCGTTCGTGATGCAGGTCTACGCGGACGTACTGCGGCGGCCGCTCAGCGTCATCTCCTCCGGCCAGGGTCCCGCGCTCGGCTCGGCCATTCACGCCGCGGTCGCGGCGGGTGCCTATCCCGACGTCCCGGCCGCCGCCGAGGTCATGGGCGGCAAGCAGGACGCGGTGTACACACCCGACCCGGCCAGCGCCGACGTCTACGACGAGCTGTACGCCGAGTACGTGCGGCTGCACGACTACTTCGGCCGGGGCCACAACGAGGTCATGCACCGGCTGCGGGACCTGCGGGACCGCGTGCTCGCCGCCGAACCCGGGCCGGCGAGCCCGTGCCGCGCAACCCGGCGATGACGACACCCCGAGCCCGGAAGGCAGCCAGCGATGACCACCGACCAGCACGCAGGCCGCGCGGCGATCACCCGCGCCCGCGAGGAGGTCTGTGCCCTGCACGCCGCGCTCGTGGAGAACAACCTGGTCGCCTGGACCTCAGGGAACATCTCCGCCCGGGTGCCCGGTGCGGGCCCCGGCGGCGCTGACCTGATGGTGATCAAGCCGAGCGGCGTCGCGTATGCCGACCTGACCCCCGAGTCCATGGTCTTGTGCGACCTCGACGGCCATGCCCTGGACGACGGCTTCAGCCCGTCCAGCGACACGGCGACGCACGCCTATGTCTACCGGCACATGCCCGAGGTAGGCGGGGTGGTGCACACCCACTCCAGCTACGCCACGGCCTGGGCGGCCCGGGGCGAGGCCGTGCCGTGCGTGATCACGGCCATGGCCGACGAGTTCGGCGGGGAAATCCCCCTCGGGCCGTTCGCGCTGATCGGCAGCGATGAGATCGGCCGCGGGATCGTGAGCACCCTGACCGGCCACCGCTCCCCCGCCGTGCTGATGCGCAGCCACGGGGTGTTCACCGTCGGCCCGACCGCGCGCGACGCGGTCAAGGCCGCGGTGATGTGCGAGGACGCTGCCCGCACCGTGCACCTGGCCCGGGCCTACGGCGAGCTCACGCCGCTGGGCCAGGACCAGGTGGACGCGCTGCACCGGCGGTACACGCAGGAATATGGCCAGCGGCCGAAAGGAATGTGATGAGCGAACGCAAGCCGCGTATCGGGATCCTGGGGATCATGCAGGATCTCTACGACGACATGATCCCCGGCATCGCGCAGCGCCAGGAAGGCTACGCGGCGGAACTCGCGGCCCACCTCGCTGACGTCGGCGAGTTCATCCCGAGCAAGCCGATCAAGTACCGCGAGGACGCCGAGCGCGCCATGCGCGAGTTCGAGGACTCCGACCTCGACGGGCTCATGGTCGTGATGCTCACCTACGGGCCCGCGATGCGCGTGGCCCGGCTGCTGTCGGAGACCCAGCTGCCGGTGCTGCTGGCCAACATCCAGCCCGAGCCGAACGTCACCCCGGCCTGGGATATGGACGACATGACCTACAACCAGGGCGTGCACGGCGCCCAGGACACCGCGAACGCGATGGTCCGCGGGGGCAAGCGGTTCGCGGTGCTGACCGACGACTGGAAGAGCGACTCGTTCCGCGGGGATGTGGCCCGGTGGGCCCGCGCGGCGGCCACGGTGACCCGGTGGAAGTCGCTGAAGACGGCGATCTTCGGCTACGCCATGAACGACATGGGCGACATCCGGGTGGACGAGTCCGCGCTGGTCAGGTCGCTCGGACCGGAAATTCTCGCGGTCGCGCAGGGCGACATGTACCGCGGCATGCTGGACGTCACGGAGGCCCAGGCGAACGAGGTCATCGCGTTCGAGGACGAGAACTTCGAGATCGACCCGCGGCTGTCGGCCGAGGAGCGCACTGACCATGCCCGGATGCAGGTGGCCATCGAGCAGATCCTGATCGACCGCGGATTCGGTGCGTACACCGCGCACTTCGACGCGATCGGCGACGACGGCCGGTTCCGCCGGCTGCCGCTGGCGGCGGCCTCGTCGCTGATGGCCAAGGGGTTCGGCTACGCGGCCGAGGGCGACGTGCTGACCGCCTGCATGGTCTACGCGGGGCATCAGCTCATCGGCGACGCGCACTTCACCGAGATGTACGCGATGGACTTCCCGTCGGACTCGATCCTGCAGAGCCACATGGGTGAGGGCAACTGGAAGGTGGCCAGGAAGGACAAGCCGGTCAAGCTGATCAAGCGGCCACTGGGCATCGGCCGGCTGGCTGACCCGCCCACGTTCCTGTTCCAGCTCCAGCCCGGCCCGGCCACGCTGGCCACCCTGGTGTCGCTGGAGGGAACGCGGTTCCGGCTGGTCTGCGCCGAGGGCGAGAACCTGGACAGCCAGGAACTGCCCGCGCTGGAGATGCCCTACGGCCAGTTCCGGCCCGCCTCGGGCGTGCGGGCCTGCCTGAACGGCTGGCTGGCCGCGGGCGGCCCGCACCACGAGGTGATGAACCTGGGCCACCACGCGGCGGACTGGAAGGTGTTCTGCCAGCTGGCCGGCATCGAGTTCGTCCAGGTCTGACCGCACGACGTCCGCGGCCCGGCTGGTCGTGGCAGGAGGACGCGGCCCCGGGAGGCTGCGGTGATCATGAATGGCCCGCGGAGCTGGACTTCGATACCGGGCGGCCGGGCGCGGAACCTCGGTCTGTACCGCGCCGTGAGGTTGCCCGCTGCTAAATTCAGTGCGGTAGCGGGGGGACGTCATGCTTGGCGCATTTCCCGGTCCTGGACGGTGGCCCGTGAGAAACCGCAGCAAGGGATGGCTGTGGACCCGTGAGGTAGTGAGCCTCCCCGCCCGCAACCAGAAACTGTCCGCGGACCTGGAATGGGAGTGGACGTTAAGGGCCGATGGGTCTGTGTGGTGGCGGCTGACCCGGGTCCGCGGCCGGGACGAACGTAACGACTGGCAGTGCGCCGGGCAACTGGCCGGGAAGGACTGGAACGCGCTCGCGACGGGCCAGTTGACCCCCGTCGAGTACCTGGAGGGGTGTGCGCGCAGCCACGGGCACCAGCTGGCCATGCCGCGGCACCGGCCGGGCTCACCGAGAGAAGTGCCCCGCGTGCGGCGCCCTGGCCGCCCAGGGGCGCGACGGCACGCTGCTGCCGCACGAGCGCCCGGCCCCCGGACTGGCCGGCCCGGTTCGTTTCCTGTTCCGGGCCCGCCAAGCGGCGGTGACCGGCCGTATCTGGCGGTGACCGGCCGTATCGGCGGTGACCGGCCGTATCGGCGGTGCGCGGCCGTATCGGCGGTGCGCGGCCGTATCGGCCAAGCGGCTGTGAGCGGCGCCCGCGCGTGACCGTGACCATGACTTAGGGTGGCTGCCATGGACCGTGGCACCGGCCGACCGGGTACTCCGGCACCCCGCTGGCGGTGAAGCTGGGGATCCGGCCTGGGCAGGCGGTGGCCGTGCTGGGCGCCCCGGCCGGGTTCGCCGCGGGCCTGGCCGCGCAGGCGGGCGTGGAGGTCCGCGCGGACCTGGACGGCGCGGCGCTGTTCGACGTGATCATGTTCTTCTCGCCGTGGCGCGCCGACCTGGAGACCGAGCTGGGTGACCTGCGCGAGCACATGGCCCCGGCCTGCGGGCTGTGGATCGCCTGGCCCAAGCGCGCGGCCAAGGTCCCCACGGACATGAGCGACACCGTGGTGCGGGAGGTCGCCCTGCCGACCGGCCTGGTGGACAACAAAGTCTGCGCCATCGACGCCGTCTGGTCCGGCCTGCGCCTGGTTATCCGCCGCAGGAGCTGTCAGCCGGGCCCCAGCGAGCCGTTAGTCGATGAGATGGTGGCCGTTGAATTCGCCGAGGTCCTCGCGGTACAGCTCGATCCCCACGCCGTTGGGGTCGCGGAAGTACATGCTCTCCTCGATGCCGCGGTCCGGCCCGGTGTAGTCCATCCCGGCGGCATCGAACTTCTTCCTGGCCGCGTCGTACTGCTCCTGCGGGATGGAGATCGCCAGGTGCTGGACCCCGCCAATGGTCTCCTGCCAGGCCGGGTGCTCATACCCGGGGAAATCGAAGAAACCGAGCATGTTCTTGTTGCCGATGTCGAAGAAGAAATGGCTGGACCCCGCGTAGTCGCGGTTTTCTACCAGCTCGACCAGCGGGAAGCCCAGGAACTCCTGGTAGAACTGGATGGTTTCCTCGACGTCACGGCAGATCAGCGCGAGATGGTGGATGCCGCGGACCGGGGTGGCGGGCCGCTCGCCTACCGGGCGCAGATAGCGCTGGCGCAGTTCCCCGCGCCGGGCC
Source organism: uncultured Actinomycetes bacterium (assembly GCA_963711485.1). Lineage (GTDB taxonomy): Bacteria > Actinomycetota > Actinomycetes > Streptosporangiales > Streptosporangiaceae > RYN-230. The sequence continues at coordinate 51,718 of CAVQEM010000060.1, forward strand.
CGGACCTTTTCGAGCTCCGCTCCCTGGGGCTGTGCCATGACCGGCCTCCCTGCGTAGTCGCCCGCGGCCGCCGCCCGGCGGCACCGCCGGCCCCGGCCTACCAGCACCGGTCCCGGCCTAGCAGCGCCGGTCCCGCCACGCCGTGCCGGGTCCCGACCAGCCCCAGGCTAACTCAGCCCGCAGCGACCGGGCCGCCCAGCCTGGCGTCAGTCCTTCCGGTTTCCCGGCACGACCACCACCGGGCACAGCGCGTGGTGGGTGACCTGGGTGCTGACCGAGCCCATCACGAGCCGGGTGAACCCGCCGGCGCCGCGCGCCCCGACCACGAGCAGGTCCGCGTCCCCGGACGCGTTGATCAGCTCGTCGGCGGCCAGGCCGCTGAGGGCGCGCACGGTCACCGGCATGGCCGGTGCCGCGGCGCGCCGCCCGACCGCCTGATTCACCAGTTCCTGGGTGGCCTTTTCCGCCTGGGCCCGGCTTTCCTCTTCCGCCGGGTAGTAGTCGGCGGGGGCATACCCGGGGCCGTAGATGCCGGAAACGACCGGGCTCACGGTGATGACGGTCAGCGGGGTCTTCCGGAGGTCAGCCTCGTTCAAGGCCCAGTCCAGGGCGGCGAGGGAGTGCTCCGAGCCGTCTACCCCGACGATGATGCCTGGCATCTCCTGTGCTCCTTCCGCGGCCTGCCCGGCTCTTTCCCCGAGCCTGTCAATCTTCAGGCTAGGAGTAAGGACCCAGGCGCCGAGGCAGGGGCGGCGTTCTCGCCGAAGCAGAGCCTTCGTGCGCCCGTGCTGCGCAGCACCGGGCCGGGAGGTGCCCGGCCAGCCTGTTCAGGTTTAGGCTGTGATCAGTAGGACCTGCACATTGCACAGCCGGGCTGTCCGCGGCGAGCCTGGCCCGGCCGAGGAGTATGGCATTGATAGATAAGGCGGACGGCACGACGATCAAGGTGTTCCTGCTGGATGATCATGAGATCGTCCGGATGGGCGTCCGCGACCTCCTCGAAGCCGAACCCGGCATCACCGTCATCGGCGAAGCCGGCACCGCCGCCTCCGCCCTGGCCCGCATCCCCGCCCTCAAACCCGACGTGGCCATCCTCGACATCCGCCTCCCCGACGGCGACGGCGTCAGCGTCTGCCGCGACATCCGCTCCAAAATGCCCCAGCTCGCCTGCCTCATGCTCACCAGCTTCAGCGACGACGAAGCCCTCTTCGACGCCATCATGGCCGGCGCCTCCGGCTACGTCCTCAAGCAGATCCGCGGCACCGACCTCGTCGGCGCCGTCCGCACCATCGCCTCCGGCCAGTCCCTCCTCGACCCCGAAGCCGCCAGCCGCGTCATGCGCCGCATGCGCGACCAGGCCACCGCCGCCGACCCCCTGGCCGGCCTCACCGACCAGGAACGCCGCATCCTCGCCCTCATCGGCGAAGGCCTCACCAACCGCCAGATCGGCGACCGCCTTTTCCTGGCCGAGAAAACCGTCAAGAACTACGTCTCCGCCCTCTTCGCCAAGCTCGGCATGCAACGCCGCGCCCAGGCCGCCGCCTACGCCGCGCGGGTTTTCGACGAGCAGCATCCCGGGCCGGACGCCCACGAGTACCGCGACGGCTGAGTGGTCAGCTGACCGGCACCCGCCAGTCGAGCTGAGTGCCGCCCCCGTCGGGGGCGGCGATCGTGAGCTTCCCGCCCAGGTCGGCGGCCCGCTCGGCCATGTTCGCCAGCCCGCTGCGCCGGGTCGTCTGGCCTATCCCGGCGCCGTCGTCACGGACCCGCAGGACCAGCTCGGGCCCGACGTCCACGGTCACGTCCACCCGGCTGGCCGCCGCGTGCCGGGCCGCGTTCGACAGGGCCTCGCGGAGCGCGCTGAGCATCTGCTCGCCCACCTCCGCAGGCACCGCCTCATCCAGTGGCCCGACCAGCCGGAGCGACGGCGCGAACCCGAGCGCGGGGGTCATCTGGTCCACGACCTCGAGCACCTGCGCCCGCAGCGCGAGCTGCTTGGCGTCGCCCCGCGACTGGAGTGAGAAGATCGCCGAGCGGATTTCCCGGATCGTCTCGTCGAGGGCATCGACCGCGGAACTCACCCGCGTCGCCGCCTCGGGCCGGCTCAGCAGCGGCATCGCGCCCTGCAGTGACATCCCGGTGGCGTAGAGCCGCTGGATGACCAGGTCATGCAGGTCCCGCGCGATCCGGTCGCGGTCGGAGAGGATGGCCAGGCGCTCCGCGTCCCGGCGGTGCTCGGCGAGTTCCAGCGCGATGCCGGCCTGCGCCGCGAAGGTCTGGACCATCTCGACCGCCTCCGGGGCCAGCGGCATCGCCCCGGTGTCGCGGCCGACCGTGAACACGCCGCGGACGTCGCCGGGCGCACCCAGCGGGAGGATGATGGCCGGCCCGAGGGGCATATGCTCCCGGGCCGCCCCGGCCACCCGCTCGTCGTGGCCGAAGTCGTGCAGGATGACCGGCTCGCCGGAGGACAGCACCAGGCCGGACACCGACTTGCTGACCGGGAGTACCAGCCCCATGGCCTCGGGCGCGCCGGCCCCGGCCGCATGCTGGATGACCAGTTGCTGGCGGTCGGGGGTGGGCAGGGCCAGCGCGACCAGGTCCGCTCCGGACATTTCCAGGGCCTGCTGGGTCACCAGGGCCAGCACCTCATCCGGGGCGGTGCCGGACAGCAGCCTCCTGGTCACCTCGCTGCTGGCCCGCAGCCAGCGCTGCTGACGGCGGGCCTCCTCGTACAGCTTGGCGTTGTCGATCGCGACCCCGGCCGCGGCGGCCAAGGCGACGAGCAGCGCCTCGTCCTCCTCGTCGAAGGAGGCGCCGCCCTCCTTCTCGGTCAGGTAGAGGTTGCCGTACACCTCGTCCCGGACCCGCACCGGCACGCCGAGGAAGCTGCGCATCGGCGGATGCCCGGCAGGGAAACCGCTCGAGTTCGGGCTGGCCGCGATGTCCGGCAGCCGCAGCGGGCGCGGGTCGGTGATCAGCGCGCCGAGCAGGCCCCGGCCCTCCGGCCAGTGATGGATGGCCGCGATCTCGTCGTCCGCCAGGCCGACCGGCACGAATTCGACCAGGCTGCCGCCTTCGCCAATGATGCCGAGCGCCCCGTAACGGGCCCGGACCAGCGTGATCGCGGCCTCAACGATCTGCTTGAGTACCATCTCGAGGTCGAGGTTGGTGCCCACCGCGACGACCGCTTCCAGCAGCGTGTACACCCGGTCCCGGGTGGCCAGCACCGTCTGCAGCCGGGCCTGGAGTTCGGTGAGCAGATCGTCGAGGCGCAGCTGTGGCAGGGCTCGGTGCGGATCCGTCGGCTCCAACCGCTTCTCCCGGGAGATACTTGGTATATGCGTAAGCTCTGAACCAAAGGTAGCGCCTGGCCGTTGTGCTGTCTGTAGTGGCTCGGCGTTCCCATTAACCCCGTGACCTGCCAGGGAACAGTCCGGGATAGCGGCAAGGAAGGCTCCTGGACGCCGTGACCCCGGAGCAGGCAAGCCGGGGGGTGTGGTTCGGTGTGGTCCGGGCAGAGGTGATGATGGTGAGCGTGACGCGGACGCTCAAGCGCTGGGTCGCAGCGCTTGCCCGCCGGATGGGTTTGGACGCCAACCCGCTCCGCCGGAGCTGCGACCGCACTGAAGTGTGGGTGCGGCTCGGGCTCGTACTGGTCTTCCTGGTGGCCAGCCCGCTGGCCGCGATCGGCCTGGGCCATCTGACCAACGACGCGTCGCTCCGGGCGGCGCACGCCCAGGCGGCGGCCGAGCAACAGGTTCCGGCCGTCCTGCTGCACAAGGTCTCGCATAACTCCAACGACCCGCTCTACTCCGCGTCGGAGCTGGCCTGGGTGGGGGCCCGGTGGACCGCGCCCGACGGGCGGGTGCGCACCGGTGAGGTGCCCGCCCCCGTCGGCAGCCGGGCTGGCCACCAGGAGCTGATTTGGGTCAACGACGCCGGCCAGCTGGTTTACCCGCCGATCGGTGAGGGGCAGATCGCGAGCCGGGTCATCGCGGTCGTCGCGCTGACCCCGGCCGTCCTGGCGGTGCTCCTGCTCGGGACGGCCGCGCTGACCCGGCGGCTGCTGGACCGCCGGCGGATGGCTAGCTGGGCCGCGGAATGGTCGGCCGTCGAGCCGTTGTGGACTAAGCGGACGCCCTGACTGCCCCGCGAATGGTCGGCCGTCGAGCCATTCTGGATTAAGCGGGACCCTGACTCTCCTCGCGGATGGTCGGCCGTCGAGCCATTCTGGGCTAAACGGACCCCCAAAGGCCCGCCCACCCGGTGACCGAAGTCCTCCCTGATCAAGGTCACGTGGCCCTGCCTGGCCCCCCCTGGCCCGGGAGATGCTGCAGAAGACGAAAGTTCGTCAGCCGGGCCGGGTGGCCCGGTCCCCAGCAAGGAGGCACCATAATGCGCCGCAAGACTTTCGATGCACTAGTCAGCGCTGGAGGGTTCGTCCTCGTGGCGGTCCTTCTCGTTGCGGGCGTGCTGCTGCTGTGGGGTCACTCGTACGCGAACGGCCAGGTTTCCAGCCAGCTGTCGGCCCAGAAGATCGTCTTCCCGACGACGAGCAACCCTGAGTTCAAGATCCTGCCCGCGTCCGACCGGGCCGCCATGGGCGCCTACGCCGGCCAGACGATGACCACCGGCGCGCAGGCCAAGACCTACGCCGACCACTTCATCGCCGTCCACCTGGCGATCATTGGCCAGGGCAAGACCTACTCCCAGCTGTCCGCCGCCTCGCTGGCCGCGCCGAAGAACGTCGCGCTGGCCGCCCTGGTGCAGACCGTGTTCCGCGGCACCACACTCCGCTCGATGCTGCTCGAGGCCTACGGGTTCTGGCAGATGGGCCAGATCGCGCTGTTCGCCGCGATCGCGTCCTTCATCGGCGCCGCGCTGCTGCTGATCCTGTCGGTGCTGGGCCTGGTGCACGAGCGCCGGGTGCCCGCCGAGACCGAAGTGCTCGCCAAGACCGTGCACACCAGCCCCGTGACCGCGTAAGCGCTCTCGCCCCTCACCGGCTGGCCGGGATCACGATCCCGGCCAGCTGCTGTCTGCCGCGCACCGCGCGCGCCCGTCGGCCGGCACAGGAAATCCACGCGCTTTCTCAAATTTTTCCTGGCTGGCCGGGACCAAAGTCCCAACCGCCCATGACGGACATCCCTGTCGAGGCTCTTGCCCGCGGGCTCATTCTGATCAAGTCACTAGACTTCGGGCCTGCTAGGAGACCTTGATGAAACCGCCCATGACATGGCTTCCGCGCCCATTAATCTTGATAACCCGGGCACCTATCTGCACTGGTCAATCTTCACCGTGTCGGTCGCTAATCTGTGCCTGATCGCGGTCATGGTGGTGATCTTCGGTGTGGCGCTGCTGCTGCCCTTCCCCAAGGGGCGCACGTATCCGCCAGCGCCGCCGAGCTCGGGACCGGCCGGCACCGATGACGACGCACCAGCGGCGGCAGCCGGCGAGGACGCCGACATGTGGACCAACAGGGTCCGCCGTTTCGCGACCCGGATCCTGCCGCCCGGCAAGCTGCTGCCCGACCGCCAGCCCGCCTACGTGGCCTCCTGGGTCTACGTGTTCGGCGTGGGCAGCCTGGCCGCGTTCGGCGTGGCGTGCGTGTCCGGCTTCGGCCTCGCCCTGGGCGGCCCGGACTGGTGGCACTACAACTCGGTGGGCCACTTCTTCAACAGCCTGCACCTGTGGAGCGTGGAGCTGTTCATGGCCCTGCTGGTCATCCACTTGTGGGGCAAGTTCTGGATGGCGGCCTGGCGCGGCAAGCGCGCCTGGACCTGGATCACCGGGGTGGTCGCGTTCGTCGCCTCGGTCATCGAGTGCTTCACCGGCTACGTGTCCCAGCAGAATTTCGACTCGCAGTGGATTTCCACCAGCGGCAAGGACGCCTTCAACTCCGTCGGGGTGGGCGCGTTCTTCAACGTGATGAACTTCGGCCAGATGCTGATGTGGCACATCGTGCTGGTGCCCATCGTGCTGGTCGCCATTATCGGAGCGCACATCCTGCTGGTCCGGGTCCGCGGCGTGTCGCACCCGCTGCCCGCGACGCTGTCCACCCCGGGCCGGGGCAGCCTCCGGCAGCGCCGCCGGGCCCTGGCTCACGCCGATGCGGCGCCATGGCGTGGCGCGACCCGGCGCTACGACATCCTGAAGGAAGGCACCGTCGCCGGCGTCATCGTCCTGGCTGCTGACGATCGCGCTGGCCGTCGCTGCTCTCCTCGCCTGACGTGCCGTCGATCACCATCCAGACCTGGTCCAGGGTCGCGCCGGCCGATTTCCTGGCCACGGCGGCGACCGAGCTCAACGGCACGAGCGAGACGGCCACCTATGGGCCGCCTTACAACAACGTCACCGGCAGCACGCAGAGCCTGCTGTTCGCGCCTGCGGATATCACCGGGGTGACCCAGCCGATCAACTCCGCGCAGGACTTCGTGGTCACCCCGCTGGCCTCGGACACGAAGGGAAACCCGGCGCTCGCCACTGCGCTGGCCACCTACCGGGCGGCCCCCGCCGCCCAGCAGCTCAAGTGGGCGAACGCCTACGTCAACGCGGTCACCAAGGTGAAGTTCGTCAACGGCGCGCCCGTGGTCCCCGCGGCCGCGGACGGGCCCGTCCCGGTCATGCTGGCCAACGAGCTGACCATGGCCCGCAGCGGCGCGCTGGACGCGAGCATGCTGGCCAAGCAGCCGTTCTACGGCACCAACTTCACCCGGCCGCTGCTGTTCATCGAGGACGGCGCCTACTTCGTCGAACCGGGCCAGGCCATGCGCCTGGGCGGCAGCCAGTGGGGCGTCATGAACGAGACCGGCAGCTACCCGGGCCAGCCGTGGCTGTGGCTGTACACGCTCTGGTACCAGGTGCCGGGCTGGACCAACTCCGCCAACATCGACATGATCGCGATCTACATGACCGGCGCGGCCACGCTGCTCCTGCTGGCCGTGCCGTTCATCCCCGGCCTGCGGGACGTGCCCGCGGCTGATCCCGGTGCACCGGCTGATCTGGCGCAAGCCGAACGACCCAGGCAGTGACGGGACTTCTCCCCCGGCCGACACATCCGGCCCGGTTGGCACCGCCACCGCCGGCAAGTCCTGATCCCACGGAGGGACCTGATGAGAGCTGCGGTCGTACGCAAGTTCGGAGCCCCGCTGGTCATCGAGGAACGGCCGATTCCCGAGCCCGGCCCGGGCCAGGTGGTGGTCCGGATGGAGGCCTCCGGGCTGTGCCACACCGACATCCACGCCGCCCAGGGAGACTGGCCGGTCAAGCCCGCCCCGCCGTTCGTGCCCGGGCACGAGGGGGTCGGCATCGTGCACGCGGCCGGCGAGGGCGTGACCAGCCCGCAAGTCGGGCAGCGGGTAGCCGTGCCCTGGCTGGGTTACGCGTGTGGCGTCTGCGAGCAGTGCCTGACCGGGTGGGAGACGCTCTGCCTGAAGCAGCAGAACACCGGCTACTCGGTCGACGGCGGCTTCGCCGAGTACTTCCTCGCGGAGGCGGCCTTCGCGGCGCCTGTGCCTGACGGCATCGACCCGGTCGACGCCGCGCCGCTGACCTGCGCAGGCGTTACCACTTACAAGGCCGTCAAGGTGGGCAACGTCCGCCCCGGCGACCTGGTGGCCATCTCCGGCATCGGCGGCCTGGGCCACCTCGCCCTGCAGTACGCCAAGATCTCCGGCGGCACCGTGGCCGCGATCGACATCACCGACGAGAAGCTCCAGCTGGCCAAGGACCTCGGGGCGGACCTGGTGATCGACGCCCGCATCGAGGATCCGGCCACGGTCCTGCACGCGCACGGCGGCGCGAGCGTCGCGGTCGGCCTGGCGGTGGACGACAAGTCCTTCGCCACCGCCTACGCGGGGCTGCGCCGCGGCGGCCGGCTGGTGCTGGTCGCCCTCCCCGCGGCCGGCACACTGCAGATCCCGGTGTTCGACACCGTGCTCAACGGCACGTCGGTGATCGGGTCGATCGTGGGCACCCGGGCCGACCTGGCCACCGTGTTCGCCCTGCACCGGCCGGGACGGACCCGGGTGGTGTCGGAGACCCGGCCCCTGGAGGCGGTCAACGAATCCATCGACGAGGTCCTGCACGGCCAGGCCCGGGCACGCCTCGTGCTCCAGCCCCGACGCCGGGCCTGATCTGGCCCTGACCCCGGGCCTGATCCTGGCCCTGACGCCGGGACCGCCGCCTGTGCGGTGCTGGCGGCTGCCGCCGACCGGGAGGCCCCGGTTTGACTGCGGTGCCTGCCATGACCATAATTCCTACCCGCGGAACGCCTCCAGGCGGGACGCACCTCAGGATGTAGCCCAGCAGCGCGGCTACCTCTGTCACACGCGTGGCAGCGGGAGTAAGGCGTGCTCAGACACGAACCGGACGAAGGTGTGGCCGGGTCGCCCCGGGCCGCGGGCGGCTGGACGTCCAGCCAGGACCGGGAGGTCCTGGAGACCGCGCGGTTCCGGCTCTCCACCCGGGACGGGAGCCTTGTCGCTGACCCGTCGCTCGCGCGCACCCTGGACGACCTCCGGGCCGTGGCCGGGGTCCGCGTGGCGGCCCGGTACGGGACCCAGCCACCGCCGGGGCCGCTGGATCTCGGGGCCAGCCTGGCCCTGCTCGGCAACCTGCGGCTCTGCCTCGACGCGCTCGAAGCAGACCTGCTCGACGCCGCCGCGCACGTGGGCATGAGCTGGGACCTGATCGCGGCGATCATCGGCGCCCCGGCCGACGAAGCCCGGGACCGGCTGCGGGAACTGCGCACCCGGCCCGCCCCTCACTAGCCGCCGTCAGGTCATGACGCATGCGGGGGCAGCGTCATGAACTCGCCGGCGAGGCCGGGCCGGCGCACCGGCCAGGCGGGGCGCCCCGGCGCGCGGGGACCGGGGGGAGCCCGGGCCAGCACAGCGTTTGAAACGGGCTCCTGGAGGCAGATAAGGCAGCACGCCGCAGGCAGCGGCGCGTACCGACTGGCCACCCGGCCAGCCGGACAGGACGTACACAGTCCGCACAGGGGACGTGCGCAGTGGAGCAGGATATGCCGCCAGCGCCGCCTGGCGAGCGATACGAGGACCTCATCGAGGTCTTCACCGTGCTCAGCCGGACGCTGGCCGAAGATGAGTCCGTTCACGACACCTTGCAGAGCATCCTGGCGCTGGCCCGGCGGCTGGTCCCGGGCTGCAGCGCGGCGAGCGTGACGGTTCTGGACGAGCAGGGCCAGCCGTCAACGATCGCGGCCACCGATGAGGAAACCCGCGAGATGGACCGCCGGCAGTACCTGCTGCACGACGGTCCCTGCCTGGACGCGGCCCGGCGGCAGCAGGTGAACCGCTGGAGCCTGCCCGAGGCCGAGCAGCAGTGGCCGGAGTTCGCCAGCCTGGCCAAGGAACTGGGCCTGCGCAGCTACCTCGCCGCCGGTCTCGGCCTGGGAGACGTGCGGCTCGGGGCGCTGAACCTGAGCAGCCGCGACACTGACGGCTTCAGCCTGCTCGATGAGGGGCTGGTGTCGCTGTTCATCGCGCCGGCCGCGGCCGCCATCGTGACCATGACCCGCTACGCGCGAGCCCGTGACCTGGCCGGCCAGCTCAACCAGGCGCTGCGGTCCCGGGCCGTCATCGATCAGGCTCTCGGGATCATCATGGTGGAATCGAAGATCGATGCGGAGCGGGCCTTCGCCATGCTCAGCCGGGCCTCGAACAACCGCCGGATGAAGCTCCGGGACCTCGCCGCCGAGATCGTCACCCGGGTCAGCGGGCAGGCACCGGCCGAATTCGCGAAGGACTCGCAAGCCTGATCCCGTCCGCCGGTCAGCCTGGGCCAAGTACGATACGCACTACCACGGTCCCCGAGTAGGGTCCTGAGCAGGGCGGGCCCAGGAGACGGATGAACCAGGACACGGTTCAGCCAGACACGGCACAACCGGACACGGCGCAGCCAGAGACACGGCGCAGCCAGACACGGCGCAGCCAGACACGGCACAGCCAGACACGGCACACCTAGAGGCAGCGCAGCCAGGAACGGCCACGCCGGACGGGGACTCGGCCCGGCGGACGGGGATTCCTCCAGGGGAGCTGCAGCGCGCGGAAGCCGGGCTGGCGGTCCTGCTGGAGGCCTGGCAGCGGGCCATCGAGGAACTCGGCGCGATGCTCCCGCCCGCGCAGGTCCGCGCGCTGCTCGCCGTCGACGCCGGGCCCGGCCTGAACGTGACCGGCCTGGCCCGGATGCTGGGCGCCTCCCCCTCGGCGACCAGCCGCTTGTGTGACCGGCTGGTCGCGTCCGGCCTGCTGTTCCGGGTACCCGCCACCAGCCGCCGGGAGATCCTGCTCCAGCCGACCGAATCAGGCCAGCGGCTCGCGGCCTGGATCAGGGACCAGCGGCGAGCCGCCCTGATCCGGGTGCTGGAGACGATCAGCTCGGACGGGCGAGCGAACCTGGCCCGCGGGCTCAGCGAGCTGCGGTAGCCACCTGCGGCCGACCGGCCGGACTCCCCTTCGCCCCGCTCCGGTTCGCCCCGCTCCCCTTCGCCCCGCTCCTCTTCAACCCCGCGCGGCTCAGGCTAGCTGCGCGGAGGCCTCCAGGAGCTTGGCCCGGGTGGCCTGCAGCCGGTGCGACACCACGGCGAGCACCCGCCGGGTGAGCCCGTAGCCGAAGGCGGGATCCTCGTCACAGCAGCGCAGGACCGTGGCCGCATCGAACTCGAACGCCTCGGTGCGCTGGATCGCGATCGCGCCGAACTGCCACTGGCAGGGCGGGAGGAACCAGGACAGGCCGATCATATCGCCGCGGCCCAGCGTTTCCACCGTGATCCGCCGCCCGGGCACCTCCAGGTCCAGCGCCACACGGCCGACCCGGATCAGCCAGAACTGGTGCGGCGTCCGGCCAGCGGCGAAGAACCGGTGCCCGGCGGGCACGACGACCAGGGCGGCGGCCCCGGCCAGCAGGCCCAGGTGCTCTTCGGGCATCCCGCGCAGGAACTGGTGCCCGGCGAGCGCGGACGCCGACACCGGGATCCGGCTGTTAGGGCCCGGATTGACCGCGGGGGGGTGCCCCGTGGCCTCATGCTGTCCGCTCATGGCCCTTCCTCCCCCGGCGCCCCGGGGGGGCCGCCCCCCCCGGGTTAGCCCCGGCTACCGCTGGGTGCCCACGAGCACCGCCAGGTCGAACAGGCGGCTGGTGTAGCCCCATTCGTTGTCGTACCAGCCAAACACCTTGGCCAGGGTGCCCGACGCCTGGGTCAGGCCCGAGTCGAACACGCACGAGGCGTTGTCCCCGATGATGTCCCTGGAGACCAGCGCGTCCGTGCTGTAGCGCACGATGCCGGCCAGCGGGCCCTCGGCTGCCTCGCGGAACGCGGTGTTGATGTCGGCGGCGGACGCCTCACGCGCCAGCACGACGGCGAGGTCGGTCAGCGAGCCGTCCTCCACCGGGACGCGGAGCGCGACGCCGTCCAGCAGCCGGCCAGCTCCGGGATGACCGTCCCGGTGGCGCTGGCCGCCCCCGTGCTGGTGGGGATGATGCTCACCGCGGCGCTGCGGGCCCGGCGCAGGTCCGTGTGCGGGCCGTCGAGCAGCATCTGGTCGCCGGTGTACGCGTGCACCGTGGTCATGAACCCGCGGACCAGGCCGAAGGCATCGTTGAGGACCTTCGCCATCGGGGCCACGCAGTTCGTGGTGCAGGAGGCGTTGGAGATGATGTCGTGCCGCCGCGGGTCGTACTCGGACTCGTTGATCCCGAGCACCACGGTGAGGTCCACGCCCTTGCCCGGTACCGACAGCAGGACCTTCCGGGCCCCGCCCTTGAGGTGAAGCGCAATGTCGTCCCGGTTCCGGAACTTGCCGGTGGACTCGATGACGGTGTCCACATCGGCGCCGGCCCAGTCGATCGCGGCCGGGTCGCGCTGCGCGGACACCGCGATCGGGCGGCCGCCCACCAGGATCGAGTCGTCGGTGTGACCGACCTCGATGCCGAGCCGGCCATAGGTCGAGTCGAACGCGAGCAGGTGAGCCAGGGTGGCCGCGTTGGTGATGTCATTGATCGCAACGACCTCGATGTCATCACTCTGCAGAGACCTGCGCACGAAGGCGCGCCCGATCCGCCCGAAACCATTGATTCCTACCCGTACTGACATGAACACTCCCCTAATCGAGCCGTATACCTCCAGCCTGCCGCGCCATCCCGGGCGCGACCATGGGCCTCCGGGGGGGTCTGCGGGGGACCTTTGGCCCCTACCTCGCGGGCCGCCGCAGCGAGAAGGTAACGGCAGGGGGCGGCCAGGTGACAGGCCGTGAGCCAGGGCGACCAGGCAGGACCCGGGAGGTGCGATGACCGCGACGGGCACACGCAAGCTGGAAGCGCTGCCCCGGGGAGAGTCACTGCGGCTGCTGAGCACCGTCTCCGTGGGCCGGCTGGTCTTCACCCATCTGGCGATGCCCGCCATCCGGCCGGTCAACCACATGGTGGACGGCGACCAGGTGGTCATCCGGGCCTACGTGGGCTCCGCGATCGATACCGCGGTGGGTAACAACGCCGGGATGGTGGTCGCCTACGAGGCCGACCTCATCGACCCGGACACCCACCTCGGCTGGAGCGTGATCATCATCGGCCGGGCGTGCCGCCTCCCCGACGGCGCGGTGGCCGACCGCTACCGCCAGCTCCTCCAGCCCTGGATCGAGGGCGGCAGCGACGACGTCATCGCGATCCGGGCGGACATGGTGGACGGCTTCCGGCTGGTCGCCTAAGACACGCCTGAAGCCGCCTGGACCTGCGCCGCCGCCCACATCCGCCGGTACAGCCCGTCCGCCTCGAGCAGCGCCTGGTGCGTCCCGCGCTCGGCCACCCGGCCGCCGTCCAGCACGACGATCTCGTCCACCTGGTCCAGCCCGTCCATCTCGTGCGTGATGAGCAGGGTCGCACGGCCGCGGCGGGTGGCCCGCGCGGTCGCGGCCAGCAGGTCCGCGGTCAGCGCGCGCCGGTGGTCCGGGTCCAGGTGCGCGGTGGGCTCGTCCAGGATCAGCAGCGCCGGGTCGGCCAGCAGCGCCCGGGCCAGCGCGATCCGCTGCCGCTCGCCACCCGAGACGGCGGCGCCGCCGGGGCCCGACCGGGGTGTCCCAGCCCCGCGGCAGCGAGGCGATCCAGGGCAGCAGCCGGGCCTGCCCGGCGGCCGCCGCCAGCTCGGCCTGGCTGGCGTCCGGCCGGGCCAGCCGGATGTTGCCCGGCGATGGTCGTGTCGAACAGGTGCGGATCCTGGGCGCACCCGGTGATGACGGTGCGGACCTCGTCAGGGTCGTAACTGGCCAGGTCGGCGCCGCCCAGGGTGGCCGAGCCGCCCGCCAGGTCGCAGAACCGCAGCAGCACGGCGGCCACCGTGGACTTGCCCGGCCCCGCTCGGGCCGACCAGGGCCACCCGGCGGCCCGGCGTCCAGGTCGAGGTCCACGCCGTCGAGGGCCAGCGGCCCGTCCGGCTCGTAGCGCACGCGGGCGCCGCGCAGCCGGACCCGCAGCGGCCCGCCGGGCAGCGGCCGGGGCGTGACCGGCCCTGGCACCGGGTCCGGCGCGTCCAGCACCGCGCCCACCCGGGCCGCGCTGGCCCGGGCGTGGCCGAGCTGGATCGCGGCGGCGGGCAGCGCGGTCACCGCCTCGAAGGCGGCCAGCGCGGTCAGCGTGATCACGGCCAGCGGCACCCGGCTCATCGCGCCCGAGCCGACGGCGGCCACGCCCAGCAGGAGCACCCCCCACAGGGTCAGCCCGGCGACCGCCTGGGACAGCCCGCTGCCCAGGCCGGCGCCCGCCGCGGACGCCGGGCCAGCCGGGTCAGCTCGGCGTCGGCGGCGTCGGCCCGGGCCAGCGCGGCGTCCTGGGCGCCGAACGCGTGCAGGTCCGCGGCCCCGGCCAGCAGGTCGGTGACCCGGGCGCTCAGCTCGCCGCGGGCGGGCGCGGTGCGCCGGGCCGCCCGGCGGGCCCGGGCCGCGGCCAGCCAGGACACGGCCAGCCCGGCCACCAGCAGCCCGGCGGCCAGCACCGCGCCCGGCCGGGGCCAGGATGATCAGGCAGGCGATGGCCGCGCCCGCGCCGACCAGGAAGGCGGTCAGCGGCGGGGCGATGCCGCGGATGAACAGGTCCTGGGTCGCGTCCACGTCGCTGACCAGCCGGGCCAGCAGGTCGCCGGACCGGAACTCACGCAGCCCGGCCGGGGCCAGCCGCTCCAGCCGCTGGTAGACGCGGACCCGCACATCGGCCAGCACCCGGAAGGCCGCGTCGTGCGAGGCGAGGCGCTCGACGTAACGGAACACCCCCCGGCCCACCGACAGCCCGCGGACCGCGACCACGGCCACCGAGATGGCCACGATGTTGGGATGCTGGGACGCCCGGGCCAGCAGGAAGCCGGACGTCGCGAGCAGCGCCACGGCACAGCCGGTGGACGCCGCGCCCGCCAGCACCGCCAGCGACCAGCTGGCCGCGCAGCGGCCGGGCCATCCGGAGCAGCCGCAGCAGCGGGTGCGCGCCCGGGACGGATCCCCCGGGACGGTCCGCCCGGGCACGGATCGGCAGCCGCGGCCGGGACGGGACGGCCGGGTGGGCGGTCATGACGTGCGCCGCCAGCGCGCGGCCGCCTCGCCCCGCCCGGCACCGTGCCGAAGCAGCCTGCGGCCAGCACCAGCCGGCCCTGGTCCAGCGTGATGGTCCGGCCGGCGCCCCCCGGCCAGCCCTGCCCGTGCGTGATCAGGAGCACGGTCCGCCCGGCCATCAGCCGCTCGATGGTGTCGATGATCACCCGGGCGGTGAGCGGGTCCAGGTGCGCGGCGGGCTCGTCGAGCAGCAGCAGCGGCGCGTCCTGGAGGAACGCCCGGGCCAGCGCGATCCGCTGCCGCTGGCCCGCGGACAGCCGCGCGCCGCGCTCCCCCAGCGGCGCGGCGTAGTCACCGGGCAGCGACCCGATGAACTCCGCGGCGCCGGCCAGGGTGGCCGCGTGCGCGATGTCCGCCGGGGAGGCGTCCGGGCGGCCCAGGGCGATGTTGCTGGCCACGGTGCCGTCGAACAGGTACGGGTGCTGCGGCACCCAGGCGATCTGGCGGCGCCAGCGCGGCCAGGTCGAACGCGGCGATGTCGGTGCCCGGCCCCCCGGGCGGCCCGGCCTCGATCCGCCCCCCGGTCGGCGCGGCGAACCGCAGCAGCAGGGCCAGCAGCGAGCTCTTGCCCGCGCCGCTGGGCCCGGTCACCGCGATCCGCTCACCGGGCCGGATCGCCAGGGACACCCGGTCCAGCGCTGGCGCGTCGCGGCCCGGGTACACCAGCGAGGTTCCGTTGAGGAAGATAACGTCGCGGCGCAGGTCGGCCTCGGACGGGCGGGCCAGGCCCCAGCCCGCGCCCGGCCGGCGGGGCGGCGGCCTGCGGGAGCGGCGTGTCGAGGATCTCGCAGGCGCGGCCGGCCGCGGTCACCCCCTCCATGCTCGCGTGGAACTGCAGGCCGACCGCGCGCAGCGGCAGGTACGCCTCGGGGGTGAGCAGCAGGACCAGCAGCGCGGTCTGGTAGGGCAGGTGCCCGGCCAGCAGCCGCAGCCCGACCTCGACCGCGACCAGCGCGGTCGCGATCGCCGCGGACAGCTCCAGGACCAGGGCGGACAGGAACGCGACCCGCAGCGTGCGCATGGTCGCGCGCCGGTGCGCGTCGGTGACCTCCCGGATCACCGCGGTCTGGGCCTGGGCCCGGCCGAACAGCTTGAGCGTGGGCAGCCCCTCGACGACGTCCAGGAAGTGCCCGCCCAGGCGGGCCAGCAGCTGCCACTGCCGCTCGGTCTGGGCCCGGGTCTGCAGCCCGATCAGCACCGCGAAGACCGGGATGAGCGGCAGCGTGACCGCGATCACCAGCGCGGAGATCCAGTCGGCCAGGCCCACCCGGATCAGCACCGCCACCGGCACCAGGAAGGCCAGCACGAGCTGGGGGAGGAACCGGGCGAAATACGGGTCGAGCGCGTCCAGGCCCTTGCGTGGACAGGGTGGTGATCTCCCCGGTCCGCTGGCCGCCGAGCCAGGCCGGTCCCAGCCGCAGCAGGTGCGCGGTGAGTTTGCGGCGCAGTTGCGACTTGACCGCCGCCGCGGCCCGGAGCGCGGCCAGTTCCCCGCCGTACGCGGTCACCGCCCGGGCGGCCAGCACGGCGAGCAGCACCCCCAGCGTGGTGGTGAGGGCGGCCACGCCGATCCCGGTCGCCGGGGCGGCCAGGGCGTGGGCCAGCAGGCCGGCCTGGGCCAGGATCAGCGCGGTGGTGGCCAGCCCGAGCAGGACCGTGAGCACCAGGTATCCGCGGGCGGCGGCCGCGTGCCGGAGCAGCCGCGGATCAACTGGCCTCATAGGCCGCTGGGCGCATGAGCCGGCGGCCCGGCGGCCGGCGGCCCGGCGGCCAGGCGTGCCCGGTGACGGCCTGGGAGGCAGGCAGGCCAGGACCACCGGGGTGAAGAGCAGGGCAACCCAGATCATGACAGTGAGAGTGTAGTGCGGCGATGACGGGTTGTGGATGGTGAGGCTGTGCGCGAGGTCCAGCCCGCTCACGAGGTTCCCCCTTGCTCTCGCCCCCGGCCCGCGGGGTCCTGTCCGCCGGGCGGGGAGTGCCTGGCACGGGTCCGCGGATGGATCTTCATCGTGGCGAGCCTGCGGCTGTAAGGGACGTTGGAGCCCAGCCCGCCGGGACGTTGGTCACGCGCGCAGGTAAAGGGCGCCCCCAGGAGGTCCGGAGTGGTCAAGGCCAAACGGCCTCGTCGCGGGGTACATCGGCACGATGCCCCCCGCCGTGGCCAGGACGCATGCTGGATCACAAGAACAGAACCAACCCGCCTGGCCTGGGAGTGAGAGCAATGCCCCTCGTGCAGCTCGAGAGGAGGGGGACGATGAAGGCTGACGTCGGTGACCGCCTGGTCGCCGAAGGACGGCACGGGCCGCGGGAATGCGTGATCATCCGCCTGCAGGGCGCCGGCGGATCGCCGCCCTACGTGGTCCGCTGGCTCGCCGACGGGCACATCGCACTGGTCTTCCCGGGGCCCTTCACGAGGCTCGTGCACGGCGCGCAGGACGGCAGCCCGCGGCTATGACCTCGACCGACACGCCGCGGGCCATGCGGGGGCCCGCGCGGCCGTCACTCCCGCGGCACGCGTCCCGGCTGCGCCACAAGCTCGCCCGCGACGCCGGCGTGCTCGCCCTGCCCCGAGGTGAAGCGCAGGCCGAGCCGGTCAGCGCGCGGCAGCTGGCCGGGTTACCCCGCGCATGCCCAGCAGTACCTGCGGTTCATGGGCGTGCTGGGCCGGCCAGCCGACTGGTCTTACCTGGCCCACTGCACCGGCCGGTTCCGGCTGCGGCCCGGCTGGCGGTGGCTGCCCTGCGAGGCGTGGCAGTACAACTCCGGCCTGGACGTGGCCCGGGTCTTCCACCTGCGGATCGGCGGCCCGCTGCCGATGAGTGCGCGGGACGCGTACGTGCGTGGCCATGGCAGCGTGCGCGGCACGCTGCTCGGGCTCGTACCGCTGGTCAACGGCACCGGACCCGAATACGACATCAGCGAGCTCGTCACGTACCTGAATGACGCCGTCTTCTGCGCCCCCGGCATGCTGCTGAACCTGCCGGTCACCTGGACCGCGGCGGGTGACCGATGCTTCGACCTGAGCCTCCGCGATGCCGGCCAGCATGTGACCGCCCGGGTGTTCCTGGACGAGCAGGGCGCGCCGGTGGACTTCAGCACCGAGGACCGCTGGTGTGATCTGCCCGGCGGGCTGGCCCGGGTGCGCTGGACCACCCCGGTGCAGGGCTGCCGCCAGGCGGGCGGCCGCTGGGCGCCGACCCGGGGCACGGCCATCTGGCATCTGCCCGGCGGGGATTTCAGCTACGCCGAGCTCCGCTTCCAGCCGGGGGACATCAGGTACAACGTCGCCCCGCGCGAGCTGCCCCGTGAGCTCGCCGCCGGCGGCCCCGGCTGACGACCGCGGCTGACGACCGCAGGTACACCTGAGGTTCACCGGGAATCCACCCAGCCGGGTCGTGGCGGGCCTGGGACCTGAGCGATGATAGGAAAGGCACGCTGCCCGAAGGCGAACAGCGCGTCCGCAGGCCCCGCTCCGCGAACCGTGGTGCCAAAGACGACCACCACCTGCACAAACGGCTTTTCCGCGCCGGCGCTGCGTGAGGAAGCCTGCTACGCGGGGGCGTTTGACCCTTATGCCGGTCCAGCGGACAGGCCAGGCTGACTCAGGAGTCCCCATCAGGAACTGGAGAACAGAGTGACCGCGCTCACCGAAGCGGGGTGCTCCTATGCCCTGCTGGCGGACGGCACCACCATCACCATCCGTCCCGCCGGCTCCGGCGACTTCGACGCCGTCAAGCAGCTGCACGAGGCCATGTCGCCAGACAACCTGTACCTGCGCTTCTTCAGCACGAGCCGGGGGGCCGCCGAGCATGAGGCGCGCCGGGTGTGCCGGGGGAGGACGGGTCGGCCCACGGCGCGATCCTCGGCTTCCTGGGCGACGACCTGGTGGGCGTGGCCAGCTTCGAACCGGAGGGCGAGGGGGAGAGCGCCGAGGTCGCGTTGGCGGTGTCGGACCGGATGCACCGCCGTGGCGTGGCCACCCTGCTGCTCGAGCACCTGGTCTCGCTGGCCCGCGAGCGCGGGGTGCGGGTCCTGACCGCCCTGACGCTGCTGGAGAACACCGCCGTGCTGCGCGTGTTCGCCGACGCCGGGCTCAGCGTGACGCGGCGGATGGACGAGGGGGTCGTCGAGATGAGCATGCCGGTCCCGGGCAGCGTCGGGCTCAGCGAGCCCAGCCTGTACCTGGACGCGGTCGCGGGCCGGGAGCAGCGGGCCGAGGTCGCCAGCCTGGAGCCGCTGCTGGCGCCGCGCTCGGTCGCGGTGATCGGGGCGGGCCACCGGCCCGGCTCGATCGGCCGGTTCATCCTGCTCAGCATCCGGGATGCGGGGTTCGCCGGCGCCCTGTACGCGGTGAACCCGCACGGGCCCGACATCGAGGGCATCCCGAGTGCCCCGACCCTGGCCGCGCTGCCCGAGGCGCCCGACCTGGCCGTGGTGACGGTACCCGCGCACGCCGTGCTCGATGTGGCCCGGGAATGCGCCGAGCGCGGGGCCCGGTCGCTGGTGGTGATCAGCTCCGGGCTGACCGCGGCCCAGTCCGCCCGCCTCCTGGACATCTGCCGTCGCCAGGGCATGCGCCTGGTCGGCCCGAAGTGCTTCGGCGTGGCCGTGCCCGGCCTCGGCCTGGACGCCACCTTCGCCACGCACCATCCCGCCGCGGGCTCGGCTGGCCTGGTCGTCCAGTCCGGCGGCGTGGGAGTGGCCCTGCTCGAGCACTTCACCCGGCTGGGCATCGGCATCTCCTCGTTCGCGTCCGTCGGTGACAAGCTGGACGTCTCCGCCAACGACATGCTCCAGTGGTGGGCGGAAGACGGCACCACCCGGCTCGCGGTGCTGTACATGGAGTCTTTCGGGAACCCGCGCAAGTTCGCCCGGACCGCGGCCCGGGTCAGCGCCACCATGCCGGTGCTCACCGTGCACGCCGGCCGGACGGCGCCAGGCCAGCGCGCGGCCGTCTCGCACACCACCGCGGCCACCGCGCCGCTGATCACCCGGCAGGCCCTGTTCGAGCAGGCCGGGGTCATCGCCACCAACAGCTTCGGCGAGCTGCTGGAAGCGGCGGTGCTGCTGGCCTCCCAGCCGGTGCCCGCAGGCAGCCGGGTCTCCATCCTCTCCAACGCGGGCGGTGCGGGCGTGCTGGCCGCGGACGCGTGCGTCGAGGCGGGCCTGGCGGTCGCCACGCCGAGTCACACCGCCCAGGCTCACCTGGCCGAGATCCTCCCGCCGGGCGCCACCCTCAGCGGCCCGGTGGACACGACCGCGGCGGTCAGCACGGGGGCGTTCAGTGCCGCCCTGTCCACGGTGGCCTTCGACACCGGAGTGGACGCTGTTCTCGCCCTGGTCGTGCCGACCGCGGCCGCCGACCTGATCCCGGCGCTCAGCGCAGCCCGGCTGCCCGTCCCGCTGGCCGCGGTGGTGCTGGACCAGCCGGAAGCGGTCCAGCTGCTGCCCCTCGCCGGCGATGACGACGCCGAGGAAGACGCGGCCAGCCAGGACACGGGCAGCCAGGACACGGGCCGGAAGGGCACGGGCCGGAAGGGCGCGGGCAGCCTGGGCGTCCCGGCGTACGCCTACCCGGAGAGCGCAGCCAAGGCCCTGGCCCGGGCCGCGCGGTATGGCTCGCGGCGTTTCCGGCCGGGGGACTCGGTCCCGGAGATCGAGGGCATCAAGACCGCCGAGGCGCGGGCGCTGATCGCCTCGTTCCTCGACCGGATGCCAGGCGGCGGCTGGCTGCCCAAGGACGAGACGGACCAGCTGCTGCGCTGCTACCAGCTGCCGATGGTGGCATCCCGGCGGGCCCTCACCGCCGGCGAGGCCGCGGCCGCCGCCGCGGACCTGGGCGGCCCGGTGACCCTCAAGGCCGAGGTGCACGGCCTGGTGCACAAGAGCGACGCCGGCGCCGTGCTGCTCGGCCTCGACGGCCCCGAAGCGGCCCGCGGCGGGTTCGACAGCCTGGCGGCGACGTTCGCGGGTGACTTTTCCGGCGTGCTCGTCCAGCCCATGATCAGCGGCGGGACGGAGGTCATCATCGGGGTCGTCCAGGAGCCGGTCTTCGGCCCGCGTGGTCGTGTTCGGCCTGGGCGGGGTGGCGACCGAGGTGCTCGGCGACCATGCCGCCCGGCTGGCCCCGCTGACCACCGCCGACGCCGATGACCTGATCCACTCGATCCGGGCCGCGCCGTTGCTGCTCGGCCAGCCGCGGCCAGCCGCCGGCCGATGTGGCCGCGCTGCGCGACGCCCTGCTCCGGATCTCCCGGCTCGCCGATGACCTGCCGCAGGTCGCCGAGCTGGACCTCAACCCGGTGATCGCCCGGCCCGACGGGGTCACCGCGGTGGACGCCCGGATCCGGGTCACCAGCCACGGGCAGGCCGACCCGTTCCTGCGCCAGCTGCCCTCGGCCCAGCGCCCCGACCGCCACCAGACCAGCATCCCTGACCGCCAAGAGACCGGAGCCTCACCCACATGACCGTGACCACCAGGCCAGAACTGACCAGCGATCAGCTCCGGGCCCTCGATGGCTACTGGCGCGCCGCCAACTACCTGTCCGTGGGACAGATCTACCTGATGGCCAACCCGCTGCTGACCGAGCCGCTGCGGCCGGAGCACATCAAGCCCCGGCTGCTCGGCCACTGGGGTACCACGCCGGGGCTGAACTTCCTCTGGTCCCACCTGAACCGGGTGATCGTCACCCACGACGTGAACATGATGTACGTGATCGGCCCGGGCCACGGCGGCCCGGCGGCGATCGCGAGCACCTGGCTGGACGGCAGCTACAGCGACATCTACCCGAGCATCCCGCGTGACCTGACCGGGATGGGCCGGCTGTTCCACCAGTTCTCGTTCCCGGGCGGGGTGCCCAGCCACGTCGCCCCGGAGACGCCCGGCTCGATCCACGAGGGCGGTGAGCTGGGCTACTCCATGGCCCACGCGCACGGCGCCGCGTTCGACAACCCCGATCTCATCGTGGCCTGCGTGATCGGGGACGGCGAGGCCGAGACCGGGCCGCTGGCCACCAGCTGGCACTCCGGCAAGTTCCTGGACCCGGCCCGGGACGGCGCGGTCCTGCCGATCCTGCACCTGAACGGCTGGAAGATCGCCAACCCCACGGTGCTGGCCCGGATCCCCGAGCAGGAGCTGGACGCGCTGCTGCGCGGCTACGGTTACGCGCCGGTGTTCATCACCGGATCCGACCCGCAGGCCATGCACGCCGAGATGGCCGGCGTGCTGGACCAGGTGATCTCCCGGATCCGGGAGATCCAGGGCGAGGCCCGCTCGGGCGGCCCCGGCCCCGGCGCGGGCCGGAACGGCAGCGGCACCCGTGAGCGCTGGCCGATGATCGTGATGCGCACCCCGAAGGGCTGGACCGGCCCGGCCGAGGTGGACGGCCACCCGGTAGAGGGCACCTGGCGGGCGCATCAGGTGCCGCTGGCCGAGGTGCGCACCAACCCGGCCCACCTGCGCCAGCTCGAGGAGTGGATGCGGTCCTACCGTCCCGGCGAGCTGTTCGACGCCGACGGCCGGCCGCGCGGGGAGATTCTCGGCTTCGTCCCGCCCGGTGAGCGCCGGATGGGCTCCAACCCGCACGCTAACGGCGGCCTCCTGCTGCGCGACCTGGACCTGCCTGACTTCCGCGACTACGCGGTGGCGGTGGGCCAGCCCGGGGCGACCATGTCGGAGCCGACCCGGGTGCTGGGCTACATGCTCCGCGACGTCGCCAGGCTCAACGCGGCGGCGCAGAACTTCCGGGTGGTCGGGCCGGACGAGACGCAGTCCAACCGGCTGGACGCCCTGCTCGAGGTCACCGGCAAGACCTGGGAGGAGGCCACGCTGCCGGTGGACGAGCACCTGTCCCGCGACGGCCGGGTGATGGAGATCCTGTCCGAGACCACCTGCCAGGGCTGGCTGGAGGGCTACCTGCTGACCGGCCGGCACGGCCTGTTCTCCTGCTACGAGGCGTTCATCCACATCGTGGACTCCATGTTCAACCAGCATGCGAAGTGGCTGAAGACCAGCCGCGCGCTGCCCTGGCGGCGCCCCGTCGCGTCGCTGAACTACCTGCTCACCTCGCACGTGTGGCGGCAGGACCACAACGGGTTCAGCCACCAGGACCCGGGCTTCATCGACCACGTGGTGAACAAGAAGGCGGAGGTCGTCCGGGTGTACCTGCCGCCGGACACCAACACCCTGCTGTCGGTGGGTGACCATTGCCTGCGCAGCCGGGACTACGTGAACGTGGTCGTGGCGGGCAAGCAGCCCTGTCACGACTGGCTGGACATGGACGCCGCCGTCCTGCACTGCACCCGCGGCGCCGGGATCTGGGAGTGGGCCAGCAACGACCGCGACGGCACCGAGCCCGACGTCGTGCTGGCCTGCGCCGGTGACGTGCCCACCATGGAGGTGCTGGCCGCGACCGGCATCCTCCGCGAGCACCTCACGGACCTGCGGATCAGGGTGGTCAACGTGGTGGACCTGATGCGCCTGCAGCCGGAGACCGAGCACCCGCACGGGATGAACGAGGCCGAGTTCAACGCGCTGTTCACCACCGACCGCCCGGTCATCTTCGCCTACCACGGCTATCCGTGGCTCGTCCACCGGCTCACCTACCGCCGCGACGGCCACAACAACATCCACGTCCGCGGCTATAAAGAGGAGGGCACCACCACCACGCCGTTCGACATGCTGGTCATGAACGACATGGACCGCTTCCACCTGGTGATGGACGTCATCGACCGGGTGCCCGGGCTCAGTGACCGCGCCGCCTGGCTGCGCCAGCAGATGACCGACGCCCGCACCCGGCACCGCGCCTACATCCGCGAGCACGGCGAGGACATGCCGGAGATCCGTGACTGGACCTGGCCCGGGCCCTTCCCGGCCTGATGGACGTCCTCGTCGTCAACGCCGGGTCGAGCAGCCTCAAGCTCAGCCTCCTCGACCCCGCAGACCAGATCCTGGCCGCCACCGAGGTAGACCACTGGAACATCGAGGAGCCGCCCGCCGCGCTGGCCAATTTCCTCAACGGCCTGCCCGGCGTGGACGCCGTCGGCCACCGCATCGTGCACGGCGGCCCGCTGCTGGAGGCGCCTGCGGTCATCGACACCAAGGTCCGCCAGGCGATCGAGGCGGCCACCGACCTGGCCCCGCTGCACCAGCCCCGGGCGCTCGGCGGCATCGACGTGGTGTCCGCGCTGCTGCCAGGCGTGCCCGCGGTGGCCTGCTTCGACACCGCGTTCCACGCCGGGATGCCCGCGGCGGCCAGCACCTACGCCCTGCCCGCCGCCTGGCGGGAACGGTTCGGGCTGCGGCGTTACGGGTTCCACGGCCTGTCCCACGGCTACGCCGCCCGGCGCGCGGCGCAGATGCTGGGCACCGCGGCGGAGCGGCTCCGGATCGTGTCCTGCCATCTGGGCGCGGGGGCCTCGCTCGCGGCCGTGGCCCACGGCCGCAGCGTGGACACCACGATGGGCTTCACCCCGCTGGAGGGGCTGGTCATGGCGACCCGGGCCGGGAACACGGATCCGGGCCTGCTGCTCTGGCTGCTCCGCGACGGCGGCCTGACCGTGGACGAGCTGGCGGAGGGACTGGAGCACAGCTCCGGGCTGGCCGGCCTGGCCGGGCTCGGCCGACATGCGGGACGTGACCCGGGCCGCGGACGCCGGCGACCCGGCCGCGGTCCTCGCCCTCGAGGTCTACCTGCACCGGCTCCGGCAGCTGATCGCGGGCATGGCCGCCGCCATGGACGGCCTGGACGTGCTCGTGTTCACGGGCGGGATCGGGGAGCACCAGCCACTCATCCGGTCGCGCTCTGCGCCCGCGTTCCTCGGCGTCACCCTCGACGAGGAGCGCAACCTCGCCGCCGCGGCGGACGCTGACATCGGCGCGGCGGGGGCGGCGGCCGCGGCGCTGGTCGTCACGTCGCGGGAGGACATCGAGATCGCCCGGCAGGTCCGCGCCCTCCTCGGCTAGCTGCGGCTAGCCGCCCGGATCCCGGCCCGGCCCCGGTCCTGACGCCTCCTGAACGGGCCGCCGCCAACGACCGTTAACGGCGCCCCCAACGAACCCTTAACGGGGCGCCGCCAACGACGCGTTAACGGGGCGGCCGCCAACGCGCCGCCGCCGCCGTCTTCGTGCGCGCCGCCAGCACCTGATGTTGACATCCGCTCTAAACTGAGAGTAGCTTTCTTTTGAAGCCAGCTCTCGGGAACCACGTCCTCCGTCAAGAGAGGTGACCCATGCGTACCGACGCCAGCCGCGCAGGGACCCCGCAGGCACGCCACCCGGACGCGGGCCGGTGGTGGGCGCTGATCGCCATCTCGGCCAGCGTGCTGGTCGTCGGGCTCGACCTGACCGTGCTCAACCTGGCGTTGCCGGTCCTGTCCACCCAGCTCCACGCCTCCACCACGGACCTGCAGTGGTTCTCGGCGTCCTACAGCCTGGTGCTGGCCGCGGCCCTGCTGCCCGCCGGGCTGCTCGGCGACCGGGTCGGACGCAAGAAGATGCTGCTGATCGCGCTGGTGGTCTTCGGCGCCAGCTCGGCCGCGTGCGCGTTCGCCGGCTCCCCGGGTGAGCTGATCGCGGCCCGCGCCGCGCTCGGCCTCGGCGCTGCGGTCATCTTCCCCATGTCGATCGCGGTGCTGCCCGTGCTGTTCGCCCCGGAGGAGCAGCCGCGGGCGATCGCGATAGTGATGGGCGCGACGTTCATCGCCTACCCGGTCGGCCCGCTGCTGGGCGGCTGGCTGCTGGACAACTTCTGGTGGGGCTCGGTCTTCCTGATCAACGTGCCGGTGGTGGTGGTCGCGCTGGTCGCGGTGGCGTTCCTGATGCCGGAATCACACGGGGCACGGGGCGGCCGGATCGACATAGCCGGCATCGTCCTGTCCAGCGTGGGGCTGGCCGGGGTGACCTACGGCTGCATCAAGGCGGGCGAGAACGGGTGGACCAGCCCGGCCGCCCTGGTCACGATCCTGGCCGGCGCTACCGTGCTGGCGGGCTTCGTTGCCTGGGAGCGCCGGGCCGGGCGGCACGTCCAGCCGCTGGTCCAGCTGGAGCTGTTCCGCTCGCGCGCCTTCACCTGGGGCACGATCCTGACCACGTTCGTCTCGTTCGCGATGTTCGGCATCCTGTTCGCGATGCCGCAGTACTTCCAGGAAGTCCGGGGCCTGGACTCCTTCGCCACCGGGCTGCGGATGCTGCCGATGATCGGCGGGATGGTGATCGGCATGATCGGCGGCACCCGGCTGCAGACGCCGCCGAAGGGCCCGGACGGTGCCCCCGCGGGCCATGCCCCGGCCGGCCCGAAGGCCCTGGTGACGGCGGGCTTCGTGGTGATGGCCGCCGGCCTCGGCGTCGGCGCCACGACCAGCGCGGCCAGCGGGACGGCGTTCACCGCGACCTGGTACGCGGTGGCCGGGCTGGGCCTGGGGCTGGCCATGCCCGCCGCCATGAACGCCGCCCTGGGCGCGCTGTCCGCAGAGCGAAGCGGATCCGGATCCGCGCTGATCACCGCGATGCGCCAGGTGGGGGCCACGATCGGGGTGGCGGTGCTGGGCACGATCCTGCTGTCCGCCTACCGCAGCCAGCTCCACCTGGCCCACCTGCCGGCCGCGGCCGGCGCAGCGGTGCGCACCGGGATCGCCGCCGGGGTGAGCGTCGCCGCCGAGCTGCACTCGGTGGTGTTCCTCGACTCGGTGCGCGCGGCGTTCGCCCACGGCCTGGATGTCATGCTGGCAGTGTGCGCGGGCATCGCGGTGCTCAGCGCCGTGCTCGCGCTGGTGTTCCTGCCCCGCCGGGCCCGCGTGGGCGGCCGCGACCAGCCTGCTGCCGGCGGGGCCCCGGCCCCTGGGCCCGAGGCCCCGCTCACCCCGCCGGCGTCGCCGGGCCGGCCCCCTCGGCCGGGTCCGGCACTCCGCTCGCATCATCGGAGCTCGCATCATCGGAGCTGGGCAGGCAGGATCAGGGGCATGACCACGCACGACGCTGACCAGCCCGGGCTGCGCGAACGCAAGAAAGCCAGGACGCGTGCTTCCATCCGGGAGCACGCGCTGCGGCTGTTCCGCGAGCAGGGGTACGCTGCCACACGCGTCGAGCAGATCGCCGAGGCGGCCGAGGTGTCCCCGGCGACGTTCTACCGGTACTTCCCGACCAAGGAAGACG
This sequence comes from uncultured Actinomycetes bacterium, assembly GCA_963711485.1. Lineage (GTDB taxonomy): Bacteria > Actinomycetota > Actinomycetes > Streptosporangiales > Streptosporangiaceae > RYN-230. The sequence goes on from CAVQEM010000060.1 coordinate 78,484, forward strand.
TGGTCCTGCAGGACGATCTCGACGTGCTGACCCTGGACGCCCTCGAGGCGCAGCCGCCCGGGCTGAGCCCGCTGGCCGCGGTCCGGGGCGCCGTGGCCGCCGCCCGGGCCGGGTTCACCGAGGAGGAGCGGGAGCGCTTCCGGCAGACGACCGAGCTCACGCTGACCGTGCCGGAGGTCCGGGCCCGGGCGCTGGACGAATTCGCCCGCAGCATCGATGTCACGGCCGCCGTCCTGGCCAGGCGGGTCCGGCGGAAGCCTGATGACGCCGCGGTGCGCGCGCTGGCCGGGGCGATCTTCGGGGTGATCCTGGCCACCACGCTGCCAGTCCTGGAACGCGGCGAGAGCGACCTGGACATCATCTTCGCCTCTGTCGACGGAGGCCTGGCCCAGCTGGAGGCCGGGTTCGGGTTCTGAGCCGGACCGATACGGGCCCGGCGCGCGGCGGGCTCAGCGGACCCCGCGCGGCCGGAACTGCACGCTGATCCGCGGGCAGGCGGCCCGCGCCGTCTTCGGCACCGCGTGCTCCCAGGTGCGCTGGCAGCTGCCGCCCATCACCAGCAGGTCACCGTGGCCGAGGTCATGGCGCAGCGCGGGGCCGCCACCCCGGGGCCGGAGCAGCAGGGCCCGCGGCGCGCCCAGGGACAGGATGGCCACCACGGTGTCCTCTTTGCCGCCCCGGCCGATCCGGTCGCCGTGCCACGCCACGCTGTCCCGGCCGTCCCGGTAGAGGCACAAGCCCGCAGTAGGCAGCGGCTCACCCAGGTCCGGCCCGTAGTGCTGGTCGAGCGCGTGGCGCGCCTCGGCCAGCGCGGGATCGGGCAGGGCTTCACCCTCGCCGTAGAAGCAGAGCAGCCGGGGCACCTCGACCACCCGGTCGTACATCCGGCGCCGTTCCTCCTGCCACGGCACGGCGTCGCGCAGCCGCCCGAACAGGACGTCGGCACCCGCCATCCAGCCCGGCCGGAAATCCACCCAGGCGCCGTGGTCGAGCATGGTCCGGCGCACCGACGCGCCGAGCGGCCCCGGAGCCGGCGCGTCGCACAGGTCGAGCAGGGATCTCTGCAGGCCAGTCTCCATGGTTGGAGCATATGCGAATAATCAAATACCTGTTCGATCACGGATGGCGTGGCCTGTCCCGCCCGCCCGCCGCGAGCCCTAGAGTGTCCTGCGTGGCAGGCCGAGAGCTAGGTGAGATCGTCGAGGCGGGCTGGGCCGAGGCCCTGGCCCCGGTGGCGGACCGGATCAGCGCCATGGGTGACTTCCTGCGGGCCGAGGTGGCCGCGGGGCGACGTTACCTGCCCGCGGGCGACCTGGTGCTCCGCGCGTTCCAGCAACCGTTCGCCGACGTGCGGGTGCTGATCGTCGGGCAGGACCCGTACCCGACCCCGGGCAACCCGGTCGGGCTGAGCTTCTCGGTCGCGCCCGAGGTGCGCCGCCTTCCGCCCAGCCTGATCAACATCTTCCGCGAGTACACCGCCGACCTCGGCTATCCCGCGCCGTCAACCGGGGATCTCACCCCGTGGACCGAGCGCGGCGTGCTGCTGCTGAACCGGGTCCTCACCGTCGAGCCCCGTAAGCCGGGCTCACACCGCGGCCAGGGCTGGGAAGAGGTCACCGAGCAGGCGATCCGTGCCCTGACCGCGCGGCAGTCGCCGCTGGTCGCGATCCTCTGGGGCCGCGACGCGCGGAACCTGGCGCCCCTGCTCGGCGGGGTGCCGCTGATCGAGTCGCCGCACCCCAGCCCGAACTCCGCCGACCGGGGGTTCTTCGGCTCGCGGCCGTTCAGCCGGGCCAGCTCGCTGCTGGCGGAGCAGGGCGCCGGCGGCATCGACTGGAAACTCCCCTAACCCGTCCAGCCCCGCCGCGTGGCCGGCCCCCTCATCCGCGCCGCGCCCCCGGCCTGGCCTGCGCCTCCCCCCTCATCCGCGCCGCGCCCCCGGCCTGGCCGGCCCCCCCCATCCGCGCCGCGCCCCCGGCGTGGCCGGGACCCTGCGGGCCCACGCCAGGCGCGACCGGAAGGGTCCTCTGGACCCCTGGCAGCCCCACCCCTGCGGCCTGTGCGCCTGGTGTGACGCGTGTGCCGCCAGGCCGGGCCTCCAGCAAACGTGATCTAACGATTGGTGCTGCCCCAGCGACACCAATCGTTAGATCACGACCGTGGCCGGAGCGGCAAACCCTGGCTCCCGGCTCCCGGCGGCCGTGCCAGCCCACGCGTTCGGGTGCCCAAGGAAGCCCGCACCGACCACACCGACCGGGCCTTCGGGCCTGACCCGGCTCGCCCGCCGGTCCGCGGCACGCTCACCTGACGGGAATGTTGAGCGATCAACTATCGTTGAGGCTACTGCGGCCCGCGAGAGGCCGGGAAGGCCATCAGCCGGGCGGGTGAACCACCCTTTAGGCTGGTCGAGAAGGCTCAACTGAGGAGATGTCATGCCAGCGGTGACTGTAGAGGACATTCTGGTCCTGCCCCGCGTCCCGGAGCCCGACGCCGCGGCCGCGGCGGAGCGGCCGGTCGTGTCGCTGACCACCGCGCCGTCCGGTTTCGAGGGTGAGGGCTTCCCGGTCCGCCGGGCCTTCGCCGGCGTGGACCTGGCGCAGCTGGACCCCTTCATCCACATGGACCAGATGGGCGAGGTGGACTACGCGCCGGGTGAGCCCAAGGGCACGCCCTGGCACCCGCACCGCGGCTTCGAGACCGTCACGTACATCATCGACGGCGTGTTCCGGCACCAGGACTCCAACGGTGGCGGCGGGCTGATCACCAACGGCGACACGCAGTGGATGACCGCGGGCGGCGGGATCCTGCACATCGAGGAGCCCCCCGAGGAACTGGTCATGAGCGGAGGGCTGTTCCACGGCTTCCAGCTGTGGGTGAACCTGCCCCGGCGGCTCAAGATGACGGCCCCGCGGTACCAGGACATCCGCGCCCAGCAGGTCTCGCTGCTGTCCTCGCCCGACGGCGGCGCGCTGATCCGGGTCATCGCCGGTGACCTGGCCGGGCACCCGGGCCCCGGCGTCACCCACACGCCGATCAGCCTGCTGCACGTGACCCTGCAGCCCGGCGCCCAGCTGCACCTCCCGTGGCGCAGCGACTTCAACGCGCTGGTCTACGTCCTGGGCGGCTCCGGCACGGTCGGCCCGGACCACCGTCCGATCCGAACCGGGCAGCTCGCGGTGTTCGGCGCGGGTGACGCGCTGACCGTGGATGCCGCCCGGACCCAGGAGGGACCCGGCCACGAGCTGGACATCCTGGTGCTCGGCGGGCAGCCCATTCGCGAGCCGGTCGCCGCGTACGGACCGTTTGTGATGAATACCCGTGACGAGCTGGTGCAGGCGTTCGAGGACTTTCAGGCCGGCCGGCTGGGCAGTATCCCCGCCCAGCGGACCGGGGTCCCGGCCGAGCCGCACCCCGGCCACGACGTCCTGTAAACCCCCGGATCACCTCAGCGCCGTGCATGGCGTGCGCACGCCATGCACGGCGCTGTGGCGTTCACCGCATCGGCTTGCTGGCCCCGTTCTGCTCCACCGCGGCCGGCGTCATCGCGACCGCGCGGGGAGCCCAGACCATTTCGGGCTCTGCGTGCCGTTCCGGCACCCCGACGATGGCGGCCAGGTCGGAGCCGTCGATGGTCTCCCGTTCGAGCAGGAGGTCGACCACCTGGCGGAGGGTGTCCAGGTTCGTGCGCAGCAGCATGGTCGCCCGGCTCTCGGCCTCCCGGAGCAGCGTGGCCACTTCCCGGTCGATGGATCGCTGCGTCTCCTCGGCGTAGGGACGCCCCGCGAACGGGTTGTCCCGGCTCGGCCCTTCCGGGCCGTAGCTGATGGGCCCGACCTCGGTCGAGAAGCCCCATTCCCGCACCATGCGGGTGGCCAGATCGGTGGCACCCGCGAGGTCATTCGCCGCACCGGTCGAGGGCTCCCCGAGGACGACGATCTCCGCCGCCCGGCCGCCCAGCCGGACCGCGAGGGTATCGGTGAGGTGGCTCTGGCGGTACAGGTGGCGTTCGGACTCCGGCAGCTGCTCGGTCACCCCGAGCGCCGCGCCGCGGGGCAGGATGGTGACCTTCGCGACCGGGTCGGCGTGCTCCGACAAGACCGCGACGAGGGCGTGACCAGCCTCGTGGATGGCGACTGAGTTCTTTTCCTCGGGCAGCAGCGCGTTGGACCCGTCGCGCCGGCCGATCAGCAGGCGGTCTCGCGCCGCTGCGAAGTCGGAGGCGGCTATGACGTTGCGCCCGCCGCGCACCGCGTTGATCGCCGCCTCGTTCACGAGGTTGGCGAGATCGGCGCCCGAGAACCCGGGGGTGCCCCGGGACACCACGGCCAGATCCACGTCAGGCCCGAGTTGCTTGCCCCGCCCGTGGATGGCCAGGATGGCCGTCCGCTCCTCCTGGTTCGGCAGGGGAATCTCCACCGTCCGGTCGAAGCGGCCGGGCCGCAGCAGCGCGGTGTCGAGGATCTCGGCCCGGTTGGTCGCTCCCATGACCACCACGCTGGCGCCGGGCTCGAATCCGTCCATGTCGGACAGCAGCTGGTTGAGGGTCTGCTCGCGCTCGTCGTTCGAGCCGAACCCGCCGGGACCGCGGCGGCCCCCGATGGCGTCGATCTCGTCGATGAAGATGATCGAGGGCGCGTGCTTGCGCGCGTCCGTGAAAAGGTCCCGCACCCTGGACGCGCCGACCCCGACGAACATTTCCACGAAGCTCGATCCGCTGAGGGCGAAGAACGGGACACCAGCCTCGCCGGCGACGGCCCGGGCCAGGAGCGTCTTCCCGGTCCCGGGCGGACCCACCATGAGCACGCCCTTGGGGCCGACCGCGCCCGCCCGCGCGTAGCGCTGAGGGTGTTTCAGGAAATCGACGACTTCCATGACCTCGGCCTTGGAACCCTCATAGCCCGCAATGTCCGCGAAACGCGTGGAAGGCCTGTCCTCGTCGTAGAGCTTGGCCTTTGACCGGCCAAAGCTCATGATTCCGCCGATCTGCTTACGGCCGCGGCGGGCGAACCAGATGAAAACGCCCACCAGCAGCAGCAGCGGCCACAGCGAGAAGAGCAACGTGGCCACGGAGTACGAGCTCGGAGCGCTGCCCGTGACCTGGACCTTGTGCTTGAGCAGGAGCGGGGAAAGCGCATTATTGTTCAGCGCGGTGGGGATCTGGGAGCTGTAGGCAGCGCCGCCGTGCAGCGTGCCGGTCACCAGTCCGGTCGAGCTGATCGTCGCCGTTGCGACCTTATTTGCCGTGACTTCACTGACGAAGCCGCTGTAGTTGAAGTTCCGGGTCGTCGAGCTCTTGAAACCCGGATGGAAGAGCAGAAGGGTCCCGAGCACCAGCCCGCCCACCAGGACCCAGATCGGCCAGCGCGGCGTCGCAGTCGGCGTCGGCGTCGGCGTCGGCCCGGACGGCTTCTTGCCCAGCTTGTTGATCCGGTTAGGCGGGCCCGGCCGGGACGGAGTCAACCGGTGCACGCTGCGCGTGCCCCGCTGAACTGCCCACGAAAATCGTGCGCGGTGAAAAATCGGATCCATGCCCGCCTCGGCTCTAAGAAATCAGGCTCAGAGAAATCAAAAGTGTGACCACCGAGGTCCGGGGCAGCCATGAAATATCATCGCTCGCCTGCGCGGAAGGTAAGGCCCTTTCCGGATGATCACCGGGCCGGGACCGTTCACAACTACCGCATACACGGCGATGACCGCAGGCCCAAGCATTGGCCCGAGCAGTGCGACCGCCTTCGCATGTTCTCCTGCTCCAGCTAAAGCGTACGTCGTCGCCTAGATATTTCCGGGGACCGTGCCCGCACCCGGGCTAGCCGGTCTTCGACGGCGCGGGCGCCGCCGGCGAGCGGAATGGCGCCCGCGTCGCAACCACCGACGGCACGGCGCCCCGGGCCCGATATCAGCCGGTCAGTCCCGGGGCAGGACGTTCAGCCCGACCGGATGGGGCCTCCGGCCCTGCCGGAGGGCCCCCTCCGGGCAGACGGTGAGAGGCAGACCCGGGTGGGTCAGTGAACCGGGCCCGGGCGTACAGCGGGAGATGGTCATGCGAGCGCTTGTCTATCACGGCCCCGGCCAGAAGGCCTGGGAAGACGTGCCGAAGCCAGAGGTCATCGCCGACACCGACGCGATCGTCCGTGTCGACGCCGTCACGATCTGCGGCACGGACCTGCACATCCTCAAGGGGGACGTCCCGGCGGTGACTGACGGCCGGATCCTCGGTCATGAAGCCGTGGGGACCGTCGAATCCGTGGGCAGCGGGGTCAAGACGGTGCGCGCCGGGGACCGTGTCCTGGTCTCCTGCATCTCCGCGTGCGGAACCTGCCGGTTCTGCCGCGAAGGTCACGCGGGCCAGTGCCTCGGGGGCGGCGGCTGGATCCTGGGCCACAAGATCGACGGCACGCAGGCCGAGTACGTCCGGGTGCCGTTCGCGGACACCTCCACCTACGCCGTGCCACCCGGGGTCCCCGACGAGAACATCCTCATGCTGGCCGACATCCTGCCCACCGGCTACGAGGTCGGCGTGCTGAACGGCGCTGTGCGGCCCGGTGACGTGGTCGCGATCGTCGGCAGCGGCCCGGTCGGGCTGGCGGCGATCATGGGTGCCCGGCTGTACAGCCCGCACCACATCATCGCGATCGACATGGCCGGCGCTCGGCTCGAGGCCGCGAAGCGGTTCGGCGCCGATGTCACGGTGAACAACGCCAGCCAGGACCCCGAGGAAGTAGTCGGGCTGCTGACCGACGGGCTGGGCGCCGATGTCGCCATCGAGGCGGTGGGCGTGCCCGCCACCTTCGAACTGGCCGCGAGGCTGGCCCGACCCGGCGGCCGGATCGCCAACATCGGCGTGCACGGCGAGCCCGCCACCCTGCACCTCGAAGAACTGTGGATCAAGAACATCACCATCACGACAGGGCTGGTGGACGCCTACTCCACCGCCACGCTGCTGCGCCTGCTGACCAGCGGCCAGCTCGACGCGTCGAAGTTCATAACGCACCGCTTCGGGCTGGACGAGTTCGAGCTGGCGTACGACGTGTTCGGCCGGGCGGCTGACACCGGCGCGCTGAAGGTCGTCCTGAGCCGCGCATAGCGGCCGCATCGCCATCGTGATCAGACGATTGGTGTCGTCGGCGGCGCAGCACCGATCGTCTGATCACTGGCGGCGTTCTGCCCTGGAAGGGACTACCGGGGCGCAAGGGAATTACGCTCACGCGCTGGCGTGCCGGGCCGGCGCGGCACGCCGCCGCACTGGACCCCGTCATCACGGTGATCTGCCAGGGGTTGCGGCCGCAGGCCGGATAGCTGTCCGGCCGCGGGGGCATCAGGAGTTCTGGGCGGCCAGCCGGCGCAACGCGTCCCGGGCCACCGCCGGGTCCGTTGTGGCCCAGAACGGCGGCAGCGACGCACGCAGGAAGCCGCCGTACCGCGCGGTGGCCAGCCGCGGATCCAGGATGGCCACCATGCCCCGGTCCTCCATGGTGCGCAGCAGCCGCCCCGCGCCCTGGGCCAGCAGCAGCGCGGCATGGGAGACGGCGATGGCCATGAACCCGTTGCCACCGCGGGCCGCCACCACCCGCTGCCGGGCGGAGGCCAGCGGGTCGTCCGGCCGCGGGAACGGGATCCGGTCGATGACCACGAGTTGCAGTGCCGGCCCCGGGACGTCCACTCCCTGCCACAGGGACAGCGTGCCGAACAGGCAGCTCGTCTCGTCCTCGGCGAACTGCCGGATGAGCTGGCCGGTGGCGTCGTCGCCCTGGCAGAACAGCGGAACGGTGAGCGAGCCGCGCAGCTCGAGCGCGGCCTGCCGGGCCGCCCGCATGGACGAGAACAGGCCGAGCGTGCGGCCGCCGGCCGCGGTGATCAGTTCGCTGAGCTCGGTCAGGTAGGCCGGCGGGAGCCCGTCCCGGCCCGGCGGCGGCAGGTGCCGCGCGACGTACAGGATGCCGCGGCGGGGATGGTCGAAGGGCGAGCCAACGTCCAGGCCCGACCAGGCCAGGCCGTGCGGCGGGGGTTCCTCCGGCGACTCCCCGGAGCCACCGGTCCCGGTCCCGACCCCCGCCGGGTCCTCTGGCGCGCCGTCGGACGGGCTCCCGGCGACTGGCTCGGTCCGGCGGCCGGCCCCGGGGGATCGGCCCGGGCCCCAGGGGGGATCGGCCCGGGCCTGCTCGGCCCAGGGGGATCGGCCCCACCGGGCTCAGACCCGGGCCGCGGCAGCCCCCACTGCCGGGCCAGCGGCTCGAACGAGCCGCCGAGGGCCAGCGTTGCCGAGGTCAGCACCACGGTCTGGCGCCGGAACAAGCGCTCCGCAAGCAGCGCGCCGACCTGCAACGGAGCCACCCGCAGCGTGGCCGGACGGCGCGGGTCCTCGACCATCGGCCGGTCCATCCAGACCACGTCGGTCCGGGAGGTCAGGTCCGGGACGAACGAGGCCAGGATCCGGTCCGCGGTTCCCCGCAGGTCGTCCAGGGAGGCCAGCGCTGCGCGCGTCGCGGCCAGCTGGTCCGAGGGCTGATCCTCCTCGCCGGCCTGCTGGCGCTGGTGCGGATCTCCGTGGCACACCCCGCGGCGGAGTCCCGCACCAGGGCCAGAGCACTGGCCAGGTCCTGGTCCAGCAGGTCGAGGCGGCCATCCCGGGACTCGGCGAAGGCCCGGGACGCGGCCTCCCCTGCTTCCCGGAGCCGTCCCGCCGCATCCGCGGACAGCAGCCGCCCGACCCGGCGGGCCGCCGCGTCTACGCCCGTCGCGGACAGTTCCCCGCTGGCGGCGCTGGTGACGCGGTTCACCAGGTCGTGAGCCTCGTCGATGATCACGACGTCATGCTCGGGCAGGACCGGGAACGATTCCAGCGCGTTGATGGCAAGCAGCGCGTGGTTGGTGACCACGATGCTCGCTTGGCCGGCGGTCACCCGGGCCTGCTCCGCGTAGCATTCGCGGCCGAACGGGCACCGCTGGGCGCCGAGGCACTCCCGGGCACTCACCGACACCTGCCGCCACGCCCGGTCGTCCACGCCGGGCACGAGCTCGTCGCGGTCGCCGGTGCTGGTCCGGGTCGCCCACTCGTGCAGGCGCTCGACCTGCTGGCCCACCGCCGAGGTCGCGCCCCGGTCGAAGAGCACGTCGCGGGGATCCTCGGGCGCCCCCGATTTCAGCCGGTGCAGGCACAGGTAGTTGCGGCGGCCCTTCAGGATCGCGAAGTCAGGTTCCTGGCCGATCAGCGGCGCGAGCGTCTCGGCCAGCCGCGGCAGGTCCCGGTCGATCAGCTGGCGCTGCAGGGCGATGGTGGCGGTGGCCACCACGACGGCGCTGCCGCTGGCCAGCGCGTGCGCGATCGCGGGCACCAGGTAGGCCAGCGACTTGCCGGTCCCGGTGCCCGCCTGGACCGCGAGGTGCTCCCCGGACCGGATGGACCGCTCCACCGCCTCGGCCATCGCCACCTGCCCGGGCCGCTCGGCGCCGCCGATCCCGGCCACGGCGGCGGCCAGCAGGTCAGGCACGGGGGCAGCGCCCGGGCGTCCACCGTGGCCGGGGCGGGGTCAGGCCGCGGGCCAGCTCGCGCGAGCTTTTCACCGGAGGGCACGTCCGGAACGCTACCGTGCGGGAGCGACAGCCGCCGCACGGTAGCCCGGCGCGGCGGCCGGACTCCGGGGCGGGTGATCCCGCCCGCCCGGGCAGCCTGCTGGAATCCAGGCGGCGCCAACCTGGCCGTCTGACCGCCCGGGGGCGAGGGCACGGGTTAGTCCAGGTTCTCCCCGGCCGCCGGTGTGGCTGCTTCGTCGGCCTCACCGCCGTGCGCGGCAGGGATGGGGTCCGGGCCACCAGGCCGGCGGGCCATCTCCACGACGGCGGCGAGAAGGCTGGAGTCGCGCGCGCCCACCAGCGCCCAGGCCCGCGCGATGGCGAAGCCAAAGAAGCCAATGCACAATCCCCCCAGGTTGCTGAGGTACCCCGGACTCCGGGGAGACCCGCCCAGCGCGATGCCGTTGCGCCAGCTGAAGGCCGTACAGCCCGAGCAGGACAGCCGGCAAGATCAGCTGGTCCACCCGGACCCGCAGCCTGGTGTCCCGCAGCAGCAGGATGATCAAGCCGGACGTGGAGGACAGCCCGGCAGCCGCCACGATGATGACCGTCAGGCTGAGGTTGGCTCTGGGCAGGAGGGTCACGAGGGCGATGACCAGCGTGTTCACCAGGGCCGAGAAAGCCATGGCCGCCTTGAGCTGCTGATCATTCTCAGCGCGGGGGCCAGACAGCTTCGCCGGAGAAATCGAGATGGCCACGAAGAGCAGCCCGATCAGCGCCCCCGCCACAGTGGCGCAAGCGCTGAAGAAGTCGTGATAGCTGGCCGGGACCACTCCGCAAAGATACTCATGGCTCCCCTGGCGGGCGGGGCGGGCGGCCCGCCGGACGGCGCCTGGGTAGCGCGCACCACGAGCACCGTGGGTCACATTGGTCAGGGGCGGCGCCCGGTGCTCCGTCCACATATCCCGCGAAACGTGCGCGCCCATGGTCCGGCAGGGGTCCGGCCGCGGGGCCCGGGGTATCAGCCGTAGGGCAGGAAGCAGATTCCGGCGTGCCCCCTCTGCCCACCGCAGGCGTCGCTGTCCTCGAAGTTGTCACTGGCGATCCACAGCCCGGCCCTGGTGGCCAGCATGTCGTCGGCGCCCAGGCCGCGGGCCCGGCTGTAATATCCCGCGGAGCGCGCCGCGTTGACGTACAGCGCCCCGTCAGCCGGGTTGAGGCCCTCGATGCCCGGTGCGTTGTACCCCCGGGGACCGAGAGTGTTACACGCGCCGGGGTTCATGGAATAGCGCTCGTGGCCGGCGAAGTACGCGGCGCGGCCGTCAGCAGCCACTGAATACAGCGAGTCGCAGCCGGTGTAGTTGATCCACTTGTGCGCGACGGGCGCCTGGGTTGCCGGGTAGGCCAGCGCGGCGTCGCACGGTCCCGTGCGCGCCCCGTGATTGCTGCCCCCCACGACATGGAAACCGGTGGTCGCCACGTACACCGTGGAGTCGTTCGGTGACCAGGCCGCCGCGCGAGCCCAGAACGACTCGGTACAGGCGACGCCGAAGTCCCGCGAGGTCCAGCCGGTCACGCGGGCCCTGGAGCCGCCGACGTTCAGCATGAAGATCTGGTGACGCGCGGCGCCGCCGGCCGAGCTGAACACACCCTCGACCAGGTCGAGCGTCCCGCCGTGGCTGAGCTGCTGGTTATAGACCTGGCTGCCTGCGATGGACAGGTTCAGGAACCCGTCGCCCCGGCCGGTGGACGGGTTCAGGCTGGCCATGCGCGCAGTCCTGGCCCCGTTGATGGACGAGAACGTGCCACCCGCCAGCAGGTGGCCCCGGACGGCGGCGAGGGTATCGACCCGCCCGTTGGCGTCGTGCGCGAAGCCGCTGACCACGGCGCCCGTCCTGGTGCTGATCTCGGCGATGTTGTTGACCCTGGTGCCGTTGACGCGGGTGAAATTGCCGCCGATGTAGGCGTCCGCGCAGTTGCCGCCGCTGAACGCGATGGAGTTGACCGCCGCCGCGCCGTCCTCGTCGGTCTGCGTGCTGCCCACCACCCTGGGGGCCCAGGAGTTGACCCGGTACGGGCTGCTCGCGCTGAAGCTGACGATGTCACTGCGGGAGTAGGTGGTGCTGCCCCTCTTGATCGAGCTGAAGCTGCCCACCGCGTACATGGTGCCGCCGCAGAGGACGAGCTGGCGGATCTGCTCGGTGGGACTGGACGCCGTGGCCAGCCGGGGCGTGTTACTGGCGGGTGCAGCCGATACGACCCCCCGAGGCGGCGGACCACCCCCGGTTCCGGCCTGCGCGGCCGCGACGCCGAACGGCAGCAGCCCCCCGGCCATGGCTACGGCGACGGCGACCACGTATCTGCGCACAATTGCCCCCCGGCATGACGTCGTTGCCCCACCGGCATGACGTCGCCGCCTAGCGTAGCCTGCCCGGTTTATAACCTCTAGTGGAGGTTAGTCCGATTTCACTGGCGCCGCCGGGGTGCCGTGGCGGTCCGGACAGAGTCCGGCGCGGCATTCCCATCGCCCGGGCGCAACTGCCACGATGACCTCATGACAGACGTACCATCACCGACGCAGGCCTTTCGCGAGGCCCGGGACCTACTGCTGCGCCACCGCGAGAACTACCCGGCTGCGCTGGCCGAGTTCTCCTGGCCGCAACTGGACGAGTTCAACTGGGCGCTGGACTGGTTCGACGTGATCGCAGCCGAGCACCCGGACCGGGATGCGCTGCGCATCGTGGCCGACGGGGACGCCGCCGCCCGGATCAGCTACGGCGAGATGTCCGCCCGCTCCAATCAGGTGGCCAACTGGCTGCGCGGCCTCGGCGCCCGGCGGGGCGACCGGCTCCTGCTCATGCTGGGCAACATCGCACCGCTGTGGGAGATCATCCTGGCCGCGATGAAGCTCGGCGTGGTGATCATCCCGGCCAGCACGCTGCTCGGCCCGGAGGACCTGGCCGACCGGGTGGCCCGCGGCGACGTGCGTCACGTGATCACCGAGTACGGGCACACGCCAGGGTTCGCGGACGTCCCTGGCGGCTGGACCCGGGTGGCGGTCAGCACCACGCCGGGGGCCACGCCGCCGGAGGGCTGGCACGGCTACGCGGAGGCGGCCGCGGCCGGCACCCACTTCGAGCCGGACGGCCCGACTTACGCGAGCGATCCGTTGTTGCTGTATTTCACGTCCGGGACGACGGCCCAGCCGAAGCTGGTGGAGCATACGCACGCCTCGTACCCGGCGGGCCACCTGTCCACCATGTACTGGATCGGGCTGCAGCCCGGCGACGTGCACCTGAACATCTCCTCCCCCGGCTGGGCCAAGCACGCGTGGAGCAACGTGTACGCGCCGTGGAACGCGGGCGCGACCGCGCTGGTGCTCGGCTACGAGCGGTTTTCGGCGCGGGCGCTGATGGCCGCGATCGGCAGCTTCGGGGTGACCACGTTCTGCGCGCCGCCCACGGTCTGGCGGATGCTCATCCAGGCCGACCTCAGCGACTGCGACGTGACCTCGCTGCGCGAGTGCGTGGCGGCTGGCGAGCCGCTGAACCCCGAGGTGATCGACCAGGTCGGGCGGGCCTGGGGGATCGCGGTTCGGGACGGTTACGGGCAGACCGAGACCACTGCCCAGGTGGGCAACCCGCCGGGCCAGCCGCTGCGTCCCGGGTCGATGGGCCGCCCGCTGCCCGGGTACACCGTGGCCCTGGTCAACCCGCTGACCGGGGAGCCGGGCGGGGAAGGTGAGATCTGCCTGGACCTGTCGCATCGGCCGCTCGGCCTGATGACCGGCTACCACGGGGATGCGGAGCGGGCAGCCGAGGCCATGCGCGGGGGCTACTACCACACCGGGGACGTGGCGAGCCGGGGCGCCGACGGGTACCTGACCTACATCGGCCGCACCGACGACGTGTTCAAGGCGTCGGACTACCGGATCTCGCCCTTCGAGCTGGAAAGCGTGCTGATCGAGCACGAGGCGGTGGCCGAGGCCGCGGTGGTGCCCTCGCCGGACCCGATGCGGTTCACGGTCCCCAAGGCGTACATCACGCTCGCGGCCGGATTCGAGCCGTCCGCGGACACCGCGGTCGCGATCCTCGGCTACGCCCGGCAGCGGCTGTCCCCGTACAAGCGGATCCGCCGGCTGGAGTTCGCGGAGCTGCCCAAGACGATTTCGGGCAAGATCCGCCGGGTGGAACTGCGGGCCCAGGAGACGGACCGGCTCGGCCCGCCGGGCGGCGCCGCGCCCGGTCCACCCGGCGCCGCGTCGCCCGGCGCCGCGTCGCCCGGCGCCGCCCCGCCCGGCGCCGCCCCGGCCGGCGCCGCCCCGGCCGGGCCCGCCGCGGGCCCGCGCGGCACCCGGGAGTTCTGGGAAGAAGACTTCCCCGAGTTCAAGAGCTGACCTTGGGAGCAGAGCGGCCGGCTGGCGGCCCCTACCGGCTGGTGATCCTGCGTCATGGGGAAAGCGAGTGGAATGCGAGCGACCGATTCACCGGCTGGGTCAACGTGGCGCTGAGCCCGGCCGGGGAACGGGAAGCGGTACGCGCGGGGCAGCTGCTGGCTCGTCACGGGGTGCGGCCTGGCTTCGTGCATACGTCGCTGCAGCGGCGGGCCATCCGCACCGCCGACCTGGCCCTGGCCCAGTGCGACCGGGACTGGATCCCCGCCCGGCGGTCCTGGCGGCTGAACTCCAACCATTACGGCGCACTGCAGGGCCGGAGCAAGGCCGCCGTCCGGGCGGAGGTCGGCGAGGAGCAGTTCATGCGCTGGCGCCGGTCCTACGACGCGGCACCGCCGCCGCTCGCCGCCGACGCGGAGCACTCACAGTTCGCCGATGCCCGCTACGCGGCCGTCCCGCCCGACATCCGGCCCCGAACCGAGTCACTGAAGGACGTGACGGCACGGCTGCTGCCGTACTGGTACGACCGGATCGTCCCGGACCTGCGCTCCGGCCAGTGCGTGCTGGTGGTCTCCCACGGCAACACGCTGCGGGCACTGATCAAGCACCTCGAGGGGATATCCGCCGGGGGGGCCGCCAGGCTGAACGTGCCAACCGCTACCCCGCTGGCCTACGAGTTCGGCCCTGACCTGCGCCCCCTCGGGCACGGTCATCCCCTGGGCAGGGATATCCCCGGCGAGTTGTAGGAGCGATGAGCATCGGGCCCCCCGGCCGCCCGGTCACGGGGGACGGCTGACGCCGTGAGATCAGGCAGGTTCGGGATCAGGCCGCTTCCCGCCACGAGGACACGAGCGTAGTGTCATGACGGGAGGCGCTCGTGCCAACCCAGCACGCGCAGTACGGGCGCAGCCGACCGCGTCGCTCCGGACCCCGGTGGCACGGCCAGTCTGGCCGGGCAATCACCGAGGAGCCTTAGTGATGGATGGAACGTTGGGCCTTTCCACGGCCCTCGCGATGGCCGGGACGGCCGACGCGTCGCAGGCATGGCCCGCCCGGGGATCCCCGGCAGCCAATGTCCAGGCGGCATCCGACTGCGGCCTGGCCAGGCCGGCAGGAGTGGCCCCGCCTCCTGTCCACGATCACGACGACATGGCCCGCAGGATGAACGACGTGGTCGTGCGCCGGATCTTCGCCGCGGGACTGGATCTTCAGGCCGCACTGGGCCTCCTCGGCGGGCGCGGGGCAGTCAGCGAGCACCCGGCGGCGCGGAAGATCTGGCACGCCACCGACCAGCTGGATCGCGCCATCCGGGACCTGCGGGACATCCTGTTCGAGCCTTGGTGATCCATCCTGGGCCGGGACCGGGCCGCCGACATGCCCGGTGACCGGCTGCGCCGGATACTGGCCGAGCTGTCCGAAGGGGACGCAGCGTGGCCGGCCGCCCGGCTGTGCGAGGTGGGCCCCCGGATCGCCGGGGTGAACGGCGCCGGGGTCATGCTCATGTCCGGCGACATCCCCAGCGGCTCGCTGTGCACCAGCGACGACGTCAGTCACCTGATCGAGGATCTGCAGTACACCCTGGGCGAGGGCCCCTGTGTCGATGCGTACCGGCAGGACACGGTCGTGAGCGAGCCCGACCTGGCGGATTCGAATGCCTCCCGCTGGTTCGCGTTCACCCCGCCCGCCCTGCAGGCGGGGGTGCGGGCGGTGTTCGGCTTCCCGCTGCGGGTCGGCACCGTGCGCCTCGGAGCCCTCAACCTCTACCGCGACCGGCCCGGCCCGCTCGGCCCTGACCAGCACGCTGACGCGCTGGTCCTGGCCGATCTGACCGCCCGCTGGGTGCTGGAAACCCAGGCCGGGGCGCCCGACGGCGCGGTGGCCAAAGACCTGGAGATCGGGGCCGACTTTCACTTCGCCGTACACAACGCGGCAGGGATAGTCTCGGTACAAGAGAACATCAGCGTCACCGAAGCGCTTATCCGCCTGCGGGCGTTCGCGTACAGCCACGACCGGCTCCTCGGGGATGTAGCCCAGGACATCATCGTCCGGCGGCTCCGGCTCGGATGAATCGCGATGCCGCCCAGCGGGCCCTGCGCCGGGAAGGAGGGATGGGATGCCACGGGAAGCCGACGTAGTGCACGCGCTGGTCGAGATGGCCGACACCCTGGTGGAAGACTACGACGTCGTAGATTTGCTGACCGGGCTCGCGGACCGGTGCGTCACCCTGCTTGACGTGTCCGCCGCCGGGGTGATGCTGGCCTCACCCGCCGGCAGCCTCGGGCTGGTGGCCTCCTCCAGCGAGGCCATGCGCCTGCTGGAGTTGTTCGAGCTCCAGGCGCAGGAGGGCCCCTGCCTGGACGCGTTCCACAGCGGCGAACTCATCGAGCAGGAGAACCTGCAGGCTGGGTCCGGCCGCTGGCCGTTGTTCGCCACCGCCGCCGTCGAGGCCGGTTTCCAGACGGCGCTGGCCCTGCCGCTGCGGCTGCGTGACATGACCCTCGGCGCGCTCAACCTGCTCAGCGCCAGCCAGGGCCCGATCGAGGAAGCGGACGTCATCGTGGCCCGGGCCTTCGCGGACCTCGCCGCCCTCAGCATCCTCCAGCACCGGGCCAGCACCGAGGCCCAGCGCCTGAACGAGCAACTGTCCGCCGCGCTGACCAGCCGCATCGTGATCGAGCAGGCTAAAGGCGTGATCTCAGAGCGCGTCGGCATCGGCATGGCTGAGGCCTTCAGCCGGATGCGGAACTACGCGCGCTTCAACAACCTGCGGCTGACCGACGTCGCCCGGGGAGCAGTCGAAGGGACTCTCGACCCGCACGCCTGGAGCCCGCCCTCCCGGCTCTGACTCAGCTAGTGACGTCGGCGCTGGTGAAGCGGGCCCAGGCGATCGAGCCGAAGATCACGATGTACGCCGCGAACGACAGCAGCCCGTGCAGCAGGGTGGTGGTGTCGATCGGCGCGCGCAGCAGCGAGTCGAACGACAGCCAGAAGTGCGTCGGCAGGTACGGGTGGATCACCGCGAACTGGGCCACGTTGTCGGCCACCTCGCTGGCCACCGCAAGCACCAGGACGGCGGCGATCGCGCCGATCGGGTGCTCGGTCAGGGTCGAGATGGCCAGCCCGATCGCGCCCAGGGCGGCCATCCCCGCGGCCACGTACAGCGTGACATAAAGCAGCCGGAGCAGGCCGTCGGCCAGGGACACGGTCGTCCCGGACAGCAGCGTCACCGGCCCGATCGGGAACAGGATCGCGCCCATGATCAGCGACACCGCCGACACCAGCAGGCAGGCGGCCAGCCCGAAGATGACCACGGCCACGTACTTGACCGACAGCAGCCGGGTCCGCCCGGCCGGCACGGTAAGCAGATAACGCAGCGTGCCGAGGCCGGCCTCGCCGGCGATCGAATCGCCCGCCACGACCGCGACCACCAGCGGCAGCACCAGCGTCAGCAGGATGGTCAGGGCCAGGAAGGACAGGAATACCCCGTTGCCCGCGAGCTGGGCGAAGAACGACGCACCCGGCCCGCTGCCACCGCCACCACCGCCGCCGCGCGGCATGGACACCCGCAGCCCGATGGCCAGCACCACGGGCAGCACGACGAGCACGCCGAGCAGGGCCAGGTTGCGCCAGCGCCGGAACATCAGGCGCAGCTCACTGCCCAGCAGGCGCATCCAGCCGCGAAGAGCGTTGCGGGGCAGGGCCCGCCCGGCCAGCGATGCCCCGTCCGAGGTCGCGGGGGTGCCCCCGCGGGGGGCGGACAGCTCAGCCGTTGACATCGAATCCCTCCCCGGTCAGTCCCACGAACAGTTCCTCCAGGCTGGGCCGCGGCGTGTCCAGCCCGGCCACCGGGACGCCGGCGTAGACCAGCTCGCGGCAGATCTGCTCGGCCGCCTGGTCGCCGAGCGCGGCCGACGCCGCCCCGCCGGCGGCCGTCACGTCGGCCAGACCCAGCTTGCCGAGGACCTCGGCGGCCCGCGCCGGGTCCGTCGTGGTGACCCGGATCCGGGCCGCGCCGCGGGCCCGCAGTTCCTCCAGCGACCCCTGGAACACCAGGCGCCCGGTGCGCATGACGCCCACCTCGGTGCAGATCTGCTCGACCTCGGCGAGCAGATGCGAGGACACCAGGACGGTGATGCCGTCGGTGGCGATTTCCCGGATCAGCCCGCGCACCTCCCGGGTGCCCTGCGGGTCGAGCCCGTTGGTGGGCTCGTCCAGGATGATCAGCTCACGCGGCTGCAGCAGGCTGGCCGCGATGGCCAGCCGCTGCTTCATGCCGAGCGAGTAGGCCCGGTAGTGCTTCTTCCTGGCGGCGAGCAGGCCGACCCGGTCGAGGGCCACGGTGATCCGCTTCTTCGCGGTGCCGGGGTCGGCAGTCCGGTCGGCCGCGTCGACCCGGGCCAGGTTGTCCCAGCCGGACAGCTGCGGGTAGAACGCGGGCCCCTCGACCAGGGACCCCACCTGGGGCAGCACCCGGACAATGCCCGCGGGCATCGGCACGCCGAGCAGCGCGTGGCTGCCCTGGGTGGGATAGACCAGGCCGAGCAGCATCCGGATCGTGGTGGTCTTGCCGGACCCGTTGGGGCCGAGGAAGCCGTAGACGCTGCCCTGGGGCACCAGCATGTCGAGGCTGTCCACGGCCAGTTGGCCACTGCGGAACCGTTTGGTCAGGCCCTTGGTGACGATCGCGGGAGTGAGCTCCGCGCCCGGGGCCGCCTCCCGGCTGTCCGTCGCTGGCCCGCGCTCACCTGATCGGAGCTCACCTGGCTTGCGCTCATTTCACGTGGGCCGCGGCACTCTCGAGCACCGCCGGGGTGACCGCCCCGACGAGCACATGACCATTGCTGGTCAGCAGCACCGACACCAGGCTCGTGTGCAGCAGCCTGCCGCTGCCCCAGGCACCGTGCACCGGGGTGGCCGACTTCAGCAGCGCGGCCGCGAGCGCTCCGTCCTCACCCGGGCCGCCCACCGGGCCGCCCGCGGGGCCGCCCGCCGCCGACTGCGCGGCCGAGCCGGCCACGCTCGACGCGCTGCCCGCCCCCATCAGGCCGGCCAGCCCGGACGCGGGCAGCACCGCCACCGACAGCCAGTCCTTGCCGATGACCTGGGGCTCGCCGCCGACCTTGGTGCCCTGGACGTGCATCGTCCGCGACCTGCCCGGCGGGCTGATCACCTTGACCTTGGCACCCGGCGGGGTGGTGAAGCTGAAGTTGGACGGGGCCGGCTTGACGAACGAGATCGAGGTGTAGCCGACCTGGAACGCCGGGCTGGCCGCGCCCCTGGCGAACACCTGCACCCGCAGCGGGACGTTCTCGGTTGCGTCGATGGCGATGCTGATCCGCCCGACCAGCGAGCCGCTGGCCCTGGGTGAGAGCACCAGCTGGTAGGCGGCCTGCCCGGCCACGGTCACGGTGCGCTCGACGCTGACCCGGGTGCTCGGCCCGACCGCCTTGAGGGCCTGGCTGGCCGCCTGCTGCGGGGTGAGCGGCACCTGCGACGGCATGGCCCCCGCCTGCACGCCGTCCTTTCCGGCCTTGGCCGGCAGCTGGATCCGCGTCACCGTGTTCGAGTTGCTCTGCCAGACGGAAACCTGGCGGCCGTCGCGGATCAGGTCGGTTTCGCTCAGCGTCACCGGCACCGCAAGCCGGATGTGCGTGGGGTCGGCGTACCAGACCTTGATCGTGTGCGACCCGGCCATCAGCGCCGTGATGGAGTTCGGGTTGCTGCCGCCGGGCAACTGCGGGATGCCGAGTGACGCGGTCTCCACCACGGTGCCGGTCAGGGCAGGCAGCGGGGCGGTCCGGCCGGCCACCGAGGCGAGCAACTGCGCGGGGGTGCGCAGCGGCAGCTCAGGTGAGGCCTGGGCCGAACTGATCATGGAACCGGCGGCCACCGCCCCCGCGAGGGCTACGGCTCCTGCGGGTATCGCCCACCTCGCGCGACGGGAAAACGTCGGCAGCGTGTTCATCTGCAACCTCACTCGTCCCCATGCGGGTCGGCCGCACAGGCTCGTCCCCTGGGCCGTCACCGGCCCACTGGGAGCCGCAACCGCCCGGTGCTGGGAGGCGCGGTCCCCGTTAACTGTCCCCTGCGTTCCTCATCGTGCCGCACGCCGCCTGAGCCTTTCCTGTGAGCGTGCCCCAGACCGGCGAGCGAGCCCGCAAACGCGGCGCTTTCCCCGGAGCAACCAGACGTGGCCCTAACGGTCCTGTCGCGCGGCACACCCCGGGCGGGCTCGAGTCCGCGGGCGCCGCGAACGAGCACGGCCGACCCAGGCAGGTAATCTCGGGCGGGTGCGGGTACTCGTCGTGGAGGACGAACGAAGGCTGGCCGCGGCCGTCCGCCGTGGCCTGTCCGCCGAGGGCTTCGCGGTCAACCTGGCCCACAACGGCGAGGACGGACTGCACGCCGCGCGCGAGGGCGGGTATGACGCCGTGGTGCTGGACCTGATGCTGCCCAAGATCTCCGGGTACCGGGTCTGCCAGCAGCTGCGCGCGGAGGAGAACTGGGTGCCGATCCTCATCCTGTCCGCCAAGGACGGGGAGTACGACCTGGCCGACGGGCTGGATCTGGGCGCCGACGACTACCTGACCAAGCCGTTCTCCTACGTGGTGCTGGCGGCCCGGCTGCGGGCCCTGCTCCGGCGCGGTGCGATCCCCCGGCCTGCGCAGCTGCGCGCCGGTGACCTGGTGCTTGACCCGGGAACCCGGCGTGTCCGCCGCGGCGAGGCTGACATCGACCTGACCGCGCGGGAGTTCGCCCTGCTGGAGTACCTGATGCGGCGGCCGGGGCAGGTCGTGGCCAAGACCGAGCTGCTGGAACATGTCTGGGACAGCTACGACTCCCTCGACCTCAACGTGGTCGAGGTGTACGCGGGGTACGTCCGGCGCAAGATCGACGCGCCGTTCGGCCGTGGCGCCCTGCAGACGGTGCGCGGCGCCGGCTACCGGCTGGCGGCCGACGGCGGCTAACCCGGCCGACTCCGCGGGCCTGTCCAGGCGCTTGAAGGCCAGTTCACGGGGCGGTCCAGTGCCATCGAGGTCTGCGGGTGCGTCCTTCGCCAGGTCGCCGGATTGCAGGTGGGAGCGGATCGCGCCTGGGTCGAGGGGGATCCCGATGGCAGGTCCGGACAGCTCGATGACCGGCTTCCCGTCGCGGGTGGTGATGGTGGCGTGCATGCCCGGCATTGGGGTGCCGACCGTGCCGAGGGACGCCGCGGTGGCTTCGGTGTCGAAGTGGGTCAGTGAGGCTGTCTCGGTCAGGCCGTAGCCTTCACGGACGTCTGACGCCGCGGGCCCGGAAGTCGCTGATCCCGGTGAGGCTCAGGGGTGCGCCCCCGGAATCGACAAGCACGCTGGCAGGCAGCGCTGTCGTCGGTACGGCCTGGTCGAGGATGACGGGGTTGGCCAGCACGATCAGGCGGTCAGCGCTACTGGCCAGGCATGCGGCATCGTCGAGCACTCGGTGGCTGTCTCCGCTGAGGTGCAGGCGAGCGCCGAGGCGGGCCGCGAGCAGGACGCCAGCGACAAAAGGTGAAGTTGTAGGCGGCGGGCAGCGAGGTCACGATGACGCTGTCGGGGGTGACCTGGTAGATGGCCTGGTACCAGGACGTGACCACGTCGAGCTGGGCCATCGTAAATCCGTAGCCGCGGGGCGATCCAGTAGTGCTGCCGGAGCTAAACATGGCGACGTCCCAGCCACCGCGCACGCGGATGCCAGTCATAGGTGAGGCGGACACGCCCCGCCCGGCGGCGTGGAGCAGGGTGCCACTGGTGCTGACGGGGTTGCCGCCGGATGCGCCGGGCAGGAGCACGACCCGGTTCCCGGCACGCAGTGCGATCTGGGCGCAGGCAGCGAGTTGGGGCTGCGCGGAACCGGTCAGCAGGTAAGTACGGTGCCGCGAGGCTCCCCGGGCCAATGGCGGGTACGCCAGTGCGACGAGCTGTCGCGCGGGGACGGGGTCGAGGCCGTCCGCGGAGATGGTCCAGTCAGGCATGCCAGATCTCCAGCCTAGCCACCGGGGGATCGTAGATGAACCGGCTTACCGCCCGCGCGGCGGCGCTGAGGACTGGCAACATGCGGTGGCCGCTGGTGCGGGGTGGTGGCGGCAGGCCGGGAGCGGCGGCACGCATAGGGATGCTGATATCGGGCACCATAACTCCGATCTGCGCCCCCCCAGCGAACTTCGCATAATAACGGGCCAGTTCCGCGACCCTGGCGTCGTGGGGTTGGCTGGCAGACAGGATCGCGGCGGCGTGGTCGTGGACGCCTTCCCGCAGGTGGTACCGATCGGTGAAGTACTGGTCGAACCGGGCCGGGTCGCAGCGGTAGGTGAGCAGAGCCAGCTCGAAGAACACGCATCCGGTGATCGGCACGCTGCCGTCGATGCCCTCGAACAGCTCGCAGTGGCTGCCGTCGCCCAGAGGGAGGAACAGGTTGCCACCCCGGCGCTGATAACGGCCGGCGAGCGGGGACGTACTCATCCGCCGGAACAACTCGACGACGATGGCGCGGATGATGGGAGAGGACTCGCAGATCAGGTGCATGGGCCCGGAGCCGAACGTGCGGCGCAGGAAAGCGCGGTAGGTCGCAGGGGCTAGCCGGACGAGGACATGGTCGTCGTCCATCATCGGGGTCAGCAGCGGCGGGCGGTGCTGGCGGGCAGCAAGCATCGGCAGGAGCGCAGCGCCGATCGCGGTCCCGATGTCCTGGTCTATGTCCAGGTCACGATCCAGGTGTATGTGCCCGGCTTCCATGCTGGCCAGATCGGGGCCGACATAGGACGCGAGCAGCTCGCGGGCGCGCCCGGCCAGGTCCGCGGGAGAGAACGCGTGGGCTGCTGGATTCGGCGCGGTGAGCCCGGCGGCCTGCGTCCCGGTCTGGGTCTCCGTCACGGTGGCTGACCGCTGATCGCCAGCGCGCACCCGGTAGCTTGCCTCGCCCATGTCGATCAGCGCCGTGTCACCGGGCGATAGCCGACTGATTGCCGGGAGCCGGCTCGTGACGCGGGCGATCACGTCTTCGCCGGCCGGGCAGATACCAGGCTGGTAGCTCCACTGCACGGCGGTGATTCCGTGGCAGGCGTCAGCCTGGGCCACGGCAAGCTGCACGTCGACGGGCAACTGCTGCTCGCTGGCGTGAGCCGACAGGGCCAGCGCAGCCTCAGCCGGGGTGAGGTAGGACAGCAGGGCCGACAGCTCGTAGCGGAACTGGCGGCGGATCCGGCGGCGGCTGCAGCGCACGGCCATCCAGTAATCGGGACTGCCCGGCGGGGCCGCCGTCGTGAGGTCCGCCGACGGGTCGGCCTCGGCAGCCGCGCTTGGGCGAAGCCAGGGCGCCGGTAGGAGCAGGCCGCGCTGGGCGAGACGGGCGCGGGTCACCACGAGCAGCTCCGACAGGACCTTCAGTGAGTCCGGTAGCCGGCTGGAACCGCGTGCAGCGCAGCGCGTGCTCGTCGACGCCGGCGTGGAGGCCGAGGTGGCCGATGTCCACGATCCGGGAGAAGTGCACGAGTTCCTGCTGGATCTCACTCGGCCCGGCCGTAGCCTCACTCGTGCCATGCTCCAGGAACGCGGCTGCCACGTCCACGACATCGGCTCCGTCGCCAGGATCAGTCAGCGCGGCAAGAAATACCCCGGCTGCGGCAGCGCCGTGCAGAGGCGGCCAGGACGGCCAGGCGCTGCATCAGCCGTTCGAATGCGCCCGTGAGCTCCTGGGCGGTGAGCGTCGCGGTGGTCGGGTGATCCAGCGGCGAGAACGCGGCTAGCAGATCCCGGCTGAGGGTGGTCTGGTCGCGGTAGGTGCTGGTAAGGATCATGGCGCACTCCCGGGGTCGGATACCTCGACCCAACACCCGCGAGCAGGCCCGGGCCGACCCCCTGCGGCGAGGAGCCCCGGCGAGGATCTCCCCGCCTGGCGGGGGAGTGCACAAGTCGGACTGGGCGTCTACGGTGGGACTGGGGGATGAGCCCGACGGAGAGGCAGGAGGGGGCGTGATGGATGCTCGCGCGCGCCGTCAGGTCGGAGAGCTGCGCAGCGCCCTGCGCCGGCGAGGAGCCACGTCCCGCCAAGGTCGCTGCGGCCATCGCAGAGGGTTTCGGGGTGACTCCGCAGGCAGCGTTCCGCGCACGCGGCCGGCCTTTCCCAGGCCGAGGTCGCCGAGCGGTACAACCGGCGCTGGCCCGGGTGAGCATCCCCAAGACGTTCAAGCACGTGTCCTACTGGGAGTGCGCTGGGCAAGGCCCCGGCGCTGGCGCGACTGCGTCCGCCCGCGCCCCCTCCGATGAGAACCTGAGCCCGGCTGGCCGGTCTATACGGCTGCCTGGTCGATGACCTGCTCCTTGGCCCCTGCCATGCGGCTGCTCGGCGCCGGCGCCTGACCTGGTCGGCGGCCTTGCCCAGGTCCATTTCGCTGCTGATCCGCTGGCGGCTACGCTAGAAAGGCCAGGAGGCGAATGAGGACGATGTGAGCATCGCACTGCGCGTACCCGACGGCGAAGGGACCATCACCGTGAAGCTGTCACGCCCCGGCATTTCACCGAACTGCTGGCTGCATGGCGCTTAGCGGCCGCCCTCCCGGATCTCGTGCTCGCCAGCACTGCCAGCGTCAGGGCCGGGAGTGCTGTGGACTACCGCCGGGTCCTGGCTCGCACCAGTCCAGGCATCACCTGATCGAACCGGCGGCCCACATCGGCGCGCTGCGGCAGCTCCTGGGCGCTATGGAGCGCGCGCCCGCAGAGCGTCGGCAGCCGAACAAGGGAAGAGTTGCGGCACGTGCAGAGTGAGTACGCCGAGCACGTGAGCTGGCTCTACCGGAAAGCGGCGACCTGGGTGCTAGGCGGTGGGCGGATCGCGCCGCCGGATGGGCGCTCGAGAGTGGCGATCCCGCGATGGCCACTTACATGACGCTGCGCGGCGCCAATCTCGCCCCTGACCAGGGCGACCACCGCCAGGCAACCGAGCTGGCGGTCACCGCCCAGAACGTCTCCTGGCTGATCCCGCCGCCCTGCGGGGAGTAGCCCTGGCTTACGAGGCCCGCGGCCGTGCCCATACCGGAACGGTGGCGCGCGCCCCAGCTCGATGATGCCACGGAACTGCTCAGCCGGGACGGCCCGGAGAACAGTCCCGCATACCTCCGGTTCTATAACGCCGACTTCGCTGACCTGCAGCGCGCCACCTGCTATGTGGATGCCGGGGTACCCGGGCCGGCGGTAACCATCCTGCAGAGCGGAGTACCCGCCACCCTGCCTGTGTCGCACGGCCGGGACCGCGGCCTGTACCTGGCCCGGCTCGGCGCCGCTCGCCGCCAGGCCATCTGTCCGACGCCGCCGCGTACGCCGCGATGGGGTCCCTGGCTGAGGCACGCCGTGTTGGCTCCCGGCACGTGCTCGCCGAGCTGGGGCGGCTGGACGCCACGCTGACGCGCCGGTGGCAGGCACAGCCGCAGGTCCGCCGAGTTCCCACGATGCGCTGCACTCCGCCCGCGCTGCCTGACCCGCGAGATTACCTGCCGCGCGGCCCCTGGCCTGGAAGACTCCGCCCTGTGAACTCGCCAACGGGCACGGCGCTACGGCCCTCCTGGGAACAGCTGGCCGGCTCGCTGCGCGACGGCCTCGCCGACCGCCTCGGCGCGATCACCCGGCCCGGGTGCAGGACGGCGGCTTCGCCCCGGGCTGCCGCCAGGCTGCAGCTCGCCAGCGGCGAGCGGCTATTCGCCAAGGGCATCCCTGCCGGTCACCCGCTGGCGGGCAAGCACCGCGCCGAAGGGCCGGCACGGCCCGGCTGCTACCCGCGACCGCGCCAGCGCCGCGGCTGCGCTTGGGACGGCCCGATCGCCGGGTGGGCCGTCCTGGTCTTCGACGACATCGATGGCAGGCACGCCGACCTGTCTCCGGGCTCACCCGACGTCAGCCCGGTGGTCGCCGCTGTCGCCGGGCTGGAGGGCGCCCTGACGCCCTGCCCGTTGGCCTACCCGGCGCGCCGCCGGCTGCCGCTGACCTCGCCAGCCGCCTGGTGCACGGGTGGCAGGAACTTCGCTGCCGCACCCGCGGCCGTTCTGGACAACTTCGGCCCCGCAGGCACGTGGACGACCTCGCCGCCGCCGAAACCGGGTGGCTGGCCGCTGCCGATGGCAGGACCCTCGTGCACGGCGACATCAACGCGTCGAACCTGCTGATCACCGGCACCCGGTCGGTGTTCCTGATCGACTCGGGCCCACCCGCCTGCGGCGCCGCCTGGCTCGACCTCGCTGACCTGGTCCCACACCTGATCCTGGCCGGGCACACGCCCGCCCGCGCAGAGCAGGCACTCGCCGCCGTACCTGCCTGGCGCGACTCGGACCCCCGACGTCATTACCAGCTACGCGATCGCGTTCGCCGGCTACTGGACCCGCACATCCCGCCAGCCTGCCCCCAGCCGGCGTGCCGAACCTCCGCGCCTACCAGGCCCCAGCCGCAATTGCGGCCATGACCTTGGGTGGCCTATCGCACCGGCTAGGCTTGCAGTCCGTGTCTGTTCATCCAGCGGCTGAGTCCCGGATGGGCCGACGCGATTGGCCGGTTATCCACGGGCCCAAACGAGGCCAGGGAGCCTCGGGATCCTGGTGTCGGTCCGGGGGGGTTCAACGGGAGGGAGGCGGGTGGCTGAGTACTTGGCGAGACGAGGCGGCCTTCCATGGGCAGGTTGTGGGCAGGCAGGCCGAAGAAGCGCTCGTACCATTCGGGCGGCGTCAAAGTCGGCCACCGGGACAACGGCGGTCGCTGTCCAGGCGGCCCTGGTTGATGTAGCGGACGAGGAGGTTGGAGCTGTCCTGGTAGCCGCGCTCGCGGATCTCGCGCAGCAGGTGCTGGACCGGGATGCCGGGTTCTTCGGCCTGGCGCTTGCAGAGGTAGTCCCGGTGGGGGTCAACGAGGGTGGGCCGGTACTTCGGGACGCGCTGCAGCCGTTCGGGCTCGCTGGCCCGATCGTGGCCTTTGACGGTGTTCAGGGACAGGCCCAGGCGGCGGGCGCAGTCGAGCAGGCCGACGTTCCGAGTGCGCAGGTCATGGACCTGCTGCCAGCGCTCCAGGGTGGTGGTGGCTCGCTTGCCCTCCTGCAGCGGGATGCCCTTCGCCCAGCAGGCGAAGTGCGCCGCGACCTCCTTCCGGACGGCCTCGCCGAGGCCGTGCCACAGGTGCCAGCCGTCACCGACCTGGACCGCCGATGGCAGCGCCTGGCGGACGGCCGTAAGCACCTGACCCGGCGCGGCACACGATCTCGACACCGGGGATCATCCCGCAGCCACTTCTGGGCGGCGCCGGCGGTGCGGCCGGGGACGATGTCGACGCGCCGGCCGGTCCAGGCGTCGATGATCCGTCCGGATGCTGTAGACCTCGTCGCCCAGGGTGGCGAGCCGGAGTTCGCGAAGCGGCGCCTGGTATCCGCGTGAGCGCAGATACGCGACCACGTGGTGGATGTGCTGCAACGACATTCCGCGTTCGGTGCGCGAGGTGGCGACCACCAGTGGCGCCAGCAGATCCTGATAGCTGTAGAGCCGGACGGTGTTGCGCGGGCTGAAATTCCACTTGATCGCGGGCGCCTGCGCGGGTGAGGCCGAACAGCGCCGAGGGCAGGACGAAGTGCCCTGGCCCGGGATGGAACGCGCGCGCTTACTGAGTACAGGGGCAACGGCTTACCAGGTGTACGAGCGCTGGCTTACTGAGTGCGGAGCACCGGCGGGTGCGGGAACACCGTGCAGCTACTGCTGACGCGCAGGGTGCCTGACAGGGGAGGGTCCTGAGATGGGCCACCGGGTGCAAGGCTGGCGGAAACTGGCGGGGTCAACGTGGGGCGCACCGGCGGACCCGCAGTTCTACGGGGACCTCGAGCTGGACGCGGGCGCCCTGCTCAGCTACGCCGGGCAAGTCAGGGACACGGCGGGCGTGCACCTCACGATGACCCACCTGATCGGCCGGGCGGTCGCCTACGGGCTGGCGGAGGTGCCCGAGCTCCGGGTCAGGCTGGCCCGCGGCCGCGTGTACGAGCGCGAGAGCGTGGACGTGTTCTTCATCGTCACGGCCGGCGGCGGGAAGGAGCTGACCGGGATCAAGGTCGAGGGCGCCGACCGGAAGTCCGCGGTCGAGATCGCCCGGGAGGTCACCCGGCCGGTGCACGGCCATCGAGGCCGGCGATGACGCTGGGCTGGGCCAGGGCAAGGCGCTGCTGGCCCGGCTGCCGGCGCCGGTACTGCGCGGGGCCCTGCACCTCGGCGCCTGGCTCACCTCGGATCTGAACCTCGACCTGAGCCGGATCGGCATGCCGCGGCAGGCCTTCGGCGGCGCGATGATCACCTCCGTCGGCATGTGGGGGATCGGCCACGCGTACTCGCCGCTGGCGCATTACTACCGGGTGCCGCTGCTGGTGCTGGTCGGTGCGGTCGAGAAAGGCCGGCCGTGGCAGGCGACGAGGTCGTGATCCGGCCCATGCTGACGCTGACGGCGACGTTCGACCACCGGTACGTGGACGGTTTCCAGGCCTCGAGGTTCGCGGAGGCCGTGCGCCGGTACTGCCAGTCCCCCGCCCGCCTCGAGCCCCCGCTGGTCGCGGCGGACCCGCAGCCCAGCGAACCCGCCGGGGGCTGACGCCTGGTCAGAAGACCCTCAGCTGAGCCGCGAGGCGCAGCGGCCGCCCGCCTTCCGGTCCGCGCGCAGCGCGGCGCGCATCGGCAGTCATCCTGTGCTCCCGTAACCTTGGATAAGATCGTTATTTGATATAGCGAGACTATGTGAAGGCGCTATGAGCACAAGGGAGGGACGACGGGCTATACAGGGGACGTCGGCGGCTGCACACCGGCGACCCGGAGACGATCGCCCGCCTCCTGCTCGGGGCGCTGGTCCGCGGCAGCATGCTGATCGCCGGCTGGCCGATCCGGCCGCGACCCGCGAGAGCGTCGGCCGGGCCGTGCGGGCCCTGATGGCGGGCTTCGCGCGCGGGCCGGGTGAGTAGCCACGGAAGCCGCGGTGCCTCGCGAGGCCGGATCCCGGCCAGGCGCTCCAGGACGCTGGTGGCGCCGGCGCAGCCTGCGGGCCCGGGTCACGCTGGCCTCCACGGCCGGGCTGGCCCTGGCCCTGGCCGCGGCGGCGGTGCTGCTCAGCAGCGCGCTGCGGGTCTCACTGATCCGCAGCCTGGACAATTCGGCCCGGCAGGGCGCGCAAGAGGTCGCCGCCCTGTCCGACGCGCACCGGCTGCCAGACCCGGTCCCGGTGGTGCCGGGCACCATCACCGTGCAAGTTCTCAGCTCCAACGGCCGGATCGTGAACGTGTCCCCGGACGCGGACCGCCTGGTCCCGCTGCTGCCGCCGGCCGTCGCGGCGGCCAATGCCCGCGACGGCCGGGCGGTGTTCCTGAACGGCCGTCCCTACGGGCTGCCCGACACGGTCCGGGTGGCCACCGCGGCCACCAGGGACGGCGGGACCGTCATCGCGGCGGTCGCCTACAACCAGGTGGGCGAGAGCCTGGCCACGCTGACCCGGGCGCTGCTCATCGGCACCCCGCTGCTGCTGGTCCTGCTGGCCGCGGCGAGCTGGCTGATCGCGGGGTCCACGCTGCGCCCGATCACGGAACTGCGCCGCGGGGCCCAGGACGTGACCCGGACCGGCCGGCCGCGGGCCCTCCCGGTGCCGGAGGCCCGCGACGAGGTCCGCAACCTGGCGCTGACCCTGAACGACATGCTCAGCAGGCTCGGCGAGGCCCAGGAACGGCAGCGGGGGCTGGTCTCCGACACCGCGCACGAGCTGCGCAGCCCGATCGCCAGCATCCGGGCCCAGCTGGAGGTGGCGCTGGACCACCCGGACAGCCAGGACTGGCGGCAGACCGCCGGCGACGTGCTCGCGGACACGCTGCGGCTGGCCCGCCTGGCTGAGGACCTGCTGGTGCTGGCCCGGCTGGACGAGCGGGACCGGCGCCCTGCGCAGCGCCGGGTGGACCTGGCCGGCCTGGTCCGGGAAGAGGTCAGCCGGTATGCCGACGCCCGGGTCCCGGTCCGGCTGGCCGGCACCGGGGCCGCCGAGGTCACCGGGGACCCCGACGGGCTGCGCCGGATGCTCAGCAACCTGATCGACAACGCCGCCCGCTACGCACGATCCCAGGTCGCCGTGTCGGTCGGGATGACCGGCAAGAATGCCCGGCTCTCGGTCACCGACGACGGGCCGGGCATCCCGGCCGCGGACCGGGACCGGGCCTTCGGCCGTTTCTCCCGGCTCGACGCGGACCGCAGCCGCGACGGCGACGACGAGGGAGGCGCGGGGCTCGGCCTGGCCATCGTGCGGGCCACCGCGCAGGCCCACGGCGGGTCAGCCTGGCTGGAGGATGCCCGCCCGGGGCTCCGGGCCGTGGTGCTGCTGCCCGCGGCCGCCGCCGCGCGGTCCGGCCAGCTCCGCTCCTACCAGCCCCCCCAGGGCAGCAGCGCAGTGACCGCGATGACGGCGAACAGCAGCGTCAGGTAGGCGATCGACAGGTGGAACAGGCGCATCGGCGCAGGGTTGGCGCTGGGCTGGGCCAGTCCCGCGCACGCGCCCCCGGTCACGCCGCTGGCCGCGGGCGTACCGTCCGCCGTGCCCGCCGCGGGCTCCGCCGTCGCGGTTTCCAGCAGCACGGGTTTCGTCAGCACGGGCGTGGCGACCGCGACGTACCCGCCGGCCGCCGGGGCGGCGCCGGCCGGGTCGGTGCCCGCCGGGGCGGCGCCGGCCGCCGGCGCGGTGCCCGGCCCCTCGGGTGCGGGCTGCGCCAGAGCCTGGCCCGCGGGCCGGGTGTCGTAGGTCATCGCGGCGACCCGGTGGTGCAGCCGGTGCGCCTCGGCCAGGAACCAGCCACCGAGCACCACCGCCGCGGCCGTGTACAGCCAGCCGGCGTAGGGCGCGAGGGCGAGGGTGGCCAGCACCATCACGTACGAGTAGAAGAGGATCTTGCGGGCGACCACCGCGGGTGAGGCGACCACCGGCAGCATCGGCACCCTGGCCGCGGCGTAGTCGTCGCGGAACTTCATGGCCAGCGCCCAGAAGTGCGGCGGCGTCCAGAAGAAGATCACGGCGAACAGGACGACCGCGGGCAGGCTGACCCGGCCGGTCACGGCGGACCAGCCGATCAGCACCGGGAAGCAGCCGGCCGCGCCCCCGATGACGATATTGGACGGGGTCCGGCGCTTCAGGCCGAGCGTGTAGACGAACACGTAGAACAAGATCGCGGTGACGGCCAGCACCGCGGACAGCCAGTTGACCAGGGTGCCGAGGAGCACGGTGGACACGGCGCCGAGCAGGATCCCGAACACGAGCGCCTCGGCGGGCTTGATCGCGGCGGCCTCACGGCCCTTGCCGTTCAGCGGCCGCCGGGCGGTCCGCCGCATCAGCGCGTCGATGTCACGGTCGATGTAGCAGTTGATCGTGTTCGCGCTGCCCGCCGCGCAGGCCCCGGCGACCAGCGTGACCAGGAGCACCCGGATCGAGGGCAGGCCACGCTGCGCCAGCAGCATGGTCGGGATCGTGGTGACCAGCAGCAGCTCGATGATCCGGGGCTTGGTCAGGGCGAAGAGCGACCGGGCGACCACCCGGGCGGAGCGCCGCCCCGTGATGGCGGGCAGCGCGTCGGTCGCTGGGGTCACTCGTGGTCCTCCGAGCCTTCTGCTGCCGTGTCGTGGTCCTCACCGGACTCGCCGGCCACCTTATCGTTCGCCGCCGGGGCCGTGTCGTTGGCCTCCTGCGCAGCGTCCTGGGCGGCCTGCTTGACCGCCTCCTCGGTCCGCACGCCGACCGCGGGCGGGGTGCCCCGCTCAGCCAGCGGCTCGGTGCCGCCCGCCGCGGTCGCGGTGGGCAGGCCGGTCGCGGCGGCGAGCGACGCCGCATGCCCCGGGTCGGCCGGGGCGACGGGCCGGGCTCCGGTGATGGGCAGGCGTCCGGGCACCGTGTGCGGCCGGGTGAAGACGAAGTACAAGCCGATCATCACGATGATGAAGAAGCCCAGCGGCAGGATCAGGGTCATCACCTGCGCGCCTAGCGGGTAATAGGTGACCGATACCGCGGAGATCACGCTCTGCACTCTATCCTCCTGCTGGGAGCCAAACTGATCATCTCCATCCGGTCCGGGTGGGCCAGGTGGACTTGGACGGCCGGAGCATCCGGTTCAGGCCGAGCGTGAGGGCCTCGGACTCCTCTTCGTTCAGCCATCTGATGAGGAGCGCGATTCCCGCGATCATGTACGGCACCAGCACCAGGACCCAGAGTTCAGAGCCGCCCGCCTGCTGGTCGAAAACTAGGCTGAGCAGATGGTGGCTCCCTACCCCGAGGTAGACGGGGTAAAGGACATTGGCCCCGAAGCTGAGCACCATGCCCAGGACGGTGCCGCACAGCACGATGGCCGCGAGCAGGAACACCCGGTACAGCGGCCCGAACTGCGGCGTGAACGGGCGGGAGCCGATGAGCTGCAGCCACAGCAGCACTCCCGCGCCCATGGTGGTGACCGCCTGGGCCGCGAGCACCACCGGGTGATGCACGCCCGCGTCGTACAGCGCGGGGACGTACCAGCCGCACCAGACCAGGATGAACAGGGCGGTCACCGCGACCGGCCAGCTGCGCAGCCGGGGTGCCACGGGCGCGGCCGCCCTCGTGGCGGGCGCCGTGGCCCGGGGCGGTGTGGTCCGGGGCGTGGTCCGGGGCACTGAGGGACGCCCGAGGCCGCGCCTGAGCACCAGCCACGGCGCGCCGAGCACGATCAGCGGCGGGGCGTAGACACCGAGCAGGATGTCCTGCAGCACCCGGATCCAGATGAACCGTCCGGAGTAGTAGCCCAGCGGCGAGACCAGGGCCAGGGCCGCGAGGAGCAGCCCGGAGTAGAAGGCGATGGCCTCGCGGGTCAGGCCCGCGGGGAGCACGGCGCCGCCCCGCCGTGCGTCTGACCGGCAGGCCGGCAACCCGGCCACGTGCACGGCCGCGACGGCCAGGCACACGGCGAGGACGGCCACGTTGGCCGACCAGTGCGAGACAACCAGGTTCATGACGGTGGTGGGCCGCCGGCGGCTGACGCGGGCGTGAGCCTCTCCGGACGGGCCGCTCCTTTCCGCTCAGAGCACGTAGAACAGCAGGAAGAAGAACAGCGTGACCACCGCGATGAAGTTCCAGATCAGCGTGAACGCGCTGAGCGAGGACTGGAACCGCTGCACCGCGAAGGCCTCGGCGTAGGTGGGCGGCTGCTCGAGGAAGGAGATGGACGTGAGCGGGCGGACGCGCATCACCAGGATCTCCAGCCAGAGCATCGCCCCGAGCCAGCTGACCAGCAGGACCGGGTAGGTGTCGGTGAACACGCTGGAGAAGCCGGAACTGCCGGGCTGGAACGGCAGGGAGAGCAGCTGGACGATCTGCAGCGCCACCGCGGCCAGCCCGAGCAGCAGCGCCACCAGGGCCGCCGCCTGCCACGCGCCCTTGGCCCCGGCCTTGATCCGCTGCAGCCCCACGTACTGGACGACGGCGCTGAGCAGGACCAGGACCAGGATCGTGACGCCGTAGCCCATCTGCGGGGCGTGGAAGCCCGACCCCTCCCACCGGCCCGAGGAGTTGATCGAGCGCAGGTAGAAGTAGGCGAACGCGAGCGACCCGTACAGGAACGCCAGCCCGCCGACCGCGAACCGCGAGCCGGTCCACGCCGCGTTGAGCGCCGCCTCGTGGTAGAAACCGGCCTCCTCGGCCGCCCGGTCCAGCTCGTTCGGCGGCTGCGTGGTCTGCTCGGCCATGGCTATGCCTCCACTCCGGTGCTGGCCGTCCCGGCACTCGCGTACGCGGCGCTGACCACGCCCACCGGCGGGTTCAGGTCGGCCACCGGCGGCGCGTCCTTCACGCCATAGTCATACGGGCCGGACAGCACCACCGGGATGTGCTCGAAGTTGCCGGGTGGCGGGGGCGAGGCGACCTGCCATTCCAGGCCGCGGGAATTCCACGGGTTCCCCACCTCACGCTCCCGGACGATCACCGTGGACCAGACGAAGTTGATCACGAAGATCAGGATCGAGGCGCCGAGCAGGAACGAGGAGATCGACACCCAGACGTTGAGGGTCTGCAGGTTCCGTGCGTACTCGAACACGCGGCGCGGCTGGCCCAGCATGCCCACCGCGAACAGCGGCAGGAAGGTGGAGTTGAAGAAGATGAACATCGTCCAGAAGTGCAGGTAGCCCAGCTTCTGGTTCAGCTTGATGCCGATCATCTTCGGCAGCCAGTAGTAGCAGGCGCCGAAGAACGCGAAGATGATCCCGCCCATGATCGTGTAGTGGAAGTGCGCCATCACGAAGAAGCTGCCGTGCTCGGTGGTGTCCGCCGGGACATCGGACAGGAACACCCCGGAGATGCCGCCGATCAGGAAGTTGAAGTAGAGCCCCAGCGCGAAGAGCATCGGCACGGTCAGCCGCATCTTGGCCTTCCAGAACGTGCCCATCGCGACCAGGTAGATGAACCCGGTCGGGATCGAGATGAGCTCGGTGGTCAGCATGAACAGCGGCCGCATCTCCGGGTTGATGCCGCTCACGAACAGGTGGTGCTGCCAGACGAAGAAGCTGAGCAGGGCCACGCCGATCATGCCGGCCCCGGCGACCCGGTAGCCGAAGAGCGGTTTACGGCAGAACACCGGGATGAGCTCCGACACGATGCCGAACCCCGGCAGGGCGAGGATGTAGACCTCCGGGTGCCCGAAGAACCAGAACAGGTTCTCGTAGAGGTAACTGCTGCCGCCGAGGGTGTTCACGTAGTTCGCGGTCTCCACGGTCCGGTCGAGGATCAGCAGGTAGAGCCCGCCGACCAGGACCGGGGTGGCCAGCACCATGAGGAACGAGACGGTGACCATGGACCAGACGAACATCGGCAGCCGGCTCCACCGCATGCCGGGCGCCCGGTAGTTGATCACGGTCACGATGATGTTGAACCCGGCCAGGATGACCGAGATCCCCATGATGCCGAAGGCGACCGCATAAGAGTCCATGCCCTCGGTGGCCTGCACGCTGAGCGGCGCGTAACCGGTCCAGCCGGTGGGGAACCCGCCGACCAGCACGCTGGACAGCAGGATGATGAACGACGCCGGGGTGAGCCAGAACGCCAGCGCCTCCAGCCGGGGGAACGCCATCCGCTTCGACCCGATCATCAGCGGCATCAGGAAGTTGCCGAACGGGCCGAGCACGACCGACGTCATCAGCATCATCATCATCGTGCCGTGCTCGCCGACCACCTCGAGATAGGTGCTGGCGCTCATGATGTGGTACGTCGGCGACAGCAGCTCGGTCCGGATCGCCATGGCGAACAGGCCCGCGGTGCAGAAGTAGATGATCATCCCGACCAGGTACTGGATGCCGACCACCTTGTGGTCCAGCGAGTACCGGAAGTACCGGGCCACCCCGCCGAAGGCTTCCTCTTCCTCCTCGGCCACCGGGACCGGCTTGCCGAGGACCTGGCGGCCAAGGTCGTTGAACACGCCCAGCCCGGCCAGCCAGCCGACCACGGCGATCACGTAGCCGAGGACGAGCGGGAAGTCGTTCATGTCCGACAGCGCGTTCCGCGCGTACTCGTAGGACAGGAAGTTGCCCAGCCAGTGACCTAGGAAGTAGCCGATGATGGCGCCGATGATCCCGGTGTGCATGGCCGGGCGCATCCACCACGGCCGGGCCAGGCGCGGGCCGGCCGGTCCGGATCCCGCCGGCTCCTGCGTCTTCTCCGGCTCTATCTCGATGGACATCCGGTCACCTCTTCATCGCAGTGTGGGCCTGGCGATCGGTTCCCGGAATCTCCGGGTGGCGGCGCGGCCTGGAGGCCGCTGGTCGGGCGCTCATGGCGTGACCGGGTCGGACGGCGGGTAGTAGAAGCCGGGCGCGCCGGTGATCCCCAGCTTGACCAGGACCTTGCCAAGCTGCGGGATCACGGTGGGGTCGTACGTCAGCGAGTAGGGCGGCAGCGCGGCCAGCAGGCCGTTGCGCTGCTGCAACCGCTGGTTAGCGGTCGCCCACGTCTCGAAGACGGCCGGGGTGGTGACCCGGCCGGAGTCGAACATGGCCCCGTGCCAGATCCCGCAGAGCTCGCTGCAGCGGACGGTGAACCCGCCGGTTTGCTTGGGAGTGGTGTAGGCCACGTTGTCCACACCCGGGTTAGCGTCGGCCTTCACCCCGAGCTGGTAGGCCCAGAAGCTGTGGATCACGTCCAGCGACGTCACATGGAACGCGACCGGCCGGTTCACCGGCAGCACCAGCTGGGTGGTCTCCATCCCGCCGAACTGCGGGTAACGGAAGGTGAACTGCCACTGCTGGCCGATGACCTGGACCTGGAGGAGGTTGCTGCCCGAGGGCTTCCAGAC
The DNA here is from genome assembly GCA_963711485.1 of uncultured Actinomycetes bacterium. GTDB lineage: Bacteria > Actinomycetota > Actinomycetes > Streptosporangiales > Streptosporangiaceae > RYN-230. The sequence continues at coordinate 114,731 of CAVQEM010000060.1, forward strand.
CGGGGACGGTCCTTCGCCTGCCCCCGCGCCGGCCGGGACGATCAGCTCCACGGTGCCGAACACGAACGCGGCGAGCACGATGACGGCGGTCCCGCCGATCCAGGTGGCCTGGATCCCGGTGTGCCCGAACAGCGGCGGCCCGTCCTCATCGTCACCGTCCCGGTGCCGCCAGTTGACCAGCGTGTAGCCGAAGTAGGTCCATACGAAGATCATCACCGGGGCGGCCGCCAGGGCCAGCACGGCGATGTCAAACGCCTGGTTGCTGGCGGCCGAGGCCATCCGGCCCGGCGGGAAGTGCGGGTACCAGAGGAACCAGATGAGCAGGTCCGCGATGAGGGCCAGCACGATCCAGATCAGGAAGATCCGCAGGCCGTGGTTCGGCTCTCGCCTGCCGTCTGCCCCGCCGGAGGCCGCCGGGGCCCGGGACTCGGCCATCAGGCTGACACCTCCATGTTGCCCATCATGAAACCAAGCGTCTGCATCGGGCCGCCGTTGCCGTCGAGGAACCCGCCGCCGCAGGGGACGAAACACTGCCATCGGAAGGTGCCCGTGGTCTTCGGGGTCATGAAGCTGAACTTCACCATCGAGTGCGGGCCCGAGGTACACGGCGACGTGCCGCAGGCGCTGCTGTTGAACAGCGCGGTGTTAGGCGAGGCCACCGGCACGAACACGTGCAGGCTGGGGATGGCGAAGGTGTGCCCGACGCTGCAGTCGGACCAGGAGTTGAGGACCGAGTACCTCCGGGCCGGGCCGAGGGGCTGGCCGACGGTCTTGAACTGCTGCACGGTCATGGAGTTGCCCACGGTGCCCTGGACCTTGCTCCAGAAGTTGTTGCGCAGCGGGGTGCAGCCGTCGTAGCCCAGGATCGTCATGTTCACCCGGGTATTCGCCGGGACCTGGAACAGCGTGGTGTGCACCCAGGCCTTGGTCTTGGGGTCCTGGACGAAATAGCTGACCCAGTCCGGCTCCGAGCTCACCGTGTTCTGGGGGTCCTCCTGCAGGACCACGTTCACGGCGCCGCCCGACGCCTCGGGCGAGTAGTTCACCACTGCGAGGCTGCTGCCCAGGTAGTGGATGACGATGAAGACCGCACCGGCGACCACGGCGGCGAAGGCCACCAGAAGGGTCACGATACGGGCTGGCAGAGACACCAGTCACCACCTCGCTTCTTCGCGGCGCCTTGCGCACACGACTGGGCCGGCCGCACTGTCCCAGAACATGCGGGCCGGAGGTCTCGTCTGGCCCGATCTTGCGATCGTTCGCCTCGACTCGGCAACACAGCAGCCCCTGAATGACGAAATTGTCATGATCCGGGCATCTCGCCCCGGTAATCTTCGGTCTAACAGACGGCCTGGTCACATTCAGTGCGGACCATCAGACTTACTGTTACCACTCGCGGCCCATATAACACTCCGATACCAGAGCAAGCGCCCTGCAATGGTTTGCCAGCCCCTCGGGTTGACCACAGCCCTCCTGGCGGTACATCCTCACCTGAGGGGATCGTCCAGGCGGTGGCATGCCACCGCGCCACGCTGACGTGTCGCCCAGATAAGACCATGCAACGTAACCCATCTGCGAAGATGGTCCCCCTGCCGGGGACATATCCCACGGCGGCGCGGCTCCTCGTGGTCGATGATGAGCCGCAGATCCGTGAGTTCATCGCCCGCGCCCTGACGGCGGCTGGTTATGCAATCGATTTCGCCGAAACGGGTAAGGAGGGGCTGAGCCACGCCACGGCCGGCGACTATGACCTGGTCATCCTGGATCTGGTGATGCCGGACATGGACGGGCGGGAGGTCCTCGCCCGGCTCCGCCACAACCGGCCTGACCAGGCCGTGCTGGTGCTTTCCTGCCTGGGGGACGTCACGACCAAGGTGAATTGCCTGGAACTGGGGGCGCAGGACTACCTGACCAAGCCGTTTTCCCTCGCCGAACTGCTGGCCCGGGTGCGGGTCAGGCTCCGCGATGACGGGCACCCCCTCAACGAGGTCCTGAGAGCAGGAGAGCTCGTGCTCGACTTCGGACGGCTGGAAGCCAACATCGGGCATGGTCCGGTCCCGCTCACCCGCCTGGAGTTTCTGCTGCTCCGCGAGCTCATGGAGCATGTCGGGCAGTCGGTGCCCAAAGGGCAGCTGCTCGCCTCAGTCTGGGGGTACGACTTCGACCCTGGCTCCAACGTGGTCGACGTCTGCGTCCGCCGCCTCCGCTCGAAACTCGGTTTCGACCTGATCAAGACAGTGCGTGGTGAGGGCTATCAGCTCACCGCGTAGGGACGGGATGGCCGCGCGGCTCCGGCAGACCGTGGCCGCCGGCGCCCGGTTCCGGCTGCGCCAGCACACCCCCGCGAGCACCATCGGCCCGGAACCGTCGCCCGCGGCGGTCCCGCTGGACCCCACGCGGCTGACCGCGGGCCCCCTGGACTCAGCGCGGCTGCCTGCGGGCCCTCTGGACCCCACCGCCGCGCCCTGACCGCGGCGCCCCCTGGACCCCACGCGGCTGAGCCTCGCGGGCCCCCTGGACCCCACGCCGCTGGACACCACGCCGCTGGAGCCCGTCCTGGACCCCGGCGAGACCAGCCGCCCCCGCCACCGCCCACCGCTCCCCCCGGGCCTCTGGCATCCGCTCCCGGCCGGGCTGGCCTTCACCCGGGACGCCAGCCGCCGCGCCACCGCCCAGGCGGCCCGGGCCCGCGGCAACTTCAGCTGGCCATGGCGGGTCGCCTGGGTGGACGTGGTGTGGGCGGCGTTCTCCGTGGTGAACCTGGTCTGCATCCTGGTCTTCTCGCACTGGGAGACGGTCCCGTTCCACTTCATCTGGATCAGCCTGACCTTGCTCTACGGCTTCCGGGTCTGGGCCACCCGGCCGACCCTGTGGGTGCTCGCCGTGGTCATGGTGACGACGTTCGCCGCGATCGGCTGGGACGTCTACCGCGGAGCCCAGTCCGTGGACGAGCTCAACGAGGTCCCGCTGATGGCCATCATGTTCTGGCTGATGGTCTGGCACGCCCAGCGCCGGCTGGACGCGGACCACGAACGGGGCCTGGTCAGCGACGAGAACGCGCGGCTACTGGCCACCCAGCGCCGGTTCCTCCAGGACGCCTCGCACCAGCTCCGCACGCCCATCACGATCGCGCTCGGCCACGCCGAGCTGCTGGCCCAGGAACTTACCGACCGGACCGGGCAGCGGGACATCCAGGTGGTCGTGGGCGAGCTGAGCCGGCTGCGGCGGCTCGGCGAGCGGCTGCTGGTCATCGCCGCCTCCGAGGACCCGGACTTCCTCCGCCCGGAACCGGTCGCCCTGGACGGGTTCGTGATGGACGTCATCAGGCGCTGGCGGCCGACCGCGGACCGGCGGTGGCAGGTCGGCCGGCTCGACGAGGTCACGATCGCCGCCGACCGCGAGCGGCTAAGCCTCGCCGTGGACGCGCTGCTGGAAAACGCCGTCCGGCATACCAGCCGCGGCGACATGATCCAGCTTTCCGTGCTGGTGAACGCGCCGGGGCTGCCGGTGCGTATCATCGTCGCGGATAACGGTGAAGGGATCGCACCCAGCGAGCTCGAGCACATTTTCGACCGTTTCCGTACCGGGTCGCCGCCGGCCGGCACCACCGGGACCAGCACCACCGGAGCCAGCACCACCGGGACCAGCACCACCGGGGGTGCCGGGCACAAGGGCACCGGGCTGGGCCTGTCCCTGGTGCGGGCGGTGGCCCACGCACACGGCGGAGACGTGCGCGTGCGCAGTACACCTGGCGTGGGCACCGAGTTCGAGATGGTCCTGCCGGCCCCGGTGAGCGCCGGGACGCTGTATCCCGTGCTCCCGCTGACCTGGGCCAGCGGTCCCCCGGAGCCCGCGCCGGACCGGACGCCAAAGGACAATCCATGGCCAAGCAGGAACCGATGACCCAGCAACCCACGAGCACGCAGGAGCAGGACGGGGTGAGCGCGGACCCGCCCGCGGGGACCCCCCGCGGCGTGGCCGGCTGGTTCGGCGGGCTCAGCCGGAGCCGCAAGCTGGCCCTCACCTGGTCGGCCTCGGTACTGGCGGTGGCGGTCGCCCTGCTCGCCATCGGCGCCACGTCCGGCGGGGCGCCCAGGCACGCTCCCCCGCCCCGCGCCTCCGCGTTCACCCTGCCCGCGCTCGGGCACCCGGGCCAGCACATCTCGCTGGCCCAGTACGCCGGCCGTCCGCTCATCCTGAACTTCTTCGCCTCCTGGTGCGCGCCCTGCCAGAAGGAAACCCCGCTGATCGCCCGGTTCCACCGCAGTCACCGCAGCGTCATCATCGTCGGCATCGACGTGAACGACAGCAGCTCGGCCGGGCTGGCCTTCGCCCGGAAGATGGGCGTGGCCTACCCGGTCGCGTCCGACCCGGCGCCCATGACCATGGCGCTCTCCTACGGAGTGACGGCGCTGCCGCAGACCTTCTTCCTCAACGCGCAGCACCGCATCGTCAGGCGGCTGATCCGCGCGGTGACCCTGACCGACCTGCGCAACGGGGTAGCGATATCCATCGGACCAAGCCCGTCATGATCAAGCAGAGTGCAGGGAGCTGAGCCGAGTGGACTCCCCGACCCGCACCGATCCGCCGTATGTGCCCATCAGGACCGACCGGTGGGCCCCTCACCAGAAAGCCCCCCGCTGGCTGCTGCTGGCCGGGGTGCTGATCGTGGTGGGCATCGTCCTGGTCGCCCTGGTGCACAAGCCCAGCCAGGCCCAGCGGGCCGGCGACCTCAAGGGGTTCCTGACCGATGTGAACACCGATATCGAGTCGTGCGCGGGCGGTGTCCGCGAGTCCCTCTCCGCCCTCCAGCTGATCCACGCCGGCGCGAACTCCGCGAAAAACGTCCAGGACACGGTCAAAATCGCCCGGTACGGCGCGACCAACTGCTCGCCCGCCAACAACGAGCAGCTCGATGACCTCACCCAGTACCAGGTGAACGAGTCACTGGCCGGATTCCACCTGGACACCGCGGTTAACGACGTGCTCACCTGGGCGTTCCCGTACGCCCAGCGGGTCCAGAACGACGTGGCCAACGAGCTGGGCGCCCGTGACGCGGCCACGCGGCAGCAGGATGCCGCCGCGCTGCAGCGGGACACTCACGACCTGAACCGGGAGCGGGCCGCGATCGACAGGCTTCTGACGAAGGCGATCACCGCGACCGGCGCCAAGGTGAGCGTCCTGAACCTGCCCGGCTGAGCGGGCCCGCCACACCCGCCCGGCCCAGCCCCCGCTCCCGCCCGGCCGAGCGGCCCCGCCGTCGTCCCCTGAGTGAGCCCGCGGCAGCCCCGCCTGAGTGAAACGGGCGGGCGGTGGGAATCTGGACAGGCATGCGCGGAGGCTGGAGGACGCTGACCCGTGCGGCGCTCGGCGGAGGCGCGGCGCTCGCGGTCGCCCAGGGCGCCCCCGGGCTGACCGCGCTGGCCCCGGTCCGGCGGCGGTTTCCGGGGCTGTCCGGCGCCGGAGCGGCCGATCATGTGGCGCTGACCTTCGACGACGGCCCGGATCCGGCCTTCACGCCGTGCTTCCTGGCCACACTGGGCGCCCGCCGCGTTCACGCCACCTTCTTCCTGCTCGGCCCCATGGTCCAGGCCGCGCCCCAGCTCGCCGCGGACATCGCCGCGGCCGGCCACGAGATCGGCGTGCACGGCTGGGAGCATCGCTACGCCACGATGCGCGGGCCGGGGGCGCTGCACGACGACCTGGCCCGTGCGTGCGACACGATCGCGGCGGCGACCGGCGTCCTGCCCCGGCTGTACCGGCCCCCCTACGGGGTGCTCAGCGCCGGCGCCCTGATCGCCGCGCGCCGCCTCGGACTCCGGCCGATCCTGTGGGGTACCTGGGGACGGGAGTGGGCCCCCGGGGCCACCGCGGGATCGGTGCAGGCGACCCTGGCCAGCACCCTGGGCGGCGGGGGAACGGTGCTCCTGCACGATTCCGAGGCCACCGCCCCGCCGGGCGCGGCTGCGGCCGCGCTGGGCGCGCTGCCCTGGCTCCTGGACGAGTGCGCCCGCCGGGGGCTGCGGGTGGGCCCACTCGCCGAGCATCCGGCGGATTATCCCCAGCCCCGGTGACCCGGTGACCTGCCGCGCTCAGGAAAAGTTAAAGCGTCCGTCTGCGGGAAGTAAGGGCTGGCACCCGGCTGAGGAATCCTCAGGGCATCTTCAGCTGATGTCCAGCCTTGTAGTGCTTACTGGAGGATGCCTGAGAACGGCGGGCCACAAGCCTGGCCGCTTACCAGGCCAGGACGCAACGTAAGCTGACTTCCGGGCAAAGGTGATACGGATGCAAGAAGGTCAGGACCGGAATGGGGACCAGCCGGCGGAGTATGAGGGTGCCTGGTCACCCATCCCGCCCAGGGACCAGCCGGACCGGGCCGCCGGCGAGGAGCCGGCCGCTGCGGGGAGCCTGGCTGAGCAGGACGGTCCCGGCGCGCCGGAGGGCACCTGGATAATCCCGGCCGCCGGGGATCAGCGGGCCGGCACGCAGGCACAGGACTCCCCCGGGCAGGTCCCCGGCGCAGATGCGGCGGCTCCCGGCCAGGACGCCAACGGCCAGCCCGGCTACAGCCAGCCCAGCGGGTACGTCCAGCCAGGCAGCGGGCAGCCCGGCAGCGGGCAGCCCGGCAGCGGGCAGCCCGGCAGCGGGCAGCCAGGCAGCGGGCAGCCCGGCGGCGGGCAGCCCGGCGGCGGCCCGGAGGGTCAGCCCGGATACGGCCAGCCGGTGGGCTACGGCCAGGCAGGCCCCCAGCCCGGATACGGCCAGCCGGGACCGGGCCAGCCGGGCTACGGCCAGCCCGGCCACGGCCAGCCGGGCTACGGACAGCAGAGCTACGGAGAGCCTGGCTACGGGCAGCAGCCCGGCTACGGTCAGCCCGGCCACAGCCAGCCGACCGCCGCGTTCGGCCAGCCCGGCTTCAGCCAGCCTGCACCGGGCCAGCCCGGCTACGGACAGCAGGGCTACGGGCAGCCCGCACCGGGCCAGCCCGGCTACGGACAGCAGGGCTACGGGCAGCCCGCACCGGGCCAGCCCGGCTACGGACAGCAGGCCGACGGCCAGCCGGCCCACAGCCACCCGACCGCCGCGTTCGGCCAGGCCGCGGCGTCCGGCGGCGGCTACGGCCAGCCGGATGAAGGCGGCCAGGGCGGCTACGGCCAGCAAGGCGGCTACGGGCAACAGGGCGGCTACGGGCAGCAAGGCGGCTACGGGCAGCAAGGCGGCTACGGCCAGTCCGGCGGCTACGGTGGCCAGGGCCCCTGGGGGCCGCCTCCGGGCGGGTCAGGGAGCGGCTGGGGTTCGGGCGACATCATCGGCTACGGCTCCGAGCCGGAACCGCCGCACCGCCGCCGCGGCAGCCGGGCCCTGATTTACGTGGTGGTGGCCGCGCTGGCCGCAGGAGTCGGGGCGGGCGCCGTGGTGGCGCTGAACCACAACTCCCAGTCGCAGGGCAGCAACGTCTCCTCGCAGCAGATCCCCTCACCGAACCGGAACGCGGCCGGCGGCGCCAACACCACCAACCTCAACGAGGACTCGGTGGCGAGCAAGGTCAAGCCGGGCATGGTGGACATCAACTCCACGCTGAAGTACCAGGACGGCGCGGCTGCGGGGACCGGCATGATCCTCTCCTCCAACGGCGTGGTGCTGACCAACAACCACGTGGTCGAGGGTTCCACCCACCTCACCGCGACGACCGTGGTGGCCGGGAAGAAATACCAGGCCACGGTGATCGGCGTGGACCCCACTGACGATGTGGCCCTCATCAAGCTGCAGGGTGCCTCGGGGCTGAAGACGGTGCAGGTGGGCGACTCGTCCAAGGTCACCCTCGGCACCGGGGTCGTGGCCATCGGGAACGCGGGCGGCACGGGGGGCGCCCCGACCGTGACCGACGGAACGATCACCGCGCTGGGCCGGACCATCACCGCGAGCGATTCAGGCAGCGGCCAGAACACCGAGACGCTGCACAACATGCTGCAGACCAACGCGCCGATCGCCGAGGGCGACTCCGGCGGCGCGCTGGCCAACGCGGCTGGCGAGGTGATCGGCATGAACACCGCCGCGAACAGCCAGTCGCTGGGCGGGGCCGGCACGTCGATGGGGTTCGCGATCCCCATCAACCGGGCGCTGTCCATCGCCAGGAAGATCGCCGCGGGGAACGCCACCGGGCACATCCTGATCGGGCCCAAGGGCTTCATGGGCGTGGGCGTGGACGCAGTCAGTGACGCCAACGCCTGCCTGGCGCAGAGCGGCGTCGGGGCCGGCTACCAGGTCCCGACCAGCTCGGGTGCGCTGGTCTGCAACGTCTACCCGGGCACCCCGGCGTATAAGGCGGGTGTGCGGGCCGGTGACGTGATCACCGGGGTCAGCGGCCAGTCGGTGACTACCGCCAACGGCCTGACCACCGTCATGCTCAAGTACAAGCCGGGTGCCACGGTGTCGCTGACCTGGGTGGACGAGAGCAAGCAGAGCCACACCTCGTCCCTGGTCCTGATCAACGGCCCGGTCAAGTAGCCGGGCCATCTGGGACGATCCGGCCGTCTGGGCCGATCAGGCTGCCTAGCTCGTCAGCCAGGCGCGGAGGCGGGACTCGACGTCGATGATCTGGGCCACCGGGACGTGCTCGCCCCGGGAGTGCGCCACCTCCGGGTCGCCGGGCCCGTAGTTGACCGCGGGCATCCCCAGTTCCGAGAACCGGGCCACGTCGGTCCAGCCGAACTTGGCCCGCGGGGTCCCGCCCACCGCGGCGAGCAGCGTCTCGGCGGCGGGATCGGTCAGGCCCGGCCGGGCCCCCGCGGCCCAGTCGGTGAAGGTCACGTCCCAGCCCGCGAAGACTTCGCGGACGTAGTCCTGGGCCTGTTCCACCGAGCGATCCGGGGCGAAGCGGTGGTTCACGGTGACCACGCACTCGTCCGGGATGACGTTGCCGGCCACCCCGCCGCTGATGTACACCGCGTTGAGCCCTTCGTGGTACGTCAGGCCCTCGATCTCGGGTTCACGGGCCACGTAATTCCGCAGCACGTCCAGGATGGGAGCGGCCCGGTGAATAGCGTTAGTGCCGTTCCAGGACCTGGCGCTGTGCGCGCGCTCGCCGGTTGCGCGGATCTCAGCCCGCATCGTGCCCTGGCAGCCGCCCTCGATGATCGCGCTGGTCGGCTCCAGCAGGACGGCCAGGTCACCGTCCAGGAGGTCGGGGGAATTGCGCGACAGCCGGAGCAGCCCGTTGCGCTCGGCCTCGACCTCCTCGCCGTCATAGAACACGTAGGTCACGTCGCGGTGGGGCTGGGGCAGGGACGCGGCCAGGCGCAACTGGACCGCGACCCCGGACTTCATGTCGCAGCTGCCGCAGCCATACAGCAGGTCCCCGTCGAGGCGGGACGGCAGGTTGTCCGCGATCGGCACCGTGTCGATGTGCCCGGCCAGCACCACCCGCTCCGGCCGGCCCAGCGTGGTCCGGGCCACCAGGGCGTTGCCGTCCCGGTACAGGTCCAGGTGCGGGAGGCGGCGCAGCGCCGCGTCGATCGATGTTGGCCAGGCGTTCCTCATCACCGCTGACCGAGGGTATATCTACCAGGGCCGCGGTCAGCGCCGCCCCATCCTGGGAAAGGTCAAGGTCTAGGTCCACGCGGGGAGCCTAGCCGGACATGATGGCCACATCAGCACCACCCACGCCGAACGGAGAGCTCATGTTCCACGTTGACTCGGAGGTCGGCCGGCTCCGCCAGGTTGTGCTGCACCGCCCCGAACTGGAGCTCAAGCGGCTCACGCCGGACAACGCCAGCGAACTGCTGTTCGACGGCGTGCTGTGGGTCAAGCGGGCCCAGGCGGAGCACGACGAGTTCGCGGCGGCACTGCTGGCCCGGGGCGTGATCGTGCATTACTACGGGGATCTGCTGACCCAGACGCTGGAGATCTCCCAGGCCCGCGACTACATCCTGGACCGGGTCTTCGACTCCCGGCTGAACGGGCCGCTGGCCTGCGCGGCGCTGCGGGCCGCGGTGGAGGGACTCCCGTCCCCCATCCTGGCCCAGGCCCTGACCGGGGGGATCACCAAGCAGGAGATCCTGGAGCTGACCCCCGAGCCTAAGAGCATCGCGTTCCACTCCCTGGACCCCGGCAGCTTCGTGCTCGCCCCGCTGCCCAACCTGCTCTACCAGCGCGACACCTCGTCCTGGATCTACGGCGGGGTCTCGGTGAACGCGATGGCCATGCCGGCCCGGATGCGGGAAACCGTCAACGACGAGGCCATCTACCGCTGGCACCCGATGTTCGCCCAGGACGCATTCGAGGTCTGGTACCACGGTGCGGACGCCGCGCCAGCGACGATCGAGGGCGGCGACATCCTGGTCATCGGCAACGGCGCGGTGCTGGCCGGGATGAGCGAGCGGACCACCCCGCAGGCGGTCGAGCTGATCGCGCACCGGCTGTTCTCGGCCGGGGCGGCGCGCTGCCTGGTCGCCATCGACATGCCGAAGGCCCGGGCGTTCATGCACCTGGACACCGTGATGACCATGTGCGACTACGGCGTGTTCACCAAGTACATGGGCCTGGGCATGCTGCCGTCGTACACGGTCGAGCCCGGGGCCAGCGCCCGCGAGCTCAAGGTCACCGACCATCCGCCGGAGGACATGCACACCGCGATCGCGGCCGCGCTGGACCTGCCCAGCATCAAGGTGCTGACCGCCAGCCAGGACCCGCAGGCCGCGCAGCGGGAGCAGTGGGACGACGGCTGCAACGTGCTGGCCATCGAGCCCGGCGTGGTCGTCGCCTACGACCGCAACGTCACCACCAACACCTACCTGGAGGAAAACGGCGTCGAGGTGGTGACGGTGCCCGGCAGCGAGCTGGGCCGGGGCCGGGGCGGCCCGCGGTGCATGAGCTGTCCCATCGAGCGCGACGCCTGACCCCGCCTGGGCTGCGGCCGCCTGGGCTGCGGCCGATCCAGTCTCCGGGCTCCCCGGCGAGGCACAGTTACACCCCGTATGGGCTAATCCGATACGTTCCGTATTAAGCACCGGCGGCCTGGGGGGGACTGCTCGTTGCCGGTAAGGCGCTGCGGCCCTCGTTGTCGGGATCATCGCCGCGTTCGAGGGCCGCTGCGGGAGATTACTCAATGACCTCGGACCTGATCTGGGCCCCCGTGTCGTCCCGGTAGCGGACCTGCATCTGGCCGCCGTCCAGGTCCAGGACGGCGAACCCGAACCGGGCCCAGTGGTTACCGTCTGAGTCCTCCAGGAAGCCCGGCACCTCCCACGCCCCGGGCGGCTGGATGGGGTCGCCGGGGGCGTACGTCTGGAGGACACAGGGACGCCGCCGTGTCCCAGGCAGCGCGGGAACCGGACGCCGTGGCTGGCCTCGAAGCCCATGCAGCGGTGCTCGTGCCCCCACCACCACGCGGCTACCCGCCCGCTGTCCAGGACCGGGCCGAGCTTGGCGGGCAGCACCGGGCCGAGGTCGGCCGGGTCGAACACGGACATCAGCTGGTGGTGGCTCAGCAGCACCAGCTTGCGCCCCGGCGCCTGGGCTATTTCCGCAACGAAACCCGCTTGCGGGTCTTCGAGCACTCCGGAAGCGCCTTTGGACATGACGTCCGGATCCCAGGACGTGTCCAGGCCCACGAAGTCCCACGACGGTGCCGCGAGCCGGAAGAAACTGGTCGCCGCGCCGTCGGCGGAATGCTGGGCGGCGAACCGCGGATCGCCCAGCAGCGTCTCGAAGTAGCCGAAGCCACCGCTGTACATGTCGTGATTGCCGTTCAGCGACCATGACGTCACCCCCGGCCCGGGCCTGCTCCGGTGTCACCGGCCAGCAGGCGAGTACATGATCCTGGACTTCGCTGGGCAGCCCGGAGTAGTAGACGTCGCCGAGATGGATGACGTGGGCTTCGCGCCCGTGGTCCAGGGCGTCAGCGATCTCCTCGGCCATGTAGGCGGCCACGGCCCGCGCCCGCGGCAGCCCGGTTCCCCAGTCCCCCACCACGACCAGCCGCGCCGAGTCGCTGATCGGGTGCTCGGCCGGCCGGGGATTGAACGGGATGGTTGCCCTTGGCCAGGTGGCTCAGCATCGATTCGGCAATCTTGATGACCCAGTCCGGGTCATCGGGTGAGAAGTCCCCGGGGTGCAGCAATGCTTCAGCGGTGTGCACGATCCTCGACCAGAGGCTGTGGTCCGCTGGCGCCTCGTCGGCCACGCCCTGCTGTCGCAGGGCGCCTTCCAGCGCGCTCTGCACCAGGCTGACCGCCGGGTCGCGGGACAGGTACGGAACGGCCTCACCGTCCGCCCCGCCCGACGACGGCTCCCCGGCATCGGGTCCGGGGAGCGCGGCGCTCACCTTGGCCTGCGGGTCACCGTCACCGGGGATGACCTGCGCGGCGGCCGCCGTTGCCGCCCGCAACTGGTCAGAGCCCAGGACCCCGCGGACGGCTTCCACGTACTGGCGGACCGAATCCCGGTCGAAGGCCTGCTCGATCACGTCAGCGTCCCCCCAGCGGTGAGCGACCCGCGAAGCGTGCAGAGGCTTCCGCTGCCGCTGCGCTTCCGGAATCCGTGTGAGCACATCATCCGCTGGCCGTGAGCGCGGCGATAGCCCCCTAATGAGGGGTGACACCCAAGGGGCGGGGCGCTTCAGCCAGCGCCGCTGACCAAGCACCGGGGGCACGGCGGGATTGGCCTGATCGAGGTCGGTCTTCCCCGGGTCCTGGATCCCGTGCACTGTGCCGCTGCTCGAGTACTGCCAGATCGACCAGGTCTTCCAGCCCGCGGCCAGTTCCGGGCTGGCTGAAATCGTGTAGTCAGGCACCCAGAGGTGGGTCGTCCGGCCGAACGCGGTGCTGCCGCCAGCGCAGATGGCCCACCAGGCCGGCGGGGTGTAGATGATTGGCTGGCGGCCGGTCCTGGCCTTGATCTCGGCATTGAACGAGGAGATCCAGGACACCATGGCTCCGGCGCTGAGCCCGTAGCACTCGCTCCCGTAGGGGTTGTATTCGATGTCCAGCATGATCGCCACGGTGCGGCTCTCGGTTCCCAGGTACTGCAGGAGATAGGCCGCCTGGGTGACCGGGTTGCTGCTGCTCCCGTTGCCGTTCGGGATGGCGAAGGCATAGGCGGCCACCGACAGCCCGCTGGCCCGTGCCTGAGCGAGGTCGGTCAGCGCGTAAGGGTTGCGGTAGTAGTCGCCCTCGGTTGCCTTGATCCCGGCGAAGCCGATTCCCGATGCGCGGACCCGTGACCAGTTGATCGAGACACCGTTCGGGTGCTGGTAAGACGCGACGTCTACGCCCTTCTCGGCCGCAATAGCCGCCGGCTGGGCAGGCCCCGCCCGCCCCGGATGTGCCCCCGCCGCCTGGGATGCTGGGTCCGCGAGCTGTTTCAGCAGCTGGGGCGAGTGGGTCGCACCGACGTTAGAACGGTCCGCTCCCCGGGCGGCGGGGTGGTCGGTGGCCACCTTCGCCGTCCGCGCCGCAGTCGCCGGAACAGCGCTGAAGCCGACGAGCAACAGGCTGGCCACCGCGCACCAGGCGTACGCCCACCGCCGGTGAGACGGCGCAAGCATGTGCGTTCCCACGGCCCCCCCTGCCCATGACCAGGTCGTCTGCCTGCCCCTGAAGGCCAGACCTTTCCTTCCTGCAGGCCATCCTTGAAGCGGGACAAGAGCCGGTAGATGACCAAAGGCAAACATCGATAGCGGACATGCTGGTCGGTAGCGCTGGGCTAAGACCAACTGCTCGAGGTCATCTCATTCCACGAAACGGCGGAATCGAATCCCGGTCGAAGGCCTGCTGGATCAGGTAACCGTCCCCAGCCATCCGAGCGACTCCGCGGCCCATGGCTAAAGTTCTGCCCTCGAGACGCCTCCCGTGCGGCCACGTTCGCCAGGCCGGGCAGGCCGCGGCGGGCCTGGACGCCAGGTGACGCCGCGAGGACGGCGCCCGCCGGCGCGCTGGATCGCCAGGCGGGGCGCGTGCCCGGCTGGTGAGGTTCAGCCCTGCTCCTTACTCCGTACTGGGACACGGTCGCCGGGCTGGGACACGGGCACCGGGCTGGGACACGGGTCACCGGGCTGGGACACGGTCACCGGGCTGGGACGCGGGTCACCGGGCTGGGACACGGTCACCGGGCACCCCGGGCGGGCCGGCCCGCCCGCTCGTCGCGCGCCGGCCCGGGCGGCCAGGGTTCTGGTGCCGGCCGGCCGCGTCGGCCACGGACAGGAGATCCGGCCATCCGTGAGCGCGTCCACGGTGAAATGGTCGGGTCAGCCGGGTCATCGCTGACGACTCCTCCTGAACAGGTCCCCTAGTCGTAGCCAGCCGCCGCAGGCCGACCATTGTCACACTGGTCCGGGTGATCCACGCCCTGGCCGCATCTATGTGTCGGCATAGGCGGAGCGAGGTGTGATGTTCATGGGCTCCGGAGCGGTTGGTCAAGGCACCTCGTGAAAGCCTTGCAGATCCTGAAGCGCGAGGTGGCTGGTCATCGGCACAAGCAGGCACGGAGCATGGGTGGCCGAGAAGATCGGCAAGTGAGCCGGGAACCTTTCCACCCCCCCAGCCCTAGCTGCCCCTTCGACCCCACGAGTCCCCACGAGTCCCACGTGCGAGCGGCAGCGAGTTGATGATCTAACGATTGGTGTCGCTCGGACAACACCAACGTTAGATCATCGGGATATCCGCGGGCACCAGCGCCCGCAACCGCGCATTCCGCGCGCGTTCCGCGCCGGCCCCCCGCCGACCCGCTACCCTGACCCATAGAACGTCCTCCTGCCGCCATGGGACACCAAGCCCGACTCTGCACAGGAGGAGCGTTCCCGTCCCCGCGAACCGGGCGAGTTAGCCGAGCTGATCAGGATGTGGGGCGGCATTGCGCAGCCGGGAGCCGCTGAACTCGACGGTCGAGCCCGCCACCCGCCGCCAGAATGGCCAGATCGACGGCGTGACCCGAAGCTCGATCCGGGCGCCTGGCGTGCCGGCCCAAGAGATCGTCGACGACCACCTGCTCGATCGCCTCCACCGGCTCGTCGGCGACCCAGTAGCCGCCCACCTCGTGCGGCCGGAACGCCCCGGCGGGCAGCCGGTAGGCGTACAGGCGGCACGGCCCGCATGCGCTCCAGCCAGCCGGACTCGATGACGTGGATCCGGGTTGCGGCGCTCTGGCCGAAGAACCGTTCACGATCCTGGGGCGTGGTGGCCGACACCGGCCAGATGCATCCCCGCGGGCAGTCCCTCGGGAACCAGAACATCGGCGCGTGGCGGGTATCGACCGCCCAGACCAGCGGCGGCGCCTCCGGATTCGTGGCCGGCGTCGCGGCCGGAACCGGCCCAGCGAAGGATCCTCGCTGAAGTGCCACAGGGCGAACGGGCCCTCCCCCGTCGTAGGGCGGCGCCGGCTCGCGCGCCAGCAGGTGCTCCGGGTAGTCGGCTGCCCATCACCCGGCCGTGCTGCCTAGGGCTGGCCGGGGTCGGGGGCGCGGGCGAGGGACGACTGCGGGGCTGGGCGCCGCGGGCGGAGAGGTGCTTGGCGCCGTCGTGCAGGGCGGCCAGGATGACCGCGACCGAGGGGCGGCGGACGCTGGCCGTCCGGGCCACCGCGTAGACGTCACGGGCCGCGTCCGAGCCGGGCAGGTCGCGCACCACGACCCGGCCCTCCCCCGCGGCCAGGGCCAGCCGCGGCACGGCCGCCACCCCGATCCCCCGGGACACCAGGGACAGGATGGTGCCCAGGCCCTCGAACTCCCAGGGCATGGCGGGCGCGCCCCCGCGGCGGCGAGCAGCCGGTCCACGGCCTGGCGGGACGGCTCGCCCGCGGGGGCGGCCATCCACCGGCTGGTCTCGCTGAGCCGGCGCAGGTCCACCGGCTCGGCCGGGTCCGCGAGGGGGTGCCCGCGGGGCACGACCAGGACCAGCGGGTCGCGGACCAGCGGGTAGAACTGCAGCACGCCCGCCCCGGTGCTGGTGAGACGGCCGGTCAGTCGTCGACCAGGGCCACCTCGACCTCGCCCCAGCGGACCGAGCTCAGTCCCTCGTCTTTCTGGGTCTGCCGGAGCAGCAGGGTCAGCCGCGGGTGCGCCCGCAGGCTGCGGGCCAGGGCGGGCGCGAAGGCCGCCGCGGCGGTGGGGAAGGCGGCCACCGAGACCCGGCCGGTGGGCTCGCGCTCCTGCGCGGACAGGTCCGCCTCGGCCTCTTCCACCTGGGCCAGGATCCGCTCGGCGTGCGCGGCGAGCCGGACGCCGGCGTCGGTGAGCTCGGCGGACCGCGCGGTCCGGTCGAGCAGGATCACGCCCGCCTCGCGTTCCAGGGCGGCCAGTTGCTGTGACACCGCGGACGGGGTGTACCCAGGGCGGCCGCCGTGGCGGCGATTGTCCCCCGGCCGGCGAATTCTTTCGAGCAACCGCAGGCCGATGCAGATCCAGCATAAGTTCAACTTACCCTCCACAGACAGATATAGAAGCTTGTCCTAATGCATAACGTACAGGCATGCTGGTCACAGTGGTCAGGAGCGGCCGCAAAGACCTGGCCATCGCAGCCCGCTGAGTGGCGCAATGCGGCGCCCGAATTGCCCCGAAAAGGCGCCCATCCCCCGATCTAGGAGTCGAAAGCCATGTCCATGGCTGGCGCAGCCATGCCATCCGCCCTGCCCGCTAGACCCTCCGCCGCGCCATCGCCGCCCCGCCCGTCTGCACCGGTTCCAGGGGGACTACTGCGCCGGCCGCTCCGGTCACTCCCTTTCCCCGCCCCGGGGCCCCCGGCCCGGCTCAGCCTGGACCCATCCCAGTCTCCGCCACCCTGGCCGCGAACGAGACCCTGGCCCGCAAGCGCCGGGCGGGTGAGACTGTACTACCGCTCGCGTTCGGCGAGGCCGGGCTGCCCGCTCACGCCCTGCTCATCCAGGCGCTGGCCGGGCGAGCGCTGGCAACGCCTACGGCCGGTCGGCTCGCCTGCCTGAGCTGCGCGAGGCCGCGGCCGGGTACTGGACCCGCCGTGGCACGCCTACCGGCCCGGCCAGCGTGGTCTGCGGCCCGGGCAGCAAGGCGCTGCTGTTCGGGCTGCTGCTGGCCATCGGCACCGACGTCGCCGTGCCCCAGCCCAGCTGGGTCAGCTACGCCGCCCAGGCCAGCATGCTCGGGATGCGCCGCACTTCGTCCGGTGCCGCCGGGCGAGGGAGGCGTCTGCGACGCCGGGGGCTGGCGGCCACGGTGACCGCGGCGCGCGCAGGCGGGCCGCCGGATCGGCGCCGTGGTGTACGCTGCCCGACAACCCGACCGGCAGGCTGGCCCGCCCGGCCAGCGTGCACGCCTCTGCCCGGGCGCCGCCGAGCACGACCTGATCATCATCTCCGACGAGATCTACCGCGACCTGGTGCACGACCCGGACCAGGCCTTCGCCAGCCCGGTACTGTTCGCGCCGGAGCGGACCGTGGTCACCACCGCGCTCAGCAAGAGCCTGGCCCTGGGCGGCTGGCGGATCGGCGTGGCGCGGCTGCCCGGACAGCGGGATCGGGCTGGCCCTGCGGGACCGGCTGGTCGGGATCGGCAGCGAGATCTGGTCCGCCCCTCGCTGCCGATCCAGCAGGCCGCGGCCCTGGCCTTCGACGAGCCCGCCGAGCTCACGAGCGGGTGGCCCGCAGCCGGGGCCTGCACGCGGAGGTGGCCGTGGCGGTGGCGGACCGGTTCGCGGCCGCCGGGCTCCTGGTGCCCGCGCCGCAGGCCGCGTTCTACCTGTACCCGGACTTCGCGCCCTGGCGGGAGCACCTGCGCACCACGCGCGGCATCGGCAACGGCGCCGACCTGGCCACGTACCTGCTGCACTGCTACGGCATGGGCGTGCTGCCCGCGAGTGCCTTCGGCGAGAAACCGGAGGCGCTGCGGGTGCGGGTCGCCACCGCGATGCTCTACGGAGACGGCGACGCAGCAGCGGGAGAAGGCCCTGATGTCCGATGACCCGGCCGGGCTGCCGTGGATCGCGGCCGCGCTGGACCGGATCGACGACGTGCTGGCCAGCCTCGCTCCCTGAGCCGGCCTACCCCGCGGTCGGCTACCCCGCGGCCGGATGCCCGTGCCTGCGGCTTACAGCTCCACGCCCGCGGAGGCTGCGACTTCGGTAAGGGGCGCCAATTGCGGGCGCTTGGGCGGTATCCCGTCGCCCGAGGAGCGGCCACGGATCCGCCGGGCCAGCCACGGCGCGGCGTGCGCCCGCGCCCAGTGGGCATCCATCCGCCGCGCGGACAGCCATCCCGCCGCCGGGGAGCGTGGCCACCGGTCCAGCGGCGGCCACGGCTCGCGCCAGTCCTCATCCACGGGAACATCCATCACCTCGCAGGCCCGCAGAGCCACCCGGCGGTGACCGTCCGGCGCGAGGTGCAGCCGGTCGGCGCTCCACGCCCGCGGATCGTGCAGCGCGTTCATCGACCACAGGTCGACCACGTGGCACCCATGCCGGTCGGCGATGGCCCGCAGGTGCATGTTGAAGGCTGCGATCTTGCCCCGGATGAGCCGCAGCACCGGGAACCGGGGGTCAAAGCCCGTGAACATGATCACCGGGCAGCCCGCCTGGAGCAGGGTCTGGATCACCTGATCGAAGGACTCGGCCAGAGCGTCCGGGTCGGCGCCCGGGCGGAGCATGTCGTTGCCGGCCGCGGCGATGCTGACCAGGTCCGGGCGGAAGGCGATGGCCTGCGGGATCTGCTCGTCCGCGACCTGGGCCAGGGTCTTGCCCCGTATCGCCAGGTTCGCGTAGCACAAGCCCGGCTGGACGGCAGCGATGTGCTCCGCGAAACGGTCCGCCCAGCCCCGGTAGCCGCCGCCCACGGCGGTCGGATCATCGAGCCCTTCGGTGAAACTGTCCCCGAGCGCAACGTAGGAGCGAATCTCCATGGTCACGTAACCCTCCCAGTCCCTCCCACCCATTGTGCGCCGCGTCCGTCAGGGTCCGCCCCGTGGCATCGCGTTCTGCGTCATCCCCGCGATCGTGGCGCAGCCTTCCGCGGTCCTGCCCCAGCTGGAACCCTAGATAGGCGCGGCCCGGCTGACCTCATCCCGGGCGGGTTAACCCGGCCGCCAGCGGGGCCAGCTCGTGGCAAACCGACGGTACTTTTCTTTCCCTGAAGTAATGAAGGCGAAATGGCCTCTTTGGCGGCGCCTCGCCCAGCCTCGCCCAGCCTGCAGAGGTTCCCCGCGGACGACAGGCCCGGCAGTGATTGACTTGCCTTCGAGAACGCACACCGAAGGCCGCGGAAGGCATGGCATGGACTCGACGGAATTGGCCGGGCTGAACCCATTCGGGATATTTGATGTGGAAGCGGCAAGGCTTGACCATTTCTTCTCCGGGCTCGACGAGGCTGGCTGGGACCGGCCGTCCCGGTGCCCGGGCTGGACGGTCCGCGACGTCCTGTCCCACCTGGCCGGCGAGGAGCTGTACAACCACGCCTGCCTCAACGGCGACATCGAGACCTTCCGCGCCATGGTGCGCGCCGCGGGCATCACCGGCGGCTACGACGAGTTCAACCAGTGGTGCGTCCGCCAGCGCCGCGGCCTTCCGGTCCGCGAGGTGCTGGCCGAATGGCGGGAGGCCAACGGCGAGACCCGGCACCGGATGACCGAACTCGGCCGCGACGCGCCGCTGATCACGGCGGCCGGACCCTACCCGGCGGGCCTGCAGGCCTTCCACTACAGCTCCGAGTACGCGACCCACGCGGATGACGTCGGCGCGGCGGTGGCGCCGGGCGAACGGCCGGGACGCACCGCGTGGCGGGTGAGCTTCGGCCGGTTCGCGCTCACCGAGCAGGACGCCCCAGTCAAAACCTGGATCCGCAACGACGACCTCGTCGTGCAACTCGGCAGCCTCGAGATCGAACTGTCTCCCGGGGACTTCGTCGAGGCCACGGTCGGGCGGCTGCCTGACATGTACCCGATCGAGCCCGCGCTGCGTGACGCGCTGCGCTGCCTGGCCTGAGGAGCCTGGCCTGAGGAGCCTGGCCTGCGGCCGCGGGCCAGCACCGACGGGGCTGGCGCCGCCCTGGGGCCCCCGTCCCCGATCAGGCCGGGGCGGTCATCTTGCGGCGGCGCCTGGTGAGCAGGTAGGCGATCCCGCCGAGGACCAGCAGGCCGAGACCGCCCAGGGTGAGCCGGATCGTCCGGCCGCCCACCGGCGCCGCGGCCGCCAGGTCGGCCCGGACACAGACCGAGGTCGCGAAGACGAGCTTCTCGTGATGCCCGCGCAGCATCCGGACCCGCAGCGCCTCCGTGGTGAGCGTCCCGGCGGGGCCGGTGTACTGCCGGTTGAGGATGATCACCGCCAGGCCGCGGATGACCATCCGGGTGTTCGGCGCCGGGCTGGCCGGCAGGGTGATCGCGGCGGCGCCGGGCCGGGTGATCCGGCCGCCGGTGACGGTGCCGCGCCCGGTCACCACGCCGGTCTTGCGGTTGAACGAGCACGACGACGAGACGGCCGCCGCGCGCAGCGAACCGTGCGCGGGCAGCGTCACGTCCAGGGAGGGCATCCTCGACGAGGCACTGACGGCGCCCGCCGCGTCGGTGATGATCCCGGTGCGCAGGAGGACCCCAGAGGTGTCCGCGTTGGGCAGGATCACCGGGGAGCCGCCCGCATACGTAGCCTGGCCGACCGTCTGCGCGCTGAAATGCCCGACCGCGTTGAGCGCGTAGGACTCGTTGACCGGCGCGCTCGCGGCGGCCGGCGGTGCGGTCGCCGCCAGCAGCCCGGCCGCCAGGGCCAGTGGTGCGGCCAGCCTGGCCGCACCACTGATCATCCGATTCATCGGCCGTCCCCCGCAGGACAATTCAAGGCGCTGCCTTACTGACTGGTCTCACTTTTAGTAGTGGAACCATAGCCCAAAGTCATGAGCTGACGGGGTTATTAGTGCTAACGGGCAGAGTCCCGGCAGGCCAGGGGGCGCCGGCCGTCGCCGGCGCCCCCTGCGCCGCAGTCACCCGGTAGCCGGATCACCGTGGCCATGCAGCTGGTGAACAGCGTGCTACATGATCATCTGTCGTCGCCGAAGTGGTGACAGCTAGTGACCGCGATAGAGAGGTGCTCGCCCCTATAGCTGAGGTAGATGCCGGTCACCGTGAGAGTGCCGAGCCTGTGACTGTCTGCATGTTGAGCGTGATCGTCAACCCCCCCAACGTGATCGTCGTGTTGGGGGCGGGGTTACGAGGCAGCGGGATGGGCGGGATGGAGAAGGTGGGCGCCACGATCGAGCCGGCCTGGATGGTCGTACTGCCGGACGTGCCGAAGAAGCCGATGTGGCACGTGGACGAGACCAGGGAAGAGTTGAGCTGGTCGCTGGGCTGGGCGTAGTAGTACACCTTGGGCGAGCCGACCTGGGAGTAGGCCGCAGTAAAGCTGGCCCGGTCCAGGATCCCGCCCGTGGTGAGCAAACCGGGGTACACGACGGGCCCGGACACCTGGGGAGTGTTGTAGATATTCGCATAGGCGACCGGCTTGATGATGGCGAGAGGGCCGAAGGCCGAGATCCCGTAAGCGCTGGTGTGCGGGAACATCGGTTTAGCACCCGCGGGCATGGCGGCGGCCGCCGATACGCCGCCGATCACCGCCAGCGATCCGGCCACCTTGACGGCGTTGCTGAGAATTCGGTTCACAGGTGTCCCCTTCATTGGTGATTGTGACTGTGTTGTTCCGGCTGCTGGCGAAACGGGCGTGGCAGCCGTCCCGGGGCTGGCGTGTTCCTGCGGGTCTGAGTCCGTGCGCTGCGGGGCACCCCGCGGCGGTCACGAACCCTCTGGTCACTCCTAGTAATCATCACGGAGCATACAGTTACAGCCTGCGGCCAGCAAGACCCATAGCGGTCATCAGCCATCACGATTTCCCAGGTCACGGGGGGACCGGCAGACTACCGTCATGACCGTTCCCGCGAGCTACTCCGAGCCACCCGCCCCCGTGTTCCTCTTCGACCTGGACGGCACCCTCATCGACAGCGTGTACCAGCACGTCATCGCCTGGCACGCGGCGCTGTCCCGGCTGGACATCGACCTGTCGGTGTGGCGGATCCACCGGCGGATCGGGATGAGCGGCGGGCTGTTCGTGTCCGCGCTGATCCGGGAGACGGGGGTGACCCTGTCCGAGGCGGACGTGGCCATGCTGCAGCGGGCTCACGCCGAGGGATACCTGGCCCAGGCCAGCACGGTCCGCGCCCTGCCGGGGGCCGCGGAACTGCTCGGCGCGCTGACCAGGCGCGGTGTGCGCTGGGCCATCGCGACCAGCAGTTACCGGGCCACGTCGGGTCACGCGCTGGGCCTGCTCGGACTGCCCGAGGACACCCCGATGATCACCCGCGACGTGGTGCGGCACGCCAAGCCGGACCCGGACCTGTTCCTGGCCGCGGCCAGCCTGCTCGACGTGGATCCGCGGCACGCCTTCGTGGTGGGGGACAGCGTCTGGGACCTGCTGGCCGCCCGGCGCGCGGGCGCCATCGGCATCGGCCTGATGTCCGGCGGTTACGGCCGCGAGGAACTCGAGCGCGCAGGCGCCTACCGCGTCTACGCCGACCCCGCCGACCTGCTCGCCCGCGCCGACGAACTGGGTGTCCGCGACCTGGCCGTCTAGCCCGGGGCAGGCGGCCTGCGCAGCGAGCTACTCGACCGTTTTGCCGCACTGAGCGGCGGCGAGCTCCAGGATCTCCGGTCCGAGCGTGACGTAGATCGCTATGACCATCAGGTGACCGCCCATGTCGCCCTGCCAGTTGAGGGTGACCGACCCGATGGGGTCGACCGGCCCGGTTCCTGATGACCAGCACGGTGTTGAGTTCCGGGTGCACCGGGAGCTGAGTACCGTCCATCGACCCGCCGAAGATGCTGGCCCCGCGGAAGGCGTTGTCACCGGACGCGCGGCACCCGGAGGTGATCTTGCTGGCGCTGACCGTGGTCCCGGCCGGGGCGCCGAAGGCGGCCAGATTCGCCCGCGGGGAGTTCACCAGCGAGTGCGAGGTGGTCTGACTGGCCCAGTCCACGATCAGCCCGGTGGCCAGGAAGTTGGGGTATTTCGCGTGGCCTGCCACCACCGGAGTGTGCTGGGGCGTAGCCAGGGCGACCGGGTTGATGACGGCGGGCCCGGTCGCGGCGGCACCCCAGGCGACGCTCGACGATGTAGTCGCGCTGGCCGGGAGGGGGCTCAGCGCGAGACCGCCCGCCAGCCCCGAGCCGAGGCAGGCCGGCACCAGCATTGCTGTCCCGTTCGTGTGCACGGAAAAGCCCGATCGCCGATCATCCACGATCGACCCGGTCCGCCCCGCTGAGCAGGGCGGCCTCTCGCCCTCCCATCCCTGCGCATGGGTTCCGTTAGGAACCGCATGGGCCGCGCATGGGTCCCGTTTGGACCGGACTTTCCCCCGTTTCCTGAGGCTTCACTGAGTCCGTCAGCGACCGCACAAGGTCCTGACCGCCACCTGGAAAGTGCCTGAACGAGGCCGCCCGCCACCCGCCTCCCCCGAGCGGGTGGCGGGCCAGGGGGCGCACACCAGCAGGAAGCCTTGGAGGGCCCCGTGCTCGACCTCATCTATATCGGGCTGACCATCGTGGTTTTCGCCGCGCTGTTCCTCCTCATCAAGGGGGTCGAGCGTTTTGAGCGCTGAGAACCTGATCGGCCTGATCGCCGGAGTCATCGTCACCATCTACCTGTTCGTGGCCCTCGTGCTGCCTGAGAGGTTCTGATGAACAGCACCGTCGCGGGCTGGCTGCAGGTCGCCTTGCTGGTGGCCGCGCTGGCCGCGTGCTACGTGCCGCTCGGCAACTGGATTGCCAAGATCTTCACCTCGCCCCACCACTGGAAGGTGGAGCGGGGCGTCTACAAGGTCATCGGGATCAACCCCGAGGCCGACCAGAAGTGGAGCGCGTACCTGCGCAGCATGCTGGCCTTTTCCGCGGTCAGCGTGCTGTTCCTGTACGGCCTGCAGCGGCTGCAGCACTACCTGCTGCAGTTCGTCGGGCCGCACATGGCCAACGTGCCGCCGGCCACAGCCTTTAACACCGCCGTCTCGTTCACCACCAACACGAACTGGCAGAACTACTCCGGCGAGTCCACCATGACCTACCTGGTCCAGATGGGCGGGCTCGCGGTGCAGAACTTCATGTCGGCCGCGGTCGGCATCGTGGTCGCGATCGCGCTGATCCGCGGGTTCACCCGGTCCCGGACCGACAAGCTGGGCAACTTCTGGGTGGACGTGACCCGCTGCGTGTTCCGGCTGCTGCTCCCCCTCGCCGTCGTCGGCGCGCATCGTCCTGATGGCAGGCGGCGCGATCGACAACTTCGCCAGCTACCACACGCTCACCACGCTGTCCGGCGGGCACCAGACCATGGTCGGCGGCCCGGTGGCGTCGCAGGAAGTCATCAAGGACATGGGGAACAACGGGGGCGGTTTCTTCAACGCCAACTCCGCGCACCCCTTCGAGAACCCGAACCCGTTCACGAACTGGTTCGAGATCTTCATGCTGCTGCTCATCCCGTTCGCCACGCCGCGCGCGTTCGGCAAGATGGTCGGCGACAACCGGCAGGGCTACGCGCTGGTCGCGGTCATGGCGATCATCTGGATCGTGGCCGTCGGCGGCATCAGCTTCTTCGAGATGCAGGGGGCCGGGACGGCCACCCAGCTCGCGCACGGCGCGGCGGAAGGCACCGAAACCCGGTTCGGCACACCGGGCTGCTCGCTGTTCGCGGCCTCGACCACGGTGACGTCCACCGGAGCGGTGAACTGCTTCCATGACTCGCTGACCCCGTTCGGCGGCGGCATCGCCCTGTTCGACATCGCGCTGGGCGAGATCGCGCCGGGCGGCGTCGGGGCGGGCATGTACGGGATCCTGGTCCTGGCCATCGTCACGGTGTTCGTGGCCGGGCTGATGGTCGGCCGGACGCCGGAGTACATCGGCAAGAAGATCCGGCCGGTCGAGATGAAGTACGCCGCCCTGTACTTCCTGACCCTTCCCGTCCTGGTGCTGGGCGCGTCCGGCCTGTCGATCGGCTTGCGCATCGGGCAGAGCGCGATCTTCAATCCGGGCCCGCATGGGCTGACCGAGATCGTCTACGCGTTCGCCTCGATGGCCAATAACAACGGCTCGGCCTTCGCCGGCCTGGCCACCGGTGTGGGCTGGTGGTATCAGGCGGTGGGCGGCGTCGTGATGCTGCTCGGCCGGTTCGCGCCCGAGATCTTCGCCCTCGGCCTAGCGGGCTCGCTGGCCAGACAGAGCCCCGTGCCTGCGAGCGCGGGGACGCTGGACACCAGGACACCGCTCTTCGTCGGCATGCTCGTCGCCGTCATCCTCATCCTGGTCGGCCTGACCTACTTCCCGGCCCTCGCGCTGGGCCCCTTCGCAGAAGGACTGCACTGATGACTGTCACCACAACACCCGAGGCCCCGGCCGGCCGGGCAGGACGCCGCCGGCGCCGAGCGCCGGGTCGGCGGCGGCCTGCTCGACCCGAAGATGCTCTGGCACTCGACTGCCGGACGCGTTCAAGAAGCTGGACCCGCGGGTCCAGCTCAGGAACCCGGTCATGTTCGTCGTCGAGGTCGGCGCCGTGCTGACCACCGGCACGGCCATCGCCCACCCGTCGGTCTTCAACTGGACGATCGTCGTCTGGCTGTGGCTGACCGTGGTCTTCGCCAACCTGGCCGAGGCCGTCGCCGAGGGCCGGGGCAAGGCGCAGGCCGAGACGCTGCGCCGGACCAAGCGGGAGACCGTGGCCCGGCGGCTGGTCGGCTGGCAGCCCGGCCAGACGGAGGTCCGCGAGGAAGAGGTGCCCGGCGCCCAGCTCACCCTCGGCGACTTCGTGGTGGTCGAGGCGGGCGAGATCATCCCCGGCGACGGTGACGTCGTCGAGGGTGTCGCCTCGGTGGACGAGTCGGCCATCACCGGCGAGTCCGCCCCGGTCATCCGCGAGTCCGGCGGTGACCGGTCCGCGGTCACCGGCGGCACCAAGGTGCTGTCCGACCGGATCGTCGTGAAGATCACCTCCAAGCCCGGCGAGACCTTCATCGACCGGATGATCGCGCTGGTCGAGGGCGCGAAGCGGCAGAAGACGCCCAACGAGCTGGCGCTGAACATCCTGCTCGCCTCGCTGACCGTCATCTTCATGCTCGCGGTGATCACGCTGCAGCCGATGGCGTTCTACTCCAAGGCCCCGCAGAGCCTGGTGGTCCTGGTGGCGCTGCTCGTCGCGCTGATCCCGACCACGATCGGGGCGCTGCTGTCCGCGATCGGCATCGCCGGCATGGACCGGCTGGTCCAGCGGAACGTGCTGGCCCTGTCCGGCCGGGCGGTCGAGGCGGCCGGCGACGTCAACACGCTGCTGCTGGACAAGACCGGCACGATCACCATCGGCAACCGGCAGGCCAGCGAGTTCATCCCGGTCGGCGGCGTCACGGCCGCGGAACTGGCGGACGCCGCGCAGCTGTCCAGCATGGCCGACTACACCCCGGAAGGCCG
>CAVQEM010000061.1:0-8318 GCA_963711485.1 uncultured Actinomycetes bacterium
CCGCCGGGGTGAATGGCCGCGCCCCGCGTCCAGACCACCGCCCCGCCCGGGCCGCCCGGGCCGCCCTTCATGTTGAGCTGGACGATGCCCGGTCCGGGGAACGGGGTGGCCGCCGGCCCCTGGCCCCCCGGGGCGAAGGCGGCCGGGGGCCCGTAGGAGCGCGGGCGCGCCGCCACCTGAGCGTGGACCGCCTGAGCGGCCACGGCCGGCCGGTTGATCGTGACCTGGGTGAACTTGTGCCCCCGGACGACGATCCCCTTCGCGGTCCTGGGGAAGGGAGGCTTGCGCGCGATGGGCCCCCTGAGCTTGACCTGGCGCCCTTTGAGCGCGGTGAGCGCGGAGACCATCCAGCTGACCGTCGGCCCGGGTGCGGTGGCGGCCACCACGAGGCCGCTGATCCCGGCGACCACCATGGTGACCGGCAGCACCACCGCCGCCACGACCGGCCGCCAGAACGCCACCACCACGGCCAGCAGGACTACCGCCACGGTCCACAGGCTCAGCCCGAACAGCACCGGGGCCATCGCGGCCACGGGCACGAGGAGGATGCCCCGGCCCAGACGGCGCAGGAGCCGGCCGATAACCCGCCACAGGACGATCACAAGGATTCCCATGTCACCCATCGTGACGCCGCCTGGGGGCCCGGCGCTATGGGGGCGTACCTATTTCTGGGGTGGGCCTGGGCCTACCCGGCGGGAACCGCGGGTCAGCGACGGGACCGACCCCGGCCGGACAGGCCCGGCCCCGGGCAAACCGGGCCGGGGTGACCGCCACGTGCCGTTTGAAGTGCCGGGTGAAATGCGCCTGGTCGTAGAAGCCCAGGTCAGCTGCCACGTCGGCGGGGCGGGCGCCCTGGAGCAGGGCGTGCCGGGCGGCGTCCACCCGGCGGCCGATCAGGTAAGCGTGCGGGCTCACCCCGAACTCGCGGGTGAAGCTGCGGACCAGATGCGGGACGGAGCGGCCCAGCTGCGCCGCGGCGGCCTCGAGCGTGACCGGCTCGGGCAGGTGCTCGTCGAGGAGATCACGCAACTGGCCGGCGAGGTGCGGCTCAGGCTCGCGGCGCGGCGGCCAGTGACCGAGATGGCCGGCGATGCGCTCGGCGATAAAGCTCAGCCGCGCCTCCACCCGGAGCTGCTCACCGCGATCGGCCAGCCAGGCAGCGGGCCGAATTTCGCCCGGCAGGTCGTTGCCGGATGGATTCTCGCTGGGCGGATTCTCGCCGAGCGGGTCATTGCTGGTGAGGCAGTCATGCAGCCCGGTGAGGGCCTGGCGCAGCCGACCATCCCGGATCGCTGTGTGGTCGACCGCCGCGCCGACGAGCGTGGCGGGCAGGAACGTCATGGGCAGGTACAGCTCACGCTTGCGGAAGCCGCGCTGGCCGGGGGCAGGCCGCCCGTCGTGGATGACCCCGGGCGGGAGGATAGTGACGGTCTCGCCGCCCGCCGCGCAACTGCGGCGATCGAGGGTGTACTGGATCGCCCCCGCGTCCACGATGAGGACCGCCCAGGTGTCGTGGCAGTGCGGCGGGTACGCCCAGCCCGTCATGCGGGCGTGGAACATCTCGTCGATGCCGGGGACCGGCGGTACCCAGGCCACGACGTGACAGCTCCCGCCCCGGCCGCCGTCCACATCAAGACCGTACAAGACAGGCTCAGCCCACCGGCGGATCGTGAGGGTCATGGAATCTACCCCAGTGAACGTCGCCGCCGCATTCGCCCAGTTCGACGACATCTACCTGCCCCGGATCATCGGGCGGGTCAACGACTACGACATCCGTATTGCGCACACCCGCGGTGAGCACGTCTGGCATCGCCACGACCACACCGATGAGTTCTTCCTGGTGTTCAGCGGGCAGTTCAACGTTTCGCTCCGTGACGCCACCGGCGGCGAGCGGACCGTGGAACTGCGGACCGGAGACCTGTTCGTGGTGCCCCGCGGCACCGAGCATAAGCCCAGCTCTCCCGGAGGCTCGATCTTGATGTTCGAGCCGGCCGGGACGTCCAGCACCGGCGACCATCATGACGGTGTCATTCCCGCGCACGTGACCAGCACCACCGGCGTTCCCTGGCCCAGATAGCGTCCGGCCGGATCGGCTAACGTCTGGCCGAATGGGCTGGGACACCGTTATAGCGATCCCGGGTTATTGCGCGCAACCCGGATGGCGTTTGCAGGAATGGGTCCGGGTAATGACGTATTCACGGCGGCGGTCGTCGAAATGGCCGTGGCGCACCGCTCATCCCCCCGGCGGGACGGCCGGCCGGTGTAAATTGCCAGACCCGGGGGACGATGTCGAGACTCGCGCGGCAGCTCCGTCCTAGGGCCAGGAGCGCCGCCCAGGCGCGCCAGCCAGAAGGAGTAGCCATGGACTGGAAGCTGGAAGTAGTCGTCGTGCCGGTCAGCGACGTCGACCGGGCCAAAGAGTTCTATCTCGGCAAGCTCGGGTTCCATCTCGATGCCGACACGCAGCCCACACCGGACATGCGGGTGGTGCACATGACACCGTCCGGCTCGGCCTGCTCGGTCGTGATCGGCCCCGCACTGATCAGCGCGGACGCCCCTGGGGGGGCCGCGGCGCGGCTCCAGCTGGTGGTCAGGGACATCGGCGCGGCCCGGGCCGAGCTGACCGGCCGGGGCGTCGAGGTCTCGGAGATCCAGCAGCTCGACACCCGGGACGGCGGGAAGTTCATGTTCTTCGCCGACCTGGACGGCAATCAGTGGGCGGTACAGGAGATCCGGGACCGGGTCGGCGCGCCTCTCGCCTGAGCCGGCCGGCGCGGAGCTGGCTGGGGCCGGGTTAGCGGGAGCCGGATGCTCCGGGCCGGATCCGGGCCAGCACCAGCGTGACGTCATCGTCGCCGCGCTGGCGCAGCGCCTGGGTGACCATTTCGCAGCCGGCGTCGAGTGGGCCGCCCGGCGGGGCCAGTGCCGAGCCCAGGGCCGCACCCAGCGCGGCGAGGCCCTCGTCCAGCGGGCGGATACGGCTCTCCACCAGGCCGTCGGTGTACAGGGCGAGGGTGGACCCCGCAGACAGGCTCACTTCCGCCGCCTCGAAGGACCCGGTACCGAGGCCGAGCGGGAGCCCAGGCGGGAGGTCGAGCACCTGCGGGGCCCGGCCGGGCCGGGCCAGCAACGGCGGCGGATGGCCAGCCTTCGCAATCACGCACGCGTTCCGCTCTGGGTCGATCACCGCGTAGATAGCGGTGGCGAACGGCACCGCGGGCATCCCGGCAGCCATCCGGTCCAGCCGGTGCAGGATGTCCTCCGGCGGCAGATCGAGGCTGGCCAGGGTGTGGGCGGCGGTCCGCAGCTGCACCATGACCGCCGCCGCCTCCGGGCCATGACCCATCGCGTCCCCGACGATCAGCGCCGCCCGCCCCGCGGGCAACCGCACGATGTCGTGCCAGTCGCCGCCTACCACGCTCGCCCCCACCGGGAAATACCGATGGGCGACCTCCATCCTGGCCGGGATACGCGGCTCGCGGGGCAGCAGGCCGTGCTGAAGGGCAAACGCGGTCCGCCGCTCCCGGTCGTAGAGCCGGGCGTTGTCGATACACACCGCCGCCCGGCCGGCCAGCTCGGCGGCCAGCGCGATGTCATCGGGCTCGAAGCCGGGATCGCGGGGAGCCCGGGCGAAGGTCGCGCAGCCCAGCACCAGACCCCGGGCGGCCAGTGGGACGGCCAGGAACGTGGTGTAGCCGGCCGCGATCTGATGGCCACCAGGACGCCGGGTCAGCCGGTCGACAGTCTCCTGACCAAGATGATCGGATCGGACCGGCTGGCCGGTGCTCATGGCGCGGAAGCTGGGTGAGGCGCCGTCGAAGACGAGCACTTCGCCGGGACGGAGCACGCTATCGGTGACCGCCGGGGGCTGGCCGGCCAGCCGGGCTGCGAGCCGGCGCACCACCGCGGTGGACCCCGCCCGGCGGGCCGCGACATCATCGGCGGCCAGCAGTGGTTCCGAGACGAAGATGGTGGCCGCGGAGGCGAACGCAGGCACGGCGACCTCGGTGACCTCGCGGGCCGTACGGGTCAGGTCGAGCGTCGTGCCGATCCGGGCCGCCGCCTCGCTCAGCAGGTCCGGGCCGGGGCGGGCCGGGACGGCCGGCGCGCGGTGGATGATCACGAGAGCATCGCCTGGGCCGGCCGGCGAGCCGCCGGGCGCGGGCTCGAAGTGCATGGTGGCCAGGCCCTCCGCGCGGGCGAATTCGAGGTCCACCGTCGCGGTCCACGGCCGTCCCGCACTGGCCTCGGCCAGCGCCTGCGCTAACAGCTCGCGCTGGCCCGGGCGGTTGAGCAGCACGTCACCCAGGTGCTGCCCGGTCATCTCCCCGGCGGTCCGGCCGAACAAGCGCGCGGCCGTGACCGACCATGACGTCACCAGCCCGGCCGCGTCCACGGTGAGCACCGCGAAGCTGGCCCCGTTAGCGCCGGGTCGGCGGGGTGGCGCGGGATCGTCCGCCCCGGCTTTCAGTCTTACCACCCGCGTCTGCACCAATCCTGCCCAGGAGCACGGCCATTCCTGGACCCGGAGATCCAGTACTGTGCGATATCGTGCAATCACGAAAGGTACCGCATTATGCGTGGCTTAAAGGGGCCTATACGGAGGCGCACGTGGCTGATGCAGGAGGCACCCGTGGCTGACCCGGGAGGCGCACGTGGCTGAGGAGCCCGACTGGGTGCCGCCGGGCGTTGACACCAGGCGGGCGAACGCCGCCCGGGTCTATGACTACCTGCTGGGCGGTAGCCATAATTTCCTGGTCGACCAGGACGCGGGCCGGGCTTTTACCTCCGTGGACCCCAACGCCCGGACGTTCGCCCGGGCTAACCGGGCGTTCCTGGGCCGGGCCGTCCGGTTCCTGAGCGGGACCGGTATCCGGCAGTTCCTCGACATAGGGTCCGGCATTCCGACCCAGGGCAACGTGCACGAGGTCGCCCAGCAGGCCGACCCCGCCACGCGCGTCGTCTACGCGGACATCGACCCGGTGGCCATCGCGCACAGCAAGGTCATCCTGGACGGCAACGGCAACGCCGCTGTGATCGACGCCGACCTGCGTGAGCCAGAGAAGATCCTGGACCATGAGGCCGTCGGGCGGCTGATCCGCCCCGGCGAGCCCACCGGGCTGCTGCTCGTCGCGGTGCTGCACTTCATCGGCGACGCAGATGACCCTTGGAACCTGGTCGCCCGGCTGCGGGACACGCTCGCGGCGGGCAGCTATCTCGTGCTCAGTCACGTCA
Source organism: uncultured Actinomycetes bacterium (assembly GCA_963711485.1). Classification (GTDB taxonomy): domain Bacteria; phylum Actinomycetota; class Actinomycetes; order Streptosporangiales; family Streptosporangiaceae; genus RYN-230. The sequence continues at coordinate 5,236 of CAVQEM010000061.1, forward strand.
CGGCGACCGGCGATACCCCGGTGGTGAAAGCCTTCGAGAAGGCGTACAACCGGACGGTGTCCACCCCGATCCAGGCCCGGCCGCCAGCGGACATCCTGCGCTTCTTCGACGGTTTCGAGCTGCTGGAGCCGGGGCTGGTCTACGTCCCGCTGTGGCGGCCTGACTCGCCCGCCGACGTGCCCGAGGACCCGAGCCGGTTCGGGAACCTGGTGGGCGTCGCGCGGAAGGCCTGACCGGGTGAGCTGACCATCCACGGCGGTACCGGGCGGCCGGTGCTGCTCCGGCTTCGGAGGCGGTCATGAAGGTTTTCCTGTCCAGCGACATGGAAGGCACGGCCGGGGTGGTCGACTGGGCGCAGTGCGTCGGCGACGGCCCGGATGTGGCCGCGGGCCGCCGGCTGCTCCTCGCCGAGGTGAACGCGGCCATCGAGGGCGCACTGGCGGGCGGGGCCAGCGAGATCGTGGTCAACGACTCGCACTCAGCCATGCGCAACCTGCCGCCGGACGCGCTGGCGGGCCAGGCGTCCTACATCTCCGGCAGCCACAAGCCGCTCTACATGATGCAGGGGCTCGACAGCAGCTTCGACGCGGTCCTGTTCGTGTCCTACCACGGCTCGATCGGGGCGGCGGCCGGGCTGTCGCACACCTACAACCCACGGGCCGTGATCGAAGCCCGGCTGGACGGCGTGGTAACTGGCGAGGCGGGCATCAACGCGCTGGTGGCCGCGCACTACGGTGTGCCGGTAGTCCTGGTCACCGGGGACCGGTGCGCCTGCGAGGAGACCGCGGCCCTCATCCCCGGCGTCCACGCGGCCGTGGTCAAGGACCCGGTCAGCCGGGTGGCCGCGCATAGCCTGCACCCGGCGCGGGCGCGCACGCTGATCCGGGAGAGCGCGGAGCGGGCGGTGGCCGGCGCGGCCACGGCGCAGCCACCCCCACTGGGCCAGGCGGTGCTGGAGCTGACCGTCCGGACCACCGACATCGCCGAGGCGGCCAGCTGGGTTCGCGGGGTGGTGCGCACCGGCCCGCGGGAACTGCGCTGCACCGGGGACGATCCGCTGGCCACGTACCGTTCGTTCTGCGCGGCGATCCTGCTGACCCGCGGGATCGCCGAGATGGTGTGAGCGACCAGCCAGATGGGGCCCACGAGGCCGCGCAGCCAGGGCCCGGCGGCCACCGTTTGCGCCGCCGTGGCCACCGGGGAGAGGCTAGGAGACATGGCCGACGATAACGGCACCGGCGCCGAGCCGGCCCGCGGGCCGCGCGGACACGGGCCGCGCGGACACGGGCCGCGCGGACACGGGCCGCCTGGACACGGGCCGCCTGGACACGGGGACCGCGTACTCCGCGCGGGTCAACAATTTCTGGCAGGGCGGCAAGGACAACTTCGCGGCGGACCGTGAGGCCGCGCGGCGGGCGATCGAGGCGTTCCCCGGGCTCCCGGTGGCCGTCCGCGCGGGTCAGGCGCTGCGGGCCAGGATCGTGCGTTACCTGGTCACCGAGGCGGGGATCCGGCAATTCCTCGACCTGGGCACCGGCCTGCCGTCCGGGGACACGCTCCAGCAGCTAGCCGACTCGCTCGCTCCCGGATGCCGGGTCTTCTCCGTCGATAACGACCCGATGGTCCTGACCCATGCCCGGGCCCTGTCGTCACGCCGGGATGACTCGTGCGGGTACCTGCAGGCCGATGTGCGCGACCCGGGCGCCATCCTGGCCGCCGCGCCGCCGACCCTGGACCTCAGCCAGCCGGTCGCGGTGCTGCTGCTGTCAGTGCTGCACCTGATCCCTGACTCCGATGATCCGTACCGGATCGTTCGTCAGCTGATGGCGGCCACGGCGGCCGGGAGCCACCTGGTCATCGTGCATCCCTCCTCGGACCTCCGGCCCGAGGCCAGCGCCGGGATGACGGCCAGCCTGAACCGGCTCGTCGCCCAGAAGCGCTCCTACCGGGACCAGGCGGGGGTGTCGCGCTTCTTCGAGGGCCTGGAGCTGGTGAGTCCCGGCGTGGTGCCGGTGCCGCAATGGCGTCCGGCCAGCGAGAGCGAAGCTCAGGCTCCGACGATGGCCTGGTGCGGTGTGGCCCGCAAGCTCAGCTGATCACGGCCGTCACCCCGGATATGCCCAGCCGGGCTGGAAGTCAGGCCAGCTGCGGGATCACCTCGGCGGACAGCCGCTCCATCTGCTCCGCCTCGTCGAACAGCGGATTGAGCAGGATCAGCCCGGCCCCGGCGGCGGCGATATCGGCGAGCTGGCCGGCCACGTCATCCGGGCGGCCTGCCACCGCGACCCGCTCGATGCCCTGGAGCCCGAAGTACCCGTACAGATCGTTGAGCGCATCGCCAGTGCGCTGCTGCGCCCGCCGGGCGTCGTCGTCCACCCCGAGGTACACCCGTTTGGCCACCCGGAAGCTGGCCGGATCGCGCTCCACCTGGCCGAGCACCTCCCGCACGAGGCGGGCCTGCTCCACGAAATCCGCGGTCGTAGTGGAGCCCGCACCCATGAACCCGTCGGCCAGCCGCACCGCCCGGCGCACGGCGTTTGGGTGGCTGCCACCGAACCAGATGGGCGGGTAGGGCTTCTGGAAGGGCTTGGGTTCCATGGCCGCGCCCTGCGCCTGCCAGAACCGGCCGTCGAAATCCACCCGGTCCTGCGTCCACATCGCCCGCATCAGCTCCAGCCCCTCGGTGAAGCGGGACACGAGGTGCTGGCCGTCCAGGCCGAACGCCGGGAACATGCGGAACCGGCCTCCGGTGCCGACGCCCACCTCGACCCGGCCCTGGCTGAGCTGGTCCAGCGAGCTGATGGTCTTGGCCAGGTGCACCGGGCTGTGCAGCGGAGTGACGAAGACCGCGCAGCCCAGCCGGAGCCGCCCGGTGCATGCTGCGGCGTAACTGAGCGTCTCAGCCGGGCCCAGGTGGGGCATGGAGCCCAGCACCTGCTCACCGGTCCAGCCACTGTGAAAGCCGAGTTCCTCGGCGCGGGCCAGGTAAGCCCGGAAACCTCCGGGGTCGAAGGTGCCGTCGGCGACGAGCTGGGGAATCGAGATCGCGAACTGAAGGCGTCCCTGGGTCACAGTGGATCGTA
>CAVQEM010000062.1:0-8662 GCA_963711485.1 uncultured Actinomycetes bacterium
GGCCTTCGGCGCCGAGTAGCAGGCGCGAGCCGGAGAGGAGCCGGCGGACCGGCGGCCGCGAGTGGGTCAGTGAGGAGATGAGCATGCGGGTATTGATGGTCGCGCCTCCAGGCGCGGGAAAGGGAACTCAGGGCGCACTGATCGCCACGCACTTCGGCATGCCCCACATCTCGACCGGTGAACTGCTGCGCGATCACGTAGCGCGACAGACCGCTCTCGGCGCTCCGCACAGGAGGTCGGGCGGGAAATCCTGGCCGCCCTCGAAGCGATGCGTTCGCTCCTGGACTACGTGCCCGCGCAGTCACGGCACTCCGTCGACCTGACCAGTCTGGGGGAGGCGTTCGGCGCGACCGGCTCCCCGGCCGGCACATCCGACTGAACCGACGAGGTTGAAGGATGTAACCGCTGTTCTACCGGGTGGTGCTGCGGCAATTGGTGACCGGGAGCACGCACCCACGCCCGTTCGGGATAATGCCCTTGATCATGACGGGCTGACGGGTGCGAGGCGATGTACCGGCTCCTTTTCCGGGTGGTGCTACGGCGAGTGCCGGCTGAAACGGCGCATGGGGCGGCGTTCTGGCTGATCCGGGTCCTGGCCGGGGCGCCGGGGGTGGCGTGGCTGCTGCGGCGGTGGCTCGGGCCGCGGGATCCGGTGCTGCGGGTGCGGGCGCTGGGGCTGGAGTTTCCCGGGCCGCTCGGGCTGGCGGCCGGGTTCGACAAGGACGCGCGGGCGGTCAGCGGGCTCGGGGCGCTGGGGTTCGGGTTCGTGGAGGTCGGCACGGTGACGGCGCGGGCGCAGCCCGGCAATCCCCGGCCGCGGCTGTTCCGGCTGCCGGCGGACCGGGCGCTGGTCAACCGGATGGGGTTCAACAACGACGGGGCCGCGGCGGCGGCCGCCCGGCTGCGGCAGGCGGGCCCGGGGACTTGGGGCCGGGCCGGTGGTGGGGGTCAACATCGGCAAGACCCGGGCGGTGCCGGATGCGGAGGCGGCCGCGGACTACGCGGCCAGCGCACGGGCGGTGGCGGAGGTGGCCGACTACGTGGTGGTCAACGTCAGCTCGCCGAACACGCCCGGCCTGCGCGACCTGCAGGCTACGGACCGGCTCAGGCCGGTGCTGACCGCGGTGCGCTCGGCGCTCGACGCTTCTGCCGGCGGGGGGCGGCGCGTGCCGCTGCTGGTGAAGATCGCACCGGACCTGGCCGGCCAGGACGTCGACGCGGTGGCGGACCTGGCGGTCGAACTGGGGCTGGACGGGGTCATCGCGACCAACACCACCGTGGCGCGCGACGGGCTGGCCAGTTCCGCGGCCGAGGTGACCGCGGCCGGGGCGGGGGGCCTGTCCGGGCCTCCGCTGCGCGGGCCGGCGCTGGCCGTGCTGCGGCGCCTGCGGGAGCGGGCCGGGGACCGGCTGGTGCTGATCGCGGCGGGCGGGATCGAGACCCCGGATGACGCGTGGGAGCGGCTGGCCGCGGGGGCCACGCTGGTGCAGGCCTATACCGGGTTCGTCTACGGGGGCTCGCTGTGGCCACGGCGCATGCACGCCGGGCTGGCCCGCCGGATCCGGGCGGCGGCCCAGTCCTCGGCCGGGACCAGCTGAGCGCCGCTAGCTGAGCGGATTGTCGAGCAGGCGGAGGGTGGCCTGGCCGGCGTCGAGTTCGGCCGCGATGCCGAGCGGGAAGGTCTGGAACGACCCGCCGTGGCCCACATTGGCCCAGGCGAGCATCGGGACGGCGAGAGCGCCGAGGCGTTCGGCGAGGATGTCCTCGATGAGCTCGGGAGGCCCGCAGCCTTGGAACGTGCCGGTGACGATGCCCGCGACCCCGTTCAGGTAGCCGGACCGGCGCAACTGGGTGAGCATCCGGTCGACGCGGTATGGCTCCTCGCCGACGTCCTCCAGGAGGAGGATGCCGCCGCGGGCCGGGCGCGACGTGCCGGTGCCGAGCGAGGACGTGAGCAGGCTCAGCGTGCCGCCCACCGTGACGCCGCGGGCGCAGCCGGGGACGACGGTGACCGCCTGCGGGTACCGGATCTCGGTGGCCTCGGCCGGGCGCATCAGCGTGCGCAGCAGCGAGCCGAACGAGTAGTGCGCCGCGCCGTCGCGGATAGCGGCTGTCGGGCTGAACAGCGACGCCCAGCCGAGCCTGACCGCGACCGCCTCGAGCACGGCCGTCACGTCGGAGTACCCGGCCAGCACCTTGGGCGGCAGGCCCGGAAGGCCGTCCCAGTCCATCGCCTCCAGGGTGCGCTGCGCGCCGTAACCGCCCCGGGCGAACAGGATCCCGGCCAGGCCGGGGTCGGTGAGCGCGGCGCGCAGGTCCCCGGCGCGCATCGCGTCGTCGCCGGCCAGGTAGGGACGCATGGTGCCGGGCTCGCGCGCCGACGGGTACAGGACCGGGTCGAGCCCGGCGAACCGCAGCGCGTCGAGGCCGGCGGCCAGCGGCTCCGGGTCCACCGGGCCGCTGACGGACAGCACCGCCAGCCGGTCTCCCGGCCGCAGTGCGCGGGGACGGGCCAGCGAGCGCGGCTCCTGCGGGACGGTCACGGCCGGAGGGCTACCGCGCCGCGCCGGCTGGGGCTGGTACGGTGAGCCAGCTGAGGTCGAGTTCGGTGTACGGGACCTGGCAGGGGTTTCCGGCGGCGAGCCAGACGCGGCGGGCGTTCAGGTCCATGAGGACCGATGCGATGGTGGCGCCCTGCTCGAGCGGATGGTCGTCCGGATCGGGGTGGGAGCAGATGCTGTGCGGGTAGTCGGCGTGATCGGCGAGCAGCGCGCGGAAGTCGTCGAGCGTCGCGGGTGTTTGCGGGCCGGCCTGGAGTCGCTGCAGGCGGACCGCGCTGGACGGCATGGCCCACAGTGACACGTCAACCGGGTGCAGCCGCGGCGACAGGAAATGGTTGGTGTGCAGCAGCAGGCCCTGGTCGGGGAATCGCGGGTACAGCCGGGTAAAGTCGCCCGGCGCGGCCTCCACGTCGAGTGCGGCGCCGCTGGCGTGCGCGATCAGGTAGTTGGCCGACGAGGATCGCATCCCGGCCTGGAGCACCGCGAGGGCTTCGGTGACGGTGGCGCAGTCGAGGATGGCCCGCAGCAGCACGTGGTACGGGAGCCCGGGCGCGCCGATGTCCGCGTCGGTGACCAGGGCGTTGGTGACCAGGCCCAGGCCCGCGGCGTTCAGGCCGGCCTTGGCCAGCAGGCCCGCCTCGACCACCGGTGACGAAGTCCGGGCCGTCGTCCTGCCTGGCCTCCAGGACGACCAGCGTCCGGGCCGAGTGGAGCAGCCAGTCCCAGTTCTGGCCGAGAAGCGTGGCGCCTCGCCGGGCGCGCGCGGGGCCGGGACGACGGGCGAAGGCGCTGCACTCGGCGGGCACGCTGGGCGAGCGGGGCTGGCGGTGGCGGCTCGGGCGGCGAGCGGGGCCTGGCGGGCCTTGGCGGCGTACATCACCTCGGTCCGCACGTTGATCGCCAGCACGTCGGCCAGGTCGAGCCCGGCGCCTTCGGCGATGCCGCGCATCTCATCCAGGTAGGCGGGGCGGAAGGCGGCGATCGGCGCCTCGAACGCGGCCGCCGCCCGGCGGACCGCCGGCCAGTCCCACCCCGCGTAGTGCGCGAACACGCGCTGGTAGGCCTGCACCGACAGATGGACCTGGGCCCGGGCCTGCGCGCCGTACTGCCGGCCGCGCTCGTAGGGTGTTCCCGTCAACGCGTATCCGCGGTGATCATGCGGGCGGGATGTCCCGCATTCGGGTGGGCGGCATGATCCGCGATGTTCCGTATGCATGACGGAGGCCGCAGAAGCGGGTAGCCGCTGCGGCCGCCGTGCCGGCTAATGCCTTCAGTGGCCCGAGCGCTAAGGCAGAATCGTGACCGGGACCTTGCGCGTGCTCGGCGACGTGGGAACTGACCGACCCCTGCAGCAAGCGCGAGAACCCGCCTCCGCCGCGTGAGCCCAGGACGATCAGATCGGCGTCGGCGCCCTCGTTGAGGATTTCCTCGGCCGGCATGGCCCTCGGTCGCCTTGACCGTGACCGACGCCGGACGGGCGTCGCCGAGGCCGGCCACTACCTTGTCGGTTTCGGCCTGAGCCGCCTGGCGGGCCTTCTCGATCAGCGCTTCGTCACCCGCGTAATGGAGAGTGCCACCCCAGAAGCCCGCCACCCCCTGATGCACGGTGAGCACGGTAAGCGACGTATGACGGAGCGCCGCTTCTTTCGCGGCCCATTCGAGGGCGAGCTGCGAATGGGCGGAACCGTCTATGCCGACGAGGATTCCAGGCATCTCACTTCTCCTTCTGCTTTAGCTGCCTCGGTACCGCCAAAAGCCGTCTGGGTACCGCCACTACCGATCACTACAGATGCTAGGCACTCAGGGCCCGCGGCAACAGGGCATCCGGGCTGCTGACGCGGTACCTTAGCAGCATGCCTTCCAGCCGGCGAACTGCGTTGCGAGCCGCATAACCTTCCGGAATCGATATTCGCGAACGCCGGGAGTTACGGTAAGCGGGCCGGGATCCGCTGGCGAGGCCAAATTGTTATCGCGAAATTCCTTTGGATGGGCCGAGGGATCGGGCGGGAACGTCTTGCCCACCCGGTTGGCGCACGATCATGATGTCCGTGGGGAATGGCATGTCAGGCAGCCCGGCGCGTACGGCGAGGAGGACCAGCATGTCAGCTAAGCCCATCGTGGCGGCTACCGACGGCTCTGAGGAGTCGCTGCGGGCGGTGGACTGGGCCGCCCGGGAGGCGGTGCTGCGCGGTGCTCCGCTGCGGATCGTCTCGGCCGCGGGCCTGCTCCCCCGGATGGCCAGCAGCCAGGGCCACTCGGAGTACGAGACCGTATCTGACGTCATCCGCAATGACAGCGACCACGCCCTGACCGCCGCGACGGCCCGTGCGGCCAAGGTCGCCCCTGACCTGCTGATCGACGCCGACCACCTGGAGGGCGGGCCCGCGGAGGCGATGACCGAGGCGGATCGGGCGCGCTGATGCTGGTCGTGGGCTCCCGCGGCGTCGGCGCGTTCACGGCGATGATCCTCGGCTCGGTCAGCCGGTACGCGGCCACCCACGCGGTCCAGCCCGGTCGTCGTGGTCCGGGAGGAGATCGGGGCCGCGCACCGGCAGGTCGGCGTCGGCATCGGCGACCTGGAGGGCAACGCGGCCGCGCTCACCTTCGCGTTCGAGGAGGCGGCCCTGCGCAAGGCCAGCCTGGTCGCCATCCATGCCTGGCACACGCCGCAATCGGACATCTCGCGGGCCGGGAGGCGCTCGCGGCTGCCGCGCCGGGGCGTCCTGGAAGCGGAGGCGACCAGGCACCTGGAGGCACTGCTGGACGAATGGCGGGCCAAGTACCCCGACGTCCCGGTCAGCCAGGACGTGGTACACGGGCACCCGGGGCGGATCCTGTCCGGCCTGTCCGCCCGGGCCGACCTGGTCGTGCTGGGCAGGCACGCCGCCCACCACGGTCCCGGCGCAGTCACCCACGCGGTCCTGAACCACGCGCACGGCCCCATCGTCACGGTCCCGTCGTCCTGATCGCCCGGTACCCGGGCTGCGGGAGCCGTATCAAGCGGCCCGCGGCCCGCTCGGGCCGATCCATTGCCCCGCCAGGCCAGCATCGACCAGCGGGAGAAGCCGGACAGCACCGAGCCGATGCTCGCGACCGAGCCGACCGACAGGACGCAGGCCAGCGAGCCGGCGGAGCCGATGGACAAGATCGAGCGCGAGCCGACCGACAAGATGGACCCGCTCGACCCGATGGACAGGATCGACCCGCTCGAGCCGATGCTCAGGATCGACCCGGACGAGCCCGCCGAACGCGAAGAACCGTTGCTGATCCCCATGGGGCCATTGTTCCGTAACGGTGAGCAGAGGTTCCGGCCGCGGGGTGGGATCGTCCGGTCGGGTACCCGCGGGCTGGCCCCGGGCCCGCTGCGACGCCGAGATGGTCACCGCCGCCTTGGCGCGGCGCGCGGCCGCGGCTGACCGTAAACCGCGCTGAGGTTACGCCCAGGTGTCATCGCCGTTAACGGTGCCGGGTCGCCCGGCGCAGGCAAAACCGGGGAAATAGCCTGGGGGGCACGCAGGGAACCGGGATCGGGCACCACGGTCCGTTCGGTAAAAAAGGGGTTCAAACATGAGCATGAGACGGATCAGGGCGCGCAGACCCTCGCCGCAGATGAGCTGGACGCGCTCGACGCCTGGTGGCGTGCGGCGAACTACCTCTCGGTGGGGCAGATCTACCTGCTGAGCAACCCGCTGCTGACCGAGCCACTGCGGCCGGAGCACATCAAGCCGCGGCTACTCGGGCACTGGGGCACCACGCCCGGGCTGAACATGATCTACGTGCACCTCAACCGGGTGATCAGGAACCAGGACCTGAACGTCATCTACGTCACCGGGCCGGGGCACGGCGGGCCGGGCATCGTGGCCAACACCTACCTCGAGGGGACCTACTCCGAGCTGTACCCGCACATCACGGCGGACGCCGCGGGCATGGGCCGGCTGTTCAAGCAGTTCTCGTTCCCCGGCGGCATCCCCTCGCACGTGGCGCCGGAGACGCCCGGGTCGATCCACGAGGGCGGCGAGCTGGGCTATTCCCTGGTGCACGCCTACGGGGCGGCGTTCGACAACCCCGACCTGATCGTGGCCTGCGTGATCGGCGACGGCGAATCCGAGACCGGGCCGCTGGCCAGCAGCTGGCACTCCAACAAGTTCCTCGACCCGGCCCGGGACGGGGCGGTGCTGCCGATCCTGCACCTGAACGGGTACAAGATCGCCAACCCGACCGTGCCGGCCCGGATCCCGCACGCCGAGCTGGAGTCGCTGCTGCGCGGTTACGGGTACGCGGTGCACACGGTCGAGGGCGATGACCCCAAGCTGGTGCACCAGCAGCTGGCCGGCACGCTGGACGCGGTGATCGAGGAGATCCGCGACATCCAGCGGCGCGCCCGGGCCGAGGGCGACCTGTCGCGGCCGGCCTGGCCGGTCATCGTGCTGAAGACGCCCAAGGGCTGGACCGGGCCCAAGGTCGTGGACGGGCTGCCGGTGGAGGGGACGTGGCGGGCGCACCAGGTCCCGCTGGACGCGGCCCGGACCAACCCGGAGCACCTGGCCCAGCTCGAGAGGTGGATGCGCTCGTACCGGGCCGAGGAACTGTTCGACGGCGAGGGCAGGCTGATGCCCGAGCTGGCGCGGCTGGCGCCCGACGGCGACCGGCGGATGAGCGCGAACCCGCACGCCAACGGCGGCCTGCTGCTGCGCGAGCTGGCGCTGCCCGACTTCCGGGACTACGCGGTGGAGGTCCGCAAGCCCGGGGGGGACCATGGCCGAGGCCACCCGGGTGCTCGGCACCTGGCTGCGGGACGTGATCAAGGCCAACCCGTCGAACTTCCGGCTGATGGGCCCGGACGAGACGTCGTCCAACCGGCTGGACGCGGTGTTCGAGGTGACGCACCGGGCCTTCGACGGCGAGATCATCCCCGGGGACAACGACCTGGCCCCCGACGGCCGGGTGATGGAGGTGCTGTCCGAGCACATGTGCCAGGGCTGGCTGGAGGGCTACCTGCTGACCGGCCGGCACGGGCTGTTCAACTGCTACGAGGCGTTCATCCACATCGTGGACTCGATGTTCAACCAGCACGCCAAGTGGCTGAAGGTGACCAACGACATCCCGTGGCGGCGGCCGATCGCGTCGCTGAACTACCTGCTCTCCTCGCTGGTGTGGCGGCAGGACAACAACGGGTTCTCGCACCAGGACCCCGGGTTCATCGACCACGTGGTGAACAAGAAGGCCGAGGTCATCCGGGTCTACCTGCCGCCGGACGCGAACACCCTGCTGTCGGTGGCCGACCACTGCCTGCGGTCCCGTAACTACGTCAACGTCATCGTGGCCGGCAAGCAGCCGAACCCCCAGTGGCTGACCATGGACGACGCGATCATCCACTGCACCCGGGGCGCCGGGATCTGGGAGTGGGCCTCCAACGACGCCCCCGGCGCGCCGGACGTGGTGATGGCGTGCTGCGGCGACGTCCCGACGGTGGAGACGCTGGCCGCGGTCTCGCTGCTGCGCGAGCACCTGCCCGAGCTGAAGGTGCGGGTGGTGAACGTGGTCGACCTGATGCGGCTGGAGCCGGAGTCCGAGCACCCGCACGGCATGTCCGACCCCGAGTTCGACGCGCTGTTCACCGTCGACCGGCCGGTGATCTTCGCCTACCACGGCTACCCGACGCTCATCCACCGGCTGACCTACCGGCGGAACGGGCATGCCAACTTCCACGTGCGCGGGTACAAGGAGGAGGGCACGACCACCACGCCGTTCGACATGGTGATGCTCAACGACCTGGACCGGTTCCACCTGGTCATGGACGTCATCGACCGGGTGCCGGGGCTGGCGGCCACGGCCGGGCACGTGCGGCAGCTGATGGTGGACAAGCGGATCACGTGCCGGGCCTACACCCGCCTGGAGGGCCAGGACGCGCCCGAGATCACCGGGTGGAGCTGGCCGTACTGACGCTGGCGGCGGTCAAAAGGCTACGATGGCGGGCAGGCTGGCACCGAACTGCGGGAGGCGGTGTCCGTGCTGGACGGCAAGCGCGCCTGGCGGGTGCAGCCGGCCCGCGGCGGGCGGGCTCGCAGGGCAGCCGCTACGCTCTCGGCCATGGCCGCTGA
>CAVQEM010000063.1:0-30637 GCA_963711485.1 uncultured Actinomycetes bacterium
ACCGTCGTGGTCATGGACCGCGGTCTCCTGATCGTCAGGGCCAACCGCACTGCCAGCACGGTTCTCACCGTCCTGGCCGCTGCTGACTGCGATTCGGCCAGGTGGCCTACGAGATGGCCTGCTCGGTGAGCAGGCAAGCCACGTCCTGGGCCCCGCCGTCCGCGGCGGCCCGCGCTGGCCGGGCACGTGACTTCAGCCGAGGACGATCAGAGTCGCGCCAAAGCCAGACCGCAACGCGGCGCCCGCTACGGAATCACTACGACATCCGCGGCGAAAGCAGCTGGCAGCTGGTGGAGCTGAACGGCAAGTTCTACCTGACCCACCCAGAGACGCCTACGGCGCGAGGCCAACATCCCCGCGTGGCTCTTCACCCTCGTCGCTTCCTGGGAGTCAGTCGCGGTCTGGCTCCGTAAGAGCAGCCGCTGGGCCGTGACCAGCGTGAATATTCTCACGCCGACGCCAGGAGGCGCTCAGGAGCCCCACATTGGAGCCCCTCCCGGAAGTTCGGTCCATTACAGGTGCGGAACGACATGGGTGGCCACCGCGGCTCGCAGGCTATCGAGGTGTTAGATGGTGTGCGTGCACCCGGTTCCGGGCGCACGCCGTGCCCGGTACCGGCACGGCAGCGCATCGCAGCTGCACTGGGCTCAGCCACGGATGCCGCCCAAGCGCCTCAGCAGAGGAGGGTGGTCCGTCTCATGCCGGGGATGAATTCTGGCATCAACGCCAACGACCCGACGGTGGTTGCCGCGTTCCGCACGGCGCTCGCCCACCAGGGGCTGATCGCGCTGCTGATCTTCATCTTGCTGGCCCTGGGATGGGCGAGCATCAAAGCATGGCTGCCCGCGAGTCCGGTCCAAGCCAGCGGCTCCGGCCTCGCCGGGCCCGGCCGAGGCCGCCGCGCGGCGCCTGCTCCGTATCGGTTTCGGGATCTTGTGGCTGTTCGACGGCCTGCTGCAGGCTCAGCCCGCGATGGCGGTGGGGCTGCCGTCCAAGGTCATCGAGCCCACGGCAGCCAGCTCGCCGGCCTGGGTGCAGCATCTGGTGAACTGGGCGGGCACGAGCTGGTCCTACCATCCGATCCAGGCTGGGGCCTCGGCGGTCTGGATCCAGGTGGGCATCGGCATCTGGCTCATCGTGGCGCCGAGCGGCTGGTGGTCCCGCGCCGCCGGGCTGGCCAGCGTGGGCTGGGGACTGGTGGTCTGGGTCTTCGGTGAGTCATTCGGGGGGATTTTCGCCCCCGGGCTGACCTGGCTGTTCGGTGCCCCTGGCGCGGCGCTGCTTTACAGCGCGGCCGGGGCGCTCATCGCCTTGCCCGAGGGGGCCTGGCGCAGTCCGCGGCTGGGCCGGGTCATCCTGGCCGCGATGGGGACCTTCTTCGCCGGAATGGCCGTGCTGCAGGCCTGGCCGGGCCGGGGTTTCTGGCAGGGGACAGTGCACGGCAAGCCCGGCACGCTGGCCGCCATGACCCAGTCGATGGCCCAGACCTCACAGCCGCACTCCCTGTCCGCGCTGATCAACGCGTTCACCACGTTCAGCGAGGCGCATGCGTTCGCCGTGAACCTGTTCGTGGTGGCTGCGCTGGGGCTGTCGGGCTGGCCCTGCTCACCGCGTGGCGCCCGGTGCTGTTCCCGGCCGTCGCGGCGTCGGCGGTGCTGTCCCTGGCGGACTGGGTGCTCGTCCAGGACATGGGATTCTTCGGCGGCCTGGGCACCGACCCCAACAGCATGATCCCGATAACTCTCGTGGTCATCGGGGGCTACCTGGCCCTGACCCGGGTCCCGGTGCCGGTGGCCGAGCCCGCCGCCGACCCGGGCACGCCGCTGGCCACCGCGGGTGCGCCGGGTGGCGGCAGGTGGGCCGGGTGGCGGGAACGACTCCAGCCGGCCGCGCTGCGGCAGTCGGTGGCGGCCACCAGCATCGGCGCGGTGGCCTCGGTCGGCGCCCTGGGGGTCATTTTCCTGGGTGCTGCCCCGATGGCAGCAGCGCAGGCCAATCCCAACGCGGCGCCGATCCTGGCCCAGTCGCTCACCGGGTCTGTCGCGCCGATGAACTTCCCGGCCAAGAGATTCCAGCTCACAGATCAGCGCGGCCACCCTGTCACGCTGGCGAGCCTGCACGGCAAGGTGGTGCTGCTGACCTTCCTGGACCCGGTGTGCACGAGCGCCTGCCCGTTGATTGCGCAGGAGTTCCGCGACGGCGGGCCAGCTCCTGGGCACCGCGTCCCGTCATGTCGAGCTGGTCGCGGTGGCCACCAACCCGGTCTTCTACCAGGAGACGTACACGCGGGACTTCACCCGTCAGGAGAACCTCAGCCAGGTGCCGAACTGGATGTTCCTGACCGGCCCGCTCCCCCAGCTCAGGCAGGTGTGGAAGAACTACGGCATCGCCGCCGAGATCGAGCCGGGCGGATCCATGGTCGGGCACACCGAGGTCGCCTACGTCATCGATCAGTCTGGGCGTGTCCGGGAGGAATTCGAGGACGATCCAGGACCTGGGACATCCTCGACCAAGGCGTCCTTCGCCGTCATGCTGGCCAACGCCGCCCAGCAGTACCTGGGGCATTGATGACCCGGCTCGGCCTGGCGGGTCGCCGCTGCTCCTGGCGGCGGTGACGCTGGCGGCTGGCTGCGGCTCGCAGCAGCGGCCAGGCCGGCGCCAGCGGCCCGCCCGCCCCCGCTCCCGTCCCTCGCCCTGTCCGTCAGCTCGTCCACGACGAGCTGGGCCACCCTGCAGATGGGCGGCTCAGCCCGCCAGTACAACAACTTCTGGCAGCTGTTCGTCCAGCCCGGCCATGTCCGCGCGGTGGCAGCTGGTCACGCCGCCGGGCATGGCCAGCAACGGCGGCTTCATCCTGGCCCATCCGGCCGGCCGGTCCATCACGGCGGCTTTCCGCCCCAGCCAGAACATCACGTACTCCCCGCTGACCAGCACTGCCGATGATGGCGCCCACTGGGTGACCGGGCAGGCCGCAGGGGGCCTGGCCGACGTTCCCGATGCGCTGGCCGCCGGCCCGGGCACTGGCAGCCTCATCGGGCTGGTCGCGGGGGGCCGTCGAGCTGTCCCGGTCGGGCGGCTCCGCGTGGACCAGGCTGACGACGGTGAAGTCGCTGGCGGCTGCCGCACCGGGCCGGGCCTGCCGGCTGGACCGGGTTCACAGCCGCCGCGTTCAGCCCCGCGGGGACGCCGCTGGTGGCGGGCAGCTGCGGCCGGGCCGGGGTGGCCGGGATCTTCGCCTACACGGGCGGCGCCTGGCACGCGGCCGGGCCGGCCCTGCCGGCCTCGCTGGGCGGCCAGCCGGTGACGGTGCTCCGGCTGAGCACGGCCGCAGGCCGGGAAACAGCCCTGCTGGCCGCGGGCAGCAAATGGGCGGCCACGGTGCTGGCCGCATGGACCAGCAGCTCTGGCCGCTGGGAACTGTCCCCAATTCTCCGGACGCAGGGCCATAACGTACTGTCCGCATCACTCAGTCCCGGCGGATCGGTGGGACTGGTGCTGTCCGGGCTCCGTGGCCGAGACCCTCTCCGGCCCCGGAGGGAGCTGGCAGCAGCTCACCGCGCTGCCCGCGGGCACCCAGGCCCTGGTGCTCAGCACCGGGCACGGGACCGAGGCTCTGGCCGCGCACCGGTCGGAGATGACCGTGTGGGCGCGGCCCTCCGCCTCGGCCGGGTGGACCAGGGAACAGGCCATCAACGTCCCGATCTCCTACGGCTCCTCCAGCTGACATGCGCATCCGCAGGAACCTGATGCTCGCCGCGCTGGCCTGTGCCGTCAGCGCCTCCGCCGCCGCCTGCGGGGCGGCCCACGTGTCCGGCGGCGCGGGCGCGGTCTACGAACTTCAGGCCACCAGGCTGCCCGGGGCGGGGCGGGTGCTCACCGATGGGCACGGATTCACTCTGTACATCTACGTGCCCGACCATCAGGGGCGCTCCCGGTGTTTCGGATTGTGCGCCAAGGACTGGCCGCCGCTCATCCTGCCGGCCGGCGTCCGGCACGCGCTGGCGGGCCCGGGAGTGGACGACGCGCTGCTCGGCACGGTCGACCGGGGGGGCACCCGGCAGGTCACCTACAACGGGTGGCCGCTGTACCTGTGGCAGGGGGACCAGGAGCCCGGGCAGGCCACCGGGCAGGCCGATGACATGGGCCTGTGGTACGTGATCTCGGCCAGCGGGGCGGTGGACCGGCGCCAGATCTCGGGACAGGCCGGCGACTGATGCGGGGCGCCGGCATCACCGTGATGCCAGCGCGCTCAGGGCGACCCGGGCGCGGTGACCGCGGCATTGACCTGGACCCGCCCGGCGTGCCGGAAAGTGAGCGTGAGCGGCACCGTCGTGTCTGTCTCGTAGGCGGCCGGGTGCTGCAGCACCACGTCCGCGCTGAGCGGGGTGAGCGTGATGCTGCCGCGGGCGGGGATGGCCAGGCCCGTCACGGTGGGTCGCGCTCCGCCGGGCCCGGGCGGTCCGGTGAGGACCACGCGGCTGGCGAGGGGGGTGCTGACGGACAGCAGTTCGTCGGGCTTGCTGCTGAGATTGCGGATGGTGAGGTAGGTGGGTGCCGAGTGGATGGCGCTGGCCTGGGGGGCCGTGTAGGCGCGCATCGGCACCGCGGCCAGCCCGACCTGGATCTGTATCCGGGTGACCGATCCGGCTCCGCCGGCGATCACCCAGGCGGACAGCAGTGCCGTGATTGCGGCGGCGGAGATCAGCGGGGCGGCCGCGGCCCGGGCCAGCTCGGCCAGGCGGCGTGGCGCCCGGGTCGGTGGCACCGGTGGGGCGGGAGCGGGCGCCGTGGCCGTCATGAGATGCCCGCGGGCTGGGCGTCGGGCAGGTCCCGTTCCTGGTGCGGGAGCGGGCGCCGGGAGCGGAACCGCCGTAGCCGCAGGCTGTTGGTTACCACGATCAGGGAGCTGGCGGACATGGCGACGCCGGCGAAGAGTGGGTTGAGGTATCCCAGGGCTGCTAGCGGGATGGCGACCAGGTTGTAGCCGGAGGCCCAGGCGAGGTTGGCCCGGATGACCCGCAGGGTGGCCCGGGCGAGCAGGATGGCGTCGGCGATGCTGGCCGGGTCGCCGCTGACCAGGGTCAGGTCGGCGGCCCCGATCGCGGCGTCGGTTCCGGTGCCCACCGCCATGCCCAGGTCGGCCTGGGCCAGGGCGGCCGCGTCGTTGACGCCATCGCCGACCATGGCCACCCGCTCGCCGGCTTCCTGGAACTGGCGCACGACCGCGGCCTTCCCGTCCGGCCGGACACCCGCGACCACGCTGTCGGGGGGGATGGCCAGCTGGGCGGCGACCACCCGTGCCGTGCGCTCGTTGTCCCCGGTGAGCAGGACCGGCCGCAGGCCCAGGCGCTGGAGGCGGGCCACCGCGGCCCGCGCGCCCGGCCGGAGCCCGTCCGCGATGACCAGGGCGCCTCGCGCCCGGCCGTCCCAGCCGGCCAGGACGGCCGTGTGCCCGGCGCTTTCCGCGGCGGCCACGGCGGCCCGGAAGCCGCCAGCGATGGCTAGTCCCTGCTCGCCGAGGAACTGCGGGCTCCCGATGGTGACCTCACGCCCGGTCACGTTCCCGCGTACGCCCGCCCCGGGCAGGCTGGTGAATCCGGTGACCGGGGGCAGGCCGCCGAGGCGGGCCGCGGCCTGGCGGGCGATGGCCTGGCCGATGGGATGCTCGGACGCGTCTTCGACCGCGCCGGCCAGCAGGAGCACTTCCTTTTCGTCGGCGCCCGGCGCGTCGCCTTCTCCCGGTGTGGTGATGATGTCCTGGACGATCATCGTGCCGCTGGTGAGGGTGCCGGTCTTGTCCAGGACGATGATGCGGATCCGCTGGGCTGATTCCAGGGCGTGCACGCTCTTGACCAGGATGCCCAGCTGGGCGCCGCGGCCCACCCCGGCCAGCAGCGCAGTGGGGGTGGCCAGCCCGAGCGCGCACGGGCAGGCCACCACCAGCACGGCGATGGCTGCGCTCCAGGCCGCCGCCCCGGGCAGGCCAGCGCCCAGCCAGAATCCGAGGGTGGCGGCGGCGAGGCTGATCACGGAAGGGACGAAGATCGCGGCGATCCGGTCAGCGAGGCGTTGCGCGGCAGCCTTGCTCATCTGAGCCTGGCTGACCAGGCGGGTGATCTGGGCGAGCAGCGTGTCCGCACCGACCCGGCTCGCCTGCACGACCAGCCGCCCGCTCATGCTGACGCACGAGCCGATCACCTCGTCGCCCGGCCCGACCTCGGCGGGCATCGATTCCCCGGTCACCAGCGAGGCGTCAACCGCGGACCGGCCGTCGAGGACGACCCCGTCGGCCGCGATCTTCTCCCCGGGCCGGACCACGAACCGGTCTCCGGCGGCGAGCACGGTGACCGGGACCCGCTGCTCGGTCCCGTCGCGCAGCACCGCGACGGTTTTGGCGGCCAGGCCGGCCAGGGCGCTGAGGGCGGAACCTGACTGGCGCTTGGCCCGCGCTTCCAGGTAGCGCCCGGTGAGCACGGCGGCGGTGACGCCGGCTGCCACGTCCAGGTACAGTGTGTGACCGCTGGCCGCCGCGAAGGTGAGCGAATAGGACATCCGCATGCCCGGCATGTCAGCTCCGCCGAACAGCAGCGCGTACAGCGACCAGCCGAGAGACGCCGTCACCCCGACGCTGACCAGGGTGTCCATCGTCGCCGCGCCATGCCCCAGGCCTGCCCACGCGGCCCGGTGCAGCGGCCAGCCGCCCCATATCGCGACGACGCCCGCCAGCAGCAGGCTCAGCCACTGCCAGCCCGGGAACTGCGCGGCCGGGACCATCGCCATCACGATGACCGCGGCGGCCAGCGGCCCGCAGATAGCGAGCCGCCACCGCAGCATGCGCGTGGCCTCGTCGGGGACAGGCTGCTGGGCCGCAGCGGGCGCCGGGCGGGCCGCCTGGTAGCCGACCGACTGGATCACGCTGATCAGCTCGTCCGGGTCGCGGCCGCCGGTGCTGGAGATGTAGGCCCGTTCGGTCGCGAAGTTGACGGTGGCCACGACACCGTCCAGCCGGTTCAGCCGCCGCTCGATCCGGGCCGCGCACGAGCCGCAGCTCATCCCGCTGACTCACGAACTCGACCTGCTCGCCGGTGAGCTCGCCGGTATCACTCATGGGCGGGCGCCGCGGAGCCGGGCCTGCTGCGCCGGCTGCCCGCCCATGTTCATCGACCCTGAGCCGCCCATGTTCGCCGGCCCGGCGCCGCCGCGGGACTGGGACTGGCTGGTCGTGACCGGGCCCAGGTGCGCACCCACCGCGCGGGCCCCTAGGAAGACCGCCGCGAGCAGGAGCAGGAATCCGATGAGCTTGATTCCGGCGCTCAGTGGCGTGTCCCGGCTACGGGACCCGTCATCTGGCGCATTAGCCCGGGTAATCCCATAACTGGGCTGGCCGGGGGAATCCATGACTACGGTTCCTCATTCCTCCAGGTAGCCCGACGTTTCTGGTGGGTAGCCTAACCACACCCAAGGGCGCTGGCCTCTCTCGGGCCAGGCGCCAGCCGAGTCCATTTTCCTCCGGGGCGGCGGTGTTAGCCGGGTTAACCAGGACACTGGTACTCGGTAATTTCAGTGGGCAGTGTAGATTCGCGGCAGCGGCGGTCTGTGGGCGGCCCACCGGGGCCAGCAGCAGGTCCGGGCGGTTATTCGCGGACGCTGTGGGTCCGGCGGCGCGCTGCGGGATAGCGGGCAGTTTCGTGCTGGAGGGCAGGACTTGGTGTCATCTGCGGCGGTTACTGACGGCGCATCGCCAGCGCCGCGGGAGGTGGGCCTCTCGATCGGCGGGATGACCTGCGCGGCGTGCGCGGCCCGGGTCGAGAAGAAGCTCAACGCCCTTGATGAGGTCTCCGCCACGGTGAATTTCGCCACCGGCCGGGCCCTGGTCACGGCGCCGGAATCGGTACCGGTCCAGCGGCTCATCGAGGCGGTGACAGCGGCCGGCTACCAGGCCGGCCTGCCTGAGCAGGAGACCGCCGGGGAAAAGCACAGGCCGGGGCGGCCGGACCTGGGGCGGAGGCCGCCCGGGTGCGGGATCTGCGGAACCGGCTGATCGTGGCGCTGGTGTTCTTCATCCCGCTCAGTGACCTGTCGGTGCTTTGGTCACTGTTCCCCTGGTCGCGGTTCCCCGGCTGGCAGTGGATCCTGGTCCTGACGGCGGCGCCGGTGGTCATCTGCTCGGCGTGGCCGTTCCACGCCGCGGCGCTGCGCAACGCCCGGCACGGCTCGTCCTCGATGGACACGCTGGTGTCGCTGGGCATCACGGCGGCCTGCGGCTGGTCGGTGTACGCGATGTTCGTGCTGGACCGCGGCCAGGCCCGGCTGAGCGTCGGGCAGATGCTGCTGCACGCCTCTGGCGGCGGCATCTACCTGGAAGTCGCCGCCTCGGTCACCACCTTCCTGCTGGCCGGGAGGTGGTATGAGGCCCGGGCCCGGCGGGACGCCGGGGACGCGATGCGCGAGCTGGCCGCCGCCGCCGCCCGGGACGCGTGCGTGCTGCAAGCCGACGGGACGGAGCGCCGGGTCCCGGTCGCGGAGCTGCGCACCGGGGACCGGTTCGTGGTCCGGCCGGGCGAGCGGATCGCCGCCGACGGCGAGGTCGAGTTCGGCCAGTCCGCGGTGGACCGGAGCATGATGACCGGGGAATCCATCCCGGCCGACGCCGCCGAGGGTGACAGCGTGACGGCGGGCACGGTGGTGGTGGCCGGGCGGCTGGTGGTCCGCGCGGTCAAAGTGGGCCGCGACACCCAGCTCGCGCACCTGATCGCCCTGGTCGAGCAGGCCCAGTCGCAGAAAGCGGCCGTCCAGCGGATGGCTGACCGGATCAGTGCCGTGTTCGTGCCCGCGGTCCTCATGGCGTCGGGGCTCACCCTGGCCGGCTGGCTGCTGGCGGGCAGCCCGGCGGAGCGGGCGTTCAGCGCCGCCTTGGCGGTGCTGATCATCGCCTGCCCGTGCGCGCTCGGCCTGGCCACCCCCGCGGCGCTGATGGTGGCCTGCGGGCGGGGCGCGCAGCTGGGCATCTTCATCACCAGGTACCAGGCGCTGGAATCCTCCCGCGCGGTGGACACCGTGGTGCTGGACAAGACCGGGACGGTCACCACCGGGGTGATGGCCGTGACCGGCGTCATGGTGTCGGACGGCGAGAGCCGGGAGACCCTGCTGCGGCTGGCCGGGTCGGTGGAGCAGGCGTCAGAGCACCCGGTCGCCGGGGCGATCAGCGCCGCCGCGCACGCGGAACTGGGGTCGCTGCCCCAGGCTGGCCGGTTCCTGGCTATGCCGGGCCTGGGCGCACGCGGGACCGTGGACGGCCATGACGTCATCATCGGCCGCGAAGACTTGTTCACTCACCTGGAGATAACCGTCCCGGCCAGCCTGGCCCGCGTCTGCCGGGAGCCGGAGCAGGACGGCAGCACCATTGTTCTGGCCGGGTGGGACGGCCAGGCCCGCGGGGCTATCGCCGTCGCTGACACGATCAAGCCGACGGCCGCGGCGGCGGTCACCCAGCTGCGGCGCCTCGGCCTGCGCACGGTGCTGCTCACCGGGGACAGTCAGGCCACCGCGCAGGCGGTCGCCGCCCGGGCCGGCACCGATGAGGTGATCGCCGGGGCGCTGCCCGGTCACAAGGTGGCCATGATCAGGGACCTGCAGGCCCAGGGCCACCGGGTGGCCATGGTCGGCGACGGGATCAACGACGGGCCCGCGCTGGCCGCGGCCGACCTGGGGATCGCCCTCGGCAGCGGCACTGACGTCGCTATCAGCGCCGCGGACCTGATCGTGCTGCGCGACGACCTCGGCGCGGTCCCGGACGCGATCCGGCTGGCCCGCGGCACGCTCGCGGTGATCCGCGGGAACCTCGCCTGGGCGTTCGGGTACAACATCGCCGCGATCCCGCTGGCCGCCGCCGGATTCCTCAACCCGCTGATCGCCGGGGCCGCCATGGCCCTGTCCTCAGCCTTCGTGGTGGGCAACAGCGTCCGGCTGCGCCACTTCGCCGCCGCCGGAGGAGCGCGCCAGGACGGGGCCCGGCCGCGCCGGGCCGGCCTGAACGGGCCCGGCACCGAGCCAGACACCGTCCCGGAGGGGAGCAGCAGCCGGCCGGATCACCAGCACCGGCGGCCTGGTAATAGCGATGCCCCGGCCGCGATGGCCGGGGCATCGAGGGCTAGCAGGCGCGGGGACCGCTAGATCATGATGACCAGCATGAAAGCCATGGTCACGCCCATCACGATCCGGCAGCCGGTCGCGGTGCGGGCGCTCAGCAGCCACCGCACGGCCGGGCTCCCCCACGGACCGCCGGTACCACCGTGGGCGTCCTCCGGCGGCCGGCGGCGGCCTGCTCCGGCACAGTGGTCACGCCGCCGCCGGCCGGTGCCGAGGTGGCAGTCGCCGTGGCGGGCGTGCCCAGCGGCCCGCCCGCGGCCCAGGTGCCACCCGCCCCGGCCCCCGCCGTGGCCAGGGCCGGGCGGCCAGCGCGCGGCCGTGCGCGTGCGGGCTGGGCAGCCGGTCCAGGTCCACGACCGAGTACCCGACCAGGAGCAGCGCGAACAGGAAGGCCAGGATCGGGGCGTTCAGCGTGGACATGCCGCCCTGCTCGCTGGCCATGCCGGCCATCCCCGACGCGTGGCCAGCCACGGGAGCGGCGATGGCGGCGAACATGTAGAGCATGGCGGCGCTGTGCACCAGGTGCGGCGCGTGGTGGCTCTCGGCCGGCCACGCGGAAACCGCGCCCGCGGGACTCGCGGTAGACGGCCCAGCCGAACCAGGCGGTCATCAGGGCGAAGATCGACGGCCCAGACGTCGTTGGGCAGCGTGCTCAGGCTGGCCACCAGCATGCCCGCCATCGCGATGCCCATCAGCAGGTGCGCGACGTCGATGTCGGCGTCCACGGCGCGCCCGCGCCACGGGCGCGGCCATCACCAGCCGGCCCGCGCTCACCGCCGCGACCAGCAGCATGAGCGCGGCGAAGATGTCCAGGATCCAAGCCGGGGGTCATCATGCCGTCACCCCTTCCTCGGCGGTGCCCGGGCCGCCGGCCGGGCACCGGCGGCGACGTGGCCGCCTCCGGAGCGGCCAGTAGGCCAGGGCCAGCAGGATCAGCAGCGGGCCGGAGTTGGGGTCGGTCGCGCCGCCGGCCAGGATGGTCCCGAACGCCTCACCGAAGACCCAGATGACCGCGGCCACCACGATGGCCAGCACCACGGTGGCCCGGGCCGCCGGGGCGCGGCAGGTAGACGCCTACGGCGATCAGCACGAGCGCGACCGCCAGCACGATCGAGGCGGCCAGGCCCTGGTGGGCCACGAGCGAGGCGGCGTGGTTGTCCAGGGCGGCCAGCCAGCCGGGCTCGCCGCTGGCCATGCCCGCGATCATGCCGTTCAGCGCCTGCGGCGCCCGGTTCGCCGGGCAGCAGCGCGAAGTAGGCCAGGCTGACCCACAGCACCAGCCACAGCGCCCGGGCCACCGGCGCGCCCGACCGCGCGGGCCGCGGTGAAGGGGGCCTGGCCGCATGCCGGTCGGAGGGCCACAGCAGCACGGCGAGCAGCGCGTAGATGATCACCGCGCCGGGAGCGCCGTTGACCGGGCTCGCCGGCCCGGTCAGCACCCCGCCGAGCCCCTCGCCGAACCACCACACGCCGAGCGCCCAGGCGATCGAGGCGGCCAGCGCGAGCCGAGCGTCGGCCGCCAGGCGATCCCGAGCCCGAGCAGCAGCTGGATCGTCGCGAAGATCGTGTTGAGCGCACGGTGTGATGCTCGACCAGGCGGGCGTCCCAGTTGATCGGGCTGGCGATCACGCCCGGGTTGCCCGGCGGCCATAGCCCGCGAGCATCTGGCCGAACGCCTTGGTGAACATGAACGACTGGTACTGCAGCACGGCGTCGAGCAGCCAGATGGCCGGCCAGGGCCAGTTGCAGCACCCGCCGGACGTCGGGCGGCTGCCAGGTGCCCTCGGCCTCGGCGCCCAGCTGCCCCGCCACGCGGCCCGGCCTCCCGCGACGGCGATGTCACTCATCCCGGATGTCTCCTTGGCTTCCCGGTCCGCTCCGGCACTTACGCCGGACCGCTGCATCGCTTAATGTGCGACCAGAATGCGTCACCCGGCCGCTTACCCCGATCGCTGAACGTGAACAACCTGGATTTCCCGGGCATTGTTTCCCGTGACGGCAGGGTAGGAAAAGAATAGATCGCAGTAACAGCCAGGACAAGAGAATCGGCCAGAAAGCCCAGCATGCCTCGTCGATCCGGAGAGATCCGCAGGTCAGACGGGGCTTACGGTACGGCCGAATTGATCCGGCCGACCGGAAGATAACCCCCCGGAGGTATCTTAGAACCGGGGAGGGGTATCCTGGATACCCCCAAGGGTATCCGGTAATACCCTTGGGGGGTATCCGGATAGGACTTATATGGTCCGGCAGCTGCCCCGTGGTAACGAAATGGGTGACCTGGCCGCCCGGGCACTGCCGCAATGAATCAGGCGCCTTATACTTCCCTTGCGACGGGGCAATGGATGAGGTCAGCCGCGCCTGCGCGGCCAGGAATTGAGGCGTCGCCGTGAGGACACTGCCATGAGTGAAACTGTGGTCACAGTCGCGGGCATGACCTGCGAGCACTGCGTGGCCGCCGTGCGAGATGAGATCAGCAAGCTGCCCGGCGTGGCTAGCGTCGAGGTCGACCTGGAGACCGGGACCGTCCGGATCGCCGCCGACCCGCCGCCCGACCGGGCGGCGCTCAGCGCAGCCGTCGACGAGGCCGGGTACGAGCTGGCTAGCTGACCGGCGGCTACCGCGCGGCGGCCGGGTCCGGGCTGAGGCTGCTCTCCAGCGGCAGGCCCGCATCGCGCCAGGCCACCACGCCGCCCCCGAGGCTCGCGGCATTGTGCCCCGCCTGCCCAAGGTAGGCGGCCAGGCGGCGGGAATACTCACCGGCCGCGCAGATGAACACGATGAGGCGGGATTGGGGGAACGGGTTCCCGTGCCGGAACATATCCTCAAGATGGTCATCGGGGATATTCACCGAGCCCGGCAGGTGGCCGATCCGGTACGCCATGCTGCCGCGGGTGTCGATGCACAATACCGACGGATCGGAGGTTATCCCGGCTAGCGCGCTGACGGACAGCTCGGTCGCGGCCGCCACGACGTCATCAGGCAGGTCACCCGGGGCTGCCCGCCGTGCCTGCCCGAACAGCTCGGGCCGACGCTTGCGGACATAGGAGAGGTACGGCTCCAGCCGGTCGCAGGCGATGATGACGGCGCGTCGCGGCGGACCCTCAGATACCGGCTGCTGCCGCAGGTACCGCCGCGCCGCCCAGTAAGTGGCGCCGGTGGTAGGCCCGGCCAGGATGCCATGCCGGCCCGCCAGCTCCAGCGTGGCGTCGATGGCGTCGGCCGACCGGACCGGCACGATCTGCTCGTAGAAGCCGGGCTCGAACAGGCCGACTTCCCACAGCTCGGCCTCGGAGCGAATGCCGGGGATGAAGTCCTCCCGCGTGGACACCACGCCGATCGTCCTCAGCCGCGGGTTCACGGCCCGCAGGTAGGCCGCGGCGCCGCGGGTCGAGCCGGTCGTTCCCAGCCCGCCGAACAGGAAGTCGACTTCGCCGAGGTCGTCTGCGATCTCCCGGCCCGTGGTGTCATGGTGGGTACGGACGTTAGTCTGGTTGGTGTACTGCGATGCGTGGTAGAACTCGCCCGGTCGTTCGGCCATCATCTTCTCGATCATGGAGAACACGTCGTCAGGGACGGTGGGGTCCGGGCACTCGGACAGGCCGGGAAGTTCCTCCAGCTCCACGCCGAGCAGTTCCAGGAGGTCGCGCACCTCGGCGACCTTCGCCCGGTTAGTGAGCGCCCGCAGGCGCAGGCCGTGCATGGCCGCCAGGACCTGCAGGGCCTTGGCCGTGTTCCCGCTCGACGCCTCGATGAGGGTCTGCCCCCGCCTGATGACCTCGTCAAGGTCGTCGCGGATCATGCCCCAGGCGATCCTGTCTTTCACCGAGCCGAACGGGTTGCAGTATTCCAGCTTCGCGTACAGGTCGACGCCGTCGATCCGGTGCCGCGCCGGGTCGAGCCGCAGCAGCGGCGTGTTCCCGATCAGCTCGGTGATGTGCTGGTAGAGCATGCCCCCGCTTCCTCGTCCCGGTCCTGGTCGTCGGTGTCGGCGCACGCGGCGAATCCGCCTGCGGTGGCGCGGATGACGGCCTTGACGGGCTGGCGCTGCATCAGGGCCGCGGATGCGGACAGGTCCATCTGGTAGCCGGCGGTGTTGATGAACGCGACGATGTCGCCGGGCTCTGGGATCCGGTCGACGAACGTCAGGTGATTGAAGATCATGTCGCGTTCCAGGCAAAGGTTCCCGGCGAAGAAGACCCCGGTCGGCGAGCGGCCGGCCGGGCCGGGGGCCTCCGACCGGTAGATGACGACGGGGTCGAGCATCACCTCCTGGTCGGCGGGGCATACCTTGTCCCGGCTGATGTCGACGTTCACCAGGACGCTGCCGTCGGATGCCTCCTTCACGAACTCGACGCTGGCCAGCGTCAGGCCCGCGTGGTCGACCAGCGACTTGCCTGGCTCGAGCCAGAGCTCGATCATGTTCTCGCGCAGCACGCGGGCGACCGAGCGGCCGCTCTGGCCCGGCAGCGGGCTGGCGGCTAGCTCGCGCAGCATGTCGCGGCCCCGACGGTGCCCGCGTACTTGCCGGACACCAGCGCGCCGCGGATCCCGCCGTCCTCGTACCGGTATCCCAGCATGGCGCCGCCCCAGGTGAGCGGCTGCCCCTGGCCCGGCCAGGCCGCGCTTGACGGCCTGGGCGTACTCCTCGAACGGCTCCGGGCGAGTCGGCGAAGGCCTGGCGGAAGCCGCCGCCGACGTCCAGGATGCGCGGGCTGAGCCCGGCCGCCCAGGCCCGCTCGAGCAGCCGCAGGCACTCGTCCACGGCCCGTACCCGGTCGCCCGCCTCGCTGGAGTCCAGGTGGAAGGACAGGCCGAGGAAGTCCACCGCGTCCGCGGGCCGCGGCGCAGCAGGTCCGTGACGGCCCCGAAACGGGCGGCCGGCACGCCGAACCGGCTCGGCCGCCCGGGGCCCTCGGGTCCGAGCCCGCACATCCGGACCAGGGCCGGCACCCGGCATCCGGCCGCCCGGCGCCAGCCGGGCGAGCTCGCCGAGCTCCCACAGGTTGTCGGCGTTGACGGTGACCCCGGATCCGGCCAGGACGCCGAGGAAGTCCCGTCCCTTGGGGCCGGTCGCCTCGATCAGGCCGGGCGGGAAGCCCGCCGTCAGCGCGCTGTCCAGCTCGCCGGGCGAGGCCACGTCGATGCCGATGCCGGCGGCCCGCGCGGCGCGTACGAACGCGCGGCCCTGGTTCGGCCTTGTGCGCGTAGCAGATCCGGTACCGCAGGCCCGGGCCGTGCCGAGCTCGTCGGGAAGCCGGCCACGTTGGCCGCGAAGATCTCCGGGAACAGCGACGTTCAGCGGCGAGCCCGCACCGCGCGAGCAGGCCCGGCCGGCCCGGCCTGGTCGGCGAGGAAGGAGCGGACCAGCGGGTGGATGCGCGGCGGCAGCCCGGTCATCGCGGGCGGGACGACCGTGTAGCCCGCGTCCCGGATGGCGTCGAAGGCCCGCTCCCGCGCCGCGACCGTCCGGAAGCCCGCCACCACGCGCTTGGTCACCAGGTCGATCTCCGCCACCGGGGCCTGCATCGACTCCAGCAGCGCCGTGATCGTGGCCCGGCAGTGCTTGCAGTTCATGTCCGGGATGTGGAAGGTCCGCTCCTGCGGGTCGGTGATCTCCTCCTCGGGCAGGCCCGGCAGAAGTGTGATCCGGACCAGGTCCAGCAGCCGGGCGAACGTCTCGGTGTAGGCGGCGACCACCCCCGGCTGCACGCTGAACCGCTGCCCGCCGACCTGGTGGGTCATCTGGGCCGAGGCACCGGGGCTGCTCGCCCTCGGGGAGCAGGGCGTACTGCTTGGCGATCTGGTCCAGGTCGTGGTAGTACGTCTGGACCGCCTCGGCCACCGTGAGTCTCTCCTCGGTGACCGCCCGGGCTATCACGGCGTGCGCCTCGGCGATGGTGGCCTCCTTCATCGTCCGCAGCATCGCCACTGCCTCTGCCGGGTACCGCACGGTCCCGCCCGGGCCGGGCACCAGCGACACCGGGATCATCCCGCGGCGGAACGTGGAGGCCTGGAGTTCCCAGTACCAGGTGCCCGCGACCACCGCGAAGATGCCCGAGTCCCGCAGGCCGCGGGCGAACTCCGCGGCCGTGCGGTACGGCGTCTGGCCGGCGATATAGGCGTGCTGGACGAGCGTGCGGGCGGTCGCCTCGACCCCGATCCGGAAGATCTCCAGCGGCTCTGCGTCGGTGGTGGTGGCCTCAAGCACCGCCCGGGCGCCATCGCTGAGCCGGGCGATCCGGGCGGCCAGCCCGGCGTCGGCGGCCAGGGCGCGCCACAGCGCGAGCGTGGCCTCCCGGCCGCGATCGGCACCACCGGGCCCAGCCGGCTCGGGCCCGCATGCGCCACGTTCGGAACCCGTCGCTGTCGTGCCAGGTACCCGGTGGGCTGGCTGAGGTCACCAGCGCCTCGGGGCAGGGCTGCATGAACGAGGTGAGGTACCGCTGCTGCGGAGCCGTCGAGGTGGCTGCCCGGCGCCGGCGCCAGCGGCGTAAGACGGTAGCCGATGCCCGCCGCCGCCGAGGAACTCCGCGGCGACGGACCCGCCGGGCCCGAACAGCCCGGGGAACGCCAGCCCGGCCAGGATCCGGGACGCGGCCGTCCGGTCATAGCCGTCAACCCGGGAGACGCAGAGCCGGACCTCGCGCATCGCTAATAGCGCTCCCTCCGCGACTGGGCAGAAATGCGGTAAAGCGTTCCAGTTCATACCCGGCGTTGTACACGTGCACACTCACCCGGACTGAGTCCTCGTACCGCTCCCGGCCGGCAGGCAGTGACTCCCGGTACGCACGTAGAACCCCTGGGAACTCAGCGCGAACCCGACGTCGTCGCGCGGACCCCGTCGACGCGGAACGAGACGATCCCGTAGCCGATGGACCCGCCGCCGGACATACGCGACCCCCGTTCCCGGGATACCGAACATCTTGTGCCCGGAGAACACCGCGAAATCGCAGTTCAGGCTGGCCACATCGACCGGCACGTGCCCGACACTCTGGGTGCAGTCGAAGCACAACCGGGCCGAGGCACCGAGGCGGCCGTGCAGTTCCTCCAGCGTCGTCATCGAGCCGAACACGTTGTGCACATGCGTGGCCGTGATGAGTCTCGTGCGCAGCGCTGAAGAACTCGCGACCAGCGTGCAAGCCACACCCCGACGTGCACCTATCCGCCATCTACCGCAACCCTGGACGAGGGAGAACGGCTCAATGTCATCGACCGCACCAGGCTCGGCCACGGTCCCGCGACCTACCACCTGGCCGCAGCCACCCCATGGGCACCTGGTCTTCGAGCAGTGCGGCTCGATGACCGAAGTCCCGGACGACATGTTCGCCAGCCCCCGCCACAGCCGCACGCGTCAGCCCTGACCACTCTCGGGGCAGGCGCGGATAGCGCCGCCGACCTTAAGGCGCATCCGCCAGTGCCTGGATCAGAACGCATGCGCGGCCCGTGTGGGATCTCGGCGTGTTCAACGAGCAGGACGAGCGGCCGACCCAGCATGCCATCGGAAGTCAATCCGTGTGGCTGAGTGCCAACTATCCACGTCCAGAACGACGGTCAGATGACGGTCGGACGATCTTGGAAGGTACCCGGACGGGCCTCAAATCATGCCCTGACCTGCAATTTCTTGTGGAGCTAAGCGGGCTCGAACCGCTGACCTCTTGCATGACATGTACCACCGGCATGGTTACCGGTAATGCCATACGCTGCGCCAACTGCGCAAACACTAACTCACGCGAGCTGAACCTGACTCAGACTAACGCTCGCTAACACCATTCTGCCCTCAAAGTGCCCCTCAAAATGATCTCCCTGAGGCCGCCCAGCCACACGATCAACCCTGACCGAACGGACATTCGACTACTCGGGCAGGAGCATAACCATCAACGGGACTCCCCCTCCCTCGACTACTTAGAGTGATCACGCCGCGAGCTCATCTGCAACCAGCGAACCACCAGATCGTCAACTTAGCGCGACTGGGTTTGCACTGCCCACGTCAGCTGCTGGACCAGGTCGCGCCACTGCGGCCGCTGCCGGCCCATCGCGAAGTTGATCAGGAACAGGGTGCCGAAGAAGCCGGTCAGCCGGTCCCAGGTCTCGTCTTTGGTCCGGTAGGCCTGGACCTGCATGATCGCCATCAGGAAGGCCAGCCCGATGGTCAGCGGGACGAACAGGAAGTGGGAGACGATCGTCACGCCGAACTGCCAGCGGTCAGGCAGCACATCGGGTCATTCCTTGGTGGCCTCCTCGACCCAGGCCCGCAGGGCGGCGGCGGGAGCGCCCCGGCCTGGCGGGCCACTACCTCCCCGTCGCGCAGGATCATCAGGGCCGGGATGGCCTGCACCCCGAACCGCTGCGAGAGCTTGGGCGAGTCGTCCACGTTGATCTTGACCAGCTTGACCTGGCCGGCCAGGTCGGCGGCCAGCTGCTCCAGGGCCGGGCTGACCATGCGGCACGGCCCGCACCAGGGCGCCCACATGTCCACGATCACGGGCAGCGACGCGGCCTCGGCGATCTCGGCGAATGTGTCGTCAGTGGCGTCGGCGATCCAGGGCAGCGGGTGATGGCAGTTGCCGCAGCGGGGGATCCCCTGTGCGGCGGCCGGGACCCGGTTCCGGCGCCCGCAGTTCGGGCAGGTCACCACGTGATCGGACATGGGGGCCGCCTGGTCAGGAGGAGTTCTGGTAACTGACGGTCAGCTCGCCGCCGGTGTAGTCGACGCGGATCACGGCGCCGTCGCGGGCGTCGCCGGCGAGCAGGGCGCGGCCGATCCGGGTCTCGACCTCGCCGGGCGATGAACCGGCGCAGCGGACGCGCCCCGTAGACCGGGTCGAAGCCCTGCTCGGCGATGAAGTGCCGGGCATCCTCGCGTGACCTCCAGCGTGCATCTGCCGGTCGGCCAGCCGGGACCGCAGGTCATCGAGCATGAGGTCCACGATGCGCTCGATCTCCGGCCTGGGTGAGCGGCTTGAACAGCACGATGTCGTCCAGCCGGTTCAGGAACTCGGGCCGGAAGTGGGCGCGCATCTCGGCCAGCACGCGCTCGCGCGCGTCCGGCTTGATCTCGCCGCCTGCCGCGGCGTCCTGCGATCAGGTACTGCGAGCCGATGTTGGAGGTCATGATGATGACCGTGTTGCGGAAGTCCACTGTGCGGCCCTGCGCGTCGGTGAGCCTGCCGTCGTCGAGGACCTGCAGCAGGGTGTTGAACACGTCCGGGTGCGCCTTCTCGACCTCGTCGAACAGCACGACCGAGTAGGGCTTGCGGCGGACCGCCTCGGTGAGCTGGCCGCCTTCCTCGTAGCCGACGTAGCCGGGCGGCGCGCCGACCAGGCGGCTGACGGTGTGCCGTTCCTGGTACTCGCTCATGTCGATGCGGACCATGTTCTCCTCGGTGTCGAACAGGGCGGCGGCCAGTGATTTGGCCAGCTCCGTCTTGCCCACCCCGGTGGGGCCGAGGAAGATGAACGACCCGATCGGGCGGCGCGGGTCCTTGATGCCCGACCGGGCCCGGATGATGGCGTCCTCGACCAGCTGCACGGCCTCGTCCTGGCCTACGACCCGCTCGTGCAGGAGCTCGCCGAGGCGCAGCACCTTCTCCCGTTCGCCTTCCTGGAGACGGGTGACGGGGATGCCGGTCCAGCGGGACACGATCGCGGCGATCTCCTCGTCGGTGACCACCTCGCGCAGCAGCCGTGCGCCGCCCTGGCGGGAGGACAGCCGCTCCTCCTCGGCCTGCAGCCGCCGCTCGAGCTCGGGAAGGCGGCCCAAGCGCAACTCCGCGGCCTTGCTGAGGTCGTAGTCCCGTTCGGCCAGCTCGGCCTCCTGCCGGACCTGCTCCATCTCCTCGCGGAGCGCCTGGATCCGGCGCAGCGCCTGCCGCTCGGCCTCCCACTGCGCGCGCAGCGCGTCGGCCTGCGCCCGCAGGTCCGCAAGTTCCCGGCGCAGGTCCTCCAGGCGGGCCTGGCTGGCCGGGTCGTCCTCTTTGGCCAGGCCGGTCTCCTCGATCTCCAGCCGCATCACCCGGCGGGTGAGCTCGTCGAGCTCGGCGGGCATGGAGTCGATCTCGGTCCGGATGCATCGCGCAGGCCTCGTCGACCAGGTCGATCGCCTTGTCCGGCAGGAACCGGTCGGAGATGTAGCGGTGGCTGAGGGTGACCGCGGCTGACCAGCGCGCTGTCGGCGATCTTCACGCCGTGGAATACCTCGAGCCGCTCCCGCAGGCCGCGCAGGATCGAGACCGCGTCCTCCTCGGACGGCTCGTCCACCATGACGGGCTGGAACCGCCGTTCGAGCGCCGCGTCCTTCTCGATGCGCTTGCGGTACTCGTCCAGGGTGGTCGCGCCGATCATGTGCAGCTCGCCGCGGGCCAGCATCGGCTTGAGCATGTTGCCCGCGTCCATGGCCCCCTCGGCCGCGCCGGCGCCGACCACGGTGTGCAGTTCGTCCACGAAGAGCAGGATGCGGCCCTCCGCCGCGCGGACTTCGGCGAGTACTGCCTTGAGCCGCTCCTCGAACTCGCCGCGGTACTTGGCGCCGGCCACCAGGGCGCCCATGTCCAGGCTGAAGATCGTCTTGTCGCGCAGGCCTTCGGGGACGTCGCCGCGGGTGATCCGCTGGGCGAGGCCCTCGACGATGGCGGTCTTGCCCACGCCCGGATCGCCGATCAGGACCGGGTTGTTCTTGGTCTTGCGGGACAGGATCTGGATGACCCGCCGGATCTCGGCGTCGCGGCCGATGACCGGGTCGAGGCGGCCGCTGGCCGCGTCGGCGACCAGGTCGGTGCCGTACTTAGCCAGGGCCTCGTAGGCGACCTCGGGCATGGCGGAGGTGACCCGCTGGTTGCCGCGGATCTTGGTCAGCGCCTGCAGGAAGCACGTCCCGGGTAAGTCCCTGTTCGCGCAGCAGCCGGCCGGCCACGGTGGACGGGCCTTCGGCCAGCATGGCCAGCACGAGGTGCTCGACGGAGACGTACTCGTCCTTGAGCCGGTCCGCCTCCTGCTCGGCGGCGTCCAGCAGGCGGGCCAGCCGCTGGGTGACGTTGACCTGGCCCGGGTTCGCGCCGGGCCCGCTGACCCGCGGGCCGCCGGCCCAGCTCGGCCTCGAGCGCCCCGCGCAGCCGGTCCGGATCAGCGCCGGCCTGGGTGAGCAGCCGGGGGACGATGCCCTCGGACTGGTCCAGCAGGGCGAGCAGCAGGTGCTCGCCGTCCACTTCGGTGTGCCCGAAGCGCAGCGCCTTGGTCTGCGCGTCGTGCAGCGCTTCCTGCTGACTTCTGGGTCAGGTGATTCGGGTCCATGATCACCTTCCTGGCTGTCGGGCGCCCCGCAGGGCCGCTTCGAGTACCGCGATCCGGTCGAGCAGGTCGGTGACGAGCGCGATGGCCGCGTAGTTGAGCGCGAAACCCGCGCGGAGGCGCTGGATCCGGGCCAGCGCGGCGAGCTGGCTGCGGGGGAACCAGCAGCTCGCCGGCGGGGTCCCGGGCGGCGTCGATGATGCCGAGGGCGACGAGCCTGCGGATCAGGTCGGGGTGCAGGCCGGCCGCGCGGCGAACGTGTCCAGGGCTAGCGGCGCGGCGCGGACCCGGACCAGGGCGTAGCTCACTGCTGTCCCGTGCCTCATTGCTGGCCTCGGGTCGAAGTCGGATTCGGCCGCGAGCTGCTCGAACAGCCGCCGTTCGGCCTTCGAGGGCCGGGCGCGGCACCATGATCCTGGCCTCGGCGAACAGGTCCCCCGGCTTGCCCCGGGGGTTGGGCACGCCCCGGCCGCGGAGGCGGAGCCGCCGGCCACTCGAGGTCCCGGCCGGGACCTTCACCTTGGCCTCCCCGCCCGGGGTGTCCACCGCGACCGTGGTGCCGAGAGCGGCTTCCCACGGCGCGAGCGGCAGGTCGACGGACAGGTCGCGGCCGGAAAGCCGGTACCGGGGGTGCGGCGCGATCCGCACCACGAGGTACAGGTCACCGCTGGCCCCGCCGTCGCTGCCCCGGCCGCCCTGGCCCGCCAGCCGGATCCGCTGCCCGTCGGTCACGCCGGGCGGCACGTTCACGTCCAGGGTCGCGCGGGCGCCGTCGCCGGACAGCGAGATCGACCGGCGGGTGCCGTGGTAGGCCTCCTCGACGGTGACCTCGAGCTCGGCCTCCTGGTCGGCGCCGGGGATCGGGCCCCAGCCCCGGCCGGCCCGGCCGCCGAAGAACCCGCCCAGCAGGTCCTCGATGTCGATGTCGCCGGACCGAAGCTGAACCGCGGCTGCCCGGGCCCCGCGGGCCGCCCGCCGCCGGCTCCGGCTCCGGCCCCGCGCGCCGCGCCCGGCCCGGCTGCGCCGGAAGGTCTCCGGATCCACGTCCTCGGGAACCTGGCGGAAGTCGGCGCCCGAACGCGTCGTAGCGGCGCCGGGTCTGCGGATCAGACAGGACGTCGTAGGCCTCGGAGACGTCCTTGAAACGGTCCTCAGCGCCCGGGTCGTGGTTCACGTCCGGGTGGTACTGGCGGGCCAGCCTGCGGTACGCCCGCTGGATGTCGTCCTGGCTGGCGGTGCGGGGCACGCCCAGGATCTCGTAGAAGTCCTGCGCCGTGCGGCCATCAGCCCGCCTGGCCACCACCACCTGCGCGGGCCGCAGCTGGTGGTCCCCTTCGCCGTAGGCCGGGCTGGACGACCTCGACCACCGACCCGTCCGGGGCGGCAGGATCGGCCCGGGCGGCAACCGCGTCATGCCGGGCCGGGTCGAACGGTCGCCCCGAGGTCATCGCGGCGAGGGAAGCCGAGCCGGGCCAGCACGCTCAGGGCCTGTTCCCGGACGGCCCGGATCCCTCGATGATGGCGGCCGGATCGGCCGTGGAGTGCCGCCAGCGCGCGCTCGAGGTTGTCGACGACAGGCAGCCATTCCCGGGCCACCGCGGCCCGGGTCTCCGCCTCGGCCCGGCTGACCTGGCGGCGCAGCGCTTGCGCAGGTTGTCCAGATCGGCCAGGGCCCGGCAGGCGCAGATCCTCCAGCTCAGCGATCCGGTCCAGCAGATCGGGGATAGCGGTCTCGTCACCAGTGACATCACCCGGGCCATCGGGCTGCCCGTTCTGCCCGGCATCCTGTGCCTGGCCGGGCGGGGTCCCCCCGGCATCCCGCTGCTGGCCGCCGGGGGCGGCGCGGGGATCGGGCGGCTGGCCGGGCGGGGCAGCGGCGGGAGACTCGCGCCAGGCGCCGCCGCTGCTCGCCCTCTCACCCATGGGCTGCCTCACTCATGGGCGGTGAACTCGGCGTCGATGACGTCGTCGTCGTCACCACGGGGAGGAAGCTCCGACTCGGGTTCGGGGGCAGGTCCCTGGGGCGGGGCGGCCAGGATCTGGTAGATCTGCTGCAACTCGTCGGTCAGGGTGCGCATCCGGTCCAGTGGAGCCTGGTCGTCCAGCGCCTGGCGGGCCTCGGTGACGGCGTTCTCGGCCCGCGCCTTCTCGTGCACGGGCAGCGAGTCGCCGCGCTCGGCCAGCACCCGCTCGACCTGGTAGGCCATGGTGTCGAGCTGGTTGCGGGCGTCGGTCAGCTCGCGCAGCCGCCGGTCCTCGTCGCGGTGCTGCTCGGCGTCCTTGACCATCCGCTCGACCTCGGACTGGTCCAGGTTGGAGCTCTCGCTGATCGTGATGCGCTGCTCGGCGCCGGTGTCCTTGTCCCGGGCCGAGACGTTCAGGATCCCGTTCGCGTCGATGTCGAAGGTGACCTCGATCTGCGGCACGCCCGCGCGGCGCGGGCCGGATGTTCTCCAGCCGGAACCGGCCCAGCACCCGGTTGTCCGCGGCGCGTTCCCGCTCGCCCTGCAGCACCACCACGTCAACCGCGGACTGGTTGTCCTCGGCGGTGCTGAACACCTCGGTGCGCCGGGCCGGGATCGTGGTGTTGCGCTCGATCACCTTGGTCATCACCCCGCCGAGCGTCTCGATGCCCAGCGACAGCGGCGTGACGTCGAGCAGCAGCACGTCCTTGACCTCGCCCTTGATCACCGCCGCCTGCACCGCCGCGCCCAGGGCGACGACCTCGTCCGGGTTGACCGTCATGTTCGGGTCCTTGCCGCCGGTC
Organism: uncultured Actinomycetes bacterium; assembly: GCA_963711485.1. GTDB lineage: Bacteria > Actinomycetota > Actinomycetes > Streptosporangiales > Streptosporangiaceae > RYN-230. The sequence continues at coordinate 24,200 of CAVQEM010000063.1, forward strand.
AGCCGGCGGACCAGGTTCTGCACCGCCGGGATCCGGGTCGACCCGCCGACCAGGATCACCTCGTCGATGTCGCTGTCGGTCAGCTTGGCGTCGGCCAGCGCCTGCTGGACCGGCCCGGTGGTGCGCTCGACCAGGTCGCGCGGTGATCTGGTCGAACGTGGAGCGCATCAGCGTGGTGTTGAGGTGCTTGGGGCCGGACGCGTCGGCGGTGATGAACGGCAGGCTGATCGTGGTCTGGCTGACCGAGGACAGCTCGACCTTGGCCTTCTCGGCCGCCTCGAACAGGCGCTGCAGCGCCTGCGGGTCGGTGCGCAGGTCGATGCCGTTGTCCCGCTGGAACTCGTCGGCCAGGTGGTCCACGATGCGCCGGTCGAAGTCGTCGCCGCCCAGGTGGGTGTCACCCGCGGTGGCCCGGACCTCGACCACGCCGTCGCCGATGTCGAGGATGCTGACGTCGAACGTGCCGCCGCCCAGGTCGAAGACCAGCACGGTCTCGCTGCTCTTCTTGTCCAGGCCGTAGGCCAGCGCCGCGGCGGTCGGCTCGTTGATGATGCGCAGCACCTCCAGGCCGGCGATGCGGCCGGCGTCCTTGGTCGCCTGCCGCTGCGCGTCGTTGAAGTACGCCGGCACCGTGATGACCGCCTCGGTGACCCGCTCGCCGAGGAACTTCGACGCGTCCTCGGCCAGCTTGCGCAGCACCAGCGCGGAGATCTCCTCGGGCGCGTACAGCCTGCCCTGGATCTTGAACCGCACCGCGCCGTCCGGGCCGGGCACCACGTCGAACGAGACCGCGTTCAGCTCGCTGGTGACCTCGTCGTAGCGCCGCCCGATGAACCGCTTGGCCGAGTAGATCGTGCCCTTCGGGTTCAGGATCGCCTGCCGCCGGGCGAGCTGGCCGACCAGGCGCTCCCCCTGCGGCGTGAACGCCACGACCGAGGGGTCGTCCGCGATCCCTCGGCGTTGGGTATCACCGTCGGCTTGCCCGTCCTCGGTCGCCGCGATCACGGAGTTGGTGGTGCCGAGATCGATGCCGACTGCAACGGCCATGGTTTACCTCCCAGATGAGGATCTGGTCCCACCCTGGCCGCCGCGCGGGACCGGATACATCCTCAAGACAGTTAGTCCGGGCCCGCTCCGCACGGGCTAGCCGAACGGGTGATGTAACCGGGTCCCCGGTGCCGCGAGCCTGGGAAACGACGCGAAGCGCAGTTGGGGTCAGGACGGGGTGAGCTGATGAAGAACGACGCCGAGATCCGCGATGACGTCACCGAGGAGCTGCGCTGGGACCCGCAGATCACCGACCCGGACGCGATCGGCGTGGCGGTGGCCGACGGAGCGGTGACGCTGACCGGGAAAGTGCCGAGCTACGCCGAGAAACTGGCCGCGGCCCGGCCGCGGAACGGGTCTACGGGGTCCGGGCGGTAGCCAACGAGCTGACGGTAAGCCTGGCCGGGACGCCCCGGGACGACTCCGACATCGCCCGGGCCATCGCGCACATCCTGGAATGGAACGTGCAGATCCCGGAGGGCAAGGTGCACGCCCGGGTGCAAGAACGGCTGGGTCACCCTGGACGGCGAGGTAGAGCATGAATACCAGCGCCGCGAGGTGGAGCGGATGGTCCGCCACGTGCGCGGTGTGACCGGCGTGCCTGAACAACATCACCGTCACCTCGCCGGTCAGCCCGGACAGCCGTGCAGGCCACGATCGAGGAAGCCTTCAAGCGCGAGGCCGAGGTGGATGCCCGGCACATCCGGGTCGAGGTCACCGACCACACCGCCAAGCTGTACGGGCACGTCCACTCGCTGTACGAAGCCAGTGCCGCCCGGGCCGCGGCCGCCGCCGCTCCCGGGGTGGCCACCGTGGAAAGCCACCTGGCCGTCGAGCCGTGACCGCGGCTCGGCCAGCGCGACCTGGGGAGTAGCGATGCCGCAGCCGCTGATGAAGGTGCCGGACGCCGACGGCCCGAGCGCACCGACCTGCGACACCGGCCGGTCCGGCCGGGGCGACGGACGACCCGCAGCCCAGCGGACCCGACGCTCACCGAGCCACCCGGCCCAGTGCGGCTGAACGGCCGGCCTGCTCGGTGGCGGCGTGGCCACCGCCGTCGTGGCCGCGCTGGTCGTGGCGGCCGGGGTGTACATCGCGCGGGGCATCCTGGGCATCCCGGTGCTGGCCCTGCGAGCGGCCGGCAGCCTGGGCAGCTCCACCACTACGGTGTACGCCGCGGTGGCCGCGGCCGGGGCGCTACAGCCACCGGCCTGTTGCACGTGCTCATGCTGGAGACGCCGCAGCCAGTCACCTTCTTCGCCTGGATCACTGCGCTGGCCGACGTCATCGCGGTGGCCGCACCGTTCGGGCAGCCCGCCCCGCTGGCCACAAGGTGTTCACCGCGGTGATCAAATCGCGCGGCTGGCGTGGCGGTGATCTCGCTGCTCACCGGAGTGGGCGGGGCGACGCGCGGCCGCGCCCGGCTGCGTCGGCGCCCAGCCCGCACATGCAGCCCAGGTGACCGGCGGCCGGGCTGGCCGGCTCAGCCTCGCGGCCAGGCCCGGTTGGGTGAGCGCCGCTGCCGCTGGCGGCCGGCCGTGGCCGCCGCCAGGAGCGCGCCCGGCGCCGCAGCCTGCTCTCCAGCTTGCCCGCCTGCAGCTCGTTCCGCAGCCGGTCCAGATGGCTGATCAGCTCGCCGCGCAACGGCCAGCCGACCGGCCGGGCCGCGGGATCGGTGCCGAGCAGTTCGCTAAGCCGGTCCTGCTGCTCCCGCGCCGCGGCCAGGTCCTCTTCCAGCTCGGACGCCAGCACCTGGTGCCGGGCCAGGTCATGCTCCGTGGCCAGGCTGCCGTACCTGCGGACCGCGGCCGACAGCTGCCAGAGCACGCCGGCCAGCCGGTCGCGCACCTCGGGGTCTTGCAGCGGGTCGTCGTCACCCAGCGGGCCGAGGTCGGTCAGCGAGCGGCCCAGCCCCCGGATCGTGGTCGTCTCATGCTCCAGGGTCTCCAGGCTGTCCCGCAGGCTGACCCCGGCAGCTCGAGCGAGCCGCCGCATGCTGCGCGGGCCGAGCCGGACGCTGTCCTCGGCCTGGCGCAGCGCCTCGTCCACCCGGCGGATCTCGGCGCCCAGCGACCTGGCCTGGCGTAGCCAGTCAGCCGCCGCGTCCGGCACCGACCCGGCGCTCATCTCGGCCGCCATCCCGCCCAGCAGGCCGGCCATTTGGCACCCAGCTCCGCGATCGCCTCTTCGGCCGGCTGCACCTGCGGCGAGGTGAGCAGGAATCCGGCGGCCAGGCCCGCGCCGGTGCCGACGAAGGTCTCCACGATCCGGCTGTCCGCCGCCGCGCTGGTGCCCACGGACAGGATGAGCATCGCGCTGATCGGGACCTCGAGGATGTTCTCGCCCAGCCGCAACGCATAGCCGATGACCAGCGCCATGGCAACCGTGAGGCCCAGGCTCCACCAGGTGAACCCGACCCAGGCCGACAGGCCGACGGCCAGCAGCACCCCGGCCACGACGCTGGCCACCTTGGTCACCGCGCTGCGCAGCGTCTGGTACAGGCTGACCTGGACGACGAGCAGTGCGGTCAGCGGGGCCAGCACTGGGCGCGGGTTGCTGGTCAGCACCAGCGCCAGCAGGTACGCAAAGACCGCGGTGCTGGTTAGCCGGACGATGGTCACCGCGGTGGGCTGCGCCCGGTGCCGCACCACGGTCAGCGTCTGCGGCGTGCGCTGGGCCACCGTGCGAGCCGTGGCACCGAGCTGCTTACCCCGGCGCCGGCGGAAGAGCATGGTCCGGTTCATTATTGCCCCTCCACGCCCAGCGTGCCGGGCCGGGGGCCGCACGACATCCCCTGTTCGGCTAGCCTGCCGCTTTCTTTGCTTAACGCCCGTGCCGGACTAGCCGTCCTGCTGATGTACCCGGCCGCCAGCCCAAGCCAGCCTGGGGCATAGCTCGCAGAGACGGGAGGCACCCATGACCGTGCTAGCGGATCCGCACCTGGCCCTGGTCCGCCCGGTGTCGCCGCGGACCCCGGAGGGCTGCGAGGAGTGCCTGCGGCTCGGCTCGGCCTGGGTGCACCTGCGGCTCTGCCTGACCTGCGGGCACGTTGGCTGCTGCGATTCCTCGCCGCTCCGGCACGCGCGCGGCCACGCGTTCGCGGTCGGGCACCCGATCGTCGCGTCGTTCGAACCGGGTGAGAACTGGCGCTGGTGCTATGTCAACGAAACATATGTCTGAGGTCACCGAGACGCCGGACCTGCAGGGTGCCTATCCCCGGCTGTCCGACGCCCAGATCGATGCGCTGGCCGCCCTAGGCCAGCGCCGTCGCGCGGAGCCGGGCCAGGTCCTGTTCGCCGAGGGCGACCGGAACTGCGACTTCTTCGTGGTGCTGGCCGGGCTGGTGGCGGTCGTGGACGGGCGCGGCACCCCGCAGGAGCGGGTCATCGGCGTGCACGGCCGGGGCCGTTTCCTCGGCGAGCTCAGCCTGCTCACCGGGGAGGCGTCCTACTACACGGCGGTGCTGGCCGCGCCGGGCGAGGTGCTCGTGGTGCCGGTGGACCAGCTCCGGGACCTGGTGGCGTGCGACCCGGTGTTCGGCGAGCTGGTCCTGCGCGCCTATCTCATCCGCCGCTCGATTCTGATCGGCCTGGGCGCGGGATTGCGGATCGTCGGCTCCAGGTACTCGCCGGACTCCAGGCGGCTGCGCGACTTCGCGGCCCGCAACCGGCTGCCCTACCGCTGGCTGGACCTGGAAACCGATCCGTCCGCCGAGGCGCTGCTCAGCCAGTTCGGCGTAGCGCCGGAGGAGACGCCGATCGTGATCGTGGGCCCCCGGCTGCTGCGCAACCCGGCCACTGCCGAGCTGGCCGCCGCTATCGGGCTGCCCGCGCCGGTCACCCCGGACGGCGGCTGCGACCTGCTGGTTGTCGGCTCCGGGCCCAGCAGGCCTGTCCGCGGCCGTGTACGGGGCCTCGGAAGGCCTGCGCACGGTGGTGCTGGACGGGACAGCCACCGGGGGCCAGGCCGGGACGTCGTCCCGGATCGAGAACTACCTCGGCTTCCCGGCCGGCATCTCCGGCGCCGAGCTGGCCGAGCGGGCGCTGATCCAGGCCCGGAAGTTCGGCGCCGACTTCGCCGTGCCCGCCGAGGCCACGGTCCATCGGCCGGGACGGCACCCGGTACCAGGTACGGCTGGCCGACGGGAGCGCGATCAGGGCCACGTCGGTGGTCATCGCCACCGGGGCGAGGTACCGGCGGCTGCCCGTCCCGCGGGCGGACTACTTCGAGCAGATGAGCATCTACTACGCCGCCTCCCAGGCCGAGGCGCTGATGTGCCGCGGCGATCCGGTGGCCATCATCGGCGGCGGCAATTCGGCCGGGCAGGCGGCGGTCTTCCTGTCCCGGCACGCCGCGCGGGTCACGCTGATCGTCCGGGAGACCGATCTGCGCCAGTACATGTCGCGGTACCTGATCGACCAGATCGGGCGGATCCCGAACGCGCGCGTCCTGCTCGGCGCCGAGGTACGGGAACTGCTCGGCGACCGGGCGCTGGAGGCGGTCGCGGTCGAGGACAACCGGACCGGACAGCGGCAGATCCTGGGGGTCCGGGCCCTGTTCGTGTTCATCGGCATGACCCCCAGCACCGGCTGGCTGGCCGGGCTGGTCGACCTGGACGAGCACGGCTTCGTCCGGACCGGGCCGGACGTGGCCCTGGGGAACGGGGCCGCGGCAGCCGCCGACTGGCGCCGCTCGCTGCTGGAGACCAGCCAGCCCAGCGTGTTCGCGGTCGGCGACGTGCGCAGCGGTTCCGCCAAGCGGGTCGCCACGGCCGTCGGGGAGGGCGCGATGGCCATCCGGCTGGCCTACGAACGGCTGCGGGCCTCGTAGCCGAAGCTGACCAGGAGGCAAAGCGATGCCAGTGATGGGCGTCACCAAGTTCGAGCGCTTCTTCCGCGCGGCCGGGGAGGTCAGCGTGGACCGGGACGACATCCAGCGCTATCTGGATTTCGTCAACGACGCGCTCTACGACCTGCTGATCATCGGCCAGGCCACGGCCAAGGCCAACCTCCGGGACGTCATCCAGCCCTGGGATCTGCCGGTCACCAAGGGCCTGCAGGAGAGCACGCACGCGTTCGAGCGACTCGAGGAGGACATCGAACTCCAGCCGATACTCGAGTCGCTGGCCGCCCGCCCGCCCCTCGACATGGCCCTGGACCTGGACACCGAGGCCCGGCTGCCGCTGCTGTTCGGCGGCATCAGCGTCGCGCTGGCCCGGACGTTCAGGCTCCTCGACGCGGATGTCAAGGCGGTGCACACCGTGCAGTGGGACCGCACGTTCCAGCTCTTCCGGCAGCTGATCTGACGGCGGCGCGGTCCCGGTGATGCCCCCAAGCTCGCCGGGGCCGCTCCCGGAGGGACTGCCGGTCAGCCAGTGACCTGGATGCGGCG
>CAVQEM010000064.1:0-9620 GCA_963711485.1 uncultured Actinomycetes bacterium
GATCGCATCCACGGTGGCGTGCGGATGACCGTCCAGCCAGGTCAGCATGGCCAGCCGCGGCATCGTCACCCGCAGCCCGGCCGCGCGCAGGGCCCGGGACATCTCGCCGTCCGGGTCGATCGCTGCCAGAACCATATGGCCCTACCCTGCCGAGATGTCTGGAATGAGTCAAGTTTCTTAGGCATTCGTCTCAAGGCGAGACGGCCCGTCCCGGGACGCTGACCACCTGGGAAGTGCGCCGCGTACTTCCCCTGCCCGCGAGGGCGCGGCCCAACCGGCGCTCCGGGGCGCCGTTTGCCATCCGCGGGCCGCGACCTAGGCTAGCGATATATCGGGACCGTATCGCGAGTGGATCAGTTAGGGACCCGGGTCCGGGATCCCAGATCTGGAGGTTCAGATGAGCGCATGGAGCGCGGCCGGGGACTTCGATCCTGACCGGTGCGGGATCATGCAGGCCGCCGACGACCTGCTCGGCCAGGTCCGGGACGCGATGCACGGCAGAATGTCCGGGCCGGACCGGGGCAGCAGAGATCAGGGCGCCCCAGATCAGGGGGCCAGAGGTCAGGGCGAGGGCGGCCGCCAGGACCGGCGCGGCGGACGCGGCGGGCCATGGGCGCGGCGCGGCGGGCCATGGGAGCGGGGCTTCGGATTCGCCGGCCCGGGCGGATGGGCGGGCGGCTCCGCCAGTTCCGCGGGTGACTTCAGTGGTGGCCCGCGCGGCTGGTGGCCCGGGTCGCCCGGGCCGGCCCGCGGCCCCAAGGCCGGCCGCGGCGACGTGCGGGCCGCCATCCTGGCCCTGCTGCGGGAGGGCCCCCGCAACGGCTACCAGATCATGTCCGAGATCGAGGAGCGCAGCGGCGGCGCCTGGAGGCCGAGCCCCGGCGCGGTGTACCCGGCCCTGCAACTGCTGGCCGACGAGGGGCTGATCGAGGGCGAGGAGTCCGGCGGCCGCCGGACGTTCAGCCTGACCGACGCGGGGCGCCGTCACATCGAGGACGATCCGGAGGCGGCCCGCCCAGCCTGGGAGGCCATGGCGCAGGACGAGCCCGGCGAGATGCCCGGCCTGTTCGCGCAGGCGGCCCGGCTGGGCGGCAGCATCGTCCAGCTGGCCCACGCCGGGACCCCGGAGCAGATCCGGGCCGCCGAGCGGCTGCTGGAGCAGACCCGGCGGCAGATGTACCAGATCCTGGCCAGCGACGAGCCCGCCGATGCTGACGACGACGCAGCCGACGACCCCGACGACCAATAGTGACAAGCAGAGCGACAAGTAGAAGGCGAGGGGACCAGCCATGGATGACCGCATCCGTGCATCTGACGCCGACCGGGAACGGGTGACCGCCCGGCTGCGCGACCACTACGCCGAGGGCCGGCTCACGCCCGAGGAGCTCGACGAGCGGACCTCGGCGGCCCTGCAGGCGAAGACGTTCGGGGAGCTGCGCCGGGTCATGACGGACCTGCCGGACCCGGTCCTGGTGCCGCAGGGGGCACCCGGCCTGCAGCGGGGCGGGCCGCCGTGGATGGCACGCCGCCGTGGGCCCCGGTTCCTCCCGGTGGCGATGGTCTTGCTGCTGGTCGCGTTGCTGGCGCCGGGGCCGGGCTGGGTGCTGTTCGCCTTCTTCAAGGTGATCCTGCTGTTCTGGCTGGTGACGGGGCTGGCCGCGTTCGTGTTCGCCCGCCGGTTCCGGCGCCGCATGTCCGGCGGGCCGGGCGGCTATTCATCGGGGATGTAGAACATCCGCAGCTGCATGGGCCGGGCCCCGGGCGGCGCGTCCTGTGCGGAGTGCCCGTACTTGTGCAGCAGCGCCACGTACTCCTCGTGCAGGGCCTCCAGGTCCTCGGCGGTGTAAAAACGCCGGCCCGGGAGGCCCTGGCCCACGCGCCGTGCTGGCGAACGTCCCGGATGAAGCGATTGACCAGCTCGAGCTCGCCCGGGATCTGCTGGGCTCGCCATTCATCCAGCGCCGCGCGTTCCCCGGCGCTGAGCGTGTCGCCCGGGGACCGCTAACGCAGCACCGGCGGGATGACCTGGCTGTGCCCGGTGGCGGCCTCGAAGGCGTGCGCCACCCGGAGCAGCGGCCAGTCCGCCCGGCGGCGGCCGACCAGCTGGAGGCCGACCGGCAGCCCGTCCGGCGTGAAGCCGGCGGGCACCGAGATGGCCGGGAGCCCGGTGACCGAGATCAGGTAGGCCGATGCCATCCAGTCCAGGTAGGTCTGCTGCGGTTCGCCGTTGATGTCATGCACCCAGTCCAGGGTCACGTCGAACGGCACGACCTGGGTGACGGGGCAGGCGAGCACCTCCACCGACTCGAAGAACGCGCTGACCCGGCCGGCCAGCGCGGCGTGCAGCACCGTGGCGCGGCTCAGGTCGGCGACGCTCAGCTCCAGGCCGCGCTCGATGTTCCAGGTGACATTGGGGCCCAGCTCGCCGGGGTGCCGGCGGAGCAGCGACCCGAACGCGGTCGCGAACCGGAACGCCCGCCGGGTCCGGAACACCTCGTCGGCGCCGGAGAGGTCCGGGGCGGCGTCAATCACCTCACAGCCCAGACCGGCCAGCACCTGCCGGGCCGGCGTGAGCACGTCGCGCACCGCCGGCTCCACGGGCAGGCCCAGGTCCGCGCTCCACGCGACCTTGACGCCCCGCAGGTCCCGGGCCAGCAGGCCGGGGATCTGCTCAGGCGGGACGTGAGGCGCGGGCGCGTCCAGGGCCAGCGGCACCCGCGGGTCGGGACCGGCCAGCACGGACAGCAGCAGTGCGACGTCGGCGACCGTGCGGCCCATGGGTCCCTCCACGCCGAGTACGTCCGCGACGTCGGTGACGGGCCAGGAGGGAACCCGGCCGGGCGAGGGCCGCAGCCCGGTCACGTTGCAGAAACTGGCCGGATTCCGCAGCGAACCACCGAGGTCGCTGCCGTCCGCCAGGCTGATCATCCGGGCCGCCAGCGCAGCTGCGGCACCCCCGCTGCTCCCGCCCGCGCTCCGGCTCAGGTGGTAAGGGTTGCGGGTGGCGCCGAACAGCGGGTTGACCGTGTGCGAGCCCGCCCCGAACTCCGGGGTGTTGGTCTTGCCCAGGCTGATCGCCCCGGCCTGGGACATCCGCGCCACCACCAGGGCGTCGCGGTCCGGCAGATGATCCGCGAACAGGACGGAGCCGTAGGTGGTGCGTACGCCCGCCGTATCGTGCAGGTCCTTGTGCGCCACGGGCAGGCCGTGCAGCGGGCCGGGCTCCGCCCCGCGGGCCAGCGCCTCGTCCGCGCGGGCCGCCTGCTCCAGCGCCGCGTCGAAGGTCTGGGTGACGACGGCGTTGACCGCGCCATCGGTGTCCTCGATCCGCTGGATGTGGGCGGCGGTGACCTCGCGGGCGGACACGTCCCGGCGGCGGAGCATCCCGGCCAGGGTCACCGCGTCCATCGCGCACAGATCCGTCACTGGCTGCTCTCCTCGCTCGTAAGGCCGTCGGCTACCCCGCGTACCCCGCCAGTCTGACTGACGGCTGGGGCACGGCCGGCCGACGGCTGGACCCGCCTTCCGCCCGCCCGGACCGGCTACCCTGGCGGAGTTTCCGGCCGCCCGGGAAAGGGCCCGGCCAATCGATGGAGGTCAGGTCATGGCGATATACCAGCACATCCGCCATCCGCGCATTGCCGCGCGGCGTGCTGAAAAACCGGTGAAAGTGGCTGATCTGCTGCCCCGGGGCAGCGCGATAACCCGGTTCAACACGAAAGTGGCGCTGCTCATCACCACGGTGGTGGGCAGCATGTGGTGCGCTTATGCGTTCGCGTTGTTCGACCTGATCAGCCTGCCGGATGCGATCCGGGGCGGCCCGGCCACGATCGTCTCCTGGGTGGCGCAGACCTTCCTGCAGCTGGTCCTGCTGTCGGTCATCATGGTGGGCCAGAACGTGCAGGCGGCCGCGGCGGATAAACGCGCCGAGGCCACGTTTCACGACGCGAGCGCGACCCTGCATGAGGTGGCACACATACAAGGGCACCTCGCCGCGCAGGACGTATTGCTCACCCGGATCTCGGCAAAGGTCGGGCTGGACCCGGTGCCAATCATCGATGCCGATTCCGGCGACGAGGTCACTGATGACCCCATCCCGCCCGACGACCAGGCAACGGCTCAGAATCCCGTCGAGTGATGCGTGCCCACGAATTCCAGGGCGGCGGGCCAGTGCCGCGCCCAGAAGGAACCGTCGTGGCAGCCCGGCATGATTCCGCCCGGCACCGGGCGATGGGTGAGGGCCGAGAGGCGGGACCGCACCAGCGCCACTTCCGGCTGGAACGGGTCGTCGGTCCCGCAGGCGATATAGGCGGGCACGCGCCGCAGGGTGAACAGGCCGGAGACGACATCGTTGCGGGTGAAGTCGGCCGGGCTGTCGAAGGCCTCGGGGTTGGCCGCGCGCGCGTCGTCATAGGTGGCGAAGACGGCCGGTGACAAGGCGGCGACGGCTGCGACCGCCGGGCCGCCGCCAGGCTCACCCCCGGCCGTAAGCTCCTCGGTGCCATGCCGTTTGGTCCGGAACCGGAACGTGCTGGGCTGTTCGGCGCTGAACTGCTCGGCGATCAGCAGCGCGCCGTAGCCGCCCATCGACAGCCCGACGACTCCGATCCGCCCGGTGTGCATCCCAGCCGCCGCGGCCCGGGGCAGGACCTCGTGCACGATCATGCCGGCCGGGTCGTCGCCGTCGGCGCGCTGGTGCCAGTAGGTCTCCCCGCCGTCCACGCAGATGATCGCGAACCGGCTCACCCGCGCCCGGCTCATCGCCCGGGCCATCCCCGGAGCCAGGGTGGCCGGGCTGCCCCCCGACCCGTGCAGCGCGATGACCACGCCGAGCCCGGCGGGCGAGGCCGCCAGGGCCGGGATCAGCGTCACCATCTGAACGTCGCGATGGCGGTAGGCGGAGTGGAACGACACCTGGTGCCGGGACGGCAGCGGCCCGGCCAGCGGCGCCGGCGCCAGTTCGCAGGCGCCGGTCAGGCGGTCCAGCTGGTACCGGCCGGGCAGCGTCCCGTTCTGCACGAGCTCATACCCGCCCGCCCCGCAGGCCGCCACGGCCGCCAGTCCCAGGCCGCCCGCGAGGACGGCCCGGCGGGACGGGAGGGTACCGGGGCGGCTTGGCACCGGGCTACGACGCGGCCGCGCCGCTGCGCGCATATGAATGGACGAACCGGCGCAGGACGTCGGGCGGGTGGACCACGTTGCTGCGGTAAGCCAGGGCCTTGAGCTCGTCCGCCTGCTCAGGCTCGAAGTACCCGGCGTGCTTGTAGACGTCGATCCGGGTGCAGAGCCCGGCCGCGTCCAGCTCGGGATGAAACTGGGTGGCGTACACCCGGGAGCCGATCCGGAAGGCCTGGACCGGGCAGCCGGGCGAGCTGGCCAGCAGGACGGCGTGCTGCGGGAGCCGGCTGACCGCCTCCTTGTGGCCGGTGAACGCGTCGAACGCGGCGGGCAGCCCGGACAGCAGCGGATCCTGCTGGCCCTCCGGGGTGAGCGTGACCGTGACCGTCCCGACCGGCTCGGCGTACCGGCGGTCGACTTCAGCTCCCTGGTGGCTGCCGAGCGCCCCGATGCCGTAGCAGGCCCCGAGGAACGGGAAGTCGTCGCTGGTCACCTGGTCGAGCACGGCGCGCAGGTCGGCCTCGACCCGCCGCTGCACCGCTGATTTCGACGTCTCCGGGTCACTGGAGTTGAACGGGCCGCCGCCGAGGAGGATCCCCGACCAGTCCCGCAGGTCGAGGGGGCCCAGCGCCCGCTGCTCCAGCCGGTACCGTCTCAGGTCCCCTTCGCTGAGCCCGGCGAACCGGAGGAACAGGTCGTACTCGCCGTCCGCGGCGGCATCCTCAGGGCGGGTGGCCAGCAGCAGGAAGGGCTTCACAAGATCATGCTATTCGGCCCGGGAGCCCGGTCCCGCCTGCTGGCGCGGGCAGCGCGTGGCGGTCGCCGATTTCGGCCAGCGAATACCGCGCGCGGACCGGGACGCCGTGCACGCGGATGGGCCGGCGGGGGCCGGGGACGCTGCGCCTGTCCTGGCTAGAGTGACCACGGGCCGGGGCCAGGGCCTGCGCGTGGCCCGGCATCAGGCCGCCGGCCGACGTCATGAGGAGCCTGTTATGCAGTTCGATGAGGCCACATCCCGCCGCGTCGAAGCGACCTACAGCACGCCCGACGTGTCCGGCCAGCGCCGGGTCATCCGCGCCGCCCTCGGCCTGAAGCCCGGCGAGGATGTGCTCGACATCGGATCGGGACCGGGGTTCCTGGCCCGCGAGATGAGCGCCGAGGCCGGACCCGGGGGATCTGTCACCGGCGTCAACCCGAGCCCGAGCATGCTCGCCATCGCCCGTAACCTGCCGCGGGCGCCCGGCTCGGCCCCGGTCGGGTTCAGCCCCGGCGAGGCGACCGCGCTGCCGTGCGCCGCGGGCTCGTTCGACGCCGTCACCTCGACCCAGGTGTATGAGTACGTCGAGAACGTGCCGGCCGCCCTGGCCGAGGCCTGGCGGGTGCTGCGGCCCGGCGGCAGGCTGCTGGTGCTCGACACCGACTGGGACTCGATCGTCTGGCGCTCCAGCGACAACGACCGGATGCGCCGCGTGCTCACCGCCTGGGACCGGCACCTGGCCGATCCTTATCTGCCCAGGCGGCTCACCGGGCTGCTCGGGGAGGCCGGCTTCTCAGTCACCCAGCGCTCGGTGATCCCGCTGCTGAACGCCGGCTATGACCCCGACACCTACAGCGCCGGGCTGATCGGATTCGTCGCCGCTTTCGTGCCGCGGCATAGCGATATGACCGCCGATGACATCACCGCCTGGGCCAGCGACCTCGTCGGGCTGGGCGCCGGGTACTTCTTCAGCCTCAATCGCTACCTGTTCGTCGCGGTCAAGGATTAGACCGCGACGCGCCGCCGTACGCCGCCCTAGCATGAGCCGTGATCGCCGGCCCCAGGCCCGCGGTGCCTGGCCGCATGGCACCTGCCCACTGGTTCCGGATCGCCCGAGAGAGGACCTGACCGGTGAACTTCATGCTGATCATGAAGAATGAGAAGTCTGACCTGGTGGCCATCGGCCCGGTATCCATCGAGTACCAGGCGGCGGTGCTCCGTGATGAACTCGAGGAGAACTCGGACTGGACATCCGTCGGGATCGCCCGGGTCCTCACCGAGACCCAGGCCCGCGACCTCGCCACCGCCGGGAACCGGTGATGCGCGCCGGATAGCGGCCACTGAGCCTCAACGATCATGAGCTCGTTCCCGTCGTGGTCCCGGACCCGACTCACCGGCCGGGCGGCTCGCATTCCAGGACCTGGACCGGGTCGCCAACCCGGATGCAGCCTGGCGCGTCCGGGATCATGTTCTGCCCGAAGACCAGCTGCTGGCCGAAGCGGCGGCGCTGGCCGAGCAGCCGCAGGGGCTGCCGGCCGCGCTGACCAGTCCGCTGATCGATCGTGGTGACCACGCAGCGCCCGCACGGCTTGACCACCCGGAAGGTGACGGTGCCGATCCTGATCCGGCGCCAGCCGTCCTCGGCCCACGCCGGGGCGCCTGCAACCACCACACTCGGCCGGAACCGGTTCATCGGGACCGGTGGATGGCCGTCCTCCGCGAGCCAGCCGCCGAGCGCCTCCAGCGAGCCGGCACTGGTGAGCAGCAACGGGTAGCCATCGGCGAAGCTCACCGGGTCACCAGGGTCCCCGTAGTCCTGATCCACCTCCCGGCACGTCGGATCGTCCAGATAGACGAGGCGGACATCGCGGCCCAGGAGACGGCCGAGCCAGTCGTCGGCTTCCTTTCCCGCGGCCGCGACCCGGATCCTGGACTCCCAGACCGCCACCGGCACCATCTCGGTGTCGTCATCGGCCCGCGGCATCCGGACCGTCAGCGGCAGGTGCCCGGCAGCAGACAGGGTGAGCTGATCGGTTGGCCAGGGCCGGGCTGCGGCCACCCGATCCGCGTCGGCCACCTGATCCGCCCCGGCCGCCGGGTACGCCGCGCTGACCCGGGCCAGCGCCGGTTCCTCACGCTGGCTGACGAACCGGCCTGCGCCGTCGACCACGAGCCACCGGCGGTCGCCGGCCAGCCCCCACGGTTCCACGGCGGACTCGCTCAGATCGACGGCCCGCCCGGCCTTGAGCGGGTAGATGTGGATCGACGCAAGGCGGGGCGGCTCTTTCACGGTTTGCACGTTACCCAACGTGCCGGTGACCGGGCGATTGCCGGTTCCGGCGGGAATGCCGGCGGCCGCCGCGGGCTTGGCATTACCGATGACGAACAACGATGAGTCGCTTCCGCTGGCCGTGCTGGATTTCGTCGGGATCGAGCACGGCGAGGAGGCCAGCGCGTCAGTGGCCGGGGCCGTGGCGATCGCGCAGGCCGTCGAGGCGGCGGGCTACCGGCGCTACTGGGTCTCCGAGCATCACAACATGACCAGCCTGGCGTGCAGCGCACCCGAACTGCTGACCGCGCATGTGGGGGCGCATACGTCACGGATCCGGGTCGGCGCGGCCGGGATTATGCTGCCCAACCACGCACCACTCAAGGTCGCCGAGACCTTCCGCACGTTGCTGGCCATGTATCCGGGCCGTATCGACCTCGCACTGGGCCGCGCCCCGGGCACTGACCCGCTGACGGCGCACGTCCTGCGCCGTGGGATGGTCACCGACCCGGCGGCTGAGTTCCCCGGGCAGGTCGCCGAGCTGCTCGCCTTCCTGGGCGATGGGTTCCCGGCCGGGCACCCCTACGCCCCGCTGGTGGCGGCGCCGGTGATCAGCGAGCAGCCGGAGCTCTTCGTGCTGGGGTCCAGTCCCTACGGGCCGCGCTTCGCCGCGGTCAACGGGATGAGTGCCGCGTTCGCCCATCACATGAGCCCCGACCTGGCGTTTGAGGCGCTGCGCGGCTACCGTCGCGACTTCGCCCCGCGGACCGAAGGTGCGACGCCCTACTCGGCGATGTCGGTGCTGGCCTTCGCCAGCGACGACAACGAGGCGATCCTCGACTTCGAAGCGGCCTGGACGCTGACGATCCAGAACCTGCGGCGCGGGATCCGGGAGCCACTGCGGCCCGAACAGGTCCGTGACTTCGCCCGCTCGCGCGGACTTCCGCGCCAGCCGGCGCGACGACGGCCGGATGGTGACCGGGGAGCCCAAGGCCGTGGCCGAACGGCTCCTCGAGATGAAGCAGCTCGCCCAGGCCGACGAGATCGTCGTGGTCACCCCCAGCCTGGACCGGCAGCGCCGGATCGGCAGCTATGCCGCGCTGGCCGACGCGTGGCGCAGCGCAGCCTGACCAGGCCCATCCGGCCCAGGGCTGCTACGAGCCTGAAACCGGGCTTACTCAGCGTCCGGTCACCTCGGCTGCGCAGCGGTAGCCGCTGCGCAGCGCCCCTTCCATGAAGCCCTGGAAGTTCACCGACGTGTGCTCGCCGCCGAAGTGCAGGTTCCCGTGCCGCCGCCCCTGGATGCCGTTGAAGCCGGTGTACTGGCCGGTCTTCAGGTAGGAGTACGCGCCGCCGATGTGCGGATCGCCTGAGGACCAGGCGTAGTAGGCCTGGCCGTTGTACGCGTCCCGGGTCCCGGGGAAATTCTCGTCGAACCCGGCGAGGAAGTCGCTGGCCATAGACGGCGGAGCGGCG
>CAVQEM010000065.1:0-5768 GCA_963711485.1 uncultured Actinomycetes bacterium
GGCCGCGTTCGCCGGCTTTCAGGTGCTGACGGCGACCCGGCTGCTCCCGGCAGGCCGCCAGCTGGGGATACCTGCCCGTGGGAGAGGTCATCCGCTCCGACACGCCCGGCACCTTCGCCATGGCGTTGCGCAAGCCGCTCGGCGTGGTCGCTGGGGATCTCGCCGTGGAACGGGGCGCACGTGCTGGCCTGGCGCACCGTGGTCAACCCGGTAGCGTTCGGCAACACGGTGGTGCTCAAGCCGTCGGAGGAATCGCCGGTGTCGGCCGGGCTGCTGGTGGCGGAGATCATGGCCGAGGCCGGGTTCCCGGCCGGGGTGGTCAATGTCGTCACGCACGCGCCCCGCGGGGCGGTTCCGATCGCGGACGAGTTCTTCGACCGTCCCGAGGTGCGGTGCATTAACTTCACCGGGTCCTCCGCCACCGGGCGGATACTCGCCGAGCGGGCGGGCCGGCACCTGAAGCGCTGCGTGCTGGAACTCGGCGGCTACAACCCGCTGATCGTGCTGGCCGACGCCGACCTGGACTACGCCGTCGAGGCCGCCGCGTTCGCCGCGTTCTTCCACTCCGGGCAGATCTGCATGAACGCCCGCAAGGTGCTCATCGAGCGGCCGATCTACGACACCTTCATCGGCCGGCTCGCGGCGCGGGCCAGGTCATTGACGGTCGGTGACCCCGCGGTCACCGGGACGGTGATCGGGCCGCTGATCACCCGGCCGCGCGTGACCGGGTCGCCCGGGAAGTCGAGGAGGCGGTGGCCGCCGGCGCCACGGTGCTGGCGGGCGGGGACGCGGACGGGCCGTGCTACCGTCCCACGATCCTGGCCGGCGTTCCGGCCGGCGCCCGCATCCATTCGGAGGAGACCTTCGGCCCGGTGCTTGTCGCCCAGCCGGTGGACGACGCTGACGGCGGTGGCGATCGCGAACTCCACGCGGTACGGACTCAGCGCCGGGCTCATCACCGGTGATAACCAGCGCGGCTTCGTGCTCGCCCGGCGCATCGACGCCGGCGTCGTGCACGTCAACGACCAGACCGTCGCCGACGAGCCGCAACTGCCGCTCGGCGGGGTCAAGGACAGCGGGTGGGGCAGGTCCGGCCCGGCCTCGATGGCCGACTTCACCGAAATCCAGTGGATCACCACCAGGGATGGCACCGGCACCTACCCCATCTAGCCGCGGGTGCCGCCGGTGCGGCAGCGGCTGATCGCCTGGCCGCGACGGTCCGGCGACTGCCGTTCGGCTTACGGCGTTGCGATCATCACTTCGGTCGCCTTGATGACCACCGACACCTGATCCCCGTCCTTGAGGCCCAGCCGCTCGCGGGATGAGTCGGTGATGGCCGCGGTCACGACCCCGCCTCGACGTTCACTGTCACCTCGGCCATGACCGCTCCGCTCTTCACGCTCTGTATGGTGCCTTCAGCTGATTGTGCGCGCTCAGTTCCATTGTGCCTGCTCCTGTCGTTTAGCTGACTGACTGCTCCTGTTCTGGGCCCACTCCCTCCCAGGCGGCGCGCGGGCGTTCACCGCGCGGGCCGCGCTCGCTGCCGGTACACCGTGACGGCGGACGGATCAATGCACGCCCACAACCCCCCCCGCTGTCGAGCTTCAGTTCGTGAACAGCGGCCCGCGCCACCTCGGCGGTAATCGCGGGTGTCCCGTCGACCCGGACGCGGACCCGGTCACCGAGGAGGTCGACGGCCCCGACCGCCCGGGCCAAGTTGGCCCGGGTGGTCCCCGGCCGTTCGCGCTGCACCGACACGGCGCTGGGGGCGACGACCGGAGCACGGGCCCGGACAGGTCCGTGGTGGTCGCGAGGCGGCCGCCGCCCTCCAGGTCCACCGCCGGGCCCCGGCCGTGCCGCGGAGCAGGCCACCCCGGTCAGGTCGGCGACGTAGCGCGACCGGGGCCGGGCCGTTACCTCCGCCGGCGGGCCGGACTGGACGATGCCGCCGTCCTCGATCACGAGCATCCGGTCCGCCAGCGCCACCGCGTCCAGCAGGTCGTGGGTGACCAGCACGGTGGCGGCGCTGGATTCGCGAGCGCGCTGCGCAGCTGGCGCCGGACGTCGGTCTTGGTGGACACGTCCAGCGCGGCCAGCGGCTCGTCGAGCAGCAGCAGCCTGGGCTCGGTGACCAGCGCCCGGGCCATCGCCACGCGCTGCTGCTGGCCACCCGACATGGCCCCCGGACGGGCTGTGGCCACCGCGCCCACACCGAGGCGTTCCAGTTCCTCCCCGGCCCGATCGCGGGCCTTACGGCGGTCCATCCCCCGGGCGCGCAGGCCGAAGGCCACGTTCTCCAGCGCGGACAGGTGGGGGAATAGCAGGTAGTCCTGGAACATCAGGGCGATCGGCCGCTTCTCCGGCGCGACCCACACGCGGCGGGACGGGTCCTCCAGCACCACGCCGCCCAGCTCCACCCGCCCGCCGGCGAGCCGCAGAAATCCGGCCAGCGCGCGCAGCACGGTCGACTTTCCCGAGCCGTTCGGGCCGAGCAGGGCCACCAGCTCGGCTGGGCCGATGGACAGGTCCACGTCCAGGTTCAGCCGGTCGAGCCGCAGCTGGATATCCGCGTCGAGCATGGCGCGGTCAGCCGGCGCGGGAGCGGTTGCGTGTCCCGATCATGACCCCGAGGCTGACCACGACCAGGACCAGGCTGAGCGCGATGGCCTCGTCGAGGCGGTTCGAGCTCTGGCTGATGTAAATAGCGAGCGGAGCCGTCTGGGTGACGCCGGGCAGGTTGCCGGCGAAGGTGATCGTGGCGCCGAACTCGCCGACCGCCCGCGACCAGGTCAGGACCGCCCCGGCCAGCAGCGACGGGGCGATGAGCGGCAGCGTGACGCGCCGGAAAGACGGTCCAGCGGCCCGCACCGAGGTTGCGGGCGGCGTCTTCCAGCCGGGTATTCATCGAGGCCAGGCCGGATTCCAGGGTGATGACGAAGAACGGCATGGCGACGAACGCCTCCGCGACGATGACCCCGGCTGTGGTGAACGGGAGCGAGAGCCCGGTCGCGCGGTTCAACGGCTCCCCGATGAGGCCCTTGCGGCCGTAGGCGAGCAGCAGCGCGATACCGCCGACGACGGGCGGCAGCACCATGGGCAGCGTGGTCAGCCCCCGGAGCAGGGCCTTGCCGCGAAACCGGCCGCGGGCCAGCAGCCAGGCCAGCGGGAACCCGAACAGCAGGGCCAGCGCCGTGGTCGCGAGGGACGCGATCAGCGTCAGCCACAGTGCGTCCAGCGACGTGGTGCTGCTGATCACCCTGGTCATGCTGCTCCACGGCGCCCGGATGACGAGCCCGGTGAGCGGCAGGATGAAAAACAGCGCGGAAATCGCGGCCAGGCCCGCGACAAGCGGGTTGAACGCCTGCCCGGACCGAGGCACCGCTACTTACCGGGCGGCATGAAGCCGAAGCCAGCCAGGACCTTCTGGCCGGCCGCGCTGAGCACGTAGTTCATGAATGCCGAGGCCCCGCCGGAGTTGGGCGCGTCCTTGAGCTTGCTGATCGGGTAGTCCGCGATCACGTTCTGGCTGGCCGGGATGGGCACGCCGGCGATCTTGTCCCCGCCGGCCTTGACGTCGGTCGTGTACACGATGCCCGCATCCGCCTCGCCCAGGGAGACCTTCGTGACCACCGAGCTCACGCTGGTCTCCTCGCTGACCGGGTGGACGGTCACGCCAGCCTTCGCGAACACCTCCTTGGAATACGCCCCGCACGGGACCGCCGGCGCGCACACCGCCACCTTGATGTCCTTGCTCCCCAGGTCAGCCACGGACTTGATGTGCTTCGGATTGCCTGCCCCGACCATGATCTCGAGCGTGTTCCTGGCGAACACCTGCGGCGTGCCTGAGGTCAGGTTGTCGCTGGTCACTGTCTTCATGTTCTTGGTGTTGGCCGAGGCGAACAGGTCGGCGGGCGCACCCTGGCCCAGCTGGGTGGCCAGCGAGGAGCTGCCGGCGTAGTTGAACTTCATCGTGACACCGGGATGATCCTGGTCGAACTTCCTGCCGAGGGAGTCGAAGGCGTCCTTCAGCGAGGCGGCCGCGAACACGACCACTGTCCCGGTGAGCTTGGCCGTGGAGGAACCGGCGGCCGGGTAGGGGCCGGGGCACCGGACGCCGGGGCACCGGACGCCGACCCGCCGCAGGACGCCGCCAGCAGCGACATGGCCGCCACACCCGCGCCCGCCCATGCCGCAGCCCAGGGCCGGGCAGCCCGGGGCCGGGCAGCCCGGGGCCGGGCAGCCCGGGGCGGCGTGCGATGGGCCCGCCGGGGTCCGTCACGCCGCCCCGCTTCCCCCATGCCGTCTCTCCCCCCGGTAGTCCCACTGTGCTTACCCAGGCGAAAGCTCTGGGTAACACTACATACACAGAAAGTAGTGAGCCGTGAGCAGCCCACGGCGCCTGGACCTGGGCCCGGCGGGCGCAAGGTCCCCCTGGCACGGGGTCCGCCCGCTACCCGGCGGTGTGGCCTATGTCGAGCAGTTCCTCGTGGAAGCCGCCGATCTGGCGGTCCCGGTCAACCAGGTGGACTTCGAGGATCCAGTGGCAGGCGCGGCCCGTGCGGTCGGTGCGGCGCATCGGCTCCCTGGAGCCGGGCATGATGTAGGTCCCGGTCTCGTCGCCAGCGATCTTCTCGTGCGGGAACTGCCCCACCAGGTGCCCGGCGATGGTCCCGCCGAACTCCCAGCCCGCCTGTTCACTCAGCTGCACCACGTGGCCGAACAGTTCCTCGCCGGTGGTGTCGGGGTGGGTTTCGAACCATTCCCGGCCCGTGTCCCAGATCAGCGGCAGGGCGTCGCGGATAGCGTGCTTGGCCGGGTCGTCACCGAGCACGAACGTCCGGCCGAAGTCGGCCTCCCATTCCTCGAAGATCGGCCCGAAGTCGCAGAACACGATGTCGTCCGCCGCCGATCACGCGATCTGGCGGGTTCTCCCGGTAGGGCTGCAGAGTGTTCGGCCCCGCCCGGACGATCCGCTTATGCCACCATCGGCCGACCCCGAACATGTCCGCGGCCAGATCGCGGATCGCGTCGCTGGCCTGCCGCTCACCGGCCCCCGGCGCGATCAGGCCACGGGCCTCCACCTCGGCGAACAGCTCAGCCGCCTTGGCCTGGGCGTCCAGCAGCCTGGTGACCCGCACGTCCTCGTCCTCGACCAGCTCCGCCATAGCACGGACGCTAGCTGGTGACACGGATCTGCACCATTGCCGGGAGCTGAGCCGTTTCGCCAGAGGCATCGGGATAGGTGTGGCGCGGCATCACTCCACGGCGATAGCGGTGAGCACGTCCAGCCGGGCCGCCCGGCGGGCGGGCCAGCTGGCGGCGATCAGGCCGAGCAGGGCGGCGAGCACGAGGAAGACCACGAGGCGGGACGCGGGGACGGCGATGCCGGTGATGCCCTGCTGTTTCAGGGATGCGACCAGGGCGTGTCCCGTGGATCATGGGACGGGGTCTCGTAGCCAGACGCTGATCGAGGCGACGTCGATGGTGCCCTGGTGGATGCGCTCGCGTTTGTCGTAGCGGGTGGCCACGGCGCGGAACCGCCTGAGGTTGCTGAAGCAGTGCCCGGCTGTGTTGCGCTTGTTGTACGAGCCGGCGTCAGAGACCGGCGGGCGGCCGCCGGAGCTGCCCCCGGTCGCGGCGGTTGTTCGCCTGGTCTTACGTGACGGGGATGACCGCCTTGATGGCGTGCTTGCGCAGGCAGGCGCGGTTGCCGGCCGGGAGTATGCCGTGTCCGCCATCGCGCGGCCAGGCCGGAGGCGGGGCCTGCC
>CAVQEM010000066.1:0-37309 GCA_963711485.1 uncultured Actinomycetes bacterium
CTTCCTGGCCTTCCGGTACGGCGCAGTGGTGGCCGGGACGGTGGGCACGGTAGCGAATCGTGACCGCGCTGGTGCTCCAGTTCCGGGCCGCCGGTACCGGCCATGGGTCTACTGGTTCGCGGTCGTGATGGTCGCGGTGTTCGGCACGATGGCCGCCGACGTCCTCCACGTCGAGTTCGGCGTGCCCTACATCGCCTCGACGCGTTCTTCGCCGTCTGCCTGGCCGTGGTCTTCGTCGGCCTGGTACCGCGGCGAGGGGACGCTCTCGATCCACAGCATCACACCCCGCGCCGGGAGACTCTTCTACTGGGCCACGGTCATGGCCACGTTCGCGCTGGGCACCGCGGCGGGCGATCTGACCGCGACGACCCTGGGGCTCGGGTTACCTGGCCTCGGGGCTCCTGTTCACCGTGCTCATCCTGATCCCGGCGGTCGGCGTACTGGAAGCTCCGGATGAACGCGATCTTCGCCTTCTGGTTCGCCTACGTGCTGACCCGGCCGCTCGGCGCGTCCTACGCCGACTGGCTGGGGGTCGGGCCCGCGCACGGCGGCGTGGGCCTGGGCCGCGGCCGGTCGCGCTGATCCTGAGCCGTCGTCATCGTCGGCTTCGTCGCCTACCTGGCGGTGACCCGCCAGGACGTGGACACCGACGAGGCCTGCCGGCCCCCCGGGCGGCGGCCCGCGCCCGGCACCGGCGGTAGGTGCCGCAGGCCGCGAAGACGAGCAACGGGCTGGCCCAGGCGGTGCTGGAGGCGCTGCCGGACGCGACCGCGGTTCTGGACGCGCCGCGACCATCGTGGACGTCAACCGGGCGTGGCAGATGTTCGCGGTGGACAACGGCGGCCGGCCGGAGATGACCGGGGTGGGGCGTGAACTACCTCGACCTGTGCGACAGGTCCGCCACGGCGGGCTGCGAGGACGCCCGGGCGGCCGACGGCCTGCGGGCCGTCCTGGCCGGGCGACGGTGCACAGCGAGCTGGAGTACCCCTGCCCGTCTCCGGCCGTCAACCGCTGGTTCCTGCTGCGCATCACGCCACCGGCGGGCGACGGCGCGGCGCGGTGACCTCCCACGTCAACATCACCCGGCGGAAGATGGCCGAGCAAGCAGCTGGCGCACCGGGCCGCCCATGACTCGCTCACCGGCCTGGCCAACCGGAGCCTGTTCACGGACCGGCTGAAGGCCGCCCTGACCAGCCGCCGGGGCCCGGCCACCGGCACCCAGGTGGGCCTGATGTACCTCGACGCGGACAGGTTCAAGCAGATCAACGACACTTACGGCCACGACGCGGGCGACGAGGTACTGCTCACCATCGGGCACCGGCTCCGTTCGCACGTCCGGCCGCAGGACACGGTGGCGCGGCTGAGCGGGGACGAGTTCGCGGTCACCGCCCCGCGGATCAGCCCGACGGGCTGGACGGCTGTCCGGGCGGGTCGCCGCCGCGCTGAGCCAGCCGCATCTGATCCACGGGCAGCTGGTCCGGTGCCGGTCAGCATCGGCAGCCACCTGGCCACGCCCGGGGAGTCCGCGGACACCGCGCTGCGCCAGGCCGACCAGGCCATGTACGCGGCCAAGCGGCGCACCCGGTAGCTTGCTAGGCGTGCCCGAACCGTTGCTGAGCACCGCGGACTGGTTCGCCAGCCTGTCCACCGTGTACCTGTCGGCCAGCATGCTGATCACCGATTCCGACGACCGCATCCTGCTGGTCAAGCCCAACTACCGGCCGGACTGGGGCATCCCCGGCGGCATCGTCGAGGCCGACGAGGCGCCGGACCAGTGCGCCACCCGGGAGATCGCTGAGGAACTCGCGCTGGAGATCCCGGCCGGTGATCTGCTCGTCGTGGACTGGTCAGCCGCCGCGGGGGACCGGCCACAGGCGATCATGAACTTCATCTTCGACGGGGGCGTCCTCGCCGACCCCGGCGCCATCCGCCTGCAGGAGGAAGAGCTGGACGACGCCCAGTTCCTCGACTGGGCTGAAGCGGAGGCCCGGATGGCCCCGGCCCTGGCGGCCCGGGTGCCCGCCGCCCGCCAGGCCCGGCAGCGCCGCCGCACGGTATACCTGCCCAGCTGGCCTGGTCCTGCCTAGAGCCAGCGCGCCGGAGCGTGGGGCGCGGAGTCAGAGCCACGCGGCGGCGATCAGGCCGGAGCCGACCTGCCGGGGCCGGGCGCCCTTCTCCGAGACGTACAGCCCCGTCCCGGCCAGGTACAGCAGCCACTTTCCACTCTGGTTCACCGCCAGGCTGGTGTGATCCAGCCCCGGGAACCCGATCGCCACCCGGTGCCTGAACAGTCCGGCCGGCGTGACCTCCCACATCAGCTTGGAGACGTTGCGGACGGGTTCCCCGGCGCAGCACACGCGGCTGACGAACAGGTTCCCGTCAGGCAGGTACACGCCCTCGCGCCAATAGCTGCGCCCACGGTCCGGGCCGGTCACCGGCACCGGCGTGTCCCCGGTCCCGCCCAGGTAGTTCTGGGCGGTCGCGGTGTCCATCAGCATGATCTGCCAGCCCTCGTTGTCCTGGATCGCGGCGATGGACACGGCCAGCTCCGTGCCGTCGGGGGCCCAGGACAGGTGAGAGATGGGCGCGGGCAGCCCGCCCGGCTGGCCGGCCGGCAGCATCGGGTAGACCCGCTCCACCCCGGTGCTCAGCGTCCGGGTGACCAGGCTGTACTGCCCGGAGAGGTCGCCCTGGCCCGCCGTGCAGTGCGGGGTCTGCGCCGGCTGCCGGGCGAACGCGAGAGTGCTCCCGTCCGGGCTGATCGCAGGCAGGCTCCCGGTGCTGAGCAGGGTCGGGGCGCCCCCGGCCGCCGCGACCGATTCCACGTCGTCCACGCACCCGTGCCGCCGGCTGAAGTAGATGGTCTGGCCGCCCGCGGATACCGAGATCTCGTCGCCGAGGACGCCGTTGGGTACCAGGGTCCGCACCGGCGCGCCGGTCGCCGAGCTGAGCAGGACCAGGGCTCCCCGGGCGGTCACCCCGGCCATCGCGGGCGGCCGGGCGGTGGTCTGGCTGACGGGGTGGGCGGCCTTGGTCGCCGGTGCCGCCGGGCTCGCGGCCGTGCTGTGCGGGGCGCCCGGAGTTCCGCCGCCCCCGCAGGCCGCCACCAGGGTCAGCGCGGCTGGCACGGCCAGCACCCGGAGCAGCTTCACGTCGCCTCCAGCCAGGTCACCCTCGGGTGGATGAAACTACCGGGATGTGCGGTGCGGCCGTGGCGGAATACCGCAGCCTAAGCCTCGCCAGGTACCCTGGGTGACGATGCCGACATATCGGGGGAGTCTGGCAGGACGTCCCCCAGGCATTGCCCGGGGGGGCACGGTGGGTTCAGGTCCGGTTTCGCGGGGGCGCAGCTCTGGTCACCGTCAGGCGGTGCTGCACGAGCTGTTCGCGGATCTTCCGGTCCCGGTGGCCTACCTGGCCGGGCGGGACCTGGTGTTCGAGTTCGCCAACGACGCGTACCGGCAGCTCGTCGGCCGCCAGGACCTCTCCGGCCGGGCGGCCCGGGAGGCACTGCCGGAACTCGCGGCCCAGGGTCGCGCCGAGCTCATCACCGGCGTACTGGAATCCGGGAAGCCGTTCCAGGGGTATGAGACGCGAGCTGCTCATCCGCCGGGGCGGGAGGGCAGCACCGGAACAGGTCTTCGTTGAGTGCCTTTACCAGCCGGTGCGCGGCGCGGACGGGACGGTAGAAGGGGTGCTGCTGCTGATGAGCGACGTGACCGAGCAGGCCCGCGACCGGCGGCAGCAGGAGGCGCTGGCCGGCGCAGCTCGTCGCGACCCAGGAGCGTTACCAGACCCTGTTCGAGACCCTGCCGCAGGGCGTCATCTACTACGACACGAACGGCCTGATCCTGGGGGCCAACCCAGCCGCCTGCGAGATCCTCGGCCTCGACGAGGACGAAATAATCACCTGGCCGCTGTCCGGGATTGGCCAGGCGGTGCACGACGACGGGTCCCCGCTGGAGCCCGACGAGTTCCCGGTCGCCGTCGCGCTGCGCACCGGCGAGGTGGTCACGGACGTGGTGGTGGGAGTCCCGCACGGCCGCACCGGGGAGACGCGCTGGCTGCGGATCACCGCGGTGCCCGATGCGCGCGATGAGGACGGCCGCCCGCAGCGGGCCTACGCCATGTTCCGGGACCTGACCAGGGAGCGCCGGGCCGCGGCCGCGCTGCGCGAAGGCACCGAGCTGCTGGGCCGGCTGCGCGAGGCCAACGTGATCGGCGTGGTAGTCAACGGCGAGGATCATGTGCACGACGCCAACGACGCCTTCCTTGACATCATCGGCTACGCGCGGGAGGACGTGGAGGCCGGCCGCATTTCCCGCGAGCTGATCACGCCCCCCGAGTGGATGGACGCCGACGCCGACGCCCATAGGCAGCTGAAGCGCACCGGGGCCTTCCGGCCCTACGAGAAGGAGTACGTGCACCGGGACGGGCACCGGGTGCCAGTCCTGGTCGGCGCCGCGGTGATCAGTTACCAGCCGCTGCGCTGGGTGACCTACATCGTGGACCTGACGGCACGCCAGCGTTCGGAGCAGGAACGCGCCCTGCTGCTGGCCCGGGAGCGGAACGCCCGGGCCGAGGCGGCCGGCGCCCAGGAGCGGGTCGCCTTCCTGCTGCAGGCTGGCCATATGGTCGCCGCGGCGCAGGACCGCCACGAGCTGCTCCAGCACGCCGCCCAGCTGGTCGTGCACAGCCTGGCCGATTTCTGCCTGGTCTTCCTGCCCGGCCGGGACGGTGTGCTGCAGGCCGTCTCGATCGCCCACCGCGAGCCAGACGGGACCGTCGGCTTCACCGACCTGCGCAACGAGCCGGTTCCCGCCCTCGGGAAGGGGATGGTCAAGGACGCCTACGTCACCGGGACGAGTCGGCTGGTCCGGGGCGCCGCGCCCCTGATGGCCCGGCAGATCGCGCGCACCCCCGGGCTGCGTGACATCGTGGCCCGGATGCAGCCCGAGAACGTGCTGATCGCACCGCTCACGGCCGTCTCGGGCCCGCTCGGCGTCCTGTCCCTCGGCCGTACCGCGGCCCAGCCTTGCTTCACGGACGCGGACATCGTGGTGGTCGAGGCACTGGCCCGGCAGACCGCCGTGGGGCTGGCCAACGCGGCCACCTCGGCCCGGGACCACACCGTGGCCGAGACGCTGCAGCGCTCCGTGCTGCCTGACACGCTGCCCGACATCCCCGGGCTGGATCTCGCGGTGCGCTACCTGCCCGGGACGGCCGACGTGGACGTCGGCGGTGACTGGTACGACGCGTTCCCACTGGACGGCGACCGGGTCGGGCTGGTCATCGGCGACGTGGTGGGGCACAACATCGGCTCCGCGTCGATCATGGGCCAGATGCGGCACCTGCTCCGGGCGTACGCGGTGGACACCGTGCACCCGGGCGAGGTGCTGCGGCGCACCGCCCGGGCCCAGGCCAGGCTGCTGCCGGACACGCTGGCCACGGTGGTCTACGCGCTGCTCGACCCGGCCACCCGCGAGCTGAGCTACGCCAACGCCGGGCACCCGCCTCCCGTCTGGGCCTCCGCGTCCGGCCAGGCCGGGTACCTGGACGACGCGCCGGGGGTGATGCTCGGCGTCCCGGTCGAGCCGGCCTTCTCCGTGGGCCACCGGACGCTGGAGCCCGGGACGAGCCTGCTGTTCTACACCGACGGGCTGATCGAGGACCGGCGCCGGGACATCACCGACGGACTGAACGCCCTGGCCAGTGCCATGGCCCGGGTAACAGGCGGCTCCGCGCCGCTGAGCGCCGAGCGGACCTGCGCCACCGTGCAGGCCGCGTTGCTGGGTGATACCCCGCGGGCGGACGACGTGTGCCTGCTGGCGGTGCGGCTCACCGGCTGACCAGGCTGAGCGGCGGTGCATCGATCGCTGGGGATGGCTGGTGGCAGGCGGGTTCTGGCGGGAAGGCTACATCCAGGCTAACAAAGCGTAAGAAATAGCAAGAGAAGCGGACGAGACGGTCCGATCACGGATAAGACGGTTACGGGATAGCGACGCAACGTAACCGGCAGTCAGGATCTCCGTCATGACCTCACCCGCCCGTCCCTGGCTGAACCGCCTCTACGAATGGGGCGTCGCTGCGGATGTCAGGGGGCGGCCCCGCTTGCTCCCGGCCGGCGTGACCAACCACGTGCTCCAGGCCCGGGCCCTGATGCTGGAAGCCCTGGGCGCCGTGCCCGGCGGTGTGCCCGCGACCGGCTGGGTCACCGAGCTGGATATCGTCCGGAGCGGGTTCGACCGTCAGCAGACCCCGGTCCTGGTCATGCGGGACGCGTCAGGGGCGGTGCTGTGGCTGACGGGCTGCGCCGATGAGTGACACCGGTCCGCGCCTGGCCGCCCGGTCCTTCCCGGGTTACCCGGCCGACCTTCCCCGGACCTTGTCCCGGAGGCCGGCCTGGCCGACCACGGCCCCGCGGGAACGGCTACCTCAGGACGATGCGCTCGCCGCCGATGTCGGCGACGATCTCCAGCCGGCCGCCGAGGGCACGCACGTAGGCCGCGAGCGTCCGTACCTCGGTGGCCCCAGGCTCGGCGCGCTCGATGGCGGACACTCGTTCCTGGCGGACGTTCATCCGGTCGGCCACCTGGGCCTGGGTCAGCCTCATCCGCTGCCGGGCCTCAGCGAGGGTGTGGGCACGATTGCGTGCCAGCAGCGCGCCGGCCCCGATTTCGACCTCGGTTTCCCCACCGGGGAAGAAGTCGTCCAGGAACGCTTCCGCGTCATAGGAGACGAAGTCGGCGTGAGAAGCCATGTCCCCTGACGGGCTGCCAGACTGAGCCGCCGCCAGGCGGCTGGTCGCGATCCGCAGCACTTCCCGATAGCCCCCGGGTGATCCGCCCGGATCCTCGACCCGTCCCACCAGGACCGCTGTATCCGGGGGCGCGACGACGAACAGCAAGCCGGCCCTCACCTCGCCGGGAGAACCTGGCCGCAGCTCCATCAGGCCGGCCGGTGGCTGGCTGTCGTCCTCATCCCAGAGCCCGGGGCGGCCCGCGGGGGGTGGCGTGAGCTGCCGGATCTCCTGCAGGAGTTCCTCGGCTGCGGCGCTGGCGCCGGTGCTGCCGGCCGCCGCGTTCGGCACCTCCAGCTCGCTCGCGTCGGCGCCCATGCTGATGAATGCCTCCCGGACCCTCTGGGATCCTTCGGTGGCCGTGTAGGTGGCCTTGATCGTCTCCTTCTGGACCCGGAACGCTTCGACTTTGGCCTGCAGGCGCTGGCTCGCCCTGGTCAGCCTCTGCTCGTCGCCCGTCACGGTGTCAAGCTGGCGGCGCAGTTGGGAGAGCTGCGCCTGGATTCCCGCTTCGCGGGTTCCCGCCTCCCGGGCCAGGTCCTCGTTTCCGGCGTCGAGCGCGTGCCCGCGCTGGCGGGCCAGCTTGGCCGCCTGCTGCTCCAGCGCGCTGACCTGCAAATCGATGCGCGCGCGTGAAGTCGCCACATCGGCCACGCCCCGGCGCACCTGCGTCAGCATCTCCAGCTGGCGCTGGTAGGCGAGATCGAGGGTCTCCCGGGGATCCTCGGGCGGGAGCACGGATCCCAGCGGGACGACCAGCGGCGGCCCGAGGGTCTCGCCGGCCTCGATCAGTGCCAGCACGGCCTCGCCGGCGAGCCGGGCCAGTTCAGGCTCGGAGCCCCGGAGGCCGGTAAGCCAGTCACGGATCTCGCGGTGCATCCGGAGCCGGTAGCCCATGACCACACCTCCTCAGGAGCAGTACATCCCCAGGTGTAGTACATGAGTGTACTGCGCGAGGCCTCCGTGCTAGTTCAACGTGCGATGTTCTTTCGGCGCTGTCGGTGGGTGTGCCTACCGTGGGAGGACACAGCAGTCCTGCGTGCGTAAGGGGAGACGATGACCACGCTCGAGAACCGGCCAAACACCGCGCTCCTTGTCGTCGACGTGCAGAACGGCGTCGTCGACGGGGCTCACGAACGCGACACGGTCGTCGCGAACGTGGCCAGCCTCGTCGAGAGGGCGCGGCAGGAACAGGTCCCCGTCGTCTGGGTCCAGCACTGCGATGACGGGCTCGCTAGGGGGAGTGACGACTGGCGGATCGTCCCGGAACTGGCCCCGGCCGACGCCGAGCCACTGGTGGAGAAGAGCTACGGCGACTCCTTCGATGACACCACCCTG
The DNA here is from genome assembly GCA_963711485.1 of uncultured Actinomycetes bacterium. Taxonomy (GTDB): domain Bacteria; phylum Actinomycetota; class Actinomycetes; order Streptosporangiales; family Streptosporangiaceae; genus RYN-230. Next base: position 8,138 of record CAVQEM010000066.1, read on the forward strand.
GAGACCGTGCTGGCGGGCCTCGGTGTCGGGCGGCTCGTCGTCGTCGGCGCAGAGACCGATGCGTGCATCCGCTCGACCCTCCATGGCGCGCTCGTCAGGGGGTACGACGCGACCCTGGTCAGCGACGCCCACACGACCGGGGACCGGACCGCCTGGGGAGCGCCGCCCGCGGACCAGGTCATCGCGCACACGAACCTGTACTGGGCCTTCCAGACGGCGCCGGGCCGGACAGCCGGGACGGTCGAGGCGAAGGCGGTCAACTTCGGGGCACCGCCTGAAGCCGTTTAGCGGTCGTCCTGTGAACGAGGGCCTCCGGCCCGGCTGGCGGCCGCAGGCTCGCCGGGCCGGCGGGCCGCCGGCCCGAGCGAGTCGCCGGTTTCGTCGGCCCGCCTGGGGCCAGAACGTTGGCCCCGGCCCTTGCCTGCCCATGGCGGGAGCGCCACCGCATGATCTGGTCGGCTGCGGCAGCGGACAGATATGGGGCTTATGATTTATGTAGTGGTTATATTACGGAGCGTGACGAACTGTGCGACAGTTCGATGATCCGATCTTTGCCGGGCTGCTGGAGGCGGCGCCGGACGCGATGGTGTGCGTGGACTCTGACGGCCAGATCGTGCTGGTGAACTCCGAGGCCGAGCGGCTGTTCGGGTACCCGCGCGAGGAACTGGCCGGGCAGTCGGTCGAGATCCTGGTCCCCGACGCGAGCAAGGCCGCCCACTCCCGCCTGCGCGCCGGGTACGCGGCTCACCCCCGGCCCCGGCATCTGGACGCAGGCCTGGAACTGTCCGGCCGCCGCCGCAACGGCACCACCTTCCCCGCCGAGATCTCCCTGTCCGCCCTCGACACCGGCCAGGGCCTGCTCATATCCGCCGCCGTGCGCGACGTCACCCAGCAGCGGCAGGCACGCGACGATCTGCGGCGGATCAACCAGAATCTGCGATCCTTCTCCTACTCCCTGGCGCACGACCTGCGCACCCCCCTGCGCTCGCTGGCCGGATTCAGCACCGCTCTGATCGAGGAGTACGCCGACACCCTTGGTGAGGTCGGCCGCGGCTACGCCCAGCGGATCGAGGCGGCCAGCGAGCACATGGGACGCATCCTCGACGACCTGCTGCACCTGTCCCGCATCTCCCAGGCAAAGCTCAGCCTCCGGCAGGTCGATCTCGGTGCCGAGGTGGCCGCCATCGCCGCCGAACTCCAGCACCAGGCCCCGGGCCGTCGCGTCTGCTTCACGATCCAGCAGCCGGCCCGCGCAGTGGCCGACGTTGACCTGATCCGCGAAGTCCTGCATAACCTGCTAGACAATGCCTGGAAGTTCACCAGCGGCCGTGACAACGTCTCGATCGAGTTCGGGATGACCCCCGCCACGGACGGCCGCGTCTGCTGCTACGTCCGCGACAACGGCGCGGGCTTCGACCCCGCATTCGCACACAAGCTGTTCCAGCCCTTCCAGCGCCTGCACACGACGCGTGAGTTCCCGGGCACCGGCATAGGCCTCGCCAGCGCGCGCCAGGTCGTGGACCGGCACAACGGCCGCACCTGGGCCGAGGGCACCGTCGGCGACGGTGCTACTTTCTTCTTCACCCTCCAGGCAGCGGACCCTGCCGGCCCACCGGAGGAGTGATCCAGCGGGAGGCGCGGATTTCCGCGACCGCCTCGACGCAGTCTGGCTAGACCTCCCCCCGTCTATGCATGGTACTCTTTGTAATGTATATGTGACTCTCAGTTATCACTGGGCTCGCAGCCCGGCTGATCTTGCCGGGCGCGAGGCCGATCATCCGTGGGCTCGGGTGACCGACGGGTCCGAGGCAGCTAATCCGCCCGACGAAATCGTGGGACGGAGAGGAGAACGTCAGTGACACCGGTCCCTAAAGGAAAGGCCAGAGCGCGCTCTAACGGCAATTCCACCGCGACATCGCCCGGGACGCTGAAAGACGAACTGGTCGCCCACCTACGCCAGGACCGTGAGGAGTTGCTCCGGGAATGGCTTGGCACCGTCACGGCCGACGGCGGCCTGTGGATGGGCACCACGAGAGCCGAGCAGGAGGCGGAGTCTGCGAGGGTCTACGACGCTTGTGTCACTTGCCTCGACACCTTGGACTACCGAGGTGCCGAAGGGTTCGCGGAGCAAATGGCGCAGCGGACGGTGCTGGGAACGGTTACCTCCGAGCGCATGCTTAATGGGATGCTCGCGTTGCGGGACGTGTTCTGGCGCGGCCTCCTGAGGCACTACCTCAAGGCACCCGATCGGCTCGATGAGGCCCTCAAGGTCTTCGAGTCTGTCGTCAACAATATCCTTGTCGTTGTGGCGCTGGCGTTCACCATGCAGCGGGAGCGGATAATTGCCCAACAGCAAGCAGCGATCCAGGAACTTTCAACTCCCGTGCTGCGGATTCGCGATCGGCTGCTCCTCCTGCCGATCATCGGCCTGATCGATTCTGACCGGGCGCGGCAGCTGACCGAGCAGCTGCTCGGGGCGATCCGGGAATTCCGTGCCGGGGCTGTGGTCATGGATATCACCGGCGTCGCCGCGGTCGACTCGAAGGTCGCGAACCACCTGATTCAGACGGTTGACGCGGCGCGACTGCTCGGCACGACGGTCGTCGTGACCGGCGTGTCACCCGCCATCGCCCAGACCATCGTCACCGTCGGGGTCGACCTTTCGCGGATACAAACGGTCGGAGACCTGCAGGGCGGGCTCGACCTCGCCGACCGGCTACTCGGCTACCGGGTAATCGTCGAAGAGACCGCCGGGACCCCGGTCGCGCCGACGACTGTGGCCTGACGCGACTATGCCGGTCCCCATCCTCGCGCAAGAGCCGTACCTCATCGCGTCGGTGCAAACCGCCCTGACCGACGCGGATCTTATCGGCCTGCAAAACGACCTTTTCGTGGAGGCGCAGAAACGTCGCTGTCAGGGGATCGTCGTGGATGTGACAGCCCTCGACGTGATCGATTCGTTTTCAACGCGGACATTGCAGAACCTGGCGGCCATGCTCCGGCTTCGCGGTGTCGAGACGGTCATTGCCGGGATCCAGCCCGCTGTGGCGATGGCCATGGTGGAACTGGGCCTGCACATGCCGGACGTCCGCACCGCGCTGGACCTTGAGGCGGGTCTCGCCTACCTGCGTGCCAGGTCGCACAGGACAGTGGACCGTGGACAGTGACCAGCGAGTCCAGATCGACGATGAGTCGGACATCCTGAAGGCCCGCCAGACCGCGCGCGCCGCAGCAGCTGATCTGGGCTTCGACCTCACCAGCCAGACACTGATCGCGACGGCTATCTCGGAGCTGGCGCGCAACATCCTGAAGTACGCGCACAGCGGGGAGATCCTGTTGCGACTGGCCGCCAGAAACGGCGCCCAGGGCATCACGATCATCGCGGCCGACAAAGGACCCGAAATCAAAGATACGACCCTCGCGATGACGGACGGATTCTCGACAGGCCAGGGACTCGGGCTGGGCCTGCCGGGAACGAAGCGCCTGATGGACGACTTCGACCTGGTCTCCGAGGTCGGGCAGGGAACAACGGTCACCGCGACGAGATGGGCGCGCCGGACATGACCGTGACCACCGGCACTACCGATTGGGTCGTGTGGGCAGCGGCTGGTACCCCTATCCGCGGCCAAATCATATCGGGCGACGGGTATCTTATCGTGCCTCGGCCACTCCGGACCCTCATAGCGGTCATGGACGGCCTCGGGCACGGACCCGATGCGCACGAGGCTACGAGCGCCGCCATCGCCGCCATCGCCGAGCTCCCTGACGCGCCACTCCGGTCATTGTTTGAGAGCTGCAACGAGGCGCTACGCCGGACCCGGGGGGTAGTGATGACCATCGCGTCACTCGCGGGCGGCGGCCAGATGGAGTGGATGGGCGTCGGCAACGTCTCGGGGTACGTGGTGCGATCGGCCCCGCCGCACCATCGCGAGGGAGCGCTGACCCGGGGTGGCGTCGTCGGATGGCGGATGCCTTCTCTTCACGCGCGAAGTGCTCGCCTGGATGCCGGTGACCTGCTCATTATGGCGACCGATGGGATCCGTGATGGCTTCGTCAACTCCGTCGAGCCGATCCACTCCCCCCAGGTCATCGCCTCCCGCATCCTCCAAGACAACAGTCGCGGCTACGACGATGCGCTGGTCGTGGTGGCCCGCTATGACGGCGGCCGACGATGAACTCCCAATCGCAGCTTGACTACGCAACAGCCCTTCGCGCGTATCTCAAAGACCCCGACGAGTCCACGCTCGAGGCAGCCTACGAACTCGGCCGCACCGCCTTGGACAACGGCAGCGGGGTTATAGCCATCGTCGGAGCGCACGCCGAGGCCTTCAGGTCCATGCTCGAAAGCAGCCAGATCGCCATCTGGACGCATTCGGTCTCCTTCCTGGTCGAGTGCCTCGCTCCCCTGGAGATGGCCCATCGTGGATTCATGGAGGCGAACCAGACCCTCCAGACACTCAACGCGGACCTTGAGCGGACCAACCGGGACCTGCAGTCGTTCGCCACCTCAATAGCTCACGACCTGCGTACGCCGCTGCGCGCGCTCGCTGGTTACAGCGCTGCGCTCAGAGAAGATTGCGCGGACGATCTCGGCGATGTGGGCCGCGGCTACGCCGAGCGGATCGAGGCCGCCAGCGAGCACATGGGCCAGGTTCTCGACGATTTGCTGCGGATATCCGTGGTCGCGCGGGCAAAGATTAAGCTCCAGCAAGTTGATCTCGGTGCCGAGGTGGCCAGCATCTCCGAGGAACTCCAGCGGGAAAGCCCGGACCGCCGCGTCCGCCTCACCATCCAGCAGCCAGCCTGGGTGCTGGCTGACCGCAGCCTCATCCGCACGGTACTGCAAGACCTGCTGGACAATGCCTGGAAATTCACGTCCGGCCAGGACGATGCCTCCATCGAGTTCGGGACGACACCGGCCGCGGACGCGCGCGTCTGCTGCTACGTGCGCGACAACGGAGCAGGCTTTGATCCCGCTTACGTGGACAAGCTATTCAAGCCTTTCCAGCGGCTGCACACGGCACGCGAATTCCCCGGCTCCGGGATAGGACTCGCCAGCGTGCGCCAGATCGTGGACCGCCACGGCGGCCACGCCTGGGCCGAGGGCAGTGTCGGCCACGGCGCGACCATCTCCTTCACCCTCCCGGCTATCGAACCCGCTGGCCAGCCGGACAAGTGATCATCAATCACCGCTGGCCAGCGGGGAAGGGCAGCTGCATTGCCATCCGCCTGCCGGGTGACCTGCACGTTACGAGCCCCTAGCTTTGCTGGCCCTGCGGCCGGCCCAGTGCGGCGCTCGGGATCCTCCGGTCAACCACGTCGCTAGCGACCTGGGACAGCTTGCGGTTGTGGTAGTGCGCGTAGTTCCTCAGCAGCTTGAATGCGTCGTCCACGGTGACGGTTAGGTACTCGGCGAGCATCCCCTTGGCCTGCTCGACGATTACCCGGCTGTTCAGTGCCGCCTGGAGTTGCGCGGCCAGCAGGTTGCGTTCCCTGAGCGATCGTTCCTGGATCAGCCCGATCGCCGCCATCTCCGCCATGGCCTGTGCTATCTCCATCTCGGTACCGGTGAACGGCTCGTCGCTGCTGCGGAACAGGTTCAGGGCGCCGATCACGTCGGTGCGTACTCGCAGCGGGACGGCGCACAAGACCTGGAAGCCCGCGCTGGAGGCTAGCGGCGCGAAGACCGGCCAGCGGACGTGGCTGTCGGCGGCGGAGGCCTGTATGGCCCGGCCGGAGGAGACGGCGTCCGGGCACGGGCCCTGCGCACCCTGGATCTCGAAGAGCTCAAGCAGCCGCATCCGCTCGTCCGAAGAGGCGATCAGCCGCAGCCCGCCGCGCGCGTTAACCAGCATCACCCCAGCTGCCGCGGCGCGGAGAATCTCGACCGAGCCCTCGGCCAGGCCATGCAGGAAATCGACAATGTCGAAGTCGCTGGCCAGCGTGTCCGCCAAGCGCACAAAGGCCCGGGCCAGCACACCCTCGCGGGTACCGTCATCCCTCCGGCCACCCTCACCGGAATCCCCGCGCCCGACGGGATGCCCGGCGCTGGTCTCACTCATCGACCCCTACCCGCCGTCCAACCACGTCTTGGGCAACATATTACATCGAGCGCCTGTTCGCTAACGGCCGCGGCGCGCAGCCGGGCCAGCGTGCCGGCCACGGTGTCATCCAGCTGCGCGGCGACCATCCCGGTCGCCTGATGGATCACGATCCAGCCCGTGTCTTTCCTCACCGCACCCCTCTAAGCTCGAAGCCGGAGCGGTGCAAGGGCCCCACGTACCGCGGTCCGGATCGCGGTTCGACGTGCAAGGGGTGCTCGCGCGGTCGCGGAGTGCGGCGCGGTGAATCAGCTATCTGACCAGGTACCTCAGCGCGCGGCGTTGCCCTCAGCGACGCGGGCGCATGTCGCCGTCAGAGTTTCCCCCCCGCTTCTCAGCAAAATAGAAGCCTATGATAGTACCAACGATCCCAGTTAATGGAGTAACTACAACTGCTGATACCTTCTCAATATTGTCTGTTGTTACCTGCTTGATAACTGAAATCAGCAGTACAAGCAAAATAGCCACGAGCGACAAGAAGGCGCCAACAGCAAGTGCCGTCCGCACCCATTCCTGACGGCCGCGGATCGTTCGTTCAAATGCTTCTGCCTCATTGATACTAAGAAACTCAGGGGCTCGCGGCGGAGGCAATTCATATGCGCTCAGATCGACCGAGGGTACGTCGCTACTGGGCGGAGTTTCGCCCGGTACAGGCTCTTCGCCTGGTGACGCCGTCATCACCGGAGACGTATGTCGATTTCGCGGAGATCACCATTTGTATTTCGGATGAGAACCCTTTCGCCTCTCCTGAGCGCCTTCCACACGACCAGTCCAATTTCCAACGCTCTCTGTATAGCCTCAGTTATTGAGATCCGATCGGTCTGCGCTTGAAGTTCCAATTCGTGAAGCTGCCGAGACGAGACAATCACAGTCAGTTTTACGTCGCCCTCGGACGGGGATCCGGGGGGCAGACTTCCCGGCATTGACACCACGGGGATTCTCCCAACTCTTATTCCTGAGCAGCGGGGTCTCCCTCGCCTCGAACGTCATGCACAGCATAGTTCCTATGAGGCAGGCTGGACCGCAAGGATCTTGGAGCGGATCGCCCACGACGTCGCCCGGCCGGACCGAGCTACTCGCCTGGGAATCAGGCATGAGCGTGCCCTGGTCGCCCATGAGGACCGCCAGGCCCAGCGAGACGCCCTCGGCCGGATCAGCGATGCGCTCGCCACCGCGGCGGAGCGGGCAGCGAATAGGTGTCAAGCGTGGGTGCCACTGCGCCCCTGCCGCTGATCTATCTTGGAGTTTTGGCTGGTGGTGCGCCTGGAGGGATTCGAACCCCCGGCCCGCTGCTTAGAAGGCAGCCGCTCTATCCAACTGAGCTACAGGCGCCGAACACATCATTGTGCATGATCAAGGTCACGCCTCGGACACAGAGCGGAGCCGGGTTGGTGGCTCCGGGAGGTCGGCTAGAGAGCCAGAGACCAGCTTAAGCCGCGGAAGGGGCTGGCAGCGTGCAGCTTGGTGGGCTGGGACCGGTTGCCTAAGGTCGTGAGGTGACCGTCGGCGGAAGGAGGCCCGCCCTGAAGACTATGAAGGGCGGACTGCTGGTCGCGGGGACCACGTCCGACGCCGGGAAGAGCGTGCTCACCGCCGGGTTGTGCCGCTGGCTGGCCCGGGAGGGGGTCCGGGTTGCGCCGTTCAAGGCCCAGAACATGTCGCTCAACTCCTTCGTCACCCCGGATGGCGCCGAGATCGGGCGGGCCCAGGCGATGCAGGCCGCGGCGGCGGGCATCGAGCCGGACGCGCGGATGAACCCCGTGCTGCTCAAGCCGGGCAGCGACACGCGCACCCACGTCATCGTGCTCGGCCAGCCCCGCGACGAGGTCAGCGCCGCCGGGTACCGCGGACACTCCCAGGACCTGCTCAAGATCGCCCTGGACAGCCTGGATAGCCTGCGCGCCGACTACGACGTGGTCATCTGCGAGGGCGCGGGCAGCCCAGCGGAGATCAACCTCCGGGATACCGACATCGCCAACATGGGGCTGGCCCGGGCGGCCGGGCTGCCGGTCGTCGTGGTCGGCGACATCGACCGGGGCGGCGTGTTCGCGGCCCTGTACGGGACCCTCGCGCTGCTGGAACCAGCGGACCAGGTCCTGGTCAGCGGCTTCATCATCAACAAGTTCCGTGGTGACCCCGGACTGCTGGCCCCCGGGCTGGGAATGCTCACGAGCCTGACGGGGCGGCCGGTGCTGGGAGTCTTGCCCTGGCGCGGGGGACTGGGCCTCGACATGGAGGACTCGCTGGCCCTCGACTCCGCCGCGCGGGGCGCCACCGCCGGGCCGGCGGTTCCGCTGGGGAAGGAGTTCCTCCGGGTCAGCGTCATCCGCACCCCGCGGATCAGCAACTTCACCGACGTGGACGCGCTGGCCGCAGAGCCGGGCGTGCTGGTGCGCTTCGCCACGAGCCCGGCCGAGCTGGCCGACGCCGACCTCGTGGTGCTGCCCGGAACCCGGGCCACCGTGGCCGACCTGGGGTGGCTGCGGGAGCAGGGGCTCGCCGCGGCCATCACCGAGCGGGCCCGGCGCGGGCACCCGGTCCTGGGCATCTGCGGCGGCTACCAGATGCTCGCCGCGGAGATCGACGACGCGGTCGAGTCCGGTGCGGGCGTGGTGGCCGGCCTGGGGCTGCTGCCGGTGCGGGTGACGTTCGGCGCGGACAAGGTGCTGGGCCGGCCGAGCGGCACCGGCTACGGCACTGAGGTACGCGGATACGAGATCCACCACGGCGTGGCCGAGGTCGCCGAGGGGCGCGCCGATCCGTTCCCCGGCGGCTGCCGGACGGTGGCCGTGTGGGGTACGACCTGGCACGGGACGCTGGAGTGCGACCAGTTCCGGCGGGCCTTCCTGACCGAAGTTGCGGCGCTGGCCGGGCGGGATTTCACGGTCGCGCCCGACACCAGCTTCGCGGCGGCCCGGCAGGCGCGGCTGGACACCCTGGCCGACCTGGTCGCTGAGCATCTCGACACGGGGCGGTGAGCCGGCTCATCGAGGACGGGGCGCCGGCCGGGCTGCCCGTGGTCCCTCCGGCGGGGATCGGGTGAATCCGCGCCGGCGGCCCGCGCAAGAGGGCGCTGCCGGACGCGGTCTGCGCGAGCCTGGGCGGCGTAGGCTGGGCGTTGAACCGGTTGTTGGCCGGTCCCCGATCTGGCCTTCCGCGGAGGCATCAGCCGTGATCCCGGCCCTGACCAGCGCTCTTCCCGGGTTTCCCTGGCCTGGCCTGGCGCTGCCCGGACTCCCGGGGCTGGCCCTGCCAGGAGTGGCGCCGTCCGGGTTGCTGGTGCTGGCTGCGATCACCCTGACCGGCATGCTGATCGCGCTGCTCGCCCACAGTGGGCGGGTCGCCGCGGCCGTCACCGCGATCCCGCAGGGACGCCGCGCGGCGGCCCTGCGCGAGAAGTCCTGGCGTGCCGGGTTCCTGCCGCAGCGGGACCCGGACGCAGCGGGGCGGGCCCGGCCCCGGGCACCCACGGCGGGCCCGGCGGCCGCCTGATCAGCTCGGCCTGACCCGAGCCCCGGACTCCACCTGAGCCTGGACTCCACCCGAGTGCCGGACTCCACCCGAGGCCGGACTCCACCCGAGTGCCGGACTCCACCCGAGTGCCGGACTCCACCCGAGCCCCGGACTCCACCCGAGCCCCGGACTCCACCCGAGCCCCAGCGTCCCTGACGCTGGGCGCCGCGGCGCGATGTCCGCAGGCAGCCGTCTCCAGCCGTCATCTCGTTCCGCGACCCGCTGGAGGGTGCTCCGTCATGTCCCTGGTTCTTGGCAACACTGTCTTTGGCAACACGGTCTTCGGCATTCCTGTCGATTTCGCGTATCACCTCGTCTGCTGGATCGCCGCGATCCTGGCCCCGCTGCTGGGCGGCCTGGCCACCGCGGCGGCGATCATCGCGTTCAGCATGCTGATCCGGCTGGTGCTGCTGCCACTGAGCTACTTCGCGGTCCGCGGCTCGGTCCGGGGTGAGGAAGCCCGGGCCCGGCTCCAGCCCAAGATCGCCGAACTGCAGCGGCGCCACACCGGCGATCCGCGGCGTCTCCAGGATGAACTGGGCGCGCTGTACCGGGCCGAGGGTTCAGGGATGTTCGGCGGCTGCCTGCCGCTGCTGATCCAGCTGCCGTTCCTCAGCGTGATGTACCGCCTGTTCACCGGCCACTTGGTGGGCGGCACGCCCAACATGCTGCTCGGCCGCGGCCTGCTCGGCGCACCGCTGGGCAGTCACTGGCTGGCCGGGGCCGGCCCGATCAGCGCCCAGGGAGCCGTCTTCGCCGGGCTGTTCGCGCTGCTGGCGGTCGTAGCGGTCCTGTCGGCCCGGGCCGCACGCCGCGCCACGCCCGTGGTCCCGCCCGTCCCGGCCTCCGGGCACGCCCGGGCGGGGGATGCCCCGGCGGGGGGTGCCCGGCGGTGCCGCGGGGGGTGCCCTGCGGGGGGTGCCCTTGCGGGGAGTGCCCCGGCGGGGAGCGCCCCGGGCGGCCGGGCGGCCAGCGTGGCGGGCTGGATCATCCCGTTCGCGTCCCTGGTGACGGCCGCCATCGTCCCGCTGGCCGCCGGTCTCTACCTGCTCACCACGACGGCCTGGACCCTGGCCGAGCGGACCCTGCTGCGCCGCCGCGTCCTGGCCGCCGCCCAGCCGCCGGCGGCCCCCGTGCCCGCGTCCCGGTGATCCCTGGCCGCCCCAGCCCGGCCGGGAAAACCGTTAGGGCCGGGCTGGGGGCTGGCCGGTATACTGATGCGCATGCAGGTCATCACGCAGCGCATCACGACACGCTGCCTTGGCGCGGCCGCGCGAGCTATCAGCTCGCCGGTTGCCGCTGCCTGACCTTCCGTACTGTCCCTGGCGACCGGAAACAAGTCGCCGGGCTCCAGTTCCCTCGCGTCCTCCGCGGCGCGGATCCTGACAGGCCGCGCCCCGACAGGCCGCATCCTGACAGGCCGCACCGCATGGCCGTGCCCGCGGCGGGTTTCCGGTACCCATATCCGGAAAGGCACCGCCATGAATTCCCAGCAGGCCGTCGAGACGTTCCTCGAGTTCTTCCGCGAACGCGGGCACCACCCGATTCCGGGCCGCTCGCTGGTGCCCGGGCCCGGTGACCCGGTCCTGTTCACCACCTCGGGCATGCACCCGCTGACGCCGTACCTGGAAGGCCAGCCGCACCCGGACGGCCGGCGGCTCGCCGACGTGCAGCGCTGCCTGCGCACCACCGACCTCGACGAGGTCGGCGACCGTACCCACCTGACCGTGTTCGAGATGCTCGGCTCGTGGTCGCTGGGGGATTACCCCGGCCCGCAAAGCGTGCGGTGGGGCTACGAGCTGGTCACCAGCGGGTTCGGGATCGATCCCGGGCGACTGCACGCCACGGTGTTTGGCGGTTCCGCGTTCGGCGGTTCCGGCCGCGGCGACCAGGTCGGGCCGGACACGGACCTGCAGGAGGCCTGGGGCGAGCTGGGGGTCCCGGTCGAGCTGACCGGGGCGGGCAACTGGTGGTCGAACGGGCCGACCGGGCTGTGCGGCACGGACAGCGAACTGTTCGTGTGGACCGGCGGTACCGCATCGCCAGGAACGGGGCCGCAGGGCACGCGGCCACCGATCCGCGCTGGGTGGAGCTGTGGAACCACGTGGTACTGCGTTACCGGCGGCTGGACGACGGCACCCTCGTGCCGCTGCCCCGGCCGTGCGTGGACACCGGGATGGGCCTGGAGCGGCTGGTCACGCTGCTGCAGGGCCAGGATTCGGTGTTCGGCTGCGACCTGCTCCGGCCCTGGACGGACACCGTCGGCCGGCTGTGGCCGGGTCCGGAGACGTTGTCGCGGCTGGTTACCGACCACCTGCGGTCCAGCGTGGTCGTGATCGGGGACGGCGTCACGCCGTCCAGCACCGGCCGCGGCTACGTGCTGCGCCGGCTCGCCCGCCGGGCGCTGACCTCGCTGTGGCGCGACGACCCGTCCCGCACGCTGGGCGACCTCCCGCCAGAATTGCTGGCCGGGACGCTGGATCACTTCGGGCAGCTCAGCGAGCCCGGGCTGGTCATGGACGTGCTGTCCGGCGAGGAACGCCGGTTCCGTGACCTGCTCGGCCGCGGCCGCACGGTGCTGTCCCGGCGGCGGGGCAGCGGCCCGCTCACCGAGGAGGAACTCCGCTACCTGCACGAGACCCACGGGCTGCCCCGGGAGTTCGTGCCCGCGATGCTGCCTGGGCGCGCTGATCAGCTAACGAATGGTGGCGGGCCGTAACTGACCAGGTCACGAACTATCCGGACAACCTCGGACAACCTCGGACAAGCATGGATGCCGTACCATTCAGGAACCCATTCCAGCACCGGCATCCTCGGGATAATATCTGGCGGGGGCGGGCACCGCCCTGGAGGGGGAAATGATGCGGTGCGACAATTGCGGTGTTTTACTGGGGCCAGCTGACGCGTTCTGCGACAACTGCGGGATCCCTTCGGGCCGGCTGGGAACGGGAACGAAACGCGGGCCGGGCGCGCGGCGGGCATCCCGCCGGCGGCCTACCACGCGGTGCCGCCGCAGCGGGACGCAGGCTGGCCCAGAACCTTCTTCGGGCACGCGGAGTCCCGCCGGCCCGGCCGGACGAGCAGTGCGACGCGGTACCTGTCCGCGGCCGCTTACCTCAATCCTGGTTACGCGGGCCTGGTCATCAGGGAGCTGATCAATTCCCACCGGGCGGTTGCCCCGTCGGTCGGGATGGACCTCGGCCCTATCGTGCGGCATTGCCTGCGCGCCCGCCGGATCCAGCTGACCCGCGACATCGTGCTCTCCATACTGCTTCTCGCCGAGCTGATCCTGAGCCCGGTACTGACGGTGTGCATCATCATCGCCGGATTCTTCCTCGGCTACCTGCCCAGCGCCAACTGGGCCCGCCGGTCACGGGGCACCAAGATCCTGGCGGGCATCGGGGTGGGGGTCCTGCTGCTCGGCCTCCTGGCCGTCGTGATTTTCATCGCGATCATCGGCGCGGTCGTGTCGTACCTGCACGGGCTCGGCTCAGCGTCCAGCGGGGGGCTGGGCACTATCGGCCAGCCGGCGCCGTCCGGGGGAATAACCCCGCGGGTCGTTGTCGAGCTCTTTCTGCTGGCCGCCATGTTCGCGACTCAGCTCACCTACTTGCACGTCCGGAGCAGGACGCTGATCGAAGAGCTGGCCCCCGACGCGAATCAGCGGCGTTCCGGGCCGGGCATGTCCCCGGTGGAATCGCGGATCGCGGACATCGAGGCGGCGCAGCACGGCAACCTGGTCCTGTACTCAGGCCCCGACCCCTTCGTCGGGACCGGGACGCGCACCCGGGCCTGGTCTATCGCCATCGAGTTGCAGCGGGCGTCCGACTCCGGTCATCCGGCCCGGCCCTCGGCCAGGTCCGGGAGCTATGTTCCGGTGGACCCGGTGGAATTGCACAACGTCGTCCGCGAACGCCTCTTCCGGCTCAAGGACGAGGAGTTGCCGCCTAACGAGCGGCTCAACGCGATGACCGTTCATGATCATATAGTCGGGCCGGGGCAGCAGCGGTGGGACTCCCCCCTCATAGACCCCGCACGCAGCACGCCGTTCTCCCAGGCGAGCCCGGAGGCTGTCGCCGCGATCATCCGTCATCCGCAGGCCCAGGTGCGCTACTACCAGCGGGTATCGGTGTGCGATGAAGGCCAGAGCGTCTCGTCCGGCCCGGACAGGATCCTGGACGGTGCCGACCAGGACATCGCCGCATCCGCCTTCGTGTATGTCGCGGTCGAGGGCCGCATGCTCTACCTGGAGTTCGTCTCCACCGTGCTGCCCCCGGTGCATCCGAGCTACCGGGTGGTGGACCTGCTGCCCAAGCTCTCGCGGGGGAGTTTCTGGGCCAAAGTGCTGCTGGACACGGTCAAATCCGTGCTCCGTGATCTCGCTTTCGCGCCTTTCCGGATGCTGCGCTCACTGCGCAGCATGCTGCAGGAAGGCCGCCTGTACCAGGCGGAGGCCGATGCGTCGAAGGAGTACTTGTACGGCGATATCGGCGCCCGGATCAGCGTGCGGGAGCTTGGCGCGGAAAAGAGGCTCGCCACCTACATCCAGAAGCTGGACGCGGAGAAGTACACGAAATTCACTGAGCGCCTGGTCATCGATACGGTGCTGGATTTTCTGCGGGCCAAGGGCGTGGACGTGTCGGCCTATGTCAGCAGCGCCGGGACCGTGATCAGCAGTAACACTGTCATCGAGGGCGGCTCGTTCAGCGGGAACATCGCGCTGGGCGTGGTCGGCGCGGTCCAGCAGCAAACTCGTGCGCCGTCCGTGCCGGGATAGCGCGCCGTGGTCACCACGCCGCTGAGGTTTCGGGAGGATGCATGGCCGAGGAAGACAGCGGGCCCGGGTCAGCGACCGGCGGTCCGGGAGATCAGGGCACGAGCGGTTCCAGCGTGCGCATAACGCGGCGGCTCGTTCAGCGGGAACATCGCGCTGGGCAACATCGGGCCGGTCACCCAGCTCAGCCAGGCGGCCGAGGCTGGCCGCCTGGCGCAGATCGAGGATCTGCTCAGCCAGCTGGAGACGGGCTTGCGCGGGCTGGGCGGCGGCGCGGCCGAGGATGCGCTGGACGACGTGGACGGGGTCCGCAGCGAGCTGGCCCGCAGGACGCCCGAGCGGGCCCGGCTCAGCCAACTGCTCGCACGCATCGGTGAGGTCGTTGCGCCGGTCAGCAGCCTCCTGGAACTGGCGGACCGCGCCAAGGACCTGATCATGGCGGTCGTGCACTGAAGCGGCCCTGGGGAAATGACAACTGATGTCTGGAGACGCGGTGGAGGCATCCAGCCAGTCCTGTGCTCACTGCGGCCGTGATCTGAGGCAGGAAGCACGCTTCTGCCCAGGCTGCGGCCATTCCACCGCTGACGCCCGACAGCAGCGCCGGCCAGCCGGCCGGGACGGTGCGGACACCGGCCCGCCCCCCGCGACGGTGGACATAGAAAGGCCCGCTCCACATGGCACTGGCGGCGCGGGTCCGGCCGGGGGCCGGCCTGGCCGGAGGCGGCGGGTACGGCCCAGCCCCCGGCGGGTACGGGACGGCAGGGGACGCTGGCGCCGGCGGGTACGGCCCAGCCCCCGGCGGGTACGGCGACAGCGCTGCCCGGCGGGTACGGCCCAGCTCCCGGCGGGTACGGGACAGCCGGGGACGCTGGCGGGTACAGCCCAGCTCCCGGCGGGTACGGGATGGTCGGGGACGCTCCGCCGGATGAGCCTGGCCCGCCGCTGCACGCCGGCCCGGTGCGCGATCCGGCGTCCTGGCCTGCGGACGGCCGACGCCGCCGGCGACCACTCCTGCTGGGCCTCGCGGTGCTGATCCTCGCCGGGATAGTGGCCGGAGTTCTGTTCATCCTCAAGCCATCGCACCCCGGCCGGGCGGCGGCCGCGGCTCACTCCAGCGCAGCGGGCGGGCCGTCGTCCAAGGCCGTGGCCTCAGCGACCGCGACGTCCACTCTGCCTCCGCAGCAGCGGGCGGCGAAGGCCCTGGCCACGCTCTTGGCCCAGAGCGTCACCGACCGCAGCGCCATCACGGGCTCGGTCAGCGATGTCAACGACTGCGGGCCGACGCTCAGCCAGGATGCCCAGACGTTTGACAAGGCGGCCACGTCACGCCAGAACCTCCTGAGCCAGCTGGCTGGCCTCCCGGCGCGCACGGCCCTGCCGGCCGCCATGCTGCAGGACCTGACCCGGGCCTGGCAGGCCTCGGCCGCGGCCGACCAGGATCTCTCCCAGTGGGCACAGGACGAAAGCACCGGGGCGTGCACTCCGAACGATCACGCGGACCCGCACTTCCAGGCGGCGGTCGGCCCCGACGATCAAGCGACCTCCGCCAAGCAGGCGTTCGTCAGCCAGTGGAACCCCATCGCCTCGGAGTACGGGCTGGCCAGCTATCAGTGGAACCAGCTGTAGGCGCCCGGCGGGCGGGACTCAGGACATGCCTGCCCACACCATGGCCGACACGCCCTCGATGGTTCCGATGCCGTATTGCTCAGTCGGATTTCCAGTGGTGAGCACGGCCATGAGATAGTCCCGGCCAGAGCCTGAGATCCAGCCCACGCTGTTGATCTGCCAGTCGGTTCCGGCCGGGTTCAGCGGGAGCCAGCCATTCTTCAGGGCCACGGTGGCGTGCGCGGGCACCCCGCCTGAAACCCCCCAGCGCTGAGCGGGAGTCACGTTCTCCATGAGCCGCAGGACCCCGGCGCGCTGTGCGTCGCTGAGCAGCAGGCCCGGCCTCACCAGCTGGCGGAGCAGCATGATCTGGTCGGCGGGTACCGTGGTGGTCAGCCCCCAGCCCGGCCACGGGAACCCGGGGCATTCCACGCAGGCCGACACCGTGGTGCGGCGCATGCCCGCCTCAGCGTTGAAAGACCGTATCGCGCCCGGGCCGCCGACGGTGTCCCACAGGCTAGTCGCGGCCGCGTTGTCACTGTCTTCGATCATGCTCTGGGCCAGCAGTTGATCCGTCCCGGGGACGGCGGACCCGCCACCATGGTGTTGCGCGTCAAGGGTCTCGATGATATCCAGCTTGACGATGCTCGCCTCTGGCTGCGGCGGCCCGTGTCCTAGCGTCCAGAGCTGGCCGGTCCGCAGATCATAGACCGCCGCCAATATCCGGCCCGCCCGGCGGCCGGCATAGGACGCCACAGCCCGGCCCAGCGGATCACGATGCCGCGCTGGCTTACGGTCTGGCGGGCGACTGGCCCGGCGTCCGGGGTGCGGGGGTGTGGACGGGACGTGGCCGCGGACGCGCGGGCGGCACCGTGGAGCCCTGTGTGGTCAAGTTTGACGGCGACAACTAACCCGATGACGGCCAGGAGGCTGGCACACAGCAAGGCGGCCCGGAGCCTGGCCCGGTAACGGGAAGGCGGCCGCGAATGCTTTCCCGTCGCCCCCGGTGTGTTTCTCATGGTTAGGAAGACCCGATCACTCCAGCGCTTTCGGTCAACCGAGGTTAGCAACTCACCAGGGCACTGTGCTTACCAAGGCACGGTGTTTACCAGGGCACGGTGTTTACCAGGGCACGGGACCGGCAGTAACGGAGAAGTACAGCGTTGTCGTCATGCCTCCAGCGTGCCCGGCGCCCTGCGGGGCAGCCAGCGGACCCCGTGTCCTGGGAAGGCCGGTACCAGGCTGCGGCCGGCCCGGCCGCGCATACTGGACGGATGAGCCAGCACACCGAGCTGGGCACGGCGCTGCGGGCCTGGCGGGACCGCCTCACCCCGGCCGACGCCGGCCTGCCCGCCCACGGCCCGCGCCGGGCGCCCGGCCTGCGCCGTGAGGAACTGGCGCTGCTGGCCGGGATGTCGGCCGACTACGTCACCCGCCTCGAGCAGGGCCGGGCCAGCGCGCCGTCGGTCCAGGTCCTCACCGCGCTGGCCCGGGCGCTCCGGCTGACCGGCGCGGAACGGGAGCACCTGTTCGTCCTGGCCGGGCAGCCGGTCCCGGGCCCGGGCCTCATGCCGGCGCATCTGACTCCCGGCTTGCAGCGGCTGCTCGACCAGCTCAGCGGGACCCCGGTCAGTGTCTACGACGCGGGCTGGACGCTGCTGGCCTGCAACCCGCTGTGGGCCGCCCTGGTCGGCGATCCGGCCGGGCTGCGCGGCCGGGACCGCAACGTGCTGTGGCGGCACTTCACCGGCGGCCCCGGGCGGGTCACGCACACCGCGGATGACGAGCCCCGCTTCGAGGCGTCCGCGGTGGCCGACCTCCGCACGGCGGCGGCCCGCTACCCGCATGACACCGGCCTGCATGACCTGGTGGCTGACCTGCGCGCCGCCAGCCCCCGGTTCGCGCAGCTGTGGGACGGCCGCGGCGTCGGCGCCCACGAACGGGACCGCAAGACCGTGCACCATCCGGAACTCAGGCCGGTCACCGTGGACTGCGACGTGCTCACGGCCGCGGGCAGCGACCTGCGCGTGGTGGCGTTCACCGCGGCACCCGGCAGCGAGGACGCGGACAAGCTCCGGTTGCTGGGTGTGCTGGGAACTCAGGATTTCGCCCCGCATGTGTAGCGTGGTGGCGACGAGGAGGTCGCCATGCACCAGCCGCCCATCCCGCACGCCGCCGCCACCGACCCGGACATCGCCGGGCTGATCGAAGGGGAAGCCCGCCGCCAGTTCGAGAAGGTGCGGCTGATCCCGTCCGAGAACTACGCCTCGGTGGCCGTGCTCGAGGCGACCGGCTCGGTGCTGACCAACAAATACTCCGAGGGCTACCCGGGCCGCCGCTACTACGAGGGCCAGCAGTTCATCGACCGGATCGAGACGCTGGCCCGGGAACGGGCCGAGGCGCTGTTCGGCGTGGATCACGCCAACGTCCAGCCGTACTCGGGATCGCCCGCGAACCTCGCCGTCTACCTGGCGTTCCTCCAGCCGGGGGACACGGTCATGGGGATGGCGCTGCCGGCGGGCGGGCACCTCACCCACGGCTGGCGGGTCTCGGTGACCGGCAAGTGGTTCCGCGCGGTCCAGTACGGGGTCCGGGCCGACACCGGCCGGCTCGACCTGGACCAGGTCCGGGATCTGGCCCGCGCCGAACGGCCCAAAGTGATCTTCTGCGGCGGCACGGCGATCCCGCGGACCATCGACTTCCCGGCGTTCGCGGAGATCGCGGCCGAGACCGGGGCGATCCTGGTCGCGGACATCGCGCACATCGCGGGGCTGATCGCGGGCGGCGCGCACCCCTCCCCAGTGGGGCACGCGCCGGTGATCACCACGACCACGCACAAGACCCTCCGCGGCCCGCGCGGCGCCATGATCATGTCCACCGCCGAGCACGCGTCCGCGCTGGACAAGGCGGTGTTCCCGGGCCTGCAGGGCGGCCCGCACAACCACACCACGGCCGCGATCGCGGTCGCGCTGCACGAGGCGGCCCAGCCGTCATTCCGGGACTACGCCCGCCAGGTGGTGGCGAACGCGAAGGCGCTCGCGGCGGCGCTGACCGGGCGCGGCTACGACCTGGTCTCCGGCGGCACCGACAACCACCTGATCCTGATCGACCTGACCCGGCAGGGGATCGGCGGCAAGCCTGCCGCCCAGGCCCTGGACCGGGCCGGCCTCGAGACGAACTACAACACGGTGCCGTTCGACCCGCGCAAGCCCTTCGACCCGTCCGGCCTGCGGATCGGCACCCCGGCCATCACCACCCGCGGCCTGCGCGAGGAGCACATGACCCAGATCGCGGCCTGGATGGACGAGGCGGTCACGGCCGCGGTCAAGGAGGATGAATCGGCCCTGGGGCGGATCGCCGCGCAGGTCCGCGATCTGCTGGCCGGCTTCCCGATGCCCGGCTGGGCGCCCACCCCTTAGTTCTTTCCGCAACGAAGACCACCTCGGGCCGGTGAGCCACCCCGGTCCAAGGTGACCACGGCGCCGAGCAGGAACGCGCCGCCGCACACGGCCAGGGCCACGTGCAGCCCGGGCACGAACCCCATCGCCCCGCTGACCAGCGCGCCGGCCACCGCGACGCCGAGAGCCCCGCCGACCTGGCGGGCGGTGTTGATCAGGCCGGCCGCGGTCCCGCCGCGGCCGCCCGGCGCCGCCTCCATCACGGCCGTGGTGGCGGCGGGCATGGTCAGCGCCATCCCCGACCCGGCGGCCAGCATGGGCAGCACCAGGACCCAGTACGGCGTGCCGCGGGCCGTGACGATCAGGCCGAGCAGCCCGGCCGCGCCCAGGGTCAGCCCGGTGATCATGGTGACCCGTGGTCCCCGGTGGCTGGTCAGGCGGCCAGACAGGACGGCGGCGACCGGCACGGCCACGGCCTCGGGAAGCAGCGACAGCCCCGCGATCAGCGGCGAGTCCCCCCGGACCTGCTGCAGGTACAGGCTGTACGCGAACAGCTGGCCGTAGAAGCCCAGGTTGATGAGCAGCCCCACGACGCTGCCGCCCGACAGGGCCGGCTGCCGCAGCAGGGCCAGCGGCAGCATGGGGGAGCGGACCCGGTGCTGCGCGGCCACGAACGCGGCGGCCCCCGCGGCCGCGAGTGACCAGGCCGGCCGCCACCGGCCAGGAGGCCCAGCCGTGCGGCCCGGCCTCGATCAGGCCCGCGGTCAGCGCGGTCAGCGTCACGATCGCGATGAGCTGGCCTGCCGGGTCGCCGCGCCGGCCCCGGGCCCCGCCCGCTCCGGCGCCCGGTAGGGTGCCGGGCCGGGGAACGGCGGCGACCCTCCGGCGGGTGAGCCACCAGGCGAGCAGCCCGACCGGGACGTTGACCGCGAACACCAGCCGCCAGCTCACCGCCGCGGTGAGCCCGCCGCCCAGGACGGGCCCCGAGGCGGCGGCGAGCCCGCCGATCCCGCCCCAGAGGCCGACCGCGCGGGCCCGGCTGGCCCGGTCCGGGTAGCTGGCCTGCAGCAACGCCAGCGAGCTGGGCACCAGGAGCGCCGCGGCCGCCCCCTGGACGAGCCGGATGATGACCAGGATGCCGAGCGAGGGGGCCAGCGCGCAGCCGGCCGACGCCGCCGTGAACAGGGCCAGCCCGGCCAGGAACACCCGGCGCGGCCCGAACCGGTCGCCGGCCACGCCGGCCGACAGCAGCAGCGCGGCGAAGGCCAGCGTGTAGCCGTCGATCACCCACTGCAGGCCGGTGATCCCGCCGCCCAGGTCCTCGCGGAGCGCGGGGAGCGCGAGATTGACCGCCGTCGCGTCGAGGATGACGAGGAAATAACCGAGTGACACGGCCAGCAGCGGCATCCAGGACGCGCCGCCGGGGGAGGCCAGGGCGGGCCGGGGCGAGGTATCGGTGCGGCCGGTGTCCAGCCGGCCGGTGCTGGTGCGCTGGGTGTCCGTGCGGCTTTCCATGCGGTGCAGTCTGCCCGCCAGATCGTTCGGTCCACGCCGAAGCGTCCCCTTGCTAGCGTGCAGATATGCGTACTGAGCAGCCAGTCCAGGGCGATGCGGACATCGCCCGGATCGGGGCCCTGATCGGCGATCCGGCGCGGGCCCGGGTGCTGACCGCGCTCACCGACGGGCGGGCCCTGCCGGCCAGCCGCCTCGCCGCGGAGGCCGGGGTCGCGCCGTCCACGGTCAGCGAGCATCTGGCCCGGCTGCTGGCGGCGGGCCTGGTCACGGTGCGGCCCCAGGGCCGGTCCCGGTTCTACCGGCTCGCGTCACCTGAGGTCGCCGACGCCCTGGAGGCCATTTCGCGGATCTCCCCACCGCAGCCGATCCGCTCGCTGCGCCAGGGCAGCCACGCCCGGGCCCTGCGGGAGGCCCGGACCTGCTACAACCACCTGGCGGGACGGCTCGGGGTGGCGCTGTTCGCCGGGCTGCTCGAGGGCAGGCTGCTGTCCGGCGGGGACGGGCGGCACCACCCGGAGCGGGCCGTGGCGGACCGGCTGTCCGCCCCCGGCCGCGACCTCTCCTACCGGCTCACCCCGCGCGGCGAGGCCGCGCTCGGGGAGATCGGCGTGGACCTGGACGCGGTGCTGGCCCGCCAGCCCGCCGTCCGGTACTGCCTCGACTGGTCCGAGCAGCGCCATCACCTGGCCGGCCCGCTGGGCACGGCCCTGGCCGACCGGCTGTTCGCGCTGGACTGGGTGCGCCGCACCGACTGGCGCCGGGTGGTCCGGGTCACCGACGCTGGCCGGGAGCACCTGCCCGGGACACTGGGCCTCGATCCCGGCTGGGACCAGCCCGCCGAGCTCAGCCACCCGCTGACCGCCTAGCAGCAGCAGCAGCGGCCGCCGCCGGGTAGCTGGCCAGCGGTTTCACGGTGATGTTCTGGCCGCGTTCCTCCCAGACCAGGAGGGTCTGGTCGCCGTCGGCGGCCAGCGTGACCTCGATGACATGCTCACCCGACTGGACCCGGTTGCTCGGTCAGGAGCAGCAGCCGGTGCGGGCCGGCGGCAGTTCGTACTGGGCAGCGTCCCGGCTGGCGGGTTGAGCCGCGGTTGCCGGGCGGCTCAGGCGGCGCGGCGGCGGACCAGCCAGACGGTCGCGGCGATGAGCAGGACCGACAGCGCGAGCAGCCAGCCGCCCTCGATCCACTGGAATGGCCAGAACCGGCTGCCAGGCTGGTAGCTGATCCAGTGCGTGTAGCCGTGCTTGGTGAGATAGCCCACCGGGTTGAGGATCGTCTGGGACGTGTTCGGCCCGACCCGCGTCGCTGGGGCAGGGTGGTAGCCCTGGAGGATGTTCCTGATCGCGGACTGGCTGACCAGCTTGCCGTCCTTGGTGTACCAGTAATTGATGATCCACGCGGAACCAGGCAGGTTGGTGCTGCTGGTGACCAGCGGTGTGATGTAGCGCTCGCGCAGCCACAGCCCGGTGGCGAAGGCGAGCCCGGCGTAGGCGGCCAGGGTGGCGGCGATCGCGGGGACGGCCCGGCGGATGAGCATGCCGGCCAGGACGCCGATCGCGAAGGCGGCCAGCGTCCAGGCGGCGAACGCGACCCCGAGCAGGTCGAACACGCGGGCCGAGAACGGGGTCACGTAGCCCGCGGCGACCCACGGCTGGTTGTACCAGGTAAACAGGACGGTGAACGCCCCGGCCACGGCTGTCACCGCGACCGCCAGCGGCACCAGCTTGCCGACCGTCCAGCGAAGCAGGCCGATGCCCTGGGTCCAGGCGTACCGGAAGGTGCCGGTCTCCAGCTCCCGGGCCAGCACCGGCGCCCCGATGAACGCCCCGATCAGCGCCGGCACCGCCTGCAGGGCGATGCTGACCATGATCGCGGTCTCGCCGTATCTGCCGGTGAAGTTGATAGCGCAGCCGATTAGCCGGCCGGGTGGCAGTAAGCCGCCTCGGCGTGGTGCATCTGCAGGCCGGTCAGCCACAAGTACACCGCCAGCGCGCCGAGAAATACGGCCACGCCGGCCAGCGCGGCCCGGTGCTGCCGCCAGGTGACCCAGGCCATCCGCCGCCACGGCACCGGCCGCAGGCGAGCGTCGTGCCCGGGACGGCCGGGCATGGTCAGCGCGGTCATTTCGTCACCTCCGACGGCTGAGTGCCCCGGCCGCGGGCCGGGCCGGGCAGTGCCGCGGCGCCGGGCTCGCGCAGGTAGGCCAGGGCGAGTTCTTCCAGGCCGACCGGGTGCGCCTCCCAGCCGGGCGGGACCGGGCTGTCGGCGGTGGCCCGGACCAGCAGGTGGGCCTGGGCCTCCCCGCGGCGCACGTGCACCACCGGCCGGTCGGCATACTGGCCGGCCTCGGCGGCCGGGCCGGTCAGCATGCGGTGGCCGGCGAGCAAGTCATCGACCTCGCCCGCCACCTGGACCCGGCCCTGGGACAGCAGGACGAGGTAGTCGGCCACCCGCTCGAGTTCGGCCAGCACGTGCGAGGACAGCACCACCGACACCCCGTCATCGGCCGCCGCGGCCAGCACCGTGGCCATGAAGTCGTGCCGGGCGAGCGGGTCGAGCATGGCCACCGGCTCGTCGAGGATCAGCAGCCGGGGCCGGCGGGCCAGCGCGAGGGTCAGCGCGAGCTGCGCCTGCTGGCCACCCGACAGCTTCCCGGCCTTGCGGTTCAGCGGGATGCCGAGCTCGCCCAGCCGGGCCTGCGCGTAGCGCTGGTCAAAATGCCGGTTCAGGTTGCGGGTCAGGTGCAGCATGTCCGCGGCCGGCAGGTTCTTGTACACCGGCGTGTCCTGGGCCACGAACGCGATGCCATCCAGCGCCGCCGGGGATCCAGGTGGCAGGCCGCCGAGCACAGTGACGCGGCCCGCGGTCGGTTCCGCCAGGCCGACCGCCAGGTTCAGCAGCGTGGTCTTGCCCGCGCCGTTCGGGCCGACCAGCGCGGCCACGTGCCCGGCGGGAATGGCCAGCGTGCACTCGCGCAGCGCCCACGTGCCGCCGTACCGCTTGCCCAGGCCGCCGGCCTCGATGACATTCATGCTCACGCGACGCCCTCCGTTCCGCCGTCGGCCGTTCCACTGTCGGCCGTTCTTCGGCCGTTCCGCCGCGGGTGCGTGCCCCGCTGCGGCGGTCATAGAAATCCCGCAGCGCGCTGGTGAACAGCGCGACCATCCCGTCCTCGTCCAGCCCCGCCCCGTCCGCGGCGATCAGCCAGCCCGACAGGGAGTGGCGCAGCGCGGTCAGCTCCGGGAGAGCGACCTGGCTCAGCGTGGCCTGGATGAACGTGCCCTGGCCGGGCCGCCCGGCCGTCAGGCCCTTGGTCTCCAGCTCCCTGTAGGCCTTCAGCACCGTGTTCGGGTTGATCGCCAGCGAGGCCACCACGTCCCGGACCTTCGGCAGCTGATCGCCCAGCGTGAGATAACCCAGCCGCAGCGCGTGCTCCACCTGGTGCACCAGCTGCAGGTAGGTCGGAACCCCGGAGGCCGCGTCCAGCCGGAACTCGATCGGCGACCCCGGCCCGCGCGGCCCGTTCCCTGGCGTGCCGCCGCCACCCCGCGGAAGCTCTGGCCCTGCCGGAGCCCCTGTCTCCGACAGGTCGGCGAACAGCCCGCGCAGGTCGGCCCGGGTCTTGGCGCTCATGGCCCGCCCGACCCGGTCATCGAACTCGGCCTGGTCCAGGCGGCCAGCGGCGAAGTGCTCGGCCAGCCGGCCGCAGACCGCCTCGCGCTCGGCGTCGGAGACGCGCAGGTGCTGGTCGGAATACATGCCGCCGCTCGCAGGCAAAGCACCAGCCCGGCCGCCCGCCGGGCCGTCACCTTTATCTATAACCATAAGACTTGGATACAGTAGTTATTCTGGCTTTTCAACATGGCGGCCTGGCGCAGCAGCGCAGCGCTGCCAGGCCGGACCCGCCGCACAGGCACGCCCTCCCGCACGGACAGTGACGCCCACGACGGCCTCCGCGACCCGCCGATCGCCGCGAATCCCCGCGGGAAAAGTCACGTCCGCCATGATCGCCGTTAGCGTTCGAGGTCGGTTTTCAGGGCGGAAAGCCACTGCTGGTGGCCGGCCTGGAGTTGGCTGGGACGGTAAAGGAGGGGGAGCAGGGGACCGGCCAGCGACTCCCTCATCGTGACGGTGGTGCCGCCATTCCCGGCGGGTTCGAGGAGATGCAGGTCCACCGCCTTGTAGCCGGGGAACCAGCCAGACCAGGTCAGTTCGCGGCCGGGGAGACCATGGCGAAGGTGGACCGCATCGTGAGGCCGCCGATCTTCCAGCGCATCGGGGCGCCCGGGCGAACGTCGCCGAGTTCCGGCACCGTGAATCGCGGATACCAGGCCGGCCACCTCGCGACGTCGAACTGCAAGAGCGATGCTCTCTTTTCGAGGCGCCGCTCTGCTATGCTGGGCGGGTGAACGCGAGCCGTACCGCCCGGGAGCGGGTCCGCGCCGAGCTGACCCGGGAGATCGCCGAGGTGGCGCGTGGCCAGCTGGCCACCGAGGGAGCCGGTGGGCTGTCGCTGCGGGCGGTCGCCCGGGAGATGGGCATGGTCTCCTCGGCCATCTACCGCTACTTCCCGAGCCGGGACGACCTGCTGACCGCCCTGATCGTGGACGGCTACAACGCGATCGGCGAGGTGGCCGAGCAGGCCGACGCGGCGGCCCCGGCCCGTGATTACACCGGGCGCTGGCTGGCGGTCTGCCGGGCCATCCGGGACTGGGCGCTGGCCCACCCGCACGAGTACGCGCTGGTCTACGGGTCGCCGGTGCCGGGGTACCAGGCGCCGCAGCAGACCATCGGGCCCGCGGCCCGGGCAGCCACGGTGTTCGGGAAGATCATCAGCGACGCCTGGCGGGCGGGCGCGCTCCGGCCCGCTGGGATCTGCCCGCCGCCCCCGGGGTCGTTCGCCGCGGACGCGGCCGCGCTGCGCGAGTCGGTGCTGCCCGGGGTGCCCGATGAGGTGACCGCCGCCGCCCTGGCCACCTGGACCGCCCTGTTCGGCATGATCAGCTTCGAGCTGTTCGGCCAGTTCGAGAACGTCGTCACCGACCGGGCCGCGTTCTTCGGGCACGCCATGGCCTGCCAGGGCCGGCTGGCCGGGCTGCCCGGCTGAGGAATCGCCGGGCGGAGCGACCGGGCGGAGAAGCCGGGCGGAGAAGCCGGGCGGAGAAGCCGGGCGGAGAAAAGCACCGGCCGGAGTCGCCCGGCTATGGAACACGCCGGCGGAGGAATCCACCGCCCTGAATCGCCGGCCAGGCCGGCGTTGCAGGCCTGTGACCTGGCCTTCCGGGTGATGGCCGGGCGGCGGTCCGGGCACCCCGGCTGCTTGCGTCGAACCTATGTTCGATGTAATAGTGTCTGCCTGCCTTCCCCGGGGTGGCGAACGGCGTTACAGGGAGCGGGCAGCCAGGTGAGCAGGACGTACGCGGAACCGGTGGACGTCGGAGTCTCCGGCGGCAGGCCGATCAGATTCGTGTGGCGGGGAAGGCTTTACACAGTGCTCGGGGTGCTGGACCACTGGGTGATCAGCCGTGAGTGGTGGAAGCAGCAGAACCCGGATCTGGACACCCCGGCCGAGCGCGAGCTCTGGCGGATCGAGGGCGTCGCCCGGGCGCAGTGCCCGGGCGGGCACCTACGAGCTGCGCCATGACCTCGCGACCGGCCAGTGGATGCTGGCCCGGGTATGGGATTTAACGGGGTGAGCTGGGCGGCCGACTTCGTGCACCTGCACGTCGCCTCGGCCTACTCGCTGCGGTACGGGGTCGCCTCGCCGGCCGACCTGGTCGCCGGGGCCGCCCAGCACGGGATGCGTGCGCTGGCCCTGACCGACCGCGACGGGCTGTACGGGGCGGTCAAGCACGCGGTGGCCTGCGCCGAGGCGGGCATCGCCACGATCCTCGGCGCCGATCTCGCGCTGGCGGCCCCGGGGGGCGGGGTAGCGCTCACTGGTGACGAGCCCGCCCGGGTACTGAACTCCGCGGCCCCGGCCCGGCTGCGCAGCGAGGACGCCGCCCGGGTGACCCTGCTGGCCTCGGGCCGCCGGGGATGGGCGTCGCTGTGCCGGCTGGTCAGCGCGGCGCATCAGGCGGGCGCCGCGGGGCCCCGGTGATCACGCCGGACCTGGTCGCCGACCACGCCGAGGGCCTCATCATCCTGCTCGGCCCGGCCAGCGACGTCGGCCGGGCGGTCGCCGCCCGGCGGCCCGACCTGGCCGCGGCCGCCCTGGCCCGGTGGCGGGAGCAGGGCGAGGTGGTCATCGAGATCACTGACCACCGCACCCGGGGGAGCACCCATCGCGCCGCCCGGATGCTGCGGCTCGCCCGCGAGGCGGGGGTCACCGCCGTGCTCACCAACGCGGTCCGCTACCTCGACCCGCCCGACGCCGCCGTGGCCCAGGTGCTCGACGCGGCCCGGCAGCTGGCCCCGCTGAGCGAGCGTCACCTGGCCCGGCGCAACGCCCGGGCCTACCTCGCCAGCGGTGCGGAGATGGCCGCGATCGCGGCGCGGGTCTGCGGCGAGCCGGGTGACGGCGCCAGGTGACGGTGCCGGTGACGGTGCCCGGGTGACGGGGTCCCCGGGGACTCCGCGATGACGCAGCTGCTCCACGCGACCGCGGTGCTGGCCGAGCGGTGCACCCTCGACCCGGCGCGTGATCTGGGCCTGGGCGGCAGGTTCATGCCGGAGACCACCGGCGGCGCACCGCTGGTGACGCTGCGGATGAGGTGCGCTGAGGGACTGCGGCGCCGGTACCCGGGGGTGGGCCGGATCCGCGGCCAGCGCCGGGTGCGGCGCCGCGCGGCCCAGCGGCTGGACCACGAGCTCTCCATCATCGCCAAGACCGGGCTGGCGTCGTACTTCCTGACCGTGGCCGACGTCGCCAGCCTGATCAGGAGCCGGGGGATCCGCTGCTCGATCCGCGGGTCGGGGGCCGGGTGCCTGGTCAACTACCTGATCGGCATCTCCAACATCGATCCCCTCGACTATGACCTGATCATGGAGCGGTTCCTGTCCGAGAGCCGTAAGGGCCTGCCCGACATCGACATGGACGTGGAGTCGGCGCGCCGGATCGAGGCTTACCGGGCGATCGTGGACGCGTACAGCGACCAGCGGGTCGCCTGCGTGTCGATGATGGAGACGTACCGGGCGCGCAGCGCGATCAGGGACGTCGCGGCCTCGCTCGGGCTGCCGCCGCACGAGATCGACGCGGTGGCCAAGGCCTTCCCGCACATCCGGGCGGGCCGGATCCGCAGCTCCCTGACCGAGCTGCCCGAGCTACGGGGCAGCGGGCTGGCCATCCCTCAGCTCACCGCGGTGTTCCAGCTGGCCGAACGCCTCGACGGGCTGCCCCGGCACGTGGCGATGCACCCGTGCGGCGTGGTGCTCTCCGACACCTCCCTGCTGGACCGGACCCCGGTGGAGCGGAGCTTCGAGGGGCTGCCGCTGAGCCAGTTCGACAAGGACGACGTCGAGGTCGGCGGGCATGATCAAGCTGGATGTGCTCGGCGTGCGCATGCAGTCGGCGATGGCGTACACGCTCACCGAGATCGGCCGGACCCGGGGCGAGCAGGTGGACCTCGACACCGTCAGCCGCGCCGACGAGCCCACGTTCGAGATGATCCGCAGCGCGCGGACCCTCGGCTGCTTCCAGATCGAGTCGCCGGGCCAGCGCGAGCTCGTGGCCAAGCTCCTGCCCCGCACCATCGACGACCTGATCGTGGACATCTCGCTGTTCCGCCCCGGCCCGGTCAACTCCGACATGGTCACGCCCTACCTGGAGACGCGGCACGGCCGCCGGGTGCCCTCCTCCCCCACGAGGACCTGGCCGCCACGCTCGCCGAGACCGGCGGGGTGGTCATCTTCCACGAGCAGGTGCTGCGCATCATCCACGCGATGACCGGCTGCGGGCTCTCCGAGGCTGAGCGGGTCCGGCGCATGCTCACCGACGACCGGTCCCGGGCCAGCGCGGGGGATGGTTCCTCGGCGCGGCCCGCGACCGCGGTTACGATGCCGCCACCGTGCTGCGGGTCTGGGAGGTGCTCGAGTCGTTCGGCGGATTCGGCTTCTGCAAGGCGCACGCGGCGGCGTTCGCGGTACCGACGTACCAGTCGGCCTGGCTGAAACGGCACTATCCGGCGGCGTTCTACGCGGGGGTGCTCACCCACGACCCGGGGATGTACCCCAAGCGGGTGATCGTCGGGGACGCCAGGCTGGCCGGCATCCCGATCCTGCCGGTGGACGTGAACGACTCCGCCGGGGACTGGTGCGTGGAAC
>CAVQEM010000067.1:0-3412 GCA_963711485.1 uncultured Actinomycetes bacterium
GCCGCCCGTAGGTGTTGACCACGGTCTGGGTGCCGGTGCCGGGCGTGCCGTAGGCGGTGGTGCCGAGCTCGCCGTACAGCCACGGCTTGCAGACCAGCACCGACCACAGCTCGTCGGCGTTCTCGTCGACCAGCCCGTTACCCGAGGTGAAGGCGTAATTGGCGGTGACGCTCTGCGGGTCGCCCGCCGCGGTCGGCAGGCAGTTGCTGTTGGCCGGGGCGGGCAAACTGGAGAACGCGGTGTTCAGCACGCCGGTGACGCCGTTGGAGACGGTGGTGCCGATGCCGGTGAAGTCGGCCGGCTTGCCGATCAGCGCGATGGCCGCGGTGGCGGCCACCACCATCCACAGCGTGCCCTCGATGGTGCGGGTGGCGCGCTTGCGGATCAGGCCCTGCCAGGCCAGCCACATCGCGCCCAGGATGACCACCGGGGCCAGGTACGGGAAGTAGATCGCCTTGCCCAGCGCGCTGATCAGCTTGTCGACCGCGTTCTGCAGCCAGGTCAGGATGTTGTTGCCCGCCGCCGACTGGTAGACGGTGATCGTCACCCGGTCCAGGGATTTAGCCCCGTCGAAGACCATGCCGGCCACGTTGTTGCCGATCAGCGAGGTCATGTCGGAGCACTGCAGGCCGTGGGCGGCCCAGAACTGCCCGGCGATGCCGTAATTGTCGTACAGCGTCTTCCCGCCGGACGCCGAGGCGGGCGGCTCGATCATGGCGTCGATGCCGCCGGTGGCCTGCTCGGGCTGGGGCAGCGACGGCTCGCAGATGCTGTTCAGGTCACCGACGATGCCCGCGGACCCGGACGAGCACAGCCCGACCAGCCCGCCGATGTCGCCGATGCCCGGCACCTGGCAGACACCTCCCGGCGCCGCGGGCGTGACCTCCGCGGTGAGGTGCGCCGGGGCCGGGGACCCTGTGGTGGCCGGGGACCCTGTGGTGGCCGGGGACCCTGCGGTGGCCGGGGACACTGCGGTGGCCGGGGACGCTGTGCTCTGAGCCACGGAGGCCGCGCTGGCCGCGCTGGCCGCGTGCGTGGCAGCCAGTGCCGGGCTGGCCAGCGCGAGCAGCGCCCCGGTGATCAGCAGCACCCGGCCCGCCCAGCGCGCGAGACGGCGGCCACGTCGGTTGCGGCCGGCGCGGCCCGGCGCGCGGCGCACGGACGGGGCTTGCGGGACAGCCATCGGGGAAACTCCTGGTTCTGCTGTTACGTCTCTACCGTTTCGACGGCGCCTCGGCCGCCGGCGCGCTGAGCGCAGACGTGCCCGCCGAGGGCGGGAACGCTGCGTCTGCGCTGAAGAGACTGCCGGTCCCCGGGTCGCGCGGGCCGGGCTGCTGGCCCCGGGCCCGGGTGGGGTTGGTGTCGATCCAGTCTTTGAGTTCCGCAGAGACCAGATCGATCCCGATGCGGCCGGCCCGGTCATCCAGGTCGCGGAAGATGCACTCGCCGTTGCCGAGTGCGCGGAGCACGGCCTTGTGCTCGTCGGAGGGCGCGACGCCGAGCAGCGACATGACGTTCGCCACCTCGGCACGCTCGGTCGAGCGGAACGCGAAGACGCTGGACAGGCAGTTGGTGACCTGCTCGTGCAGCAGGTCGCCGGCGTTCTGCGAGACCAGGATCAGCGCCGTGTTCCGGGACCGGCCCATCCGGGAGACCTCGGGCACCAGCTTGGCGCCCTCGGGGGTGGAGGTGATGGCCCAGGCCTCGTCCAGGAAGATGGCCTTGGGCTTGGTGCGGTCGATGCCGTTCAGCAGCTTGCGGGCGAACTGGGACACCAGGTACAGCAGCGCCACCGACAGCCGCTGCTCGTAGGAGTAGTCGTCGCGGCTGGTGGTGGTGCCGGGCAGGGTGAGCCCGCCGAGGGTGAAGACCGTGATCCAGCCTTCGGCGTCGATCTGCTGGCCCACCGAAGGGGCGAAGCACAGCCGGGCCAGCCGCATCTCCGAGATCGACCGCATGACGGCGCCGGTGTTCTTCCAGGCCGGATCGCCGGCCTCCTCCAGGTGCCTGACCACCTTGCCCAGGCTGGGCCGCCCGGTCCCGGCGATCGCGCCGACCGCCTGGATCATGGCGCTCTCGCGCTCCTCGCTCATCCTGGGCAGCAGCAGCCGCAGCGTCTCGGTGGCCATGGTCCGCTTCTCGGCCAGATCGGCACCGAAGGAGAACGGGTCGAGCAGGCCGGGGGCCGCGGCGCCCAGCGGCAGCACCCGGGCCTTGCGGCCCTGCTGCTTCAGGTACTCCACCAGCGATTCGGCGTCGCCCTTGGGATCGATCACCGCGACGGTCGCGCCGCGCAGGGCCAGCTGGTAGATCAGCAGCATGGCCAGCGTGGTCTTGCCGCCGCCCGGCTCGCCGGTGATGGCGATGGCGGTCGGCCGGTTGCGGGCGGCGGCCAGCAGCGGGTCGAAGTGCACGATGGACCGGGCCCGGCCCAGGGTCTCGCCGATGTAGGGGCCGATCCAGCCGGCGCCCGGAGTCGATGCGGTCGCCGAGCTCCACGGTGGCGGTCGGCATGCCGCCGGCGATGGTATACAGCGGCTGACGCTGCACGTAGGAGGACAGCCGGATCCGCTCGCCGGGCAGCGACTCGCAGAGCAGCGAGAACTGGTCACCGGTGGAGTTGACCACGTCGATGCCGATGTCACGGTAGTGCTCCACGACCGCCTCCACCCGGCGGACGCACAGGTCCCGGGTCGGCGCGGTCACGATCAGCCGGTGCCAGCCGTACACGAACGGCAGCCGCTCCTTGGTGATGCCGTGCTCGAGCATCCGGGCCGCCGCGATCTGCTCGGCCAGGGCGATCGGGGCCTCCGCCCCGGCCTCCCTGATGTGCGCGTCCATGTCGCGGGCATGGGCCAGGCGGCGGCTGACGTCCTTGCTCGCCTTGGCGGGCGGGATGAGCTTCATCCGGGAGCTGATCTCGACCGGGAACGGCAGCGAATCGGCGTAGTGCAGCCACGGCTCACCGTCCGGGAACGACATCACGTCAGGGAACCGGGCGAACGAGACGAACGCGGCGTAGGACTGCCCGCCCATGTGCTCCAGGCCGAGCATGGTCCGCCCGTTGTGCACCTGACCCTCGAACAGCGCGTCGATCTCGCCCGCGCCCCACCTGCGGCGTCTGGTCGCGGACGGCACCGGCTCGCCCGCGGTCGCCATCAGCGTGTGCTGGACCAGCCACGCGATCTCGCCCGAGGTGGCATGCCGGGCGGCCAGCGCGCTGGCGTTCAGCGCCCGGCCGAGCCGTTCGGCCGATTCGGTCCACTTGCTGATCTCCGACGCCCCGATGGCCTCGTCGATCAGGCCCAGTCCCCGCTCGCCGCGGTTGTACACCCCGATGAACTGGGACAGCACCCCGCCGGACAGCTGGGCGCGCATGCCGCGCTGGCCGAGCCGGACGCCGAGGTAGATC
>CAVQEM010000068.1:0-48337 GCA_963711485.1 uncultured Actinomycetes bacterium
GGAAGATAGCGCGGCGCCCGAGGTGATTGAGCTGGTCAGCCTGGACCTCAGCCCGATCATCGACCCGGGCCAGTTCCTCCCGCCATCGGGAAGCACAATCGGCGAACGCCTCGGCGAGAGCTTCAGCGGCGGCGGCCTGGCCTGGCAGGCTGTCAAGACCACGGCGGGGCTGGCGGCGGGCGGCCTAGGCGCGCTGGATCAGGTACTCGCCCTTCGGCCACGGCCACTCCCCGGACCGGCTTCGGCGGGCTTGGCCTGCTGGCTGACTCGATAGCCGAACGGCCGTCCACATCCCGAGTCTGGTGTCCGTAATTCGGATCGGTGGCCCTGGCCAGTACCAGATCGACTACCGCTACGAGCCGCGCGACGGCACGAGCAGGATCGTGTGTGATGGCCAGCGCCGCTGGCAGGTCTTCCACGACAAGGTGATCGTCGGCCCGGCGGCACCAGCGCCCAACAACCTAGCCGACCTCGTGGACGCGTCCTGGCTGCTGGAATGCGGCTGTCCGGCGGCGAGCGGATCATGGCCGGCGACCGCCCGGCATACCGCATGAATGTCGCCCGCGGGGATGCGCGGTGGTCCGTCTCGCTGATGTTTCCGACGGCGGTCGCGGTCGTGGACGCGGAACTTGGCCTCCTCCTGCGCCTGACCTCCTACCTGGGCGGGGAGCCGGTCCGCCGAGACGAGCTCCGGGACATCACCGCTGCGGCCGGTGACTTCAGCGTCGACATCCGCCCGGCCTGCCCGTCGCCGGGGAAACCGGCCCTTCCGGGGCGTCCGGCTCAGCCCACCCGGCCAGCATCCCGCTGCAGGTCGCCGTCATCCTCGCCCGCCAGGCCGCCACTGAGACCGCCAAAGCCGCCCGGGGCATCCTGCGCCGCATCGGCCCGCGCTGACCGCACCCGCCGTCGTGTTTCACCTAGTGCGCGGCGGGGTGATCGGGCCGATACTGGTCGAGTGCGTCAGGTGCTGTGCCCCGTGCTGGTCGGGCGGGACGAGGAAACCCGGCACCTGCAGGCTGCCCTGGCCGCGGCGCAGGCCGGCCAGGGTGGCACGGTCCTGCTCACCGGAGAAGCCGGAATCGGGAAGTCGCGGCTGGTCCGTGAGACCCTGCGGGCAGCTGGCGAGCGCGGGGTCACGGTCCTGGCCGGGCGGGCGGTGGCAGCCGGCGTCCCCACGCCGTTCCGCCCCTTCGCCGAGGCGCTGGCGCCGGCCGGGCGCGCGGGCCGGCTGCCCGGCGGGGGAGGCCTGGACGAGTTCCGGCCCGCGCTGGGCCGGCTGATTCCCCAGTGGCGGCCGCCGCAGATCGCGGGCGATGAGTCGCTGGTCTTCCTCGGTGAAGCGGTGCTCCAGCTGCTGCGTGCGCTCGGCCCGGACTCCGGCTGCCTGCTGATCCTGGAGGACCTGCACTGGGCTGACCGCGAGACCCTGGCGCTGCTGGAATACCTGGCCGACAACATTTCCGCGGAACCGGTCCTGTGCCTGGGCACCCTCCGCGCGGAGCAGGGCGCGGCCGCCCGGCTGGCCGCGGCGCTGGAGTTGCGCGGCTCCGCTGCCGTGGTTCCGCTGAGCCGGCTTGACCCGGCGACGACGGCCCGCATGGCGCTGGCCTGCGTGGGCGGCTCCGGCTTGCCGGAGCCGGTCCAGTCGTTTGTCGCGGGGCGGGCTGAAGGAGTCCCGTTCCTGGTCGAAGAGGTTCTGGCCGGCTTGATCGGGGACGGGACGCTGGCCGAGAGGGACGGTCGCTGGCACGCGGCCGACCTGGCCGTCCCGGGCCTCCCGGCGACGTTCGCCGATGCGGTCCGCGACCGGCTGGAGGGGCTGGACGCGGATTCGCGCCAGGTCCTCGGCGCCGCCGCCGTGCTCGACGGCGTCCCCTGGGACCCAGGCTCGGCCGCGGCGCTCGATGAGACTGCCCGGCAGGCCCAGGCCCGCGGGGTGCTGGCCGGCCGGGCGGCCTGGCTGGCTCACCCGCTGTTCGCGGCCGCCCGCGAGCGGCCAGAGATAGCGAGCCAGCTGGCCGCCATGGTCGCCGGCTACCCGGGTCAGCACTGGATCGGCCACGACCCGCACGAGCAGACCCGGCGCCCCATCGACGCGCTGGAGCAGCTGGCCATGCCGGTCCTGGTGCTGGCCGGCGAGCAGGACGTGCCGGGCTTCCGTGACATGTCCGCCGTGCTCGCCCGCCGCATCCCCGGCGCCCGCTACCACATCGTCGCGGACGCCGGCCACATGATCAACATGGAGCAGCCCGCCGCAGTGAACCAGCTGCTGGAGCGGTTCCTGGAGCAGCTGCCGGGGGCCGCCGCCGCGGCATACACCGCCGGGCCGGCCGGTAGGCCCAATGGAGGACCAGATGAACACGACACCAGTGACACGGCGAAGCGCAGCTGAGCCAGCCGTCCGTGCTGGCGTGCTGATGGGCCCGGCGCGTTCTCGACCGCTCGCGCGGCGCCTGGCGAGACGAGGGCCACCCGTGCAGCAGCGGTCCGCCCGAGCCAGCCACCACCGGTTACATCCTGCCCGGGCCGCACCCCGCAACTGCGGGCGGACCAGGCCGCGGTCCGCGAGGCCATTGGCGACCCGGGCATCACCATCTGGGATGTCCGTACCCGGGATGAGTACCTGGGCGAGCGGTTCTGGCCCTCCGGCGGCCTGGAGCCGGGTGGCCGTGCCGGTCACGTCCCCTCGGCGGTGCACCAGCCTCTCGGCGAGCTTTACGACGACCGCGGATCTTTCCGTCCCCCTGGCGAGCTGCGCCGGATGTTCCCCGACCTGCGGGGGAGCGGCCCCGACCAGGGTCCCCGGGGCACGCACCGCGACGCCGGGCGCCGGGTCAGGAGACGGTGGGGACGCCAGCGTCCGCGCGGAGCAGGGCGGCGGCCATCCGCAGTGAGACGAGTTTGCCGAACGCCGCCTCCCGGGGGAGGTACTTCATGCCGCAGTCCGGGGCCAGCACGATCCGCTCCGCGGGCACGTACTTCAGTGCCCGGCGGGCCCGGGCGACGATCTCGGCCGGGTTCTCCACGGTCTCGTCACCCAGGTTGAGCACGCCCAGGATGATCGTCTTGCCGTCCAGGTGGCTGAGTATCTCGCAGTCCAGCCCGGACTGCGCGGTCTCGATCGAGACCTGATCGCAGACGCAGTCGGCCAGTTCGGGCAGGAATGAGTAGCCCGACGGCCGCTCGTGGATGATCGCGGCGTAACCGAAGCACAGGTGCACGGCGGTGGTCCCGGTGATGCCCTCCAGGGCCCGGTTGATCACCCGGACGCCGTACTTGCGCGCCTCCTCCGGGCGGGCCTGCAGGTAGGGCTCGTCGAGCTGGACGATGTCCGCGCCCGCCTTGAACAGGTCCGCGACCTCTTCGTTGACCGCCGCGGCGTAGCCGAGGGCCAGGTCCTCGGTACTGGTGTAGTAGTCGTTCTGGGCCTGCTGGGCCATGGTGAACGGGCCCGGCACGGTGATCTTGACGGTCCGCCCCGTCGTGGCCCGCAGGAACTCGACGTCTCCCACCTCGACCGGGTGGCGGCGGCGGACCGGGCCGGTCACCCGGGGCACCAGGTTCGGCTCGCCGCTGCGATCCAGCGCGGTGCCGGGATTGTCGATGTCCACCCCGTCCAGGGCTGTCGCGAACCGGTTCGAGTAGCTCTCCCGGCGGATCTCCCCGTCGGTAATGATGTCCAGGCCGGCCCTTTCCTGGGCCCTGATGGCCAGTTCGGTCGCGTCGCGCTGGGCCTGCTCCAGGTATTCCGGGGCGACCCGCCACAGTTCGGTGGCCCGGACCCGGGGCGGGAACCGGCCGCGCAGCCGCGCCCGGTCGATGAGCCACTCAGGCTGGGGGTAACTGCCGACCAGGGAGGTGGGGAAGAGCATGACAGTCACAATGTCAGATTGGCCGCCCGCGCGCAGCCCTCGGCCGCCGCGGCGCGATGCCGGCTGGCGGGCTATCCGGCGGGGAGGATCTCGGGGCGGCCGCCGACTTCGGTGCTGACCAGCCGCCGCGTCACGCTCAGCGGGCCGAGGCCGGACAGCGCCTCGGTGACCCGCGCGGCCAGCCCGGGCGCGGCGGCGGTGGACTCGGCCAGCCCGATGGCCGAGACGCCCGCCAGCCAGGACGGGACGATCTCGGTGACGTCCGCGATCACGTTGGCCTTGGCCCGGTTCGACCGGGCCAGCGCGGTCAGGTGCCGGGTGTCCGGGTCGTCCTCGCTGCCCAGCACCAGGACCAGGTCACTGGACGCGGCCACGGTCCGGACGGTCTCGGCCCGGTCGGAGGCCGCGTAGCAGAACCCGTCCGGGTCCGGGCCCCGCAGCGCCGGGAACCGGGACCGCAGGGCGGCGGTCGCGATCGGGGTGTCCTCCACCGGGACCCCGGGCACGAGCACGTAGGAAACCCGCCGCGGGTCCGCGACCTGGACCGCGCCCGCGCCGACCCGGGTCTCGGCCAGGATGGCATGATCCGGGGCCTCGCCCAGGATCGCGGGCAGCACCGCGAGGCCCGACTGGCCGATCAGGACGACCTGATCGCCGCGCTCGGCGAACCGGCGGGCCTCGGCCTGCACCCCGGCCACCAGCGGGCAGGTCGCGTCGATCATGTCCAGGCCGCGTTCCGTGGCCTCGGCGCGCAACGCCGGGGGCGACGCCGTGCGCCGGGATCAGCACCGTGGCGCCGGCGGGCACGTCATCCAGGGAACGGGCGAAGACCGCGCCGTTCTTCTCCAGGTCCGCGCAGGCCTGCGGGCTCGCCATGAGCTGCCCGCACACGTATACCGGGCCCCGGGCCAGGGCCTGCCGGGTGGCCTCGAGGGCCCGCCGCGCGCCCGGGCACCACGGGCTGCACCGCGCTGAGCAGGCGCCGGGTCCCGCCGACCGCGGCCCATTCCTCGACCGCGCCGCGGGCCGCGGCCATCGCCACGCCGTCCACGCTGCTGGCCGCGGCGCCGATCGCGGTGGCCGTGCCGTCGCTGTGCAGCGCGGTGGTGACGAACAGGGCCGCGCCGTCATCGGCCTGGGATGCGTCGCCGGACTGCGGCACCGGCGCGTACCGGACCCGCACGCCCCGGCGGTACAGCAGCCCGCCGACCAGGGGCGCGGCCGGGCAGGTCAGCAGGCCATGCGCCGGGTCGCCGATCTCGGTGGCGACCAGCACCTCGCCCGGGGCCACCACGGTTCCCGGGGCCAGGCATTCGCGTGCACTCGATCGGCTCATGGACGCGCATCCCCCTGATGTCGCCGACGTGGCGGCCGTGATCCGCGGTGGCCAGGCGCGCACCCCGGCCAGCGGCCGTGACGCGATCGGCGGCGGGCCACCTGCCGGCTGATGCGGCTGGCCGGGCCGTGGCGGCCGCGTGTCGTCCCCGTTTCCTCGCGGATCAGTCTAGTGATGGTGAAGCCGCAGTGTGTGTACCCGGTGACGCGCCGTGTCGGACATGGCGCACGGGCGCAGGAGGGGCTATAGGATTACTATCTCAATCGGAATTACATGATTTAGAGCTGAGGGGAAAGCCCGCCCAGCCGGGAAGTCCCGGCCCAGCCGGGGCGGGCCGGACAGGCCGCGAGTTTGCCCGGTTCATCGCCGGCACCGGGGGAGTACAGAAGATGAGCATGGCCCCACTGGGATACCAGACGCCGTACGGATCAGGGGCACACCAATCAGAGAGGACTGGCGCCATGACCGCTACTGACGAGCTGCTGGCCAACAACGACCGTTACGCGGAGTCTTTCGCCGGCCCGCTGCCGCTTCCGCCGTCCAGGCAGCTCGCCGTGGTGGCCTGCATGGACGCCCGGCTGAACGTCTACGCCATCCTCGGCCTCAAGGACGGCGAGGCCCATGTGATCCGCAACGCGGGCGGGGTGGTCACCGACGACGAGATCCGCTCGCTCACGATCAGCCAGCGGCTGCTCGGCACCCAGGAGATCATCCTCATCCATCACACCGACTGCGGGATGCTCACCTTCACCGACGACGACTTCAAGGCCAGCATCCAGAAGGACACCGGCATCAAGCCTGAATGGGCGGCGGAGGCCTTCCCCGATCTCGACGACGACGTGCGCCAGTCCATCGCGCGGATCAAGGCCAGCCCGTTCATCCCGCACAAGGACTCGGTCCGCGGCTTCGTCTTCGACGTGGCGACCGGCAAGCTCCGCGAAGTGGCCTAGCCTGCCGGGCGGCAGCAGGGTCAGGAGTCGGAGGAGTCGGCCCGGCCCTGCTGTTCCGCCAGGAACTGCTCGAACTGGGCGCCGATCTCATCGGCGGATGGCAGCTGCTCGGAGCCCGTCGAGCAGGCCGCCGCGCTCGGCGCCCTCGGCGAACGCGTCGTACTGGCGTTCCAGGGCCTGCACGACCTCCATGATCTCCTCGGAGCCCTCGACCTGCCGCCGGATCTCCTCGTCCGTCTCGCGGGCCGCCTCCCGCAGCGCCTCGTCGGGCAGCTGCAGGCCGGTCGCCCGGGACACCGAGTCGAGCAGGGTGATCGCGGCCGTCGGATAGGCGGCCTGGGCCAGGTAGTGCGGCACGTGCACGGCGAAGCCCACCGGCGGCGCGGTCTTCCTCGCCCAGGCGCATCTCCAGCAGCGCCGCGACGCTGCCCGGTACCTGCAGGCGGTCCACCAGCGGCGGGTATCCCGTGGTCAGGCCGGGCGTGGTGGCGTGCGCGGTCACGCCCAGCGGGCGGGTATGCGGCGCGCCCATCGGGATGCCGTGGAAACCGACCGCCAGCCGGACCCCCATCCGGGCGGCCACGTCCCGGACGGCCTGGGTGAAGCTCTCCCACTCGTGGTCCGGCTCCGGCCCGGTGAGCAGCAGGAACTGGCTCCCGGCGGTGTCCTCGAGCAGGTGCATGGCCAGCTCGGGCGCCTCGTAGGACTCCCAGTGGTCCCGGGAGAAGATCATCGGCGGCCGCCGTGACCGGTAGTCGATCAGCCGGTCCACGTCGAACCGGGCGATCTCCTCGTGCTCCAGCGTGCCCAGCAGATGGGCGGACAGCAGTTTGCCCGCCGCCCCGGCGTCGATGAAGCCGTCGAGGTAGTGCAGCATCACTGCCCCGTCCAGTACCGGCGCGTCAGGGCTCACCTCGTAGAGGTCTCCCGGATCTCGCACCACGCTCACAGCCCTTCCAGGGTGTCGTCAGTCTGCCCGCTACCGGTTCCAACCAAGAATGGCTGGTCATCCATCCCGCGGCCGCCGATCTCTGTGCCCACGGTACCGCCTGCGGCGCCCGGGTTCCGCGGCTTGCGGCGGGCTGCGCCCAGTCAGTCGCCTCGGCCGAGCCGGTCAGCCGGAGCTTACGCTGGGCGCGCTGGTAGAACGTGGTCCGGCCGAGCCGGACCACGTGGGCCGCGTCGGGCACCGTGCTCAGCTCGACCACGGTGTCGCCCGGGTGCACGTACCCGACCACGTTGCCGTCCGCTTCCACGGCCAGCTCCCCGCTGCGCGGCAGCACGGTCAGCGTGAGTTTCTCGTCGGCGGCCAGGAACAGCGCCCGGTTGAACGCCGAGTGCGGCGCGGCCGGGGTGACCAGCAGCCCCTCGACGTTGGGCGACACGATCGGGCCGCCCGCGGAGAAGTTGTAGGCGGTGGATCCGGTCGGGGTGGCCACGATCAGCGCGTCCGCCGCGTAGCGGACGAACGGGTGCGCTTCCACGGTCAGCTCGACCACCGCGGACGAGCTGAGGCCGGGGATCCGGGCCAGGTCCACGTCGTTGAACGCGATGGTCTGCTGACCCTGGAACTCGGCGCACACCGCGGACCGGGGCTCCACGGTGAAGCGGTGCTCGTCGATCGCGCCCAGCGCGTCGGCCATCTCGGGCGGGTCGATCTCGGCCAGGAAGCCCAGCTTGCCCACGTTGACGCCGAGTACCGGCGGCCGCAGCTGGCCGACAGCCGCATGGCGCGCAGCATGGTGCCGTCACCGCCCAGGCTGACCATCGAGATCGGCGCGCCGCGCCAGGTCCTGCCGGGAGGACCGCCTCGACCTGGCTCGGGACCCGGCTCGGCCTCGTCCTCCAGCGCGAGCACCGTCACCTTGCGCTTGCTGGCCCAGGCCAGCAAGGTGAACAAGGCCGAGTTGCAGTCCCGCGCCGGATGCAGCACCAGGCCCACCGTGTTGACCATGCCCACGGGCCAGCCTCCTCAGGTCGTGATCAGGGTGCGCACCCGGGCGGTCCGGACCGCGTCGGACAGCGTGCCGATGTCGTAGGCGCCGTAGTGGCGCTTGCCGTTGATGAAGAACGTGGGCGTGCCGGACACCGCGGACAGGTCCGCCGAGTCCACGTCCTCGGCCACCCGCGCCGCGCCCGCGTGCTTGCGCAGGTCGTCGGCGAACCGGGCCGTGTTGAGGCCGAGATCGGCCGCGTACTGGATCAGGTCCCGCGCGGTGAGCGCGCCCTGATGCTCCATCAGCAGGTCATGCATGTCCCAGAACCTGCCCTGCCGGTCGGCCGCCTCGGCGCCTTCCGCGGCCAGCTGGGCGTGCGGGTGGACGTCGTTCAGCGGCAGGTGCCGGAACACGTACCGGACGTCGCCGAAGTCGGACAGCAGTTCCCGGACGACCGGCTCGGCCTGGCCGCAGTACGGGCATTCGAAGTCGCCGTACTCCACCACGGTGACCGGGGCCCGTCCCGGCCCGCGGATGTGATCGCGGCCGGGATCGACCGGCACGGCCAGGTCGGTGATGGTGCGTGGAGGTGCCGAGCAGGGCGCGTATCTTCAGCCGTTTGGGCAGCAGCCGGGTGACCCGGAAGACCGTCCAGGTGAGCACCGACGCGCAGAACGCCGCGGACAGGATGCCCAGCTTGGCCTCGGCCAGCAGGGTGCCGTGGAAGGCGAGCGAGGCGATGAGCAGGGCCACGGTGAAGCCGATCCCCGCGATGGCGCCCGCGCCCATGACGGCCGCCCAGCCCACCGGCGGCTGGATCCGGCCCCGGCTGAGCCGGGTGACGAGCCACGCGGCCGCGGTGGTGCCCACGCGGCTTGCCCACCACGTAGCCGATCAGGATGCCCAGCGTGACCGGGGACGGTGTAGGCGCGGGACAGCAGCCCCGTGCTGATCGCGACGCCCGCGTTGGCCAGGGCGAACAGGGGCACGATGAGATAGCTCGACCAGGGGTGGTAGAGCTGCTGGAGCCGCTCGTTGGGGGAGATCGCGGTGTGACGCCCTCGCCGGCCTCGACGGGCCAGCTCGGGGGTGGGCTGCTCGCGGAACAGCCGGAACAGGTCGCTGGCCCGCTCCAGGTCGCTGCGCGCCGCCGGGTGGCGCGTAGCTGAGCAGGCCCATGACCAGCCCGACCACGACCGGGTCCACGCCGGACTTGAAGAACGCCACCCAGGCCGCCGGCCCGAGCAGGAAGTAGGCCGGGCCGAACCGCACGCCCGCGGCCCGGATGGCGGCCACGACGACCAGGAAGCCCACCCCGGCCAGCAGTGCGGTCAGCTCCAGGCGCGCGCTGTAAAAAATTGCGATAACGGCCAGTCCGGCCAGATCATCCACCACAGAGAACGTGAGCAGGTAGGTGCGCACCCGGTCGG
The DNA here is from genome assembly GCA_963711485.1 of uncultured Actinomycetes bacterium. Classification (GTDB taxonomy): domain Bacteria; phylum Actinomycetota; class Actinomycetes; order Streptosporangiales; family Streptosporangiaceae; genus RYN-230. The sequence continues at coordinate 9,529 of CAVQEM010000068.1, forward strand.
GCAGCCAGCGAGCCGACCAGGGCCAGCATGCCGAGCGCGAACGCGGTGTCGGTGGACATGGCCGCGCCCCAGCCCCGGGTGCCCGGGCCTGCCCGGCGTTGAGCGGCCAGGTAGATGCCGACCGGGACGATCATCCCGCCCAGGCCGATCACCAGCGGCAGCGTCAGCCGGCGCCGCTCGCGCAGTTCGCCCATGTCGAACTCGCGCCGGGCCTCCAGGCCGACGACCAGGAAGAAGAACGTCATCAGGCCGGAGTTCACCCAGCCGTGCAGGCTGTCGGACAAGCCCGTGCTGCCGAGCGGTCACCGCGAGCCGGGTGGACCAGAACGGGTCGTAGGTCCCGGCGTGCGGCGTTCGCCCAGACCAGCGCGGCCACCGTCGCGGCCAGCAGGATCGCCGCGCTGCCCGTCTCTGTGCGGAGGAACCGGCGCAGCGGGGTTTCCAGGTTGCGCGCCCACGCGGTCCGCCCGGACAGCAGGGAAGGCGCCGGGTGGGAATCCGTCATGCCCGGATTCTCCCAGGATGGTGGGCCGGAGTCGTCCGCGGCTCAGCCCTCCGGGCCGCCGGCGATCTCGTCCTCGTCCTCGTCCGTCAGGTGGACGGCCGCCTCCTCGGCGCCCGCGGCCCCTCCGTCGATGCCCACGTCCCGGGCGACCAGGTTCGACTCACGGTCCGGGTGGGATCCCCCATCCTCGGCGACCAGCCGGCCGGACCGCGGCTGGGGCTCGTCGTATGATTCCGGGCCCTCCCGGGGCAGGTCGCTCTCGGCGGCCGGGTCAGGGTCAGCGTAAGGGTCAGGCTCCGGCTCTTCCTCGGCCAGCAACTGGTCGAGCGACTCGCCCTCGCGCTCCTCGGCCAGGGTGGTGCCGAAGCGCTCCCCGGCCGACCACTTGTCCGGCGGGGCGATGCCCGTGTCGAGCGGGTCATCGCCGGGATCGCCCTCCAGCGTGTCGGAGGCGTCCAGCTGGCCGTCGTCTTCGAAGTCGGTGTCTTCCAGCCCGTCCGTGCCGGGGTTGTACTCGCCGCGCTCGTAGTCGCCGGTGCCGCCGCCGTACTCATACTCGACGCTGACGTCGCCAGGACCGGCGTAGGGGTCGTTAGTCTCTTCGGCCATGCGCCCAGGCTAGCGACAACGATCACGGCCGCAGACCACGGAGCCGCCCAGGGCCAGGTCAGCCCCGGTGCGCCGCTTTGTAATCCTCCCAGCGGTCGAGCAGCGCGGGCAGCTCTTTGCTGACGAAGTCGAAGTACATCGCCGATTCGGCCAGCCGGGTCCCCGCGGGCGTGCCCGCGCCGAGCACCTCCGCGCCGTCGCGCATCGTGTCCGCCCAGCGCATCATGATCCGGTCCCGGACCCGCAGGACCTCGTGCCAGACGTTGTCCGGCATGCGGTACAGGTGGCGCCGGGAACCGGGCTCTGTCTCCCGGCTGACCAGGCCCACCTGGATGAGATAACGCACGCCGCCCGACACCGCGGCCGGGCTGACCTGGAGCAGCCCCGCGAGCTCCTCCGCGGTGAGGCGGCTCGTGTCCGCGGTGAGCAGGGCGACGAAGATCCTGGCCGGCATCCGCGGCATCCCCGAGTCGGCGAGCAGCGAGGCGAAGCGCTGGATGAACTGCCGCACGGCGGCGCCGTCCCGGGCCTCCTGCGCCGGGGGAGCAGCCTGCGGGGTGTCCCGCGCCTGCGGGGTGTCCCGCATCTGCGGGGTCTCCCGGGCGTCCCACGTCTCCCGCACTGGTGTCACCCCTCTCCCGGCGGTCGCTGCGCTCAGTTTACTAGATACATAACTTTCATGATTTTGTGAATTCAATGATAGGCTAAAGACATGACGGCGGTGATCGAGGTAGCCGGGCTGGCGAAGTCATTCGGCCGGACGCGCGCGCTGGACGGGCTGGATCTGACGGTGGCCGCCGGTGAGGTGCACGGTTTCCTCGGCCCGAATGGATCGGGCAAGACCACCACGATCCGGGTGCTGCTCGGCCTGATCCGGGCCGGCGGGGGAAGCGCCCGGCTGCTCGGCGGTGATCCCTGGGCGGAGGCGACCACGCTGCACCGGCGTCTGGCGTATGTGCCGGGCGACGTTACCTTGTGGCCGAACCTGTCCGGCGGCGAGGTCATCGACCTTCTCGCCCGGCTTCGCGGGGGTGTCGATGAGAAGCGCAAGGTGGCCCTCCTGGAGAAGTTCGAGCTCGACCCGGCCACGAAGAGCCGGTCCTACTCCAAGGGGAACCGGCAGAAGGTCGCGCTGGTCGCCGCGCTCTCGTCCGGGGCCGAACTGCTGATTCTCGACGAGCCGACCTCAGGGCTGGACCCGCTGATGGAGGCCGCGTTCCGCGAGTGCGTGGACGAGGAGCGGCAGGCGGGACGGACAGTGCTGCTGTCCAGTCACATCCTGTCCGAGGTTGAGGCGCTGTGTGACCGGGTGACGATCATCCGGGCGGGCCGCACGGTGGATTCCGGTGCCCTGTCTGACCTGCGGCACCTGTCCCGCACCTCGCTGCGGGCGGAGCTGGACCGGCCGCCGGACGGGCTGGCCGGCCTGCCCGGGGTGCACGACCTGGACGTCGCCGGTACCCGGGTCAGCTGCCAGGTGGACGACAGTGTGCTTCCTGAGGTACTGAGGCGGCTGGCCGAGGCGGGCGTGCGCAGCCTGGTCAGCCAGCCACCCACGCTCGAGGAACTGTTCCTGCGCCACTACACGGACCCGTCATGACCGCGGTGGCCGCCCGCACGCGGCGGCCCGGCGGCCGGCCCGCCAGCCGCGGCCGGGCCGGGCTGGCCGGGACCGCCGCGCTGATCTCGCTTGGCCTGCGCCGCGACCGCATATTCCTGCCGGTCTGGCTGTACATCTTCGCCGGCAGCATCGGCAGCACCGGGTACAGCTTCCGCCACCTCTACACGAGCCTGGCTGAACGCCTTTCTCTCATCGCCAGTGTCCAGCACGACCCCTCGGTCCTCGCGCTGAGCGGGCCGGTGTTCGGGACCAGCGCGGGATCGCTGGTGGCCTGGAAGGTTCTGGTCACCGCAGCCGCCGCCGCCGGGCTGATGGGGATCTTCACGGTGGTCCGGCACACCCGCGATGACGAGGAGCAGGGGCGCCTGGAACTGGTGGGCGCCGCGGCCGTCGGCCGCCAGGCGCCGCTGGCCGCCGGCCTGGGGGTGGCGTTCGGCAGCAGCCTGGCCCTCATCCCGCTGCTCGCCGCCGTTCAGGCCGTCCTCGGCTACCCGTTCGCCGGGGCGCTGGCCCTGAGTGCGGCGGTGGGGCTGTCGGGCTGCGTGTTCGCGGCCGTCGCCGCGGTCTGCGCCCAGCTGACGGTCAGTGCCCGGACGGCCCGCGGGCTGGCTGTCGGCGTGCTGGGAGTGGCGTTCCTGCTGCGCGCGGTGGGCGACTCGGCGTCCGGGATGTCCTGGCTGCGCTGGGCCTCACCGCTGGGCTGGGCCGAGCAGATGCAGGTGTACGCGAGCCCCCGGTGGGGCGTAGGCCTCCTGTTCGTGGTGGCCGCCGCGGCTCTGGCGGGGTGCGCCGCGCAGCTTGCTGCTCATCGTGACCTGGGCGCGGGCCTGCTGCCCGCCCGGGCCGGCCGGCCGCAGGCGGCCGGGTGGCTGCGCAGCCCCGTCGCCCTGGCCTGGCGGCTGCAGCGTGGCGCCCTGCTCGGCTGGGCAGCCGGCTTCGCGCTGGCCGGCGCGGTATTCGGGTCGGCCGCCCGCGGGATCGGCCCGATGCTGAACACCAGCGCCCAGGCCCGGCAGATCTTCATCCGGCTGGGCGGGCACAGCGGGCTCGTCGATGCCTACCTCGCAGCGGTGATCGCGGTGATGGGCGTGGCCGCGGCGGGGTATGCGGTGGCGGCCGTCCTGCGGCTGCACGGCGAGGAAAGCGAGCGGCGGGCTGAGCCGGTGCTGGCCGCCCCGGTCGGGCGGGTCCGCTGGGCGGGCAGCCATCTGCTCGTCGCGGCCGCAGGTAGCGCGGCGCTGCTGGTGCTGGGCGGCCTGGCCATGGCGCTGGGTGACGGGTTCACCTCGGGCGGCGTGGGCACTCAGGTGCCCCGGCTGGCCGCGGCGGGGCTCGCGCAGGTCCCGGCGGCCTGGGTGCTGGCCGGCCTGGCGGTGGCCCTCTGGGGGCTGGTGCCGCGGGCCGCGGTGGCCACCGCGTGGAGCGCACTCGGCCTGGCCGCCCTGATCACCGTGCTCGGCCCGGCGATCAGGCTGACCCAGGCCGTGCTGGACGTGTCGCCGTTCAGCCACATACCGAAGCTGCCTGGCGCCCCGGTCACGGCAGCGCCGCTGGCCTGGCTGATCGTCGTGGCGGTGATGCTGGCCGTGGCCGGGCTGGCGGGATTCCGCCGCCGCGACCTGTTGTGACCGGACCGGGGGAGCGGCCCGGGGCGGCAGCGACCTCGATGTCCATCCGGTACTCCCCGAGGGGCCGAGCCCCGTCCGGCCCCAGCATGAGAGCTGCATGGGGTGCAGTCGTTCCCCGGTCGGGCCGGCCGCTATCGTGCACCTCTTCCCGCAGGTGCGCTCCGCCGCCACGCACCCGAGGTAAGAGCCCAGTGCGCTAGTCCCGCACGCTGGGATCTGCGCGGGGGCCACCCGCACGGGCGGTCCCTCCCGCGGCGCAGCGCCCACATGTCGACGCAGCACCCATGTTTCCGGCCCACGTTTCCCGCGTGACGTGCGTTATGGCGGGTGATTTGTCCGGTTAGGGCGAACGTTTCGCGGGAAACGTGGACGGGAGGGGCTGGTGTGACTGGGGGGACTGGTTGCCGGGCACCGCGGAGAGGGGCTGGTGTGGCTGGGGGGACAGGGGTGCCGAGTCGGCCCCGCTGGCCTGGCTCTCCGGCCCGGACCCCGGACGGCATGAACGGGTGTGACTCAGGGGACTGAGGACCTGCCACTCAACGGTGCACACAAGACGGTGCACACAAGACGGCACACAGAAGAATGAGGCCCCTCCAAGTATGAGTTGGAGGGGCCCCACCTGACCACGTCGCACCGCGACTGCCGGTTGCCCGGCTTCTTGGCGCTCTGCGGCCGACCGCCTGCCGTGGAAGCAGCAACTGGAATCCCGGTTGCCCGGTTTTCCCGTCGCCCGGGTTTCCCCGGCGTCCCGGGAGTTTCCTCCCGGAGGACTTCCGCCTTGGCGGTGAGTAATTTGTACTCTGGCCAGAGGAACTGGCGCAAGAGTTTCCCGCCAGTAATCTCAAATTTTTTCCAGCTATCGGGGAAATCCACAACAAGGCGTGTGTTATCCCCCGGGAAAGGCGGCTGTCCACCGCCTTATCCACAGTCTGATCCACAGCCCGGCGCCCCGGGGCAGCCGGACCGGCGCCGGGCGTCATCTCGCCGGCCCTGAGCGGGGCACGGGTGGCAGGCATCGCCCGGCCCGGACCTGGCCCGGCGGCGGTGGGATCTGGCCTGGAATGCCCGGACGCGCAGGAATGCCGTACACGCGGCACTGCCGTGCACGCAGCGAGGCCCGTGCACGCAGCGAGGCCCCTCCACGTATGAGATGGAGGGGCCTCACCGCGACCAGCCGGCGGGGGGCTACCGATTACTCGGCTGCGGGGGTACCTTCCGGCCGCTCCACCGGGGCGGGAAATCAGCCTGGAGTGCCAGTTTCCCGGCTTTGCGCACACCCGCCCAGGCGTTCCGGTTCCCCGGGGCGCCGGAGTGCGGGGTTCCAGCTGATCTCTATTTGGTGGTGCGGAATTTCTACCGCTTGCCGTGGAGCGGTGCAAGGGTTTTCTGCCACGAATCTACGGATTTTATTGCCTATGGGCAGCTTTTCCACAACGGCGGCCTGGTTATCCCCCGGGCCGGGCGGCTGTCCACCGGATCATCCACAGCCTGGTCCACAGACCGGAGGGTGCCCGGCCGGGCCGGAGGGTGGCGGCCGGGCCGGAGGGGGCGGCCGGGCCGGAGGGGCTCAGCTGGCCCGGTGGGCTCAGCTGGCCCGGTCTGGCCGGGGATCGGGCTGTTCCCCGCCGGCCGGGGCGGGGGAGCTGCCGGGAACTGTTCCGTTGCGGCCCTGGGGGTGGGCCGGAGCGGCGCGGCGCCGCAGCAGGCTGCCCAGCAAGGCCAGGCCCAGCGCGCCCGCCGGCGGCAGGGTGACCAGAGCGGGCAGCTGGTAGCGCCAGGAGAATTCGAACAGGTCGGAGGCGAGCAGGACGGCCACGGCCGAGCCGAAGACCAGCAGGCAGGCCAGGGCCAGCTGGCGCTGGCCGGGGGAGAGGAAACCGCGCCCCCGGGCGGAGGCCAGGCCGCCCGCCAGGGCGACCAGGGTGCCGGCCAGGCCGGCCAGGGTGGCGAGGAGCAGCAGCGGCCCTGGCGTGTACCCGCCGTGCAGCTGGTAGCCGCGCAGGAACGCGGCGAGCGGCCGGTCCACCGTGGGCTGCCCGCCCATGGTGGCGGGCAGCGGCCGGATGTGGACCGGGCCGCCGCTGGCGGCGAAGTGCAGGCCCAGCATGATCGTATGGTCGCGGCTCAGGAAGATGCTGCTGCCGTAGGTCGGGTAGCTGGTCTGGAACTGCCAGCGGGAGATGGGTGTGTCCCCGGTGCTGGTCACCCGGTGCAGCTCGAACAGCCGGGCCGCGTCGCCGAGGACGCCTCCGACCACCCGCAGCGGCTGCTGGGTGATCACCCGGTGCTCGAAGTTCCCGATGACCTCGCCGTGGGTCTGTCCTGGCGGGGCCACGTAGGTGTGGTCGGGGGATACGGCGCTGTGCACCAGCCCGTCCGGGCCGAGGCGGATCGCGAGTGCCCGCGGCGGGCAGACCGCCCGCTCGTACGGGGGCATCTTCAGCGTCGCGCAGTCCGCGCTCTCCGCCAGCCGCCCGTAGATGGTGCTCCCCGCGGCGGGGGCGAGCGAGAACTGGTGGGCAACCACGTACTCGCGGAGCGGAGAAGCCGACGATAGGCAGGGCGAAGGCAGCGCACAGCACGACGGCCTGGAGCAGCTTGCGCCGCCAGCCCGGCACCACGATCAGCAGGTAGACCAGCGCGGGAACGATCATGATCTGGCCGACCTGGGCGATGGGCGCGCTGGCCCCGAGGGCCAGCCCGCCCGCCGCGATCAGCCGCGGTCCCGGCTCAGGCCGCCAGAGCAGGAGCATCAGCCCCGCGACGATCATGCCCTCGAACCAGACGTCAGGCATGATGGTCTGCTCGATCTGTATCTGGTAAGCGTCGAGCAGCACGGGTGCGGCCGCCAGCGCGGCCAGCCAGCGCGGAGTCCCCGCGGCGCAGCAGGAGCAGGTACAGGCCGGCGGCTATGGCCAGGCCGAGCAGGTGCTGGACCACCGTGACCGTGTCGAGGTTGCCCACGGCCAGCAGGACCTTGAGGATCACGTTGTAGCCGAGCGGATCGTTGCCGGGCCAGGCGCCGAACAGGTATTTCAGGCTGTCGATGTAGAGCAGGGCCGGCTGGTAGGCGGCCAGCGAGAGGGCGCGCAGGACCAGCCCGGCGAGCAGGAGGACAGTGATCAGCCAGTGCCGCCGCAGGGCCGCGGCGGCCGCGGCCGGGCGGCGCCGGGCACCGTGAGCCTGCGCGGCCCCGCCTGCAGCGGCGCCGTCCGCGGGCCCGTCTCCCCCGGCCGGCCCGAGCCCGCAGTGGTTGGCATTCGCATGACGGACATCCCGGAAGGTGGGCGGCGCTGACGTAGAAGGCTATCCGAGGTCCCTGATCGCCGGGTCCAGTCTGCCGTTAGGGATGGATTTTCTTGCCTTCGCTAAGCATTGTGATGAACGTGGCGATACGTCGCGCCCGGGTCTCCGGCCGCTTGGCGTCTGCGACGCGGTACAGGATCGCGTACCGGTTCGCCCGGTCCAGGGTGGCGAAGAAGGCGCGGGCGGCGTCGTTGCCGTCCAGTGCGCGGGCGAGATCCTCGGGGACGGCCGCGGTGGACTGGGATGCGTAGGCGGCGGCCCAGCGGCCGTCCGCCTGGGCCCGCTCCACCTCGCGGAGCCCGGCCGGCTTCATCCGGCCCGCCTCGATCAGGGCGGTGGCCTGGTCGCGGTTGATCCGGGACCACTTGCCGCCGGCCCGGCGCGGCGTGAAGCGCTGCAGCCAGTAATCGTCGTCCAGGCGGCCCTTCTGGCCGTCGATCCAGCCGTGGCAGAGCGCGACGCTGAGCGCGTCAGGGTAGGAGACCCCGAGGGCGCCCGAACCCTTGCGGGGGATCTTGAGCCACAGGCCGGCCGAGTCGGCGTGATGCTCGGTGAGCCACGCGTCCCACTCGGCGGCGGACCCGGGTCCCAGCACCGGAAGCCCGTCGTCAGGCATAGAGACAGTGAACCACGCGTTCGACCCCGTGAGCGTCAGTTGTATTTTCGCAAGTAACGAACTACTGCCTTCCGAGGGAGTCGTGACAGAGCCAGTCGTGAGAGGGCCAAGCCGCCGCCGGCGACTACTGATCCTCGCTATCTGCTGCATGAGCCTGGTGATCGTGGGGCTCGACAACACGATCGTGAACGTTGCGCTGCCGTCCATCCAGCGGGACCTGCACGCCTCGGTGTCCGGGTTGCAGTGGGTGGTGGACGCCTACACCCTGGTGCTGGCCAGCTTCCTGCTGCTGTCCGGTTCCACCGCGGACCGGCTGGGACGGCGCAGCACCTTCCAGGCTGGGCTGGCCACGTTCACCATCGGCTCGCTGCTGTGCAGCCTCGCGCCCAGCCTGGGCTGGCTGGTGGCGTTCCGGATGCTGCAGGCGCTGGGCGGCTCGATGCTCAACCCGGTGGCCATGTCCATCATCGTGAACACCTTCACCGACCCGAAGGAGCGGGCCCGGGCCATCGGCGTCTGGGGTGCGGCGGTGGGGGTCAGCCTGGCTCTCGGCCCGGTGGTGGGCGGGCTGCTGATCGCCTCGGTGGGCTGGCGGGGAATCTTCTGGGTGAACATCCCGATCGGGGTGGCGGCCATCGTGCTCACCGCGCTGTTCGTGCCGGAGTCCAGGGCGCCGCATCCGCGGCGGCTGGACCCGGTCGGCCAGCTGCTCGTGATCGTGACGCTGGCCTCGCTGGTTTACGGGATCATCGAGGGGCCGGAGCATGGCTGGGGCTCGCCGGAAATCATCGGCTGCTTCGCCGTGTCCGCGGTGGCCCTGGGGGCCCTGATCATGTACGAGCCACGGCGCCACGAACCCCTGCTGGACCTGAGATTCTTCCGCAGCGCGCCGTTCTCCGGGGCCACGGTGATCGCGGTCAGCGCGTTCGCCGCGCTGGGCGGGTTCCTCTTCCTCAACACGCTCTACCTGCAGGACGTGCGCGGCTACTCGGCGCTGCACGCCGGGCTGCTCACGCTGCCGCTGGCGGCGGTCACGGTGATCTTCGCGCCGCTGTCCGGCCGGATCGTCGGCCAGCGCGGCCCGCGGATCCCGCTGATCGTCGCGGGGATCTGCCTGTCCGGGGGTGCTCTCATGCTGACCGGGCTGACCGCGCAGCAGCCCACCGGGTGGCTGCTCACCTCCTACGTGATCTTCGGCATCGGTTTCGGGATGGTGAACGCGCCGATCACCAACACCGCGGTGTCCGGGATGCCGCGCGCGCAGGCGGGGGTCGCGGCCGCCATCGCGTCCACCAGCCGGCAGGTGGGCCAGTCGCTGGGGGTGGCTGTGGTGGGGTCCGCGGTGACGTCCATCATGGTCGTCCCGATGCGCACCGGCTTCACCACCGCGAGCCACGTGGGCTGGTGGATCATCACCTGCTGCGGGCTCGCCGTGCTGATCGTGGGCCTGGTGACCAGCGGCCGGTGGGCGCGGCAGACCGCCGCCCGGACTGCGGACCGGCTGATGTCCGAGGAGGAGCCGGTCCCGGTCGGGTGATGCCAGGGCTGGCGGGCGGGCTGGCCAATGTACAGATTGCCGATCAGCAAACTCGAGTATTCAGTGGCGGTGCACAGCTGCTCCGCACGTTCAGTACATCAGCCACAACCCGCTGATGGCCAGGGCGCCCACCGCCACCAGGGCAAACAGGGCCACCCAGACCCCACCGGGAACGCCGGTGAGCGCCGCGAGCTGGTCCGCGTCTGACCGGGACGCCCGGCCGCGCCGGCGGGAGCGCTGCAGTTCCAGGACCGGCCGGATACCACCGGCCAGGAGGAACCAGGCCATCGCGTACCCGAACGCCGCCTGCAGCAGGGACGAGCCACGCCAGGTCACCAGGGCCACGGCGGCCGCGACCGTGACCGTGGCGAGGATGCCGTAGGCGTTGCGGATCATGAGGGTCAGGGCGGCCAGCAGGACCAGGCTGAGCAGCAGCGCGGCCACCAGGTGCCCGGTCGCGAGCAGAGCGGCCGCGCCCAGCCCCAGGAGCGGAGGGGACAGGTAGCCGGCTGCGGCGGTAGCCACGATGCCGGGACCGGAGGCGTTCCCCGCGGACACGGTGAGCCCGGCCGTGCTGCGGTGCACCCGGACCCCGTCGAGCCTGCGGCCCACGGCCAGCGCCACCAGCGCATGGCCGCCCTCGTGGGCGATGGTCACCACGGTGCGGGACAGCGGCCAGGCGCGGCGCCACCCGACCAGGATCAGCGCGGCCAGGGCGGTGCCCAGGACCAGCAGCCGGGGTGGCAGCGGCTCGGCGGTGATCGCCTCGTGCCAGAGCTGGCCGAGCGATGTGGCGTGCACCCTCGCCATCCTGCCAGGCGCACCGGGCAGGCCGGGCCCGGGAAGCTGGCAATTCAGCCGATCCTCGGCCAATTCCCAGGCTGGGCGGCCCCGGGCTGGGCGGCCCCGGGCTGGGCGGCCCCGGGCTGGGCGGCCCCGGGCTGGGCGGCCCCGGGTGGGCGGCCGGACAGAAGTCAGCGGCGGGACAGGCGATCGATCTGGGCGACCTCTTTCGGGGTCAGCGAGAAGCTGAGCACGTCGAAGTTGGCCCGTATCCGGTCCGGCCGCGCTGATTTGGGGATCACCGCGATGCCATGCTCGATATGCCAGCGCAGTACCACCTGGGCCGGGGTCACCCCATGCTCCCCGGCGATGCTGGTCAGCACCGGGTGACCCAGGTCCGTGCCCTTGAGCGGGCTGTAACCCTCCAGGGTCACTCCCCGCTCGCGGCTCTCCTCCAGCACGGCCTCGTCATACTGGGCCGGGCTCCACGGGACCTGGTTGACGGCCGGCGCCTCCCCGGTGGCCTGGATCAGGGTGTCGATCTGGGCGATCGAGTAGTTGCTCACCCCGACCGCCCGGGCCAGGCCCTGGCCGCGGAGGGCGAGGAACTCGCGCCAGACCGGGGCGAGCGCCCGGGGGGCGGCGGCCAGTGGACGAGCCACAGGTCGACATAGCTGGTGCCGAGGGCGCGCAGGCTGGCGTTCAGCGTCCGGCGTTCCTGGCCGGCCTTGCCTGGGGGAAGCTTGGTGGTGATGAAGACCTCGCTGCGCTCCAGGCCGCTGTCCCGCAGCGCGTGGCCCACCTCCGCCTCGTTGCCGTACATGGTGGCCGTGTCGATGTGCCGGTAGCCCGCCTGCAGCGCGGTGAGGATGGCGTCGTACCCGGCTGAGCCGCGCAGCCGCCACGTGCCGAAGCCGAGCATCGGCATCCTGACTCCGCCGGGCAGCACGGCAGAGGGGAGTTCTGGCGCCTTCGTCATAGGGGACATTCTGCCCGGCTGAGGCGGTCCTGACGCGGCGTGACTCACGTGATCACGGTCCCGGTCCGGGCGGTGAGGTCGGCGAACAGGTCGCCGAGCCGCTTGGTCACCGGCCCGGGGGAGCCCGATCCGATGGGGCGGCCGTCAATCTGGGTGACCGGGGTGAGGCCGCCCATGGTCCCCGTGACGAACACCTCGTCCGCCGCGTAGAACTGGGTCAGGCTGTAGTCGCCGGCCGTGTGCGGGATGCCCGCGACCTCGGCGAGTTCCAGGACAGCGGCCCGGGTGATGCCTTCCGGGCAGGCGGCCGTGGTGGGGGTGCCCAGCCGCCGGCGGTGACCAGGAACAGGTGCGTGGCGTTGGTCTCGGCCACGAAGCCGCGGCTGTCCAGCATGACCGCATCGTCCGCCCCGGCCACGTTCGCCTCGATCTTGGCCAGGATGGAGGAGAGCAGGTTGTTGTGGTGGATCCCGGGATCCAGGACATCGGGCGGCGGGCGCCGCACGCTGGAGGTGACCAGGCTGATCCCGGACTGGTCGTAGACGGGGTCCTTGTGCTCGGCGAGCACGATCAGGGTGGGCCCGGACTGGTTGAGCCGGGGATCCATGCCGCTGGTGATCTTCACGCCGCGGGTCAGGGTGAGCCGGATGTGCACCCCATCGGTCATCGCGTTCGCACGCAGGGTGCGGCGGATCTGCTCGGTGATCTCCTCGTCTGGCGGGACCCTGGCGAAGGCCAGCGCGGCCGCGGAGCGCCGCAGCCGGGCGAGATGCTCGCCGAGCCGGAAGATCCGGCCCTGGTAGAGCCGCAGCCCCTCCCAGACCGCGTCACCGCCCTGCACCGCGGAGTCGAACGGGCTGATCGCGGCCTGGTCGCGGTGCGACAGCACGCCGCCGACGCTGACGATGAGGTCACGGTTGCGCTCGTCAAAGGTCTGCAGCACTACGACGCTCCAGGGTGGGGTGCGGTGGCCTGGGCGGGGCCTGGGGATGGCCAGCCGGCCAGGCGGGAGTCGCTCAGCCGCTGGTAGAACGGCTGGCATTGGCCGGCCAGCGCGGCGAGCCGGGCCGGCAGGGCCCGCCCCGGCGGGCGGTAGGGCCCGAAACCGGTCGAGCGCCAGACCGAGTCGTACCAATGCGGGGCCCAGACACCGTCGGTGTCCCGCGGCCCCGCGGGCCAGGAGAGCATGGCCGCGGTGAAGGGGACGTCCAGCGCTGCGCACAGCGCGCGCAGCATCGCCTCGGGGTGTTCCAGCAGGTCACGTGCGTCGATGACCGGGCCGCCGAACAGGTCGAAGATCTCGGCCTGCTGCCACAGGCCGAGATCATCCAGGGTGGGCGTGGCGCGCACCCGCGCGTAGGAGGCCAGCAGCTCCCGGGGATCCCGGATGAGGAACGCGTGCCGCAGCGGCGCGAGCGCCTGCCGGTCCACCTCCGCCAGCAGGTGATGGGTCATGTGCTTGGCGTAGAACACGGTCCGGCCCGCGGGCAGGGGCGCCGTGGTCAGCTCGCGGATCACCGTCTGCCAGCGGGTTGGCTGGCTGGCGATGACCTGCTCCCGGCCGGGATGCTCGAGCCCGGTGCGGTCCAGGTAGAAGGCGTACAGCGGCTCGTCCGCGACCACGGTGTCCGGGCGGTTCTCCCAGGCCCGCATGAGCGCGGTGGACACCGTCCGCGGTCCGGACCACATGGCGATCCGGACCGGCTCACTGAGCATCGCTCACCGGCCGGCGGTCAGTGGGCGAACTGGCCGGACTCGGCACCGATCGTGGTGTCCTCGCCGTGCCCGGTGTGCACCACGGTCTCAGGCGGCAGGTCAAGCAGCCGGTCCTGGATGGACCTGATGATCACGTCGTGGTTCGAGTACGACCGGCCCGTCGCGCCGGGGCCGCCGTGGAACAGGGTGTCCCCGGAGAACACGACCCGCAGGGCGGGCGCGTACAGGCACACGCTGCCCGGCGAATGGCCGGGGGTGTGCAGCACCCGCAGCGGGGTGGCCGCGATCTCGATGACCTCCTCGTCGGCCAGGTCACCGTCGGGCACGGTGCCGGGGTAGATCATCCGCCACAGCACCTGATCGTCAGGGTGCATCAGGACCGGTGCCCCGGTCGCCTCGGCGACCTGCGGTGCCGCGTCGATGTGGTCGTTGTGCCCGTGGGTGCAGACGATGGCGGACAGCCTGCGCCCGCCGACCGCGGCCAGGATCGCCTCCGGGTCGTGCGCGGCGTCGATGACGAGGACCTCGTGCTCGTCGCCGATCAGCCACACGTTGTTGTCCACCGCGAAGTCCTGCCCGTCCAGCGAGAACGTGCCGGAGGTCACGACCTTCCCGATCTGCGCGGCCATCAGAGTGTTACCACGCTGCGCAGAACCTCGCCGCGCTCCATTTTCCCGAACGCCTCCTCGACAGCGTCGAGGGCGATCTTTTCCGAAACGAACTTATCCAGCGGCAGCCGTCCCTGCAGGTAGAGGTCGATGAGGACAGGGAAGTCACGCTCGGGCAGGCAGTCGCCGTACCAGGACGACTTGAGCGCGCCGCCGCGGCCGAAGACGTCCAGCAGCGGCAGCTCGATGACGCATCTGCGGGGTCGGGACGCCGACCAGGACCACGGTCCCGGCCAGGTCCCGGGCGTAGAACGCCTGCTGGTAGGTCTCCGGGCGGCCGATCGCCTCGATCACCACGTCCGCGCCGTTCCCCTCGGTCAGCGCCCTGATCCCCTCGACCGGGTCGGTTTCCCGTGAGTTGATCACGTGGGTGGCCCCGAACTGCCTGGCCCACTCCAGCTTCCGCGGGTCAATGTCCACCGCGATGATCGTCCGCGCCCCGTTCAGCACCGCGCCGAGCACGGCGGCGTCGCCGACCCCGCCGCAGCCGATGACGGCGACCGAGTCACCCCGGACGACGGGGGCGGTGTTGATGGCCGCGCCCAGGCCGGCCATCACGCCGCAGCCGAGCAGGCCGGCCACCTCGGGCCCGGCGGCCGGGTTGACCTTCGTGCACTGGCCGGCGGCGACCAGCGTCTTGTCCGCGAACGCGCCGATGCCCAGTGCGGGGGACAGGACCGTGCCGTCCGCGAGCGTCATCTTCTGCCTGGCGTTGTGGGTGTTGAAGCAGTACCAGGGCCGTCCCCGCTTGCAGGCGCGGCACTCGCCGCAGACCGCGCGCCAGTTCAGGATCACGAAGTCGCCTGGCGCGACGTGGGTGACGCCGTCACCCACCGCCTCGACCACGCCTGCGGCCTCGTGCCCCAGCAGGTAGGGGTAGTCGTCCCCGATGCCGCCTTCGCGGTAGTGCAGGTCGGTATGGCAGACGCCGCACGCCTGGACCCGGACCAAGGCCTCTCCCGGCCCGGGATCCGGCACCAGGATCGTGGTGACTTCGACTTTGGCGCCCTTAGCTGGGGCGACGACGCCCCGCACTTCGTGTGTCATCCGACCATCGTGCCCAATGGGGGGGCGCAGCGGAAGGCCGGGGCCGGCGCCGGCCCGCTGGTGTTCCGACATCCGTCAGCCGACCGATGTTTCGGGCCCGCCGGGCCGGCCATCGTGTCCTGAAGAACGGCGTTACATGCCGCCCCCGACCCGACCAGGCTCGGCAAGGAAACCGATGAACAGGTTGGCGCCCGTCCGCGCGACGGTGCAGCGCCCGTACCGCATCTCTCTTCCCGCAGGTTCCGAAGCAGCGGCTGAAGCCCGCCGCCACGTCTGGGCGATCATCCACGCATGGGACATCCCCATCGACGCCTACGGCGCGGCCCTGCTCGCCAGCGAATTGGTCGCCAATGCCATGAGGCAGGACACGGATGGGCACGAGGCGGTTCAGTTGATGATCAGCTGGGTTGATGGCCAGTTGCGGGTGGAAGTGCACGAAGGATCGCGGTCCGATCCGGCGCCAGTGCCGGTGGCCCCGCGGCGCCCGACGCGGACGCCCGGCGCGGCCTCACCCTGGTCCGCAACGCACGGCGGCGTTACTTGCGCTTCCGCTACTGGCCCGAGCAGGCCCGGCAAGGAAACAGATGACCATGATGGCGCCAGTCCGCGCGATAGTGCAGCGCCCGTACCGAATCTCATCTGCTCGCCGGCCCGGCCGCGGCGGGGCAAGCCCGCCGTCACGTCTGCGCGATCATCCGGGCCTGGGACGTCCCGGTTGACGCCTACACGCGGCCCTGCTCACCAGCGAACTGGTCACCAACGCCATCCAGCACGCCTCGGATGAGGCACGAGTCCATCGAGCTGGTGATCAGCTGGGCGGGCCGGCCGGTTGCGGGTGGAGGTGCACGACGGGTCGCGGGCCGCCCCGGCCCAGGTGCACGCGCTGCCCTACGCCGAAGCCGGCCGCGGCCTGATGCTGCTGGACAGCCTGTCCACGGACTGGGGCTACCGCGAGACGGTCAGGGGCAAGGCGGTCTACTTCACGCTCGCGCCCTGAGCAGCGTCCTGGATCCGGGTCCCCTCGGCCGGATCCAGGACGCGGCAGCGGCGCCGGAGCCAGGACCCCGCTCGGCGGCCCGGAGTCAGCAGGACCCCGCTCCGGCCCGGATCCAGGACCGCGCTCCGGCCCGGTTGCAGGACCCGCTCGCTCCGGGCTGGGCTCAGGCGGCGAGCTCAGCCGGCCGCGGCGCCGGCGGTCGGTGGCCTCGCGGGCGATGTCGATCCGGGAGCGCACGTCGAGCTTGCCCAGGATGTGCGAGACGTGGGTGGCCACGGTCCGGTGGGACAGGAACAGCTTGGCGGCGATCTGCGGGTTGGTCATCCCCTCGGCCACCAGCGCGGCGATCTTGGCCTCGGCGGGGGTCAGGCTGTCCCAGCCCCGGCGGGCCCGCCGGTGCTTGACCCGCGGGGCGCGGCGGATGCCGTGGGCCCGGAACCTGGCCTGCAGCCGGGCGACGTCACGGGCCGCGCCGAGCGAGGTGTAGAGGTCGACCGCGCGGGTGAACGCGGCCCGGGCCGGGTCCCGGTCCCCGCTGTCCACAGTACGCCTCGGCCGCGGCCTCCAGCGCCTTCGCGCGCAGCAGCGGCCGCCGGGCGTCGTCGGTAGCGTTCCGCGGCCCGGAGCAGCCGGCCGGCGTCGTGGTCGACCAGGCCCCGGCAGTAGAGCGCGTTCGCCTGCCGGTGCGGGATCTCCGTGTCATCGGCCAGGGCTGCGGCCCGGTCCGCGAGGGTCCGCGCGGCGGCCGTGTCGCCGACCTTGGTGGCCAGCCGGACGCCGTCCGCCAGCAGATCCTCGACCTCGTCGAGTTCTTCGGCATCGTCCGCGAACCCGGTCAGCACGTCGAGCGCCTCGGTCAGCGCGCCTTCCTGCTCGAAGGCCTCGCTGCGGGCCAGGGCCAGCGTGCCGACCACCCGGTTCCCGATCCGCTCGGCGTGCGGGGCGGCGGCGGCCAGGTGACGCGCGGCGCGGCGCTGGTCTCGCCGCGGTGGAAGCAGATCACCGCGGCGACGCCGTGGTCGCAGCAGGCCACGCCGGGGTCCTTGGTGACTTCCTGGAGCGACGCCCACCTCGGCCAGGGCGTCGTCCCAGCGGCCGGTGTGGAACAGCAACTGGCCGAGAGCAGCACTGCGCCTGGGCCCGCCGGACCATGATGCCGGCCCGGTCGGCGAGCTGCTGGGCCTGGCGGGCCGCGGCGAACGCCCCGTCGTACTGGTCGAGGTCGCCCAGCGTGACGGCCTTGTTGATCTGCAGCAGCAGCCGCAGGTCGGTCAGCGCGGGCTCCGCCTGGGTGACCGCCAGCGCCCGGTCGTACAGGGGCAGCGCGTCGGCCGTCCGCCCTTGCATCGCGGCGGTGTAATCAGCACGTGCAGGGCCCAGCCGATGGCCCAGTCGTCGTCCGGCCTCGGTCGCCTCGGCCAGGGCCGCGCTGGCCACCTGGTCGGCCATCTCGATCTGGCCGAGGTTCGCGGTGCGTCCGCGCGATGGCCACCAGCAGCCGGGCCCGGTTCCGGGCGGAGATCCCGGGGTGGGCCAGGGCCTGGTTCAGCGTGGCGAGGGATTCCGGGAACCGGCCGGCCATCGTGCGGCACTGGGCCAGCGTCCAGTGCAGGTCGACGAGGAGATCGGGGTCATCGGTGGCGGCGAGGCCGCGGTGGGCCACCCGTTCCGCCTCGGCCGCGTCGCCGACCCGGTACAGGGCCTCGGCGAGCCGGCACACCAGGCTGTCGTGCTGCGCCGGGTCGGCCGACGTCCTGGCGACCGCCTGCCGGAGGAGTTCCGCGGCCGCCCGGGGGGCCTGGCCGACCAGCAGCGGCGCCGTCGGTGCCAGCCAGCGCAGGATCCATTCGTCCATCGGCTCGGTGGCGTCCGCCGGCCCACGGACCGCCTGCAGCAACTGCCGGGCGACCCGGTCGGCCGGCGCGCCCGCCTCGGCGAGCGCCCGGCCGGCCTCGCGGTGCCAGGCGGCCCGCACCGGGGCCGGGATCTCCTCGTACAGGGCCGCGCGGATCATCGGGTGCCGGAACCCGAGGCCGCTGCCCGACTCGGCCAGCACGCCGGCGGCCCGGGCCTCGTCCACGGCCGGGATCAGGTCCGCGACGCCCCGGCCGAGCACGGTGGCCAGGTCGGGGACGGCGAAATCCACGCCGAGCAGGGCGGCGGCACGCAGGACCTCCCGCACCCAGGCCGGGACGAACCCGAGCCGGTCCGCGATCGCCGCGGACAGTGAGCCGGGCGCGTGCCCGCTGGTCAGCTCCGCGGTTCCCGCCGTCGGAGACGGTCAGGCTGGAGCTGCGGGCCAGCGCGTCCACCAGCTCGGTAAGGTAGAGCGGGTTGCCTGCGGCGCCGTCCGCGAGCTGCATCAGGTCGTCGTCGGGCTTGCCGCCCGCCAGGGTCTCGACCAGCTCGGTCACGGACCCTTCGGGGAGCCCGCCCAGATGGAGGCGCTCGGCGAGGTCGGCTGTGTGCCGCAGGGCCAGCAGATCCTCCCGCTGCGGCACCGGGCGCATCATGCCCGACCAGCAGCAGCGGCAGGTGCCGGGCCGACCTGGACAGCCGCTCCCACAGGGTGACGCTGGCATGATCGGCCCACTGCAGATCATCGACGACCAGGACCGTCGGCACACTCGCGCACAGTTCGTCGACGAGCGCCAGCAACTGCTCGGCCAGTGCCGTCGGCACATCCTCGCCGCGGCCGGAGGCGACTTCGCCGCGCAGCAGCGCGACGATCGTTTCCTGCCGGGGGTTTGCCGAGGGCTCGCGGACCCGCAGCCCGTCCAGGATGGGCAGCAGCGGCAGCGCCTGGCCCAGTTCGTCGCCGGCGCCCCAGAATACCTGGCAGCCCGGTCGGCCGCTTCCGCGCAGGCCGCCCGCACCAGAGCGGACTTGCCGATGCCCGGCTCGCCCTCGATGAGGACGGCCTGGCCGTGCCCGGCGGTCGCCGTCAGCCGCGCAGCTGATGAGCCGCGAAAGTTCGTGGTCCCGGCCGACCAGTTGGCCGCTTAAGGCTGGATCGGGCACGAGGTGGATCGTACCTCGCCGAATATGGGCGGAACAAGCAGTTTCGCCCAGGTAAACGACGGTACAAGAGGATCTTGGACGGCCCGGCAAGGGATCATGCGCATGACGCTGTGGATTTCGATTCTTACGTAATGTTAGCAGCATGCAAATTGCAGTGCCATTTGCAGTGCCCCTTGCTATGCAATTCTACTATTCTCTGAAGGACTCTAGTTACTTGTTTATATCCCGTAAGTCAGGTTGCATTAATTTCATCCCGGGAATAAAAGTAGTTTAAGGCTCAAAAATGTAATCAATGATTTTCTAAAAAGTTTATTTATTTCCTAGATTCCGGTAGACAGCCAGGTCAGGCGACAGTACTGTGGGCCTTGCCGGAACGCATGCGCCGGGTTATCCACAGGACCGCCCATTACGGGTAACCACCCTCGGGCATTATCTTATGGAGGCGCCATGCGTATCGCGCGGGCACTAGCCATAAAAGTCACCTTACCCCTTTTGGTGGCCGCGCCGCACTCCTTTCTGGGGCCGCAGTAGCCGTTCCGTCGATCGCCGCCAGTGTTAACTCTGCTCCTGTCGCGTCCGCAGCGACTCATGGGGCTGGTCCAAATATGTTCCACGACTGAAACATGAACTGCCACCGTAGCCTCCGACCAGTCCAGCCCTGCTACTAATTTCCTTCGCGCGACAGGAATATTCACTTCATCCCCCGGAGCTGTTGCTGCGGGGGATGAATGTGTTTAGCGGGAGTGAGCGCGCGTCGAGTGATTTCCGGGGAACGGGGCGCGCTCCGAGCGAGGAGTGTTACGGGTAGCGGTGGATCCGGTCAGGTCAGGACCTGACCGCGGACGATGATCCGGCGCGGATAGTGCAGCACGTCCGGGTGGGCGACGGGGTCCTCGTCGAAGACGACCAGGTCGGCCGGGGCGCCGTCGGTCAGGCCGGGCAGGCCGAGCCAGGCCCGGGCGGTCCAGCTCGCCGCGCCCACTGCGGCGGCCCGCGGCAGGCCCGCGCTGATCAGCCGCTCCACCTCCTCGGGGACCGTCCCGCACGGGTGCGTGTCGGTGCCGGCCAGGACCGTGACCCCCGCCTCGTACGCGGCGCGGGCCATGCCGGGCATCGCCGCCCAGCCGGCCAGCCACGCGTCCCGGCGCGGCCCGGGATCCCCGGCCCGGACGCCGGAACGCGGACGCGGCGAACGCGTTGAGGGTGGGCACCAGGGCCGTGCCCTGGACGGCCATCTGGTCCAGCAGGCCCAGGTCGAGGTGCATGCCGTGCTCCAGGCTGTCCACGCCGGCGGCGACCGCGTTGGCGCAGCCTGCGGCGGTCTGCGCGTGCACGGACACCTGGCCGCCGATCGAGTGCACTGCGGTGGTTACCTCGCGGAGAACCGCCAGCGGCACCGGCGGCTCGTCCCAGGCCCAGTCACCGATGATTTTGCACCAGCCGGCCAACGGAACCGGGCGGGGCGCGGGGGCCGCCAGCCTGATTGGGGTTCGCGACCCCGGGCCGACCGGGGACCCCGCGCCCTGGGTCGCTCCGGCCGTGGGTGCCTCCGGGCCGTGGGTCGCCCCCGGGCTCGTGCTGGCCTGGGCGGCCGCCGCCAGTGCGGCGGTGGCCTCCTGCACGGCGGCCCTGGCGAGTTCTGCCTCGGCGACGTGCCGTCCCCAGCCCGCGAAGAAACGGCCCGGGGTGGCGAGCCACGGTCCCGCGGAACGCACCCGGGGCAGACCGTCCGCCTCGTGGGCCCACCCCGGGATGCGGCGGCGGCCCCGGGGGCGCGGATCAGCAGCACGCCCGCGGAGGCGTGATCGGCGAGGTGCTGCCGCAGCACCGACTCGTCGAAGGGATCGCCCGGATGCTCGGCGCCGGGATGGGTGTGGACGTTGACCAGCCCGGGCACCAGCCAGCCGCCGTCCACCACCGTGTCGGCGCCCACCACGGGATCCTCGCGGAGCACCCCGCCATCGATCCACAGGGAGCGCTCTTCCCGCTCCGGCAGCACGGTTCCGCGCACATGCAGCACCATGTGCCGTGTCTACCAGCCGCCCCGGGGGTCGCCAGCGCCGGGCTGGACCCAGGCAGGCGCCTCCAGGGGCCTGGCCTGTGCCCCGCCCCCGCTGGCCTTGCCCCCGGCTTGGCCTTGGCCCCGGCCTGGGCTCTTGGCGCGCCAACGCCGGGGCACACCGCATTTTGGATACAGCCGTAGATAGGCTGAAGATCATGGGGGGAGCATCGTGACCGCGGCCGTCCAGCCGGCGGGGCCCGGCCGCGTTCATCAGCCCGGTCCCGCGGCCGGTGCCGCTGCGCCAGTCCGTGTACGAGGCCCTGGTGGAGCTGGCGGTCGGTGGCCGCTCGGTCCCGGCGAGCACCTGGTCGAGAGTGAGCTGGCCCGGCAGCTAGGGGTGAGCCGCCAGCCGGTCCGCGAGGCGCTGCACAGGCTGGAGGCAGAAGGCTGGGTGGACCTGCGGCCCAACCAGGGTGCCTTCGTCCATGTCCCCACCGATCATGAGGTCGATGAGCTGCTCGACGCCCGCGAGCTGCTGGAGATGCAGATGGCCCGGCTGGCCGCGCGCTCGGCGTCTCCCGCCGGCATAGCCAGGCTGCGGGCGATCTGGCACGAGGGGCGGACCGCCGTCGCCTCCGGAGAGACCGAGCGCGTCGTGGCGGCCAACAACGAGTTCCACGCCATGCTCGCGCGGGTGGCCGGGAACGCCGTGCTGGCTGACCTGGCCCACATCGTCAGCCGCCGGGTCCGCTGGTACTACCGGCAGGTCGCGCCGCAGCGCGGCCAG
Source organism: uncultured Actinomycetes bacterium (assembly GCA_963711485.1). Classification (GTDB taxonomy): domain Bacteria; phylum Actinomycetota; class Actinomycetes; order Streptosporangiales; family Streptosporangiaceae; genus RYN-230. The sequence goes on from CAVQEM010000068.1 coordinate 31,351, forward strand.
GAGTCATGGGCCGAGCACCGGGAGCTCATCGACGCCGTCGAGGCGAAGGACCAGGAGCGGGCGGCTGAGATCGCCCGCAAGCACACCGAGGGGACGCGTTCGGCGTACCACCAGCCACCGCTGAGCACCTCAGGGCAGGCGGGCCATGCTGATCGGGCCGGGGCGTAGAGACGATCGGATTGCGCGGCGGCGGGGTCGGCCCCTCAACTCTCCGTTCGTTTGATCACCAACTGCCGGGGGCGTTACCAGGCCGTTAACGATCTATGGCGGTTTGGCGGCGGCCTCGCGGGGACGAGCGCGCCCGACCCGGTGGCGGGCGCCGCTGGCATGCCCCATGATGGGGTAACTCCCGGTCCGGCAAGATCGCTTTACTGGCACGTCAAGGGGACACATGAGCGACCAGGGCCCGCAGCACCCGCCGCGCGGGCGGCGGGCGCGTGGCTCCGTCGATCCCGGCTCCGCGGCCCCCGGTGACCAGCCAGCGCGTGGGTATCCGCCGTCGCGGTACCCCGAGATGGTGCCGGGGCAGCGCGGTCGGGCGACCCCGGAGAGCTCGCGCGGATTCCGCGAGTACCCGGCGCCGCCAGGCAGCCGGGAGAGACCCACTCGGGACTCCGCGCGCGGCACCGGGTGGTCCGCGCCCCCAGTCGCGCCAGCACCCGGTGATGGTCCCCGTCCGTCTCCCGGGGCGTCGTCACGCCGGCTAACGGGTGGTCAGGTCCCACGGAGGAGTCCTCACCCGGCAATGGCTGGCCCGGTGTATCGGGTGAGGCACCGCTCGGTGACGGGCTGGGCGGTTCCCCGGGGAACGGGGCATGGGGCTTCGGGCGTGCCGCCGCCCCCAGCGAGGCGACCGGGTACCCCCGGCCCGTCCCACCGGGCGAGGCACCCGGCGTCGGCTGGCCTGGCCGACGCGGACGAGCCGGCCCGCGGCCGCCGGCGGGCGCCCGCAGCGGCAGGAGAGGCACCCAGGTCCCGGCGCCCTGCGGTCCCGGGTCTGGCGGCCGGTTACGACCGGCCGGTCGAGCCCGGCGAGGTGACTGGGTATCACCGTCACTCCGCCCCGGGCGAGCGCGCCCGCAGCCGGAGGCGGGAGCAGCCTGGGCGGGAGCCCGGACTCAGACGGGATGACAGCCGTCCGGATCAGGCTTGGCCAGCGCCCGACGCTGACCGGGCTGGGCACGGCGGCGCCCCCCTCGACGAGCGTCCTGGCAGAGCGGTACCGGCTGATCGTTCCGTTCCCCCTCAGCAGCAGGACCCGCACGCCTACCTGACCGCGCCGCCGGAGCGACTGCGCCCGGCCGGCTCACGCGAGGCTGCTCACTACGGCGGGGCCGGCCTGGGCACAGAAGAGGTGCCTGAGGCTGGCTGGTCATCGGCGCCACGGCGCGGGCGCCGTCATCGTCCCGAACCTGAGGCCGGGGCCGCTCCGGGACCGGTGGCCAGGGACCGGCCGCCGGAGCGCACCGGGCCGAGGCGCCATGCCAGGCGAGCCGGCGACTCCGCAACCGGCGACTCCGTGCCCGGCTGGGTGCCCGGGGATTCCGTGCCCGGGGATTCCGTGCCCGGCTGGGTGCCCGGGGACTCCGTGCCCGGCTGGGTGCCCGGGGATTCCGTGCCTGGCCGGGTGCCCGGGGATTCCGTGCCCGGCGGGGACAGGCCCCGGGTGGCCGCGCCAGGCCAGGCCCCTGCCGTCGCCCCCGCGGGCGGGGCGCGCGCCACGTCCGCCCAGACCATGTCCGCCCAGACCATGTCCGCCCAGACCATGTCCGCCCAGACCATGTCCGCCCAGACCGCGTCCGGCTGGACTGGCTCCGGACCCATCCCGTCCGGGCGGACACCCCCCGAGCCCGTTGGGGCGGGTCGTGGCGCCGTAGCGGGGTTCGTTGCGGATCCTGAATTTGACTTTGCCGACCGGCGCGCCGCAGACCGGGAGCCCACGGGCGTGGACCGCCGGCGGTCCGGCGTCCAGGCGATCCGCTACGCACCCGCCTGCGGATCCCCCGGCCGGGGGCGAGGTGGCCACCGGCCGGCGGTCGCGCGGCCGGGCTGCCCTGCGGGAGGCGCCTCCGGGACAGGACGAGGTCGCCGCCGGAGCCGGCCGGCAGGCGCGGCCGACCCGGACGGCGCGGTCTCCGCGCCGGTCAGGCCGGCGCGGTCACCGCCGGAGGCTCATGATCGGGGCCGGGCTGGCCGTCGTGGTGGCCGGCGCGGCGGTTGTGGCCGGGACGGGGGTGCTCGGCGGCAACGGGCCTGCGCACGTCCTGACCACGCCGGATAAGCTCGGGGCCTACGTCCGGCGGCCGCAGCTCGAGAAGCAGATGAACGCCGCGGAGCTGCAGCGGGAAGTCATCACCAAGAGCGCGGGTCAGGCCAGCCACGTCGTCTCGGCGGTCTACGAAAACGGCACCAGCGCTGCCAGCACCCAGCCGCCGCAGATGATCCTGTTCATCGGCGGCAACCTCACCGGGGTCTCGCCGGGCGGCTTCATCGCGAGCTTCACCCAGCAGTCCAAGGGTGCGTTCGTGACCAGCGCGGGATCACTCGGCGGGTCGGCAGCGTGCGTCAACGCCCAGGCCAGCGTGCCGGGCAGCGTCGCGCTCTGTACCTGGGCCGACAACGACACCTTCGGCGTGGTCGCGTCCCCCACGATGAGCGCCAGCAAGCTGGCCACGCGGTTGCGGGCCATCCGGCCGATGGTCGAGCACGTCGTCAGGTAGGCCCGCGGGCGGGTGACCAAGGGGGCTGGGCGCGAGTCCGGCTCGGGGGCGGCAGGTCAGCTGGTGGCGTCCTTGCTGTGCTGTGGCCGCGGCCTGCGCAGGGAGAACCGGACGATCGCGATGGCCAGGGCGGCGGCCAGCACGGCCAGGCCCACGAGTTCGCCGCCGATCAGGCGGGTGCTGAACGGGAAGTTCGCCGCCGCGTCGGTGACCCGAACGTCGCGGGCTCCAGGCAGCACGGCTGAGTAGGGGCTCGGGCTGGCGCTGGGCTGCGGCGACACGGTGGGGAAGAGGCCGCCCGGCGAGCCCGCGGATGCCGTCGGTCCGGGCAGTTCGCCCAGCGAGGGACCCTCGGTGGTGGTCAGGGGAACGGCGGGCAGGATTCCCGCGGGCAGCGTGGCGCCGAGGCCTGAGCCCGCCGAGCTGGAGGCGGGTGTGGGCGTCGGCGACGGGGACGATGAAGGCTTCGACGACGGTTTCGCGGAGATCTTGATGCCCGCGTCCGCGGCGGGCGGGGCGGTGGCGTCGCTGGCCTTGGCCGTGGCGGTGAGGGTTACGTCCTTGCCCGCGGCGACGCCGCTGGGCACGGCAGCGGTCGCCTGCAGCTCGTCAGAGGTGCCCTTGGCGATCCCGCCCACCGTGCAGGTGCGCCCGCTGGCCCTAGGGCAGACCGTGAACTTGGGCGTCACGTCCTGGCTGGCCGCTTTGCTGCTGATCGTCACGGTGACGCCGCTCGCCGCGCCGCCCGCGGGCCACACCCAGATCGCGTAGCTGGCCATCCCGCCCGGGTGAACGCCGGACTTGGTGGTGATGGCCTGCACTTCGAGGCACAGCTGGGCCGAAGGGCTGCTGCCGGTGGGGCTGGGGCTTGGGGAGGGGCTCTTAGAGCTGGAACTCGTCGGGCTGGGGGAGGGGGAGGCCGAGGCCGAGGCTGAGCTCGAGGGGCTGCTGCTGGGGCTGGCTGAGCTGGTGGGGGTGGCGCTGCTGCTCGCCTTGGGGGTGGCCGAGGCGCTGCTGGTCGCCTTGGGGGTGCTGCTGGGGGTGGCACTGCTGGTGGCTTTAGCGCTCGCGGTGGCCGTGGCGGTGGCCGTGGCCTTGGGGGTCGCAGAGGCGCTCGTGCTGCCCGACGGGGACGGTGAGCTGCTGGACTCGGCGGCCTTGGACTTGGGGGCCTTGGATGACGGGAGCGAGGCTGCGTCCAGGACGATCACCGACCGGCCGGCCTGGCACGGTGCGGGCCGCGGAGGTGGTGGCGGGAGGCTGGCCACAGACGCTGGGGGCGGCCGCGCTCGCCATGCTGACGTCGGCCGCAGTGCTGGCCGTGCTCGCCTCGGCCACCGTGCCAACGCCAAGAAGCGTGCTAGCGCCAAGAAGACCGATGCCGGAAGAGACGATGGCCGCGCCCGCCACGATGCCGAACGCTGAAAATCCAGATCGGGCAGATCTCATGGCCGCGCCTTGGTCGCCATGGTCATCTTCGTTGAGACCTCGCGTGTCCTCTGACTTGTCAGATCGCCCGTGCGCGGAAACCATTCCCTGCTGTCGGAGTTCAACACATGCGCCCAGGCGGCCCGGCCGTGAGCATCGGTGGCTGCCTGCCTCATCGCCAGACTAGTAGGTAGGGCAAGTCCCGATCCCGGCGATGTCATGACTTATCCGGCGATCGGCCAGGCTGGCTCGCTACCTGGCTCATTGCTGGTCGGCCCGCGGTGGGTTGGCCCGGAGCGGGCAGCGGACCTGCGGATTTCCTTGCTGCGGACGCCGTGGTGAACAGGCCGGGCGGCTCAAAGACGCGCGGGGCGTGTGTATCGTCCATGGGGATTTGGACGGCTGGCCGATGAGTTCGGTTCCGCCGTCGCGGACTTATCTCGTGGCCCGGTGGTCCGAGGCTGGTGGTCGCCCGGTCATGCTTCTTCGTCCCGGCTTGTGTCGGCGGCACGTGAATACTGACCCCCGGCTTGCCGCCGGCTTCCCCTCGGCGCATCCAGGCCAGTGTGACCCAGCCCCAGACGGGGGGCAGGTGGGCGGTGGCCGCGACATCATGCAGGTATGGGCGAGCCGTACAACCTGTTTACCGGCCAGAGCCTGGAGCGTCTGACCGCGCTGAGTGATGGCGTGTTCGCGGTCGCGATGACGCTGCTTGTACTCGATGTGCGGGTGCCAGTCAGCGCCGCGCTGGCATCCTCTGAGCACGCGCTCTGGGGCGCGCCGTTGAAGCTGGGCCCCAGTTTCGCGGCGTACCTGCTGCGCTGCTCGCGCACTACGTCCATCTGCGCCTGGCGGTGGGCGTGTACTGGCTCAACATCCTGCTGCTCGGCATCGCGCTGGAATGGAGCGCTCGGTACGGGCGCACCGCGCTCCTGCCCGACCAGACCGGGCAGGCGCACTCGCGGCTCAGCACCTTCCGTCGCCGGATCCTGGTCGCCCAGGCCCTGTACGCACTGGCCGCGCTGATCTGCCTGATCAGCACCCCCGCCAGCGTGATCGCCCTGGCCATCGTCCAGCTGTGCTTCATCGTCTCGCCCCGCCTCCCGGGGACCCGGTGGCGGCGACGTGGCGGCGGCCTAGACGATTAATGCCTTGGTGGGCCGGAGATTGCTGAGCACCTGCGCGGTAAGTATCTTGGTCGAAACGCTGTGCTCACCTGGAGGGATGCAGGCGGGGTGATCTGCGCCCCCGTGCGGGCGGCCTCGCTGGCCGGGCTCAGGGGGTGGTCCGCTGTGTGCGTGCGGCGCAGTCGGCGGCGCGCATCAGCAGCACCGTGCGTTCGGGGATGTTCCTGGTGAGCGAGGCTGCGCGGCGGAACTCGGCCGCCGCTTCGTCATGGCGGCCCAGGCGGTTCAGCAGATCGCCGCGCACGCTCGGGAAGTGGTGGTAGCCGGCCAGCGCGGGTTCGGCGGCGAGGCCATCGATGATCTCCAGACCGTCGCTGGGCCCGGAGGCCATCGCCACCGCGACGGCACGGTTCAGTTCCACGATGGGGGAGGGCGCGAGCCGGGCCAGCGCCTGGTAAAGCACGGCGATGCGCGCCCAGTCGGTGTCCTCGGGCGCGTGCGCCTGAGCGTGACAGGCGGCGATGGCGGCCTGCAGGACATAGGGTCCTGGCGGTCTGCCGAGCCGCTCGGCCCGGAGCAATGCAGCGAAGCCGCGCCTGATCAGCAACTGGTCCCAGCGGCCGCGGTTCTGCTCGAGCAGCGGAACCGGCAATCCGGCCTGATCAAGCCGGGCCGCCAGACGGGACGCCTGGATCTCCATCAGCGCGACCAGCCCGTGGACTTCGGGTTCGGCCGGCGTCAGCCCAGCCAGCACCCGGCCCAGGCGCAGCGCCTCGGTACAGAGCGCGGGCCGCATCCAGTCGTCCCCGGCCATGGCCGAGTAGCCCTCGTTGAACACCAGGTAGAGCACCTCGAGCACGGATGCCAGCCGGGCCGGTCGCTCGGCAGGCGGCGGAACCTCGAACGGTACCTGCTGGCCGGCCAGGGTCCGCTTGGCGCGCACGATCCGCTTGGCGATCGTCGGCTCCGCGGCCAGGAACCCGCGCGCGATCTCCTCGGTGGTCAGGCCGCCGAGGAGGCGCAGGGTCAGCGCGATCCGGGCTTTGGTGGACAGCACCGGGTGGCAGGAGATGAACATCAGCCGAAGCAGGTCGTCGCCCAGGTCCTCGTCGGCGTCCAGGACGGCGTCGAATTTGCTAGGGGAGCTCTGCTGGCCGGCCTCAATGTCCCGGCCGAGCAGGCTCAGTTTCTCGCCCAGCCGCTCGTTCCGGCGGATCCGGTCAACAGCGTGATGCTTGGCGGTAACCATGAGCCAGGCGCCAGGGTTAGGGGGGATTCCGTCAGCGGGCCATTGCTCAAGTGCCGCGACCAGGGCGTCCTGGGCCAGTTCCTCGGCTAGGCCGACGTCCCGGACCAGTCCAGCCAAGCCCGCGATGATGCCGGGCGGACTCCATCCGCCACACCGCTTCGATCACGCGGTGGGCAGCCTGGGTGTCTGACGTCATTGCCCCTCGGGGCCGAACACCTGACGGATGTCGCCCTCGCCATCACCTACCATCCTCCAGAACCGCCGGGCCAGCTCCAGGGCCTCGTCTTTAGACCGGACCTCGAGCAACGCGAAGCTGACAATCACCTCCTTAGACTCGGTGAACGGCCCGTCCGTGAGCGTGATGCTCCCGCCGGACGAGGTCACGTGGGTGCCGTGGTCAAGGCCACCCGTGGCCAGTAGCACTCCGGCCCTAGTTAGTTCCTCTACGAAACGCCCCATCTCGGCGAAGAGCTGCTCGTCCGGGGGTGCCCTGCCGCCGTTGACCGTCATCAGGAAGCGCATTCGCAGGACCTCCTCGGAAAAAGTTTTGCCCTCGTGTCCATCTGGCTGGTCCCCGTTCGAAGCGTCAGCAGCAAGCCGGATCAACGAAGCCGGCTACCGCACGATTCGGAGGAGAACCTCATGCGGAAGATCGTATCGGGCCTGTTCATCTCGCTGGATGGCGTCATCGAGAGCGCCAACGACTGGATGGGGCCATGGTTCAGTCCGGAGCTCGGCCAGGCCGTCGGATCGATGATCGCGGCGCAGGACGCGATGCTGCTCGGCCGGGTCACTTACGAGGAGTTCGCCGCGCACTGGCCGCAGCAGACCGGCGAGATGGCCGACAACATGAACGGCAGCGTCAAGTACGTCGTGTCCGGCACGCTCAAGTCCGCGGACTGGCAGAACTCGACCCTGATCCACGGGACCGCGCTGCCGGCGAGATCGCCGCGCTCAAGCAGCAGCCTGGCAAGAACATAGGCATGACTGGCAGCGCGACCCTGGTCAGCTGGCTGCTGCGGCAGGGCCTGCTGGATGACTTGCACCTGCTGGTATTCCCGGTCGTGCTCGGCTCCGGCAAGCGCCTGTTCGGCGACGGCGGAGAAAAACTGCCGCTGAAACTCACCGGCTCGGCGACCTTCGAGACCGGCGTCGTGCATCTCACCTACGCCAGGGCATGACCCAGTGGCGCGGCCGCCCGGCCAGGGCTTCGCAGTCAGGAGCCCTGGCCGGACGGAGGAGGTGTCCCGGATAGCCAGCGGACGGCTCATGTCCCATTCCGATCCGGAAGCCTTCTTCGCGCCAAAGCTGACGACCGACTCGTTGCGGGGTCCCATCGTCGATTGCGCGGGGAGAGGTTCGACGCCTCGAGCGGGCGACGCCACGACGACAGGTGTGCGGTAACCTCTCCAACGGCCGGGCCGTCTCCATGGTAAGTATCCCGTTCAAAACGCTGTGCTGGCGTGCGTGAGTCCAGGTCGCGGCCGAGCGCTGTGCACACAATAAGACGCTCCAGATGTGGCCACCCCGGCCCGCTGCAAATTGTGGCGCGAGTCACCGGGGCTGACGGGGAACTGCTGGCAGGCCGGCGAACATGTAAACGCTGATCTCTGGCACGTAGTAGTGCCAGTCGAGGAACTCCCGTCCAACATCATCGAAAGTCGGCCAATGGCGGTTGCAATTGGTCAGGTTCAGCGGGATGCGGCTCCAGGCCGCTGCGCAGCGGTGGGCGGAAGCGCTGTCATATTCGCGATGATCAGCGGCGGTCGTCCGCCACTCCTGGAGGCTTGCGGTGTGGCGTCCTGCCTGGGGGCCGTCCGGGTGGGGGACTGGCGCCGACGCGAGCCAGGTAACCGGCGTACGGGGGCTGCGCGTTGAAAGGGTGTGGGAACCCAGCGACTGGACTTCGCGGAGTTTTACCGCGAAGCCAAGGATGAGTGCCTGTTCGCCGTCGTGGTGAGTGTTGGTGACCGGGACACGGCGCAGGATCTGGTGGACGAGGCCTTCGCCAGGGCCTGGGCGTCATGGCGCACGGTCAGCAGGCACCCGGTCCCGGCGGCGTGGGTGGTCCGCACGGCGCTGAACACCGGTATCTCGCGGTGGCGGCGCCGTGGCCGGGAGGTACCGGTGCCTGACCTCGCGCTTGTCGCGGACCGGCCCGCGGCCGGCGGGGCGCCGGCAGTTCCGTTGATCCCAGGATCATGGCGGCGCTGCTGCGGCTGCCCGCGCGGCAGCGGCAGGTGGTAGCTCTGCGGATGTTCCTGGACCTGGATACCGCCGGCACCGCGGAGGTGCTCGGCATCGCGCCCGGCACGGTCCAGGCGCACCTGGGCCGTGCGATGGCCGCGCTTCGCGAGGACCTTATCCCTACCCGGCAGGAGGAGAACCAGTGATGAACGACAACGAGCTGATCACGACGCTGCGGGAGCAGCGTGACAAAGTCCCGATGAACACGCCGGTGGAGCAGATTATCAGCCGGGGCCGCGCGGTGCGCGCCCGGCGCCGCGTCCCCGCCGTGGCCGCGGCACTGGGGGCCGCAGCCGCGGTGGCGTTCGCCGTGAGCGCGGCGCTGCCCGCCAGCCACCCTGCCAGCGGGCCTGGTGCCCAGCTGGCGGCCTGGACGGTAGACAGGCAGGCCGACGGCAGTATCCGGGTCACCATCCGCGAGCTGCGCGACCCGGCCGGACTCCAGCACACGCTCCGCGCCGACGGCGTCCCGGCCAGCGTCACCTTCACCGGCCAGCGGAACCCGGCGTGCCAGGGTTACCCCGGCGGCGGTAGCCAGAGCCAGCGTCGGCGTCTGCTGAGCAGCGTGGCGACGCCCGCCGGAGGACGTAACGCCATGGTCATCCACCCCTCGGCGCTGCCGTCCGGCGCTGGCCTGCAGATCGACGCACTCTTCCGGCACTACCCGGGGCCACGGGGCAATTTCCAGGTTGGCGTGGGCCTGGTGCAGGCCAGCCGGCAGTGCACCGGCAGCTAGCCACCCGGCTAGCGGCCCTGCCCGGCCTGACTGCCCGGGCACGAAGGGCCGCGCCACACCCGCGCGGCCCTTCGCTGTAGTGAGCGGAGCGCGTGCGGCGGATGCGGGAGAGGTGCGCTCAAGTTCCGGCACGATAACGTCTCCACGCGCTCACGGCGGATGCTCAGGACGGCTGTTGGCATATCCCCGGCGGTCAGGAACGCGGCCAGCAGAGCGCCGTCGTCCGTGTACGCGCGGATTGCGCGGCGGGACAGGGTTGGACGCCTCCAGGCGGAGACGCCACGACGGCAGCAGTACGGTGAGCTCTCCAACGCCCGGAGCGGGTAACTTGGTCTGGCATATGGTCACGTTCGACGCTGTATGACCGCTGTGCACGACGTGAGCTGACCGCCGCGAGGCATGAAAGCCCAGGTCAGACAACTAAACACCGGCCCCCTTAGCTCAGTCGGCAGAGCGTCTCCATGGTAAGTATCCCGTTCGAATCGATGTGCTGGCCTGCGAGGACGCAGGCGGCCATCGAGCGCTGTGCGCGTAATAAGACGCTCTAGATGAGTCCACTCAGCTGGCTGCGTTACGTGGCGTAAGTCACAGCCGAGCGCGGGGGTTCCGCACCAGCGAAGGCGGGCGAGGGCGATTCGATCTAGTCTCACGTGACAGCGCTGACGCCCGCTGGCAACTTCTCGCGCGACAACACCAGCGCCGCTACCCAGTCGGCCGTTGGCGGGCCCGCCTGACGCCGCCACCACGAGGCCAGGGCCCGCTCTATGGTCGGAATCTCCGTGCGGTCGGACTGAAGCTGCGAACCCAGGTCAGGCGCTTGTAGAGGGAGTATCGATAGGCCTGGCTTGTGACCTGGACGAGGTGTAAAAGAACAGAATAACAATGGCGAATAAAGTGAAGAACGCAAGCCGTTCTCGTCTCCATGAATGACTCCCTCTGGCAGCGGAGCTCGGGGCGGCCCATGGCCTCTTCGACCCGCGGAAGCAGGCGCATCTGCGGTGCTCGGAGAGCGGTGTGAAGGCGCTCGGCCTTTGCGTCGAGGGTGTTCTTGCGGCCTGCCTTTTTCACCAGGGCCCGCAGCGCCCATCAAGTGTTTTGGCGCTTGCGGCAGGCGGCAGCAATACCGCCAAGGAACCGGCATTGGTAGTGGGCCTGCTGGTTGTTCCAGTTATCCCTGACAGCCGCAAACGGGCATACGTCAGCCTGGGTGCGGGATACCTGGTCGTTCGGGTGCCTGAACGCCGGTGCCTTGGGCCGGGGCGCCGGCGAGGGGATCGTGACCGTGACGGACAGGCCGCCGTCATCGCGGGGGCGGGCGGTGGCGGTGCCGCCGTGGATCGCGGCGATGGACGCGACGATGGCCAGGCCGAGCCCGAAGCCGTCATGGGACGTGCGGTCGCTGAGCCGCTGGAACGGCTGGAAGATGCGGTCGACATCCGCCGGCGCTGATGACCGGGCCGGTATTGGCCACGGTCAGCTCGCTGCTGCCCGCCGTGGTGCGGGTGCTGATCCAGATGTCACCGGCGGCGACGTTGTACCGGACCGCGTTGTCGACCAGGTTCGCGACGAGGCGTTCGGCCAGCACCGGATCGCCCGATATGACGGCGGGCTCCAGCGTGGCGTGCACCCGCCGGTCGCCCAGGCCGGCGGTGTCGAGGACGTCTTCGGCCACCGTGGCCAGGTCGACCTCCTCGCGGACGGTGAGCCCGCGCTCGTTGCGCGCGAGGATGAGCAGCGCGCCGATGAGGTGCTCGGCGTGATCGACCGCGGCGCGGATGTCCGCCGCCATGGCGCGCAGGTCGCCGGGCGTGCTGTCCGGGTTGCCCAGCACGACGTCGACCGTCGTGCGCATGACGGCGAGCGGGGTGCGCAGCTCATGCGAGGCGTTGGCGATGAACCGCCGCTGGCCCTCGAACGCGGCCTGGAGCCGGCCGAGCATCTCGTCGAACGTCTCGGCCAGTTCGCGGAGCTCGTCGCGGGGACCCGTCAGCGCGACCCGCGCCGACAGGTTGTGTTCGGAGGCGGCGCGGGCGGCCGCGGTGATCCGGTGCACCGGGCGCAGCGCCCGCCCGGAGAAGATCCAGCCGAGGATCGCGGCGAGGGCGATGACCACGGCCAGCGTGATCAGCGAGTACTGCAGCAGGTGCGACAGGGTGAGGTCGCGCTGGTGTTGCGCGCCCTGCTGCTGGAGGTATGCGGCTGCACTTGGGCAGAGAGCGGCCCTGTCGGGATGGGCGCTCAGCTGCTCGGACCGGCACTGCGCCGCGAAGCTGGCCGGAAGCGCAGCGGGAGAAGGCTGCTGGCCCTGCCCCGGCGCTCCCAGCTGCGCCACCAGGGTGTAGCTGACCGCCACGACGATCGCCCCGCACACGGCGAACAGGCCGGTATACAGCAGGGTCAGCCGTGCCCGGACGGTCAGCCGCGGGCGGCTCACATCCGGTACCCCTTGCCCACCACGGTCTCGATCAGCGGCGGGTCGCCGAGCTTGCGCCGCAGCCGGGCCATCGTCACCGAGACGATGTTGCTGAACGGGTCGGCGTTGGCGTCCCACACGTGCTCGAGCAGTTCCTCCGCGCTGACCAGGGCGCCGTCGGCGGCCAGCAGCATCTCCAGGATCCCGAACTCCTTGCGGGTCAGGGACAGCGGGCGGTCGCCGCGGCTGGCGCGGTGCCGGGCACGGTCCACGGCCAGGTCCCCGCGGTGCAGCACCGGCGGCGCCGACGGCGCGCGGCGCGACAGCGCCCGCACCCGGGCGACGAGCTCGGCGAACGCGAACGGCTTGGGCAGGTAGTCATCCGCGCCCAGTTCCAGCCCGTCGACCCGGTCATCGACGTCGGCGGCGGCGGTGAGCATGAGGATCCGCGGGCCGACGCCGGCCAGCGTGCGGCACACCCGGTCACCGTGCACGACCGGCAGGTCGCGGTCGAGCACGATCACGTCATAGGCCGTCTGCGCGGCGGCCTCCAGCGCCGCCGCGCCGTCGTACACGGCGTCCACGGCCATCCCGGCCTGACGCAGCCCCTGAGCGATCCGGTCGGCCAGCGTCGCATGGTCCTCGACCACCAGCACCCGCATCCCACCAGTATGCGCCGGCCGGCATGACATCCGTCCAACATCGCCGGTAGCGCTGATGTCACCCGCCCGGGCGTAGAACTGCCGGCATGAAGCTCGTCCCGCGCTGCCGGGTCCCCGCCCGCGGTGTCTCACCCGGTCCAGGCGCCGCCCCGGTGAACGTCGCCGCCCCCGTGCAGCGCTGTCGAGGCCGGACGCCGACACCGGCGGCCGGCACGATCATCCAGCAGCTGAGGAGGGCATGATGAACGACAGCACCCGCGTCATGCGCCGGCCACGGCGGGCACGGCCGCCAGTGGCGCGAACCGCGGCCGCCATCATCGCCGCGGCCGCCCTGGCCCTGCTGGCGACGGCATGCGGCGGCAGCCCATCATCCACCGTTTCCGGCGGTTAATCAAATGCGGGAGGGTCAGCGAACTCCCGAGTCAGCAACGCCCAGCTGGTCGCCTTCTCCCAGCTGCATGCGCTCCCACGGCGTGCCGAACTTCCCCGACCCCCAAGCTGGCGCCAGCAACGCAAAGTTCCCCAGCGCGCAACGACTCCGGGTCAGCAGCTCCCAGTACCAGGCGGCCGAGAACGCGTGCCAGCACCTGCTCCGCCGTCGGCATCGACGACCAGTTTTCTCCGGCCGAGGTGCCGCTTCTGCTGCGCGGCATGCTCGCTTCTCCCGGTGCATGCGCTCCCACGGGGTGCCAAACTTCCCCGATCCCGCTGTCAACTCCGAGGGGCGCCCTATTTTCCCGCTATCCACACACGGCATCAGCTTGAATTATTCGCATTCGCGACGATTCACGACTGATGATGGCCGAATGCCAGTACCTGGTTCCGCACCAGCTCGGAGGGATTCCGTTTGGCTAACTGTAAACGACACCTTTTACCCTCTGGGAACAAGTACAGACGTCTGCGGCGGGAGCACGCCGGCCTGGCCGCGACCGCTGCCGGGCTCTGCGAAGCCGACCGGCACGAAAAACTATGGATCCCGAGGCGGACTGGGGATTTCAACCCGGTCCATGTAACGGCTTCGGCCCAAATTCGGCGCAGATCGAAAACAAGATGGATGAATTAAACCGCGGGCTCCCTAGGCATAGGGATTCCACCGAGCCGCCCGCGACAATCGGCTGAATATTCGCCGCAGGTCAAGGCCCGGGAGCAGCAATGCCAGTCGCTGCTGGACCTGCCCTACGGGCCGCCCATAACCGGAAGCGGAAGTGACGGAGATCGATAGTGGGTGAGACGGTTTCGCGCGGGCCGGGAGGCCGGGCAGCAGGCGGAGGTCCTGGCGGCCGCGAGGGCAAGGGGATCGCGCGGCCGTGGCCGCTGGGCGGCCCTGGGCATCGTGGTCGTGGTGGCGGCCGGGGCGGTGGTCGGCGTGGCGGGCCGGGGTGTTTTCCCCGGCCGCCTCGTCCGGGGCCGGGCAGGGGGCGCCGCGCCGGCGACGGCGGCGGTGACCCGGCAGGATATCGCGGCGACCACGCCGGTGACCGCGACGCTGGGGTACGCCGGGTCCTACCCGGTGACCGGGCAGGGCGGCGGGACGCTGACCTGGCTGCCGTCGGCCGGGCAGGTGATCCGGCAGGGGCAGGCGCTGTACCAGACCGGTAACGGCTCCCCGGTGGTGCTGCTGTACGGCAGCGTGCCGGACTGGCGGCCCCTGGACGAGGGCGTGACGGGGCAGGACGTCTCCCAGCTGAACCACGACCTGGTGGCCCTCGGGGACGCCGACAGCGCGGATATCTCCGCGCTGGGCTGGGATTACTTCTCCTGGGAGACGGCGGCCGGGGTGCAGAAGCTGCAGTCGGCGCCTGGGGGTCTCCTGCCCGTCGGGGTCGCTGCCGCTGGGGTCGGTGGTGTTCGAGCCGCAGGCGCTGCGGGTCAGCCAGGTGACCGGGAGCCTGGGCGGCCCGGCGTCGGGGCCGGTGCTGACGGCGACGTCGGACAGGCACGTGGTGACGGTCCCGCTGGATGTCTCCCAGCAGTCGGAGGTCAGGGTGGGGGACAAGGTGACGCGTGACGCTGCCCGACGGGGCGACGACGCCGGGCGTGGTGTCCTCGGTGGGCGCGGTGGCGACCACGTCCGGGCCGGGAGGGAGCACGACCGCGACGATCCCGGTGCAGGTGACGCTGACCGATCCGCGGGCGGCGGGAACCCTGGACCAGGCGCCGGTGACGGTGAACATCACCACCGCCAGCGCCCCCGCCCGGTGCTGGTGGTGCCGGTGACGGCGCTGGTGGCCCAGTCGGCGGGGGGGTACGTCGTGGAGGTCGTCGGCCCGGGGAATGCGCGGCGCTGGGTGCCGGTGACGCCCGGGATCTTCGATGACGCCTCCGGGCTGGTGCAGGTGACCGGGGCGCTGACCCCCGGGCAGCGCGTCGTGGTGCCGGCGTCGTGACCCCGGCGCGGGGGCGGCCCTTGTCCGCGAGGACGGGCCGGCGGGGTGCCGGTGCTGGAGCTGGAGCAGGTGTCGAAGGTGTATCCGGGGCAGCCGCCGGTGCGGGCGCTGGATCAGGCGAGCCTGGCCGTGACCGCCGGGGAGCTGATGGCGGTGGTCGGCCCGTCCGGATCGGGCAAGTCCACGCTGCTGCACCTGATGGGCACCCTGGACAAGCCGACTGCGCGGGACGGTGCGTGTCACCGGCCTGGACGTGGCCCGGATGCCGACCGGGAGCTGGCGGCGCTGCGGGCGTCCCGGATCGGGTTCGTGTTCCAGCAGTTCTTCCTCGCCGAGCACCAGAGCGTGCTCGGCAACGTGGCCGACGGGCTGCTGTATGCCGGCGTGCGCCGCGCCGAGCGGCGGCGGCTGGCGCTTACGCCCTGGCCCTGGTCGGGCTCGGGCACCGGGCCGCGGCCCGGCCGACCCAGCTGTCGGGGGGCGAGCGGCAGCGGGTCGCGATCGCCCGGGCGATCGGCGGGCGCGCCGCCAGTGGTGCTGGCCGACGAGCCGACCGGGAACCTCGACTCCGCCACCGGCGCCGCCATCCTGGCCTTGCTGGAGGAGCTGAACGCCGCCGGGACCACGATCATCATCATCACCCACGACCACGCGGTCGCCGCCCGGGCGCGGCGGCGGATCGAGATGCTCGACGGGCACATCATCGCCGACACCAGCCCCGTCCCCGGCCACCGGCGGCGGCGGGCGGCCCGCCCGCTCCCGGCCCGCGCAGGAAGGACCGTCATGACCACCACGTCCGGGCGGTCGGCCGCCCCGTCTGCGGCCCGGCTGCGCGCCTGGCGACCTGGCCGGGCTGGCCAGCATCGGGCTGCGGACCCGCAAGCTGCGCGCCGGGCTGTCGGCGCTGGGCATCGCGATCGGCGTCGCGGCGATCGTCGCCGTCCTCGGCCTGGCCGCTTCCTCTCAGGCCGCGCTGCTGAACGAGATCAGCCAGCTGGGCACCAACCTGCTGACCGTCACCAACGGGCAGACCTTCGCCGGTGCCACCGCCGAGCTGCCAGTGGCGGCGCCGGGCATGATCGCCCGGCTGCCCGGGGTCACCGCAGTGCAGGACACCGGGACCCTCACCGACGTCTACGCCTACAAGTCCCCGCTCATCCCCAGGATCGAAACCAACGCCATCAGCGTGGATGCCGCGACGCTCGGATCTGCCCGCCGTCGCCGGGACCAGCATCGCGCAGGGCCGAGTTCCTGAACGCTGCGACCGCCCGCGAGCCGGTCGCGGTTATCGGTGCCACCACGGCGCAGCTGCTGGGCATCGACCGGATCCGGCCCGGGATGCGGATCTGGGTCAGCCCAGGCGGTCGGAGCGGCCAGTGGTTCTACGTCACCGGCATCCTCAACCCCGACACCTACGCCCCGGAGATCGACTCGGCGGTCCTGGTCGGCTTCCCCGCCGCCCAGAAGTACCTGGGCTTCGACGGGCACCCCTCGACGATCTACGTCCGCACCACTCCGGACACCAGGCCGTCACCACCAGCGTCGACAACCTGCTCGGCGCGCAGGCCAGCCCGGAAAACCCCAGCCAGGTCAACGTCTCCCAGCCCTCGGACGCGCTCACCGCCCAGGCCGATGCCAAGGGCGCGCTCGACACCCTGTTCCTCGGCCTGGGCGCGGTCGCGCTGCTGGTCGGCGCGATCGGCGTGGCCAACATCATGGTCATCTCGGTGCTGGAACGCCGCCAGGAGATCGGGCTGCGCCGGGCGCTGGGCGCCACCCGCGGCCAGATCCGCGCCCAGTTCCTGGCCGAGGCCATCCTGCTGTCCCTGGTCGGCGGCGCCGTCGGCGTCATCGTCGGCGCCGCGGCCACCGCCGTCTACGCCCGCGGCCACGGCGAGGCCGTGGTCATCCCGCCCCAGGCCTGGGTCGGCGGTCTGGCCGCGGCCGTCATCATCGGTGCCCTGGCCGGGTTGCTGCCCGCCATCCGCGCCGCGCGCCTGTCACCGACCCAGGCACTC
>CAVQEM010000069.1:0-8057 GCA_963711485.1 uncultured Actinomycetes bacterium
AGGGCCACCCGCTTGCGCAGGCCGTACGCCAGCTGATCCGGCCTGGCGCCGGCCAGGTCGGCGGCGCCGACCCGGTCCAGCGCGTCCCGCGCCCGGACCCGGAGCCTGCGCTCGTCCCGGTCACTGGCGGGCAGCCCGCCCAGCGCGGACCAGAACCCGGCGCGGGCCTGGCCCTGGGCGCCGACCATGACGTTCTCCAGCACGGACAGGCGGCGGAACAGCCCCACGCCCTGGAGCGTCCGGGTGATCCCGAGGCCGGCCAGCTGATGCGGGCGGAGCCGGCCCAGCTCGGTGCCGCCGAAGCTCAGCCGGCCCTGGTCGGGCCGGACGAACCCGCACAGCACGTTCAGCAGCGTGGTCTTCCCGGCCCCGTTGGGGCCGATGATCCCGGTGACCTGGTGGCCGGGGGCGGTGAAGGAGACGTCGTCCAGCGCGGTCAGGCCGCCGAAGCGCACGGTCACCCCGTGCACCTCCAGCAGGCCGTCCGGGTCCGGGCCTAACCCGGGCGGCGGGGCGCCGCGCGCCCGGTCCGCGGGGCGCGCCGCAGCCGGGCCAGGCACCGCAGATGAATCATCATTCACCGAGAAGATCCTGCTCAGATAGGCAACTTTGGCAACTGATGAATCGTGGTTCACTGATTGAAAGTCAGGCCAAAGGCCCCGGCAAGACCCGGAACGTCACTTGACGCTGATTCGTGACCCAACCGAGATGCGGTCCCGGGAACCGGCCCGGGACCGGCCCCGGCGGCCCGGACCGGCCCGGCCGGCCGGGACCGGCCCCGGGAACCGGCCTCAGGAACCGGCCCGGGGGGCGGCCCGCGATCCGGCCCGGGGAGGCGGGCACGGCGGGCGCGGCGCGGTCCGGGCGGCCAGATCACTGACGCCGCGTGCCAGTCCGGTGACCGTCCGCCGAGGGGCGGCCAGGGCTCCCCGCGGCCGGCGGCCGCGCCCTCGCCGATCTGAGCTGCCTGTCAGCAAACCTGCATGCTCCTTACAGCGGATATTCCTGGGCTAGACCGGCCAGTTACTCGCATACTGAGCAGATGAGTTCGTTAAGGGGAGGGGACGCCATCCGGCGTGCGGCCGGGCGGCTCAGGGAAACCCTGACCGTGCCTGACCTGAGCCAGGCGATGGCGGCGTACTTCGATCCGGCCGAAGGCTTCGCGGGCATGAGCTTCGGCACCCTGGGCGAGAACCCGCCCGGCGCGGTGACCGCCGACGACCTGCTGGCCGTCTCGCTGCTGGACATCGCCTGGCGGCCGGAGGCCGTCCGGCACCTGCTCGGCAGCGAGTCTGGCCCGGTATCCGCCATGCTCAGCGCGATCCCGGCCGACCTCGATCTCTGGGCCGCCACCGACGCGGAGCTCGCCACGGTGGACCCGCTGTGGGACGCCTTACTGGAGATGCCGGGCGTCGGCACCGCCACCGCGTCGAAGCTTCTCGCCCGCAAACGGCCGCGGCTCTGCCCGCCTTCCGACAAGGTGGTCATCCGCGCGGCAGGCCTGCCCGGGCAGACCTGGGAGGTGCTCCGCTGCCTGCTCCAGGACCCGGAGGCCCGGGACAGCCTCGAGGAGCTGCGGCCGGCTGACGCGGCCGGGGCCAGCGTGCTGCGGCTTCTGGACGTGGCCATCTGGATCACCCACAGCCCGGCCCGCGAGGCGCAGCGGGCCCGGCTGGCCGGCCGCAGCCGCGCCGGCCTGACCCGCGGACCGGACGGTCAGCCGCCGTAGGCCTGGACCAGCTTGTCCATGATCGCGTCCAGCCTCGCGTCGGCCTGCTGCCGGTCCGGGTCGGCGTCGTACCAGTCCACGATCTCGCGGGCGCCCTGCTCGAACGGGATGACCGCCCGGTAGCCGGGCACCACGCTGCGCAGCTTGGAGTTGTCGAAGACCAGCGAGTGCGCCTTGTCGCCGAGCAGGCTCGCGCCCCACTGCGGGTCCGCGCTGGCGATCACGGCCGACGGCACGTGCACGATGTCGGCGGGCGCGCCCGCCGCGGCGGCCAGGGCCCTGGTGATCTGATCCCAGGTCAGCACGTCGTCGGAGGTGATGTGGAACGAGTCGCCGACGGTGCGGGGATGGCCGAGCAGGGGCACGAACCCCCGCGCGAAATCCCGGTGGTGGGTCAGCGTCCACAGCGAGGTGCCGTCGCCGTGCACGATGACCGGCTTGCCCTGGCGCATCCGGCCCAGCGCCGTCCAGCCTCCGTCCAGCGGCACCAGGGTCGCGTCGTAGGTGTGTGAGGGGCGCACGATCGTGGCCGGGAAGCCTTCCTCCCGGTAGGCCCGGACCAGCAGGTCCTCGCAGGCGATCTTGTCACGGGAGTAGGCCAGGAACGGGTTGCGCAGTGGCGTGGACTCCACGATCGGCAGCCGGGCGGGCGGTGTCTGGTACGCGGAGGCGGAACTGATGAACACGTACTGCCCCGCCCGGCCGCGGAAGGTGTCGATGTCGGCCTGCACGTGCCCGGGCGTGAACGCGATCCAGTCCACGACCGCGTCGAACTCGCGGTGCCCGAGCAGCTCACGGACCTGGTCCGGATCCCGGGCATCCCCGTGCAGCACCCGCGCCGCCGCGGGCAGGGGACGGGGCCGGGTCTGCCCCCGGGTGATGACGGTCAGGTCGAGGCCGTGGTCGGCCGCCAGCCGGGCGCACGCCGAGCTGATCACCCCGGTACCGCCGAGGAAAAGGACCCTGAGACTGCTCACCATCACCACCCTAACCTGGGTCGCGCGGACCGTTTGAGAGCGGAAAAATAGCGGGCGCCGCGGTCACCTGCGCGCCCGCGCCCGCCCGCGCCTACCCGGCAGGCCACCTCCCGCCCGATGCCGCGCCCGACTTCGCGGGGCCCCGCCGCAGGCCCAGCCGCTGCGCCAGGTCGGAGCGGAACACCCCGGCCGGGTCGAGCCGCGAGGCGGCGGCCCGCCACTGCTCCAGCCCGGGGTACATCGCGGCGCAGGCGCTGGCGCGGAGCCTGCTGTCCCCGGCCAGGGACACCCGGCCGCCCGCCGCGGCGACCCGCAGGTCCAGGTCATCCAGCACCGGCCCGAGACGTCGATTGCCCGCCGGCATGTCGATGGCGAGCGACCAGCCGGCCATCGGGAAGGACAGGCCGCCGCCGGTGCCCGGGCCGAAATGCTTCAGGCTGCCCAGGAACGGGGCGCACCGGTGCTGCTGCGACAACTCCAGGATCTGCGCGATGACATCGTGCGCGCCCTCGGGCACCACGCACTGGTATTCCACGAAACCGCGCGGGCCCAGCGCCCCGTTCCAGCCGTCGAGCGCGTCGAGCCGGTGGAAGAAGGTAGCCAGGTCGGTGATCTCGTTGTCTTCCTGCGTCGCGCTGCGGAAGTGCAGCCCGTTGAACTCCCGGGCCGACCAGGCGAAGAACGGGCAGACAGGCAGCCGGGGTACCCGGTGCGCCGGTCGCGGCCGGTAGGCCAGGCCGCTGGCCTCGGCGCCCGGATCCGGATCAGCCAGGTGGTCGCCGACGGCGAGGACACCGCGCCCGAAAGACCTGCCGGTGGCCGTGGTGTCGATCCACGCGACGCAGTAGCGGTCCCTGCTCTCGTCCACGGCCGTGAGCAGGGCGTCGAGATCGGCCAGCCGCCGGGTGCTGACCAGCATCTGCGCGCTGCGGATCCGCAGCAGCCGGATCGTGGCGCTGAGGATGACCCCGGTCAGGCCCATCCCGCCCACGGTGGCCTGGAAACCCTCCGGGTCGCCGCCCGGGGTCAGCCGCCGGACCTCCCCGGCACCGTCGAGGATCTCGATCTCCTCGATCCACCGGCCCAGGCTGCCGTTGACGCGCTGGTTCTTGCCGTGCACGTCGGCAGCCACCGCGCCGCCGACGGTCAGGTGGCGGGTGGCCGGCAGCACCGGCAGCAGCAGGCCTTCCGGCACGATCCAGGCGAGCAGGTCCGTGAAGGTGGTGGACGCCGACACCCGGACAGTGGCCGCGTCCGGGTCCAGGTCGATACCCGGGACGGTCACCGGATCCAGCACCACCCCCTCGCCGTTCTGGGCGGCATCCCCGTGGCTGCGCCCCGCGCCGCGGGCCAGTACGCCGCCCGCGGGCCTGCCCGCCACCAAGGCCTGGAGCTGGTCGGCCGGCAGCGGGCCGACGACCCGGGCGCTGGACCGCGTGGTGCGCCCCCAGCCGGTCAGCAGCCGTCTGGCCTCCCGCTGGGCGACGACCACGTCCGGTGCCATCCGCACAGACCCCCCAGTTGCCGGTGGCGATCCGCCCGTCGCGGTCATGCACGACCGGCGCGACGCCCTTGGTGAGCATCCCGGTGGTCGCACCGTTCAGGCGGAACCCACCCCGGACGTGGAAACCTCGAAGCCCCCGTTGAAGGTGGCCAGCAGCCCGGGGCGCCTGCCGGGCGATGTCTGGCTGTGCCTTCCAGTGACCAGGCCCCCGGTCCTCCGCACTGGGTGCGGCTGGAACGCACCAGGTCCTGGCCCAGCCAGACGATGCCCGCCACGTACGACGTGTAAACGCGGCCCGCCCGCAGGTAGGTGCCGCAGATGGCGGGCTCGCCCTGGCCGTGCCGGGGCGTGCCCGGGCGGCCCGGGGCGTGCCCGGCCGGCCCGGGCGTGCCCGGCCATCACGAAGACTGCGTTACGGTAGCGGCGGCCGCCAACCCAGGCGGGCGGCACGCGGAGGGCCTGGGCTGCGTGCGCGTCCCGCCGCGCACCCCGGGCAGGAGCCTGATCCGCAATGCCGCTGCGATTCGCCGCCAACCTCTCGATGCTCTGGGCCGGGCTGCCCCTGCCCGACCAGTTCGAGAGGGCGGCCCGGGCCGGCTTCGGCGCCGTCGAGCTGTGGTGGCCGGGGGAGGCGGATGCCGCGCTGCTGCCCGGCCTGACCAGGCGCTGGGGCCTGGAGCTGGTGCTGCTGAACTTCGACGCGGGTGACATGGCGGCCGGGGACCGGGGTCTGGCCGCCGACCCGGACCGTACCGCGCAGCTGCGCCAGCATGTGCCGGTCGCGCTGCGGATTGCCGAGGAATGCGGATGCCCGCGGCTGAACCTGCTCGCCGGGCTGCGCCAGCCGCGGTACCCGCTCGGCCTTCAGCTCGAGCTGGCCCTGGAGAACGTCGCCTGGGCGGCAGACCGGGCCGCGGCGGCAGGCTGCGAGGTGATGATCGAGGCGCTGAACCCGATGGACAACGGCCCCTGCCTCCTGACCACGACCGCGGCGGCCGCGGCGTTCGCCCGCCAGACCGGCCGGGACAACGTCCGGCTCCAGTACGACGTGTACCACATGCAGCGGGTAGAGGGTGAGATCACCCGGACCATGGATACCTACGCGGACCTGATCAGCCACATCCAGATCGCCGACGTGCCGGGCCGCGGCGAGCCGGGGACCGGCGAGATCAACTACCCGTTCGTGCTGGGACATCTCGACCGCCGGGGATACGGCGGTTTCGTCGGGCTGGAGTACCGGCCCTCGGCGGGCACCGCCGAGGACACATTCGGCTGGCTGTCGGGCCTCACACAGGCGTAGCAGGACCACGGTGGTCAGCCTGCCCGGCGAGGTCAGCTACCACCACGCGGGCCCAGGCCTGCTGCGGTCCCCGGGCTACTGGTGCCGCTGCCTGAGCCAGTCGAGGGATGACTGGGCCACCTCGCGCCAGCGCTGATCGATGGTGAGCGAGTGCCCCCGGTCCGGGAACTCCCGGAAATCCGTGATGGCCGGGGACTTGTGGTACAGCTTCCGGGTCGCGGTGGTGATCGCCGCCGGGACCGTGTGGTCGCGGCCCCCGGCGATCAGCAGCAGCGGGCCGCGGGTCTTGTTGCGGGTGTCCACCGCGGCCGCGAGTGCGGGGTGAAGCTGGCCAGCGCGTCCTCGAACAGGGGCTTGCCGGGTGAGGGCACGGTCCAGCGGTCGTACAGCCCGGAGGCCTCCTGCGCGCTCAGCTCGTTCCCGAAACCGTAGCGGAACTGGCTCGCGGTCAGCGACACGGCCCCTTCCCGGTTCGCGGGCTTGCGCAAGGCGATCGAGGCCACCCGCAGCGCCGACGGGGGCAGGTAGTACACGCCCTTGATGGGAGCCGCGTCGATGGCCACCCCCGCGGCGGCCAGGTTCTGCCCGAGCAGCCGCTGCACGATCAGGCCGCCGAACGAATGCCCGATCACGATGGGCGGGGCGCTCAGCCCACGGATGATCCCGGCGTAGTGCTCGACGACGTCGTTGATGCCCTTCCCGGCCACCTGCTCGGGATGGCTCCGCGTCTCCTCGACGGTGTCGGCGTCGCCCGGCCAGCCGGGTGCGACGGGGGCGTAGCCCGCCTCCTTGAAGAACTCCACCCACGCGCCCCACGACGTGGCGTGCAGCCACAGACCATGGATGAAGACAACGGGGGTTTCTGCTGGTTCCATCTCCTGTCCTTCCGCCGGTACGGCCAGCGTCGCCGGAAAGGTACCCGTTTTGCCCCAGGGTGCACCCTGGCCCAGTGAGCCCGCCTGCCCTAGCCCGGCCTCACCCGTCGCCGATCCGCTCGCCGCTGGCCGCGTCGAACAGGTGCATGTGCCCCGGGTCGGCGCGGGCCCTGATGAGCTCGCCGGGCTGCGGGCGCACCGGCCCGGACCGCACGATGACGTTGCTGCCTGGGTCACCAGCCAGCTGCCCGTAGATATAAGCGTCATCCCCGGCGCCTTCCACCAGGGCGACCTTCAGCTCTAGCTCGCCGTCGCCGGCGAAGAGGTGCTGCGGCCTGATCCCGGCCACTGACCCGCTCCCGGCCCTGGACCGCCCGCTGCTGCGCATCGCCCAGTCGCAGGCTGCCGCGGGCCAGCCTGAGCCCGTCCTGCTTCCACCCCGGCATCGAACAGGTTCATGGCCGGCGACCCGATGAACGAGGCGACGAACGCGTTGGCGGGCCGGGCATACAGCTCGGCCGGGGCGGCGAACTGCTGCAGCCGCCCGGCGCGCAGCACGGCCACCCGCTGGCCCATCGACGTGGCCTCGGCCTGGTCGTGGGTGACATAGACGGTGGTCACCTGCAGGCGGCGCTGAAGCTCGGTGATCTGGGCCTGGGTCGCCGCGCGAAGGCCGGCGTCCAGGTTGGACAGCGGCTCGTCCATGCAGAACACCTTCGGCTCACGGACGATGGCCCGGCCCAGGGCGACCCGCTGGCGCTGCCCGCCGGACAGGTTCCGCGGCGTGCGGTCCAGCAGCGGCTCCAGGTCGAGCAGGCGGGCGGCCTCACGGACCCGGCGCCCGGCCTCTTCCTCGCCGATGCCCCGCATGCGGAGCGCGAAGCCCATGTTCTCGCCCACGGTCTTGCTCGGGTACAGCGCGTAGTTCTGGAACACCATCGCGACGTCCCGGTCGCGGGACGGCACGCCCGCCATGTCCTGGCCGCCGATGAGGATCGAGCCCTCGTCGAGCTCCTCCAGGCCGGCCAGCATCCGCAGGGCGGTGGTGGTGCCGGAGCCCGGGGGCCGGCCAGGACCACGAACTCGCCATCGCTGATGGCCAGGGTCAGCGCGTCCACCGCGGGCCGCTCCGCTCCCGGGTAGACGCGCGTCGCGTTCTCGTACCTGACCTCGGCCATGATCGTCTCCTAGAACGCCCCCGGCACCACCCGCTAATCCTCTGCCCTGTGCGGCCCACCCTGGCCCGCCCCCTCGGCCCGAGTCTTGTCCACCGGTCCTTCGGGCAGTACCACCTGCCCCGCCCGTCACACCAGAACCTCCAGGTACGCGACAGTGTTCGTGATCAAACGATAGGTGTTGCTATGACGACACCTATCGTTTGATCACGCAACCGCATCGCAAGGACCACCCCGCGAGGACCACCCCGCGATGACTACCCCGCGATGACCGTGCGGCCGCGGCGCTGTCCTCACGGGCCGGCCAGGGGCCAACTCGGAGAGGGCGCGGCGTCCGGTCGCTGGCGGGCGGGCGGCGCGAACGCGATACCGATCGCGGCGATCAGGGCCACACCGCGGCCACCCGCATGCCGGTGGCCATGGCCGTGGTGAACGCGGTGTGCGCCGCAGCGGTCAGCTGGGCACCAGACGCGCCGCCGAGGTGCTGGCCCACGCTA
>CAVQEM010000070.1:0-229160 GCA_963711485.1 uncultured Actinomycetes bacterium
GGTTCCTACGACATCGTCATCCTCGGTGGCGGCAGCGGCGGTTACGCCTGCGCGCTGCGCGCGGCCGAACTCGGCAAGCGGGTGGCGCTGATCGAGAAGGACAAGGTCGGGGGGACCTGCCTGCATCGCGGCTGTATTCCCACCAAGGCGCTACTGCACGCCGCGGAAGTCGCCGACCAGGCCCGGGAGGGCGAGGCGTTCGGGGTCCGGTCCACCTTCGAGGGGATCGACATGCCTGGCGTGCACGCCTACAAGGACAAGGTCGTGGACCGGCTCTGGAAGGGACTGCAGAGCACGCTGGCCAGCCGGAAGATCGAGATCGTCTACGGCGACGGCACGCTGGTCTCGCCGACCCAGGTGCGGGTGGGTGACACGGTCTACGAGGGCGCGCACATCGTGCTGGCCACCGGGTCCGAGGCGAAGAGCCTGCCCGGACTGGAGATCGACGGCGAGCGGGTCATCACCAGTGATCACGCGCTCCGGCTGGACCGGGTGCCGCAGTCGGCCGTCATCCTCGGCGGCGGCGTCATCGGGGTCGAGTTCGCCAGCGTGTGGCGCTCGTTCGGGGCGGGGGTCACGATCGTCGAGATGCTGCCGCACCTGGTGCCGCTGGAAGACGAGGCCAGCTCGAAGCTGCTGGAGCGGGCGTTCCGGCGCCGCGGCATCGGCTACGAACTCGGCACCCGTTTCGAGGGGGTCAAGGACAACGGCAACGGCGTGACGGTCAGCCTGGCCGGGGGCAAGACCCTGGACGCTGACCTGCTCCTCGTCGCGGTGGGCCGCGGGCCCGTGTCGGCGGGCCTCGGATACGAGGCGGCCGGCGTGACGGTGGAACGCGGCTACGTGACGGTCGACGAGTACTGCCGCACCAGCGTGCCCACGATCTCCGCGGTCGGTGACCTGATCCCCGGCCCCCAGCTGGCCCACGCCGGGTTCGCCGAGGGCATCCTGGTCGCGGAACGGCTGGCTGGCCTGAAGGTGACGCCGATCGACTACGACGGCGTGCCGCGGGTCACCTACAGCGATCCAGAGGTCGCGTCGGTGGGGATCACGTCGGCGATGGCCGCGGAGCGCGGCATCGAGGTCACCGAACTCACCTACCCGATCGGCGGCAACGGCAAGAGCGTGATCCTCCAGACCCAGGGCGCGGCGAAGCTGATCGCGGCGGCCAGCGGCGGCCCGGACGGCACGCCCGGGCCGGTGCTGGGCATCCACCTGGTCGGCGCGAGGGTCGGCGAGCTGATCGCCGAAGGGCAGCTGATCTACAACTGGGAGGCGCTGCCGTACGACGTAGCGCAGCTCATCCACCCGCACCCCACCCAGTCGGAGCTGATCGGCGAGGCGCACCTCGCGCTCGCCGGGAAGCCCCTGCATATGCACGCCTAGCCCAGGCCGGGCGACGCACCCCCCAGCACAGCCGCAACTGTGAGTGTCGAACAGCGAAGGAGTCACGGGAAGCCATGTCGGTCTCCGTATCCATGCCCCAGCTCGGTGAGAGCGTGACCGAGGGCACCGTCACGCGCTGGCTCAAGAAGGAGGGCGAACGCGTGGAGGCGGACGAGCCGCTGCTCGAGGTCTCCACAGACAAGGTCAACACCGAGATACCCTCCCCCGTCGCCGGGATCCTGCGCGGGATCACCGTCGCCGAGGATGAGACGGTCGAGGTCGGTGCCGAACTCGCGGTCATCGACAAGGCCGGCGCCGAGACCGCTGCCCCCGAGGCCGGCGGCGGCGGGAACGGCCAGGCCGAACCCGCCGCGGACGCCGAGAGCCCGGCGGATGCTTACCAGGCGGACGCCTACCAGGCGGATGCCCACCAGGCGGGCGGCCAGGAGCCGGGCCTCCAGCCCTCGGCCGAGACCCCGGCCGCAGCGGGCGGCCCCTACCCGGCTGCCGGCGGGTACCAGGGCGGCGCCGAGGCCGCCGGCGCGTACCAGCAGCCGGCCGCTTACGAGCCTGCCGCGCCGCCCAGCTACGGTCAGCCGCCGCAGCCCGCCGCCCCGGCCGGCCGAGCCGGGCCAGCCGGACAGTGCGGCCGCAGCCGCCGGCCCCGGCCGCGGCAGCGCCGGTGAGCGACGTCTGGCAGCGGACCCAGACCGCCACCCCGGCGGCACCGCCCGCTCCCCCGGCCCCGCCCGCGCCCCCCGCCGCGACGCAGCAGGCTCCGGCCCCTCAGGTCCCGCCGCAGCCCGGGCCCGGCGTACCCAGGCTCCCCGCTGGGGTCGGCGGACGGGCCGTACGTCACCCCGCTGGTCCGCAAGCTGGCCGCCGAGCACGGCGTGGACCTGTCCACCGTCAGCCGGGACCGGGGTCGGCGGGCGGATCCGCAAGCAGGACGTGGTCAACGCGGCGCGGGCCCGGCGTGAGGCCATCGCGGCGGCGCAGCAGTCCGCCGCGGCCGACGGCCGGGCCGCGGCCGGCCAGGCCCAATCCGGGCCAGGCCCAACCCGGGCCAGCACAGGGCTCGCCGTCCCGGCCCGCGATCGAGCCGTCCCACCTGCGCGGCACGACCGAGCGGATGTCGCGGGCCCGGCAGCTGATCGCCCGCCGGATGGTCGAGTCCCTCCAGACGTCCGCCCAGCTGACCACCGTGGTCGAGGTCAACGTGACCGCGATCGCCCGGCTGCGGGACCGGGCCAAGGCCGACTTCGAGGCCCGTGAGGGCGTCAAGCTCACCTTCCTGCCGTTCTTCGCGCTGGCCGCGGTCGAGGCGCTGAAGGTACACCCGCGGCTCAACGCCAGCATCGAGCCGGACGGCGATCAGGTCACATACCACGACGCGGAGCACCTCGGCATCGCGGTGGACACCGACCGGGGGCTGATGGTCCCCGTCATCCGCAACGCCGGCGACCTCAACGTGGGCGGCCTGGCCCGCAAGATCGCGGACCTGGCGTCCCGGACCCGCGGTGGGCAGGTCAGCCCGGACGACCTGGCTGGGGGCACGTTCACGCTGACCAACACGGGCAGCCGCGGCGCGCTGTTCGACACGCCCATCATCAACCAGCCTCAGGTCGCCATCCTCGGCACCGGCACGGTCGTGCGCCGCCCGGTAGTGGTCCAGGACACGGCCCTCGGCGAGGTGATCGCCGTCCGGTCCATGCTGTACCTGGCGCTCAGCTACGACCACCGGCTGGTGGACGGGGCCGACGCGGTGCGCTTCCTGGGCACCGTGAAAAGCCGCCTGGAGGAAGGCGCCTTCGAGGCGGAACTGGGACTCTAGGCGCCCGGCTGATCTAAGCACCGGCGGGGGCGTCCGCCGGTGCCGCGGCCAACGAAGACTCAAGCGACAGGGCCCAGCCGGCCACACGTGAGAGCAGACGGGGGCAGCTATGAAAGTCGCGGTGACCGGGGCGTCCGGCCTGATCGGCAGCGCCCTGACCGCCTCGCTGCGCGAGCGCGGGGACCAGGTGGTCACGCTGGTGCGCCGGACGCCCTCGTCGGCCACCGAGATCGCCTGGGACCCGCTGACCCCCCTGGGCAGCCTGGCACCCGGCGCGCTGGATGGGGTCGACGCGGTCGTGCACCTGGCCGGAGCGGGCATCGCCGACCACCGCTGGACCGACTCCTACAAGGAGGAGATCCGGTCTAGCCGGGTGCAGGGCACCCGGGAGCTCGCCGAGTTCCTGGCGGCCATGGACCAGCCGCCCGCCGTCCTGCTCTCCGGCTCCGCCATCGGCTGGTACGGGGATACCGGCCGCCGCGAGGTGGACGAGTCGGCCCCGGCGGGGACCGGGTTCCTGGCCAGCGTGGTCAGGGACTGGGAAGCGGCCGCCGGCCCGGCCCGGCAGGCCGGGATCCGGGTCGCCACTCTGCGCACCGGCATCGTGATCTCCCGCCACGGCGGGGTGCTGGCCCGGCTGCTGCTCCCGTTCCGGCTCGGCCTGGGGGCCCGGCTGGGCTCGGGGTCCCAGTACATGAGCTGGGTGACCCTGGCCGACTGGACCGGGGCGGCCCGCTTCCTCCTGGACCATCAGGAGATATCCGGGCCGGTGAACCTGACCGCGCCGAACCCCGCGACGAACGCCGCGTTCACCGCCGCGCTGGCGGGCGCGCTGCACCGCCCGGCGTTGCTGAGCATCCCGTCCCCGGTGCTGTCGATGGCCCTCGGGGAGGTGACGAGCGACCTGATGAGCAGCGCCCGGGTGCTGCCCCGGGTGCTGGATGGGGCCGGATTCGGGTTCACCCAGCCCGACCTGGGCGCCGCGCTCGCCGCCGAGCTCCAGCCCGGCCGGATCCGCCGCCTAGGACATCCGCGCCGCGGAGCCGGGGCCCGGCCAGGGAGATTCGCGGAGGGCAGCGGATCCCGGCGGGGGCCGGGCGCGTTATTCGGGCGCGCCCCGGGCCGACATGGCTGACCCGGAGACCATGGCCTGGCCTGGCTCGTCCGGCGGTACCGGGGGGCACGGCTCCGCCGGGATGAGGGTGCGGAACCCGCGGGATTCCAGGCCGTACAGCGGGATCTTCCACAGCGGCGGTACCCGTCCTGTCCCCGCCACCGCCCTGACGTTCAGCCGCATCAGGCGGCGGGCGCCGATGAGGGCCAGCCCGGCCAGTGGCAGCTCGACGCACAACGCCATCAGCAGGCTGACCAGGAAACCGCTGGTGCGCAGGTCCAGCGTCACGTCAAACCATGCGTCGCAGCACAGCAGGGTGGCCAGCACCAGCAGGCAGGCGATCACCAGCTGGCGGTGCCGCCAGGCGGCCCAGGCGGTGACCGCGAACACGACGAGCAGCCCGACGTCGAACCCGATCCAGGCTCCCCGCCAGCCGCCCGAGCGGTAGTACCGGGGCAGCGTAACGGCGAGCACGCCGATCCAGGCGGCCAGCACGAGACAGCAGCCGATGATGGCCACGAGCGCGATGGCCCGGCTCCGCGGGTTCCCCGGCAGATGTGATTCCGTAAGCGGGCCAGTCTGCTCCGGCCCGCCAGCGCCGGCCGGGATCTCACGGGGAGAATCCTCCAGGGCCGCCAGGGCACACGCGAGTTCGGCACGCTCGCCCGGGCTCATCCGGCGAAGCTCGTCCACTTTTATCACGCGAAGTACCTCCCTAGGCGGTAACTACCCCCCGGACCGCATTGCTTCCCACGCTGGCGCCTGTGCTTTCGCTGGGAGATCACCGGGAGCTGGCTGGTAGAGGGGCACGCGGGCCCGCGGATATCGTGGGCAGCGTGAGAAACGAGCTGGTTTACCTGCATCTCGGCCTCGGCGAGCAGCCCATCCCCTACCTGCGCGGCTGGGAACTGCAACGCCAGCTGCACGAGCAGCGGGTGAAGGACGAGATCCCGGACACGTGCCTGCTGCTGCAGCACGAGCCGGTGTTCACGGCCGGCAAGCGGACCAGCCCGCTGGACCGGCCGCTGGGCGACGCGGGTGCGCCCGTGGTGGAGGTGGACCGGGGCGGCAAGATCACCTGGCATGGTCCCGGCCAGCTCGTCGGGTACCCGATCATCCGGCTCGGCGAGCCGGTGGATGTGATCGCGTACGTGCGGGCCATCGAGGAAGCGCTGATACGGGCCTGCGCTGACGCGGGCCTGGGCACCACCCGGGTCGAGGGGCGCAGCGGGGTGTGGGTGGCCGGCCAGCCGGAGCGCAAGGTCGCCGCGATCGGGATCCGCGTGTCACGCGGGGTCACCATGCACGGCTTCGCGCTGAACTGCGACTGTGACCTCTCCTGGTTCAGCCGCTTCGTGCCGTGCGGCATCCGCGACGCCGGGGTGACCAGCATGTCGGCGGAACTCGGGCGGCCTGTCAGCGTGCCTGACCTGGTCGGCGGGGTGGAGCGGCACCTCGCGGAGGTGCTGGGGGCGGCGGGCTGGCGGCGCTCGGCGGACCCGCTGGGCAGCGCGGCGCCCGCGGCCGCCCCGCCACGTAGCCCCGCCACGTAGCCTCCCGCTACTTAGCCTGCCGTCTCCTGGCCTCTGGCCTGCCGACTCCCGGCCTCTGGCCTGCGACCCGGGGTCTAGCCGGCGGCCTCCTGGACCGCGGCCGAGGCCTGCCCGGCCAGGTAGCCGGTCAGCTCGCCGACGGGCACCAGCGCCTGCGCACCGCTGTCCATGTCCCGCACGGTGACCACGCCGGCTTCCTCCTCCTGCCGGCCGTAGATCAGCGCCCAGCGCGCACCCTGGTCACTGGCCCACTTGAGCTGGCGCCCGAGCTTCCCCGACGAGCCCATGTACACACTGGACCGCAGGCCCGCCCGGCGGGCGGCCGCCGCGAACGAGAATCCGCGGGCCGCGAACTCCTCCCCCAGGATCGTGACGGCCACGTCCAGCCGCCCGGGGCGGCCCGTCCCGGCGCCCTCAGACAGCAGCAGCAGGATCCGCTCGACGCCCAGCGACCCGCCGGTGCCTGGCACGCCGGGACCGCCCAGCTGCTCGATCAGGTGGTCGTAGCGGCCGCCCGAGGAGATGGACCCGGGCACCCCGTCCGCCACGACCTCCCAGATCGGGCCGGTGTAGTAGCTCAGCCCGCGGACCATGCGCGGGGTGAACTCGATGCGGTCGGCGGGGACCTGCGCCCGCACCAGCGACAGCACCTCGTCCACCTCATCGAGCCCGGCCGCGCCCTCCCCGCTCGGCTTGAGCGCGGCCCGGATCCGGGCGTCCGCGTCCGGGGCGGTCAGGGCGGAGACCAGGTCCTCCGCGCTGCCGCTGGCCAGGCCCCGCCCGGTCAGCTCCGCGGCCACCTCCGCGGGAGACAGCTTGTCCAGCTTGTCCAGCGTGATCAGCACGCCCGGCCCCAGCTCGCCGGGCACGCCGAACGCCTCCAGCAGGCCGGCCAGCACGTGCCGGGAGTTGAGCAGGAACCGGAAGCCCGGGACACCCAGCTCGGCCAGCGTGTCATGCACCGCGCAGATCACCTCCGCGTCGGCCAGCACCGAGGTCGTGCCGAGGGTGTCCAGGTCACACTGGACGAACTCGCGGAACCGGCCCCGCCCGGGCCGGTCCGCCCGCCACACCGGGCCCATCGCGTACCGCTTGTACGGGGTGGGCAGCTGGCTCCCGTACGAGGCGGCGACCCGGGCCAGCGGGACGGTCATGTCGTAGCGCAACGCCAGGTCCGCATCGCCGGAGGCCTCGTGCTCGCCGCGCCGCAAGATCTTGAAGATGAGCTTGTCGCCCTCTTCCCCGTACTTGCCCAGGAGCACGTCGAGACGCTCGAAGGCCGGTGTCTGCAGCGGCTCGAAGCCGTACCGCGAAAACACCGAGCGGATCACCCCGAAGGCGCGCTCACGCGCCTCGACGTCGGCGGCCAGGAAATCACGTGTCCCCGAGGGGGGATCGAACTGCGTTGGCATGCGTCCATGCTCCCCGACCAGGGCCCCCTGCGTCACATCGATATCCGGGAACCGGCCCCGCGCCGCCCCCCGCTGTGCTGGCCGCGGCGGTAAATATCCAGGCCACGCGGCCTGTCCTGGTAAACTGGCTGGCGTGTACTAGGACCAGCGGCCCCGCTCTCAGCGTTCCCAGCCGTAGCCTGCCCTCGTCCTAGGAGTCCCCCGTGCCTGTCCCGCAGGTCGCTGACGCGACCGCGTCGTCCGCTGAGCTGACCCCGCCCGCCGGGCTCACACCGCCCGCCGTGGCCGCGCCGGTCAATCCGGCCACGGCTGGGCCAGGCGGACCGGTCCGGGACCGGCGTGTCCCGCGCTACGCGCTGCGCCTGGCGGTCATCCTGCAGGCCCTCATCTCTGCCGGGGACGGGCTGGCCATGGTGGCCCTGGCCAGCCGGGTGTACCAGACGTCGCACGCCTCCTGGGCGGTGGCGTCGGTCTTCCTCGCGGTGACCGTGCCGATCACCGCCCTGGCGCCGGTGGCGGGCATGCTGCTCGACCGGCTGTCACCCCGGCCGGTCCTGGTCGCCGCGGCGGCCGCGGAGACCGTCGTGGCCCTGGCCCTGACCCGGCTCACCGGCACCGGGGCCATCCTGGGGCTCTCCCTCGGCTTCGGCCTGTGCGCGGCGCTGCTGCAGCCCGGGCTGGGCGCGATCGTCCCGCAACTGGCCGGCCGGGCCGGGGTCACCCGGGCCAACGGATACCTGCAGGCTGCCACCTGGGGCGGGTTCACCGTGGGCCCGCTGCTGGCCGGGGTGCTCACCGCGGCCGGGGGCACCGGCCTGGCGCTGGGCGCGGTCGCCGCCGTGTACGGCCTGGGGGCGATCGGACTGCGGGCACTCCCGCTGGCCGCCGGCCCCGCGGGCCTGGCCGGCCGCCCGGCGAGCCGGGACACCCGGGCCGAGTCCGTCGGCCGGCAGGTCAGCGCCGGGCTGCGCTTCCTGCGCGCCGACCGCGAGGCAGGGCTGCTGGTGCTGGTGGTGGCGGTCATGGTGGCCTTCGGCAACCTGGCCAGCGTGGCCGAGGTGGCCTTCGCCGAGGGCGTGCTCAAGGCGGGCCCCTCGGGGTACTCGGTGCTCGTCGCCGCCTGGACCGCGGGCATGCTCGGCGGCACCCTGGCCAGCGGCAGGCTGCGGCGCCGCCACCTGGCGCTGGCCACCCTGGCCGGCACGATCATCGCGGGCACCGGCGTAGCCCTGGCCGGCGGCGCGGTCACCCTCTGGCAGGCCGCGGCGGCCTACGGGATCGGCGGCCTGGCCAACGGCGTCGAGGTCGTCGCCACCCGGAGCTTCCTCAACCACCGGGTCCCGGCCGCCATCTCCGGGCGGGTTTTCGCCCTGTACTCGGGCCTGCTGTTCGGCGCGGCGTCGCTGGGCATGGCCGCGGCCGGCGGCCTGCTGGCCCCGCTCAACCCGCGCGTGGTGCTGGTCATCGCCGGCACCGGCGGGATCGCGGCCGGCGCCCTGGGGTGGACGCGGTACGCCCGGCTGCGGCGCGCAGGCGCTGACGCCCGGGACGTACCCTGACAGGGTGGTACTCGCACCCGAAGGACGCAGGCTGCTCCGCGTCGAGGCACGCAACAGCCAGACCGCTATCGAGAGAAAGCCGCCGTGGATCAAGACCCGGCTGCGCACCGGCCCGGAATACACGGCCCTGAAAAGCCTGGTCAGCCGGGAAGGGCTGCACACGGTGTGTGAGGAGGCCGGCTGCCCGAACATCTTCGAGTGCTGGGAAGACCGGGAGGCCACGTTCCTGATCGGCGGCGATCAGTGCACCAGGCGCTGTGACTTCTGCCAGATCGCCACGGGCAAGCCGCAGCCGCTGGACACGGACGAGCCGCGCCGGGTGGCGGAGTCGGTGGCCTCGATGGGCCTGCGCTACGCGACCGTGACCGGGGTGGCCCGCGATGACCTGGCCGACGGCGGCGCATGGCTGTACGCCCAGACCGCCCGCCAGATCCACGCCACGGTGCCCGGCTGCGGGGTGGAACTGCTGATCCCTGACTTCAACGCGGCCGGCGACCGGCTGGCCGAGGTGTTCGGGGCCCGGCCGGAGGTGCTGGCGCACAACATCGAGACCGTGCCGCGGATCTTCAAGCGGATCAGGCCCGGCTTCCGCTACGAGCGGTCGCTGCAGGTCATCGCGCTGGCCCGGGAGGCCGGCCTGGTCACCAAGTCCAACCTGATCCTCGGCCTGGGCGAGGAAACGCACGAGATCACCGGGGCCCTGGCCGACCTGCGGGCGGCCGGGCTGCGAATTGCTCACCATCACCCAGTACCTGCGGCCGTCGCCGCGGCATCATCCGGTGGAGCGCTGGGTGCCGCCGGAGGAGTTCGAGAGGCTCGGCGCCGAAGCGGCGGACATGGGGTTCTCCGGTGTCATGTCCGGGCCGCTGGTCCGCTCGTCGTACCGCGCGGGGCGCCTGTACCGGGACGCGATGAGCCGCCGGGCCCGGTCGGCGGACGCCGCAGTTTCCCCTCAGGCCCGCTGACTCGTATCCTGCCCTCCATGGCGAACAGTACGGCGAAAGGCGGCGCGGACGCGGTCCCTCCGGGCCGCATCAAGCAGATCCGCATGGTCGCGGGGATAGTCCGCGAGCAGAATCCGAGGGCGCTCCCCCTGATCGCGCTGACCGCGGTCGGGATCATCGCCGTCTTCGTGATCGTCGGGCTTCTCATCGGCCAGGCCGGTGTGCTGATCCCGATCGGCGTGGTGGGCGGCCTGGCCGCCGCGATGCTGATGTTCGGGCGGTTCGCCCAGTCGGCGCAGTACTCGGTGGTCGAGGGACAGCCCGGTGCGGCGGCGGCGATCCTGCAGAGCCTGCGCGGCGGCTGGACCGTCACCCCGGCGGTGTCGGCCAACCGGAACATGGACGTGGTGCACCGGGCCGTCGGCAAGCCCGGCGTCGTGCTGGTCGGCGAGGGTTCCCCGACCCGGCTGCCCAGCTTGCTCGCGGCGGAGAAGAAGCGGATCTCCCGGGTCGCCTACGAGACGCCGATCTATGACTTCCAGGTCGGCAACGAAGAGGGCCAGGTGCCGATCCGCAAATTGCAGCGGAAGATCATGCGGCTGCCCCGCAACCTGAAAGGGGCCGAGGTGACCGAGCTCAACTACCGGCTCAAGGCCCTGCCGCAGTCGCTGCAGGCTCCCAAGGGGCCGATGCCCAAGTCGGGGCGGATGCCGCGGCAGCCACGGCCCCGTATCCGCTAGCCGGGCCTCCCGGGCGGCCCTGGACCGAGGAGGGCCCGCGGCACGGTGACGGTCAGCGCGGGACGCCTAGGCGCGGATCACGATGGTGTTGGCCGCCCGGTCGTGCAGCCCGCGCAGATCCCGGTCGGTTACCAGTGGCGGGATCACCGTGATCAGCAGGATCGTGCGGACGAGCGACCAGAGGAACCCCACGGGCTTGCCGTCCAGCCGGGCAACCCGCAGGCCCAGCAAACGCTTCCCCAGGCTGAACCCGGTCAGCGCGGTGAGCAGGTAGACCTCGATGGAGAAGACGAGCAGTGTCCAGCCTGCGGAGTGGAAGATGATCAGCGCCACCACCATGCTGGCCAGCCAGTCGATCAGCAGGGCGAGGAGGCGGCGCCCCATGCTGGCGACCGAGCGGGGGCCCCGCTCGGGGAGGCCGAACTGCTCGCCGGGGTACTTCTCCGGGTCTCCGGGCCTGCGGGTCGGCAGCAGCGCCCCGGCCCAGCGTCGTTCCGTCACCCCTTCACGGTACCCTCGCCACCTCCAGCGGCGGCCCGCGGCCCGATCATCGGTGACGCCGGGACTTTCGCCTGCCCACGCGCGTCTCGCAGGGTGAGGCGTAACACGTGTGAAACACTAGAGACACGGCCGGGAAATCGCCGGGAACTAAGGTCCGAAACGTTCCTGCCGCAGGCAGACCCCCCGTGCGGCCAGCTCTGCGTGGCCGCCCTCCCGCGGCCTTCAGCCGCGGCAGCCCAGGGAGGCAACACGTGCCAGCTAACGCGGTGCCAGCTCCGTTCAGGGAGGGTTGATGTTCAACGACGCCGACGAGGTACTGAAGTTCATCGGCGATAACAAGGTTGAGTTCGTCGATGTCAGGTTCTGTGACCTGCCGGGCACCATCCAGCACTTCACGGTCCCGACTGAGTCGTTCGACGACAAGGTTTTCACCGAGGGCCGCATGTTCGACGGCTCCTCGATCCGAGGCTTCCAGCAGATCCATGAATCGGACATGCTCCTCATGCCCGACCCGACCACCGCGGTGATGGACCCGTTCCGTCAGCACCCGACCCTGAACATCACGTTCTTCGTGCACGACCCGCTGACCGGCGAGCCGTACACCCGCGACCCGCGGAACATCGCCCGCAAGGCCGAGACGTTCCTCAAGGGCACCGGGATCGGGGACACGGCGTTCTTCGGGCCGGAAGCCGAGTTCTATATCTTCGACTCGGTGCGGTACGACACCGGGGCCAACGCCGGCTACTACTACATCGACTCGGTTGAGGGCGCCTGGAACACTGGCCGCGAGGAAGAGGGCGGGAACCTCGGCTCCAAGCCCCCGTACAAGGGCGGGTACTTCCCCGTCCCGCCAATCGACCACTACACCGACCTGCGCTCGGAGATGGTCCGCAAGCTGATCGAGTGCGGCCTCACTGTGGAGATGCAGCATCACGAGGTCGGCACCGCAGGCCAGGCGGAGATCGATATCCTGTTCGCCCCGCTGCTCAAGCAGGCCGACAACCTGATGCTCTACAAGTACGTGATCAAGAGCGTGGCGCGGGCGGCCGGCAAGACGGCCACGTTCATGCCGAAGCCCATCTTCGGCGACAACGGCTCCGGCATGCACTGCCACCAGAGCATCTGGAAGGACGGCTCGCCGCTCTTCTACGACGAGGTGGGCTATGCGGGCCTGTCCGACATCGGCCGGTACTACGTGGGCGGCCTGCTCAAGCACGCACCCTCGCTGCTGGCCTTCACCAACCCGACGGTGAACTCCTACCACCGCCTGGTGCCCGGCTACGAGGCGCCGGTCAACCTGGTCTACTCCCAGCGCAACCGGTCAGCCTGCGTGCGCATCCCGATCACCGGCTCGAACCCCAAGGCCAAGCGCCTTGAGTTCCGGGTCCCGGACCCGTCCGCCAACCCCTACCTGGCGTTCCCCGCCATGCTGATGGCCGGCATCGACGGCATCAAGAACAAGATCGAGCCGCACGAGCCGGTGGACAAGGACCTGTACGAACTGCCGCCAGACGAGGCTGCGGCGATCCCCCAGGTTCCGGGGTCGCTGGAGGCGGTCCTGAACACGCTGGAGGAGGACCACGAGTACCTGCTCGAGGGAGGCGTGTTCACCCCGGATCTCATCGAGACCTGGATCGAGTACAAGCGGACCAACGAACTCGACCCGGTGCGGCTGCGCCCGTCGCCGCACGAGTTCGCCATGTACTACGACGTCTGAGCGCCGGAACACTATCCACCGGACATCTGGCCGCTAGTAACTCAACTGGGAGGCCACCGGCCGCCGCCTCAGCGCGGCGGGCCGGTGGCCTCTGGCGTTTCCTCCGGCGGCGCGGGCAGCCGGCCCGGAGCGGGCAGGATGGAGCGGTGACCGATGAGCTACCTGGGGCCGCGACGAGTCAGGCCGGCCCGATCACGCTCGCGAGCCTGAACCTGCACGGCGGCATGACCAGCGCGGGCTGGCCCTTCGACGTCGCGGAGGCGTGCCACCGGCTCAAGGCGGACGTGATCACCCTGCAGGAAGCCTGGCGGCCCGAGGCCCATCCGGACGCCGTGACCGAAGTGGCCGCCGCGCTCGGCGCCGAGGTGCGCCACCGCGGGCTGGCCCGGAACACCAGCCGGGCCCGCCTCGGAGTCGGGTCCGACGAGGGGCCGGGTACCTGGGGCCTGGCCGTGCTGACCATGCTGCCGGTCATCGGCTACCACGAGATCGAGCTCGGCCGGGCGCCTGGTGACCGGATCGGCCGCGCGGCGCAGGTCCTCACGCTGGCCACCCCGGGCGGCGCCGCGCTGCGGGTGGTGAATACCCACCTGACGCACCGCTACAGCAGCCCGGTCCAGCTCGCCCTGCTGGTGCGCAGGCTGGCCGGCAGCTCCCTGCCGACCGTCCTCGCCGGCGACCTCAACATGCCCCGCCCGGGCACGCTCGTCGCGAGGGGCTACCGCTCCGTGGTGCGCGGCCGGTCCTTCCCGGCCGGGCGGCCGCTGATCCAGCTCGATCACATGCTGCTCCGCGGGCCGGTCAGCGCATCGGAGACGGAGGTGCTGGAACCGGTCGGCTCCGATCACCTGCCGATCCGGGCCCGGCTGAGCATGGGGTAACCCCGGCCGCCACCCGGGCCAGGCTGGTCAGGGTGGACCGGGAGAGCACATGAACGGCCCGGGCCGCGGGGGAACGCCGGAGCGTCCGGCGGGGTAGCCGGACCCGCAACGCGGCCGGCCTGGACGTGAAGATCAGCGGGGGCTCGAGGATCAGCGCCTCACCGTCCACGCCGACCGCAACCGGGCCGGCCGAGCGGATCTCGAAATCGGGCCCGGCCCACTCGGCCCAGCCGCTGAACCTCCGCGCCTGGCCGGCGGCCTGAAGGGCGAGGAACTGGCTGGCCTGGGCCGCGTCGGTGATCGTCACCGTGACCACGCCCAGCACGCCGCCGTCGATCCGCTCCCGGGTGCCCACTCCCCCGCCGGTCGGAACCAGCTGGTAGGGGTTATTGGAGACCAGGATGAGGTGCGCGGTGCGGTGCTCCGCGCCATCCGGGCCGGTGAAGCGGAGGTCCAGCGGCCGCGCATCCGGGCCGAGCAGGCCGGGCAGCACGGCCGCGGCGGTCCGCAGCTTCGCGTCCCGGTACTCCGGGGAGCGGACCACCTGGGCGTACAGCCCGAGCGAGGCGTTGTTCACGAATGTCCGGCCGTTCACCTCGGCCAGGTCGATGTGCCGTTCCCGCGCGTCCGCGTAGGCATCGAGTGCCCCCACCACGTCGGCCCGGTCCAGTCCCAGATCGAGGGCGAAGTGGTTGCGGGTGCCGGCCGGAACGCACACGTAGTCCACGTCGGCCTGGGCCGCGACCGAGGCGACCAGGGCCTGCGAGCCATCGCCGCCCGCCATGCCCAGCACGTCCGCCCCGCGGCGGACCGCGTCCTCGGCGAGTTCCCGCAGGTCATCGCCGGGTGACAGGAGGATGGGCTCGATCCCCCGCTTCCGGCACTCGACGACCAGCTGGAACCGCCCCACCTTCCCCCCGCCGGACCTCGGGTTCATGATCAGCACCGGATGCTCCGGCGGCCTGGCCCGGGGCAGCCGGGTCGCGTCCGCCCGGAGCGCCTGATCGGTGCGCCGCAGCGCGTGCCGCGCGGCCAGCACCGACCCGGCGGCCAGCGCGGCGATCAGGACCACCAGGAACCAGCGGATCCCCGCGAAGAACAGGCCGGTGATGGTCCCGCCCAGCGCGGCCAGCACGACCAGCAGCGAGATCACCCGGATCAGTCCGCGCCGGGATACGGCGTACCAGCAGCCGGTCACGCAGATCAGCAGCCCGAGGGTGACGACCAGGATGGCCAGCAGGTGCACGGCCACGCCGACCAGCGCGAGACCGGCCGAAGCCACCAGGGCCAGCAGGGCACCGACCGCGGAAAGCCGCTCCCCCGCGGTCGGACGATCCGGTCCGGAGCCTGCTGTCAAGCGATCCCCCTGGCGCGCACCTCAGCCCAGGGGCCCGGGTAGCTTCCCCGTGGCGCTTTTTACCTGGGTGTTAGCATAACCCGCGTGACCACACGGGGAACGGTGCGCCAGCTCGCGGCGGTCGACCGGGCCGTGTACGACGCGATCGCCGCCACCCCGACCCCGGCGCTGGACGAGCCGCTGCGGCGGCTGTCCCGGGCCGCCGACAAGTCCAGGATCTGGCTGGCTCTCGCGGCGTCGCTGGCCTTGACGGGCGGCCCGGCCGGCCGGCGGGCCGCGGTCCGCGGCACGCTGGCTATCGGGGCGACCTCGGCGCTGGTGAACCTGGCCATCAAGCCGATCGGTCACCGGGCCCGCCCGGACCGGACCGGCGCGGGCGTGCCCGGCGTCCGGCAGGTCCGGATGCCCGACTCCACCTCGTTCCCCTCCGGCCATTCCGCGTCGGCGTTCGCGTTCGCCACCGCGATCAGCCGGGACCGGCCCTGGGTCGCGCTGGGCGCCGGGTTCCTGGCCGCCACCGTCGCGTATTCCCGGGTGCACACCGGGGTGCACTACCCCGGCGACACCGTCATCGGCTCCCTCATCGGGGCCAGCACCGGCCTGGCCGTGACTGGCCTGCTCGACCGCCGCTCCCGGGCACACGCTGCGTGACCCGGGCTGCATCCGGCCTCCCACTCCCCCATTCCGGGTGATGGCGATCCTGGCCGGCGCGACCAGCATCGAAAGCACAAGCGCGGCTCCCGTCCCCGAAGAGGCGGGGCGCATGGCCGCAGCAATCGTCCGGGGGTAACCGGCAGCGGGAGTGCTCCCGATCAAGGAGATACCGACCATGCCATTGCACGAGCGCAACACCGTCCGCGAGCAGATGGAGGACTGCGTGTTCGCCGGGCACGACCTGACCAGGCCGGTGCCCAAGTACCACTTCCCGCAGGAGGAGACCCTGGCCCGGGACGTGTTCCAGCTGGTGTCAGACGAAGTGATGCTGGACGGCAACGCCCGGCAGAACCTGGCCACGTTCTGCCAGACGTGGGCCGAGCCCGAGCTGCTGGCCCTGATGTCCCTGTCGGTCAACAAGAACATGATCGACAAGGACGAGTACCCGCAGACCGCGGAGATAGAGGCCCGCTGCGTGCACATGCTGGCCGACCTGTGGCATGCCCCGGAAGCGGCCAACACCGTGGGAGCCTCGGCCATCGGGTCCTCGGAGGCCTGCATGCTGGCGGGCATGGCGGCCAAGTGGCGCTGGCGGGCCAAGCGGCGGGCCGAAGGCA
Source organism: uncultured Actinomycetes bacterium (assembly GCA_963711485.1). Lineage (GTDB taxonomy): Bacteria > Actinomycetota > Actinomycetes > Streptosporangiales > Streptosporangiaceae > RYN-230. The sequence continues at coordinate 16,270 of CAVQEM010000070.1, forward strand.
AGCCGGTCGATAAGCCGAACATGGTCTGCGGGCCGGTCCAGGTGGTATGGCACAAATTCGCCCGCTACTGGGACATCGAAATGCGCGAGGTCCCGATGTCCCACGGCCACTACGCCATGGACGCGGCGTCCATGCTCGAGCGGGTGGACGAGAACACGATCATGGTCGTCCCCACGTTCGGCGTGACTTACACCGGCGCCTACGAGCCGGTCGAGGCCATGGCCAGCGCCCTCGACCAGCTGCAGGCCGAGACCGGCCTGGACATCGACATTCACGTTGACGGGGCCAGCGGCGCCTTCCTGTCACCGTTCTGCGCGCCCGACGTGCTGTTCGACTTCCGCCTCCCCCGGGTCAAGTCGATCAGCACCTCCGGGCACAAATTCGGGCTGGCCCCGCTGGGCGTCGGCTGGGTCATCTGGCGCGATCGCGGGGAACTCCCCGACGACCTGGTGTTCCACGTCAACTACCTGGGCGGCGACATGCCGGTCTTCCAGGTCAACTTCTCCCGCCCGGCCGGGCAGGTCATCGCGCAGTACTACAACTTCCTGCGCCTCGGCTACGAGGGGTACAAGCGCATCCACGACGCCTCGTATGCGATCGGCCAGTACCTCGCGGCCGAGATCGTCAAGCTGGGCCCCTTCGAACTTCTCTGTGACAGTAACCCTGCCACCGGAATCCCCACCGTCACCTGGCGCATCCGCGAGGGCGAGGATCCGGGCTACACCCTGTTCGACCTGGCCGACCGGCTGCGCACTCAGGGGTGGCAGGTGCCGGCCTACACGCTCACCGGCTCCGCGTCGGACATAGCCGTGCAGCGCATCCTGGTCCGCCTCGGGGTGAGCCAGGACCTGGCCTCCCTGCTCCTGGAGGATTTCCGGACCGCCGTCGCCCATTTCGGGAAGCACCCGATCACCGTGCCCATGTCGAAGGAGGAGTCGTCCGGGTTCAACCACCTGTAACGCCGGGCCGCTGTTCCCTGGTGACCTAGCGGTGTCACGGCCGGCGGCGATGGCACCGTGGCGGGTCGATACGCCGGGCTGTCCAGCACCGCGCCGGCGGCATCCGCGATCCCGGCCCGGAAGCCTTCCATAACGGCTTTCGCGTTGAAGCCGGGGCCCGCGCGCTGCAGCGCCCGGGTGACAAGCCACCGCAAACGGGCCGGATCGTCGTCATCAGGATCGAGCGAGACCCACGCAACGCGCGGTTTTCACCCGGGAAGCCGGAAAAATTGCGATACGACTCACCCTTGCGGGGGGAGGCGGATGGAGACCTGCGTGGGAGACCGTGGGCGAACCGAGCGCGGAGCCGGCGGTGACCGTGATCGGCGGCGGAGCACCGGAGCGATCAGCCAGGAGGCAACGGATGTCTGACGCGGGTCACGCGGCGGACGAGCCCGCCGGGCCAGGCACAGGCCTCAGCCTGGACGAGCGCGCTGAACTCGAACGCCTGCGCGCCGAGGTCAGCAAACTGCGGACCGAGCAGGCCGAGCGGACCGAGCGGACCGAGCAGGCGCACCGGCCGCGGGTCGGCTGGCGATCCCCGGTCGCCCTCATCCTCATCGTCGTCGGCTGCCTGCTGGCCCCGGTCTCGGTGCTGGCCGTCTGGACCGCCAACCAGGTCTCGAGTACCAGCCGTTACGTGGACAACGTGGAGCCACTCGTCCACGATCCGGCCGTCCAGGGCGCGCTCACTGACAAGATCACCACCGAGATCACCACGCACCTCAACGTGACCGGGTACGCCGATCAGGCCGCCAGCCTTCTGAGCAGCCATGGACTGCCGCGCGTCGGGGCGCTGCTCAAGACGTTCGGGCCATCGATCAGCAGCGCGGTCGCCGGGTTCATTCACGGCCAGGTACACAAGATAGTGACCAGCCCGCAGTTCGCCCATGTCTGGGTCCAGGCCAATACCGCGGTCCACCAGGAACTGGTCAAGGCCCTCTCGGGGCAGGGCGGCGGCGCGGTGAGCGTCAGCAACGGGCAGGTCGTCCTGAGCCTCGGCCCGTTCATCAACCTCGTCAAGCAGGACCTGGTCAAACGCGGCTTCACCCTGGTCAGCAAGCTCCCGGCGATCAACCCGACGCTGAGTCTGTTCTCGGCCAAGTACCTGGTCAAAGCCCAGAGCGGATACCGGCTCATCAACGATCTCAAGATCGTGCTGCCGATCCTGGTCCTGCTGCTCCTGGCCATCGGCGTGTACGTGGCCCGCAGCCACCGGCGTGCCCTGATAGGGGCGGGTCTCGGCCTGGCCGCGTCGATGGTGGTGCTCGGCGCAGGCCTGCTGATCTTCCGCGGGGTCTACCTGAACAGCGTCCCGAATGACGTGCTGCCGGCCAACGCGGCCGCCGCCCTGTTCGACACGCTGGTCCGGTTCATCAAGGAGGGCCTGCGCACGATCCTGGTCGTGGGGCTGGTCATCGCCGCGGGCGCGTTCCTGACCGGGCCCTCGGTGACCGCGGTCAGGACCCGCCAGGCTTTCACCTCGGGCTTCGCCTGGGTCCGGCAGAGCGGCGAGCACGCGGGCCTGCGGACCGGCCCCGTGGGAACGTGGACGTACGCGCACCGCAAGGGGCTCCGGATTTCGGCCGTGGCCCTGGCGGCGCTAGTCTTCGTATTCTGGGGAAGGCCGACTGCCGTCGTCGTCGTGGTCATCGCCGTCCTGCTGCTGGTCGTTCTCGGGCTCATCGAACTCATCGGCAGCAGGCCGCCCGTGCAGCCAGCCACAGCGGCTCAGCAGTGAGGCCTGTGGCGTCCTGGCCCCGAAGCACACGCTCACTTCCTATCCCAACTAGGCGGCCCCCGTGATCCTGCAAGCGGCCGGGCTTGCGTTGCTGGCGGCGATCTCCCCGACAGCACTGCTCGTCGCCGCGGTCTACCTCGGTTCAGCCCGGCCCAGGCTGGTCGGAAGCCTCTACCTGGCCGGCGCGATCATCATGAGCCTGGTGATGGGCCTGGTCGTGATCGCGATCCTGCGCAACACCGGCCTGAGCCACCCCCGCGAGCACACGCCCCGCTACGGCCTGCGGCTCGGCCTCGGCGTGGTGCTGCTCGCGGCGGGCGCCGTGCTGGCCAGGCGGAAGCCGAAGATGCCCGACCCGGACAAGAAGCAGGGCCTCGTGTCACGGATGATCGCCAATCCCGCCCCGGCCAGCGCGTTCGCCGTCGGCCTGCTCCTGTTCGCCCCGGGCATCACGTTCATCGCCGCCCTTCAGGTGATCGCTACCGCCAAAGCCAGCCTCGATTACACCGCGGCCGCCATCATCGTCGTGGTGGTCATCAATGCCATGTTCGTGTGGCTGCCCCTGGTCGTGCACCTGGTCGCGCCCGGCGCGACGACACGTAAGCTGACTGCGTTCAATGGCTGGCTGCGGGCGAACGGGAACAAGATCCTCATCGGGGTGCTGATCGTGGGGGGAGCAATCATGGTCGGCAACGGCATCTACGGGCTCGCCGGTGGCTGACGGGCGGCTCCGCGGCCGGCCCGGCCGGGTCGGCCGGCCCGGCTTCCGCCGGTATCCCCCGCCGTGGATGATTTTCGCGCTGCTGGCCTGGCCCATACTCGGAGCCGTGGACCCGCGCGACCGGCTGCGCAACGCAGGCAAGCGCCTCACCGACCCCGCGGAGGCGCTGGCCCAGCGCGTCGCGGAGCGCGTGATCGACCTGGTGGTCGAGGTCCTGGACCTGAACGCGCTGATGCTCCGGCTCGACCTGAACACCCTCCTCGGCCGGGTGAACCTCAACGATGTGCTGCGGCGCGTCGATGTGAAGACTCTCCTCGACGAGGTCGATGTGAATGACCTGATGAGCCGGATTGACCTGGACGCCCTGATGGCACGCGTTGACGTGAACGACCTGGTGCAGCGCATCGACATGGACGGGCTGGTGGAGAAGACCGATCTCGGCGCCGTGATCGCCCGGTCATCGGGCGGGGTGGCGATCGAGGCGCTGGACTCGGCGCGCAGCCAGGCGGTGGGGATGGACCAGTTCATAGACCGCTGGGTGCAGCGCGCCCTGCACCGCCGCCGTCCCGCCCCCGTGGCCCCTGGGGGGCCGGACGGCCGGGACTCGTCCCCGGACGGTCACGCTCCGCCACTCTCTCAGCCCGGCCCGGTGCAGTGATGAACGGCCGCCGTTACGCCCCGGAGTGGGTGACCTGGCAGGGGCAGTACGCCGGCTCGGTGTCCCGGTTCCTGGCTTTCATCATTGATGCCGCGGTCAGTGCCGGGCTGTTTTCGCTGGGACTCGCGGCCGCCTCGCTGGTGGTGCAGGTCGTGACGGGCCATTCGGTGCACTGGACCCGGGCTAATATCGCCGTCGCCATCATCTTCGTGCTCTGGGAATTCTTCTACTTTGGATACTCGTGGGCGGCCAGTGGCCGGACCTTCGGCATGGCGGTGCTGGGCGTGCGCGTGGTGCGCGCGGATGGCGCGGTTCTGGACCCGTGGCGGGGAGTGGTCCGCGCGCTGGTGTTCCCGCTCAGCTTCCTCTTCCTCGGTCTTGGCTTCCTGGGTATCCTCGTCCAGCGCGAGCATCGAGCCCTGCATGATCTCATCGCCGGCAGCTGCGTTACCTATGCGTGGGATGCGCGGGCCGCGCGGCTGCGCTTCCTGGCCCGGGACGCGGAGGCCAGCGCGAAGGCCAGCCCACCGGGCCCGGTTGTACCCGGTGGTTCTTGACGGCCTGATCCCGGCCTGGCCCCGGCCTAGCCCTGGTGAGGGGGGCCGGGTTCGGTCGGCGCCGGGACCTGCGCCGGTGCAGCCGGTTCTGGCGCAGCCGGTTCTAGCGGAGCCGGTTCTAGCACGGCCGGGCCCAGCGGACGCGTGTAGACGTCTCCCAGCGTCTCGATCTGCTGAGTGGTGAAGGTGCGCTCGCGGCGGATGTCGCGGGTGAAGGCGAACCACCAGGTGAACAGGGCGCCGACGCGGTTGCGGTAGCCGGTCAGGAACGCGATGTGGATGAACAGCCAGATGACCCAGCCGGCGAAGCCGCCGACCTGCAGGGGCCCGGCTGAGACGACGGCCCGGCCGCGGGAGATGTAGGCGGCTGAGCCGAGGTCGTGGTAGCGGAACGGCTTTTCTTCCACGTCTCCGGAGATCCGGCGCCGGACGCGGTTCCCGGCGTAGAGCCCGGACTGCATCGCCACCTCGGCGACCCCGGGGAGCTTGTCCAGGCTCATCATGTCGCCGAGGACGGAGATCTCGGGGTGGTCGGGGATGGTGAGGTTCTTCTCGACGAGGATCCGCCCGGCCCGGTCGCGCTCGGCGCCGGTGGCGGCCGCGAGGGCCTCGGCGACGGGCGGGGCTTCCACCCCGGCGGTCCACAGCACGGTGCCGGCGTCGTAGCGGGTCTGCGTGCCGTCGTGGGCCCGGACCAGTACATAGCCTTGGTCGACGTGGGTGACGATGGATCCCATATGCTGCTCGACGCCCAGCGTGTCCAGGGCCTTGGCCGCTTTCTGTGACAGTTTGGGTCCGAACATGGCCAGGGGTGCGCTGCCGCCGTCGAACAGCAGGACCCGGGCGTCCTCCGGTTTGATGTTCCGGAACTCGGCGCGGAGGGTCTTGGTGGCGACCTCCCGGACCTGCCCGGCTAGTTCCACGCCGGTCGGTCCGGCGCCGACCAGGGCAAAGGTGAGGTAGGTGCGGCGTTCTTCCGGGGTGCTGGCCGTGTCGGCCATCTCGAACGCGCCGTAGACCCGGCGCCGGATCGCGAGGGCATCGGAGACCGTCTTCATCCCCGGTGCCCACCGGGCGAATTCAGGATGGCCGAAATAGGATTGCCGCACCCCGCCGGCGACGATGAGGTCGTCATAGCCGAACTCGATCTGCTCGCCGCCGACCCGGCGGGCCAGGACCCGCCGGCCGACGACATCAAAATCGAACACCTCAGCCATGACGCAATCGACATTCTTGTACTTCCTGAGCAGGTCACGCAGCGGGGCGGCGATCTTCCCCTCGGACATGATGCCGGTCGCGCACTGGTAGAGCAGCGGCTGGAACACGTGATGCTGAGCCCTGTCGATCATGGTTACCGCGGCGTCGGCGTGCCTCAGCCTGCGGACCGCGAACAGGCCGGCGAAGCCGCCGCCGACGATCACCACCTGGCGCCGTCCCGATTGCCCGGTCATTATCTGCTCCCGTCGCTCATCCAGCCGGGTCGTGCCAGGTGTCCCGCTCGGGCAGCAGCCGGTCCGCTTCCTTCGGGCCCCAGCTGCCGCGGGCGTAGGGATGCACGGGCCCGACGTCGCCCAGGACAGGGTCCACGATCTCCCAGGCGGCTTCGACGGTGTCCTGGCGGGCGAACAGCCAGCGGTCACCGTCCAGGGCCGCGCCGATGAGCCGGTCGTAGGGACGCATGTCCGAGCCCGTTTGCCCGGCGAACGTCAGGTCCTCCAGCAGTGGCTCCATCCCGCCGCCCGGCTTCTTGCCGGCCAGGGTGAGGCCGACCGCGGTCTCCGGCCAGATCCGGAACCGCAGCGAGTCGCGGACCGCGAACGGATCGATCCCGAACACGTCGTGCGGGGGCCGCCTGAAGCGGATACTGACCTCGGTGGCGGTGACCGGCATGCACTTGGCCGCGCGGATCAGGATCGGCACGCCCTCCCAGCGCCAGGTCTCAGCGGCGAGCCGGATCGCCACGTAGGTCTCCGTCGCCGAGTTCGGGTCGACGCCGTCCACCTGGTGGTAGCCCTCGTACTGGCCCTTCACCGTGTCCGCCGGGGTCAGCGGCCGCAGTGCGGAGATGACCCGGGACTTGGCGTCGCGCCAGTCGGCCAGGGCCGGCCGGTCGGGCGGCTCGGCCAGCACCGTGGCCAGCACCTGGAGCATGTGATTCTGGACCACGTCCCGGATAGCACCGGTCCGGTCGTAGAACCGGCCCCGGTCGGCGACGTCGAACGCCTCGGCCATCGTGATCTGGATGCTCTCCACGTAGGTCCGGTTCAGCAGCGGCTCGATGATCGAGTTGGCGAACCGGACGAACAGCACGTTCTCCACGGGATCAAAGGCCAGCCAGTCGTCGACCCGGAAGATCGCGTCTTCCGGGAAGTACTTGTGCATGGTGTCGTTGAGCTGCCGCGAGCTGGCCAGGTCCGTGCCGAACGGCTTCTCCACCATGACCCGCGCGTCCTTGGCCCGGCCGGCGGTGGCGATTCCCTGCGCGATGCGGCCGAACAGTGGCGGCGGCACCTCCAGGTAGTACAGAATCCGGGTGCCGGCGCCGATCTCGTCCGACATGGCCTGGTAGGTCGCCTCGTCGCCGAGATCCCCGTCCACGTACCGCAGCAGGCCGAGCATCTTCTGCGCGGCCGGGGCCTTGGGGTCCATGTGGTTCAGCTGCAGCGACGCCTCGGCGTAGTCACGGAACTGCTCCAGCCCCCAGCCGCTCTTCGCCACCCCGATGACCGGCACATCGAGCACGCCCCGGTCGACCAGGCCGACCAGCGCCGGGAATGTCTCGATCTTGGCCAGGTCACCCGTGGCCCCGAAGATCACCAGCGCGTCCACTTGGTTGGTGGTCATCTCTGCTCCCTGTGTCGGTCAGTTCCCCGGTCCGGCCGGGGGGGCCGCCCCGTCGGGGTGCGCGGGACGCGGACGGACCGCGCCCAGCGGTGTGCCCCCCGGCGGTGAGGGCTGGAATTCCTGCTTGCTGATGCGCCGCCGGAACACGTAGTAGGTCCAGGTCTGGTAGGCGAGCACGAGGGGCAGGAAGATGATGGCCACGACCGTCATCACCTTGAGGGAATACGCCCCGGACGCTGTGTTGTGCACGGTGAGGTTGTAGGCCGCGTTGGTGCTGGAGACCATCACGTTCGGATACAGGCCAACGAAGAGCGAGATGATGCAGGCCGCCATCGTGACCGTGGTCGCGGCGAACGCGAAGCCGTCCCGGTGCTCGTAGACGAGCCACACGGCGGCGAGGGCGGCGAGTATGGCGAGCAGTTCGATGGGGTTGACGAAGAAGGTGGTACTGGACGTCACGTGCGTCCAGATCGCGAAGGCCACGACGGCGGCGGCCGTCACCGGGGCCACCCGGCGGGCCAGCCGCCCCGCACGCTCGTGCATGACGTCGGTGGTCTTCAGGCACAGGAACGTCGCGCCGTGCAGCAGGCAGAGCAGCACCAGGGTGACGCCGGTGAACACGCCGAACGGCTGCAGAAGGTCCCAGAAGGACCCGGTGTACTCCTGATGGGAGTTGATCGGCAGCCCGTGCAGCAGGTCTCCGAGGGCCACCCCGACCAGCAGCGGGGCCAGCAGGCTGCCCACGGTCAGCAAGATGTCCCAGGTACGGCGCCACCGCAGCGCATCGCGCTTGCCGCGGTACTCGAACGACACACCGCGGACCATCAGCGACGCCAGCAGCAGGACCAGCGCCAGGTAGAAGCCCGAAAACATCGTGGCGTACCAGCCGGGAAACGCGGCGAACAGGGCGGCCCCGGCCACGATCAGCCAGACCTCGTTACCGTCCCACAGCGGGCCGATGGTGTTGATGGCCGCCCGGCGGCCGGCGTCGTCCTGGCCGACCGCGCCGTGCAGCATGCCGACGCCGAAGTCGAAGCCCTCCAGGACGAAGAAACCGGTCCACAGGACGGCGATGACAATGAACCAGAACGGGATGAGATTGTTCATCGTGACCTCAGTACTGGACGGCCGGGACGGGCGCGTCCACATCCGCCTCGGCGCGGGCGGGCGGGAGCTGCTGCCGGGAGTACTTCAGCATCAGCATCAGGTCGACGGTCGCCAGCGAGGCGTACAGCAGCACGAAAACCACCAGGCTGATCACGATGGACGTGGCACTGACCGAGGACGAGATGCCGTTTTTCGTCAGCATGATGCCTTGCACGATCCACGGCTGCCGGCCGCTCTCGGTCAGCAGCCAGCCAGCGGTGTTCATCAGGAACGGCAGCACCGCGGCCCATATCGCCACCCAGAGGAAGCGCCGCGACGTCGCGAGTTTCCCCCGGCGGAGCAGCCACAGCCCGTAGGCCCCCAGCAGGAAGACCAGGACCCCGATATAGGCCATCACCCGCATCGACCAGTACTGGATGAACACGTTCGGGACGTAATAGCCGGGCCCGAACTGCTTGGTGTACTGCGACTGCAGCGGGTTGAGGCCGATCACCTTGCCGTCCCAGTGGTTGGTGGCCAGCAGCGAGAGCAGGTGCGGAATCTCCAGGATCTGGGTCGGGGTGTGGTCGTTGTTGCCGCCGCCGATCTGGAACAGCGAGAACGAGCACGGCTGGCAGGTGGTCCACTGCGCCTCGGCCGCCGCGATCTTCATCGGCTGGTACTTGGCCTCGATCACCCCGAGCTCGTCGCCCACCAGCATGGTGAACAGGATCGCCGGGACGAGGACGATCAGCGCGAGCCGGGCCGACCGGGTGAAAACCTCGCGGTCGCCGCCATGCCGCAGCTGCCACGCCGAGACGGCGAGCATCACCGCGGCGCCGGTGACCAGCGAGGCTAGCAGCACCTTCGAATATCCCCACAGGAACACCGGGTTGGTGAACACGGCCCAGATGTCGTTCAGCTGCGGTTTGCCGTTGACCATGGTGTAGCCGACGGGGTGCTGCATCCAGGAGTTGGCCGCCATGATGAACGCCGCCGACAGCACGGTGCCGAGCGAGACCAGCCAGATCGTCAGCAGGTGCACCCGGCGGGACAGTTTGTCCCAGCCGAACAGCCACAGCCCCAGGAAGGTGGATTCCAGGAAGAAGGCGGCCAGGCCCTCCATGGCCAGCGGCGCGCCGAAAATATTGCCGACCAGCCGCGAGTAGGCCGACCAGTTCATCCCGAACTGGAATTCCTGGACCAGGCCGGTGACCACGCCGATCGCCACGTTGATGACCAGCAGGGTGCCGAAGAACCGGGTCAGCCGCAGATACTCGTCGCGCTTGCTCCGGTACCACGACGTCTGCAGCAATGCGGTCAGGAACGCCAGGCCGATCGTGACCGGCACGAAAAAGAAGTGGTTGATCGTCACAAACGCGAACTGCCACCGCGCAAGATCAACGTTCGTCATCTACTCCCCCGGTGCACGAAGTGCGCGGGGGGCTGCCTGCCACGCACCGCGGGCACGCAGCCCGCCGGTCACGCCTGGGCGCCCTGACGGGCCGAGGCGCCGTTCTGCCAGGCGGCGGTGCCGGCGGCAGCGGCGTTCTTGGCCTGCGCCCACCTGATCCTCGCCTGCTCGCTGGGGGGCACGTCCATCTCCTGGATCCACCGGCGGGTGGCCGCGAACAGGTGCGAGCCGCCGACGGCCAGCCCCGCCAGGATGAGCAGGGCGCCAGCTCCGGCAAGCACGCCGCCGGTGATCAGCGGCCCGGTCCTGACCTGGGGCCAGTTGCTGCTGTTCTGTTCCGTGCTAGTAGACATGCCACCGTCCCGGACGCTAGTCGTTGACCGCTACTGTCACCCACGCGGAGACCACCGGACATCCCCCCTCAGGGGTGGTTACGCCACCCCGGCCGTGCCGGAGAGCCTGGCCGCCGCCGCCGGGCTAGGCGCCTGGCGGGTGGACAGCTGACCAGTCCGCGGCCATGTCGATGACGGTCCACTGGTGATCGGCGGCGGCGGCGAGGATCTGATCCGTGCCGCTGCCCAGGACCGGGTCACTGTCGTAGGCGTATTCCCGTTCGCCGTCGGTGTGGCGCACGACCAGCTGCAGGGTCCGGTGCGGGCCGCCTGCGGTCCACTGCAGCATGGCCAGGTCGCCATCGGTGTTCCCGGCCGCCATGATGGGTCGCTGCCCGATGTGCTGGTGGATCGAGCTCGGTTTCTGCGGGCCGTCGTTGATGACCTGAATAGAGTGGCCCTTGACGAGCTCAGGGCCGCCAGGGCCGACGCGGAACTCGGTCGCGCCCACGCTGCCGATCACCCGGTGCGGCGGCAGGCCATAGACGTCGCCCGCCCAGGACCGCATGAAGTCTGTGCCGCCTCCCGAGAAGATCCAGCAGGAGAAGCGGTGGCGGTCCAGCAGGCTGAGCAGTTCCAGCATCGGCTGATACACCGTCTGCGGGTACGGCCGCCCGAACCGCGGATGCCGGGCCACCGCCAGCCAGTCCCGGGAGACGGCGGCGAACTCATCGGTGGTGATGCCCGTGTGGGTCAGCGTGACCAGCTCGATCAGCGCAGCCATCCCCCCGTCCTGCAGCTTTTCGACGCTGGTGGGATGACCTAGCTCGGCCGCCCGGTCGATCGCAAAGGCCAGCTGCGCATACAGCGGCTGCTCCGTCCACAGCGTGCCGTCGTTGTCGAACACCGCGACGCGGTCCGGCTCCGGGACGAAATCGGGCGAATCAGGCTGGGTCACGGCGGCGACGAACTCCACGATCGACTGCTTGGCGGGAGTCTCACGCCAGCTCGGCAGGCGATCGGCGGTCATCTGGAGGACCGTAGACGAATTGTGCGGCTGCGGGGTCACCCGGCCCGGGTGATCCCGCGGCCAGGGACAATTCCCACCCGCAGTCATCCAATTCCCGGTCAGAGTCACCCGGCGGGTGTGATGCCCCGTGGACGCCAAACCGCCATATTCGGCCATGTGGCTGAACACTATGACGTGATTATTGTTGGCAGCGGTGCGGGCGGCGGCACGCTGGCGCACACCCTGGCCCCGTCGGGCAAGCGGATCCTGCTGCTCGAGCGGGGCAATTTCCTGCCGCAGGGAAATCGAGAACTGGGATCCCGGCCCGGTGTTCGTGGACGGGCGATACATCTCGCCGGACCAGTGGTTCGGCGCGGACGGCAAGCCGTTCCAGCCGCAGGTCCACTACTACGTCGGCGGCGCGACCAAGCTGTACGGGGCCGCCCTGTACCGGCTGCGCCCCGAGGACTTCGGCGAGATCAGGCACGCCGACGGCCCGTCGCCGGCCTGGCCGCTGAGCTACGACGAGTTCGAGCCCTGGTACACGAAGGCCGAGTGGCTGTATCAGGTGCACGGCGCCCATGGTGAAGATCCCACCGAGGGCCACTGCTCGAAGGAGTACCCGTGGCCCGCGGTCTCGCATGAGCCGCGAGTTCAGCAGATCTCCGACGCGCTGGCGGCCGGCGGCTACCATCCGTTCCACGCGCCGGTCGGCATCCTGCTGAACGAGGCCGACCGGCCGCTCAGCGCCTGCGTCCGGTGCGCCACCTGCGACGGCTACCCATGCCTGGTGCACGCCAAGTCCGACGCCGACATCATCGCCGTGCGCCCACTGCTCGACCAGCCCAACGTGACCCTGCTGGTCAACGCGGAGGTGGAGCGCCTCGACACGGACCCGTCCGGCCGGACGGTCACCCGCGTGCAGGTGACCCGCAACGGCGGCCAGGAATACTACGAAGGCGACATCGTGGTCGTCTCGGCCGGCGCGGCTAACAGCGCCAGGATCTTGCTCCGGTCGGCTTCCGACCAGCACCCGGCGGGCCTGGCCAATGGGTCGGACCAGGTAGGCCGCAACTACATGTACCACAACAGCAAGGCCATCGTGGCGCTCGATAAGGAGCGCAACGACACGGTGTTCCAGAAGACGCTCGGCCTGAACGACTTCTACCTCGCGGGTGACGGCCGGGAATGGCCGCTGGGCAACATCCAGATGCTCGGCAAGTCCAACGCGATGGCCATGAAGGGCGAGGAGCCCAAGCTCACCAAGCTCGCGCCGAAGTGGACCCTGGCGGAGGTCGCCCGGCACGCGGTGGACTTCTGGCTGACCACCGAGGACGTGCCCAAGCCGGACAACCGGGTGACGGTGGACCGCGATGGCCACGTGCACCTCGCCTACACCGCGACCAACGACACCGAGGCGGACGGGCTGTACCACGAGCTCCGGAAGGTGCTCAACCACATCGGGATCGCCGAACATCACGTGCTGAGCAAGAACTTCTACGCCAGCATGGACGTCCCGGTGGCCGGCGTCGCCCACCAGTCGGGGACCTGCCGGTTCGGCACCGATCCGGCCACCTCGGTCCTCGACGTCAACTGCCAAGCGCACGAGGTCGACAACCTCTACGTCGTCGACACGAGCTTCTTCCCGAGCATCGGAGCGGTGAACCCGGCGCTCACCGCCATGGCCAACGCGATCCGCGTCGGCGAGCACCTGCTGGAACGTATGGCATGAGCGCGGTCAGACCCGTTTGCCGGGAAACGGCCCGGCGGCCAGACATTCCTATCCCGACTGTGAAAGGCCTGGGCCGATGAGCACCTTCCCGCCTATTGCCGATTACGGGTTCCTGTCGAATTGCGAGCAGAGCTGCCTGGTGGCCCCGGATGGGGCGGTCGAGTGGCTGTGCCTGCCCCGGCCGGATTCCCCGAGTGTGTTCGGGGCGCTGCTAGACCGCTCGGCCGGGTTGTTCAGGTTCGGTCCCGCCAACACACTCGTGCCGCAGCACCGCAGATACGTGCCAGGGACGATGGTGCTGGAGACGACGTGGCAGACCCCGACCGGATGGATGGTCGTCCAGGACTTCCTGGCGATGGGCCCGGTCCAGCACGAGGGACGGCGGCCGGACTACCACCGGGCGCCGGCAGACGTCGGCGCTATCGGCGCGCTGGTCCGGATCGCCACGTGCATCAGCGGCCGGGTCGAGGTCGCCGTGAACTGCGGTCCGCTGTTCGACTACGGCCAGACCGGTGGCGCGTGGAGCTATCCGGGCGACAGTTACGACGCGATGACCATCACCGCGGCGGAAGGAGACATGCGGCTTGGGCTGAGCGGGACCGTCCCACTCGGCGTCCTCGGCGCCCGCTGTTACGGCCGCACCACCCTCACCGCAGGACAGTCCGCCTACGTCGCGCTGTCCTGGGGCGGCGGCCAGGTCCCGGCTGACCTGGACGAGGCGCAGGCCACCCTGACCTGCACCGTCAACTTCTGGCGCGACTGGCTGAGCTCAGCCAAGATCCCCGACCACCCGTGGAAGACCTACCTCGACCGCAGCGCGCTGACCCTGAAGGGACTCAGCTACGCCCCGACGGGCGCCATCATGGCCGCGTCGACGACCTCACTGCCGGAAACCTGGGGCGGCGCCCGCAACTGGGACTACCGCTTCACCTGGATCAGGGACTCGGCGTTCATGCTCCGCTCGCTGTACCGCCTCGGCTTCGACTGGGAAGCGATCGAGTACTGGGGCTTCGTCATCGACGCGGTCAGCGGGGGTGACCTCAACAGCAAGTTCGGGCTCCAGATCATGTACGGCATCGGCGGGCAACGCGACCTGACCGAGAAGACGCTTGACCACCTGTCCGGGTACCGCGGGGCGCGCCCGGTCCGGGTGGGCAACGGTGCCTGGAATCAGCAGCAGCACGACGTCTGGGGGATGATTCTCGACGCGGTGGACGTCCAGTTCCACCGGGGAGCGAGCACCATAGTGATGCCGGTGTGGAACGGCCTCGCCGGTTTCGTGGACGAGGCGCTGAACCGCTGGCATGAGCCCGACCAGGGCATCTGGGAAGTCCGGGGCGACCCCAAGCACTTCACGGCCTCGAAGGTGATGTGCTGGGTTGCGGCCTCGCGCGGCGCCGATCTCGCCGAAGAACGCGGCGATGACGAACGGGCCAAGCGGTGGCGGGCCGGCGCCGACGAGATCAAGGCCGAGATCCTGGAGAAGGGCGTCTCCAAGCGGGGCGTGTTCCGCCAGCACTACGAGACCGACGGCCTCGACGCCTCGCTCCTGCTCCTGCCCATCATGGGATTCCTGCCTCCCACCGACAAGCGCATCAAGGCCACCGTGCTGGCCATCGCCGACGAACTGACCGAGGACGGCCTGGTCCTGCGCTACAAGGTCGAGGGAACCGACACCGGGTTCGAGGGTAAAGAAGGAACCTTCACCATCTGCTCCTTCTGGCTGGTCACCACGCTGGCCATGATCGGCGAAACCGAGCGGGCCCACGCCCTGTGCCAGAAGCTGCTGTCATTCGCCGGGCCGCTGCAGCTGTACGCGGAGGAGATCGACACCAGCACCGGCGAGCACATGGGCAACTTCCCGCAGGCGTTCACGCACCTGGCGCTGATCGAAGCCGTATCGCTGCTCATCAATTCTGAGCAGGCGGCCAACACCTCCGCCTCCTTCGGATAGAGGGGGAACCCCGCGCGTCCTGCACCGCGGACGACGGGGGCGGCTTGGCGAGGGCGCCCCGCCGGCCGGGGTAGGCCTCCGGGGGAAAGGCGCAGCCGGCGGGGCGCTCTCGGGCGCCCCGGCCGGCCGCTGGCCTCGGGGGAAGGCGCAGCCGGCGGGGCGCTCTCGGGCATCTTCCGGGCGGGCCTGGGCCGGCACCGGCGCCGGAAGGAGCCACCAGAAGCATCACCGACGGGCCTGACCGTACACTGAATATTACCTGCAGGTAACCCGATTGCCTGGTGAAGGAATGCTCAGTCCTGGTGCGGGCTGGAGAGCACCAGGATGGACCGGGGGCTGACGGTGACCTTCTCGCCGGCGGCCCGCGGTGCCGCCGCGGAACCTCCGGCCGCGGCCGGGTCGTAGGTGTCTATCGAGGTCTGCCAGGCCGCCCGCGGCCTGGTGACCGGCAGGACGAAGTCGAGGGGCTCCCACCAGGCGTTCACCAGGACAAGGAAGTCGTCGTCGAGCAGGAACGACCCGTCGGCCGCCCGGTCGGGTTCGTCGGACCCGTCGAGGTACATGGCCACGGCGAGAGCGCTGCGGTCGGCCCAGTCGCTGTCGGTCATCACGGTCCCGGCCGGCGTGAACCAGCCCAGCTCACCGGCGCCCGCCGACCCGGCCAGGAACCGCTGCCGGCGGAACACCGGGTGGGCGCGGCGGAAGGCCACCAGCTGCCTGGTGAACGCGAGCAGGTCGGTGTCCGCCGCGGACCAGTCGTACCAGGCGATCTCGTTGTCCTGGCAGTAGGCGTTGTTGTTGCCCTGCTGGGTGCGGCCCATCTCGTCCCCGCCGAGCAGCATCGGGATCCCGAAGGAAAGCAGCAGGGTGGTGAGGATCGCGCGGGACTGGCGCGCGCGCAGCGCCAGTACGGCGGGGTCGCTGGCCGGGCCTTCCACGCCACAGTTCCAGGAGCGGTTGTCGCTGGTCCCGTCCCGGTTGGATTCGCCGTTGGCCTCGTTGTGCTTGTCGTTGTAGGAGACAAGGTCGCGCAGGGTGAAACCGTCGTGCACGGTGACCAGGTTCACCGAGGCCGTCGGCCGCCGGCGCGCGCCGCCGTACAAGTCAGCCGACCCGCAGAACCGGTTGGCGAACTCGCCGAGGCCAACGTGGTGGCTCCGCCAGAAGTCCCGCATGCTGTCGCGGTATTTGCCGTTCCACTCCCGCCAGCCCGGCGGGAACCCGCCCAGGTCGTAGCTGTCCATCTGCCCGACGTCCCACGGTTCGGCGATGAGCTTCGCCCGCGACACCACGGGATCCTGCGCGACCATGTCCAGGAACGCCGACCTCTTCTCGAACTCGCCCTCCTGGCGGGCCAGGGTGGGAGCGAGGTCGAACCGGAACCCGTCGACGTGCATATCCGTCACCCAGTAGCGCAGCGAGTCCATGATCAGCTGGAGGGTCAGGGGATCGCCGACGTTGAGCGAGTTGCCGGTGCCCGTCGTGTCGAAGTAAGCGCGGGGGTCATCCGGGTCCAGCCGGTAGTAGGCCGGGTTGTCCAGGCCCCGGTGGCACAGCGTGGGCCCGAGCTGGTTTCCCTCCGCCGTGTGGTTGAAGACCACATCGAGCACCACCTCGAGCCCGGCCCGGTGCAGGGCGTCGACCATGGCCTTGAACTCGGTGACCTGCCCGCCGGGGCGCCCGGCCCGCACCGCGGCGGAGTATCCCTGGTGCGGCGCGAAATACCCGATCGTGTTGTAGCCCCAGTAGTTGGTCAGCCCGCGCTGCACCAGGAACGCCTCGGGCACACTCTCGTGCACCGGCAGCAGTTCGACGGTGGTCACGCCGAGGTCGAGCAGATGCCCGATGGCTGCCTCGTGCGCGAGCCCGGCGTACGTGCCGCGCAGCTCGGGCGGCACCCTCGGGTGACGCATGGTGAAGCCCTTGACGTGCACCTCGTAGATGACGGTGTCCGCGTAGGAGTACCGGGGCCGGGCCGCGTCGCTCCAGCTGTACGTTCCGTCCACCACGAGGCTGCGCGGCACATGGCCAGCGGAGTCGAGCGTGCTGGGCGCGGCCGGGTCACCGCCGGCCGGGTACCCGAGTACCTCGGGCCCGAACGTGACGGTCCCGTGCAGCGCCCGCGCATAGGGGTCGAGCAGCAGCTTCGCCGGGTTGCAGCGCAGCCCCCGGCCCGGGTCGTAGGGGCCGGTGGCCCGGTATCCGTAGGCCTGGCCCGGCCCCACCCCAGGCACGAAGCCGTGCCAGACGCCAGCGTCGTAGTCCAGCAACGGAACCTGCGTCTCGGTGCCTGCCCCGTCGAACAGGCAGAGCAGCATCCTGTCGGCGACACCGGAGGCGACCGCGAAGTTGGCCCCTCCGTCACAGACCTCGGCGCCCAGGGGGAACCGGCTTCCCGGCAGCGGGACCGCGGCTGTCCGGACGGCGGCGGTCATGGCTGGCGGTCCTGCCCGACGCTTCGTATCACGTCGCCGACCGAGCGGACATCGCCGTGACGGCGGCGGATCACGTCGGCGATGAGCCCGGTCCAGCCGGTCTGGTGCGCCGCGCCGATCGCGGCCCCGTTGTCCCCGTGGAAGTACTCGCTGAAGATCAGGTTGTCACGCCAGGCCGGATCGTTCTGCAGCTTCTCGGTGCCGCCGAAGCAGGGCCGCCGGCCGTCCGGGCCCGCGGGTGAAGATCGAGATGAGCCGGTCGGACAGGTCGGCGGCGACCTTGTCCAGGGGGAGCCGCTGACCCGACCCGGTCGGGTACTCGACGGTGAAGTCGTCGCCGAAGAACCGGTGGTAGCGCGCCAGCACGCTGATGACCAGGTAGTTCAGCGGGAACCAGACCGGGCCGCGCCAGTTGGAGTTCCCCCCGAACATGGACGTGGTCGATTCGGCCGGCTCGTAGTCGACGCTGGCCCGGATGCCTTCGACCTCGAACTCGTACGGATGCTCGCGATGCCAGGCCGACAGGGCGCGCAGGCCATGCGGGGACAGGAACTCGCTCTCGTTGAACAGCCAGCCGAGCAGCCGCTCCAGCCGGTCCGGGCCGGACAGGCTGAGCAGCAGCCGCTGTTCACCCGGCTCCCCGCGCAGGACGCCGGCCTCGCGGAGCTTGGAGGTGTCGCTGAGGCCGCTGCGCCGCCCAGGAGGTCCGCGAACTGCTTGCCCACCACCATCGCGCGCTTCAGGTCGTCCTCCTCGATGACCGCGGCGGCGAGAGCCGGGATGATGCCCACCATGGACCGGTGCCGCACCGGCACGCACTCGCCCGGACGGCGTCACCAGCCGGTCGTAGTAGAGCCCGTCGGCCTCATCCCACAGCCCCTGGTCTTCCAGCGCCCGGCGGATGGCGGCGAAATGCTCGAGGAACTTCAGCACCAGATCACCGGCCGGCCGCTGCCCGGACCGGTTCAGGACGGCGGCGATGCCGCCCATGGCGATCGCGTAGAAGCCCATCCAGCCGGTGGCGTCGGACTGCTCCAGGATGCCGCCGACCGGCAGGTGCGAGCGGTCGATCGGGCCGATGTTGTCCAGCCCGAGGAAGCCGCCCTCGAACAGGTTGTTGCCCTCCGGCGTCCTCCAGGTTGACCCACCAGGTGAAGTTGACCAGCAGCTTGTCGAAGACCCGGCTGAGGAACTCGATGTCGCGGCCGCCGTCGATCGCGAACACCTCCAGCGCGGCCCAGGCCTGCACCGGCGGGTTCACGTCGCCGAAGTCCCACTCATAGGCCGGGAGCGCCCCGTTCGGGTGCTGGAACCACTCCCGGCACAGCAGGATCAGCTGGTACTTCGCGAACGCGGGGTCCACGTGCGCCAGTGCCACGCAGTGGAAGGCCAGATCCCAGGCGGCGAACCACGGGTACTCCCACTTGTCCGGCATCGACATGATGTCGAACGCATCGAAGTTGCGCCACCGGGAGTTGCGGCCGGTCAGCCGCTGCGGCGGCGGCGTCGGCTGGGTCGGGTCGCCGTCCAGCCAGCGGGCCACGTCGTAGTAGTACAGCTGCTTGCTCCACAGCATCCCGGCGAACGCCTGCCGCATCACCAGGGCCTCGTCCGCCGTGGCCGCGGCCGGGGTGAGCTCGGCGTAGAACTCGTCCGCCTCGGCCCGGCGCGTGGCCATGACCTCGCCGAACGCGGCGCCGAGCGGGTCGTTCGCCTTCCCCCGCGACGCTTTCGCGGGCGGCCGCAGCCGCAGGCGCAGCTCGGCTGTCTCGCCGGGCTGGACCGTCAGCTGGTACCAGAACGAGCATTTGGTGCCGGTGCGCTCGGGATTGACGGTGGCGGCCCCGCTGATCACGTGGTCGTTGATGCCGTCCTTGGGGTACGGCGTGAGCGGCGCGGCGCCGAACAGCCGCTCGTCGTTGGTCTCGTTCTCGCAGAAGACGGCCGTCGGCATCGTCCCGTCCGGGCCGGGACCGGCCAGCAGCTCCAGCGGGCCGGCGAACGGATGATCGATTCCCACCACTGCATCACCCACCGCCCGCATCCCCGGCTTGGGCGCGTCCACATCCCAGGACCATGTGTTGCGGAACCACGCGGTCGGCAGCACGTGCAGGGTCGCGGCCTCGGGTCCGGCGTTGGTCACCTGGATGGCCATCAGCAGGTCGTCGGCGCTGGCCTTCGCGTAGTGCACCTCGGTGATCCAGTACCGGTCGCCGTCGAACACCCCGGTATCCAGCAGCTCGTACTCGGGTTCCTCACGGCTGCGGGACCGGTTCTGGTCGATGAGGTCCTGATAGGGGAAAGCGGCCTGCGGGTAGTGGTAGCGCCACCGGTTCCAGGAATGGCTCGGCAGCGCGTCGAGGTACCACCAGTACTCCTTGACGTCCTCGCCGTGGTTGCCCTGGGCGCCGGTCAGCCCGAACGCCCGCTCTTTCAGGATCGGGTCGTTCCCGTTCCACAGGGCCAGGCCCAGGCACAGCCTCTGTTCCACGTCGCAGAACCCGGCCAGGCCGTCCTCTCCCCACCGGTAGGCCCGGGACCGCGCCTGATCATGCGGCAGGTAATCCCACGCCTCGCCGTCCGCGCTGTAGTCCTCGCGCACCGTACCCCACTGGCGCTCGCTGACGTAGGGCCCCCATCGGTACCACTCGCCCGCCTGGAGCAGCCCGTCCTCCAGCCGCCCGAACCCAGCCACCCGATCCCGCTCAGCACTCACGGTCGTCCCCAGTCGTCTCGATGCATCGCAGCATTCCCTGGCAGGTCGCCCCGGTTCGATTGCGCTGGTTGCGACTGCCCCAATCCGCGCCGGGGCCCCCCATACCCTTTGTATCCACCAGAAAGGACCGGCTCATCACCTAAACGGGGTGATGACCGCGCCTTCCCCTCAACCGGACTGTGAGCGCTGTGCGAAACAATTGCCCCCGGAATGCATTGGCGGCGCCTGAAGCTCGGATGCCGGCCTCCGCATAGTGAACGACGGGCGAACAAAAGGCCAACCCGCGACTCCCGGAGACTGGCGTGGCGGCAAACCAGATCCTGATTGGCGTTGGCCTTATCGTCGTGCTCGCGGTCGGCGCTCAGGTACTGGCCAGCAAGCTGCGCATTCCAGCGCTCATCGTGCTGCTGCCGGCCGGTTTCATCGCGGGTGCCCTGACGACCGACGTCAACCCGGAGCGGCTGCTCGGGCCCGCGTTCGAGCCGCTGGTGTCCTTGTCGGTAAGCTGCTGGGCACCACAGCGCAGCTCGCCGCGGTGATCGGGGTGGCCGCCGGGTGCGACGTGGCCCGTGCGGACACCGGGCTCATCGCGGCGATATTCATGGGACTGGCGCTGGCCAATATGCGGGGCGTGGATCTCCCGGCCCGCCAGCCGTTTTTTGAGACACTGGTGCAGCTGATCATCGGTATCTTGTTCGTTTCCATCTCGGCTACCGTGACCCCGCAGTCGCTGCGCCATCTGGTCCTGCCCACGCTCGGCCTGACCGCCGTGCTGGTCTTCGTGGCCCGCCCCCTGGCCGCGTTCGCGTCTACGCTCCGGACGGACCTGGGAACCGGTGAGCGCGCGTTCATCGGCTGGATGGCCCCGCGCGGGATCGTCGCCGCCGCCACTGCCTCCACGTTCACGGCGGGCCTGGTGTCCAAGGGCATCGGCGGCGCCGCCAAGATCCTGCCGGTCACGTTCCTGGTGATCGTGCTGACAGTAGCCCTGTACGGCCTGACCGCAACGCCAGTAGCCCGGCGATTGCACGTCACGCGCCCGGCCCGCACCCGCCCGCTGCTGGTCGGTGGCGAGCGCTGGGTCATCGACCTCGGCCGGGCGCTGCGGTCCGCCGGCCTGGACGTGCTGATGTGGGCGGGTCTGGATCAGCAGCGGGAGCAGGTGCGGCAGGCCGGGCTCGAGCTGGGCGCCGGGTGAGTTGCTCGCGGGGAGATCCTTTTCGGTGACAGCATGACCAGGGGGGTGGTCAGCGGCCGGTATCACGACGGCGCCCGGATCGTCGCCCAGCCTGCCAATGGTGCGCTTCCCGCCGGGCATGATCTCCTGTTCGTCGTGCGCGCGGACGGGCAGCTCGCTGCCGCCACGCACACCGGCACGCCGGCGCCGGAGGCAGGCGACACCATCGTGTCCCTGGGGGCCGGTGCCCGTGGCCCAGGCCACAGACGGGTTGGAGAGACTATGACCTTTCACGTGCGGCTGGTCAGCAGGCCCGACCGGACCGACGGCCTGCTCGAGGCACTCGACTCCGACCCCGGCGTGTCGAGCCTGGTGGTCCTCCCCGGCGCCGCCCGGCGACCAGGCGGCGACGCGGTGCAGTTCGATGTGGGGTCCGGGTCCGCTAACTCCGTATTCCGGCAGCTGAAGACCTTCACCGGCAACGCCGTGGCCGTCGAGTACGTGGACGCCACTCTCGGCGAACAACCGCCGCCGGCCTCAAAGCATTTCGTGGTGCAGCGAGACGTGGCGCCGGTGTGGGAACTCGTCGAGGCCAGGATCCACTCGGACGCCGTCTACGCGCCCAGTTTCTATGTCCTCCTGGCCATCGCGGGACTGATCGGCGCGGTCGGTATCCTGACCAACTCGCAGATCCTCATTGTCGGGGCCATGGTCGTAGGGCCAGAATACAACGCGATCATGGGCGTGGCCCTCGGCCTGGACAGGCGGGCCAGGCGGCCGGTACTGCGCGGCCTCCTCGCCCTGCTGGTCGGATTCACCGCCGCCATGGCGGTCACCCTGCTTTTCGGTCTGGCGATCCGCTGGTCCGGGCGCACACCGACGCTGTACTCGACCGGGGTCCGGCCGGTCTCCGATCTGATCAACAATCCGAACTTGTTCTCGGTCGTTGTGGCCGTACTGGCCGGGATAGTCGGCGTCGTGTCGCTGACCGAGGCCCGGGCCAGCGCCCTCATCGGCGTTTTCATCTCGGTGACGACCATCCCCGCCGCCGCCGACGTAGGCCTGTCCCTCGCGTATTCCAGCTGGAGCGAGGCCCGGGGGTCGGCATTCCAGCTGCTTCTCAACGTGGTATTGCTGATCGTGGTGGGCGCCGCGGCCCTCCGCATCCAGCGGAGGATCTGGCGTGCGCGCGAACGGCCGGGCCCGGCGCCGGATCATCCCGGGCCCGGCTAAGCCGCACCGGCCCGGGCGCGAGGGCGAGGATCCGGCCGAGCACGAACCGCGCCATCCGCTCACATATCGGCCGCAAGACCCCCAAGGCGGCCCAGGGATCCCGGCCCGCTGAGAGGGCGCGTGC
Organism: uncultured Actinomycetes bacterium; assembly: GCA_963711485.1. Classification (GTDB taxonomy): domain Bacteria; phylum Actinomycetota; class Actinomycetes; order Streptosporangiales; family Streptosporangiaceae; genus RYN-230. Next base: position 39,001 of record CAVQEM010000070.1, read on the forward strand.
CTCACCCGGCGCGGGTGAGGCACCGGAACGGCCAGCCAGGCAGGGTCAAAGCCAGGGGTGCCGTCCATGATGAGAGCCGTGCCTGGTGGTAGCTGACCTCGTCCTCGTCGGCCTGGGCATCACCCTTGAGCCCTTTCCGCTTATCGCGTTCCTGCTGATCCTGAGCTCCGAGAAGGGCACCAGGAAAGGCCTGGCCTTCATCCTGGGCTGGCTGGCCTGCCTGGTCGCGGTGATCGCGGCCGTGGTCCTGCTCACCGGGGGCAAGCCGCCCGCGCCGAGTACGGCGCCGTCGACCTGGGTCCTGGCCATCAAACTGGCCCTGGGCGTCGTGCTGATCCTGTACGCCGTCCGGCAGTGGCGCCGCATGGGACGGCCCCGCAAAACCCCGGCCTGGATGGGCAGGCTGGACCAGCTCTCGGCGCTGACCGCGGCCGGGCTGGCCGCCTTCCTCCAGCCGTGGACCCTCGTCGCGGCCGGCGCGGCCACGGTCAGCCAGGCCAAGCTCTCGAACGTGTGGGAGTGGCTGGTCCTGGTGCTGTTCTGCCTGCTGGCTACCTCGAGCTTCCTGTACCTGGAGCTGACCGCGGCCTTCCGGCAGGCCGCCGCCGAGAAGCGCATGACGGCGCTGCGGAACTGGCTGGACACCCATCAGGACCAGGTGATCGTCGTGATTTGCCTGCTGCTGGGGTTCTGGCTGGCCGGCAAGAGCGTCTACCTGCTTGTGACATGACCAGCGATCTAGCCGTTGAGGAGGAGATGCGGTGACGACGCCACCCGACCCGCTGGCGCTACTTCGGTCCCGGAGCTACGTCGCCCTGCTGGTGCTGGCCGCGCTCATCGGCGCGCCAGTCTCGGCGGTGGCCTACTTCTTCCTCGCACTGGTCAGCAAGATGCAGGGCTGGGTCTTCACCGACCTGCCCAAAGGCCTGGGCTTCCACGGCGAGCCGCTGTGGTGGCCCCTGCTGCCGCTGGCGGTCGCGGGGGTGCTGGTCGCGCTCACCCTCAAGTACCTGCCCGGGACGGGCGGCCACTCCCCGGCCGACGGGTTCAAGGCGGGCGGCGGGCCAGCCGCCCCCATCGATCTGCCCGGCATCGTGCTCGCCGCCCTCGCGACCCTGAGCCTGGGCGTGGTCCTCGGCCCTGAGGCCCCGCTGATCGCTATCGGCGGGGGGCTTGGGGTCATCGCCGTCCGGCTGGCCAAAAAGGACGCCCCGGCCCGCACCCAGACCGTGGTCGCGGCGGCGGGCAGTTTCGCCGCCATCGCCACCCTGCTCGGCTCCCCCCTGACCGGGGCCTTCCTGCTGATGGAGGCCACCGGGCTGGGCGGGGCCATGATGGAGCTCGTGCTGGTCCCCGGCCTGCTGGCCGCGGGTGTCGGTTCCCTCGTGTTCATCGGCCTCGACGCGTGGACGGGGCTGGGCACGTTCTCACTGGCCATCCCGGGCCTGCCCCACTTCGGATCGCCCACATTCGCCGAGTTCGGCTGGGCGCTGGCCATCGGCGTGCTGGCGGTTCCGCTCGGCAGCGCCATCCGCTGGCTGGGCCTGTTCCTGCGGCCCTATGTGGAGCGCCGCATCCTGGTCATCACCCCGCTCGTGGGCCTGGCCGTCGCGGGCCTGGCCATCGCGTTCGCGGCCGCGACCGGCAAGGGCTCGGACGAGGTGCTGTTCTCCGGGCAGTCGCAGCTCGGCCCGTTCATCGCGCACAGCGCCAACTACACCGTCGGCGCGCTGCTGCTGCTCCTGGCCTGCAAGGGACTCGCCTACGGGATCTCGCTGAGCAGTTTCCGTGGCGGCCCGACGTTCCCGGCCCTGTTCCTCGGCGGGGTGGGCGGCGTCGCGCTGTCGCATCTGCCCGGACTGCCGCTGGTCGCGGGCGTGGCCATGGGCATCGGCGCCATGTCCGTCGTGATGCTCCGGCTCCCGCTGACCTCGGTCCTGCTGGCTTCCCTGCTGCTGGCCTCGGACGGGCTGGCCGTCATGCCGCTGGTCATCGTGGCCGTCGTCGTGGCCTACGTCCTCTCGGCGCGCCTCGCCCCGAAACCGGCGGCGGGAGGAGATCCGGGCCCGGCTACGCCCGGCCGCCCGGAGCCGGAACCCGCAGGCCGCACGGCTGCGCCCGGCGGGCATGTCCCCGGGAATCACTAGCGCCGCCCGGCTGGAGCGGTAGCCCAGCCAGTCACGCAGGGCCTGCGACCCTGCCTCGGCGTGGACCAGCCGGACTGCTAACTCGCCCGGCGTGGTCAACTCCCGGCACTGTCCGGGGCGCTTGCCCCGGGGCTGTCGTCCTCGACGTCGAACTCGCCGTCCTGGACGCCGAGGGTGAATGCCTTCCACTCGTCCGGGGTGAACGTCAGCACCGGCCCGCTGGGGTCCTTGGAGTCGCGCATGGTGATGACGTAGTCGCTGCCCTCCTTGGAGCCGGGCACGACCGCCACCTCTACGCAAGCACCGCCGTTAGTGCTGCTATATGACGACTTGCGCCAGGGGGCGCCGGTCAGGTCCATCTCTCGTTCGCCTTCCTCGCCAGGTCTGCCGGGGCGCGCGGGGCAGCGCCTCGGCCTTCAGTATGTCGTACGGCCACGCCACCCGGGCGACGTCGCCAGGACGCTCCCCCCGCGCGGCGCCACGGACTTCGGCGCGGATTCACCCGGGTTCACCCGGGTTCACGCGGGTTCACGCGGGTGAACCCGCGGCCGGAGGGGTGTGCCGCCGACCACCGGGGGGAACGAAACCGGACCGGGGGGATCAACGTGGCCACCACGGGGGTGTGGCCGCGCGGGGCCCGGCGCACGGAGCGGGGAACCGGCCGGGCACGCCGGCGTCCGCCGCGCGTTCGCGCGGTGACCTGCCGACCGTGACTGGCCTGCCCATCCCCCCGCGGGGGCGCGGCCGGATCCGGCCGCGCCCCGGGGGAAGGAGCCAACCGATGTCAACCACAGCATGGCGGTTCAGCGGCACCGAAGGGGCCGACGTGGCCGTCCTCAGGCTCAAGCAGCTGGATGCCCAGGATCTCATCGACGTGCAGGACGTCACCGTGATCCGCTGGCCGCACTACGCCACGGCGCCCCAGGCGCAGGAGCACGTGACCAGCGAGGCCAGCAAAGCCTCCTCCTTCGCCAAGAAGCTCACCAAGGCCGGCATCGACGCCGGGATGCTCGACTCGGTGAAGGGCGACATGACGCCGGGGACCTCCGCGCTGGTGCTGCTGAGCGCCGACGCCGCGATCGACACCGTCGTCCAGGCCTTCGAGGGACAGGCGATGGAACTGATCCGCTCGGACCTTTCCGTTCAGCAAGAGGACCTGCTGAGGAATGCGTTCGCGAACGCAAGTTCCCCGAACGCCGACCACTGACCCATTCAGGCGCCGTTGCCCCTGGTCCGGCGGGCCGTCCGGGCACCGGGCGGGAACGTGACCCACAGGGCGCGGACACCCGCCGCCGGCAGGGCGCGGACACCCGCCGCCGGCAGGGCCGCGAGCTCGGGCCGGCTCACCCGGCGTCCCGGGCCGGCCGCGCCGGGCCACGCCTGAGCCGGGCGAGGGCGGCCGGAGGCAGGCCAGCCAGCTCCCGGCTCTCCCGGGTCAGGTGCGCCTGATCCGCGTAGCCAGCCTCGGCGGCCAGCACGGCCAGGTCGTCCAGGGCTCCGCCCGCATCGATCCGGGACACGAAGCGGCGGAAACGCAGCACGCGGCGCAGCAGCACCGGGCCGTAGCCAACCGCGGCCGCGCACCGCCGGTGCAACTGCCGCTCGCTCATGCCCAGGTCCCGGGCCACCAGGCCGACCCGTGCGCCCGGCCGGCCGAGCTCCTGCGCGGCCGCGGCGACCAGAGGGTCCGGCGCGCCGGTCACCATCTCCCCCGCCAGCCGGACCAGGCGGTGCAGGGCTTCATCGGGCGCCAGCCCGCCGTGCACCTGGGTCACCAGGGCCGCGCCACGGCCCCCTGGCAGCCCGGTACGCAGGCCGGCGGGGTCCAGTTGCTGATCGAGCAGGGCGCTGAGCGGCAGCCCCAGGGCCGGGCCGCCGGCCCCCGGCCGGAACCGGACCCCGGCGACGACCGAGCCGGGCGGCGACGGGACCAGAACCGGCCCGGTGTCGGGCCGGCCAGGGACACCCCGGTGCCGGCGCGCCAGATGAGGTCGGTGCAGGCGTCGGGCAGCACCCGGGTGGGCGGCGCGCCCGCCGCCGGGGTCACCGACACCCACACGCAGGACAGGGCGCGGGCCAGCGCGGCCGGGGGCGCGTACTCGCGGTAACCCGGCGGCCAGTCCACGGCACGAGTCTGGCACGGGTTCCCGCCCTTCCGCTGCCCCGGCAGTCGCCGCCGCTTTCCCAGGCGTGACCGATTCCTTCAAGACGGCGGCCGGCCCGGGGGTCAGGATGAACGCCATGACCTCACCTGACATCGACATCGCCGCGGCCGGCCAGTTCCTGGCGGCCACCGGCCGGGTCCTGGACCAGCGCCGGTTCGAGCGGCTGCTGGGCGGCGGGCAGGCCGGGTACATCCGTGACGCGGTCGCCGCCTACCGCAACCCCGACGGCGGGTTCGGCCACGCCCTCGAGCCGGACGGCCGGTGCCCGGGCAGCCAGCCGCTGGCCATCGAGTTCGCCCTGGAAACCCTGGACGAGGCGGACGCCTGGGACGACGGCCTGGTCCGCGGAGCCCTCGAATGGCTCGAGGCCAACGCACCCGACGAGGGCGGTGCGGTCTTCGTTGCGGAAAATAGTGGCGGATGGCCGCACGCGCCGTGGTGGGTGCCGGAAGAAGGCGGCCCGGCGTCCCTGATCACCACCGGGCTGCTGGCCGGCACGCTGCACCGGCGCAGGGCCCGGCATCCCTGGCTGGACCGCGCGACCGGGCTGATGTGGGCCCGGATGGCCGGGCTGGAGAAGGCCGGCCCGTATGACCTGCGCGCCGTGGCGCATTTCCTCGATAACGTGCCCGACCGGGCCCGGGCCGTCAGCATGATCGACCAGCTCGCGCCGCTGATCACCAGCCCGGATGTGGTGACGCTGGATCCCGCGGCGCCCGGGGAGATCCACACGCCGCTGGACTTCGCGCCACGGCCCGGGTCACTGGCCCGCCGCCTGTTCGGGCCCGCGGTGATCGAGGCCTGCCTGGATCACCTGGCCCGCGCGCAGCGCGACGACGGCGGCTGGGAGTTCAACTGGCTGGCCTGGTCCCCGGTGGCCGCCGCCGAGTGGCGCGGCGCGATGACCGTGGGCGCAGTGGCCTTGCTGCGCGCCAACGGCCGCTGACTCAGTTGACGCCGGCCGGGCGGCAGCGCAGGCCGACCGGGCAGGAGGCTGCCTCCGCCTGGTGCCTGAGTGCCAGGCGGAGGCAGCCAGGGGCCGCTAGCCGTTCCGCAGGATGAGCGGATTGAACGAGCCACTGGTCCCGCTATAGCCCGCCGCCCAGACGGTCGCGGCGCCCGGCGGGGCGGACACCGACGTCAGCAGGCTGGAACTGCCTGCGTCCGGGCTGGGCACCGTGGACCAGGCCGAGCCGTTCCAGTTCAGCGTCAGGGTCTGCGGCGTGGTCGCCCCCGGGGGGGTGTCGTAGCCGACGGCCCACACGTCGCCCGCGGAGCTCGCCGAGACGGCCGTCAGGGTGGGCGAGGTGCCGGGCGACGGGCTGGGGACGATGCTCCAGCTGGTGCCGTTCCAGTGCATGGTCAGCCCGGCGATATCCTCGCGGTTGACCTGCGTTCGCCCGACCGCCCAGGCGTCCGTGCTGCCGCTCGCACCGACCGCGGCCAGGTTTTAGCCGGAATTCACCATGGGCCTGGTCAAGCGGCGGGCCAGCTCGGGGGCGGGCCAGGTCGGCGGCGGGCCGGCGAGGGGCGGCCCAGGTCGGCGGCGGGCCGGCTGCAGGGGCGGGGCCAGGTCAGCCGTGGGCCGGCGAGGGGCGGGGCCAGGTCAGCCGTAGAAGAGGCGCTCCATCACGGCGCGGGCCCGGCGCGCGGTCCGCCGGTAGTCCTCGACCAGGTCCTGGCTGGCGTCCGGGGAGTAGCCGAGGATCCGGGCCACCGCCGCCAGCTCGGCCTGCTTGGAGGGGAGCACGTCGGAGGACCGGCCGCGCAGCAGCACCACCGCGTTGCGGATCCGGGTCGCCAGCCGCCACGACGCGGCCAGCGCGGCCGCATCGTCCCGGCCGATCAGGCGGGCCTCCTGGGCGGCGCGCAGCGCGGTCAGGGTGCGCGTGGTGCGCAGCGCGGGCACCTCGTGAGCGTGGGTCAACTGGAGCAGCTGGACCACCCACTCCACGTCGGACAGGCCGCCGGGGCCCAGTTTCAGGTGCATGGCCGGGTCGGTGCCCCGGGGCATCCGCTCGCGCTTCCATCCGCGCCTTGAGCCGCCGGATCTCCAGGACCGATGCGGGACTGATCCCGCCGGCCGGGTACCGGAACTCATCGGCCAGGGCCTTGAACCGCTCCCCTAGCTCCCGGTCGCCGGCCGCCGGGTCGGCGCGCAGCAGCGCCTGCGCCTCCCAGGCCAGCGACCAGCGCTCGTAGTACGCGCGGTAGGAGGCGAGCGTGCGCACCAGAGGCCCCTGCCGCCCCTCGGGGCGCAGGCCCGGGTCCACCACCAGCGGCGGGTCGGGGGCGGGCTGGGCGAGGAGCCTGCGCATCTCCTCGGCGACCGTGTGGGCGGCCCGGGACGCCGCCTGGTCCGCCACGCCCGGCAGCGGGTCGTGGACGAACATCACGTCCGCGTCGCTGCCGTAGCCGGTCTCCCGGCCGCCGAACCGCCCCATGCCCACCACGACGATCCGGGTGGGCATCGGGCCGGACTCCCGCTCGAGCTGGCTGATCGCGGCCTCCAGCGCGCCGCCGATGGTGACCGCCGTGATCACGGTCAGCGCCTCCTCGGTCTCCTCCACCGTGGTCACCCCGAGCAGGTCGGCGGCGGCGGTGCGGAGCAGCTCACGCCGCCGCAGCGCGCGGACCGCCTGCGCGGCCTCTCCGGCACGGGTATGCCTGCTGACCACGGCGGAGGCCTCGGTGTGCAGTGCGATCGCGGGCCGGGGCGCGAGCTGCGCATCCGAGCCGAGCAGGGCCACGGTCTCCGGCGCGCGCATCAGCAGGTCTGTCGCGTACCGGCTGGAGGCCAGCAGCCGGGCCATCCGGCGCGCCACGTTGGTGTCGTCCCGGAGCAGCCGCAGGTACCAGGGCGAGTCCCCGAGGGCGTCGCTGACCTGCCGGAAGGCCAGCAGCCCGGCGTCCGGCTGCGCGGCGTCGGCGAACCACTCCAGCATTACCGGCAGCAGCGTGCGCTGAATGGACGCCCGCCGGGACACCCCCGAGGTCAGCGCCTCGATGTGACGCAGCGCGCCAGCGGGGTCGGCGTAACCGAGCGCCTCCAGCCGGGTCCGGGCCTCCTCCCGCGTCAGCCGCACCGCGTCGGCCGGCAACCGCGCCACCGCGTCCAGCAGCGGCCGGTAGAACAGCTTCTCGTGCAGGCGGCGGGCCTCCCGGGCGTGCTGGCGCCACTGGGCCATCAGCTCGGCGGCCGGGTCGGCCCGGGACGGCGGGGCCGGCGCCCCCGCGCCGTTGCGGGTTCTGGCCCGGCGCAGCGCGCGGCCCAGCCGGCGCAGCGCCGCCGGGTCCTCGGGCAGGGTGTGCGTGCGGCGGAGCTGGCGGAGCTGCAGCAGATGCTCCACCGTGCGCAGGAACCGGTAGGCGGCGGCCATGCTGGCCGCGTCCCCCCGCCCCACATAGCCGCCCCTGGCCAGCGCGGCCAGCGCGGCCAGGGTGCCCGTCTCGCGCAGCGACTCGTCGGTGCGCCCGTGCACCAGCTGGAGCAGCTGCACCGCGAACTCGATGTCGCGCAGTCCGCCGGGGCCGAGCTTGAGCTGGCGCGGGGCCTCGCCGGCGGCCAGGGTGCCGATGACGCGGCGCCGCATGGCCTGCACGTCCGTGACGAAGTTGGGACGCTGGGCGGCCTGCCAGACCATCGGGCTGAGCGCCTCGATGTAGGCCTGGCCCAGCTCACGGTCGCCCGCGACCGGGCGGGCCTTCAGCAGCGCCTGGAACTCCCACGTCTTGGCCCACCGCTGGTAGTACGCGACGTGACTGGCCAGGGTGCGGACCAGCGGGCCGTCGCGGCCCTCGGGGCGGAGGTTGGGGTCCACGGGGAACAGGGCACCCTCGGCGGTGCTCTGCGAGCAGGTCCGCACCAGGCCCGCGGCGAGGCGGGTCGCGGTCTGGAGGGCGGCCACCTCCGCTTCGGCAGGGGCGGCCGGGGCGGCTGGGCCGATGGGGGCGGCTGGCGGGCCGATGGGGGGCGGCTGGCCGGCTGGGCCGATGGGGGCGGCTGGGGCGGCGACGAAGATCACGTCTACGTCGCTGGCGTAGTTGAGCTCGTGGCCGCCGCACTTACCCATCGCGATCACGGCCAGCCGGGCGGGAGTCGAGCCCGGGGGCAGCTCCGACCGGGCGATGGCCAGTGCGGCCTCGAGGGCCGCGGCGGCGAGATCGGCCAGCTCGGCTGCGGTCTCATCTACGGTGACGACCCCCGTCAGGTCCCGGGCGGCCAGGTGCAGCAGCCGTCTCCGGTAGGCGGCGGGCAACGCGGTGGCCGGGTTACCGTTCTGCGCCGCGGCCGGGTCGGTGACCGGCTCCGGATCATCGGGCTTGGCGCCCACCGCCATCAGCAGATCCGCCCGCAGCTCGGCCGCGCCCGGGCTGCGCAGCGCGTCGGGGCCGCTCAGCACCCGCCAGTCCTCGGGGTGGCGGACCAGGTGATCGCCGAGCGCGGCGCTCGCGCCGAGCACCGCGGTGAGCCGGTTCCGCAGCCCGGCGTCCGCGCGCAGCGCAGCGAGCAGCTCACCGTCCAGCGGCATCCTGGCCAGCGTGATCAGGGCCAGATCAGGGTCGGCGGCCGCAGCCAGCGAGGCCAGCAGGTCAGCGTCGGCACCCTCAGGATCGAGGGCCAGGTCCTCGCTGAGCAGCCGCTCCGCCCGGTCAGCGTCAGCGAATCCCATCCGGGCCAGTTCCCCGGCCGGTGTCGTTCTTCGGCGCGCACTCACCACTGCACCGTAACGGCCGCATCCAGAATTGGCGTCCCCTGGCTGGGTCAGGATCGCCGCAGGGGGACCTGCAGAGAACGGCCCGGCACCCAGCGGCCGTGAACGCCAGCCAGGCCTGTGAACGGGAGCCAGGGGAGAAGAGGGGCCGGAGGACCCCCCGGCTTCAAATCAGAAAGCCGGAGGTCCGGCGCCGGGGCCGTCCGGAGACGGCCCCGGCAGGGGGGTGCACCGGGGGGGGTAGGTGCACTCACCAAAGTATGCGACCGGCCGGTAACGTCCCGGTAGCGCGGTTTACCGGACGGTATGTCAGGCGCCGACCGCGTGGTCCTCGCGCACGCGACCGCCCAGCGAGGACTCGGCCGTGGCGGCGGGGACGCCGGGGCCCGGCGGTTCGTCACCCTGCAGCCTGGCCCGCACCTGGTCTGCGTCGGAATGATTCAGGCCCTCGAGGATGTCCAGGGCTTCACGCCACGACTGGCGGGCCAGGTCCACGTCACCGGCGGCGTGATATGCGTCGCCGAGGTGGATCAGCATGGTGGTCTCGTAGTACCCCGTCCGGAGCCCGTTGATGATCCCCAGCGCCGTCCGCAGGCAGCTGATAGCTTCGTCGAGCCGGCCCAGGTGCAGGAGGGCAAACCCTACGCTGTCCCAGGTCGCCGCCTCATTGAGCGGGTCGCCGCGGCCCCGGTACATGCCCAGCGCCTGCTCGCAGAACTCGAGCGCCTGCTCGTAGTCGCCGAGTTGCGCGTGCATCCAGCCGACCCCGTTGAGCATCTTGGCCAGGCCCTGCTCGTGCCCTTCCTGCGCGGTACAGGTTGAGAGCCAGCTGGGCATGACCCAGCGCTTCCGCCAGGCGGCCCTGCTGTTCGGCCAGCATCGCGATCTGGTTGTGCGCGCGGGCCTCGCCAAGCCGGTCGCCGACCTGCCGGTGCGCATCGAGAGCCTGGCGGCAGTAATCGCGGGCCTCGGTGAGCTGGCCGAGACGGCCCACGGCGGCCCCGAGATCGTGGTACGCGTGGCCCAGCCGGGCCCGGTCACCCAGCCGGGTGGTGGCATCGACGGCGGTGCGCTGGATGGCGACCTGGTCGTGCCAGTAACCCGCCCGGTCGAAGAACAGCCACACCGCCCAGGGCAGCTGCCACGCATGCTGGTCAAAGCCCCCGTCATTGGCCTGGGCGATCGCGGCGATCAGCACCTGGCGCTCGGCTTCGAACCAGGCCAGTGTCTCACTGGCGTAGCCGAGGAGTTCCGGGACGACGCCCGGCCGCGGCGGTTCGAGGGAGATGTGCGGGCGGACCGGGTTGAGGACGCGGCTGCCGGCCGACGCGGTGTTCAGGTAGTGATCCAGCACCCGGTGCACGGCATCGCGCAGCTCGGCGTCGCTGTCGGTGGTCCGGGCCAGGTACGCCGCGTAAGCGCGGAGCAGGTCGTGGAACGCGTAGCGGCCCGGCGCGTGCTCCGCGATCAGGTGGGTGTCCGCCAGTTCCGCGACGGCCGCCGTGGCCTGCGCGCGGTCCACCCCGGCCAGGCTTGCCGCGGCCGCGATCGTCACATCCGGCCCCGCATGCAACCCCAGCAGCCGGAACATGCCGCGCCGCCGGCCCGCTCAGCTGCTCACACGACCACGAGAACACCGCCCGGATGCTGGCCACCGGATCTCCGGCGTCCAGCGCTTCCAGCCTTCCCTGCGCGTCGGCCAGCTCACGGGCCAGGTCGGCCAGTGGCAGGTAGGGCCGGGCCGCCACCCGGGCGGCCACGATGCTCAGCGCGAGCGGCAGCCGGGAACATGCCTCGGTCAGCTGCTGGGCGGCGTCGGCTTCCGCCCGGGCCCGCTCCCCCAGCCGACCGGCCAGGAGCTCATGGGCCTCGCCGGCGGTCAGCATGTCCAGCGGCACCAGCCGGGCACCTTCCGTGGCGACCAGCCCCGGCATTCGCGCCCGGCTGGTCACCAGGGCAAGGCAGGACTGGCTGCCCGGCAGCAGCGGCCGAACCTGGGCCCCGTCGCGTGCGTTGTCCAGGATGACCAGCACCCGCTTGTCCGCCAGCACGCTCCGGTACAGGGCGGACTGCGCCTCGACGCTGTCCGGTATCTGCTCCTCGGTCACCCCGAAGGCACCGAGGAACCAGCGCAGCGCGTCCCCCGGGGCCACAGGCGTGCCGGACGGGTCGAACCCGCGCAGGTTCACGTAGAGCTGGCCGTCTGGGAACTCCCCGGCGCTGCGATGGGCCCAGTGCACGGCCAGGGCGGTCTTACCTGCCCCGGCTGTTCCCCCGATGACCAGGACCTTGGCCACCCCGTCCGCGGAGGCCGCTTCCTGCTGCCAGGCCTGCAGCTCGGCCAGCTCGGCCGTGCGCCCCGCGAAGTGCGCCACCCCGGCGGGCAGCTGCCGGGGCACCACGGTGGCCTGGTCGGCAGGAGGGGCTGCAGCCCCCCCGGGCCTGGACGGGCCCGCGCCCACCGACGGGCTGGCCCCGGCCGCGGACGCCCGGCTCACGTCTCGGCCTCGGTCGGCGGCCGGGCGGGCGACCCCCGCCCCGGAGGTCCCGCCGCCTGCCGCCGCCCCGGAGGCCCCCCGGCCAGGCACCGCCCCGGAGGTCCGCTGCCAGGCACCGCCCGGGAGGCCCCGCCGCCTGCCGCCGCCCCGCCCGCCACGGGACGTCCTTTGGTCTCGGCAGCCCGGCCGGTCTTCGCGCGGCCGGCCGGTGTGCGGCTAGCGGGCGTGCGGCTGGCGGGGCTGCCACTGGCGGGGCTGCGGCTATCGCCGGCCGATGTGCCCCGGGCTGGGGTGCGGACGGGCAGGCTGGCCGGGGCGCGGCCCGAGTCCCGGTTCACCTCGCCGGACGCCGTACCGGCCTCGGCCCTCCCGCCGGGCGGGGCCGGCTCCGGCGCGGGCGGGGCGGCCAGGAACCTGGCCAGCGCGGGACCCGGGGCGGCCAGGTCAGGGTCGGCGTCCAGGATCCCGGCCTGGAGGTCGCGCAGTTCCCGGCCAGGTTCGACGCCGAGCTCATCCACGAGCATCCGCCGGGTGCGCTGGTAGGCGGCCAGCGCCTCGGCCTGCCGGCCGCAGCGGTACAGCGCCAGCATCAGCTGGGCGTGGAACCGTTCACGCCAGGGATGATCCCGCGCCAGCTGAGTCAGCTCGCCGACCAGCTCCGCGTGCAGCCCCCGGGCCAGCCCGGCGTCCATCCGCCATTCCTGGGCCTGCATTCGCAGCGCGTCCAGCCGGGGTACCTCGGCCGTGATGAGCACGTTGGAGGGCACATCCACGAGCGGGTTCCCGCGCCACAGGCCGATGGCCTCGCCCAGGAGCTCCCACGCGCCCGGGCCGCTGCCCGGCGGCACGTCAAAGCGGATGGCCTCGCTGCCCTTGCTGCACAGCGCGGTGAAGCGCAGCGCGTCCACCTCGTCAGGCTCCGCCTCGAGGGCGTAGCCCGGATCACGGGTCACGATCCGGCGCCCGGCTACCGGCCCGAGAATCTGCCGCAGGCGCTTGACGTAATTCCGGATGGCTACCCGGGCCCCGGCTGGCGGCGCGCCGTCCCAGACGATCTCCCCGAGCTCGTCGTAGGACGCGACCTGTCCGGCGCGCAGGGCCAGGGTGGCCAGGATCACCCGCTGCTTCGGGGCGGGGACGGGCACCGGCTCACCGCCGCTACGGACTAGTAATGGCCCGAGTACGCCCACCCAGAACACTGTGCCCCGACCCCGATCCATGATCACGCTGCCCACCCCGGCCCTGCCCGCTGCCTCAGCGCTCGACGCCACGGTCCTGGCTCACACAGTCATAGCACGGGCAAGTAACGGTCCAGCTCAAACTGGGTGACCTGGTGCCGGTACTCGCGCCACTCGGCGCGCTTATTGCGCAGGAAGAAGTCAAACACGTGCTCACCGAGCGCCTGCGCCACCAGCTCGCTGTCCTGCATCACGGTGATCGCCTCATCCAGGCTCTGCGGCAGCGGCGAGATGCCCAGCGCCCGCCGCTCGGCCGAGGTGAGCGCCCAGACATCATCCTCCGCGCCGGGCGGCAGCTCGTAACCGGCCTCGATACCTTTCAGGCCGGCTTCCAGGATCACCGCGAACGCAAGGTATGGGTTACACGCCGAGTCTACCGAGCGGAACTCGACTCGGGTGGCGTTTCCCTTGTGCGGCTTGTACATCGGAATCCGCACCAGGGCGGACCGGTTGTTATGGCCCCAGCAAATGTAGGCCGGGGCCTCACCGCCGGCGCCCGCCGCGCTTTCCGCCTCCCCCCACAGCCGCTTATACGAGTTGACCCACTGGTTGCAGACTGCGGTGATCTCCGCGGCGTGCCGCAGCAGCCCGGCGATGAACATCCGGCCCAGCTTGGACAACTGGAATTCCGCACCAGGCTCGTAGAAGACGTTACGGTCGCCCTCGAACAGCGACATGTGGGTGTGCATGCCGGAGCCCGGGTACTCAGTGAATGGCTTAGGCATAAAAGATGCATAAACGCCCTGCTGGAGCGCGACTTCCTTCATGACCAGGCGGAACGACATGATGTTGTCCGCCGTGGTCAGGGCGTCCGCGTAGCGCAGGTCGATCTCCTGCTGGCCCGGCGCGCCCTCGTGATGGCTGAACTCCACCGAGATGCCCATGCTCTCCAGCATCTGGATCGACTCGTGCCGGAAATCGTGCGCCACGCTGTGCGGGGTGTGGTCAAAGTAGCCGCCCGTGTCGATCGGCTCCGGCTTGAGGCCGGGCATGGGCTTCTCTTTGAGCAGGAAGAACTCCACCTCAGGATGGGTGTAGAAGGTGAAGCCGAGATCCGCGGCGTGGCCCAGCGCCCGCTTCAGCACGTAGCGGGGATCGGCGTAGGAGGGCGAGCCGTCGGGCATCCGGATGTCACAGAACATCCGGCCCACCCCGGAGGCCTCACCACGCCATGGCAGGAGCTGGAACGTGGACGCGTCGGGCTTGGCGATCATGTCCGCCTCGTAGACGCGGGCGAACCCCTCGATCGCCGAGCCGTCGAACCCGATGCCCTCGGCGAACGCTCCCTCAAGCTCAGCAGGGGCAACCGCGACCGACTTCAGGTAACCGAGAACGTCAGTGAACCACAGCCGGACAAAACGGATATCCCGCTCCTCCAGCGTACGGAGGACGAATTCTTCCTGCCTGTCCATGAAGGCCTGTCCTTGCTGGTCAGCGGGGTTCACCTGCGGAAATGGCGGGCAGCGCAGCCTATCGGCTGGCCGAGCCTGCCCTGGCCGACAGTCTCTCGCGAGCGTGTTACCAGGACGTTACCAACTTGCGGCGAGTCTACCGGCTGAACCCGGATAAGCCTGTCCCGCCAGGCTGAAACCTATCGCGTACCTGGCGGCCCAGGGCCAGTCGAGCAGGATCGCCGGCTCCTGGCCCACGACCCGCGGATCATGCCCGGGCCGCACGCTGCCTGCAGACCCGGCGGCTGGTCAGCCTGGTGCGGGCCGGGCAGGCTCACCCGCGCCAGGGAGGACGGACTGACGGCCCGATTAGAGTGAAAGGGTGACCAGGCTGCGGATCGCCCTTGCCCAGGTGAACTCGACCGTCGGCGACCTGGCCGGAAACGCCGCGACGGTGATGGAGTGGACGCGCCGCGCCGGGGACGCCGGCGCCGACCTCGTGGTGTTCCCGGAGATGATGCTGACCGGCTACCCAGTGGAGGACCTGGCGCTGCGGGACTCGTTCGTCAACGCCTCGATCGCCACCCTGGAGGCGACGGCACAGCAACTGGCCGCGGCCGGGCTCGGCGGCATCGCCGTCGTCACCGGATACCTGGGCCGGCGGGCCGGCGGGACACCCCGGGCCGGCGAGCCCGTCAGCTCTGCCCAGAATGCGGCCGCGCTACTGCACGGCGGGACGGTGGCGGTCACCACGGCCAAGCATCACCTGCCGAACTACGGGGTGTTCGACGAGTACCGCTACTTTGTGCCCGGGAACCGGCTGCCAGTGGTCCGGGTCCCGGCACGCGGCGGCGCCCGCGAGCCGGACGGGGGTTCCCCGGACGGCGGTTCCCCGGACGGCGGTTCAGCGGAGGCGGTGGACGTCGCCATCGCCATCTGCGAGGACCTGTGGCAGGACGGCGGCCCGGTCGCGGTGACCCGGCAGGCGGGCGCGGGGCTGCTGGTGGTGCCGAACGCCTCCCCCTATGAGCGGGGCAAGGACCATGCCCGGCTGGAACTGGTCGCCCGGCGGGCCCGCGAGGCTGGCGCGTCGCTGGCGTACGTGAACATGATGGGCGGCCAGGACGAGCTGGTCTTCGACGGGGATTCGATCATCGTCGATGCTGAGGGCGGGGTGATCACCCGGGGACCCCAGTTCGAGGAGGCGCTCCTGGTCGCGGACCTCGATCTCCCCCCCGCCCGGCCGCTCCCGGACAGCGGCGCGTCCCCCGACACCCCCGCCGAGCCCAGCGACGGCACCGTGATGAGCATCCACCGGGTGGCGCTGCCCCAGCCGTCCGCGCGGCCCGGCGCGCTCCCCCCGCTCCCGGAGCCCGCGATCAGCCCCCGGCTGGCCCCGCGGGCCGAGGTCTACTCCGCGCTGGTCACCGGCGTGCGCGACTACGTGCGCAAGAACGGCTTCCGCTCCGTCATCCTCGGCCTGTCCGGGGGCATCGACTCGGCGCTGGTCGCCACGATCGCGGCCGACGCGCTCGGACCGGACCAGGTGCACGTGGTGCTGATGCCCAGCCGGTACTCCTCCGGGCATTCGGTGAGCGACGCGGAGGATCTGGCGAAGCGCCAGGGGCTGCAGGCCCGGACGGTCCCGATCGCCCCGATGGTGGACGCGTTCCAGACCGAGCTGGGCCTGGAGGGGCTGGCCGCGGAGAACCTCCAGTCACGGGTCCGCGGCGTGATCCTGATGGGGCTGAGCAACGCCGAAGGCCATCTGGTCCTGACCACCGGCAACAAGAGCGAGATCGCCACGGGGTACTCGACCCTCTACGGCGACTCGGCCGGCGGCTTCGGCCCGATCAAGGACGTGCTCAAGACGCTGGTCTGGGAGCTGGCCCGGTGGCGCAACGCGGAGGCGGTGCAGCGCGGCGAGACGCCGCCCATTCCGGAGAACTCCATCACCAAGCCACCGAGCGCGGAACTGGCGCCGGGGCAGCTCGACACCGATTCGCTGCCCGACTATGCGGTGCTCGACGCGCTACTGGACGACTACGTGGAGAAGGACATGGGCGCGGGCGAGCTGGTCGCGGCCGGCCACGATCCCGCCCTGGTGGACCGCGTGATCCAGCTCGTAGACCGGGCCGAGTACAAACGGCGTCAGTACCCGCCGGGCCCGAAGATCACGCCGCGTAACTTCGGCCGCGACCGGCGCCTGCCGATCACCAACCGCTGGCGTGAGCCCCGCCCGGACCGCTATCCCTCCTGAGGCCGCCGCCGTTCCCCCTGAGCGCCGCCGGGTCAGCTCAGCATGAGCACCGCGTAGCCGGCCAGCCAGTGCTCGAGCTGATAATCACCGCCGAGCACGTAGGGCAGCACCGCCTTGATGTGCTGCCGGGCGGCCGCCAGCGCGGGCTCGGCCCTCGGGTCACCGGCCGGCAGGGCGCCGGCGATCTGCCGCCAGCACCACGCCCGGGTCGCATTCAGGCCGTGCAGCCGGCTGCCCTGCTCCTGGTCCCCGGCGGGATCACCGGCCACCGCCGGGCTGAACAAGGTAGCCGGGCGACCCCACTCGAGTCCGGGCAGGAACATGGACAGCCAGTCGGCGAACTCGTGCGCCGGCAGGACCCGGGCCATCAGCTCCGCCTCGGTCAGCGCCGGGGAGATACAGTCATCGCCCGATGGCTCCCAGTCAGCCGGGTACATGGTGTCCGCGCTGAACCAGGCGAGGGCGCGCGTGGTGATCGCGTCGCGGAGCGCCGGGTCACCCGCCTGGGCCCTCGCCTCGGCGAAGGGCCAGGCCAGGGAGAGCCCGAAGGCGCTGCCCTGCTCCGTGCCGTAGCGGACCGGGTAGGACTGCGCGGGCAGCCAGCCGAGGAACCCGCCGACCAGGGCCTCGGCCAGATGGGTCATGGCCTCCGCCCACTTGCGGGCGTCCGGGTTGTCCCAGGTCTGTGTCTCATGGACGAGGGCGAGCGCCCACCCCCAGCCCTGCGGGCGCTCGGCGCGGGCGTCGGCGCTGCCCACGAACTCCGCCTCGGCCGCCAGGGCCACGGGGGTGAACTGAGCGCTCAGCGCGGACCGGATCTCGGTGCCGGGCACCGCCGCTGGCATGGTGCGCAGCAGCCGCAGCAGGATCCAGTGCATCTGGACCGAGGAATGCCAGTCGAAGCTGCCGTAGAACACCGGCGTGCGCGCCCGGGGCCGGTAGGGGAAGTCACCCGGCGCGGTCATCGTGTGCTGCATCGCGGACGGGAACTCGTGCCTGATGTTGGCCAGCGCCGCCGACGCGTACCCGGACGCCTCGCTGCGCAGCAACTCGGCCGACTCCCGCGATAGGTCCACGTTCTGCAAACCCTCCTGCCGAGAGGTAGGCGTACCACGAGATGGATTCCCCGGGACCAGGCTCTCTTACCCTCTACAGTTCTGCGTACCCCGACACGCAGGTAAGGCTGCGGCCACCGACCCAGACCTGGCCGTCAGCCTCGCGGAAGATGTGCACCCGCCCGGACCGGCCCAGCGCAGTGCCCTGTCGGGCCACATACGGCGCGCTGACCTGCCCGGTGTCCAGCAGCCACTGCGCCAGCGACGCATTCAGGCTCCCGGTCACGGGGTCCTCGATCGTCGCGTCGCCGCTGCGGAAGAAGGCCCGGACCTCGATGGCCTCCGGTGAGCCTGGCCGGATGGAAGCCGGCCACCCCGATGTCCATGTTGACCGGGCCGGGCCGCAGGGCGAGCACAGCCTCCGCGCTCGGCAGCAGCGCCGCCACCCAGCCAGGCCCGTTGTCCGCCCAGGCCAGGTCGGTAATGCCGGCCCGGCTGATGCCCAGGAGCGCGGCGATGTGCTCAGCGAGCGGCTCCTCCACCGGCCCGGACCGGATGAGCGGCGGGGCGGCGAAGGCCAGCCCGGCCGGAACCTGGCGGATCTCGACCAGGCCCGCCTCGCATTCCTGCACGAACACCTCGGGCAGGGCCGGCTTCCCGCCGGACTCCAGCCAGGCGTGGCAGGTGCCCAGGGTGGGATGGCCCGCGAAGGGCAGCTCCCGGCTGGGGGTGAAGATCCGGACCTGGTAGTCGGCCTGGTCACTGGATGGTGGGAGGACGAAGGTGGTCTCGGACAGGTTGGTCCAGTTGGCGAAACGCTGCATGTCGCTAGTGCTCAGCCCGTCGGAGTCGAGCACGACCGCGACGGGATTGCCCTGGAAGGGCGTGGTGGTGAACACATCGACTTCGCGGAACCGGCGCTGCATACCCCGAGTCTCCCACCGCCTGCACCCCGCCCCGCCACCCGGCCCAGGGAGCCAGGGCACCCCCCCGAACCATTCAGCCTCGCCTGGGATTAGTGGGGCTGGTGGGGGCGTTGCGGCTGGCGGGGCAGGAGGACCGCCTTAGCTGGGGTCGGCGTCCGCGGCGCGGGGCGTCCCGTCCGGAGGGCGGCGAAGCGCGGGGCGTCCCGTCCGGAGGCGGCGAAGCGCCGGGCTGCCGGGTCAGCGGGCGGCGAGGCCGGCGAGAAGCTCGTCCACCACGCGCTCCCCGTACCCGGCGGAGATCCCCTCGGGCTGGTGCTTGCCCCGGGCCAGTACCGCCCCCGTCAGCATGAACAGCGCCACCTCGACGTCGATGTCCGGCCGCAGGACCCCGGTCTCGATCCCGCGGCGCAGCACAGACCGGATGACCTCCCGGCGGGGCTCCACCACGGTCCCGGTGTACTTGGCCATGAGCCGGGGGAACTTCGCGCCCTCACCGAGCAGCAGGGCGAACTCCCTGGCCCGGCGCGGGTCAGCGTAGTCGGCGGCCATGGCCTCCATCAGCGCGACCAGGTCGTCACGGACCGACTCACCACGCGGCTCCGGCAGCGGGGTCTTGAGCGCGGCCAGCGCGTCGAGCAGCAGGTCCTCTTTGCCCGGCCAGCGCCGGTAGATGGTGGCCTTGCCCACGCCGGCCTTGGCCGCCACCTTCTCGATGCACAATCCCTCGACGCCGTGCTCCGCGAACACGCAGAGGGCGGCGTCGATGATCGCGCGGTCGGCCTGCTCGCTGCGCGGGCGGCCGGGCCTGCGGGGGCCGCCCGCGGGAGCCGGGTTCCCAGGCCCGGTCCCCGCGGCGTGCTCAACGACGGTGTTGGCGTCTGTGGCGGCCATGATCCTAGCTTTCCACTCCGGCCTCGACGGCGGCCGGGATCTCCCCGGGCACCACGTCCTGCCCAGCCGCACCCTGCCAGGTCTCAGCCCGGCGAGCGTCAGCCCGGAGAGCCTCAGCCCGGGCCGACTCCGCCTGCGCGGCCCCGGCCTGAGCTGCGCGGCCTGGCATCCAGATCAGGACGACCAGGGCGCCGACCAGCGTGATGATCGCGGAGATGCCCGTGGTGACATGCATCGCGTGCACGAAGGCGGCGTCGCCGAACTGGTCGAGGCGCAGTCCCGCGTGACCCAGCTTGGCGGCCACGGTGTCAGTAGCGGTGATAGAGCCCGTTGCGGCGCTGCGAGCGGAGGCGGGCAGGGCGGTCAGGTGCGGGCTGAGCTGGCCACGGTAGACCTGGGCCAGGATGGAGCCGAGCACTGCGACGCCAAGTGCCCCTGCGACCTGGCGGGCGGTGTTCGTCAGCGCCGAGCCGGAGCCGGCCCGCTCCCTGGGCACCACGGACATGACGGCCTCGGTGGCCGGGGGCATCACGATGCCCATGCCCGCGCCCTGCACGAAGAAGATGACGCCCAGCACCCAGATCGGCGTGCTGACTCCGAGCAGCAGGTAGCCGCCCAGCGCGATGGCCACGGTGACCAGCCCGGTCGCGGCGACCGCCTTGGTGCCGTACCGCTTGACCAGCCGGGAGCTGCGGGGGGCCATCAGCATCTGGCCCGCCGCGAACGGGAGGGTCAGCAGGCCCGCGTCCAGCGGACTGTACCCGCGCACGCTCTGCAGGTAGAAGCTGAGGAAGAACAGCGCGCCCATCATGCCGAAGAAGACCAGGCCGAGCGCGCCGACCGCGGAGGACAGCCGCGGGTCGCGGAACAGTTTCACATCCAGCGACGGATGCGATAGCCGGGTCTCGTACCAGCCGAACAGGGCCAGCACCGCGAGCCCCGCGACGGTGATGCCGAGCACGTCCCAGTGGATCCAGGAGCCCTTCTCGCCGCCCTGGATGATGCCGTACACCACGAGGACCAGGCCGACGATGGACATCAGCACGCCCAGGTAGTCGATCCGGCCCGGGTTGGGGTTCCGGGACTCCGGGACGAGCAGCAGGATGGCCAGCACGCCCACCGCGGTGAGCGGGACGTTGATCAGGAAGACGCTGCCCCACCAGAAGTGGGCCAGCAGCAGGCCACCCACGATCGGGCCGATCGCCACGCCGATGCCGACGGCGGTGGCCCAGATGCCGATGGCCTTGGCGCGCTCGCCCGGGTCGAAGACGTTGGAGATGATGGACAGCGTTTGCGGCATGACAGCCGCTGCGCCGAGGCCCATGGCGGCCCGCGCGAAGATCAGTTGATCCGGGTTCCGTGAGTAGGCGGTGAGCAGCGAGAACAGGCCGAACGCGGCCATGCCGAACATGAGCATGCGCTTGCGGCCGATCCGGTCGCCGATCACCCCGAAGGTGAACAGGAGGCCCGCGAACACCAGCGTGTAGGAGTTGATGCCCCACTCGAGCTGGCTCTGGCTGGCACCCAGGCCCGCGGGCTTGGGCTCGGCGATGGTCTTCAGCGCGACGTTCAGCACGGTGTTGTCGAGCACGATCGCGATGAGGCTGATGACCAGCACGCCGAGAATGGCCCAGCGGCGGCGGTGGATCCGGTCAGCGGCGACGTCGGCGGCCCGGCTGAGAGCGGCCGAGGCGCCGGACGGCCCCGCGGCTGGCTGGCCTGCGGCGGGTCCTGAGTTGCGGTGATCCATAACGTCCTTCTGATCAGGGGAAGGCCGTCGCTGATGGCGGCGTTACCCATAGTGCGTATGGTCCGGGCGGCTGCGTCGCCGGGGACAGTCCTGGCGGAGCGCACCGCACCCGGGGAAGCTATCGATACGGAACTAGGCCGTATCGAAAAAGATTCCCGGCGCCGGAGAGTTTTTTTGCCGCCGCCGGATGCAGCCCGGCAGGCGCCCTCAGCAGCGTCCGGCCAGTCCCGGCCCCCCGTCCTCCCCGGGAACGCCCCCATCAGCCTCCCCGGAGGGCGCCCCCAGCGGCGCCCGGCCGCGAGACACCCGTCGTAATAGGGGCTATCTCCAGCGCCCTGCGCGTGTCATGATCGAAAGGTCCGGGGACGCCGCAACGGCGCCACGAGACTGGAGGAACCCAGGATGAACGATTTCCCTGGGGCCAGGGTCACGGCCGCTACCGAGACGCGGACCAGTGCACCAGCCCCTATCGCCCCCCGCGCGGCGGTCAGCACCAGCTCAGCGACCTCTCCCCCACCCAGCGCGACGCTGCCCAGC
This sequence comes from uncultured Actinomycetes bacterium, assembly GCA_963711485.1. Lineage (GTDB taxonomy): Bacteria > Actinomycetota > Actinomycetes > Streptosporangiales > Streptosporangiaceae > RYN-230. The sequence continues at coordinate 60,574 of CAVQEM010000070.1, forward strand.
CCCGCGCCCTCCGGCTCAGCACGCTCCGGGAACGCGCCCGCCGGCAGGGCACCGTCTGGCACGGCGCCGTCTGGCCCAGGCCGGAGCGAGCCCCTCTACGGCGGGCGTGCCACCCGGCGGGTGACGGTCAGCGACCTGGCTAAGGCCAAGGCCCGCGGCGAGAAGTGGCCCATGCTCACCGCCTACGACGCGCTGACCGCACACGTCTTCGACGAGGCAGGCATCCCGGTGCTCCTGGTCGGCGACTCCGCCGGAATGGTCGTCTTCGGGTACGACACGACGATCCCGGTCACCCTGGACGAGCTCATCCCGCTGACCGCCGCGGTGGTCCGGGGCACCAGCCGGGCCCTCATCGTGGCCGACCTGCCGTTCGGCTCCTACCAAGCGTCGCCTGGGGCGGCACTCGCGGCCGGGACCCGGTTCCTCAAGGAAACTGGCGCCCACGCGGTCAAGCTGGAGGGCGGCCGCCGGGTCGTCGCGCAGGTTGAGGAGCTGGTCGCGGCAGGCATCCCGGTGATGGGGCATCTGGGGCTCACCCCGCAGTCGGTCAACGTGTTCGGCGGCTACCGGGTGCAGGGCCGGGGCGAGGATGGCGAGCAGCTGCTCCTGGACGCGAAGGCGCTGGAGACGGCGGGCGCGTTCGCGGTCGTGCTGGAGTGCGTGCCCGCGGAGCTCGCCGCCCGGGTCACCAGCGCGGTCTCGATCCCGACCGTCGGCATCGGCGCCGGGCCGGGCTGCGACGCCCAGGTGCTCGTCTGGCAGGACATGGCCGGGCTGTCCCCGCGGACCGCGAAATTCGTCAAGCGCTATGCGGACGTGGCCGGCGTGCTCGGCCGGGCCGCGCAGGCCTTCGCGGACGAGGTGGTCGGCGGACAGTTCCCCACCGGGGAGCACTCCTACCGCTGACGCTGGCCGGTGGCCCGCCCCTGTCGCCGACTGGCCCCTGTCGCCGACCTGCTGTGACAACTGAGCCTCCTGCCCGGTCGCTGAGGCCCCGGCTGCGCCCGCCGCCGGGGCCTGGGCGTGCCCGACGGCACTCAACACCCGGCCCGGACGGCCACCCCGGCCGCGGATGACCCATCCGGGCGCATAGTTCCTAATGGGCGATTTAGACTTGTGGGGCCAGCTCGATGCTCGGAATTCCCCGGGGTCTGTGCGGCATCCCCCGGAGGGTCACTGATGAGGCGCGGACTGGTCCTGCTCCCGGTATCGGCGATCGCCGCCGGCCTCGTCCTGGCCCTCACGGGCTGCTCCACCGGGGGCAGCCGGTCCACTCAGGCCGAGCAGGCCATGTACGCCGCGGTCAGCAAACCGGCCTCGGCGCCCGCAACGCTCCCGGCCGGGCAGAAATGGGCCGGCGGACCAGCTCAGGGCCTGCGGATCGCGGTGCCGGAGCGCTGGGTCACGGTGCCGCTGGCGGCGCGCCACGGAGCGCTGCACGCTGTCGGCCTCGGCCGGCTCAAGGCGCCGGCGCTGGACGCGGTCATGCCAGGCTGGGGCAGCGCCGGCGCGGTGACCCTGGCCGACCCCGGCCCGGCCCGCGAGGGCGACCAGGCGATCATGTCGCTCAGCTGCGCCGCGGCCCGCCTCCCGGCCGGCACCAACGCGCTGACCGGCCTGAACACGCTGGCCGAACAGGAATTCACGGCCGTCAACTCCAGCAACGCCCAGCTCGGCCAGACCACCGTGGACGGCCGCATCGCGATCCTGGTCTACAACCAGATGAGCGTGGGCACCGCGACGGTCACCGCGCTGCAGTACGCGATCGCGGCCCCGGGACACCGCACCTGCTATGTCACGCTGGCCACCGAGAAAGAGGTGCCGTACGAGCCGGTGTTCTCCCGGTTCCGGCCCGCGATCCAGGTGCTAGGCGCCTGATCCGGGCTGGCTGGTGCCAGACCGGCTGGCCGCCATCTCCGCGAACGTCACCCTGATCTGCTCGTGCGCCCTGGCTTTCGTGACGCCGAGGCGCTCCAGCGTGGCCGCGGTGGCATCCTTCTCGTCCACCAGGCCGAGCAGGATGTGCTCGGTGCCGATGTAGTTGTGCCCCAGGTGCAGCGCCGACCGCAGGGCACCCTTCAACGCCGCGACCGCACCGGCCCCGAGCGGCACCCGCGCCGCGGCCGGGTCGCCCCCGGCCGGCTCCCCGGCTGGTGCGTTCTGCGTCCCCGCTGCGCCCGGCACGCCGAACGCGGAGCGCAGTTGCCCGTCGCTGATGCCCAGGGCGGCCAGGGCCCTGGCGGCGACCCCTTCCGGTTCGGCCAGCAGCCCGACCGCGAGGTGCTCAGGGCCGATCACGGCCACGTCCGCGGCCTGCGCCAGGTCTTCGGCCGCGGCGAGCACGTTGCGGGCCCGGAGGGTGAACCGGGAGAAGTCACCCGGGACGTGCGGCATCTTGACCGGGCCGCGCGGGACGAAGCGCTGCTGGGCCGCCTGCTTGGTGACGCCCATGCTGGCGCCGATCTGGCTCCAGGTCGCGCCCGAGCGGCGAGCCTGGTCCACGAAGTGCCCGATCAGCGAGTCGGCCTGCTCGTCGAGCTGGGCCGCCACCGTGACCGCGTCGGAGAGGTTGTCCAGCGGGGAGGCGGCGGGGCGCTGCACCTTGACGAAGGTGATGAGGGTGTCGAGGGACACTGGCGAGGACGTCATGCGTCAATTCTAAGTTGACGCGGGTGCGCTCGTCAACGCCGAATTGACGCTGCGGGCCGCGCAGCACCTCTTTTCTCCGCAACGAAAACCGCCCCCGCCCGTGCCCCCGACCCGGCCGGCGGGGCCGGGGCCAGTGGGGGCGACGCCAGACGGGGGCAACGCCAGACGAGGCAGGGCCAGACGAGGCAGGGCCAGGCGGGGGCACGCCAGACGAGGCAAGGCCAGGCGGGGGCAACGCCAGGCGGGACGCGCCCTAGATGTCGGTGATCCGCAGGCCCGCGTGGGCCTTGTAACGGCGGTTGATCGAGACGAGGTTGCAGGTCAGCGCCTCGACCTGGCCGCAGTTGCGCAGCCGCCCCGCGTACACGCCGCGGACGCCGGGGATGCGCGAGGCCAGCGCCTGCACCAGGTCGGTGGCCTCGCGGTCCTCCCCCAGCACCATCACGTCGAGATCGACCGTCTCGATCGCCGGGTCCAGCAGCACGACCGCGGACACGTGGTGGAACGCCCCCACCACCCGGCTGTCCGGGAGGACCTTGGCCGCCTGCTGCGCGGCGCTGCCCTCCGCGACCGGGAGCGGGTAGGCCCCGCGCTTGTCGAACCCCATCGGGTTGACGCAGTCGATCACTATCTTGCCGGCCAGCGGCCCGGTCAGGGAGGCCAGCAGGTCCCGGTGGCCTTCCCAGGGCACCGCCACGATCACGACGTCGGCCTCACGCGCCGCGTCGGCATTGGCCATCCCGCGGATCCCGCCGCCGCCTAGCTCTGCTGCGGCTGTCCGGGCGCGCTCCTGCGCTCCGCGAGCCGATGATCGCCGGGTTACCCGCGTCGCCCAGCCGGTAGGCGAGGCCCCGTCCCTGATCGCCGGTGCCGCCCAGGACCCCCACGATCAGGTCGGCGGCATCTTTGTCCACAGTGGTAGATCCTTGTTCGGCGGCCATGGGCCGATCCTGCCAGACTCGCTCACCGGCGTGACACGATGGCCCGGTGGACGCGGACCAGGTGGCGGCACTGCGAGCCGTGCTCGCCCCGACGGGCTGGCTCGAGCGCACCACGGCGTTCGCCCGCGCGCTCCGCCGGTCCCGGACTCCCGGCGGACTGCTGGTGGTCGGGACCCCCGGAGACGAGCCGTGGCACCTCGCCGCGCACCTCGATGAGGAGAGTCGCCGGTGGGGCGTGCCCGAGCTCTACCCCCACCCTGGTCCGCTGGGCGCCGCACGGCGGACGCCCCGCCGCACCTGCGGGTTGACATGGGCCGCCTGGAGCGGGCCGCGCGTGGCGAGACGGTGCTGATCGTGGGCGCCCGGATGGCTCCCGCTCCGCTGCTGGAGCGAGTCAGCGACGCCCGCAAACGTGCCACCGTGCTCGCCCTCGACCAGGGCGACCCGGAGCTGGAGCAACTGGCCCACGAGACGCTCACGGTCGCGCCGGGGGCCGCCCCGGTGTCCTTCGACGGCGCGCAGCACCTGGTCAGCTCGGCGGCCGGGGAGCCACCCCGGCTGACCCGGCGCGGGCTCCGGCAATGGCTCAGCCGGGTACTCGACACCGTGAGCGGCCCTGCCCCCGGCCAGCCAGGGACCTGACCGCCAGCGTCCGACGCCGGGATGCCCTCCCGGTGACCCGGGAACCCTGCCTGGGGCCCCGGCCGCCTCGGTCAGCCCAGCCGCCCCGGTAACCCGGTCCCGGGCACTCCCGGAATGCCGTCCCAGCGGGCTTTTCCTTCATCTCGATTTTCCCTATTGACATTATAGGGATCAGGCTTCCACCATGGGGTCATGGTTGCAACCCAGTACTGGCCTCGTGCCGCCATGCCGATCTGCGCGGGCACGCCGGGGCGGTGTACCCGGCCTCCCGTCCTGCTCCCCGCCGAGGAGGCATAACCCGTCCGGACCAGCCGGCCGTCCCGGAGCCCAGCCGCCCGCCGGCACACGGCCGGCGGCCCTCCCGCCGTCACGAGCGAGGTCTGTCCATGCCTGGAAACCCACCCACCGGACTGCTGCCCACCGGCCTGGCGAAGGGCGGTACCCGCGCCGCCGGGCGGAGCGCCACCGACGTGACCGGGACGGAGGTGAGCACCGCACCCGCCCCGGATGTCCGCAGCGGCGGCCCGCGCCGCCGCCCCTGAGCGTGGTCCCCGCCGGCCCGGGGGAATCAGTCCCGGGAGGCGCGCCGGCCGCCGCCCCGGGCACGCGCGGGAAGCCCGCCGCGCGGCGGCGTAACCGGACCTGGTTCCGCATCATCAGCCCGCTGGTGGTCCTCGTGGGCTGGCAGCTGGTGAGCATGTCGGGACTGATCTCCCAGCAGAAGCTCCCCGCCAAGCACGGTGTTCCACACCGCGGTCACCCTGATCACCACCAGCAACGCCGCGTACGGCACGCTGCAAGGCGCCATGCTGGTGTCGCTGGAGCGGGTGGCGATCGGCTTCGCGGTGGGCGGGGCGGCGGGCCTGGTGCTCGGCGTGGTCGCCGGGCTGAGCAGGCTCGGCGAGAACTCGGTGGATCCGCTGATGCAGATGCTCCGGACGCTGCCGCTGTTCGGGCTGATCCCGGTGTTCATCGTCTGGTTCGGCATCGGCCAGCTGCCCAAGATCCTGCTGATCGCGCTGGGCGCCTCGATCCCGCTCTACCTGAACACGTTCTCCGGCATCCGCAACGTGGACGCCAAGCTCGCTGAGGCAGGCCAGTCGCTGGGGCTGCGCCGGGGCGAGACGATCCGGCACATCATCCTGCCCGGCGCCCTGCCCCAGATCCTGGTCGGCCTGCGGCAGAGCCTCGGCATCGCCTGGCTGGCCCTGGTGGTCGCGGAGCAGATCAACGCCAACGCAGGGCTCGGCTACATCATCAACCAGGGCCAGGCCTTCCTGAACAACAGCGTGATCTTCGTGGCGCTGCTCGTGTACTGCGTGCTGGGACTGCTCACCGACGCCCTGGTCCGGCTGCTGGAAAGGAGGGCACTGGCATGGCGCCACGGACTGCTGGATCACTGAGCGGTTCACCGGCTGACGACCGCGACCCGGCCCACGGCCTGGGTCAGGGGGCTGACCCGGGAGTTCGCGGGACGGCGGGTGCTGGACCAGCTGGACCTCGACATCGCCCCGGGCGAGTTCGTGGCGCTGATCGGCCGCAGCGGCAGCGGGAAGTCCACGCTGCTGCGCGCGCTGGCCGGCCTGGACCGCGGGGTCACCGGCGACCTGGGCGTGACCGGCACCGCCGCGGTGGCTTTCCAGGAGCCGCGGCTGCTGCCCTGGCGCCGGGTCTGGGCCAATGTGGCCCTCGGGTTGCGCGCCGGCGACGCCAAGGCCGTGGCCCTGGACGCGCTGGAGGAAGTCGGCCTGTCCGCCCGGGCCGACGCCTGGCCGCTGACCCTGTCCGGCGGCGAGGCCCAGCGGGCGGCCCTGGCCCGGGCGCTGGTCCGCGAGCCCAGCCTGCTCCTGCTGGATGAGCCGTTCAGCGCGCTGGACGCGCTGACCACGATCACCATGCACCGCCTGGTGCTCCGGCTGTGGGCGCACCACCAGCCTGCGGTCCTGCTGGTCACGCACGACGTGGACGAGGCGCTATCGCTGTCGGACCGGGTGCTCGTGCTGGCCGGCGGCCAGATCGCCTTCAGCGAGCGCATCGACGGTACCCCGGCCGCGAGAGCGGGACCACCCGGAACTGGCCGCCCTGAGAACCCGCCTGCTCATCGAGCTCGGCGTCGTCACGGAAGGATGATCATGATCAATAAATTCCGCGGCATCAGCACACGCAGCCTGCCCCAGCCCCCGGCCAGCCCCTCCGGCCGCACCGCGGCCAGGCTCGCCGCGGCGGCACCGGGCCTCCCGGCCGCCGCGGCCGTGGCCCTGCTCGCCCTCATCGCGGCGGGCTGCTCCTCGTCCGGGACCAGCGCCGGCTCGGGGCCGTCCTCGACGGCGAGCGCCAAGACCGCCAACGTGTCCAGCGTCGTCCTGCACGTCGGCGACCAGGCGGGCTCTGGCTCCCAGGCGCTGCTCACCGCGGCCGGGCTGCTCAGCAAGCTGCCGTTCAAGGTCGAATGGTCCGACTTCACTTCCGGGCCGCCGATGCTCCAGGCCATGGGCTCCGGCGCGATCGACATCGGCAGCGTCGGCGACGCCCCGCCGGTGTTCGCGGCCGCGGGCGGGGAGAAGGTGGCCATCGTCGGCGCGGTGACCGCCGGCCCGAACGCCTCCGCGATCGTCGTGCCGGACAACTCGCCGATCCACTCGGTCGCACAGCTCAAGGGCAAGAAGATCGCCGTCGCGCAGGGCAGTTCGGCCGACTATCACCTGCTCACCGTGCTGAACAAGGCCGGCCTCTCGGTGCGCGACGTGTCCCTGGATTACCTGCAGCCCGCGGACGGCCTGGCCGCGCTGACGTCCGGGCACGTGGACGCCTGGGACATCTGGTCGCCGTACATCGAGCAGGTCGTAGGCCAGGACCACGCCAGGATCCTGGTGAACGGGACCGGATACGGCGCGCCGTACTCGTTCGCGGTCGCGTCCCGCTCCGCACTGGCCGACCCGGCCAAGGCCGCCGCGATCCGCGACTACCTGAAGCTGCTCAACCAGGCCTACGTGTGGGGCGGCGCGCACGTGTCGGCCTGGGCCGCGGTGTGGGCCAAGGCCACCGGGCTGCCGGACAGCATCATGCTCAAGGCGGCCAAGGACGACGTGCGGACCCCGGTCCAGATCACCCCGGCGGTGGTCAGCGCCGAGCAGTCGGTGTCCAACGCGTTCAGCACCGCCGGGCTGATCCCCGGCCACGTGGACTTCAAGAACTTCTCGGACTCCAGCTTCAACAACACCGTCCGGGGGGCCTCATGACGCTGACGTTCCACTGGTTCCTCCCCACCACCGGCGACGGCCGGGCGATCATGGGCCGGGGGCACAGCCTGCCCCCGGCCGGGGCCGCGGGCGGCCCGGCCGGCCGGCCGGCCGCCCCGCACATCCGGGGTGCGGGCGCGCAGGAGCGGCCGCCGGACATCGAGTACCTGGCCCAGGTAGCCCGCTCGGCCGAGCAGCTGGGCTTCGAGGCGGTGCTGACGCCGACCGGCACCTGGTGCGAGGATGCGTGGCTGGTCACCGCCGCGCTGACCCGGGAGACCAGCCGCCTGAAGTTCCTGGTCGCCTTCCGGCCCGGGCTGACGTCCCCACCCTGGCCGCCCAGATGGCCGCCACCTACCAGCGGCTGTCCGGTGGCCGGCTGCTGCTCAACGTGGTGACCGGGGGGCAGGCGGACGAGCAGCGGCGGTTCGGTGACTACCTGTCCCACGACGAGCGGTACGCCCGGACCGCGGAGTTCCTGGCCATCGTCCGGGGCGCGTGGACCGGCCAGCCCTTCGACTTCCACGGTGAGCACTATCAGGTGGAAGGGGCCTCCGTGCTGCGCCCGCCCGACCCGGTGCCGGAGGTGTACTTCGGCGGCTCCTCCCCCGCGGCGGGCCACGTGGCGGCCTCCTCCGCGGACGTCTACCTGACCTGGGGCGAGCCCCCGGCGCAGGTGGCGGAGAAGCTCAGCTGGATCCGGGAGCTGGCCGCGGCCCAGGGCCGCACGCTGCGCTTCGGGATCCGCCTGCACGTGATCACCCGGGACACCGAGGCGGACGCCTGGGCCGAGGCCAGCCGGCTGCTCGACTACATCGACCCCGCCGAGATCGCCAAGGCCCAGCAGGTCCTCAGGGCCAGCGAGTCGGTCGGCCAGGACCGGATGCGGGCCCTGCACGCCGCCTACCGGCATGGCGGCTCCGCCCAGGACCTGGAGATCCACCCGAACCTGTGGGCCGGTGTCGGCCTGGTGCGCGGCGGGGCCGGCACCGCCCTGGTCGGCAGCCACGAGAAGGTGGCCGACCTGATCGAGGAGTACGCCTCTCTCGGCATCAGCGAGTTCATCCTGTCGGGCTACCCGCACCTGGAGGAGGCCTACTGGTTCGGCGAGGGTGTCCTGCCCGAGATCCGCCGGCGGGAGGCGGCCGCCGGCAACTCCGGGCGGACCCGCCTGCGCGCCAGCGCCTAGCGGCGGCCCACCGGACACCGGAAGGAACACCCTGAGCCGTGACCATGACCGCCTATCCGAGGAGGACGTGTTGAGCTTCGTCGTACTGGTCGCCAACCCGCGGCCGCAATCCAGGACCCTGCAGATCGCGCGGCTGGCCGCGGAGGCGGTCAGCCGCGCCGCCGCGCTGACCGGCGAGCACCAGGTCATCGACCTGTCCGGGCTGGCCCGGCGGCTGCTGCTGGATGAGCCGTCGCCCGCGGTCGAGGACGCGCTGGAGCAGGTCAGGCAGGCGGACCTGCTGCTCGTGGCCAGCCCCACCTACAAGGGCACCTACACCGGGCTGCTGAAGGTCTTCCTCGACCGGCTGGACTATCAGGCGCTGTCTTCGGTGGTCGCCCTGCCCCTGCTGGTCATGCGGGTGCCGAACCACGCCCTGGCGGTTGACCTGCATCTGCGGCCGCTGCTGCTGGAGCTGGGCGCCTCTACCCCGGCACCCGGGCTGGCCTTCCTCGAGCCTGACCTGGCCGAGCCCGGCCCGGTGCTGGATGGGTGGGCGGGCCGGGTGGCCGCCGCGCTCGGCCGGTGCGCCGCGCTGGCCGCGGCCGGCGGCCAACCCCGGATTCCGCAACGACAACCGTCCCCGGCCGCTCCCCGGCCACGGCCCTGGCCACCTGAGCGGCACCGCCGGCACCGGACCACCCCCCGAAGGAGGCCGCGCATGAGCAGCCCGCAGCGGCAACTGCATTTCAACGCGTTCCTGATGAGTTCCGGGCACCATGAGGCGGCGTGGCGGCTGCCGGAGAGCAACCCGTTCGCCAACACCGATCTCAGTCACTGGCGTGACCTGGCCCGGATCGCCGAGGGGGCCACCTTCGACTCGCTGTTCCTGGCCGACGGGCCCGCGGTCCGCGCCGACCCGCAGTACCGGCCGGCCAGCGCGCTGGAGCCGACCATCCTGCTCACCGCGCTGGCCGGGGCGACCAGCCACATCGGCCTCATCGCCACCGCGTCGACCACCTACAACGCGCCGTACAACCTGGCCCGCCGGTTCGCCTCACTTGATCACGTCAGCGGCGGCCGGGCCGGCTGGAACATCGTGACCACCGCCGACACCGCGTCCGCACAGAACTTCGGCCTGGATGACCGGCCCGGCCACCGGGAGCGGTACGCCCGGGCCGCCGAGTTCGTCGACGTGTCGATCCGGCTCTGGGACAGCTGGAGGACGGCGCCGAACTGGGTGACAAGGCGGCCGGCATCTACGCCGACGTGACCCGGATCCACCCGGCGGACTACCAGGGCGACTATTTCCGGGTCCGCGGGCCGCTGAACGTGCCGCGCTCGCCGCAGGGCCATCCGCTGCTGGTGCAGGCCGGGTCGTCGCAGGACGGCCGGGAGTTCGCGGCGCGCTACGCCGAGGCGATCTTCACCGCGCAGCAGACCCTGGCGGACGGCCAGGAGTTCTACGCGGACATGAAGCGCCGGGCCCGCAGGCTCGGCCGTGATCCCGGCCAGATCAAGATCCTTCCGGGCATCGTGCCGGTGATCGGCTCGACCGAGGCCGAGGCCCACGCCCTCAGCGACGAGCTGGAAGGGCTGATCACCCCCGCATATGGCCTGGCCCAGCTGGCCAAGGTGCTGGAGGTGCCGCCGGGCATCCTGGAACTGGACCGGCCGCTGCCTGCCGAGGTGTTCGGCCGCCCGCTCGTCGAGGGGGCGCAGAGCCGCGCGGAGCTGATCACCGACCTGGCCCGGCGGGAGAATCTCACCGTCCGCGAGCTGATCGGCCGGCTCGGCGGCGGACGCGGGCACCGCACCTTCACCGGCACGCCTGAGCAGGTCGCGGACACCATCCAGGACTGGTTCGACCGGGGCGCCGCCGACGGCTTCAACGTGATGCCCGCCGCGCTGCCCTCGGGCCTCCGGGCGTTCGCCGACCAGGTGATCCCGATCTTCCGGCGGCGCGGGCTGTTCCGCACCGAGTACACCGGCCAGACCCTGCGGGATCACTACGGGCTGTCCCGGCCGGCCAGCCAGTTCACCGCGACCCGGCCCCGCGGCGTGCCGGAACCCGTCGCCTGACCACGGGTCCCGCAGGCCACACCCCGGCCCGCGGGACCACCCGAAACCCCCGCTGCCGGGCCGTCACGGCAGCGGCCGCTAGCCGAAGGCAGGTCTTGTGACTCCTCCCCCACCCGGCGCCCTCCGCACCCGTCCGTCTGCCGTGCCCGCCTGCTGCGGCCCGCCGTGCGAGCTCAGCTGCCTGCCTCTGGCCCCCGCTGCCGATCGCGACGCGGAGGTCTTCCGCCAGGCCCTCGCCCGTCACCCGGCAGGCGTGGCCATCGTGACCCTGCGCCGGCTGGCCGGCCTGACCGTGACGTCGTTCAGCTCGGCCAGCCTGGACCCGCCGCTGGTGTCCTTCTACATCGGGCACGGCTCTTCCAACTGGCCCGCGGTCCGCGCGGCGGAGCACTTCGCGGTCAACCTGATGGATCACGGCCAGGAGGCGGTGGCGGCGAGATTTGCCCGCAAGGGGGCGGACAGGTTCGGGCCGCAGACCCGGTGGCGCCCGGGTCCCGGGGGGCTCCCCGCTGCTGGCCGGCGCGACCACGCACCTGATCTGCGCTACCCACGCGCAGCAGACCGTGGGTGACCATGAGCTCGTGGTGGGCCGGGTCGAGCACGCCATCATCGGCTCGGGCGAACCACCGCTCCTGCACCACCAGGGCCGGTTCACCCGCCCGGAGCCCGGAGTCCGCGATGACCACTAGGACGCACAGCCTGCCCGGCCCCGGCCTGGCGCCGGGACGCGGGCCCGTGATAGCGATCATCGGCGGCGGCGCCAGCGGCACGCTGGCCGCCATCCACCTGCTCCATGCGGCCGCGGCGCGGCAATTCCCGATGCGGATCGCGCTGATCGACCGGCTGGGCCGGCACGGGCTGGGTGAGGCCTACTCGACGACCAATCCGGCGCACTTCCTGAACGCGCTCACGGACCGGATGAGCGGGGTGGCCGGGGATCCGGACCACCTGCTCCGCTGGGCCTCCACCGCCGGGCTCGGCAGCCTGGAGTTCCTGCCCCGGCAAGCGTTCGGCCGTTATCTCCAGGACACGCTGGCGGACGCGGAGCGCCGGGCTGCGCCGCTGTCCCGGCTCAGCCCGATCACCTCGGAAGTCCTGGGCATCCGGCCGGGCACCGGGGGCCGACCGGTGCGCCTGCTGCTGACCGGCGGCAGCCTCGAGGCGGATCTCGCGATCCTGGCCACCGGCAACCGGCCGCCGTCCCCCCCGGTGCCCTTCCCGGATAACCCCTGGTGCATCACGAACCCGTGGGCCCCGGGCGCGCTGGACGCGGTCCACGACGGCCACCCGGTCGTGATCCTGGGCACCGGGCTGACCATGCTGGACGTGGCCACGGCGGTGACTGCCGACCCGCGGACCACGGTCCGGGCAGTGTCGCGGCACGGGATGCTCCCCCAGGTGCACCGCGGCCGCGGCGGGCCGGCCGACGCCATCTGGCTGCCTGCCCTGTCGGACACGGACGACCCGGTCCGGCTGGCGGAACTCATCTGGCAGGTCCGGTCGGCCATGGCCAGCCTGCCCAACCACTGGCAGGACGTGGTTGACGCGGTGCGGCCGCACGTGCCCAGCCTCTGGCGACGGCTGCCGGACCGGGACAAGCGGCTGTTCGTGCGGCACGTGGCCCGCTACTGGGAGGTGCACCGGCACCGGATGCCGCCCGCGACCGCCCGGCGGATCACCGAGCTGCGCTGTACCGGGCGGCTGTCCGTGCTGCGCGGCCGGGTCACCGGGATCACCGAGGTCCCGGGAGGTCTCGGGAGGGAACGGCTGCGCATCGAGGTCGAGCAGGGATCGTCCGTCACCGACCTGGCCGCAGGCTGGCTCATCAACGCGACCGGGCCCGGCACGGACCTCGCCCGGACTTCCGACCCGCTGCTGCGTGACCTGCTCGGCCAGGGACTGGGCCGCCCGGACCCGCTGCGGCTCGGCCTGGACGCCAGCCCGGAGGGCGCCCTGCTCGACGCCGCGGGCACGCCCAGCAGCACCCTGTTCACACTCGGGCCAACGCTGCGCGGGATCCGCTACGAGACGACCGCGATCCCGGAGATCCGGGACCAGGCGGCCGCCCTGGCCGGGCTGCTGACCGCGACGCCCCAGGCCCGCCGGCACCCGGGCAGCGCCGCCTAAATCACTGGGCCCTCCGCGTGAGGGCCCCTAGAGTGGCCACATGACGGTGCCAGCGGACGACCCAGCCCAGATACAGGCCGAGCGGGCGCGGGTTTTCCGCGCGCTCCACGAGGGCCCCGGCCCGCTGCTGCTGCCGAATCCGTGGGATGTCGGCTCCGCCCGGCTGCTGGCCTCGCTGGGCTTCGCCGCGCTGGCCACGACGAGCGGCGGCTTCGCCGCCACGCTGGGGCGCCTGGACGGGGCGGTCACCCGGGACGAGGCGCTCGGGCACGCCGCCGCGATCGCCGCGGCGACCGCGCTGCCGGTCTCGGCCGACCTGGAGAACGCGTTCGCCGACGAGCCCGCCGGGGTGGCCGAGACCATCGGGCTCGCCGCCGCGGCCGGGCTGGCCGGCTGCTCGGTCGAGGACTTCACCCGGCGGCCCGGCGACGCCGATCTACGACCTGGGCCTGGCCCGTGAGCGGGTGGCCGCGGCCGTGGTCGCGGCCAAGGCGGCACCCGGGCCGCTGGTGCTCACCGCCCGCGCCGAGAACTACCTGCACGGCCGGCCCGACCTGGCCGACACCATCCGCCGGCTGCAGGCCTACCAGGAGGCGGGTGCAGACGTGCTGTACGCGCCCGGGCTGACCAGCCTGGCCGACATCCGGGCCGTGGTCAGCTCGGTCGACCGGCCGGTCAACGTGCTCGCCTTCGCGGGCGCCCCGTCCGTGGCCCAGCTGGCCGGCGCGGGCGTGCGGCGGATCTCGGTGGGGTCGGCGTTCGCCAATGCCGCCCTCGGCGCGGTGGTCACCGCCTCGCGCGAACTACTCAGGAAAGGGCACGCTACGGCTTCCTGGACCAGGCCGCCATCGGCCGCTCGGCCGCCTCCGCCGCCTTCCGCCCCTGACCGGGGCCCCAGGCGGGTCAGCTGTCGAGGCTGAGGACCATGGTGGGCCGCTCGATGACGTGGTCCTCGCGCAGCGGGCGGACCGCGGTGCCGATGGCGAAGAACTCCGTGGTGTGCGATCCCCAGGTGTGACTGTGCTGGCGGAGCTGCACCCCGACGATGCCCTCGGCGTGGAGCTCCTCCGCTTCCGACTGCATCCGGCTCATGGCCAGCTCACGCGCGTCGTACAGGGCCTGGGTGAACTGCTCCAGCTCCACGTTCCGGCCGATGTTGCTGATCTTCCCGCCGATCCTCTGGTGCGCGATGTGATAGACGCACGAGCCCATGACCATGCCGAGCGGCGCGTACCCGGCCCGGATCAGCGTCCAGAAGTCCTGGCCGGACAGGTCCGAGGTGAACGGCTGCCGCTTGTTGTTGCGCCAGTCGGTGACGCCGCCGCCGCCCGCGCCCGGCTCGGCCTTGACCGCGGTGCCGACCGCGATGAACTCGGCGATGTCGTTGCCGAACTCCTTCATCTCCACGTCCAGCCGGACCCCGACGATGCCGTCCGCGCCGAGCGCGTCCGCCTCGGCCTCCATCCGGGTCATGGCCAGCTCCCGGGCGTGGTACATGGCCTGGGAGAGCACGTCGAGTTCCTGGTTCTTCCCCCAGCGGCCGACCTGCAGCCCGACGTGGTAGATCGAGCTGCCCAGGACCAGGCCGAGCGGGCGGAACCCCGCCTCGCGGACCAGCAGGAACTCGTTCACGGACAGGTCAGAGGTGAAGATGCCACCGGGGCGTCCCGGGCGGAGCTCGGCCAGGCGGCGCAGGGCGTCCTGCGGGACGCCCTCGACCCTCAGCTCAGTGCTCTGCTTATCGGTCAGCCCGGTGCTCTGCTGGTCGGTCATCGCTTCCCCTCACCCTGCTCGTACTGCCAAGTCCAGCTGAATACTGCCCATCAGGGTCCCAGCCGTACCCGGGCCGCCTGGCGGCGCTGCGGGTCGAGCGACAGGATCACCAGCGGTGGCGGCGGCTTGGCCACCGAGGCGAAGCGGACCATGGCCGTGCCCACGATCGTCGCCTCCACGATGTGGTCTTTACCGTGCTCCTGGATCGGGCACTCACGCTCGTGGACCCGCATGTCCATCCGCCGGACCACGACGCCCTCCCCGCCGAGCCGGCGCACGTCCTTCTCCAGCTGCTGACGGGCGTCGTGCCGGGTGTCGTTCACCAGCTCGGTGTAGCCGACCACCTCGGCGTTGCCCGCACCCCAGCGGGTCTGGCCGACGGTCAGCCAGTCGTCGTGCCTGGCCCCCACGGAGATGCCCAGCGCCAGCCCGGCCGGCACCCAGCCTGAGGAGACCAGCTTGGCGAAGTCCTGCCCGGACAGGTCCGAGCTGAACGGCCTGGGGAGCGGTGGTGATCCCGGCGCGCGGACCGCGGTGCCGATCGCCTTGAACTCCAGGCCGCCGGCCGGGAAGGACCCGATGGTCAGGGAAACCCCGACGATGCCATGCCCGCCCAGCTCGGCGCACTCGGTGATCATCCGGCTGATGGCCAGGTGCCGCGCGTCGTACATGGCCTGGGTGAGCGGGCCGAACGAGCCGTAGCCGCCCCGCCCGGACACCTGGGTCACGCTGCGGTAGGCCTGCGCGTACGAGCCGAACCCGGACCACGCCCCTGGGCAGTTGTAGCCGCCCGAGAAGCCGATGTTGTAGACGGCGGCGCCGAGGACCTGGCCGGCAGGCTCGAAGCCGACGCCGCGGATGGCGGCGAACTCATCGGTGCTGAGCGCCGATCCCCAGGTCCCGCTGGTGCGGATCTCCGCCATCCGGGCCCGGGCAGCCGTGGGCAGGTCGCTGCCCGCGTCCGGTCATCCGCCACCGTGCGCCCCTTCCGGCATCGTCGCAGACCCCACGATACCTGCCGGGGGCCTGATCACCGCGGCCCGCCGATGGTCAATCCTCGTCGGCCTTGTCCCACTCCTCGTTGCGCCGCCGGACCGTGTCCAGCGCGTGGGCCGCTTCCTGCTCGGTGGCGAACGGGCCCAGCCTCTCCTTGTTCGGGGCAGCCCGGCGCCGTGCTCCACGGTCCGGTGCGTCAGGCAGTACCACCAGCTCTGGTCTTCGTCCATGCGCACTAGACTTTCAGACCATGGCAACCTTGCTCCATCCCGGCCGGATTTCGCCGCCACGGCAGGTGCCGGCCAGCATCCCGCGGCCGGAGTACGTCGGCCGCAAGTACCCGCGGACCGGCGAGCCGGACGTCAAGGACGCGGAGACGATCGAGCGGATGCGGGTGGCCGGGAGGCTGGCCGCCCAGGCGCTCGAAGAGGTCGGCAGGCACGTCGCGCCCGGGGTGACCACGGACGAGCTGGACCGGGTCGGGCACGAGTTTCTCGTCGAGCACGGCGCCTACCCCAGCACGCTCGGCTACCGCGGCTACCCCAAGTCGCTGTGCACCTCGCTCAACGAGGTCATCTGCCACGGCATCCCGGACGACACGGTGATCGCGGACGGCGACATCGTGAACGTGGACATCACCGCCTATCATCAACGGCGTGCACGGCGACACCAACGCGACCTTCCTGGCCGGCGAGGTGGACGAGGAGTCGCGGCTGCTGGTGGAGCGCACCTACGAGGCCATGATGCGGGGCATCCGGGCCGTCGCCCCGGGCCGCCCGCTCAACGCCATCGGCCGGGTGATCGAGTCCTACGCCCGCCGGTTCGGCTACGGCGTGGTCCGGGACTTCACCGGCCACGGCATCGGCACCACGTTCCACTCCGGCCTGATCGTGCCCCACTTCGATGACCCCGCGGTCAACGTGGTCATGGAGGAGGGCATGACGTTCACGATCGAGCCGATGCTGACCCTCGGCACGATCGCCTATGACGTCTGGGATGACGGCTGGACCGCGGTCACCAAGGATCACAAGCGCACCGCGCAGTTCGAGCACACGCTGCTGGTCACCGCGAACGGCCACGAGATCCTGACCCTCCCCTGCCAGCCCCCGGCTCGGCCAGCGTCCGCGGCTGCGCAGCCGGCGGACGGTGAGCACGCCCAGCACGGCCAGCGAGGCCAGGAACCCGGCCGCGCCTGCCGCGCCGATGCCGCCGAGCGCGGCGATCCGCGTCTCGTCCCGGTGGGTGACCTGGATCGGCCCGGGGGCGGCCCCGCCGAAGTGGCGGCCCCGCGGCCAGCCCGGCGCCGGGCTCGGCCCGGCTGAGCAGGCCGGCGGCCCGCAGCGCCGCGGCCGCGTCCACCTCACCGAATCCGGTGGCCGGGCTGTAGCCGGCCGCGGGGCGGCGCGCGGCTGAGCTGATCATCGCCTGCTCCACCTGGGCCGGGGAGAGCCGCGGGTACGCCGACCGGATCAGGGCCGCGACCCCGGTCACGAAGGCCGCCGCCGGGCTGGTCCCGCTGGCCTGCAGGTAGGTGCCGCCGGGCCCGGCCCCGATGACCTCGACGCCGGGCGCGGACAGCACCACGGACGAGTTGCGGTCGGAGAACGGCGCCCGCGGCCCCGGCGTCGTCCACCGCCGCCACCGAGATCACCCCGGTGAAGGACGCCGGGTAGGAGTACGGCGTGTAGCGCCGGGCCCGGCGGCGCCGCTGTTGCCGGCGGACGCCACCACCACGCACGCCGTGCGACACCGCGTAGGCCAGCGCCGCCTGCATGGCCCGGGTGGGCTGGACGGAGCCCAGGGACATGTTGATGACCCCGGCCCCGTGGCTGGCGGCGTACCGGATGCCCTGGCCGATCGCGTCGGCGAACCGGGGGCTCGTGTTGTACAGGCCGACGCCGGGTTCCTGGTCGTCCAGGATGACCCGGACGGAGAGCACCCGGGCGGCCGGGGCGACGCCGATGATCCCGCCCGCCCGGCCCGGCCCGCTGCCGTGCCCGGCGATGAGCGAGGCGATGAACGTCCCGTGCAGGTGCGGCGGCTGGTAGCCCGGCGGGTCCGCGCCCAGCGTGTAGTCCGGCCCGGTGCTGACCGACCCGGACAGGTCGGCCGCGCCGGCGTCCACGCCGGTGTCCAGGACGCCGACCGTCACCCCGCGGCCCTGGCTCATCCGCCAGGCGGCCGGGGCGTCGATGGCCTTGAGCTGGGCCTGTTCGGCCGCGCGGACCTGGGCTCCGGCGTCCTGGCCGGGCCCGGGCCGCGACACCGCGGCCGGCCGGCGACTGGCCCGGCGGGCGGCCCGGCACCACCCTGGGCCCGCCCAGCCACGGCAGCGACGCCAGGGCCGCGGCGGCCAGCGTGGCCTGCACCCGGACCGGCCCGGTCAGCATGACCACTGCCGACGAGCGCAGTTGACCACGGCGGGGCGGTTCAGCGGGGCCAGGATCTCGCGGGCGAGCTGCCCCGCGGCGCTGAACGCCGCGGCGTCGAACTCGCCGGTCGCGGCGGCCGGGCGACCGTCCGCGTACCCGGCCACGGTGAGCAGGACATAGGGACCGTCCTGCCGGGCGGTCGCCGTCTGGCGGGCCGCGGCGGTGAACTGGGCGCTGGCCGTCCCGGGCAGGGCCAGGGCGCGCAGCGCGGCGACCGGGGGCCGGCCGGACGGGAGGCGGCGGGTGAAGGCGGCGGCCCGAGCCCGGTCAGGGAACGCGAGTACGCCCGTGGTGTAGACGACGCCGTCCAGCCCGTCGACGTAGCTGGCCCGGATCGCGGCCCGGCAGCGTCCTGGCGGGCTGGGGGGACCAGCGCCGCGTCCAGCGCCGCCTCGCAGCGGTAGTCCGGCGAGATGCCGGCCCGGTGCGCGGTCTCGTGGCCGCTGAGCGTGGTGGTGTATCCGAGGTCCGCCGGGAAGATCCGGCCTGCGGGCCAGGATCGCCACCGCCGGGCCACCGCCGCGGCGGCCGCCGCGGCCCGTTCCGCCCGGGTCGGCGGCCGGGTCTGCCCGGCGACCGCCGCGCGGCCCGCTAGCACCGCGACGGCCAGGCAGCAGACCGCGGCCGCGGCCATCATGATCATCAGCAACCCGGTCCGGCGTCCCCGGCCGGCCGCGGGACGCGGGAGCAGACGCCGGGCCGGGAGCGGGAGTCGTCCGCAGACCCGTCCGGCGGCGGGCCGGAGTCAGCCCCGCGGGTGGCGGGCGGCCCGGCAGGCCCCGGTTCGCCAGCCGGAAGCTCTGGGGGCGCCATGGGCGCCGCGACCGGAGACGCCGCGGACGCGGCCGGGGCTGGCGCTAAGGCCGGGGCCGGGGATGACGGGGGGCCGTCAGGCCGCGCCCTCCCGGGACCCGGTTCGCTCACCCGCCAAGAGTACCTCTGGCTCCCTCCGGGAGGGTGGCGTGACGGGACGCGCGGCTGGGGCCGCGGGCGCGCTGTTCAGCGGCTCCGGGCCGGAGGGCTCGAGCCGCCAGCCCGGCAGCCACTCCAGCCAGCGCGGGAAGTACCAGCTGCGCTCGCCCAGCAGGGCCAGCGCGGCGGGCACCAGGATGCCGCGCACGATGGTCGCGTCGATCAGCACCGCCGACGCAAGCCCGACGCCGATCATCTTCAGCTCGATGAGGGACAGCGTGGCGAAGATCGAGAAGACCGCGACCATGATCGACCGCGGCGCTGGTCACCACGCCGGAACACGCGGCCACCCCGCCGACCACGGCCTCCTCGTGCGTTCTGCCCCGGGTCCGCAGCTCGCGGATCCGGCTCAGGATGAACACGTGGTAGTCCATGCTCAGCCCGAACAGGAACACGAACATGAACAGCGGCACCCACGGGATGATCCCGCCGAACGAGGTGAAGCCCAGCGGTCCCTGCAGGTGCCCGTCCTGGAAGATCAGCGTGATCAGGCCGTAGGCCGCGCCGACGGAGAGGAGGTTCAGGCCGATGGAGATCAGGGGGATGACCAGCGAGCGGAACGCCACCATGAGCAGGAGCAGCGCGAGGCCGCGCGACCACGGCGAACACGATCGGCGTGCGGGAGCGCAGCGCCGCGTCGAAGTCGTGGCCGCTGGCCGTGTTCCCGGTGACGGCGTAGCTGGCTCCGGGCACGGTCCCGACCGTGGCGGGCAGGATCTGGTCGCGCAGGTCGAGCAGGGCGCGCTGGGACACCGAGTCGGTGCCGTCGCCGGCCAGCGGGACGGAGATCACCAGCCCGCGGCCATCGCCCACCACCTCGGCCGTGACCGGCCGGTGGATCACCCCGTGGGCCGAGGCCCTGGCCTGCAGCGTCGTCACCGCGGCGCGCATGCGCCGGGCCCGGACATGTCGCTGCCCGATGACCACGACCTGCGCCGGGGCGGGCCTGCCGGGGAAGGCGCGCTGGATCTGGTCCGAGGGTCTGCACCACCGGGCAGCCTGGACGGCAGGTCGATGGCCGGGGTGCCGGTGCGCATGCCGAGCGCGGGCGCGGCCAGCGCGAGCAGGGCCAGCGCGGCGGTCCCGCCCCACAGCAGCGGCCGGCGCACCACCCGGCGCACCAGCGCGGCCCACAGCCGGGACGGCCGGGCCTGGGTCCGGTGCCGGCCCAGGAACGGGATCCGGCCCCGGTCGGCCCACGGCCCGAGCAGGGACAGCAGGGCCGGCAGGAACGTGAGCGAGCCGACGACCGCCACGCCGACGACCATGATGGTGCCGACCGCGATCCCGGTGAACAGGTCGATCCCGGTGAGCAGCAGGCCCGCCAGCGAGACCATCACGGTCAGCCCGGAGACCAGGATGGCCCGGCCCGAGGTGTGCGCCGCCGTGGCCAGGGCCTCCGGGGAAGGACGCGCCCGCGGCGCGTTCCTCCCGTTCCCGCCGCAGGTAGAACAGCGAGTAGTCGACGCCGACCGCCATCCCGATGATCAGCACCACCTCGGAGGTGCTGGATCCGATGGGCAGCCACCGGCTGGGCACCGCGAGCAGTGAGACTGCGACCATGACCGCGCTGCCGGCCAGCAGCACCGGGATGCCCGCCGCAATCAGCGCGCCGAACACCGCGAGCAGCAGGATCAGCGTGATCGGCACCGAGGTGAGCTCGGCCTTATGGAAGTCCTTGCCCATCATCGTGTTGGCGGCCTGGTCGGTGCTCGCGTCACCGGCCTCGGCCACGATCAGGCCGGGGTGGGCGGCCTGCACCCGGGCCACCGCGGCGAGGTCCGCGCTGACCGTGGTGTCCGCGCGGGCGTGCGGGCCGGCCACGTCGAACGTGACCAGCGCGGTACGGCCGTCCGCCGAGACCAGGGTCTGGCCGCCGGGACTCAGCGGGGACCGGATGTCACGGGCCGCCCGGGGCAGCCCCTGGAGCGCGCTGAGCCACGTCGGCGACCGCGCCGCGCAGCTGCGGGCTTCGCCCGTAGGTGGCGTCCCGCTGAGCTGCCGCGGGCCTGGATGAGGACGGTTTCCTGAGGCGGGCTGACCACGTTGAGCTGGTGCAGCATCTGCTCGGCCTGGCCGGCCTGCCCCGGGTCGTACTGCGGCTGGCTCTGCGTGCCCAGCAGCTGCCCGGCGAGCAGTGCGGCCCCGGCCAGCACCAGCCAGCCCACGACCACCGCGATCCGGTGCCGCGCACTCCAGCAGGCGATCCGCTCGACCATCGGTGCCCGCCCCCGGCGCGGGGCCGGCGGCGGGGCGGCCGGCGTGTCCGGCGCCGGACTGCGCACCTCCGGCAGCGGCTTTCGCATGGCGGGCAGGGCGGGGTTGAGCGTCTCGCGCATCGGGCCTCGCGGGTCAGGAGCGGCTGAGCAGCGCGGCACGGTTAACTGACGCGCGTGTCATGGATTCCTGACCAGCATGCCAGACTTTGGTGACACTGACGTCAGCGTCCAGGGATTATCTGGAATGTCACAGCAAACGTTCAGGAAGTCCACGGATCAGGACCCGCGCTCGTCCATTCCGGCCCCCCGGCGGCGGCGCCCGCCCCGTCCTCTGTCCCCCCAGTCACACTGGCCCCTCGCGCCCACATTTCCCGCGAAACGTTCGCTTAACCGGACAATTCACCCGCCATAACGCACGTTTCGCGGGAAATGTGAGGGTGAATGTGGGGACCTGGCCATGATCAAAGTGACAGGTAGTGCTGGTGATGAGCGAGGGCCCGGGCGGTGGACGCGTCGCTGCCCACCTCCCGGGCCCGGGCCGATCTGGCTGCCTCAGCCCGCGGACAGCGGGACCCCGCCCACGCCGGCCGGGGGTGTCCCGCCGGCGGGGTCGTCCCGCCAGCCTGGGGCGTCCCGCCAGCCTGCGTTCGCCCGGCGGCCCGCGCTCGCCCGGCGGCCTCCGCTCCCCCGCCGGGCAGCCAGCCCAGCCAGCGTGGCAGGTACCAGCTGCGCTCACCGAGCAGGGCCAGGCAGGCGGGCAGCAGGATGCCGCGTACCACGGTGGCGTCGATCAGCACCGCCGCGGCCAGCCCCACGCCGAGCGTCTTGGTGTTGACGATGGGCAGCGTGGCCAGGATGGAGAACACCGCCACCATGATGAGCGCCGCGCTCGTCACCACCCCGGCGCTGCTCGAGATGCCGCCGACGACCGCGTCCCGGGTGCTGGCGCCGCGCGAGTGCAGCTCCCGGATCCGGCTGAGGATGAACACGTGGTAGTCCATGCTCAGCCCGAACAGGAGCACGAACATGAACAGCGGGATCCACGGGATGATCCCGCCGAAGGAGGTGTAGCCGAGGAGGCCCTGCAGCCGTCCATCCTGGAAGATCAGCGTGATCAGCCCGTAGGCGGCCCCCACCGAGAGCAGGTTCAGGGCGATCGAGATCAGCGGGATGGCGACCGAGCGGAACGCGCCCAGCAGCAGCAGGAACGCGAGCACGATGACGAAGGCGAACACGACCAGGGTGCGGGAATGCAATGCCGTCATGTCGTCGTAGTTGCCCGCGGTGTTCCCCGTCACGGCGTAGCTGATCCCGCTCACCGTGCCCAGCGTGCTGGGCAGGACCCGGTTGCGCAGGGTCAGCAGGGCCTGGTCGGACACGGAATTGGTGCCGTTTCCGGCCAGCGGGACGTAGACGATCAGGGCGCGGCCGTCCGCCACCTGGGTGACGGTGATCGGCTGGCGGATCGGGCCGTCCGGGGCGTCCGCGGATGCCCGGGCGTCCAGCGCGACGATCGCGTGCCGCACCGCCGGGCCGGTGAGATCCCGCCCGGTCACGACCACCTGCGCGGGTGACGGGGTCTGCGGGAACGCAGCGGAGATCCGGTTCATGGTCTGCAGGACCGGCGAACTGGCCGGCAGGTTCACCGCCGGGCTGCCCAGCCGCATCCCGGCGGCGGGCGCGGCCAGCGCGAGCAGCGCGATCGCGGCCGTCCCTCCCCACAGGACAGGATGCCGTGCCACCCGGCGTACCAGGGCGGCCCACGCCCGCGACGGACGCGCCGCGGTCCGCCGGCGGCCGAGGAACGGGATCCGCCCCCGGTCCGCCCGGCCCCCGAGCCAGGACAGCAACGCGGGCACCACGGTCAGCGAGCCGAGGACGGCCACGCCGACCACGGCAATCGTGCCGAACGCGATGCCGCTGAATACGTCGTAGCCGGTCAGGAACAGCCCGGCCAGCGCGATCATGACCGTCAGCCCGGACACCATGATCGCTCGCCCGGAGGTGCCCGCGGCTATCCTGAGCGCCTCGGTGGTGGAGTGGCCCGCGGTGCGCTCCTCGCGCTCGCGGCGCAGGTAGAACAGCGAGTAATCGACGCCCACCGCCATCCCGATGATCAGGACCACTTCCGAGGTGCTCGACCCGACAGGCAGCCACCGGCTCAAGACGGTCAGCAGGGACAGCGCGGTGATCACCGACGTGAGCGCCAGCAGCAGCGGGATGCCCGCCGCGACCAGGGCGCCGAACACGAGCAGCAGCAAGACGAGCGTGATCGGCACCGAGGTCGCCTCGGCCCTCCGGAAGCCGCGGGCCAGCACGGAGTTGATGGCCTGGCTGTAGCTCGCGTCACCCGCCTCCTGAATCCGCAACCCCGGATAGCGCGCCTGGACCGTGGCCACCGCGCGGAGGGCCGGAGCCACGGACTGGTCTTCGTTGCTGGCCTTTCCGGGGATCTGGAAGGTGACCAGAGCGCTGCGGCCATCCCCGGCCACCAGCCCAGCGTGGCCGCGACCGAGGGGCGAGGCGATGTCCTGAGCCGAATGCGGGAGGGCGGACAGCGCGGTCACCACCTGCCGGACGGCCTGGCGCATCAGCGGGTCCGAGCCGAGGCGACCGGTCCCCCGTGACTGGATCAGCACGTTCTCCCGCGGCGGGGTGACCACGCCGAGACGCTGCAAGGTCTGCTCGGCCCGGCCGGACTGGCCGGCGTCGTAGGCGGGCACGTTCTTGGCGGGCAGCATGTGCCCGGCCATGAATACCGCGGCGACCAGGACGAGCCAGCCGAACACGGCGGTCTTGCGGTGCCGGGTGCTCCATCCGGCGATCCGCTCGACGACCGGTGCGCGGGACCGGCGGGGCTCCTCGCGGTGCGGTGCGATTTCCGGCAATACTGAACTAGACGGCTGGCGCATCATGGCCTTCTCCCGAGGACGGTGCGTGAGTTTGTCGTGAGCCCCCGCCTGCGAGCTGATCCCTCGTGGGCGGGGGCGGGGTCTTACCTGGCCGTGTGCAGCGGGCCGAGCGGGCCCGGCCGGGTGAGCACCTCCTTCACCGGGGCGAGCGGGTCGGCAGGCGCGCGCAGCAGGGCGCCCGCGATGCGGGCGTGGGCGCGGGCCGTGAGCACCAGCACGTAGTTGAAGAGCAGGAACGCCACCAGGAAGGCGGACGCGGCGAGAAGCGCCCTGGGCAGGGTGTCCACGTACAGGCCGACCCCGCCGGGACCGTTCGCGCCGTGCGGGAAATAGCCGAGCGTCACGCCGTGCACCGTCGTGCCGTTGACATAGCTCATCCCCACGTTGCCCCGGGGCGCCCAGTACCAGGCGGGCAGGGTCACCCCGGCGAGAAACGTGAGCCAGACGCTGAGGACGGCGGTGTCCAGGACGAACAGCAGCGGCCACAGCCCGATCAGGTAGGCCACGTCACGCCAGGTGGCGGGGTCCCGCCAGCGGGTCCTGACCTGCGCCATGACGCCCGGCCGGGTCGCCTGGCGGTACCCGCCGGAGACGGCCTCGTCCAGCACCGGCCGCAGCCGGGCGCGCTCGGCATTGGCGCAGCCTCGCAGCACTCCCGCCGCCGCGACCAGCAGCGGGATCCCGGCCAGCGTGATCAGGAAGACGGCGGCAGTCACCGTCGCGGTGAATGCGATGGCGAACAGGAGCCAGCCGGCGACGAAGATGTAGCCAGCCAGGAAGGCGGCGGCGCGCCAGGTGCTGCCGGACACAGCCAGCCGCAGCGGGTTCCGGTAGAGCTCAGCCGGGCGGTGCCACCGGCGGGCCGGCACCGCGCGGGCCGGGCGGCCCGGCGGGGCGCCCGCGCCGGTGCTCATCCCACGTCCCGCATCAGCTGCTCGACCGCCTGGACGTGCTCGGTCAGCTTGGCCAGCTCGGTCCGCAGTTCCTGCTGGTTGGCCACAGCCTCCTCGGCGAGCTTGCGGTACTCGGCCATCGCCACCGCGTCGGCGCGGTGCGCCTGCAGCCGGAAGTAGGACCAGACGATGATGGCCGCCGCCGCGCAGACGCAGAGCGGGATGCCGAATCCGATGATGATCCCTGCTTCCGCGCTGCTGCTCAGCGCGGCCACGTGAGTCGCGATCATCTCCCGTCGTCCTTCCGGGGCAGTTTGTTCGGTGTCCACGTCGTCCCCTTCCACGCCGCTGCCATCACGCAGCGCCGAGATGATCGTTTCGGCGTTGAGATGCAGGTCGAACGGGGCCAGCTCGAAGTACTTCATGGCCTTGCCGTCGTCCGACAACTCCAGCTGGCCGGCCACCAGGCCCGCCTTCTCCAGCTTGTCCAGGTGCATGTACAGCAGTGGCCGCGACATGCCGAGCCGCCGGGCCAGCTCGCTGACGTGCACCCGGCCGTCCCGTAGCTCGGCGACGATCCGCATCCGGTGCGGGTTCGCCACCGCGGTGAGCACGGTCAGCAGCTCGTCGCTGGTCAGCATCGACTCCAGGGCTCGTTCTTTCACCTGTCAGAAAAACATTACATGTGACAGGCGGATGAGTCAAGGGGGCGGACGGGCGGGACGAACCCGGTTCTCCTGGCCCCGGATCGGGCGGCCGGCGCCCGGCCCGCGCCCGGGTCAGCGAAGATGGGGCCTATGGGAGAACTGATCCTGCTCCGGCACGGCGAGACGAAGTGGAGCAAGGCCGGGCGGCACACCGGGCGGACGGACATCCCGCTCACGCCCGACGGTGAGGCGGCCGCCAAGTCGCTGGCCCCGGCGCTGGCCGGCCTCCAGATCCGGGCCGCGTTCACCAGCCCGGCGCAGCGCGCGGTGCGGACCGCGGAGCTGGCCGGGCTCAACGCCAGGCCCGACCCTGATCTGCAGGAGTGGGATTACGGCGGCTACGAGGGCCTGACCACGGCCCAGATCCGGGAGCGGCGCCCCGGCTGGTACCTGTGGCGGGACGGGGTGATTCCCGGCGCCGCCGGGCATCCGGGGGAAACCGTCGAGCAGGTCGGGGCCCGCGCGGACGCGGTGCTGGCCCGGGTGCAGCCGCTGCTGGCCGAGGGGAACGTGGCGCTGGTGGCCCACGCGCACTTCCTCCGGATCCTGGCGGCCCGCTGGCTCAGCCTGGAGCCGTCCGCGGCCGGCTGTTCCGGCTGGACACGGGGACCCTGTCCACCCTCGGCACCGAGCATGGCCAGCAGGTCATGCTGACGTGGAACGCACCGCCGGCTGCCGGGCACTAAGCCGGCCCGGTCCGCCGGAACGGTCAGTCCGGCCGGAACGGTCACTGCGGCTGAGTTACTTCCTCTATCCAGCTCAGATAGGCCGCCGATCCCGCCACGATGGGGGTCGCGACGATCTCGGGCTCGTCGTAGCTGTGCCGCTGGCTGAGGAAGTCCGCGAGCTCCTGGTAGCGCGCGGCCGGCAGCTTCAGCAGCAGCATCCACTCCTCGGCCCGCTCGAGATCGCCTTCCCACCAGTAGCTGCTCAGCACCGGGCCGCTCACCTGGGCGCAGGCGGCCAGCCGGGCCTGCACAGCGTCGCGGCCCAGCTCGACGGCCTCGGCCCTGGAGTCGGTGGTCGTCTGCACCTGGAGGTACCGCGCGGCGAGCCACGCCACGGGCGCACCGCCGGTGGCAGCCTCGGCTGTGCCGCCGAGATTCAAGCCGCCGTGATCCAAGCCGCCGTGATCCGCCATGTCACCCGATGGTACGCCCAGGCTCCGGCGGCCGGCCCGCACGCCGAGCCGCAGCCCGGGCGGCTCAGTACCCGCCGCCTCCGCCCCCGTAGCCGCCGCTCCCGCTGCTCGACGCGGACGGCGACGGGGCAGGCGAACTCGAGGACATCGCCATGCCGGGCGACACGGCACTGATCGTGCTGACCCTGAGCGCGTGCCAGACCCCCCCGAGCCCGTTGCCCTTGACCTGGCCCGGGGCGCTGTCGCCGGCGTACGTGTAGAGCGGGTGCCCCTTGTAGGTGGCCTGCAGCACCCCGTTGGCCCGGGCGATCGTGCCGAGCTTGCCGACCAGCCGCACGCCCATGGCCGGCGCGGGCTTACCGGTGACGGGAGGCCAGGCTTTCGCGCAGGACCCCGTGCAGGCCGAGCTCATCGGGGTGTCCTTGGAGTACCAGTACAAGGTGAAGCCCTTGGCGTCGGCCAGCACCGGGCCGATGCTTGTCTTGATCTTCTCCAGCGCGGCGGTGCCGGAGGAAGTCATCCCGGAACCGCCCATCGAGCCGGACTTGGTGGGCGCGGACTTGGCGGACATGGCTGAAGCGGATTTGGTGCCGCTCGCGGTGCTGGGTGAGGTGCTGCTGGCGCACGCGGCCAGCAGCAGGGCTGGAATGGCGAGGACCGCCGGCGCCCATCTGCGGTAACGCATTGTGTCTCTCCGCTCATGAGGAGGGGCGGACATATCAACTCGAGCACGTACTATCCCGCGCCGTCGTTCATGAGCGGACCCACTTGACGGATTACGGCTTTATTACCGCGCCGCCGGCCGTTCCCGGCCTGGGCCCCGGCGCCGGGCCGCACGGAAGCCCGGCCAGAGCCCCGACGCGGCCCCACCAGGGCCGGGGCGCCCCGCGGCTAGACCGCGATGCGGGAGGCGAGCCAGGCCAGCGACTGGGGATACCGGTAGTCGATGCTCATGTGCGTGCCCTCGAACAGCTCGAAGTGGATCACCTCGTCCGGCACGCCCGCCTCCCCCAGGGCGGCGCGGAAGGCCTGCGCGCCCAGATCGAGGAACCACTCGTCGCGCTTCCCGGCGTCGATCCAGATCCCGCGCAGCCCGCGGAGCGCCTCCGCGTGGTGCGGCACCATCCGGACCGGGTCCCAGTCCAGCCAGCGCTGCCACACGTCCGGCCGGAGCCTGCCGGTCTGCGGCTCGAACGGCAGCTCCACCTGGCCATCCGGGGGTGGCGGAGAAGCAGGCCGACACACCCAGCAGCATCAGCAGGTCATGATCGGCCTCCTTGGTGAAGGACACCCGGGACCGGAAGTCGTCCCACCACCGCCAGATGTCGCCGTCGTACTCCCGGAGGTGGCGCGCGGACTTGCCGAAATCGGGGATGTAGCACAGCTCGTAGAGCGAATCCCCCGCGTGCGTGGCCAGCGCCCCGAACAGGTCGGGCCGCAGCATCGGGGTGATCATCGCGCCGAACCCGCCGCTGGACTTGCCCGTGATCGCCCGGTGCGCCGCGGCCGGCTGCGTCCGGTAGTGCGCGTCCACCCACGGCACCACCTCGTCGCACAGGTAGGAGTGGTACCGGCCGGTGCCCGGGGAGTCGACGAACTGGCTGCCCCCGTAGCGCGGTCCAGGCGTCCACGAAGACCACGATGGTCCCGGGTGCCTGCCCGGACGCGAACACCGCGTCGGCTGTCTCGGGAAACGGCTGCCGGTACGGCGAGCGGTTCCGCCACATGGCCAGGTGCCCGGTGTAACCCTGGATCACGTAGACCGCTGCATATCGCCGGGCCGGGTCATCGTCGTACCCGGGCGGGACGTAGACCCACAGCGGTCGCTCGTACGGATCACCCAGCGGGTTGTCGCGCAGCAGCTCACTGGTGATCACGTGCTCGTCGATCCGGCCGGACAGGTCGGCGGACCAGGGCAGCATGAGGCCTCCTCCGGTGTCAGCAACGGTGCCGCCCCTACCGTAGAGCAACCGGCCCTACGGTAGAGAAATGAGCCCTGGTCAGGCGGAGCGAGAGCAGGCGGAACGAGACCCTGTCGAACGCCATTTCGGCGAGGTGATCGCCGCACTGGACGGCCATTCCCCCGATGGCCGCGGACAGCGGCCCGCCGGGCCGGCCCCGGTCCGGGACGGCTCGGCCCTGACCGGGCAGCGCTGCCTGGAGCTCTTCGATGCGCAGCTGGCCAGCCGCCATCTCGATCTGGCCGCACGCTGGCTGCGGGCCCGTGGCGCCGGGTACTACACCATCGGGTCGTCCGGGCACGAGGGCAACGCCGGCGTGGCCGCGGCCCTGCGGATCACCGACCCGGCCTTGCTGCACTACCGCTCGGGCGCGTTCTACCTGGCCCGGTGCCAGCAGGCCACGCCTGCCCGGGACGGGGTCCGCGATGTCCTGCTCGGGCTGGCTGGCGCGGCGGACGAGCCGATCGCCAGCGGCCGGCACAAGGTGTTCGGCCACCGGCTGCTGAACGTCATCCCGCAAACCTCCACCATCGCGTCGCACCTGCCCCGCGCCCTGGGGCTGGCCTTCGCCCTGGACCGGGCGGCCCGGCTCGGCCGGCCCGCCGAGTGGCCCGCGGACGCGATCGTGGTGGCCAGCCTCGGCGACGCGTCGCTGAACCACTCCACCGCCGCCGGGGCGATCAACGCCGCCGCTTACTGTGCCTACCAGCGTCTGCCGCTGCCGCTGCTGCTGGTGATCGAGGACAACGGGATCGGCATCAGCGTGCGGACCCCGCCCGGCTGGGTCCGGGCCGTCGCCGAGACCGCGGCGGGCTTCAGGTATTTCCACGCGGACGGGTCTGACCTGGCCGCCGTGTATGACGCGGCGCTGGACGCCGCGGCCTGGGTCCGGGAGCGGCGCTCTCCCGCGTTCCTGCACCTGGCCGTGGTGCGGTTCGGCGGGCACGCCGGCCCGGACGTGGAAAGCAGCTACCGCGCGGCCGCCGCGGCCGCCGCGGACCTGGCCGCCGATCCCCTGCTCGGCACGGCCCGCCTGCTGGTGACCGCGGGCATCCTCAGCCCGGCCGAGGTGACCGCCCGGTACGAGGAGTCACGGGACCGGATCCTGGGCCTCGCCGCCGGGGTGGCCGGCAGCCCGCGGCTGGCCACCGCCGCCCAGGTGATGGCGCCTCTCGCACCCCATCATCCCGAGCAGGTCTGGGCCGGGGCGTGCCTGGCCGCGGAACCGGCGCGCCGCAGCCGGGCGTTCGCCGGGCGGCTGCCCGAAGCGGCCGGCGGGCTCACCCTGGCGCAGTCGATCAACGCGGCGCTGGCCGACGCCCTGGCCGCCCGGCCCGGCATGCTGGTCTTCGGCGAGGACGTGGCCCGCAAGGGCGGCGTGTACGGGGTCACCCGCGGCCTGGCGCAGCGGTTCGGGGCCGCGCGGGTGTTCGACACGCTGCTCGACGAGCAGTCCATCCTCGGCCTGGCCCTGGGCGCGGGCCTGGCCGGGCTGCTGCCGGTCCCGGAGGTCCAGTACCTGGCGTACCTGCACAACGCCGCCGATCAGATCCGCGGTGAGGCCGCGACCCTGTCGTACTTCTCCCAGGCCCAGTACCGGAATCCGGTGGTGCTGCGCATCGCCGCCCTCGCCTACCAGGAAGGCTTCGGCGGGCACTTCCACAACGACAACGCGCTGGCCAGCCTGCGGGATATCCCGGGCCTCATCATCGCCTGCCCGGCCCGGGCCGACGACGCGGCGCCCATGCTCCGGGCCTGCCTCGCGGCAGCGGAGGCGGACGGCCGCGTTTGCGTCTTCCTCGAGCCCATCGCCCTGTACCACACCAGGGACCTGCACCAGGCCGGCGACGGGGGCTGGCTGGGCCGCTACGACCCGCCGGGGCTGTGGCCGGCCGCTTCGTCCCGCCCGGCAGCGCCCGCCGCCACGGCAACGGGCGCGACCTCACCATCATCACGTTCGGCAACGGGCTGCGGATGAGCCTGCGGGTGGCGGCCCGGCTCGCCGCGGACGGGGTCGGCTGCCGGGTGCTGGATCTGCGCTGGATCGCCCCGCTGCCGGTGGAGGACATCCTGCGCGAGGCCAACGTCACCGGGCGGGTCCTGGTGGCCGACGAGACCAGGCGCACCGGCGGGGTGTCCGAGGCCATCATCACGGCCCTGTCCGACGCCGGGTTCACCGGGAAGACCGTCCGCGTCAACAGCGAGGACAGCTTCATCCCGCTGGGTGACGCAGCCCAGGTCGTGCTGCTGTCCGAAGCTTCCATCGAATCCGGGGCACGCTCCCTGGTGCCCCGGTAATAGATGGCGCGGTGTGTCGTCCGTTCGGCCTGCTGCAGCACACGAGGGCAGTGAGCTAGGCTCTTGTTGACGGCGTGGTCCACGCCGAACCTCTGAGGGTCGTTCCCACGCGCGGCCATGGTGAGAGGCAAAGGGGCGTAGGCCTCGGATCGTTGTCATGGTCCGTTCGTCTCGGACGTCAACGGCTGCTGGGGGCTCGGCGCCGGGACGCTGGAAGGCCGATGACAGCGAACAAGGATTTCAAGCGGCGTGTACGTGCTCGCGCTCTCAAGACCGGCGAGTCCTACACCGCGGCGCTTCGGCACTTCCGGACGGCCCCTTCGGGAGATTCCATGCCGGACACAGAGCCCATCCGGATCGCCGCCGCGCAGCTTGATACGCCGGGAGACCCGGGTGCCGCGACGGCCCTGCACCGCGCTGGCCGTGATATCAGGCAGCTCATGTCCCGGGCCCACGAGCAGGGTGCGCGGCTGATCCACTTCTGCGAGGGCGCGATCTGCGCACCGAACAAGCGGATTATGTCCAGTAATCCCAGCACGGTGGCCGGGGCCGACTGGACTCGCTTCGGCTGGGAAGCGCAACAGGCCGAGCTGCGCTCGATCGCCGAACACGCCGCGTTCCTGAACTTGTGGACCGTCGTTGGTGCCGTGCACCGGCTTACCGCGCCTCATCGCCCGCACAACAGCCTCTACGTGATCGACAACCACGGTCGGGTCGTCACGCGCTACGACGAGCGGATGCTGTCCAACACCAAGGTCAGCTACATGTACACGCCCGGGACCAGCCCGATCACCTTCGACGTCGAGGGCGTCCGGTTCGGCTGCGCGCTCGGCATGGAGTCTGTGTACCCGGAGCTGTTCCTGGACTACGAGCGGGCCGATGTCCACTGCGTACTGCTCTCGACGCAGGGCCCCGGCGCATCGTTCGCGCTGCAGGTACAAGGCCACGCCAGCAGCAACAGCTACTGGATCAGCTACGCCACCTGCGCCGCGGATGCTCACGCCGCACCGTCCGGCATCGTCAGCCCGGACGGAGCCTGGTCGGCACGCTGCGCGGCCAACGACGCCGCCGCGGTCGCAATCGCCGACATCGACGGTGAACACGAAAACCTGGCCCGGCCCTGGCGACGCACAGCCCGGGGCGACCTCTATGCCACCGCCAGGGCCGGCGAGGACCCCCGAACCAGCCGCAACTCGTTCTGAACGAGCGGTGATAATTCTGTGGGTGACGCGGAAGCAGCAGGGGATCTTCAGCACGTACCCGGTGTGCTGGTCTTCGCAGAAGGTGCGCAGCTTGGCGTCACGGCCGCAGGCTTCGCCGCCGGTGACGTACGTGCGGGCCTGCCGCCGCGGCTCCGGCCGGGCAAAGCAGCCCGCCAGCCCGCACATCATCAGCTCGTCCAGCATCCGGCGCGCCGCCAGGCCTTCCTCTACCGTGGAAGCGGCAGCCGCTCAGCGTCAGAAGTTGTCACGAGCTGATGATCATGAGGCGGCTGCCCCGCCGGCCCCGATCACCCAGACCGGGTCAGGTCACCCGTTTAGCCAGGTCATAAAGGGCTCGCATCGGAAGGCAGCGGATGACGGACGAGGCTCATCCCCCGGTGATCTCGGTGATGCTCGCCGTGCCCGACGCCACGGCGGCCGCGCGGTGGTACTCCGAGGCGCTCGGGGCCACCGAACTATGGAATCTTGGCGGCGTAGTGGGCCTGACCATTGCCGGTGCCCCGTTCTTCCTCGGCGAGCCCGAGAACAACGGCTGGGACACCCCTGCCGCCCTCGGTTCACGGACGGTCCGGGTCGAGGTGTTCGTCGATGACCCGGACGGCTTCATCGACCGCGCCGTAGCAGCCGGAGCCGACGGCAGCATCGACCAGATCCGTGATCACCAGGCGCCCTGGGGCATTCACCGGCAAGGCGGCTTCACCGACCCGTTCGGCCACCTGTGGCTGGTCGGCGACAGGTCCCCGCTGCGCACCCACGACCTACGGTAACGCCGCAGCCTGCCCACACGACGGGTGAGTGAACCCACCAGCAAGCCCGCCCGCGGCAGGCAAACCCATGATCAAGTCACGAAGTACGGCTGCCCTGCTGAGCACGGCCGGCGGGGCGGCTGTATCGGCGGCGCCCCCGGAATTCCAGAACGCAGAAAGGACAATTAATCACTAAGCGCGTGCCCGGCTCGATTTCAGAATTAACTACTGTTGCTAGTTCGGTAAATATGCTTGTGGTGTTCTTTAAAGAGTGGGCATCGACGCTTGACTGGCCTCCGCCGTAAAAAATAACGTGCGAGAGCCGAAGGCGCATCCCCGCCAAAAGCGCCGCCGAAGGCTCGCCCTGCCAAAAGCATGGCCGGGACTGGTCCACTTTTAATCAGCAGATCCGCTCTCCGGAGGAGAACTCATGCGAAATACACTGCGCAGATTCGGATACGGTGTGCTTGGCGCCGGAATGATCGTCGCGATGACTGCTGGCGCCTCCGCGGGAACCGCCAGCGCGGCTTCAGCGGCGCCCGCCGTGGCGGCCGCCAAGCCTGCGGCCCTGAGCTGGCCGACGGTGAAGAGGGGCGCGGCCGGCGAGCGGGTCTACGCCATCCAGTACCTGCTCAGCTACCGCACCACCGCGCGGCTCCGGGTCAACGGCAAGTTCGGCCTGACGACCCAGGCGGCGGTCAAGTCCTTCCAGCGCAAGGTCCACCTGCGCGCCGACGGGATTGTCGGCAGCACAACCTGGTCGAGGCTGATCGTCACCCTCACGAAGGGCAGCACAGGCGACGCGGTGCGTGCGGTCCAGCACAACCTGCATTATGCGTACGGGCACGAGAGCCTCAGCGTCGACGGCATTTTCGGCATCAAGACGCTCAACGCCGTCAAAGCCTTCCAGAAGAGGTACAAGCTGAAGGCTGACGGCATC
The DNA here is from genome assembly GCA_963711485.1 of uncultured Actinomycetes bacterium. Lineage (GTDB taxonomy): Bacteria > Actinomycetota > Actinomycetes > Streptosporangiales > Streptosporangiaceae > RYN-230. Next base: position 94,635 of record CAVQEM010000070.1, read on the forward strand.
GTCGGTGCCGCGACCTGGAACACACTGGTGCGGAACGAGAAGTAAGCATTCGCCCTGCTCTGGCATGCATCCAGGCGGAAAGCTGTGGCGGCCGGTCCGGCCGCCGGCCAGCTCTCCGCCTGGATGCTGCCGCGCGTCGTTGCCTGCCTCCTCGCGCTGCGGCTGCCCTTCTTCGTCGCTCTCGGGGTCTCTGCTCACCGAGGGACGGCTGGCCGTCTGCCAGATGACCGCGCTGGAGTACTTGAACAACGCCCCGGACGCCAGGGCGTACGAGGTGCTGTGGACGGCCCTGCACGGACAGCGCTGGATGGACGTGACGGCCACGGCGATGAACCGGGCCCTGGAGGTGCACCGGATGCTGGCCGAACGCAGCCAGCACCGCAACTTCCGGCTGCCCGATCTGGTCATTGCGGCCACGGCCGAGGCAGCACGGTCTACTCCCAGGAAGATGGCGCCAGCGCGAGCAGGTGGGCGCTCAGGGCGGCGGTCACCTCGGCCGGGGCGGACACATTGGCCAGGTGCGAGACGCCCCGGATGACGGCGAGGCGGGACCCGGCGATGCCCCGCGCGATCACGGCCCCCTGCCACGGCGGGGTCGACGGGTCTTCCGATCCGGAGATCACCAGCGTGGGGGCCGTGATCTTCGCCAGGGCGGCCCGCAGATCCATGTCCGCGATGGCCTCGCAGCAGCCCGCGTACCCTTCCGGGTCGACGCCGTCCAGGGTGGCGATGAAGGCAGCCGGGACCGACGGGAACCGCGCCGCGAAGACCGGCGTGAACCAGCGGCTCACCACCTGGGCGGAGATGGGAGGCAGCCCGCCGGCCCGCACGGCCGCCGCCCGCTGCACCCAGAGATCCTTATCCGGGAACCTGGCCGACGTGCAGCACAGCCCGAGGACATCGATCCGCTCTGGCGCGTTCGCGGCCAGCCACATGCCGATCATCCCGCCGAGCGACAGGCCGCAGTACGACGCGTGCTCGACCCCGAAGTCGTCGAGCAGGCGCAGCACGTCCGCGCCAAGGTCGGCGATCGTGTACGGCCCCGGCGGGGCGGGCGAGCCGCCATGCCCGCGGTGCTCGTAGCGGAGCAGCCGGAAGTGATCCTCCAGCGCCGGGATCTGTGGTTCCCACAACTGCCGGGTGGTGCCGAGGGAGTTGCCGAGCAGCAGGACCGGCGCATCCCGCGGGCCGTCCAGCGAGGCCGCCAGGCGCACCGACTGGCGCGCGTCCCGCGTCCCCCGCCGGGTCCTGCCCGGCGCGGGGCTGGCCTCCCCCGGCGCCGCGGGAGCCTGCGGTTCAGACATCGAAGAAGACACTCTCGTGCTCGCCCTGCAGGTGAATGTTGAACTGGAACCGGTGCCTGTCACCGGCGTCCGCGGTGGCGACGAGGGTCTCCCGGCGGATGGGATCGGTGACAGCGGACAGCACCGGGTCGTCCGCGTTGGCCTCTGCCTCGTCGGGGAAGTAGATGCGGGTCACCACCCGGCCCAGCAGCCCGCGGGCGAACACGGACACATCCAGGTGCGGGGCTTCCCGGCCGCCATCCGGGCTGGGCAGCGCGCCGGGCCGGAGCGTGACGATATGGTAACTGCCGTCCGGGCCGGTCGGGCAGCGGCCGAAGCCACGGAACGCCCCCGCGTTCTCCGGTGCGCCACGGGGGTCATCCGGATGATCGAAGCGGCCGTCCGGGTCGGCCTGCCATGTCTCGATCAGCCCGTCGGGGACCGGCGCACCCTCGCCGTCCAGCAGCCGCCCAGTGATCGTGATCGCCCCGGGTGTGTCCTCGGGTACCACGGTCGGGCCGTCTGGCCACGGCAGCCCGATCGCCAGGAACGGCCCGATGGTCTGCGAGGGGGTCAGCGGCAGCCCGGTCACCGGCGCTCCTCTTGGTCCTCGAACACGGTCCCGGCGCTGCCGCGGAGCACGATGTCCCATTCGTAGCCGAGCGCCCAGTCGGGTTCGGTGATGTTGATGTCGAACCGGGAGATCAGCCGCTGGCGCGCCTTCGGGTCCGGGATGGAGTTGAAGATCGGATCGTATTCGAAGAGCGGATCCTCGGGGAAGTACATCTGCGTCACCAGGCGCTGCGTGAACGCCCGCCCGAACAGCGAGAAGTGGATGTGCGCGGGCCGCCACGCGTTGAGGTGGTTCCGCCACGGATAGGCGCCGGGCTTGATGGTCACGAACCGGTACCGGCCCTCGGAGTCGGTCACGCACCGGCCCACACCGGAGAAGTTCGGGTCCAGCGGGGCCGGGTGGCTGTCCACGAAGTGCTGGTAACGGCCGGCCGCGTTGGCCTGCCAGATCTCGACCAGCGTGTAGGGAGGGCCGCCCGTCGCTGTCCAGCACCCGCCCGGTCACGATGATCCGCTCGCCGAGCGGCTCGCCCGCATGCTGGGTGGTCAGGTCCGCGTCGGCGGGAGCGACCCGCCCCTCGCCCAGCAGCGGCCCGGTGACCTCAGTCAGCCGCTGCGGGATCACCAGCGGCGGCCGGGACGGCGCCCGCAGCGCGGTAGACCGGTAAGCCGGGGAGTCCAGCGGTGGGTGCAGCCCCCGGGGCCGCTCATAGGAGGGCAGGATCAGCCCGGCTGGCGGGGATGGCGGGTGCGTGGTCATCGGGCTGCTCCTCGGGGCGGGGGGTTGTCGCCGTTACTGTGACTGCCGGAGCTGGCGCAGTGCGGCCAGCTCGGCCGTGGTGGGCGGCTCGAGTACTTCCAGCGAATCCGACACCGCGAGTCCCAGCCGGTCTTGGCCGCCGCGTCCGCCGCCGTCACCCCGGGGTACAGCCCGGTCAGGGTGAGCTCGCGTGTCGCTGGGTCCGGCTCGAGGATGCCCAGGTCGGTGATGACCTTCCGCGGGCCCGCGCCGGCCAGTCCGAGACGCTCCCGGTATCCGGCGCCGTCACCGAACCCTACGGAGGTCACGAAGTCAACCCGGTCCACGAACGAGCGGCGGCTCTGCCGGACCACCACGATCACCTCGCGGCACGACGCGGCAATCTCCGGGGCGCCGCCCGCCCCGGGCAGCCGGACCGCGGGCTGCTCGTAATCGGAGCCGACGACCGTGGTGTTGATGTTCCCGAACCTGTCGATCTGGGCCGCGCCGAGGAAGCCGGTCCCGATCCGGCCAGGCTGGAGCCAGTAGTTGAAGATCTCCGGCACGCTCACGACCGCGTCGGCGGTCTCGGCGAGGATCCCGTCACCGATCGACAGTGGCAGCTGGCCCGGCTTGGCCCCGATCGTGCCCGACTCGTAGACCAGCACGAGGTTCGGCGCGTGCGTGGCCCGGGCCAGATTGGCCGCGGCACTGGGCAGCCCGATGCCCACGAAGCAGGTCATGCCGTCGCGCAGGGCGCGGGCCGCGCAGGCCGTCATCATCTCGTCGGCGGTGAAGGCGGCCGGGTCTTCGTCGCCGATAGCGGTGCCCCGGTGGCGTTCATGCCCCACATCCTCCCGCGCCGGCCCCGGCGCGGGCCAGGGACCCGGTCCCGCCGTAGACCTCCTCGGCCAGCCAGCGGCTGAACCGGTCCCGGTCCCGGCTGATCGCGTCCCAGGCCTGGTAGTAGTCGTTGTCGCGGGAGGAATACCCGAGCGCATAGGAGGGATGCGATCCGTCGCGCACCCGGGCGACGTAATCGACGACCCAGGACGGCAGCACGATGGCCCCCGGCTCGGGCCGCAGCGCGTCCACGATCTCCTCGACCGTGACGATCGACCGCCGGGCGCTGAGCACGGCTTCCTTCTGCACCCCGATGATCCCCCACAGCTGGACGTTCCCGGCCCGGTCGGCGCGCTGGGCGTGGATGATCGCCACGTCCGGGTTCAGCGCCGCCACGGCCGTCAGCTGCTCCCCGGTGAACGGGCAGGTGACCGACCGGATGGCCGGCTGGCCGTCCAGTGCCGGGCAGGCCCTCCAGGCCGGTGCCGCTGTAGCCGCGCAGGATCGCGAACGGCACGCCCGAGGCGCCGGCCACATACCGGTTCGCCATCCCCGCGTGGCTGTGCTCTTCCAGCTGAAGCGGCCCGGGCCAGGCATTTTCCACCGCGTCGCGGAACCTGTGCAGCGAGCCCACCCCCGGGTTACCGCCCCAGGAGAAGATGAGCCGGCTGGCGCAGCCCGCCCCGATGAGCTGGTCGTAAATCAGGTCCGGAGTCATCCGGACGAGGGTCAGGTCACGGCGCCGCTGCCGGATCACCTCACGCCCGGCCGCGAACGGGATGAGGTGGGTGAACCCTTCCATCGCGACCGAATCCCCGTCGTGGACGGCTCGTGCAACGGCATCGGCCAGTGAAACGATCTCCGCCATATCCTCCCGCCCGTTACCGCGAACACCAGTACCGCGAACACCTCTGCGACGGACACCCGCGCTTACCCCGACACCATAATGTCCACGTGGTCGCGATAAGTACAGCCGTTCGTCATACGGACATTGTGGCGCGGCGGGCGGGCGGGCCGGGCTCGGGTCACCCGGTGTCCGCCAGCACCTCCCGGGCGATCGCGAAGGCCCGGTTCGCCGCGGGGACCCCGGCGTACACCGCGGTGTGCAGCAGCACCTCGCCGGATCTGGTCGGGGGTCAGGCCGTTGCGCAGCGCGGCCCGCAGGTGCATGGCCAGCTCCTCCTCCTGGCGGAGCACGACCAGTGCGGTGAGCGTGATCATGCTCCGCTCGCCGCGGGACAGCCCCGGCCGGGACCAGATCTCACCCCACGCGTAGCGGGTGATGAAGTCCTGGAACGGCGCGGTCAGCGGGGTGGTCGCGGCGACCGCGCGGTCGACGTGCTCATCGCCCAGGACCTCACGGCGGACCGTCATCCCCTGCGCGGCGCGCTCAGCATCGTCCATGGTTCCGCCTTTCACGGCTCCGGGCAGCGACGCCGCCGCCGGCAGGAAGGCTACCCATCGTCCGCACCGGCGTCAGGCGGCCGTTCCTCGCACCGGCCGGACCAGCGGCGGCCCGGCGTGCGTCAGCCAGCGGCCTTGGCGTGCGCGGTCAGGGCCGCGTCCACGAACTCCGCCGCCGCGCCCAGGTACCCGGCCGGGTCCAGGGCGGCGGTGACCTGCTCCGGCGTGACCCCGGCGGCGGCGAGCTGGCCGGTGTCCAGGCGGTCCAGCAGCGTCTCGCCCAGCGTCCGGCCCTCCGCCACCGCCGCCGGCGCTGGCCTCGGCCAGCAGGTCATGGGCGGCGGTGCGGCCCAGGGCGGGCGCAAGCAGCGCCGCGACATGCTCGGCCATCGGGAAGCCGCCGGCCGCATCGAGGTTGCGCCGCATCCGGCCCGGATCGGGTTCCAGCCCGGCGAGCAGATCCGCGGCCCAGGAGGCGGCCGAGCCGGTGAGCCGGAGCAGGTCGGCCAGCGGCTCCCACTCCGCGTGCCAGGCCCCGGCGGCCCGCTGGTGCTCCTGCTCCGCGGCGGCGGCGAGGGTGGCGATCAGCCCAGGGACCTGCCGGGTGCAGCCGAGGACGGCGACGGAGGCGACCGGGTTCCGCTTGTGCGGCATGGCGGACGATCCGCCGCGGCCGCTGCCCCCGCCGCCTTCGGTGACCTCGCCGACTTCGGACTGCGCGAGCAGGGTGACGTCACGGGCGATCTTGCTGAGCACCCCGGTGGCCCCGGCGCAGGCCCCGGCGATCTCGGTGATCCGCAGCCGGCCGGTGTGCCACGGCAGGGTGGGGGCCGCCAGGCCGAGCTCCACGGCCAGCAGCGCCGCGACCTCGGGCCCGCGGTCGCCGAGCGCGGACAGGGTGCCCGCAGCCCCGCCGAACTGGACCGCGAGACGGCTGGCCGCGACCCGGTCCAGCGCGGCGGCCGCCTCATCCAGCCCGGTCAGCCAGCCCGCCGCGACCAGCCCGAACGTGACCGGCACGGCCTGCTGGAGCAGGGTCCGGCCGATCATGATGGTGCCCCGGTGCGCCGCCGCCAGGCGCGCCGCCGCGGCGGCGGCCGCGGCCAGGTCGTCCGAGATCACTCCCAGCGACTGCCGGGCCAGCAGCATGGCCGCGGTGTCGATGATGTCCTGGCTGGTGGCGCCCTGGTGCACGGCTTCCGCCGGACCGGGGGGGAGCCTGCGGGCCAGCTCCCGGACCAGCGCGGGCACGGGGTTGCCGGTCAGCGCGGCCTGCCGGCCGAGTTCAGCGGGATCGAACGCCTCGGCCCGGGCTGCCGCGGTGACCTCCTCACCCGCTCCCGGCGCGGCTAGCCCGGCCTGCTCCAGGGCCCGGGCCAGGGCGGCCTCGGTGTCCAGCATCGCCTGAAGCCAGGCCTGGTCGGAGGTGTCCACGGCGCCGCGGCCGAACACCCCGCCGAAGAGCCCCTGGGAAGTGTGCACCGCCATGCTCCTGCGAGAGTGCGCGAGTCATCGGGCTGCCTGCCCGGCCCACCCTAGCGGCCCGGCCGGCTGTTCCCGGCGCGGGGAGAATCCGCCGCCCACAGCACCGGCTTCGTGGCCTATCGTCAGTTGTATGACCCTGCAATCGCCTCTGCCGGGCGGACCTGGCCTGGCCCAGGTCCGCCGCCTCGTGACCGAGATCCCCGGCCCTGCGTCGCGCGAGCTGCTGGCCCGCCGCGAGGCCAGCGTGGCCCGCGGGGTCAGCCATGTCCTCCCGGTGTTCATCAGCGCCGCAGGCGGCGGTGTGCTCATCGACGTTGACGGCAACTCCCTCATCGACTTCGGCTCCGGGATCGCGGTGACGTCGGTGGGCAACAGCGCGCCCCGCGTCGCGGCCGGGATCCGCGAGCAGGCCGACCGGTTCACCCACACCTGCTTCATGGTCACCCCCTATGAGGAGTACGTCGCGGTCTGCGAGGAACTCGCCCGGTGGACCCCCGGCGACCACGACAAGCGCTCGGCGCTGCTGAACTCCGGGGCGGAAGCGGTGGAGAACGCGGTCAAGATCGCCCGGCACGCCACCGGGCGGCCTGCGATTGTCGCCTTCGATCACGCCTACCATGGCCGGACCAACCTGACCATGGCGCTGACGGCCAAGAACATGCCGTACAAGGACAAGTTCGGGCCGTTCGCCGGGGAGATCTACCGGATGCCGATGGCCTACCCGCTGCGCTGGCCGGGCGGCCCGGAGGCGTGTGCCGCCAACGCGCTCGAGGTGATCACCGGGCTGATCCACACCCAGGTGGGCGAGGACAACGTGGCCGCGGTCCTGATCGAGCCGATCCAGGGTGAGGGCGGCTTCATCGTGCCGCCCCGGCTTCCTGCCCGGGCTGGCCGAGTTCTGCCGGGAGCACGGCATCCTGCTCATCGCCGATGAGATCCAGAGCGGGTTCTGCCGGACCGGCGACTGGTTCGCCTGCGACCACGAAGGCGTCGTGCCCGACCTGGTCACCACGGCCAAGGGGATCGCCGGCGGGCTGCCGCTGGCCGGCGTCACCGGACGGGCCGAGATCATGGACGCGGTCCACGTGGGCGGCCTGGGCGGCACCTTCGGCGGGAACCCGGTGGCCTGCGCGGCCGCCCTCGGGGCCATCGAGACCATGGCGGCCGAGGACCTGCCCGGCCGGGCCCGCCGGATCGGCGAGATCATGCTGCCCAGGCTGCACAAGCTGGCCGAGGCCTACCCGGTCATCGGTGACGTGCGCGGCCGCGGCGCGATGATCGCCATCGAGCTGGTCCGCCCCGGGACGCTGAGCCCGCCGCGGACACCGCGGCGCAGGTGGCCAGAGCGTGTCATGCCGCGGGCCTGGTCGTGCTGACCTGCGGGACGTTCGGGAACGTGCTGCGGTTCCTGCCCCCGCTGGTGATCGGGGAGCAGCTGCTGGAAGAGGGCCTGTCCATCCTGGAGGACACCTTCGCCGGGCTCTGACCCGGCTCAGCGATGCCCCTGGCCGCATCCACCGCCAAGCCGGTGCGCTCGGACCCGGGCGGACCCGGGTCCGATAATGCCTAGGAGACTACGGGGTAGCCGGCGGCCGTGATGGTCAGCTCTGCCTCGGCGAAATGGTGCCAGCACAGGGTCACCCTGAGCGGGTCGCGGTAGGCGATACCGGCGCGCGGCTTCCAGCCGGTCACGATGGTGACCATGGCGCGCGCTGGGCAGTCTGCGTGGTCGCACACATCGGTGAGCGTGAGTTCCGGGACCCTGGCGATCTCCCGCGCCTCGCTGAAGTGGACGTCCACGGGAGTGGCGACTAGGACGCTCATGACGACTTCCTTCCTCAGCGGCCGGGGCGGTCCAGGAACCCTGTGCGGCCTTTCCCGGTGTTCCTGACATCGTAGGAAGGCGGGCAGCGCGGGCGGTCATGCCTTTGCGGTAGCCGGGCTCGGCACTTGGGATGAACCACGGGGCTTGACGCGCCTGATGACCAGGGTTACCGGTGAGTAGATCAATCAGTACTGGCGAGCAGCCGCCACCGCGCTGTCAAGGAGGACCTGTGCGCCCTCGAGCCCCCCGACCCCGTTCCGCCGTCCTCACTCTCCGCGCCGGCGCCGCCGCGCTCGCCGCGGCGGCACTCGGCAGCCTGTCACTGGCCATGCTGGCCCCGGCCGCGGCCGGCGCCCAGTCCGCCACGGTTTATGTGGCGCTCGGCGACTCCTACTCCGCCGGCGTCGGGGCCGGAAACTACATCGGCGCCAGCGGCTCGTGCGACCGGAGCACCAGCGCCTACCCGGCCCGGTGGGACGCCGCGAACCAGCCCGCCTCGTACGTGCCCGCGGCCTGCTCGGGCGCGACCACCGCGACCGTGCTCAGCTCCCAGCTGTCCGCGCTCAGCCCGGCCACCACGCTGGTATCCATCACGGTCGGCGGCAACGACGTGGGCTTCTCCTCAGTCATGGAGACCTGCGTGCTGCTGCCCACGAGCAGTTGCGTGAGCGCCGTGGACCACGCCGAGGCCCTGATCTCCGGTCAGCTGCCGGGCGAGCTCGACTCCGTGCTGAGCGCCATCCACGCGGATGCCCCGGGCGCCCGGGTCGTGGTCCTCGATTACCCGGAGCTCTACGACCTGTCCCGCTCCTCATCCTGCATCGGCCTGAGCACGACCGACCGCACCGACCTCAACCAGGGGGCGGACCAGCTGGACAGCCAGATCCAGGCGGCCGCGGCGCGGCACGGCGACGTGTTCGCCGACGTGCGCTCGGCGTTCAGCGGCCACGAGATCTGCGATCCCGGCAGCTGGCTGCACTCGGTCAACTTCCTGGACATCACCGAGTCCTACCACCCCACGGCGGCGGGCCAGTCCGCTTACGAGCAGGTGTTCAGCGCCGCCGCCGGCTGAACCCTCCCGGCGCGGGCGGGCGCCTTCCCGCCCGTCCGCGCCGGTCCGCGCGGGGTCACCACGTTGGTAACGGAGGAGCCAGCGCGACCTCACCGACTTCGGGCGTGCGGGTCGGGGCCAGGCCCGCCTGCCGGGCCAGCGCCGCGAACTCCGCCGAGTTGACGACGGCGGCCCCACCCGGGTCATTGTTGAAGTACACGTACACGTCGGCGCGGCTGAGATGCGCCGCCTTGATCCGGTCCACCCAGGACCGCAGGGCGTCCTCGCCGTACCGGGGCCACGGGTCCGCGGCCCCCTCGTGAAACCGCAGGAACCCCCAGCCGGCCGTCCGCCACAGCGGGGTAACCGGCCGGCCGAGCCGGTCCGCCCAGCACAGCGCGGCATCGTGCCCGGCCAGGATCTCCCGCACCTCGCCCGTCCACCACGTCTCGTGCCGAGGCTCGACCACGATGCGCAGCACCTCCGGCCCATCACCCCGGACCTCGGGCCAGGCCCCCCGGAATTCCTTCAGGCACGCATCCAGCAGCCCAGGCTCGGCGGTCATCGTCGGCGGCAACTGGAGCAAGATCGGCCCGAGCTTGGGACCCAGGCCCGCGGCGGCGGCGAGAAGCCGGGCCACCGGCCCGGCCGGGTCGCGCAGCCGCCGCACATGAGTCAGGTACCGGCTGGCCTTGACCGCCATCACGAAGTCGCCTGGCGTCCTGCGCCGCCACCCCTCGAACGTCTCCCGCGCCTGGCAACCGGTAAAACGTGCCGTTGTTCTCCACCGTCATGTACCGCGTGCCGTAGTGCTCCAGCCAGAGCCGCTGCGGCACGCCTTTCGGGTAGAGCCCATCCCGCCAGTCCCGGTACTGCCACCCCGAGGTCCCCACCAGAACGGTCATGCTGTGCCTTGTACCCCCCGCCCGCAGGACATGCGCAGCCCAAGCCGGCGATGGCGTAGCGGACACGCACCAGCCCAGCCAGCGGTGGAAAGCTGGTTACCAATCCCCGGGGGTGGTGATTGACCAGGGGACGGCTAGTTGTTGACCGGGAACCCGAGGCTGACGCCGCCGTGGCTGGGGTCAAGCCAGCGGGATGTGACCGCCTTGCCCCGCGTGTAGAAGTGCACGCCCTCGGTCCCGTGCACGTGGGTGTCCCCGAACAGGGAAGCCTTCCAGCCGCCGAACGAGTAGTACGCCATCGGCACCGGGATCGGGACGTTCACCCCGACCATGCCGGCCTCGACGTCGAACACGAACCGCCGGGCCGCTCCCCCGTCGTTGGTGAAGATCGCGGTGCCGTTCCCGTACGGGTTGTCGCTGACCAGCCGGACCGCCTCGGCGTAGCTTGACGCGCGGACCACGGAGAGCACCGGGCCGAAGATCTCGTCGGCGTAGCAGCCCATCGAGGGGGTGACGTGGTCGAGCACGCTGGGCCCGAGCCAGAACCCGCCGTCGCTGCCGCCGATGACGGGGTGCACCCGCCCGTCCACGGCGAGCGTCGCCCCTTCACGCACCCCGGAGTCCAGGTAGGAGGCGACCTTGTTCCGGTGTGCCCCGGTGACCAGCGGGCCCATCTCCGAGCGCTCGTCGGTGCCCGGGCCGACCCTCAGCCGCGCCACCCGCTCGGTGATCTTCGCGACCAGCTCGTCGCCCACGGGGCCGACCGCCACCAGCACGGACACGGCCATGCAGCGCTCGCCCGCGGAGCCGAACCCCGCGGACACGGCGGCGTCCGCGGCGAGATCGAGGTCCGCGTCCGGCAGCACCACCATGTGGTTCTTGGCCCCGCCCAGCGCCTGGACGCGCTTGCCCGCGCCCGTCCCGGTCTCGTAGACGTAGCGCGCGATCGGGGTTGACCCGACGAAGCTCACCGCGCGGACGTCGGGGTGCCTCAGCAGGCAGTCCACGGCTTCCTTGTCCCCCTGGACCACGTTGAACACGCCCTCGGGCAGGCCCGCCTCGGCCCACAGCCGGGCCAGCATCAGCGAGGCCGAGGGGTCCTTCTCCGAGGGCTTGAGCACGAACGTGTTGCCGCAGGCGATGGCGATCGGGAACATCCACATCGGCACCATGGCCGGGAAGTTGAAGGGGGTGATGCCGGCCACCACGCCGAGCGGCTGCCGGATCGAGTAGGCATCCACGCCGGAAGAAACGTTTTCGGAAAAACCGCCCTTGAGGAGGTGCGGGATTCCGCAGGCGAACTCGACCACCTCGAGTCCGCGGGCCACCTCGCCGGCTGCGTCCCCGGCCACCTTCCCGTGCTCGGCGCTGATCAGCGCGGCCAGCTCGCCGGTGCGCTTGGCCAGCAGCTCGCGGAACGCGAACAGCACACCGGACCGCCTGGCCAGCGACGCGGCCCGCCAGCCCGGGAAGGCCTTGGCGGCCGAGGCGACCGCGTCGTCCACCACGGCCGCCGAGGCGAAGTTGACGGTCCCGGTCACCTCCCCGGTGGCCGGGTCGTAAATGTCACCGTGCCGCTCGGCGGCGCCGTCCCAGGGCTGCCCGCCGATCCAGTGGGTGATGCGCTTTCCCGTCACTGCGCCTCCCCGGTCTCACTCACCGCGCGCAGCGCGTCAGCCAGGATGCCCAGGCCTTCCTTGGCCTCGGCCTCGGACAGGTTCATCGGCGGGGCCATCCGCAGCGTGTGCCCGTACAGGCCGCCCTTGCCGATCAGCAGGCCGCGCTCCCGGGTCTCCTCCAGCATCCGGGTAGCCAGCGCCGGGCTGGGCGCCCCGGTCGCGGGATCGACCAGATCGACCGCGAACATCAGCCCCTTGCCGCGGACCTCGCCGACCGCGGCCAGCGGCGCGGCCGCCTCGCGCAGCCCGCTGATGATCATGCCGCCCAGCTCGGCCGCGTTCCGCTGCAGGTCGTGGGAGAGCACGTAGTCGAGGCTGGCGTTGGCGGCGGCGGTGGACAGCGGGTTGCCGCCGAAGGTGGAGATGCCGTTGCCGGGCAGCCCGTCCATGAGATCCCCGCGGGCGATCACGCCGCCGATGGCCATCCCGTTGCCCAGGCCCTTGGCGAACGTGATGATGTCGGGTGTCACGCCGTGCGCGCCGATGCCCCAGAAGTGCTCGCCGGTGCGGCCCCACGCCGTCTGCACCTCGTCGGAGATGAGCAGCGCGCCGCGCTCCCGGAGCACCGCGGCGTACTCACCGAGGAGGCCGTCCGGCGGCATGGTGAACCCGCCGACGCCCTGCACCGGCTCGGCGATCAGGCAGGCTACGTCCCCCGCGGTCGCGGTGGCCAGCACGTGCCGCAGGTCCTGGACGCACGCAGCGGTGTACGCGGCGTCGTCCAGCCCGGCGAAGGCGGGCAGCTGGCGGTCGGTGCCGTGCAGGTAGTGCACGGCGAACGGGGCCAGCGGCGAGCTCTTCCACGCGCCGTTGCCGGTGATGGCGACCGCCCCGAAGGACCGGCCGTGATAGCTGTTGCGCAGGGCGAGCACCTGGTTGGACCGGCGGGCGGCGGTGGCCAGCATGAGCGCGGTCTCGTTCGCCTCGGTGCCGGAGTTGGTGAAGAACACCTTGGCGTTCTCGATCCCCGACAGGCGGGCCAGCTTCTCGGCCAGCTCCACCTGGTTGCGGATCAGGTACAGGGTGGACGTGTGCACCACGCCGGTGCCCAGCTGCCGCTGGACCGCCTCGCGGATCTCGGGCACGTCGTAGCCCAGCATGTTGGTCAGGATCCCGCAGAAGAAGTCCAGGTAGCTGCGGCCGCCTGCGTCGGTGACGCGGCTGCCGCTGCCGCTGGTGAGTTCGAGCGGCTCGGAGTAGTAGAGCCCGAGCCAGTTAGGGAGGACGCGGCGGTGCCGCTCGTAGAGTTCCGACATCCCCCCAGTCTGGCCGAGGGACCCGCACCCCGCCTCCGACACAGTGTCACCAATACCGCCCCGATCCTGACACTATGACCAGACCCTCCGTAGGCTGGTGGCGCGGGCGGCGGAGGACACCCGGGCAGGCGGCGCGAGGGCGCGCTGGGAACGGGCGGCGGGCGGCGGAGGGAGGGCGGATGCCGACGGTGGCGGAGGTGCTGCGGCTGGACGCGGTGCAGCGGGGGGACCCCCGGGTGGTGGCGGCGTCCCGGGGGCTGGGTGCGCCGGTCCGGTGGGTGCACGCGATCGAGTTCGCCGACGCGGCCCGGCTGCTGCGCGGCGGCGAGCTGGTGCTTACCACCGGGATCGCCCTGCCTGACGAGGAGCCGCTGCTCGATGCCTACGTGGCCGGCCTGGCCGGGGTCGGGGTGAGCGCGCTCGCGGTCGAGCTCGGCCGCAAGTACACCGGCGGCCTGCCCGCCGCGTTCATCGCGGCCGCCGAGGACCGCGGGCTGCCGCTGATCGTGTTTGCCCGTGAGGTCCCGTTCGTCGAGATCACCGAGGCCGTGCACGCGCTGATCATCGACGACCAGCTGGAGCAGTTGCGGGCCTCGGCGCGGCTGCACGAGGTGTTCACCGATCTGGCCGTGGCCGGCGCCGGGCCCGCCGAGATCCTCCGGGAGGCCGCGCTGCTGGCCGGCCGGCCGCTGATCCTGGAAGACCTGTCGCATCACGTGCTGGCCTGCGAACCGGCCGGAACCGATCCGGCCGGCCTGCTGGCGGACTTCGGGGCCCGCTCCGCGGCGGTGCCGGCGTCCCCCCGCACCGCTTTCCACCCCGGCCCCGGATGGCTGGTGACGACCGTGGGTGCCCGCGGCGAGGACTGGGGCCGGGTCGTCCTGGTCTGCGGCGGGCCGCCCGCCGCGGTGGATACGGCCCTGGTGGAGCGCACGGCCACCACGCTCGCGCTGGGCCGGCTGCTGGCCCGCCAGCAGGAGAGCCTGGAACGGCAGGCGCACCGCACCCTGATCAGCATCCTGCTGGCCCAGCCCGACGCTGACCCGGACGAGATGGCCGCCCAGTGCCGGGCGCTGGGCGTGCCGGTCACCGGGCGGCCGCTGATCACCGCCGTGATCCGGTCGCCGGAGGGCGGGGCGGGGCTGCTGGCCCAGGCCCGGGTGCTGGACCTGGCCGAGGCGCTCGCGGACGCCTGCCGCGCCGAGCGGATTCCCGCGCTGGTCGGCTCCATGGATGACGTGCGGGCGGGCGCGCTGCTGTCGGCCGACGCCGGCGCGGACCCGGAGCAGGTGATGGCCTCCGTATGCGCCGGGGTCCGGCGGGCGCTGGCCCGCCGGGCCAGGCGGCCGTACGGGATGCCCAGCGGGGAGCCGGTGATCGGGGTGGGCACGCCCGCCAGCAGCATGCGGGAAGTCCGGCGGTCCCTGCTGGAGGCCCGGCAGGTCGCGGACGCGGCCGCGGAGACCCCGGGACGGACCTGGACCGGCCCTTCTACCGCCTGGCCGACCTGCGGCTGCGCGGTCTGCTCTCGCTGCTCGGCGGGGACGCCCGGCTGGCCACGTTCGCGGACCGGGAGCTGGGGCCGCTGCGGGACTACGACGCCGCGCACGGCACCGACCTGATCAGCGTGCTGGCCGCCTACCTGGCGGCCGGCGGCAACAAGGCGGACGCCGCCGCCCGGGCCCACCTGGCCCGGCCCACCCTGTACGAGCGGCTGCGGCATATCGAGCGCATCCTCGGCGTCAGCCTCGACTCGGCCGAATCCCGCACCTCGCTGCACGTCGCCCTGCTGAGCGCGCGCCGGGCGGCTCATCCGCCGGGTGCCGTGAGCGGTCCGGGATAGGCGATTCTTACCTTTTCGTCAGTGAGCGACCGTTTCTGACAACCGCCGCGCCGGGTCGGCCGTCCACCCCTCGGGAGATCACTTGAGCAGGCCAGAAGGATGGGCCGCCCCGCTCAGGCCATTTCGGGGAGAGGGGAATCGCAGGGCCATGGCGATCGGGACCGAACACAGGCCAGCGCGGGCTGGAACGGGGACGTGCACCAAATGCACCTGCCCCCGGTTCCAGGGACAGGGAAGCATCTGCGAGAACTGCAAGCACCATTACGACGAGCACAACATCGCCTGGCTGAGGTTCCAGCTGGCCCGGCACCGGGCCTACCGGGCCATGTAGCCGGCGACGGTGGCGGGCGGGCCGCCGGGCCGCCACGGCCATTGCCCATGCGGGTCACCACGAGGGTTCCGGCCGTCTGCTCCCCGCCACCGGATAGGGTGCAGATGAGCAGGTCAGCGCGCTACCTCGAGGTTGCGGGCGAATGACATGAAGGCAATCGTGAAACTCAGGGCGCTGGCCGCCATCGGCGCGGTGGCCGCAGTCGCCGCGTGTTCCCCCGTGGGAACGGCGGCCATCCACGCGGGCTCACCGTTTTCTGGACCCGGCAACGGCTGATCGACGCCAGGCCGTTCTACGGACAGCCGGAACGGCCGCGGCCGGTATCCGGCCAGTCGCCGGACGCGCACACCACCCTGCTGGGGTTGCGCGTCGGCGCGTTGTTCTTCCAGAACGGCGGGGACGATCACTTCTGCACCGCGAGCGTGGTTTCCAGCCCGCGACGGAACCTGCTGATCACCGCCGCACACTGCATCAACAACGGTGACGGCCAGGGATACCGGAAGGACATCGTCTTCGTGCCGGATTACCGCGACGGCCAGGCACCCTACGGCATCTGGGCGGTCAAGCGGTTGCTGGTCGCGCCGCAGTGGGCACAGTCATCTGATCCCGACCTGGACGTCGGCTTCGTCGCGCTGGAGCCGCACGACGGGCGGAACATCGAGGACATTCTCGGCGCTGACCGGCTGGGCGTCGATACGGCATACGGTACCTGGTCCGGGTGACCGGATACCCGAACAGCGCTGATGTTCCGATCACGTGCCTCAACTGGTCCTCGGGGCAGACCGCCACCCAGCTGCGGTTCGCATGTGGCGGATACACCAACGGCACCAGCGGCAGCCCCTGGGTCACGGACTTCGACGCGCGGACGCGGACCGGCACCATCGTGGGGGTGATCGGCGGCTACCAGCAGGGCGGCGACACCCCGGCCATCTCCTACAGCAGCTATTTCGGGCCTGCGGTGCATCACCTGTACGAGCAGGCGGCGGCCCAGGACAGCTAGACCGGCCCGGGGCTAGGCAGGGCCGGGCTGGGTGGTCACGGTCTGGGGTGGCAGGCCCGGCGCCTGGCAGAGCTTTCTGATGGCTACGAGGTCACTCCCGGCGGCCAGGCCCGCGTGGTACAGGCGAAGCTCGGTGGCGCCCGCGGCCCGGACCGCGGCGGCCTGGGCGGGCAGGGTCTCCGGCTCGGCGCCCAGGCCGGCCACGGCCTGCAGGACGGCGGCGATCCGGCCGCCGGGTGGCGTGGCCGCCGCCGCCCGGGCGACCAGGACCGGTGCAGTGGCCGGGTTCGCGCAGGCCAGCACGATGCCGTCCGCGCCGCCCGGGCCGCACAGCACGGCCGGGTCATAGCCCGGGTTGGCGCCGACGGCACGCGGATCGGGGTCGGAGTGCACCAGGACGGGCTGCCCCGGGGCCGCGGCACGGGCCGCCGAGAGCACGTCGGTGAGCAGCCGGCCGGAGGCGGCGGCCCGGGCGCGGTCCAGCAGGGCGGCCGCGTCGCCGGGCAGCGCGGGGCCCCCGTCCGCGGCCCCGCGGACCTGGGCCGCGAGCGTGGCCGGGTCCGCCCCGGCTGACCGGTAGGCCTCGGAGCACTCCGGGCAGAAGCACAGCGACAGGAGCCAGCCACCGGCGGCTCCGGCCGGGCCCGCCGGGCCGGCCACGCTGCCCGTCTTGTCGTGCGCGCTGCCGTGCTCGAAGCCGTACCAGCCGCACGCCTCCAGCTCGATCGCGTCCACCTCGGGAAGCGCGGCGACCTCCGCCGCCAGCGTCGCCGCGTACTCGCGAACGGGTCGCGCGCCGGCGCACAGCGCCCAGGGGTACACGTCACCGAACGCGTTACGCACCGCGTACTCCCCCGACCCGGCGAGCCGGGAGTTGTGGGTGAGGACAAGCCAGGCGGTGACGCTGATGCCCGCGGCGCGCAGCGCGCCGGCGGCCCGCTCGAACGAGCCGGACCGGCCCCCGGCCGCCGGGCCCGCGGCCCCCGGGCCCGCGGCCCCCGGGTTCGCGGCCCCGGGTGCGCGGCGGCTGCGTCCCCGGCCGGGGGCCGCAGCCGGATGCCGTCCCAGCGGGCGGGGTCCACCCGGTAGTACACCCCCGCATCCCTGGTCACGATGCGGTGCCGCGGATGGAAGGGAGTCACCGCCCGCACCGCGTGATAGGCGGCGGCGAGCGTGATCCCGGTCAGCCCGAGCCCCGCGATGCGGTCCGCGGCGGCGGGGTCGCCGTCCACATCCCAGGGATACAGGTACGCCCCGATCCCCCCGGGGCCCGGATCCGCGCCAGGCCCCGGTCCCACTGGACCCGGTCCCGCTGGACCCGGTCCCGCTGGGCTCGATCCCGCTGGCCCCGATCCCACTAAGGCCTGACCCGGCTAGGAGCGGCCGCGCACCGGCGCGGGCAGCAACGCATCCGGGAAGTCCTGGTAGGTGACGGGGACCAGCCAGCGGCGGATCGCCGTCGCGCCGACCGACGTGTAGTGCGGGCTAGTGGTGGCCGGGAACGGGCCGCCGTGGTGCTGGGCCCAGGTCACCGCCACGCCAGTAGGCCATCCGTTCCAGATCACCCGGCCCACCGTGCGGCTGAACACGTCGGCCACCGGCGCCGCGGCGCTCAGATCATCGGCCGACCCCGGGTCGGCGTGGATGCTCCCCGACAAGTTGCCGCCGAGACGGGCCAGCACCGGCAGCAGGGCGTCCACCGTCGGGTAGGTGATCACCAGCCCGGCCGGCCCGAACCGCTCCTCGGCCAGCTCCGGCAGCCCGGCCGCGAACCCCTCCAGGCTGGTGAGGAACACCTGCGGCGTCGCCGCCCAGGGGCCCTCGCCGGGCTGCCCGGTGGCCAGCGGGGTGACCGCGGGGTGCGCGGCCAGCGCGGCGGCTGCCTCGTCGTACGAGACGTGGATCCGCTCGGACAGCATCGGGGCGCCCGCGGCGGCCCGACCGCGCCGGCGATGGCCGCGCGCAGGCCCTCGTCGTCGGGATGAACAGGAGGCCGGGGTTGGTGCAGAACTGCCCGGCGCCCAGGGTGAGCGACCCGGCGTAGCCGGTGGCGGTCTCCGCCGCACGGACCGCAGCCGCGCCGGGCAGGACCACAGCCGGGTTGACCGAGCCGAGCTCGCCGTAGAACGGGATCGGGACGTCGCGCCCCGCGCAGATCTGCTGCAGCGCGAGGCCGCCGCGGGCCGACCCGGTGAAGCCGGCCGCGGTGATCGCGGGGTGGCGGAGCAGCCGGACCCCGGCGGGAACGCCGTAGATCACCGCGAACGTGCCGTCCGGGGCCCCGGCGCCGGCCAGCGCCTCGGTCACGATCCGCGCGGTCGCGGCCGAGGTCTGCGGGTGGCCCTCATGGGCCTTC
Source organism: uncultured Actinomycetes bacterium (assembly GCA_963711485.1). GTDB lineage: Bacteria > Actinomycetota > Actinomycetes > Streptosporangiales > Streptosporangiaceae > RYN-230. The sequence goes on from CAVQEM010000070.1 coordinate 113,208, forward strand.
ACCACCACCGGGCAGCCGGCCGCCAGCGCGGAGGCGGTGTCGCCGCCCGCCACCGAGAACGCGAACGGGAAATTCGACGCCGAGAAGACCGCGACCGGGCCGACAGGGCGGACCATCCGGCGCAGCCCGGGCACGCCCGGGGCGGGCGGGCTGGTGATCACGTCCAGGTAGCCGCCATCCTCGAGGACGTCGGCGAACATCCGCAGCTGCCCGCTGGTGCGGGCCACCTCGCCGGTCAGCCGGGCGCTGCCCAGCGCGGTCTCCGTGTCCGCCACGGCGGTCAGCTCAGCGGCCCGGGCGTCCAGCGCGCCGGCCACCGCCCTCAGCGCCGCCGCCCGGCCCGCCGGGCCCATAGCCTCCCAGCCGGGCCGGGCCGTGGCCGCCGCCTCGGCGATCGCGTCCACCGCGCTGCCGGTGGTCTCGGCGACCGGCTCCCCGGCCGGCTTGCCGGTGCGCGGGTCATATCCCTGGATCATGAACCATCCGTTCTCTGCCGCTACGTCAGGTCCGCTCTGCTACGCCAGGTGCTCTGCTGCTACGTGAGGTGCTCTGCTGCTACGTGAGGTGCTCCGCGTCGAAGTCGGGGCGGGTGAACTCGCCGCCCAGGTAGGCCAACACCGGATCGTCCGGATCTGGTGCCCCGTGGGCCGCGATGACCTCGGCCGCGTAGTCCTCCGCGTCGTCCCGCGGCTCGTATCCGAGGGCCCGTGCCTCGTCCAGGCTGACCCAGCCGCCGCGGGTGTTGGCGGACACGCCGAAGGCCACCCGGAAACCGGGCCGCTCCACGGTCAGGCAGGCCTCGACCAGCCGCCCGGCGTCGTCCGGCGACAGCCAGGTGGACAGCATGCGCAGGCTGGACGGCCGCTCGAAGCACGACAGGATGCGCAGGCAGATCGCATCCAGGCCGTAGCGGTGGTGGTACATCGACGCCAGCGCCTCCCCCGTCACCTTGGACACCCCGTAGTAGGTGTCCGGCGCGGGAAATTCGTAGTCCGGGACGGGGAAGGCGGAGCGCGGGGTGAAACCCGACCGCGTGGTTGGACGAGGCGAAAATCACCCGGGGCACGCCGGCCCGGCGGGCCGCCTCGAACACGGTGTAGGTGCCCTGGATGTTGATCTCGATGATCTTGTCCCACGGGCCCTCGCCGGACATCCCGCCCAGGTGGATCACGGCGTCCGCCCCGGCGCAGGCCTTGGTCATCGCGGCCATGTCGGTGACCGACGCCACGACCACCTCCTCATCCCGGCCAGGCGAGGACGGAGGGGTGATGTCGAGCAGGCGCAGGATCCGCCCGGGCCGGGCCAGCCGCTGCCGCAGCATGGTCCCGATCCGGCCGGACCCGCCAGTGATGACGATGATCGGCACGGCAGTCAACCTTACGCGCATACCGCTGTCTGACCGGCTCAGCGGGGATCGGGCTCGGGGTTACGGCCCGGGCGGGCGAGGAACTCGAAATCACAGCCTTTGTCCGCCTGGGTGACGCTCGCGCTGTACAGCGCGCCGTAGCCGCGCTCGAACCGGCGGGGCGGCGGCTGCCAGGCGGCGCGGCGCCGGGCCAGCTCGCCGTCGTCCACCTCCACCTGCAGCGACCGCTCGGCGACATCGAGGGTGATGAGGTCGCCGGTACGGACCAGTGCCAGCGGGCCGCCCACGTAGGACTCGGGGGCGACGTGCAGCACGCAGGCGCCGTAGCTGGTCCCGCTCATCCGCGCGTCGGAGATCCGGACCATGTCCCGCACGCCCTGGGCCAGCAGGTAGTCCGGGATGGGGAGCATCCCGTACTCGGGCATGCCCGGGCCGCCGAGCGGCCCCGCGTTCCGCAGCACGAGCACGGAGTCGGCGGTCACGCCCAGCGCGGGGTCGTTGATCTGCCGCTGCATCTCGCGGTAACTGTCGAAGACGACCGCCGGGCCGGTGTGCTTGAGCAGCGCAGGCTCGGCCGCGATGTGCTTGATCACCGCCCCGTCGGGGGCCAGGTTGCCGCGCAGCACGGCCAGCCCCGCCTCGGCGGACAGCGCGGTGCCGGGGTCGCGGATGACGTCGTCGTTGTAGACCTGGGCCCCGGCCAGCTGGTCGGCCAGCGGCCGGCCGGTGACCGTGATCCGGTCCGTGTGCAGCGCGCCGGGTATCTCGGCCAGCCGGGCCAGCAGCGCGGGCAGCCCGCCGGCGTAGTAGAAGTCCTCCATCAGGTACTTCCCGCCGGGCCGGACGTTGGCCAGCACCGGGATCCGGCGCGAGATCTCGTCGAAGTCGTCGAGGCTGAGCGGCACCCCGCAGCGGCCCGCCATCGCGATGAGATGGATCACGGCGTTGGTGGAGCCGCCGAGGGCCAGCACGGTGGCGACCGCGTCCTCGAACGCCTCGGAGGTGAGGATCCGGTCAGGGGTCAGGCCCTCCCAGGCCATGTCCACGATCCGGCGGCCGGTGGCGGTGGCCATCCGGTGGTGCGCGGAATCGACCGCCGGGATGGACGCCGCGCCCGGCAGCGTCATGCCCAGCGCCTCGGCCGCGGAGGTCATGGTGGAGGCCGTGCCCATCGTCATGCAGTGGCCGGGTGAGCGGGCGATACCGCAGGCGAGGTCGGCCATCTCGCAATCGCCGATCAGCCCGGCCCGCTTGTCGTCCCAGTACTTCCACAGGTCGGTGCCGCTGCCCAGGGTGGAGCCGCGGTAGTTGCCCCGCAGCATCGGCCCCGCGGGCAGGTAGATGGCCGGGATCCCGGCGCTGGCCGCGCCCATGATCAAGGCAGGCGTGGTCTTGTCGCAGCCGCCCATCAGCACCGCGCCGTCCGCGGGGTAGGACCGGAGCAGCTCCTCGGTGTCCATGGACAGCAGGTTCCGGTACAGCATCGGGGTCGGCTTCTGGAACGTCTCCGACAGGCTGGCCACCCCGAACTCGGCGGGGAAGCCGCCGGCCTCCCAGATGCCCCGCTTGACCTGCTCGGCCCGTTCGCGCAGGTGCATATGGCAGGGGTTCAGCTCGGACCAGGTGTTCACGATCGCGATGATCGGCTTGCCCAGGTAGTCCCCGGGACTGGCGCCGAGCTGGCGCATCCGGGTGCCGTGGCTGAACGCGCGCATCCCCTCCCCGCCGAACCAGCCATAACTCCGAAGCTGCTGGGGGTTGCGGGCAGCCGGGCCCCCTGGGCCGGGAGAGGTCACAGCTGGCCCTCCTGGGCCTCCAGCCCCCAGCCGGCCAGGATCTTGCCGATCTCACCGCGTATCTCCTCCGGCAGCAGGCGGCTGGGCGGGCGGACGTCCCGGCGGGCCAGCCCCAGCTGGGCCAGCGCCTCCTTGACCACGCTCACGTTGTCCGCGGACGAATCCGCGGCCCGCAGTTCCTCGAACGCACGGCACTCGGCCCACAGCCGCAGGGCCCCTGGGTGATCACCGGACTGCAGGGCCTCCAGCATGCCGACCGAGATCCGGGGGGCGACGTTGGCCAGCCCGGAGGTGAAGCCGCGCGCCCCGTACACCCAGCAGCCCGGCGCGGTCAGCTCAGCCAGCCCGGCCAGCCAGGTGAACCGGGCCAGGCCGGCGTCCCGGGCCACCCCGGCGAACCCGACCATGTCACGTACCCCGTACTTGACCCCCACGACGTTCGGGCACTGCTTCCCGAGCCGGCGGATGTGCCGGCCGCCGATCTTCGGGTCGCGGAGGTACAGCACGACGCCCAGGTCGGGCACGGCCTCGGCGATGGCGGCGTGGTAGTCAACCCAGCCGTCGGCCGACAGGTACGGGCTGACCGGCTGGTGGACCATGATCATGCGGGCCCCGGCCGCGCGCGCGTGATTCGCGGAACTGATCGCGGTGGGGAGGTCATGGCCGACGCCGACCAGCACCTCCGCGCGGCCCCGGACGGCGCGGATGGCGGACTCGGTGGCGGCCCGGGTCTCCTCGGCGGTCAGCGTGTAGAACTCCCCAGTGTTGCCGTTCGGGGTGACCAGGGTGATCCCGTTCTCGACGAGGCGGTGGATGAGCCGCGCGTGGCAAGCCCAGTCCGGGGGAGCCATCCGGGCCGAACGGGGTCACCGGGACAGCGGCCACGGTCGCCAGGATCTCCAGGAATTCGTCGGTGACGGCAGGGTCAATGCGCATCGGTACTCCATTCGGTGGCAGGTGCCAGGCCTGACCACGAGGGTGCGGCGGACTGGGGTGCGGCGAAATGCCGGGCCGCGAACCCGGCGATGTGCGCGCGGAGCAGGGCCGCCGCCTCGGTGGCCGCACCGGCCCGGGCCGCGGTCAGGATGGCCCGGTGCTCGGCCGCCTCCTGCGGCCAGGACGGGGCCTGCTCCCAGGACAGCGCGGACACCAGCGCTGTCTGGTCGCGCAGGTCGTCGAGGGACTTGACCAGCAGGCTGTTACCGCAGGCCAGATACAGGGCCCGGTGGAACTCGCGGTTGGCCAGGCTGCGCTGCGCCTGGCCGGCCGCGGTGTCCGAGGCGGCCAGGGCGGCCTCTGCGGCCGCCCACGGACCAGCGTCGGCCCCGGCAGGCCCGTCCGGTCCGAGGAGCGCGTCCGGTCCGGCGGGGCCAGCGGGTGCAGCGAGTCCGGCGGAGCCGGCGGGCCCGTCGGGCCGGCCTGATCCAGGCCGGCCTGCACCGCACGGCGGACGGCCTCCGGTTCCAGCAGCAGCCGGAGGTCGTAGATGGCTGCCGCGCTCGCCGGGTCGATCGCCCGGACCGTGGCCCCCCGGTACGGGCTCATCGTGACCAGGCCCGCGCCCGCCAGGGTCTTCAGCGCCTCGCGGACCGGGGTCTTGGACACGCCGAGCATCTGGGCCAGTTCCGTCTCCACCAGGCTCTGCCCGGGACGCAGCTCACCGGCCAGGATTGCGTGCTTGATGGCTTCCAGAACCGCCTCGGTGCGCGAGGGAGTGGCCCCGGTAGATCCGTTGAGGAAACTGCGGGCAGGCGGGACCATGGCGGTGCTCACCGGGAACCCCCGGCCGCCGGCCCTCTCGCTCGCATACGGCATCTCATATATGACATGACTCTACGGGCCGGGCCGGCACCCGTCAACGCCGCGTCGGGTCAGCCGTTCTTCCGGCCGACCCCGCCCCACATGGCGGCGCGCCGGGAGCCCTCGACCTCGGAATCCTGCCGCCAGTGCTGCACCGGCACGACCCCCGGCTCCACGAGCCCGAGCCCGGCGAAGAAATCCGTCACCTCGGCCTGGCTGCGGTAGGTGCCCTTCTGGGTGAGCAGCCGGTTGAGCCGCTTGCCCATCTCGGCCATCTTCTCAGGTTCGATGTCCGAGGCCACATGGGAGAGCAGGAGGAAGCTGCCCGGCGGCACCGCGTCCATCAGCTGGCTCACGATGCTGTACGGGTGGTCATCGGGCCCGATCAGGTGCAGCACCGCGACCAGCATGACCGCCACCGGCTGGGAGAAGTCGAGCAGGCCACGGGCGTGCTCGAGGATCTTGCCGGCATCGCGCAGGTCAGCGTCGAGGTAGTCGGTCGAGCCCTCCGGCGCGCCGACCAGCAGGGCGCGGGCGTGGGCCAGCACGATGGGGTCGTTGTCCACGTAGACGACGCGGCTCTCCGGGGCGACGGACTGGGCTACCTCGTGCGTGTTGTCCGCGCTGGGAATGCCGGTGCCGATGTCGAGGAACTGGCGGATCCCCGCTTCGGCGGCCAGGAAGCGCACACCGCGGGCCAGGAACGCGCGGTTGGCCCGTACCGAGGAGACCAGGTCAGGATAGGCAGCGAGCGCTTCCTCCCCGGCCTGCCGGTCCGCTTCGAAGTTGTCCTTACCGCCCAGCCAGTAGTCATACACCCGGGCAATGTGCGCCACGCTGGTGTCAAAGTCGACCTGCTCCTCATCATCGGCGGGAAGAGGCGCACCGAGCCATTCACTGCCCATCACTACCGCCTTTCGCCGCGCATCCCCCGGTTGGCCCCGCAGCAGGAGACCTTACCGTGCCCGGCTGAACTACGAGTCAAACCCCAGTCCCAGGCGGTCCAGGGTGCGCAGCCACACGTCCCGGCGCCCCTCATGACGGTCCGCCCGGGCCAGCGAGGCGCGGGTCAGCTGGATCACCGCCGAGCGCAGCGGCTCGGGCGGGAACGGCACGGGCTTGCCGCGCACCATGCCCAGCGCGGTCCGTTCGGTCTGCTGCCCGCTGAGCAGGTCGAGCAGCACGTTACCGCCGAACCGCGAGGCGCCGACGCCCAGCCCGGTGTACCCGGCGGCGTAGGCCAGCCGCCCGCGGTGGGCGGTGCCGAAGAACACGCAGAACCGGGCGCAGGTGTCGATCACGCCGCCCCAGGTGTGGGTGAAGCGGAGCCCCTCGAGCTGCGGGAAGGTCGCGAAGAACTGCCCGGCCAGCGCGGCGAAGGTCGGGGGCCGCTGGTCCTGGCCGGCCGTGATCAGGCCGCCGTTGTAGTAGACCGCGTCGTACCCGCCCCACAGGATCCGGCCGTCGCCGGTGAGCCGGTAGTAGTGGAACTGGTTGCCCAGGTCGCCCACGCCCTGCCGGTGCCGCCAGCCGATGCTGGCCCGCTGGGCGGCGGACAGCGGCTCGGTCATCATCGCGTAGTCGTACACCGGCACCAGGTACAGCCGCAGGCGGCGCAGCAGCGGGGCGTAGGCCCCGGTGCCCAGGGCGGCCCGCGGCACGCGCACGCTCCCGTGCGGGGTGGACAGCCGCAGGCCCGGGCCCTCCGCGTGGATCGCGCCCACCGGGGTCTGCTCGTAGATCCGGACGCCCGCGTCCAGGCACGCCCGGCGCAGCCCCCAGGCCAGCCGGGCCGGGTCCACCATGGCGCAGCCGTCGCGGTCCCACAGCCCGCCGTAGTACGCCGGCGAGGTGATCTCGGCCCGCACCGCCTCCGCGTCCAGCAGCTCCGCGGCGGGGGTGCCCGACGCCTCGGCGAGGCCGCGCGCGGCGGCGGCGTGATCCCACAGGCCAGGCAGGTGCCAGGGCCGGGTGGCGACGGCCAGCTCGCCGGTGCGCTCGAAGTCGCAGTCGATCCCGTGCCGGGCCACGGTGGCCCCGATCTCGTCCAGGTTCTGCCGGCCGAGCCGGTCCAGCAGCGGCATCTCCGGCCCGAACCGCTCCAGCCCGTTAGCCAGGCCGTGGGTGAGGCTGGCCGAGCAGAACCCGCCGTTGCGGCCGGACGCGGCCCAGCCGGCCGTCCGGCCCTCCAGCAGGACCACGTCGGCGGACGGGTCCCGCTCCTTGGCCAGCAGCGCGGTCCACAGCCCGGTGAACCCGGCGCCGACCACGGCCAGATCGGCAGTGGTCGCCTCGCGCAGCGGCGCGGCGGGCTCGGGGGCGTCCGGGCGGTCCAGCCAGAAGCAGGCCGGCCGCGCGTCCCGGAGGGCGGGCTCACCAGGCGGAGCGGTCACCCGCGGATCACCGGCGTGAACGCGGCCTCGTACTGCGCCTGCAGCTTGCCGCTCACGTCGGCGTAGTTGTACAGCCGCTTGTACTCGGCGGGGGTCGGCCAGACCAGCTCGCTGGTGGCCACCTCGTGCAGCAGCTGCCGGCTGCTGCCGGCGGCCTTGGCCGCGTCGCCGGCGATGATCGGCCGGGCGGCCGGGACGGCGCTGATGTAGTTGATCGACTCGGTGAGCTGGGCGGCGATCTCCGGCCGGTAGTACCAGTCCATCAGCGCCATCGCGTCCACGGGGTTCTGGGCGTACTTGGGGATCATCATGTTGTCGGTCCACAGCGTGCCGCCCTCGTCCGGGATGGCGAACTTGAGGTCCGTCCCCGAGCTCAGGTTCTGCTGGAAGATGTCCCCGGACCAGGCCATCGAGATCCACGTGTTCCCGCTGGTCAGCTCGTCGATGTAGGACTGCTGGTAGTAGCCGCGGACCAGGCCCGCGTCCCGTTGCTGGGTCAGCGTCCTGGCCGCCGCCTGCCAGTCCGCCGGGGTGGACGTCTCCGGGTCAATGCCCAGCTTGAGCATCCCGAAGTTGCCCGTGTCCTGGATGTCGGCCATCATCCCGACCCGGCCCTTGTAGACCGGGTTCCACAGCTCGCTGAGGCTGGACACCGGGGTCGGGATGAACTTCGGGTTCCACGCGATGCCCGTGGTGCCAGAGGCCCACGGGATGCTGTAGGTGTTGCCCGGGTCGAACGAGCGGTGCTGGAATTTGGCCGACGCGTACTTGTGGAAGTTCGGCAGCATGCTCTGGTCCAGCGGGATGAGCCCGCCCATGGTCAGCAGCTGGGAAAACCAGAACCCGTTGGTGACGACCATGAGGTCATAGCCGATCGACTCGCCCGCGGCGATGATGGGGGCGATCTTGTTCACCCAGTAGTCGTCTTCCTGGATGACCTCGGCGTAGCTGACCGTGATCCCGGTGGTGGCGGTGAACTCCTGCAGCGTCTTGTGGCCGGTGTCGATGTACAGCGGCCAGTTGGCGAAGTTGACGTGCCCGTGCCGCTTCTGGGCCGCCCAGAACCTGGCCACCGTGTTCTGGGCGTGCACCACCTGCGGCGGCGGGCTCCCGCCGCCGCTGCACCCGGCGAGAGCCAGCCCGGCCGCGGCCAGGGCGCCCAGGCCCAGCACGTCGCGCCGGCGAGGCTGAGTCATCCCGCGCGCTGTCACGGGATCATCGTGACGCTCGTCCTCGGTCATCGCTCACCACCAGGTCAGGTCTGGCTTCTGGCTATCACGATGCCGGTTAGCGCGCACGGGAAACCGGCGCACAGGAGACTGGCTCAGCGAACTTCACCTCCGGAGGCGCGGGCCATGCCGCTCCCCGGTGCGCGCGGGGCACCGGCCGCCGCGGGCCGCGGTCACCACGGATCCGCGTGACGAGCCCGGGACGGAAGCCTATTCGCCCAGGTAGCTCATCACGTGCTTGATCCGGGTGTAGTCCTCGAACCCGTACATCGACAGATCCTTGCCGTACCCCGAGTGCTTGAACCCGCCGTGCGGCATCTCGGAGGCGAACGGGATGTGCGTGTTGATCCAGACCGCGCCGAAGTCCAGCAGCCGGGCCAGCCGCATCGCCCGCCCGTGGTCCCGGGTCCACACGCTCGCGGCCAGCCCGTACTTCACCCCGTTCGCCCAGCGGACCGCCTCGTCCTCGTCGCCGAACCGCTGCACGGTGATCACCGGGCCGAAGATCTCTTCCTGGATCATCTCGTCGTCCTGGTGCAGGCCGCTGACCACGGTGGGCTCGAAGCAGTAGCCCCGCTCCCCCACCCGGTGCCCGCCGGTCACCACGTCCGCGTGGGCCGGGCCGCGGCTCAGGAAGCCCTCGACCCGGGCCAGCTGCGCCGGGTTGTTCAGCGGGCCGAAGTCGGCGTCGGGCGTCGTCCAGCCCGCCGACCTCTGGTGCCGCGGGCCTGCTCGGCGAGGGCGTCGGTGAGGTCGGCGGCGATCCGCGGGCCGGCCAGCACCCGCGTCGCCGCGGTGCAGTCCTGGCCCGCGTTGTAGTAGCCGGCCCCGGCGATCCCCTCCGCGGCCCGCGCCACGTCCGCATCGTCGAAGACCACCACCGGCGCCTTCCCGCCCAGCTCGAGGTGGACCCGCTTGAGCCCGGCCGCCGCGGCCTGGGCCACCTGGATGCCGGCCCGGACCGATCCGGTGATCGACACCATCTGCGGGATGTCGTGGCTGACCAGGGCCCGGCCGGTGTCGCGCGTCGCCGCAGACCACGTTGAGCACCCCGGGCGGCAGGAAGGCGGCGGCGATCTCGGCCAGCATCAGGGTGGACACCGGGGTGGTGTCCGAGGGCTTGAGCACCACGGTGTTGCCCGCGGCGAGCGCCGGGCGCGATCTTCCAGATCGCCATCATCAGCGGGTAGTTCCAGGGCGTCACCTGGGCGCAGACGCCGACCGGCTCGCGCCGGATCATCGAGGTGTGCCCGGCCATGTACTCGCCCGCCGCGCTCCCCTGCAGGAGGCGTGCGGCGCCGGCGAAGAACCGGAGCTCGTCCACGCACGGCGGCAGCTCCTCGGCCAGGGTCAGGGCGACGGGCTTGCCGGTGTTCCGGCACTCGGCCTCCACCAGGTCGGCGGCCCGCTCCTCGACCGCGTCGGCGATCTTGAGCAGGGCCAGGCTGCGCTGCGCCGGGGTGGCGTCGCGCCAGCGCCTCGCGGGCCGCCTCGGCGCTGCGCAGCGCCGCGTCCACGTCCTCCGGCCCGGACACCGGCGCCAGCGCGTAGGCCTCGCCGGTGCTGGGGTCGACCACCTCGCTGGTGCGGCCCGCCGCGGCCGGCACGAACTCGCCGTTCACGAAGTTCTTCAGGTCTGCCACGCTGGCGCTGGGCTGCACGGTCGCTGTCAAGGTCCGCCTCCTCGGGCGATGTTCCTGGCCACGGCGCCGGCGCCTCAACGCTCTCCAGCAGCCGCCGATGGGTCCGACACTCGCAGAAAAATGATTCATGAACAAGTGAATCCGTTGCATATACCATGCATAGCAACGAAATCAGTTGACAAGCGGGGCGACGCGTGACACGATGGCTTGCGAAGGAGGACCGCATGGCGCACACCCCGGCGACGCCCGCGATCCCGGGCGGGCTGAGCGGGGAGCCAGCACCGGCCAGCCGGAACGGCCGCTCCGCCGCCCGCGGCTCCGCCGGGCACCGTCCTGGACCACCTCTCCAAGCAGATCATCGAGCAGCTCCAGGAGGACGGCCGCCGCTCCTACGCGGCCATCGGCAAGGCGGTCGGGCTGTCCGAGGCCGCGGTCCGGCAGCGGGTGCAGCGGCTGGTGGACGCCGGGATCATGCAGATCGTCGCGGTGACCGACCCGCTGATGCTCGGCTTCAGCCGGCAGACCATGATCGGCATCAAGTGCGGCGGGGACCTCGAGCAGGTCGCCGACCAGCTGGCGGCCATGGATGAGATCGACTACGTGGTGATCACCTCGGGATCCTTCGACCTGCTGGTCGAGGTGGTCTGCGAGGACGACAGCCACCTGCTGGAGATCCTGAGCCGGGTGCGCGGCGTGCCCAGCGTGACCAGCACCGAGACGTTCGTGTACCTGAAGCTCCGCAAGCAGACCTACGGCTGGGGGACCAGATGACCACGCCAAGCGACCCGTATCGCAGCCAGGCCGGCGCCCCGCGCGGGGGGCCGGACCCGATGGGCCCGACGCCGTCACGGACGGCACCCTCGGCTCCGGCGGACGGCCGACCTGGCCCTGCAGGAGACTGCGCGGCGCCACCTGTGGCTGCACTTCACCCGGATGTCGGCCTATGCCGACGCGCGACATGCCGGTGATCGTGCGCGGCGAGGGCCAGTACGTGTACGACCAGAAGGGCAAGCGCTACCTGGACGGCCTGTCCGGCCTGTTCGTCAGCCAGATCGGGCACGGCCGCAGGGAAGTCGCCGAGGCCGGCGCCCGGCAGGCCACGCGAGCTGGCCTACTTCCCGCTCTGGTCCTACGCCCACCCGCGCGCGGTCGAGCTGGCCGAACGGCTGGCCGGGCTGGCCCCCGGCGACCTGAACCGGGTGTTCTTCACCACCAGCGGCTCGGAGGCGGTGGAGTCCGCCTGGAAGCTGGCCAAGCAGTACTTCAAGACGATCGGCGAGCCGGCCCGGTACAAGGTGCTCAGCCGGGAGATCGCCTATCACGGCACCTCGATGGGCGCGCTGGCCATCACCGGGCTGCCCGTCGATCAAGGAGCCGTTCGAGCCGCTGCCGCCCGGCGGGGTGCGGGTGCCGAACACCAACTTCTACCGCGCGCCGCGGTTCGTGGCCGACGACCTGGCCGCGTTCGGCCTGTGGGCCGCAGACGAGATCGAGCGGGCCATCCTGCGTGAGGGCCCGGAGTCGGTGGCCGCGGTCTTCCTGGAGCCGGTGCAGAACTCGGGCGGCTGCTTCCCGCCGCCGCCCGGCTACTTCGCCCGGGTCCGGGAGATCTGCGACCGGTACGGCGTGCTGCTGGTATCCGACGAGGTCATCTGCGCGTTCGGGCGGCTGGGCTACTACTTCGGCTCGCAGCGCTACGGCTACCAGCCGGACATCATCACCTTCGCCAAGGGGCTGACCTCCGGGTACGCGCCGCTCGGCGGCATGCTGGTCAGCGACCGGCTGATGGAGCCGTTCAGCGAGGGCACCGCCACGTTCCTGCACGGGGTGACGTTCGCGGGCCACCCGGTGTCCTGCGCGGTCGCCCTGGCCAACCTCGACGTCTTCGAGAAGGAAAACCTGCTGGCAACGTGCGGGCCAACGAGGCCGGCGTTCCGCGCCACCCTGGAGAAGCTGTCCGACCTGCCGATCGTCGGCGACGTGCGGGGCGACGGCTACTTCTACGGCATCGAGCTGGTGAAGGACAAGGCGACCCGGGAGACGTTCAGCGACGAGGAGTCGGAGGGGCTGCTCCGCGGCTTCCTGTCCCAGGCCCTGTTCGACGCCGGCCTGGTCTGCCGCGCGGACGACCGCGGCGACCCCGTGATCCAGCTGGCCCCGCCGCTGACCTGCGGTCCCGAGCACTTCACCGAGATGGAGCAGATTCTGCGCGGCGTGCTGACCGAGGCCTGGTCGCGCATCTGAGCCGGGCCTGGAACAGCGCGGCCAGCCCGCACGTTAGGCCCACAGGAGCCTGCACTTCAGGCCGCTGCACCAGGTCCCGCCGCACGGGCCCCGCTGCAGCGGTCTGTGCGGCAGGTCCCGGGCAGTCGGCCTGCGATGTGGCCAAACCGTGGCCGTATCTTCGGGTGATGTTGAGCTGACAGGGGTAGTGCGGCGCCCGTGGAGTACTTCGTCGGCGTGATCGCAGCGGTCTTGCTGGGCGCCGGTTTCGTGCTACAGCAGGACGCGGCGCAGCGTGTGCCGCAGTCCGACTTCCTGCGTGCGCGCCTGGTGGCCGACCTGCTGCGGCAGCGGCGCTGGCTGGCCGGGCTGAGCTTCATGATCGCGGGAATGCTGCTGTCCGCCTGGGTCATCGGCCACATGGTGCTGGCCCTCTCCGAGCCGCTGCTGGCCACCAACCTGCTGTTCGCGCTGATCATTGCGGGGCGGGTCTCCGGCCAGCCGCCCCGCGCCCGTGAGCTGATCGGGGCGGTGATCCTGCTGTGCGGAGTGGGCGCCCTGTCCGTGGCCCGGTCGGTGACCTCGGTGCAGGACTCGGTGGGTTCCCCCGCGTACTGGCCGTACGTGGGGGCAGCCATCGCCGCCGCCGCGGCCTGCTTCGCCCTGGCCGGCCTGCGGCGCCGGGGTGAGATGCGCGGCCTGCTGACCGGAGTGTCGGCCGGGCTGGTGCTGGGTGCGCAGGACGCGCTGACCCGGATCAGCGTGCGGTCGCTGGGCAGCCTGCACGATGCGGCCCGGCTGCTGACCAGCTGGCCGGCCTACTCCCTGGTCGCCGTCGGCATCATCGCCCTGTGGCTGATGCAGAGCGCGTTCAACTCGGCCCCGCTGCACGCTTCACTGCCCGGGGTCACGGCCGCGGAGCCGGTGTCCGGGATGGTCCTCGGCGTGGTGGCCTTCCGCGAGAAGGTCCCCGCCTCGCCCTGGGCTCATCGCGCTCCAGGTGGCGGGGCTGATCGCGCTGGTCGTCGGCGTGATCCTGGTGGCCCGGTCGCCGTTGCTGACGAACCTGCGCCAGTACCGCGGGCCCGCCGAGCACCTGCTGCGCCGTGACCGTGAGCGGTCACGACGGAGGCGCCCCGCGGCCGCCGCCGACGCCCGGGCAGGCCTGGTCAAGCCCGGGCCGGCCAATACCGGCCCCGCCTGCGGCCCGGACCTGGCCCAGCCGCCGGGTCCGCTGCCGCCTCGGCCCGGCGCCCGCTGAGGGAGGGCCATGACCGCGATGACACCCGAGCGGACCTGGGACTTCCTGATGGAAGGGACCCGGACCGCGCACCTGGCCACGGTGCGGGCCGACGGGCGCCCGCACGTCAAGCCGGTGTGGTTCCTGCTGTCCGGCACGCCCGGCGACTTCCAGGTGCTCCTGACCACGAGCGCGGACACGGTGGCCGGCCGCAACCTGCTCCGGGACGGTCGCGTGACGATGGACGTGGACGACCCGGTCCCGCCGTTCTCGTTCGTGCTCATCGAGGGCACTGCCGGGCTCAGTGAGGATCCGGCCGAACTGCTGGACGTGACGACCAGGCTGGGCGCCCGGTACATGGGCGCCGGCCGCGCAGAGGAGTACGGGGCCCGCAACGCTGTTCCCGGCGAGCTGATCGTCCGGGTGACCCCGGCCCGCGTCCTGGCCCAGGCGGCCATCGCGGACTGAGCGAGGCACATTTAGGGCTATCAGCCCCCTTATGCGCGGGTAATACCGATAACAGGCACGAACCGGGCAACAGTTTTGTGCCGCGCCGAAGCGGGAAAGTACCGCGTATGCCAACGGACAGGTCAGCGGGCCGGATCCGCGCATTTGCCTTTGGCGCCGCTACGCTTTTTGATATCACAGGCGCTGTCATCTACCGGGCCCTCCGGGCCGAGATGCCGGACCCTGGGGAAGCTCCAGCAGAAGGCCCGTTCCAGCTCGCCACGAAAACAATCGAGGACGCGCATTCAGAGGCGGTTATGCGCGCCACACGGACGAATGGCGTGGACGTCTCCGCGTGACTGGCGATGATGGCACCATCGAGTCCGGTCACCCGCACGACCCGGCATCCGGCGTGAGCAGCACGCCCGATCCCGGGACCAGGCCCGGGCCTCACGCCCGAGCCGCCGTCGCCGGGCGGCCCGCGGGACCCGCGTCACCCGCACGGCCCGCGGGACCCGCACGGCCCGCGGGACCCGCAGGGCCCGCACGGCCCGCGGGACCCGGGTCATCCGCGCGTCCCGCTGCCCGGATTCGGGGTGGCCCACCCGGGCACGGCGCCGAACCCCGGCCCTGGCACTGACCCGGGCGGCAGCGCCGGCCCGGCCCGGGGGGACGGCCCGGGCGCGGACCTGCCTCCGGACACGGCCGCTGCCCCGCCCCGCCCAGCCCGGGCGGCCACGCCCGGCCCGGCCACCACCCCCGCCCAGGCCCGGCCGGCTCCCCCGGCGCCGGCCGCCGCGGCGGCCGGCCCGGGCGGCACCGCTCCACCCGACGGCACCACTCCCCCGGCGGACATCGACCAGATCGCCAGCCAGGTGTACGAACGGATCGGTGACAAGATGGACCACCGCCCGGACACGGCCCAGGACACCCCCCCGGCGGAGCAGGCGATCATGCTTCGCGACAAGGCGCCCGAACTGTACGATCTGTGGCTCAAGATCGCCCAGGAGAAGGCGGCGACCAGCAACTATGTCCAGCGTGCGCCCTACGAGGTGCCCGAGCGGCTGGCCCAGAGCGGCCGGCCGCGGGCGCTGAGCGCCATGATCGTGGTGCTCGCCTTCTGCGGGTACCTGGCCTCGCTGGGCGGTCCCGGACCCTACATCGGGGGCCTGATCGCCATCCTCGACCTGCTGGTCATGCTGGCCCTGTTCTTCGGGTTGCGGCCCGATCACCTGACCGAGTCCAGTCGCGCGCGCAAGCGCCGGTTAATCCCGGCGGCCGGCGCCGGGCGCCTCACGTACTGAGCCCCCCGGGCGCCGGACGCGCCCGGGGGGCTCAGCGGTTACCGCCGGGGCTCGGCCCGGCAGGCCCGCTGGATCAGCAACGGCGGCTGGTCTGCGGGTTGGCCAGGACGGGACTGGTCAGAGTCCCGCCGTACCGGGCGATGTCGGGCGTGCCGTATTGCGCGTCCTGACCGAAATCACTGATGGTCCGGCCCGGGATGACGTCACCGAAGTTCCATACGCAGCCCATCGGGTGGCTCCGGCTGAGCGACCAGAAGGCGTAGAACTTCGCGCCGATCGGGGGCGCCGTGCACCCGGCCCCGGTCGTCACGTTGCAGTCCGCTTCGGAGCCCGCGATATCGGTCTCGAATTGGATCTTCGGATAACTTCGGCCGCGCGAGAACGGCCCTATGTAGTCGAACGACGTGGGATGGTTTGGCGAGCCATCCGGCCAGTCGTGGATATAGGAACTCCCGTCGAAGTCGAGGTCGCCATTCTGGAAGACCGTATCCTCGCAGCCGGCTATCGGCCAGCTTAGTTTCGTCGTGACCCCATTGACGATGACCGGGCGCGGGCCGGCTGGCACGCAGGTCGCGTCGGAGAACTCGCACAGGTCGCCAGAGGTGAAGTTGTCGCTCGGACAGGCCCCGCCACCCTGCGTGGTCGCGTTCTGGCAGATTCCGGTGGTGGCATTGCAGGGACCCTCGCCGACCTTCCCGGGGCCTTCGGAGCCGCCGACGCACGTCTGTGCGGTGTCCGGGTCATCGAACGTCTGGCCGTCCGCGTAGCTGGCCGTGGTGGGGTAGGCGTTGGTGATCGAGGAGCAGGTCTCGAAGTGCCCCATCTCCTGCTCCATCAGCACCCCGCCCTCGAGGGCCGCCCACGGCACCTGGTTCTGCTGCCGGGCCGTGTTGTACTCGGGGTGGAAGTTGAACGGGGTGCCGTCACACGGATACTTTTGTGGCGTTCCGGTCTGTCCCTAACGGGCTTCCACAGTGCCCTGGCCCGGGCCAGCCACCGGCCAGGCAGGCCAGCCACGGGCCCAGCCGAGGGCCAGGCACGGGCCCAGCCACGGGGCCGTTAGGGCAAAGAAAGGCAAAGGTGCGCGGGCGGCCCCTCCCGGGACTGCCCGCGCACCTGCAGAATGCCGGCCGTAGGCGGTAAGACCGCCTGAGCAACCGGGTCCGGTCAGACCGGGCGGACCTGCTCAGCCTGCGGACCCTTCGGGCCCTGGCCTGCGGTGAACTCGACGCGCTGGTTCTCCTGCAGGCTGCGGAAACCGTCAGTCTGGATTGCGGTGTGGTGTACGAAGACGTCGGCAGTGCCGTCATCAGGGGCGATGAATCCATAGCCCTTGTCAGCGTTGAACCACTTCACGGTGCCCTGAGCCACGTGCTCTTCTCCTACGGGAACGATTATCGGGATCCACGGATGTATCTCCCGGGTTGCTGCGACAGTCTGCCCTACAACCGCGGGGCACTGTGTGATCCACGACTCCGGTCAACGAATTCACCGGGGCCGACACGCTCACGAACTTCGGCTACAACCACCGACCATTGAACACCATCACGCGGCGTGGCGCTGACGGCTCGCCTAGTTGTCAGCATCTGTCCTGGTCAGTAGCGTCAGCCGCGGCGGCGGGAAGCCCGTTGACCACGGACCTTATGTGCGGAAAACTGCCGCGTAGGCTGCTGTTCGCGCGGAAATAGTTGCTTAGCTGTTCGTCGGCAACGGAAAGAGTTGTGATGACCCACCAGCCTCCCCCGATCGACCGAGGCAGGCTCGCCGAGCTGACCGACCGTGAACTGCGCCGCTTCGCTGACGGGCACCCGGTCTCGGCGGAGCTGTTTGCCCGGGGCCAGCAGTCTCTCATCGGCGGGGTGCCGATGCCCTGGATGATGCGCTGGGCCAGCGGGATTCCGCCGTTCGCCGCGCGCGCGGCCGGGGCCACCATCACCGATGTGGATGGGCACGAGTACGCCGACCTGTGCCTGGGCGACACCGGCGCCATGACCGGGCACGGGCCGCCGTCCGTGCTGGCCGCCCTGGCCGAGCAGGGCCAGCGCGGCATCACCACGATGCTGCCGACGGAGGACTCGCTCTGGGTGGCCGAGGAACTGGGCCGGCGGTTCGGCGTGGCCCGGTGGCTGTTCACGCTCAGCGCGACCGACGCGAACCGCGCGGCGCTGCGCATCGCGCGGCAGATCACCGGCCGCCCCAAGGTCCTGGTGTTC
This sequence comes from uncultured Actinomycetes bacterium, assembly GCA_963711485.1. Classification (GTDB taxonomy): domain Bacteria; phylum Actinomycetota; class Actinomycetes; order Streptosporangiales; family Streptosporangiaceae; genus RYN-230. The sequence goes on from CAVQEM010000070.1 coordinate 130,862, forward strand.
AGTTACTGCTACCACGGCTCGGTCGACGAGACCTTCGCCGTGCGGGACTCAGACGGCGCGACGGTGTCGCGGGAAGGCAACGTGGGACCGCCGGTCGATCCCGCGGCCACCACGATCGCGGTGGAATTCAACGACCTGGATGCCGCGGCGAAAGCGCTGGCGGACGGCACGGTGGCCTGTGTGCTCGCCGAGCCGGCGATGACCAACATGGGCATCATCCTTCCCGACCCTGGCTACCACGAGGCGCTGCGTGAGCTCACCCGGGCGGCGGGCACGATGCTGATCATCGACGAGACCCACACGCTGTCGGCCGGCCCCGGGGGCTGTACCGCCGCGTGGGGCCTCGACCCGGACCTGGTGACGCTGGGCAAAGCCATCGGCAGCGGGGTAGCGTCCGGGGCGCTGGGCATCAGCGGCGAGGCGGTGGGCCAGATGCTGGCCCAGGTCGACGCGGACTATGAGGACACCGGCGGCATCGGCGGCACGCTGGCCGGCAACGCGCTGTCCCTCGCCGCCATGCGGGCCACGCTCGAGCACCGTGCTCACCCCCGGGGCCTGGGACCGGATGATCCCGCTGGCGACCAGGTTCCGGCGGGGGGTGGAGGATGCCCTGCTCGAGTCCGGCCTGGGCTGGCATGTGACCCAGCTCGGCTGCCGGGCCGAGTACCGCTTCCAGGCGAACTCCCCGCGCAACGGGACGGAGGCCCACGAGGCCACCGATTCCGGCCTGGAGCGTTATTTCCACCTGCACGCGATGAACCGGGGTGTGCTGATCACCCCGTTCCACAACATGGCGCTCATGTCACCGGTCACCCAGGAGTCCGACGTCGACCGCCATACCGCCGTCTTCCGCGAGGCCATCGCCGACCTCCTGGCCACCCCCCTGACGGGCGCCCCCTGACGGCGCCAAGGTGGGCGGGACCGACGCCGATCGTGGACGGAAAGGCCGTTCCCGGAGCGGTTTGTGCCCATCGTTGGGCCGCCGTCCCGCCACGCCAGGCCGTCACCCAGCTGGCGTGGGTCTCTCTGTGGCCTGCGTGGCTGGTATTACGGGTGTGGCGCCAGGCCGGGACTCCCCCGAACGTGATCTAACGATTGGTGTCGCTGGGACAGCACCAATCGTTAGATCACGAACTCACCGCCGCGCCCTTTCGGGGGCACAAGTGACAGGACCGCCCCAGCGGCCTCAAGCGTCCATGATCGTTTTCATGAGGCGGTCAGCGGAGCTCGAAGCGGGCTCGCATGGCGCGGGTCACCGGCTGGAGTCACGGCTGGATCCGCGGGCCCTCGTTCCCGGCGGCACCACTGGTCCAATCACGGCGCTGGCGGTCGATGCGGCCCGTACCCGGGCCAGGCCCGTGCCGCTTCCCTGGCGCCTGTCAGATGCCCTTGCTCGACACCGGCGGCCGCCAGACACCCTCGGCCACGACCAGCGCTTCCCCGCCCAGCAACACGTCGTCCCCGTCGAGGGCCACCCGGACCAGCCCGCCGCGGGCGGACAGCTGCCGGCCGGTCAGCGGCTGGCGGCCCAGCCGCGCGATCCAGTACGGTCCCAGCGCACAGTGCGCGGATCCGGTCACCTGATCCTCGATCCCGGTCGCCACGTGGAAAAAACGGGACACGAAGTCGGCCGTGTCGTCCGCGCCGATGTCGGCGTGCCCGGCGAAGTCCCGGCGCACGGCGGTGGCGATCAGCCCGCGGACCGGCAGTTCCCGCAGCGCGGCCAGGTCGGGCGCGAGGTCGCGGACGGCGGCCGGCGAGTCCAGCACCGCCATCACGTCCAGGTCGTTGCGGAGTATCTCGGTCACCGGGACCGGCAGCACGGCGCGCACCGCGTCGGCCAGCCCGCCACTGGCCAGCGGTTCCGGGGCCAGGCTGGGGAAGCGCAGCTGGATCAGTTCGCCGGCGGACTGGGCCTCCAGCGGGCCGTACCGGGTGTCGAACCGGATCCGATCGCCCACCGGATGCCCGTTGTCGAGGATCACCCGCGCCGCCGCCAGCGTGCCGTGTCCGCATAGTTCCAGCTCGCCGTGGGCGGTAAACCAGCGCAGCCCGAATCGCCCGGGCTCGCCTTCCGGCCAGACCAGGGCGGTCGCGGGCTGGTTGAGCTCGGCCCCGATCAGGGGGCCGAACTCTTCCCCCGGTTCGGACTCCAGCACCAGGACCGCGGCGGAATTCCCCTCGAACGGGCCGGGCGCGAACGCATCTACCTGGAAAAGCCACGCACTCGTCACCCTCTCATCATCCCCGCCCCGGCCAGCGCGCGTGCGGCAGGCCCGGCGGCTGCGGCGATCCGGTCCGCCTGTTTTTCCGCAACGAACACCTCACCCGCGCACCCCTCCACCCCACGCGTGGCAGACTCGCGGTGTGGGTGTCTACGGGGACCAGGTGCTGCCCCGTGCCCTCGATCTCTGGATGCGCGGCGCGGACGTCCGCCAGTTGCGTGCCCGGGTCGCCGCCGGGATGAGTGGCGTGGTGGTCGAGATCGGCTTCGGGTCCGGGCTGAACGTCCCGCTCTACCCGGCCGCGGTGACCCGCGTGCTGGCCGTGGACCCGGCCACCGTGGGCCGGCGTCTCGCCGCCACGCGGATCGCGGCCCATGCGGCGCCGGTCGAGTTCATCGGCACCGACGCCCAGGCGCTGCCGGTGGCCGGGGCCAGTGCCGACTTCGTGCTCAGCACCTGGACGCTGTGCACGATCGCGGACCCGGCCCGGGCGCTCGCCGAGGCGTACCGGGTGCTGCGGCCCGGCGGCGCGCTGCACTTCCTGGAGCACGGGCTGTCCCCCGAGGCGCGGGTGGCCCGCGTGCAGCGCAGGCTCACCCCGCTGCACCGGCGGATCGTCGGCGGCTGTCACCTGGACCGCCCGATCGCGGACCTGGTGAGGGGCGCCGGGTTCCGGCTGACCCGGCTGGAGAACTACTACTTTCACCGCCCGCGGGCCGTGGGCTACACCTACGAGGGCGTCGCCACCAAGACGTAGGCCGCCGGCCGGGACGGCGCCGCCGATGGAAGCAGGCGACGGCCGGGACGGCCTGCCGCCGACGGGCCCTCACCACGGCCGCGGCCCGCGGCGCCCGCCGATGGACTCTCATCACGGCCGCGGCCCGCCGCGCCCGCCGACGCACCCTCACGACGGCCGCCGCCCGATGAACAGGTGCGCGGGCATCCTCTCATCTCAGCCCGGCCGGTCCCGGATGTCGGCCGCGAGCCGGGCCTCCGGCTCGAATCCGGCGTCCGCCAGCAGGCGCAGCCACTGATCACGCCGGAACGCGCCCAGCCGGTGGGCCTCACGGACGACCTGGACCGTGCCGTCTGCCTCGCGCAGGATGAACTCGTACTCCACCCGGATCCAGCCGTCGGCGGGATCGGGGTCCCAGGTCCATTCGCGGAAGCTGCCCTGGCGGCCGTCCGGGCCGGTGCTCCCGCCGCCGCCCGACCCGGCCGCGAACGTCTCCGCGGTGTAATCGGGCACGAACACGGCCATCCCGCCCGGCCTGCAGTGCACGAAGGCCGTCGCGACGAGCTGCCGCAGATCAGCGGTGTCGGTCACATAGTCGACCGCGTCGTGCACCAGCACAGCGTCGAACATCCGGCCCAGCCGGATCGTGCGCATATCTCCCTGACGGTGCGCGCACTCAGGGTTGAGCCGCCGCGATACGGCGAGCATCCCGGCCGACAAGTTGACCAGCGTCAGGTCCAGCCGGTCCTTCAGGTGCACCGCGACGTGCCCGCCGCCGCTGCCCAGATCCAGGACGTCGCGGACATCGATGACCGCCGAGGTGAACAGCTCCGCCAGGTAGGCAGCCTCTGCCGCGTACTCCCCCGGCGGGGAGATCAGCGGCCACCAGTCCGCAAGCTCCTGGTAGAGGCGGTACTCCCCCGGCATGGCAGCCATCATGCCGTACCGCCGCGCCATATACCCTCTGGGGTATCCTGGGGTGAACCGCCAGGGAGGCAGCTGAATGAAGATCGACGACGAGGCCGTAGGCCAGGTGCTCAACCGGCTCCGCCGCGCCCAGGGCCAGCTGGCCGGGGTCATTTCCATGATTGAGTCCGGGCGGGACTGCACCGAAGTGGTCACCCAGCTCGCGGCGGTATCCCGGGCCCTGGACCGGCTGGCTTCAAGATAGTGGCCAGCGGCATGCGCCAGTGCCTGGCCGCCGAAGACGGTGACGCTCCGATGACCGAAGAGCAGATGGAAAGGATGTTCCTGACCCTCGCCTGAGGGACCGGGGCCATACCGGCCGGGCGGAATCGCCGCGCTGGCGGCCCGGTCGGCGGCCCTGGCCGGGTTCGGCCTGGACTCACTGATCGGGATTGGCGCCTCCCCGCGCACCCGCATCCGCCGTGACGCCGCCCTCGCCTTGATACCCATGGGGGTATAGTGGGAACGTCAGCTACCCGGGGCGAGGAGCGATCATGTGCAGTCCAGCGGTGTGCGACCGAGGCAAGATGATCACGTGGACTCGCCGTGGCGGGCCCGCCAACCAGGGGCTCGCCAGTGTCCCGCCCGGCCAGCGCTGCACCTGCAGCCGATGAAGGCGGTCGTGGTCGGCGGGGTGGCCGGGGGGATGAGTTTCGCGGCCCGGGCCCGGCGCCTGGCCGAGGACGCCCAGATCGTGGTGCTGGAGCGCGATCCGTACGTGTCCTACGCCAACTGCGGGCTGCCCTACTATCTGGGCGGCGAGATTGCCGACCGGGACGCTCTCCTGCTGCACACGCCGCAATCGCTGGCCCAGAGCCTGGCCCTGGACGTGCGCACCGGCCATGAGGTTCTCGCCGTCGGCCCGGCTGAGCGCCGCGTCCGGGTCCGGGACCACGCGACCGGGCAGGACTACGACGAGACCTACGACGCGCTGGTGCTATCCACCGGTGCGGCGCCCATGATCCCGCCGGTTCCCGGTACGGATCTGCCCTCGGTCCGGGTGCTGCGGACCGTGCCGGACGCCGACGGGCTGCGCCGCATGGTGGACGGCGGGGCGCGGCGGGCCGTCCTGGTCGGCGCCGGGTTCATCGGCCTGGAGATGGCCGAGGCCCTGCGCCACCGCGGCCTGGACGTCACCGTCATCGAGCTGGCCGGGCAGGTCCTGCCCGCGATGGATCCGGAGATGGCGCGCAGCGTTGAACTGGAACTGCGGCACGCGGGGGTGAAGGTCCGGCTGAGCAGTACGGTCGCGGGGTTCCGCGAGACCACCGGCGGCACCGCCGTGGCGCTGTCTGATGGGTCCACGCTCGCCGCTGACCTGGTCCTGCTCGCGACCGGGGTGCGCCCGGAGACCTCGCTCGCGGCGGAGGCCGGCCTCGCCCTCAGCACCCGGGGCGCCCTGCTGGTGGATGACCATCTGCGTACCTCGGATCCGTCTATCTACGGAGTTGGCGACGCGATCGAGGTCGTGGACGCCGTCTGCGGGACGCCGCTGTCGGTTCCGCTGGCCGGCCCGGCCAGCAGGCAGGGCCGGGCGGTCGCGGACCAGCTGTTCGGCGGCGGAGGAACCCGCTCGCCAGTGCTGGGCACGGCGATCGTGCGCGTCTTCGGCACGGTGGCCGCCAGCACGGGCCGCAGCGAAAAGGTGCTGCGGGCGGCCGGGATCGCCCATCACGCCGTTCACCTGCACCCGGCTCAGCACGCGGGGTACTACCCCGGCGCCTGCCCGCTGCACCTGAAGCTGGTCTTTGCCCCCGATGGGCGGGTGCTCGGCGCCCAGGCCACCGGTCCCGAGGGCGTGGACAAGCGGATCGATGTCCTCGCCACGGCTATCCGGGCCGGCCTGACCGTGGCCGACCTGGCCGACCTGGAGCTGGCCTACTCTCCCCCGTTCGGGTCAGCCAAGGACCCTGTCAACCTGGCTGGCTTCGTGGCCGGGCAACCTCCTCGCCGGGAACCTCGCCCTGTGGCGCGGCGACGACCTGGGCCGCCTGGAATCCGGCGGGATGGTGGTGGATGTCCGGTCGGCCGCCGAATACGCCGCCGGGCACGTCCCCGGTGCGCTGAACATCCCGCATACCCAGTTGCGCGACCGGCTCAGCGAGGTACCCCGCGGGCGGCCGGTCCTGCTGTACTGCGCCTCGGGCTTCCGGTCCTACCTGGCGCTGCGGGTACTCCGGCAGCGCGGCCGGGACGACGTCCGGTCGCTGTCCGGCGGGCTCGCCACGCTGCGCCTGGAACTTCCCGGCCTCGCACTGGAGCAAAGCCATCCCCCCCGCGACCCGGCAGGCGCCAGGCCCTAGCCTTTATGCCGCCGCCTACCGGGAGGAGTTGGGCTAGCGATGCTGGCACCGCGGGACAGCCGCAGCCGGGACTGCCGCCGCCTCGACGGGCTCTGGCGATTCCGCTTCGACGCCGGGAGGCGAGGGCACGGCCGGCCGCTGGTGGCGGGGACCTCTGGCGGGCGCGCGGGAGATGGCCGTCCCGGCCAGCTACAACGACCTGGTGACCGAGATGGCGGAGCGCGAGCACGTGGGCGACGTGTGGTACCAGCGCGAGGTCCGGGTGCCCGCGACGTGGCAGGACCGGCGGATCGTGCTGCGCTGCGACTCGGCCACCCATCACGGCACGGTGTGGGCCGGGGACACGCAGGTCGCTGACCACTCCGGCGGGTACACGCCGTTCGAGGCCGAGCTGACCGGCCTGGTCACCTGCGGCGAGATGATGCGGCTGACGGTGCGGGTCGGCAGCGAGCTCAGCATGGGCACGATCCCGCCCGGCGTGGCGTCCAGCAGTGCCGCGGGACGCAGGAGACTGCGGTACTTCCATGACTTCTTCAACTACGCGGGGCTGCACCGCTCGGTATGGCTCTACACCACGCCCCGCAGCTACATCGCCGACCTGGCCGTCGCCACCTCATACGATCCGGGGACCTCGGACGGCCAGGTGACGTACCACCTCGACGTCGCCGGGCCGGCCCCACGTCGGTGCGGCTCCGGGACGCGGCCGGGATCGTGGTGGCCGAGGGCGCCGGCCCGGACGGCATCCTGGCCGTGCCCCGGGCCAGGCCGTGGGACCCGGGCGACCCGCATCTCTACCGCCTGGACGCGCGGCACGGCGACGACGAGTACGGCCTGCCGGTGGGCATCAGGACCGTGCAGGTGGACGGGGCCCGCCTGCTGCTGAACGGGGACCCGGTCCGGCTTCGCGGCTTCGGCATGCACGAGGACAGCGCCTTGCACGGCAAGGGCCATGACGACGCCCGGATGGTGCGCGACTTCGCGCTGCTGCGGTGGATCGGCGCCAACTCGTTCCGCACCTCGCACTACCCGTACGCCGAGGAGGTCCTCGATTACGCCGACCGGCAGGGCCTGCTCGTGATCGACGAGACCCCGGCGGTCGGCCTGCACCTCAGCCTGGGGAACATGGGCGATCCCGGGGCACGGACCTTCGGCCCGGGCGTCATCGGCGAGCAGGCCGCCGCCGCGCACCTGGCCGCCATCCGGGAACTCATCGCCCGGGACCGTAACCACCCCAGCGTCATCGCCTGGTCCATCGCCAACGAGCCGGATACCGCCGAGCCGGCCGCCCGCGGGTACTTCGCGCCGCTGGCCGCCGCCGCGCGGGAACTGGACGCAAGCCGCCCGGTCTGCTTCGCCAACGTCGCGACCGCGCCGCCCGAGGCCGACGTGGTCACCGACCTGTTCGACCTGGTCTGCGTCAACCGTTACTACGGCTGGTATGCCGACAGCGGGGACCTGGAGTCGGCTGAGAAGGATCTGGAGGCCGAACTCCGGGCCTGGGCCCGGCACGGCAAGCCCATCGTGGTGACCGAGTTCGGGGCCGACGCCCTCGCGGGGCTGCACGCGCTGCCGCCGGTCATGTGGTCCGAGGACTACCAGACGGCGCTGATCGCGATGTCGGCGCGGGTGTTCCGGCGGATCCCCGAGGTCATCGGCGAGCACGTGTGGAACTTCGCCGACTTCGCCACCGCGCAGGCGGTGCACCGGCCGGGCGGCAACCACAAGGGCGTCTTCACCCGGGACCGGCAGCCCAAGGCCGCCGCCTGGCTGCTGCGCGACCTCTGGAACCACCCGTCACCGTGAGGTGACCCACGCCGCCACTGCGTGGCCGCTAGGCTGCGCCTGGTGACCAATCATTTCCAGGCGGACGGCGGCGTCTCCCACGCATACCTGGTCAACCAGCTGGCCGGCAACGGCCAGTCGATCGCTAACCTGGCCTTCATCACGTCCCTGGCCAGCGGCAACCTCGAGCTGCTCGCCCGGGGCGGCGCGGGCACCTTTGTCAAGCTGAACTACCTGGACGCCACCGGGACCGAGCGCACCGGGCTCGCGGTCACGACCGGGACCAGCCGCCCGATCATCTCGGTCGCGCCAGAGGCGAATGGCGCGGCCACCCTGGACCTGGAGAACAACGGCCTGACCGGCGTGGAGACCGTGATCCCATCGCCGGACAACCACGGCCAGCTGAACCTGGACGGGCTGCTGGCCCTGACGCCCCAGCCCGAGCCGGCCACACCCGCCCAGGGAGGCGTCCTGTACGTGGACTCGGCCGACGGCGCGCTTAAGTTCAAGGGCCGCGCGGGCACGGTCACCACCATCGCCCCCGCCTGAGCCCTGGACCTTGCCCGTCCCCCGACGTCCAGCCGAGCGCGGCCTGGTCCGCCCTGATGCGGAACGACACGCGACCGGTTCGAGCCCCAGCCCGAGGGCCTGGCTCGGCCGCCCCTGCGGCGTGGAGGACCGGCGGAAAGTGGTCAGTTTTGAAGAAGCGCCGGTCACCGGGCTCACCTAGAGTGACGATCGTGGACATCACGATCACCCGGACCTTCCTCCCGCATGACGACCCGGACGCATCCCGCGCCTTCTCTCGCGACACCCTCGGCCTCGACGTCCGCAACGTTTTCGCGCCTGGCCGTCCGGGTTAACCCGACCGTACCCACCGGGCCGCTGTGGCCCTTGACTTCAGGAGTGACCATGACTGGCTCTGCCACCCAGGGAATCAAGACCGTGCTGCATCCCGTGTCCGACCTGGCGGCGGCCAAGGCGGTGTACACCGCCCTGCTCGGCGTCCCGCCGCAGGCCGACGAGTCCTACTACGTCGGCTACGAGGCCGCGGGCCAGCACATCGGGCTGGTGCCGGGCGGCGCATCACAGGGCATGACCTCACCCGTGGCCTACTGGCATGTGCCGGACATCGAGGCGAAGCTGGCCGAGGTGACCGCCGCGGGTGCCACGGTGAAGGATCCCCCGCGCGACGTCGGCGGCGGCCGCCTGGTGGCCACCGTCACCGACCCCGATGGCAATGTCCTCGGGCTGCTTCAGGACCGATGAGCGCCGGCCCCCGCTCCCGCGACGCCCGCGGACAGCCCGACCGGCAGGAACCTGGCTCCCCCGGGCCGTCCGGCTGGGGCTGGGCCAGACCCGCGACGTGTCTATGATCGAGGGCGAAGTCGGGGTCCTCGAGATGGACGCCCTGCCCCGGGAGCGGGGTGACCCCTTCTTTCGCACCGGCTTCGACCCGCGTGCGCTGGCCACGCCGTACCGCTGGTTCCCCACCCCCCCCCCCCCCCCCAGGGGGCGGAGGAAAATTCCCCGCCCGCGACTAAGTGCGGGGCGGCCGCCGCTCGCTCCCCTTCCCGGCCCGGGCCCCGGGGCCGGCCCCGAGGCTCACCCCCTCACAAGACAGCCCGCGACGCAGGCACACACCCCCGGGAGGCCCGCCTAACAGATGGAGGCACGATGAGCATGGCCACGAGAACGGGCACGCACTCGCCTGCGCTGCACGTTGCCGACAGCCACGATCTGATCCGCGTGCACGGCGCGCGCGTGAACAATCTCAAGGACGTCAGCGTCGAGATCCCGAAGCGCCGGCTGACGGTGTTCACCGGCGTCTCCGGCTCGGGCAAGAGCTCGCTGGTGTTCGGCACGATCGCCGCAGAGTCGCAGCGGATGATCAACGAGACGTACAGCGCCTTCGTGCAGGGCTTCATGCCGACGCTGGCGCGGCCCGAGGTCGACGTACTCGAAGGGCTGACGACCGCGATCATCGTCGACCAGCAGCGGATGGGTGCCGACGCCCGCTCCACGGTGGGCACCGCCACCGACGCCAACGCGATGCTGCGCATCCTCTTCAGCCGCCTCGGGCAACCGCACATCGGCTCGCCCCAGGCGTTCTCCTTCAACGTCGCCTCAATCAGCGGGGCGGGGGCGGTCGACGTTCGAGCGCGGCGGGAAGACCGTGAAGGAGCGGCGCAGCTTCAGCATCACCGGCGGCATGTGCCCGCGCTGCGAGGGCCGGGGCACCGTCACCGACATCGACCTGACTCAGCTGTACGACGACAGCAAGTCGCTCAACGAGGGCGCGATCACCGTCCCCGGCTACACCGGGGGTGGCTGGAACTCCCGGCTCTACAGCGCGTCGGGCTTCGTCGACCCGGACAAGCCGATCCGCAAGTACACCAAGAAGGAGCTGCACGACTTCCTCCACCACGAGCCAGTCAGGATGAAGATCGCGGGCATCAACATGACCTATGAGGGGCTCATCCCGCGGGTCCAGAGGTCGATGCTGGCCAAGGACAAGGAGGCGATGCAGCCGCACATCCGTGCGTTCGTGGACCGCGCGGTCACCTTCACCGCGTGCCCCGAGTGCGGCGGCACCCGGCTCAGTGAGGCGGCCCGTTCCTCGCGGATCAAGGGAATCAGCATCGCCGAGGCGTGCGCGATGCAGATCAGCGATCTGGCCGAGTGGGTGCGCGGGCTGGACGAGCCGTCGGTGGCGCCGCTGCTGGCCGCGCTGGGGGAGACCCTGGACTCGTTCGTCGAGATCGGGCTCGGCTACCTCAGCCTCGACCGGCCGTCGGGCACGCTGTCGGGCGGGGAGGCGCAGCGGGTCAAGATGGTCGGCCACCTCGGCTCCTCGCTCACCGACGTCACCTACGTGTTCGACGAGCCGACGGTCGGGCTGCACCCGCACGACATCCAGCGGATGAACGACCTGCTGCTGCGGCTGCGGGACAAGGGCAACACCGTGCTGGTCGTGGAGCACAAGCCGGAGGCGATCGAGATCGCCGATCACGTCATCGACCTCGGCCCGGGCGCGGGTACCGCCGGTGGCGAGGTGGTCTTCGAGGGCACCGTCGAGGGGCTGCGGGCGAGCGACACGCAAGACCGGGCGGCACCTGGGCGACCGGGCCTCCCTGAAGCCGTCGGTGCGGGCGCCGTCGGGCAGGCTGGACGTGCGCGGCGCCAGCATCCACAACCTGCGGGACGTCGACGTCGACATCCCGCTCGGCGTGCTGGTCGTGGTCACCGGCGTGGCCGGGTCGGGCAAGAGCTCGCTGATCCACGGCTCGGTGTCCGGGCGGGACGGGGTGGTCTCGGTCGACCAGACCCCGATCCGCGGCTCGCGGCGGAGCAACCCGGCGACGTACACCGGGCTGCTCGACCCGATCCGCAAGGCGTTCGCGAAGGCCAACGGCGTGAAGCCGGCGCTGTTCAGCGCCAACTCCGAGGGCGCCTGCCCCAACTGCAACGGCGCCGGCGTCATCTACACCGACCTGGCGATGATGGCCGGCGTCGCCACCACCTGCGAGGAGTGCGAGGGGAAGCGGTTCGAGGCGTCGGTGCTGGACTACCACCTCGGCGGCCGCGACATCAGCGAGGTGCTCGCGATGTCGGTGACCGAGGCCGAGGAGTTCTTCGGCGCCGGCGAGGCGCGCACGCCGGCCGCGCACGCCATCCTCGGCCGGCTCGCCGACGTCGGGCTCGGCTACCTCAGCCTCGGCCAGCCGCTCACCACGCTGTCCGGCGGCGAGCGGCAGCGGCTCAAGCTGGCCACCCAGATGGCCGAGAAGGGCGGCGTCTACGTCCTCGACGAGCCGACCACCGGCCTCCACCTCGCCGACGTCGAGCAACTGCTCGGCCTGCTCGACCGGCTCGTCGACTCCGGCAAGTCGGTCATCGTCATCGAGCACCACCAGGCGGTCATGGCGCACGCCGACTGGATCATCGACCTCGGCCCCGGCGCCGGCCACGACGGCGGCCGGATCGTCTTCGAGGGCACGCCCGCCGACCTCGTCGCCGCCCGCTCCACCCTCACCGGCGAGCACCTCGCGGCCTACGTCGGCACCTGAGCGAGGCCCTCGCCCGCCGGGAAAGCCCGTCAGGCCGGGGTCAGGTGGCGCTGGTTCGCACCGCAGTGGCCGCCAGGGTGATGTACGGCATCGTGAGGCTGCCTCCCATCTTGTCGACGGTGGCCCCGACGGCATCGAGCACCTCGGCCAGCTTGTCCGGCGGGAGCTGGGTCAGGGGGCCGGTGGTGGGCAGCCGGTCCAGCCACTCGTCCCGGGTGTAGGGCTGTTCCCAGTCGAACCGCCACTGCTCCGGTTCGCCGAACCCGCCCGCCTGCCTGATCCCGTCTGAGGCCTTGGCGAACATCACCTGATAAAGGTCCAGGGCGGTCCGGCTGCGGCGGCCGGACGGCGGGGCGTTGAACGGGGAGTCGGGCGCCACCCGCCGGAAGGCTGCGGCGAGAGCGTCCGCCACTGCGGGCGGGCTCTCGTACACATGCCCGAACACGGCCAGCCGGCCGCCGGGCCGCAGCACCTGCGCCGCCTTGGCCGCTCCGGCGACCGGGTCCACCCAGTGCCAGGCCTGCGCGGCGACGACCGCGTCGAACGAGCGGCCGGCGGGATCCCAGGCCTCGAACGCCGCCACCTCAGCCTCGACCCCGGTCCGCCGGGCGAATTCGGCCATCCGCGCGTCGGGGTCGACGCCCAGCACCGTGCAGCCGGCCGCCTGGAACTGCCGGGCGGCGATGCCGGTGCCGCAGCCGACGTCGAGGACGGCCGGCCCAGGACTGGCGGCGACGATCCGCTCCACCAGCGCGTCGGGATAGCGGGGCCGGGCCCGGTCGTAGCGTTCGGCGTCCGCACCGAACGACTCCGCTACCCGCCGGGCTTGGTGGGGTTCGGGCCCGGGTTCGGGTTCGGGCCCCGGCCCGGCCCGGAAAAGCCTGGTTGCTCCGGCGGTAGAGTGGGCACGTGCCCACCTTAGTGCGCACATGCTCACACGACACCCGGATAATGGTTCGCGGTAAGCGTGAGGAGAATGCTCGGTATGCCGACCGGGGTCCACATCCGTGATGCGCGTCAGCAGCTGTTCGACTCCGCGGAGCGTGTCCTGCTCCGGGACGGGCCAGGCGCGCTGACGAGCCGGGCCGTGACCACGGAGGCGGCCTGCGCCAAGGGCGTCCTGCATCGGCACTTCGACGACTTCGACACCTTCCTCGCCGGGCTCGTGCGCGACCGCATCACCCGGATGGAAGCCCAGGCCACCGCCCTGACCCAGTCCGCCGGGACCGGCATGGTCGTCGACAACCTCACCGGCGCGCTGACGGAGCTGTTCGGGCCGGTCGCCGTGGCGATGGTCAGCCTCGTCACCTTCCGGGACGAGCTGCGCGCCCGGCTGCGCCAGGCCACGCCGGCCGGCGTCCCGCTGCTGACCGAAGCCGCCGCCATGATCGCCTCCTACCTCGCCGCCGAGCGCGACCTGGGCCGCATCGCGGCCGACGCCGACATCGACACCCTCGCGCCTGCGTTGCTCGGGAGCGGGCACCTGGCGTTCGCCGACCGGACAGGCGCCCCGCCCGGGACTGCGGCCGTCCGCACGATGGTGGTCACGGTCGTGGCTGGCGTCGTACAAGAACCACGGCCATGAACGGGCCCGGCAGCACGCCCGCTTGCGGGGAACCGGAAGCCGCCGACCAGGAACCAGGCGCTACCGGCCGGGCGTGGTTGCCCGGTCGCGGACTACTGCTGGGCGGACTACTGCTGGGCGGGTTCGTGCCGGTAGTACCGGGCGGTCCCTCCGGCCAGATTCAGCCGCGACAGCGCGGCAATGGCGTTGGCGTGCAGCCGGGCCGCCTCGGCGGCGAGCCGTTTGCTGCCCGCAGGCGTGAGCCGGTAGTAACGGCGCAGCCGGTTATCCACGATCTCCTCCCGGTCCACCCCGATCAGCCCGTCCGCGCGCAGCCGGTCCAGGGCCGTATACAAGGTTCCGGCGCGCAGCCGGACCCGGCCGCCGGAGATCTCCCGGACCTCGGTGATGATCCCGTAGCCGTGCTGGCTGGCGTCAGCCAGCGCGGTCAGGATCAGGAAGGTCGCTTCCTGCATCGCCCGTGCGCTCATGCAGACAATATATACCGTTGAACTAGCGGTTATAAACCGGCCGTCCCCGGGGAGGCCTGGCCATGGCAGCGGCCCGGCTCCGGTCAGCCCGGCGAGGATGCCGGCGGTCGGCGCGGCGGGAATGTCGGCGGTGAGCGTGGCCAGCCCGGCACAGCTCCGCGAGGCGAGCGCCTGGCCCACCCGCACATCAAGCTCGTCCCTGGTCAGCCGGCCCTGCACGAACGCGGCCTTGAGCATGCCGATCACGTGCTCGCGGTCGGCGTCGGACGCCCTGGCCAGGCCGCCCGGGTTCTCCCGGACTTCAGGGGCGATCCCGTGGCCATGCTGGCTGGCGTCAGCCAGCACGGTCAGCAGCACGAAGCTCGCTTCACGCCTCGCCCGCCTATCCATACTGGCGTTATATACCGTTGAACTATCACTAGCAAGTGGGCCCCGGGCGGCCCCGGTCAGCCCGGTGGGACCACCGGGCCGGCCTGGCGTGCCGCGCCGGATTGAACCGTCCGGCGCCCCGGTACGTGCCACCGGCGTAGGCCCCGCTGACCAGGCCAAACGGGAACATGCAAAGGAGATCTCATGAGTCCCATCGCCACCGCCAGACGCACCGCCATCGCCGCTGCCGCGTCTTGCCTTATTGGTCCATCCCGGCCACGGCGAACGCCGCCTCGACCACCTGGACCGTCAGCGCATCCGCCGTACACCGCGGTGGACAACGTTCCTTACGCCCCGCTCAACGCGATCTCGGCCGTCTCGGCAAGCAACGTCTGGGCCGTCGGCCAGAGTAGCGGCACCCCGCTCATCGATCAGTACAACGGCAGTTCCTGGTCGCAGAGCACGCTGCCGTCCGGCCCGTGCAGCGTGTTCGAGGCCGACTGCAACCTCACCGGGGTCAGCGGTAACTCCGCCAGCAACGTGATCGCCATCGGGAGCGGAACCATTCCCACCTCGGCAGGCTGGCGAGGTCGAGACGCTCGCGTACCGGTGGAACGGCTCGGCCTGGCAGGCGCTGACCGTGCCGAGCAGCATCCCCAGCACCGCCATGGAGCACATCCAGGCATTCTCGCCCACCGACGCGTGGGCGGTCGGGACCGCTCCCAACGCGTCGGACACGGGGTCGGTGGTCGCGGCGGTGAACTGGAACGGCAGCACCTGGACCCAGGTTGCCACGCCGTTCTCCACCACGGTGAACCTGACCGTCAACGCGATCTCAGGCGACTCGGCCAGCGACATCTGGGTCGTCGGCGAGACGGCGACGCGCGGTTACACAGGCGGGCAGAGGACGTCCGTGATCCTGCATTACAACGGCTCGGCGTGGACGCAGGTGACCGCGCCGGACCAGAGCCGGGCTGCTCGATGTCGACGCGGTCTCGCCGACCGACGCCTGGGCCGTCGCGGCCGACGGCTCGGTGCTGAACTGGAACGGCTCGGCCTGGACGGTGGCGACCACAGCTCGAGCTGTCCAACACGCGGGATCGCCGCGCTGTCGCCGACCGATGTCTGGGTCGCCCAGGTGGGCAGACCTGCCCACTACAACGGCACCAGCTGGACGACCACGTCAGTGCCGTCCGGCGTGAACGTGGTCACCACGCATGCGGTGGTGTCGCCCGGGGCACGTCTGGTTCGCCGGCTACTACTATCCGTCGAACGCCGTCACCGCGCCAGCAGTGCTGAGCACGAAGTCCGGCTGACGGCAGCCGCTGTCCGCCAGGACGCCGCCCCGGCTGCCACCCGGGGCGGCGCTCCCTTGAGGTGCGGCGGTCAGGCCAGCCGGTGGCGCCAGCGCAGGCCGGGAAAGCGGGCGAAATCGGTGTGTGAGGATGACGGGTTCTGAAGCCGCGGGATCATCTCTTCACTGGGCCCGTTCCCGTCACTGGGCCCGTTCCCGGCCGGTGTTTCTATGCCGGGTTTTCCGCTCGTGATGCTTGCTGGAGCGCCGAGTTGAGGTCGTTCCAGAGGTCGTCGATGTGTTCGCAGCCGACGCTGAGGCGCAGGAGTCCGGGGGGTACGTGTTCTTGTCCGGGGAGTTTGCTGCGCCTCTCGATGGTGCTTTCGACGCCGCCCAGGCTGGTGGCGTGGACGATGATGTGCACGGCGTCGCAGAGCCGGTCGGCGGTGGGGGCGTCGGCGACCTCGAAGGCCAGCACGGCGCCGAAGCCGGTCATCTGCGCGGCGGCGGTGCGGTGCCCGGGGTCGCCGGGAAGTCCGGGGTAGCGCACGCGGCTGACGGCGGGGTGCTCGTCGAGCCGGCGGGCGAGTTCGGCGGCGTTGCGCTGGCCGCGGTCGAGCCGCAGGGCCAGGGTGCGCAGGCCGCGCAGCGCCAGGAAGGCTTCCAGGGCTCCAGGGGTTGCGCCGGTCAGGCCGCGGCGGTGCCGCAGGCGGCCGGCGAGGGCCTGCTCGCGGGCGATGGTGATGCCGGACAGCAGGTCGGAGTGGCCGCCGATGAATTTGGTGGCGCTGTGCACGACCACATCGGCGCCGAGGGCCAGGGGCTGTTGCAGCAGCGGGGTGGCGAAGGTGTTGTCGACGCCGACGATGGCCCCGGCGCGGCGGCCGGCGGCGCACAGGGCGGGCAGGTCGGCCACCTCGAGCAGCGGGTTGGAGGGGGTCTCCAGCCAGAGCAGGTCCGCGCCGGTGACGGCGGCCTGGACGGCTGCGGTGTCGGTCAGGTCCACGCGGTCGATGGCCCAGCGCCCTTGCTGCCGGGCGTCGGCCAGCAGCTCGCCGACCCCGAAATAGCAGTCTTCCGGGGCGACGATGCGGCCGCCGGCCGGCACGAGGTCGAGCACGGCGGCGATGGCGGCCATGCCGGAGGAGAACGCCACGGCGTGACCGCCCTCCACCTGGCCCACGGCTATCTCCAGTGCCTCCCAGGTCGGTGTGGCGTCGGTGCGTGAGTAGGCGCGGCTGCCGTTCCCGGTGCCCGGCGCAGGCGTGGTGCTGGCCTGGAAGTTCGAAGCCAGCACCACGGGAACGTTGAGCGGCCCGCCCGCCTCGTGACTGGGGCGGCCGGCGCAGATGACCGCTGTTTCCGGGCGCAGATGGGCGGGCGCTACGGGCTGGCCGTCCGGTGTCATGGGGTTCTCCTGTCTCTCGGTAGTGCAGTATAATGCCTTTCATGAGGCAGTCGGAATTGGAGGCCCGGGCCGGGGCGGACAGTGTCGCCCGGGCGATCGGCGGCCGGGTCAAGCAGGGACGGTCCGGCCGGGGCTGGACCCTGGACCAGCTGGCCGAGCGTTCGGGTGTCAGCCGCAGGATGCTGGTCGGCATCGAGCAGGGCTCGGCTAACCCGAGCATCGCGACGCTGCTTCTCATCAGTGACGCGCTGGGCATCGGGCTGCCCGCGCTCGTCGATATGGGCCGCTCGCCCGGGCTGCGGGTCACCCGGGCCGGCGCCGCCCCGGTGCTGTGGCGGGGGGAGCGCGGCGGGCAGGCCGTGCTCGTGGCCGGCACTGACCCGCCGGATGTCACCGAGCTGTGGGACTGGACGCTCGGGCCGGGCGAGAGCCACTCCAGCCCGGCGCACGCGGCGGGAACCCGCGAGCTGCTCCTCGTCCTTAACGGCGAGGTAGAACTCAGGGTGGGCCAGCACGCCGAGGTACTCGCGACCGGAGATTCGACGTCGTTCGCCGGTGACCTGCCCCACGGATACGTGAACGCCAGCCCGGCGCAGATGGCGCGGTTTGCCCTGACGGTGTTCGAGCCGGGTGTGGGGCCCGGATCACGATCGGAGGCTAGCGGTGCCTGATGCGGGCATGCTCGAGGAGTTCCTGGCTGGCGCCTGGGTCGATGCCGCGGTGTTCGCGCTGCGGCCGGACTACCGGGCCCTGCTGCTGGCCGTGGACGGGCTCGTCCCGGGCCCGGGCGACCAGGCCAGCGACGCGCTGCTGCAGGCGGCGCAGGCCGCAGCCCGCGAGGCGCTGCACGGCGGGCCGGCGGAGGAACTGCCGCATGTGGCGGCGTGGCGGGAGGCCTACCGGGCGTTCGGGGCCAAGCCGCAGCGCACCCGCAACAGCCTGGAGGCGCTGCTGCGCCGGGCGGAATCCGGGCTGCCCCGGGTCAACCGGCTCACCGACTACTACAACGCGGTCTCGGTGCTGCACCAGATCCCGCTCGGCGGGGAGGACCTGACCCGCTACGCCGGCCCGCCGCGGCTGGTCCGCGCCACCGGCGACGAGCCCTTCGGCACCGTCGCCGACGGTCTGGCGGTGACCGAGCACCCCGACCCCGGTGAGGTGGTGTGGTGCGATGAGGCCGGGGTGACCTGCCGGCGCTGGAACTGGCGCCAGGCCCGCCGCACCCAGCTGCGCGACGACACAACCGCGGCGCTGTTCATCCTCGACGCGCTCGACCCGGTGACCGACCAGGCACTCTACGCCGCCGCCGACGACCTGGCCGCCCGCCTGACCGGGCTCGGGCCCGGCGTCCGGGCCGCCCGCCGCCTGATAGCCGGCCCGCCGCCTGATGGAGAGGACTGACAGCTGATCCACCCGTGGGACGGTCAGCTCCTTCGCGGACACCGAGAATCTGCGCCTGCGGCATTACCCGGGAAGAGCGGGGCCTGCCTTGCTTGTGCAGTTGCCACTTCGGCGCGGGCCGAGGGCGGCGTGCTCGCCGGCCGCAGTGGCCCGGGGCGGAGCAGGGCGCCAGCGGTGACCGCGCAGATGGTGTTCAGCAGCGAGGTGCCGACCGAGCCGCCGAGCATCTGGCCGACGGTTACCGTCGCGGACGCCACTCCCGCGTCCTGCGGGGCCACGCCGAACGTCCCCGTGCTGATCGCGGCGCGATCACTGTAGTGGAGCGTCAGCAACGGCCCAGCCAGCTATCCCGTCACCCAGAAGGCATCCAGCGCATCCTGGTCGAGTAGTGTCCGCGCACTTCTGCGATGCGGCCGTGCTCCAGCCGCATGAGCTGGCAGCCCGTGATATCCAGCCGCCGCCCCTGGTACGAGGCCGTCGCAGTGCACCGCCACGATGAACTCCTGCCCGACCGCGACGTCAAGCAACTCGGCCCGGAAGGTATGCCCAGACAGTGGCCCGAGTTTGGCCAGGAAGTCGTCACTGATCGCGGGCCAGCCGTGATGGTCGCCAGCGATCGGGCTCTTGCCCGGCAGATGCCACACCGCACCGGGGGCGAAGCAGGACTCGATAGTGGCGGTATCCCGCGCGGCCAGCGCCTGGTAGAAGCGCCGCACCGTCTCAACATCAGCGCTGGTGACCGTCATGGTTGGGCTCCGATCGGCTGCTTGCCGTCATCCGCTCGCGGGACTCGGCCAGTATCATCTTGCACCTGCTGAAACGATAGACCGGACTGACCTGGCCTCTTCTTCCTGAAGCCAACTGGCGATGCTGACTAGCTGGCCTGCACTACGTCTGACCCGGGAAGCACAGTCCACCAGTGTCTGGCGTCTGTCGTTGGCGGGGGTGATCGTTACTCACCTGGAGGCTTGCCCGCCCTCGCACTGGTCCTCGATCTCAGCTATCGACGTGGCCGTGTTGAGGAGGTCCGCCCGGGCGGCCTCGGTCGCGCTAGTTCAGCCGCTCGCGGCGTATCTCCGAGCACAGCCGCAAGCACTCGTCGCAGATTCGGGCGCTACCAGCCGATGCCATGGCGGAGACCTGGTGGCGGCGCTTGCCGCAGAAGCTGCACCGTTCCGTGCGGTCCTCGTCGTTCACCTGCTGGATGATCGCAATGGGCGTGCTGATCCTCCGGCCGGTTCCAGCCAGCGCCTTGTGCGTTCGGCCGATGCACCGGTCACAGATGAATACGCCCGGACCGGCGATGAGGGCTTTAACCTGCTTTTGCTCCTGCCCGCAGAACGAGCAAGATGGGCGCTCTCCCCGCTGGCGCGGTGTCTCCGCCAGCGACGGCTTCCCCCGGCCGCTTCCACAATCTGATGCACGCGCTGATGGCTCAGGCCAAGGGCTCCTGCGATCTCGCGGAGCGATGCGCCCGCGAGCTGGAGCCGACGCACTGCGCCGTGGAACTCGGCGCGTGCAACGTCCGCGGCTTGTTCGGCGTCGACGACGCGGGCTTCGGCTGTTCTGGCCTCATTCAGCAGATCGGTATCGAGCGGCATGTGTCTACCGTACCTAGACATATGACAGCAGCAAGCGAGACTACCAGTAGCCTCCTACTGGTAGTGGGCCCCCTGTCAAGCGCGAGTTGACAGTGGCGGGGGCGGACGAGTCCAGTTAGGTCCGTCCTTCCGACAGGGCATCGCACCATCCTGGCCAATGCCATGGACTGCGCGATCGAACGCGGCCCCGCATACGGCCGTACGGCCTCCCAGCATCCATGATCGAGAAAGTCCCGCATTTCCGTAGGTCGTAGGCACTAACCTGCGGCTTCGATGAGTGGGGCGGGTGGGGCTCGAACCCACGACCGACGGATTATGAGTCCGCTGCTCTGACCGGCTGAGCTACCGCCCCGGCACCGCCTGAACCTTATCGCAGCCGCGGGCGCCGGGGACGGCAGCGCCTGCCGGCGGTCACGCGGTCCCTTACCCGGCGGCCGCGCGCTGTGCGGGACCGCCTTACCGGGTGCTGAGCTGCATGGCCATGGCGTGCTCGACCAGCGCGATGAGCGCTGCCTTGGTGGACTTCCGGCCCCGGGCGTCACACTGCACGACCGGGACGTTGGGACTGACCGACAGGGCCTCCGCGACGTCCTGCACACCGTGCGGGAACTCGCCGTGGAAGCCGTTGATGGCCACGATGAACGGCAGGCCTGCCGTCTCGAAGTAGTCGACCGCCGGGAAAGGAGTCAGCCAGCCGGCGGGTGTCCACCAGCACCACCGCACCGATCGCACCCTGGATCAGGTCGTCCCACATGAACCAGAACCGGTGCTGGCCCGGCGTGCCGAACAGGTACAGGATCAGCCCGGCATCCAGCGTGACCCGGCCGAAGTCCATGGCCACGGTGGTGGTGGTCTTGTCCGGGACCGCCGAGAGGTCGTCAACGCCGGCGCTGGCCGAGGTCATGACCGCCTCGGTGGTCAGCGGGGTGATCTCCGAGACCGATCCGACGAAGGTGGTCTTGCCGACGCCGAAACCGCCCGCCACGACGATCTTGACCGACGTCATCGCGGCGGTATCCCCAGCCGTGCCCCGCACGGGACTAGAGCTTGCGAAGTCCACTGAGCACCCTTTCGAGCAGGTTGAGATCTGGGCGGCCATGTGCATGGTCCAGCTGGTGAACCCTGACCAGCCCTTCCACCGCCATATCAGCGACGAGGACACGGGCCACGCCCAGGGGCATCCTGAGCACGGCGGATATCTCCGCCACTGAACGCCAATCGCGGCAGAACCCGAGAATGGCCTGGCATTCCGGGCTGAGGCTCGAAAGATCGCGCGCCTCATAGTGAGACGCAGCTACCATCGCCTCGATCTGGAGCTGGTACCGGGGCTTAGTCCTGCCCCCGGTTACCGCATATGGCCGGACCAGCCCGCTCCCAGCGGGTTCGGCCCCACGTGAACGCTTTCCTGCCGCCGGACCCGGTGCCATGTTGGCCACCTGTCGGCGGCCAGTCATCCAGGCCTGGGCCGGACAACGGTCTCTCCTGTCACTATCTGCCATCCTCCGACCGCAGAGCCCCGCGCATATCCGGCGTGAGGGCCCGTCCCACCCGCTCAACAAGGAGCGCCATCTCGTAGGCCACCAGGCCCATGTCACAATCAGCGGACGCGAGCACGGCCAGGCTCGATCCATCGCTGATCGCCATCACCAACAGCAGACCGCGCTGCATTTCCACGACCGTCTGAGTCACCGGGCCGCCTTCGAAGACCCGGGAAGCCCCCTGCGTCAAGCTGGTCAGCCCGGAGGTCACCGCCGCCAGCTGGTCCACCCGGTCCGGCGGGAAGCCGTTCGAGTAGGCCAGCGGCAGCCCGTCAGACGACACCACGATGGCGTGCGCGACGGACGGGACCCTCTCCACGAAGTTCGTGATCAGCCAGTTCAGGTCCTGGACCGGACGGGTTAGCGGACTCACGAACCCTCCTCTCTCGGCGACCCCACCATAAGCACCAGCACGTGCGGCAATCCCGCTCGACTCCTCATGTCACATCGTCTCCCTCACCGTCAGCATCATCATCACTGTTAACGGCGGCACGCGCTTCGCGAACGCCTCGCTGGAAGCTTGCGAAGCGGTCTCTGGTCACCGCGGGCGAGCGAACCGGAGAAGGCGTCGCCTCGGCGTTGGCACCCACGGTCCCGGGCACCAGGTTGGCCTTGGGAACGCGCTTGGGGAGGCCAGACAGGGTCACCCCGCCCGACGCCGGCTTGCTGACCGCCTCGGCGGCCCGCCAGCCCTCGTCCGCGGCGGAGGCGACCCAGCCGCCCGTGTTGTTGCTTTCCGGTGCGGCAGCACCAGAGTTCGGCCGGTCAGCGCTGTGCCGGCCACGGCGGAACCAGTCCGACTCCACCGATTCAAAGATCGGCAGCCTATTACCCTGCCCAGCCGGCCCGGCCGGAGGCACCACGACTTCCCGCCGGGCTCCGCCGGGATCGCTGCTACCGAGGCTCCGGACCGGCCGGGTCGGCAGCCGGGGCGGCTGGCTGGCGCCGTCGCCGCTCAGCGACGTGCCGAACCCCGGCGACGTCCCGTTGCTGGGCACCGACGGCAGCGGGCCGGTGCTCGCCGCAGGTGGCGGCGCGGGCGTGGCCGGGGTGCTCAGCGGCGGGTCGTCCCAGGACGGGACCGACGGCTGGTCCGGCGAGTTTACCCAGGAGGGCGTGTCGGGCTGGGATGGCGCGTCGTCCCATGCGGGGCCGGGCGACGACGGCCCGGGTGACGATGGCCCGGGTGACGAAGAGCCCGGGTCATCCCAGGACGGGCTGAGGGTCGGGAAGCCGGCCGTGACCGCCGAATCACCGTTCTCGGCATGCAGCGGGGCGAAGCGCGGCGCGCGGGCCGCGTTCACTGCCTCCTCGGCGGCACTGCGGCCGCAGGCGCGGGCCCCACTCCCCGCCCCCGCCGTTGTCGGAGAGAGCCTCGATTGGGTCGGCGCCGGCGCTGCCGGAGCCGTTGCGCTCGAAGCGGCGCAGCCCGGCCGGGGACCCGTTGCCGTCGTGGGTCACCGTCTCATCGGGCAGCCAGACCAGGGCGGTCAGGCCGCCGGTCGTCGCCGGGCGCAGCCGCACCCGGATGCCATGCCTCGCGGCCAGCCGGGCCACCACGAACAGGCCCATGCGGCGGGACACGGCCACGTCCACCACGGGCGGGTTGTCCAGCCGCCAGTTGGCGTGGGCCATTTCCTCGGCTCCCATGCCGACGCCCTGGTCGCTGATGTCGAGCAGGACTCCCCCGCTGTTCAGCAGGTGCCCGGACACGGTCACCGGCGTCTCCGCGGACGAGAACGAGGTGGCGTTCTCCACCAGCTCGGCGACCAGGTGGACCACGTCGTTAACGGCCTGGCCGCGGACCGAGATGCCGGGCTGCACGTTCATCGAGACCCGCTCGTACTGCTCGATCTCGGAGACGGCCGCACGGAGCACGTCCACCAGGGCAACCGGCTGGTTCCAGCGCCGGGATACCTCATGACCCGCGAGCACGAGCAGGTTCTCGGAGTTGCGGCGCATGCGGGTGGCCAGGTGGTCCATCTGGAACAGGTTGGACAGACGTTCGGGGTCCTGCTCGCCCTGCTCAAGGTCGTCAATCAGCCGGATCTGGCGTTCAACCAGGGACTGGCTGCGCCGGGACAGGTTCACGAACATCGCGTTGACGTTCCCGCGCAGCGCGGCCTCGTTCGCGGCCAGCCGGAGCGCTTCCCGGTGGACCTGGTCGAACGCCCGCGCGACTTCACCGATCTCGTCGGAGGAGTCCACATCGATGGGCGCGACGTCGAAGGAGCCGCCGCCGTCGGCCTCGCTCATCCGCCGGACCATCTCCGGCAGCCGGACGCCCGCCACTTCCAGCGCACCCGCGCGCAGCCGCCGCAGCGGCCGGACCATCGAGCGGCCGATGATCACGGTCAGGAACAGGCGAGAGCGCGAGCACGAGCAGGACCGCCACGCCGACCGCGATGGCCGTGGTCAGGGCCGACTTGTGCAGTGCGGCCGCCCGGGAGCTGATCTGCGCGGACAGGGCTTGCTCGACCGAGCCCATCTGCGAGTCGATCTCGTTTGACATGGAGCCGTACCACGTGTCCACCCCGGTGGTATCGGACTTCAGCGAGTCGGGTCTGCTGCTCGGTGGTGATGGCCTGGGTTTCCTGGGCGTTGGCCTGGAAGACAAAGGAGGTGGACACGCTGTTGTTCCACAGGTTGCGCTGCGCGGTGCTGGCTGTGGTGTCGAACGACGGCCAGGTTGCTCTGCTGCTCGGACAGGGCCGAGTTGAGCGCGGTCAGCTCGTTCGGGCTGAGCTGGCCGACCAGCAGGCCGTAGGTGAGGATCGCACGCTGCTCGGATGCCTCTTCCTTCATCCTGGACACCAGGCCGAGCACCCGGATGGACTGGCCGAGCGTCGCGTCACTGGCGCCCTGGCCGGTCACGTCGATGAGCGCGATCAGCTCCTGGATGATCGTGGTGTATTTCTGCACGACGACCAGGGCCGGCAGCTGGTGGTGGTCGCCGCGACGCGGAGCTGTTCAGGTTCTCCAGCGCGGTAAGGGCCGTGGCCGCCTCTTGCTGGGTCTGCGCCGCGAACGAGCCGTTGATCTGGCTCAGCTCGTGCCGCACGACGGCTGAGGTCTGATTGGTCAGGGCGTGCCTGCTGCGTCACCGACGGCCAGCTCGGAGGCGCCAGCGCCTCCGGGCTGCCCCGGCCGCCCTGGTTCGAGTCCCCGAGCCCGATGTACCGGACGTCTGGTCCCGTTCGTCCTCGAGACGCTGGGCGAGGACCGTGATGTTGGCGCTGAGCGCGGCGAGCTGCTGGACCCGCCCGTCGGCGGTGGCGCTGCGCGCGTAGGACAGGATCCCGGTGCCGCCCAGCACCACAGCGGTCAGCGTGGGGATGGCGATCAGCAGCACGAGGCGGGAACGCACCCGCCAGTTCTTCAGCGCGCGGCGCGAGCTGGCGCGCGGCCGGCTGGCCTGGCCGGGGGACCCAGCCTCGGCCGCTGTCTTCCCGGCCGTCGAGGTCCGCGGGGGCGCGGGACGCCGGGCCAGCATCGGTAGACGGCTCAACTGACCCAGAATCGCCAGCCAGCCCGTTACCGGTCATCTTGCTGCGGGACCGCACAGCCTCTGCACCTCTCACCTGGCTTGTGTGGCGAGCCAGCAGGCCCGCGGTACTTGCGGCGGAACTGACATGACGCACCCCTTCCCGGGTGACGATTCTGCGAGCCCCACGCGCGGGCGCGGCCAAGGGCCAACCCTAACGTCTCACTATCGGCAGTGATCGATACCTTATGCCAGGAAAGCGCTGCTCTAGCGTGATGTTTGCCGCATAGCTTGACGTGAGTAGGGTACTCTCCGGCGCTTCGGCCGTGGCTCGTTCTGTACTAACTCAGCCCGGTATGTACGAAGAGCCTTAAGAGTACCCAGGTACAGGGGGTACGGATTGATCCCCGGGCGGCATCTTCGCGGTGGTTGCCGCTTCCCGGGGGCGGAAGCCTCTGGCGCCGTGAAGCTCCCAGGGGCCTCACCGAGCCTCCCGCCCCTTCCCGGACTCCCGGAGCCTCTCCCGGAGCCGTCCCGCGGCTTTCCCTCAGCCTCCCGGAGCCTCGCAGTCCACCGGAGCCCTGGCCAGCGGCCCCGGCCGGCCCCGGCCGCGCCTGGAGCCACGGGCCCGGCCAGGGCCCGCCCCGGCGGGTCACCGCCAGCCGCCTCACATCGCCTCCGGCTCATGGCCGGCGCGCGGCCAGCGGCGCGCGTCCCGGGCCTGTCACGCCCAGGCCCGGCCTGGCACCCGGCGCAAAGCCCTCGACGCCCACCAAGCCAGGCCATTTCCCGGGCGGAAACAGGGATGGCGCGGCCGGGATACCTGATTGATGCCGCGGCTGCCGCGTCCCGCCGCCGGGAGGCGTTATTCCGGGACCCGGCTCATTCGGCCATAACTGCCCCGTCCCGGTCCAGTCCGGGACCCCAGTTCCCGGTCCGGGACCCGAGTTCCCTAGTCCGGGACCCCGAGTTCCCTCTAGTCCGGGACCGAGTTCCCGGGCGATGATCATCCGCTGCACCTCGGAGGTGCCCTCGCCGATCTCCAGCACCTTGGCGTCCCGGTAGAACCGCCCGACCGGGAACTCGTTCATGAACCCGTAGCCGCCGAAGATCTGGGTGGCGTCCCGCGCGTTGTCCATCGCCGCGTTGGACGCGACGAGCTTGGCGATGGCCGCCTGCTGCTTGACCGGCTGCCCGGCGACCAGCCGGGCCGCCGCGTCGTACCAGGCCAGCCGGGCCGCGTGCGTCCGGGCCTCCATGTCGGCGAGCTTGAACTGGATGGCCTGGTAACTGGCCGAGCCGGTGGCCGAACGCCGCCCGCTCGCCGGCGTAACGCAGGCATTCGTCCACGCAGCCCTGGGCCAGCCCGGCGGCCAGCGCGGCGATGGCGATCCGGCCCTCGTCCAGGATCTGCAGGAACTGGGCGTAGCCGCGGCCGCGCTCGCCGAGCAGGTTGTCCGCCGGCACCCGGCACGACGTGAACGCCAGTTCCCTGGTGTCCGAGGCGCACCAGCCGACCTTCGAGTACTCCGGGCCGACGGTGAAGCCCGGGGGTGCCGGACGGCACCACGATGGCCGAGATCTCCCGTGGCCCGCCCGGATCACCCCCGGTGATGGCCAGCACGGTGACCAGGGAGGTGATCGAGGTGCCGGAGTTGGTGATGAACGACTTGCGACCCGTCGATGACCCACTCCCCGCCGCTCCGTCCCCCTTCTCCAGCCGGGCGGTGGTCCGCATCCCACCGGGGATATCGGAGCCCCCGCCCGCCTCGGTCAGGCCGAACGCGGCCAGCCGCTCCCCGGAGCACAGGTCGGGCAGCCAGCGGCGGCGCTGCGCCTCGGTGCCGAACCGGTAGATAGGCATGGCGCCCGAGGGCCACCGCGGCCTCGAGGGTGATGGCGACCGAGGAGTCCACCCGGGCCAGTTCCTCCAGGGCCAGGCCGAGCGCGAACAGGTCGCCGCCCATGCCGCCGAACTCCTCCGGGAACGGCAGCCCGAACAGGCCGAGCTTGGCCATCCGGGCGACCAGGTCGTAGGGAAACTCGGCGCGCTCGTAGTAGCCGCCGATCACCGGCCGCACCACGTCGCGGGCGAAATCGGCGACAGTCTGCCGCAGCGCCTCGTGCTCATCGCTCAGCGCATAAGCTGATCATGGGTGCCCCTCACCGGCCGGTGACGCCGCATGACCGTGATGCTACTGGGCGGCGGCTCCGTGGCTGGGCACTCGGGCCCGTTCCGCGAACGTTAGGCTCTCGTGAACACGTCCCTGCCGCCGCCCCGGAGGACGACATGGCGACCCTGACCTGTCCTGCCTGCGCCGCCGAGGTCCAGCAGGACGACCTCATCTGCTTCACCTGCGGCGCCAACCTGCCCAGGAGCAAGACCGCGGACGAGCCCGCCACCTCGCCGACCGTCATGCAGGAGTACCTGAAACGGGAGGGTGCGGCCGCGCCCGGCCGCGGGATCGCGCCTGCCCGCACTGCGGCGCGGCCATCCGGGAGCCCGCCGCCGTGTTCTGCGAGGTGTGCCGCGAGCCGCTGCCGCCGCGGGCGGGCATCATCTCGCCCGTGGTGCTGCGCCTCGTGTTCCCCGCCGGCAACGTGGAAGTGCCCGCGGGCACCTCGCTGGTGCTCGGCCGTGACCCGGAGGAGTCGCTGGTCGCCGCGGCCTTCGCCAGCTACGACAACGTCTCGCGGCGGCACGCCACGGTGACGGTCAGCGACACCGGCCAGGCCACCATCCGGGACGAGCACTCCACCAACGGGACCTTCGTCAACGGGGACCGGGTGCTTCCCGGTACCGAGGTCCGGCTGGTCGACGGGGACAGCGTCCGGCTGGGCGCCGACGTGACCGCCGAGGTCTCGCTGCCCCCGCAGGGCATCCCGGGCACCTTCAGCCGCAACGGCCACCGCGACCCGGCCTGATACCCCAGCCTGGCCCGGGCCTCGTTTGGGCCTAGGAGGCGGCGGCGCCCCATGAGACCATCGCGGCATCGGCACCAGGATCCGCGGAGGTGGCCATGACCGTCCGGGAATCTGTCACCACGGCGCCGGGCCTCCGGCGTGGCCCGCGCCGGGTGGTCGAGGTCGGGCTGGTTCACCTGGACCCGCAGGAGGAGTACGACACATGAGCGATCCGCAGGTGATCAGCTTCCGGCCGTCCGCGGACCAGTACGCGTGGACGTTCGGCGGCGCCGCGCCGGTGGCCCGGGTCCGCCCGCCCGCCGTGCTGGAGGTCTTCACCGAGGACTGCTTCGCCGGCCGGGTGCGCAGCGAGACCGACCTGGTCTCGCAGGTCTGCGAGTTCCCGTACCTCAACCCGCAGACCGGCCCGTTCTACATCGAGGGCGCCGAGCCGGGCGACACCCTGGCCGTGCACTTCATCTCGATCGAGCCGGCCCGGGACTGGGGCGCGTCCACCACCGTGCCGCTGTTCGGCGCGCTGAGCGCCACCCACGCCACCGCGCTGCTGCACGACCCGCTGCCCGAGCTGGTCTGGCTGTGGCAGTTCGACACCGGCGAAGGGCCTGTGCCGGTTCACCGCCCGGCGCGGCGACTTCACCGCGGACCTGCCGATCGAGCCCATGCACGGCACCGTCGGGGTCGCCCCGGCCAACCTGGAGGTCCGCAGCGCCCTGGTGCCGGACGCGTTCGGCGGCAACATGGACACCCCGGAGATGCGCGCCGGGGTCACCTGCTACCTCGGGGTGAACGTCGAGGGGGCGCTGTTCTCGCTGGGCGACGGGCACGCCCGCCAGGGCGAGGGCGAGACCTGCGGGGTCGCGGTGGAGTGCGCGATGAACACGGTGCTGGCGGTGGACCTGATCAAGGGGCGCCCGTGCGCCTGGCCGCGGCTGGAGTCGGACACGCACCTCATGTCGGCGGGGTCGGCGCGGCCGCTGGAGGACGCGTTCCGCATCGCCGCGCTGGACCTGGTGCAGTGGCTGGCCGCCGACTACGGGCTGGACCCGCTGGATGCCTACCAGCTGGCCACCCAGGCCATCGAGGCGCCGCTGGCCAACGTCTGCGACCCCAACTACACCAGCCTGGTCAAGATGCCCAAGCAGTACCTGCCCGCGGCCGATCCCATGCGGGGGGCGCACGCCCGCCTCCGCGAGCTCGCCCGCACCTACCGGGGCTAGCCGCCACGGGCGCGGGCCGGATCGTTTGACGCCTAGCAGCACTAGGCATAGAGTTCCGAGGCATGAACAGGGAACGCCTCAAGGGACACCTGGACCTGCTCCTGCTGTCCGTGCTCACCGCCGGGCCGGCGCACGGCTACGCCGTCATCTCGGAGCTGCGCCGGCGCAGTGAGGGCACGTTCGACCTGCCAGAAGGCACCGTCTACCCGGCGCTGCACCGGCTCGAGGACGCCGGGCTGCTGAGCAGCTCCTGGGCCATGGCCGACGGCCGGCGGCGCCGGGTCTACGCGCTGACCGCCCCTGGTGCGGCCGCGCTGGCCGCGGAGCAGACCGAGTACCGGCACTTCACCCGGGGCATCCAGGCGGTGCTGGGGTGGTCCGCATGAGCGTCCCCGGCGGCGGCCCGGTCGAGCAGTACCTGGACGAGCTCTACGCGCGGCTCCGCTGCGCCCCGCGGGACGCCCGCCGGATCCTCGCCGAGGCCGAGGACCACCTCCGCGAGGCAGTCACGGACGGGCTGGCCGCCGGGCTGACGCAGGCCGAAGCCGAGCAGCAGGCCGTGTCCAGCTTCGGCTCGGTGCGGGCCGTGGTCCGCGCGCACGACGGCGGGGCCTGGCGCTTCCCGGGCCGGGCCGTGCTGGTCGACCTGAGCCTGGCCGGGCTCAAGCTCGGCGGGATCGGCGCCCTGGCCGTCGGGGCCAGCGGCGTGGTCGCCGCGGCCATGAACATGCTGTTCGGCCCGGGGTTCGTGGGCGGCACCGGCCGCGGGATCACCTACCCGGCGGCCAGTTGCCGCGGGTGGCTGGCTGACAACCTGGGCGTGCACACCTGCGCCCAGGCCGCGGTGCTGGAGAACAGCATCGACGCGGTCTCGCTCCGGCTCGCCGTCGGCGTCCTGGGCCTGATCCTGCTGCTCTGCTACTACATCGCCCCCGCGGCCGGTCCCGGCACGTGCTGCCGGACGGCTTCGTCCCGACGATCGCGGTGAGCCTGTTCGGTGCGGCCGCGGCGGGGCTGGCCGTGCTGGCCACGGCAGGCGGCCCGGGAATCAGCGGTCGTCGGGCCCGGGTGGTACCTCAGCGGCGCCCTGGTCGCGCTGGTCATGGCCGCCGCGTTATGCGCTCCAGCTCAACCGCACGCTGCTGCGGCAGGCCCGTGGCTGAGCTTCCTGCACGGCCCGCAACGAACCCCCCGCCGCCGGCGCCCCGCTGCCCGTGACCGGCCCCGCGTTCCCGTGCCGGTCCTGGTCATCCTGGCCGGTCAGACCGTTAGGGAGGCGCAGTGCTGGCTGGCCGCGGACGACGGCGCGCGGCCTACCTGCTCGCTGTCCAGGGCGCCCATCTGGGCGGCGTCGTACCGGGTCCCGGCTACCTGCCCGGCGGGCACGGCGGCCTCGATCGCGGCCAGTTCCTCCGGGGTCAGCCGCAGGTCGAGGGCGGCCAGCGCCTCGGCCAGCCGGTCCCGCCGCTTGGTGCCGATCAGCGGGATGATGTCGTCGCCGCGGGACTGCCACCCAGGCGATGGCGAGCTGCGCGGTGGTCACCCCGCGCTGCTCCGCGATCTTCTCCAGCGCGTCCAGCAGCTCGAGGTTGCGTTCCAGGTTGCCGCCCTGGAACCGGGGGAACCGGGCCCGCGGGTCGCCCTCGGCGAGCGCGGGCCGTGTCCCGGTTCAGCAGGCCGCGGGACATGATGCCGTACGCGGTCACGCTGATCCCGAGTTCCCGCACCACCGGCAGGATCTCCGCCTCGATGCCCCGGGTCATCAGCGAGTACTCGATCTGCAGCTCGCGGACCGGGTACACGGCGTGCGCCCGCCGGATGGTGTCCGCGCCCACCTCGGACAGGCCCAGGTACCGCACGTACCCGGCCTCGATCATCTCCACGATGGCGCCGACCGTGTCCTCGATCGGGACGTGCGGGTCGAGCCGGGCGGGCTGGTACAGGTCCACGTGGTCGGTGCCGAGGCGGGTCAGCGTGTAGGACAGGGAGTTCTTCACCCCGCCGGGCTGGCGTCGTGCCCGATGAACCGGCCGGACGGGTCCCGCTGCCCGCCGAACTTGACCTGCACGAACACGCTGTCCCTGGGCACCTCGCGCAGGCACCCGGGACAGCAGCAGCTCGTTGTGCCCCATCCCGTAGAAGTCGCCGGTGTCCAGCAGGGTGATCCCGGCGTCCAGCGCGGCCCGGATGGTGGCCAGGCTCTCCTCCTCATCGGCCGCCCCGTAGATCCCGGACATCCCCATCAGCCCCAGCCCGGCCCGGGACACCGCCGGCCCGGCCCGGCCCAGCGTGGTCATCTGCACAGCGGCACTCCCTGGCCTCGACGTCAGCGATGACCAGATTACGCAGACGGCGCCGCGTACACCCGCTCCCCCTCGACGTAGGTCAGCGCGACCGTGGCCGCGGCGATCTCGCCCGCGGGCCCAGCGAACGGGTCACGGTCCAGGACCACCAGGTCAGCCAGGTACCCGGGGGCGACCGCGCCGGTCTCGTCCAGGTGGTTCACGTACGCCGAGCCCGCCGTGTACGCCGCCATCGCCTCGGCCAGGCTCAGTGCCTGCCCGGGCAGCAGCGGCTTCGGGCCGGGCTCCCCCCCGCCGCCGGCAGCGCCCGGTTCACCGCGACATGGATCCCCTCCAGCGGGTTGGCGCTGCTGACCGCCCAGTCGCTGCCTGCGGCCAGCCGGGCGCCAGCCTGCAGCAGGGCACCGAACGGGTACTGCCGGGCGGCCCGCTCCGGGCCCAGGAACGGGATGGTCAGGTCGTCCATCTGCGGCTCGTGCGCGGCCCACAGCGCCTGCATGTTCGCGGTCACGCTGAGTTCAGCGAAGCGCGGGATGTCGTCGGGGTGCAGCACCTGGAGATGCGCGATGTGGTGCCGGCCGGGGCTGACCACGTTGGCCGCCCGGGCCGCCGCGAAGGCGTCCAGCGCCTCGCGCACCGCACGGTCCCCGATGGCGTGCACGTGCACCCCGAAGCCGGCCGCGTCCAGCCGTGTCACCTGCTCGGCCAGGTCCGCCGGATCCACAAAGGACAGCCCGCTGTTGCCGGTCTGGCCGCCGCAGCCGTCCAGGTAGGGATCGATCATCCCGGCGGTGAAGTTCTCTGCGACCCCGTCCTGCATGATCTTGACCATGCCGGCCCGGAACCGGCCCGCCTGGCCTTCCTCGCGCCGGTCCAGCAGGTCGGTGAGCTGCTCGGCGCCGCGGCTGCGGTCCCACCAGAGGGCGCCAGCGACCCGGGCGGTCAGCGAGCCGTCCCGCGCGGCGGCCAGGTACGCCGGGAGCGGGTCCGGATAGCCCAGGTACTCCCCCACGATCGCGTCCTGCCAGGCGGTGATGCCCAGCGCGTGCAGGTGCTGCTGGGCCAGCAGCAGCCCCCGGACCTGCTCGGCGAGGCTGGGGCCGGGGACGAGCGGCCCACCAGCAGCGCCGCGCCCTCGTGCAGGGTGCCCTGCGGCCCGCCGTCCGCGCGGCGCTCGATCCGCCCGTCCGGCGGGTCGGGGGTGGCCGCGGTCAGGCCGGCCAGCTCCAGGGCCCGGGAGTTGACCCAGGCGCCGTGCCCGTCCCGGTTGGCCAGGTAGGCCGGGCGGTCCGGACCACCTGTCCAGCAGCTCGCGGGACGGGGTGCCGCCGGGAAACCACTCCATCCGCCAGCCGCTGCCGTTGATCCACTCCCGGTCCCGGTGCGCGCGCGGCGTAGGCCCTGATCCGGTCCAGCGCGCCGGCCTGGTCCTGCGCGCCGTCCAGGTCGCAGCGCAGCATGGTGATCCCGGCGAAGGCCGGGTGCACGTGCGCGTCCTGGAACCCCGGCAGCAGGGCGCGGCCGTCCAGATCGGACCGTCTCCGCCTGGCCGCCGGCCAGGTCGCGGATCTCGTCGTCGGTGCCGACCGCGACGATCCGGCCGCCACGGACCGCCACCGCGGTCGCGGGCGGCCCGTCCACGGTCCCGATGCCTGCCCCGCCACTCGTGTCCTCGCTGACGGCCGCCTCGCCGCTGGCCGTGGCCGGGACCATCCGGCGCCCATCGGGAAGGACGGTGTAGATCCGCCCGCCGGTGAAGATCAGGTCTGCTGCCATGCGCGGCATCCTATTTCCCGTCGCCGCCCGCCCGGGCGGCGGTAGCCCGGCTGAACCACTCCCCGCCGGCCGGGCCCGGCCAGGGGGCAGAGCCCCTTCCCGGGAGTACGAAATTATGGCTCATGCGCTAGCAGAGCCCCGCGCTTGCTGTGATCAGCCAGAGCAGCGGCGCGCCCAACACCGCTGCCGAATCCCCCGCTCCATGCCCTGCGTACTACGTCATGCTCATGCCGGGCAGGCTCCCGGCCTGCCCGAGTGGGCGGCCTGAATCCTCAGGCCGCGCACTCACGGCAGATCGGCTGGCCGCCTCGGTCCTCGGCCAGTTGACTCCGGTGATGCACCAGGAAGCACCGCGAGCAGGTGAACTCGTCCGCCTGCCGCGGAATGACCCGGAACGACAGTTCCTCGTTGGACAGATCCGCTCCGGGCAGCTCCAGCGACTCCGCGACATCATCTGGGTCGATGTCGATGGTGCTGGAAGACTTGTCCATCCGGCGTGCCTGCAGTTCCTGCAGGCTGTCTTCAGTGAGCTCGTCGTCTGTCTTACGCGGGCTGTCATAGTCGGTTGCCATCTGGGTACTCCACCCCCTCCTTCGTTATGCGCCTCGTCGCGCGAATGTAACGCTCGGCAGGCCGTAGTTTGTGCCCGATTCCGGCGGGGAATTCTGTCACGCCCGCCGGCCGCGCACACGGAGGGTACGGGCTACAGCTCGTCGTGTCCGTGTCTTCACCGACCTAGGCGCCCGATCCGCAGCGACTCAGCCCGGGCACAAAGCTCCCAACACACGCTTGCGACGGTAACTTCCCCCGATCTCTGCACGCCAAGCACGGAAGAGTGCGTATCGTACGAAACTGATCTCCCACGCCGGCAGGATTAGCGGAGCCGCCGCATGCCCCTCGTCACGCCACTGCGGCCCGATGATCTCCGGCGCGTCGGCCGTTACCGGCTGTCCGGCCGGATCGCGGAAGGCCGCGATGACCCGGATTCGGCCGGGACCTTCCTGTCCCGCCTCCCGGACGGGACCCCTGTCGCAGTCACCCTGCTCGCCCGGACGGCGGCTCCCGACTCTGCGTCCCGGGACCGCTTCACCGCCGAGGCCACGGTGGCCCGGCGGGTCGCACCGTTCTGTGCCGCGCGGATCCTGGACGCGGGATTCGACGGCGGTCAGCCCTTCCTGGTCAGTGAGTTCATCGAAGGCCTGTCCCTGGCCGAGACCGTCGCGTCCGAGGGACCGCTGGACGGGCCGGTACTGGCCGCGCTCGCGATCGGTGCGGCCACC
Source organism: uncultured Actinomycetes bacterium (assembly GCA_963711485.1). Classification (GTDB taxonomy): domain Bacteria; phylum Actinomycetota; class Actinomycetes; order Streptosporangiales; family Streptosporangiaceae; genus RYN-230. Next base: position 165,595 of record CAVQEM010000070.1, read on the forward strand.
GGGCTTACGTCGATCCACCAGGCCGGGCTGGTCCACGGGGACTTCGGGCCCGATCACGTGATACTCGGCGCGGAAGGGCCGCGGGTCGTCCACTTCAGCACCACACCGCCGTACGGTTCGGCGACCCCGTCAGCGGACCTGCTGGCCTGGGCGCAAACGATCCTGTTCGCCGCGGGACGCCCGGACGTCGCCAGCCTGCCCGAGCCGCTGCGGAACACGGTGGCCGCCTGCCTGTCCCCGGACCCGGCCAGCCGGCCCCCGGCCCGGACCCTGGTGACCGCGCTGCTCGGCCAGGCCGACCCGGCGGCCGGCCTGCTCGCCGAGGGGACCCGGCGGGCCCGGGCCGCGGGCCGGGGACTGGTCGCCGCCGGATCCGGCCGTCCTGCCGAGCCCCCCACCGCGTCCCGGCCGCGCCGGGTCGCGTGGGCCGCGGCCTGCGTGGCCTGCATCGGGCTCATCGTGGTGGCCGCCACCCTGATCGCTACCCACCGCAACAGCCCCCCGACCATAGCCAGGCCGGTCGCGGCGGATCACACCACGGCCTCGGCCCATACGTCGTCCGCCGCGCCGGCCGTGACCCCGAAGATCCCTGCGGACCTGGCGGGCACCTGGATCGGCACGGTCCGGCAGGCCGACCCGACGCTCACGGTCACGGTCCGGATCAGCCTGGCCGCGGGCTCCCCGGCCGGGAGCATCTCCTACCCGCAGCTCGGCTGCTCAGGCAGGCTGCTGCTGGTCTCGGTGCTGGCCGGCACCTTCACCCTGGACCAGGGCATCACCAAGGGCCAGCAGAGCTGCGAGAGCGGCGTGGTGCTGCTCAGCCCGCAGGGCACCTCGTCGCTGGCCTACAAGTTCCGCCGCAGTGGCGCCCCGAGCCCGGCCGGGGTGCTGGCCAAGACCGGCTCCTGAGCGGCCCGCCGCCGGCGCGGCCCGCCTGACGCCGGGCAGGCCTGGGCCCGCGCTCGTCAGTCGGCGGCCCCGGCTTCCTCGGCGTCCCGCTCCGGATCCAGGCTGCGCAGCAGGTCATGGAGCTCCTGGAACAGGACGGGCCCGGCCGCGATGGCCAGCTCCGGGCTGGGTCGGCCGGCCGTCCAGCCCGGCGACCCGGGCGCCTGCCTCGGCCGCGATCAGGCCACCCGCCGCCCAGTCCCAGTAGTTGACGCCCCGCTCGTAGTAGCCGTCTGTCCGGCCGGCGGCGACCGAGCAGAGATCCACCGCGCAGGAGCCGCCCCGGCGGATGTCACGGACCTGCGGCAGCACGACGGCCACGATCTCGCCCTGCACCACCCGGCGGGCCCGCGCGTACCCGAAGCCGGTGGAGACCAGCGCCCTCCGCAACGGAACCCCGTCGTTGCACCGCAGCGGGACGGCGGGCGCCCCGTCGGGGTGCAGCCAGCTGCCCTGCCCGGCGACGGCGGTGAACACCTCACGGTGCCGCGGGACCGCCACCACCCCGGCGACGACCGCGCCGTCCACCTCGGCCGCGATGCTCACCGCCCAGTCCGCCAGGCCGTACAGGTAGTTGACCGTGCCATCCAGCGGGTCAACGATCCAGCGGACCCGGCCGTGACCGGATTCGCCGCCCTCCTCGCCGAGGATGGCGTCGCCGGGACGTTCCGCGAGGATCCGTTCCGCGATCATCGCCTCGGCCGCGCGGTCCATCTCGGTGACCACGTCGGTCGGGCTGGACTTGGTGCTGGCCACCTCCGGGCGGCCCTGCGGGCCGGCCGGGCGGCGGGCGGCCAGCATGACGGCCGCCGCCTGGGCGGCCGACCGGGCCAGGGCGAGCAGGGCCTGGGGGTCCGGCGACCCGGCCTCGGCGCCCTTCATGAGGCCCCGATCATGGGGCCGCCGGGCGGCCGGGCGGCCCGCGCGGGCGGACGGCCGGGACGGCCTGCCGCCGCGGGCGGACGGCCGGGACGGCCTGCCGCCGCAGGCGGGCGGCAGCACTCGGCGGTGCCGCACCCCGGGGAGCCCGGCCCGGCCGCAGGGACCCGGCCGTCCTGCCGTTCGCTGACCAGCGCGGTGATCATCGCCACGAAACGCGGATCGGGACCCGGGGTGGCCGCCCGGGCCAGGGGCAGCCCGAGGCGCGCGGCCAGCTGGGCTGCCTCGACGTCGAGATCGTGGACGACCTCCATGTGGTCGGTGATGAACCCGACCGGGATCAGGACCGCGCCCGGCGCCCCGTCCCGGGCCAGCTCCTCCAGGCAGTCGCAGACGTCGGGACCGAGCCACGGCTGCGAGGGCGGCCCGCTGCGGCTCTGGTAGACCAGCCGCCCGGGGTGCGTGCCGCCGGCCGCGGCGTTGACCCGGTCCGCGATGAGCCCGGCCGCCTCGGCCAGCTGCGCCGGGTAGCGCCCGCCGGGCGGCGGCCCGCTCGCCGCGGCCATGGCCTCCGGCACGCTGTGCGCCGTGAACACGAGGGGAACATCCGCCCGGACCTCGGCGGGCAGCGTCTCGATGGCCCGCAGGGTGGCGTCCGCGAAAGGCTCGATGAAACCCGGATGGCTGTAGAAGTGCCGGATCTTGTCGATCCGGGGAGCGCCCGGGCCGGCCTCGGCCCGGGCCCGCTCGATGTCATCCAGGTACTGCCGGCAGCTGGAGTAGGACCCGTAGGCCGAGGTGACGAAGGCAAGCGCACGCCGGACCCCGGCGGCGGCCATCTCGGCCACGGTCGCGGTGAGGTAGCGGCTCCCAGTTCCGGTTGCCCCAGTAGATCGGCAGGTCCACCCCGGCCGCGGCGAAATCCTTGCCGATCGCGGCGATCAGGTCCCGGCACTGCTGGTTGATCGGGCTGACCCCGCCGCCGCGTAGTAGTGCTCGGCCACCGCCTTCAGCCGCTCCGGGGGGATGCCACGGCCGCGGGTCACGTTCTGCAGGAACGGCATGACATCGCCCGGTCCCTCCGGGCCACCGAAGGACACCAGCAGGAACGCGTCGTAACCCGCCATGCCTCTATCCAACCAGGCCCGGGTGGATGACTGGGCGATCCCGGCGTCCTGGTCAGCCGTAGTCGCGGGCGTACGCCTGGGCCAGCGCGAGCACCTCGTTGACATACCAGGTGGCGTGGTTGTAGGCGAAGATGGCCCCGCGCAGCCCGCTGGCTGATCCCGCGCCGGCCGCGCACAGCAGCCGGGCCGCCGCCGGGACCGCGTCAAGCGGGTCATTGATCTCCGGCGTCCCGGTCTCACCGAACGCCGTGATCCCCATTCCCGCCAGGTCGAGGGGAGGAACTGCATGGGGCCGAGCGCCCCGGCGCTGGACGGGCCATTGTTGCTGCCGTCGCCGCTCTCGATCTGCCCGATGGCGGCCAGCACCGTCCAGGACATGCCGGGACAGTACCGGGCCGCCGACGCCTGGAACAGCGCCAGGTAGGTCGAGGGGCGGCCGCTGCCCGCCGACGTGTCCAGCGGCAGCCGCTGCTGCGCCGGGCGCAGGCTGGTCACGGTGGCGGACTTGCCCGCGATGCCCCGCACCGCCCTGATCAGCCTCGCCATGCCGGCCCCGGGCGCGCTGACCAGGGCCAGGACCCCCGGCACCAGGCCAAGCTGAGCCGAGGACCAGGTCGCTGACCAGGGCGTCGATACCCGAGATGCCCAGCGGCGCCGACCCGCCGAAGGCCAGCTGCTCCTGGCCTGCCCCGGTGATCAGGTACTTGGTGCCCGGATGCAGCTTGTGCCGCCCGGCCAGGGTGTCCGAGGTCACGAAGCGGCCCCGCCCGAGAGCCGTCCACAGGCGCTGATCCGTCGCGGTGGCCAGCGGCGTCCAGGACCGGAATTGCTGCGGATTCACGCCGAGGACGTTCACCCGGTGGCCGTTGAGCTTGATGGCGGCCCCGTCCGCGGTGACCACCTGGCGGACGCCCGGCGGCGGCGGACAGCTTGGCCAGCTGCCGCGCGGACAGGCCGGACGGCTCGATCACGAGCAGGTCCGGCGAGATGACGGTGTGGACACTGCTGGTGGCGCTGGCCGCCGTCGCTGACGGGCTGGCGGATGGCGTCGCGGCCGGGCCGGGTCCCGTGGGCACGGGACGCATGGCCGTGGTGCCGGCCAGCAGGAGGATCACCGCCCCACTGGTCGCCAGGGCCCTGGCTGCGGGCCTGCCGACGGCAGTGGACGGCGCCGTGCGCCGTTGCGGGCGTCTCATCGCGTTCATAACCCTACAAGTGACGAGGGGGCTGGCTGAAGACCGGACGCCCCCGGAGCCGGAAAAAGGTCACGCCTGGGGCTTTGCGGTAATGAGGTAACTTATGGGGCTTCTGAGCTGGCCCGGGCCGGTCCGGGCGCCGCTCAGATCAGGGTCCGGGCATGGTCCTCGCCGCACCCCGCTGGCAGAACTGGGCGGGCAACCAGACCGCCGTGCCCCAGCGGGTGGTCACGCCGCGCTCCGCCGAGGAGGTCGCCGCGGCGGTCACACTGGCCACGACGGACGGGCTGACCGTGCGGATGACGGGGTCCGGTCACTCCTTCACCCCGGTCGCGGTGACCACCGGGGTGATGCTGCGTCCCGGCGGGCTGCGGGCCGTCCGCGCGGTGGACGCAGCCGCCGGTGAGGTCACGGTCGAGGCCGGCTGCCGTCTCCGGGATCTCAACGAGCAGTTGTACGCCCGGGGCCTCGCCCTGGCGAACATGGGGGACATCCAGGAGCAGACGGTCGCCGGGGCGATCCAGACCGGCACCCACGGAACCGGCCGGGACCTGGGCGGCATCGCCACGCAGGTGACCGCGCTGGAGCTGGTGCTGGCCGACGGCAGCATCGTGTCCTGCTCCGCGGGCCGCGCCGCGGAGCTGTTCCAGGCGGCGCGGATCGGCCTGGGAGCGCTCGGCGTGCTGACCGCGGTGACCTTCCGGGTCGTCCCGGCTTTCCTGCTCACCGCCCTCGAGGAACCGATGAGCTGGGCCGAGGTCATTGCCCGGCTGGAGGAGCTGACCAGCGACAACGAGCATTTCGAGTTCTACTGGTTCCCGCACACGGACGGCTGCCTCACCAAGCGGAACAACCGCAGCGACGGCCCGGCCCGGCCGCTGCCCCGGTGGCGCCATCAGCTCGACGACGAGTTCCTCGCCAACACCGTGTTCGGTGCTACCTGCCGCCTCGGCCAGCGTTATCCCGCCGTCATCCCCGTCATCAACGGCATCGCCGGCAAGGCACTGGGCGCGCGGACCTACACCGACGCCGCCTACCGGGTGTTCACCAGCCCGCGGCGGGTGCGGTTCAAGGAACAGGAGTACGCGATCCCGCGCGAGTACCTGGCCGAGGCGCTCGCCGCGGTCCGCGGCCTGTTCGCCCGGCACGACTGGCGGATCAGCTTCCCCATCGAGGTCCGGATCGCCCCCGGGGACGATGTCTGGCTGTCCACGGCCTACGGCCGGAGTACCGCCTACATCGCGATCCACGTCTTCCGCACTGCGCCGCACGAGGAGTATTTCCGGGAGGTGGAGGCGGTGATGACCGCCGTGGGCGGTCGCCCGCACTGGGGTAAACTCCACACCAGGGACGCGGCCTACCTGCGCGGCGCCTACCCCCGGTTCGCGGATTTCGTCATGCTGCGGGACGAACTCGACCCAGACCGCCGGTTCGGCAATTCTTACCTTGAACAGGTGCTCGGTTCTTAGATCAGCCTGATCTGGGGATACGGCCGGAACCGGGCCGGCGGACAGTTCTTGCCGTGGGGGAATGCAGCGAACCGGTCCGGAGCAGGCTACCCTCCGAACATGAGTCGGGAAGCCTGGCCCGGCACTGCTCCAAGGGGATCTGTGCCAGAAGGAAACGCTGGAAAGCCACCAAACGCCCATAGCGGCACCCCGCCCGGCCTGCGGGCTGGCGCCAGCCCGCAGTCCCGGCGGCCCTCGCTGGGCGGGGGAGCGCCCGCGCAGGACCGGGAGCTGCGGGCCCAGGGCCGCCAGACGGTCCAGAAGCTGCTGGACGCGGGCCTGGCCGAGTTCGACGAACGGGGCTTCCAGGCCGTCCGGGTCAACGATGTGGTGCGCCGGGCCAAGATCTCGCACGGCACCTTCTACCTGTACTTCGCCAACAAGGAAGACCTGTTCAAGGCGCTGCTCTCGGACGCGCTCGTGGACATGGCGGCACTCACGGACGAGTTCCCCGTGGTCACCCGGAACCAGGCCGGGCAGGCCGCGCTGCGCCGCTGGGTCAGCGCCTTCTGCGATACCTATGCCGCCCACGCGTCGGTCATCCGGATCCTCAGCCAGGCCGAGATCGTCGGCGAGGAAGTCTGGGGCGACGGGCTGCAGGTCATGTTCAAGCTCTCCGAGGCCATCACCCAGGGCATGACGGCCGCGGCCGACGCCGCCGGGCAGGAGACACCCGCCGGGCACGCCGAGCTGACCGCGCTGGCCCTGCTCATGATGATCGAGCGGATCAATTACCTGCTCACGGTCGAGGTCCGGCTGCCCAGGGAAGAGATGGTTGACCGGCTGACCGCCATCATCTTCGCGGCCTTCCACTACTCCTGATCGCGCCGCGATGACGGCGACGCAGGCGCTGGCGCTGCTGCTGCTCATCGTGGGTTCCTGCGCCATCGCGGCCGTGGCCCGGCGACGCGGCGTGGGCGCGCCGATCCTGCTGGTGCTCACCGGGCTCGCCGCCTCCTACGTCCCCGGGGTGCCGGAGTTCCGGCTCAACCCCGACCTGGTCCTGTTCGCGGTGCTGCCGCCGCTCGTCTACGCCACCGCGCTGGAGAGCTCGTACCTGAACCTGCGCGACAACGTGCGGACGCTCGCCCTGCTGTCGGTCGGCCTGGTGCTGTTCACCGCCCTGGTGGTGGGCGGCGCGGCCCGGCTCGACGTGCCCGGGCTGCCGCTGGCCGCCGCGATCACGCTGGGCGCGATCCTCGCCCCGACCGACGCGGTCACCACGGCCAGCATTGGCCGGCGGCTGCACCTGCCGAGGCGGCTGCTGACCGTCATCACCGGCGAGAGCATGCTCAACGACGGCACCGCGCTCACCCTGTACGCGGTCGCGGTCAGCGCGGCCTCCGCGACCGTGGCCACTCCCTCACCGCTGAGCGCGGTGAGCAGCCTGATCCTCATCAGCGCGGGCGGGATTGCCGTGGGCATGGTGCTCGGCGTCCTCATCCACCGGCTCCGGATGCGGCTGCGCGACCCGCTGGTGGAGAGCGTGCTGTCCCTCCTCACCCCGTTCGCCGCCTACCTGGCGGCCGACTCGCTGCACGTGTCCGGGGTGCTGGCCGTCGTGGTCACGGGCCTGTACCTGGGCCACCACGGCGGCCAGGCGCACTTCGCCACCCGGCTGCAGGACATGGCCCTGTGGCGGGTCGCGACGTTCGTGCTCGAATCGGTGGCGTTCGCGCTGATCGGGCTCCAGCTGCGGCCGGTGCTGCAGGACCTGGGCAGCCGGAACCCGGCCCGGCTGGCCGCCGAGGCCGCCGTCGTGCTCGGCGCGGTCATCGTGGCCCGCATCGTATGGGTGTTCCCGTCCATCTACCTGCCCCGGTGGCTGGTGCCCCGGATCCGGGCGCAGGATCCGGCGCCCCCCTGGCAGGCCACCTTCGTACTGTCCTGGGCCGGCCTTCGCGGCGTCATCTCGCTGGCGGCCGCGGCCGCGCTGTCCACCGACGTGCCCCAGCGCAACCTGCTGGTCTTCCTCACCTTCACCACGGTGCTGGGCACGCTGCTGGTCCAGGGCCTCACGCTGCCGTGGCTGATCCGCTGGCTGGGGGTGCAGGCCGGGCCGGACGAGGAGCACGCCGACGTGGTGGCCCAGGCCGCGGCGCAGCAGTCCGCCTCCGAGGCCGGGCTGCGGCGGCTGGACGAGCTGGCCGCCGAGGACCCCCGCGGCGCACCCCCCGAGGTGGTGCAGCGGCTGCGCCGGCTGGCCGAATACCGGCAGGCGGGGGCCTGGGAGCGACTGCCGGGCCACGGGCCCGGTGAGGAAACCGGGCCGACGCCGTCGGCCGCCTTCCGGCGGCTGCGCCGCGAGATGACCACCGCCGAGCGGGCCGCATTCATCCGGCTCCGTGACGAGCGCCAGATCGACGACGAGGTGCTCGACGAGGTGCTGCACCACCTGGACCTGGAAGAGGCGATGCTGTCCCGGGACGAGTGGGACGCGGCCGGGAGCGATCCCGACCCGGGGTCCGGCACCACCGTGGCCGGCTGACGCGGGACGGCATCGGCCGGAGCGGGGCATAGCCCGCCAGCGGGCAGAATCGAGGGGTGCGATTCCTAACCGAGAACCTCCCGGCCCATGATCTGACCTACAGCGACGTGTTCCTGGTCCCGGGCCGGTCGGCGGTGACGTCCCGGCTCGACGTGAACCTCGCGACCCACGACGGCAGCGGCACCACGATCCCCCTCGTGGTGGCCAACATGACCGCGGTGTCCGGGCGCCGGATGGCCGAGACCGCGGCCCGGCGCGGGGGCCTGGCCATCCTGCCCCAGGACATCCCGGCCGACGTGGTCGCCGAGGTGGTGGCCTGGGTGAAGAGCCGCGACCTGGTGCACGACACGCCGATCACGCTGGCCCCCGGGGACACGACCGGCCAGGCGCTCGGCCTGCTGCCCAAGCGGGCGCACGGTGGCGTGATCGTGATCGAGGACGGGCGCCCGGTGGGCGTCGTGACCGAGTCGGACTGCACCGGCGTCGACCGGTTCACCCAGCTGCGCGTCGTGATGTCCACTGAGCTGCTCACCCTCCCGGCGGGCACCGACCCGCAGCGCGCGTTCACCCTGCTGCAGGACGGGCGGCACCGGCTGGCCCCGGTGGTGGACGCCGATGGCCGCTGCGTGGGCATTCTGACCCGGACGGGGGCGCTCCGCGCGACTTTGTACGAGCCCGGCCACCGACGCCAGCGGGCGGCTTCGTATCGGGGCCGCGCTGGGCATCAACGGCGACGTGGCGGCCAAGACCAAGCTGCTCCTCGACGCCGGGGTGGACCTCCTGGTCGTGGACACCGCGCATGGCCACCAGGAGAAGATGATCAGCGCGCTGCGCGCGGTCCGGGGAGTCAGCCGGGACGTGCCGGTTGCCGCCGGGAACGTGGTCACCGCGGCGGGCGTCGCCGACCTGGTCGCGGCGGGCGCAGACATCGTGAAGGTCGGGGTCGGGCCGGGCGCGATGTGCACCACCCGGATGATGACCGGCGTTGGCCGGCCGCAGTTCAGCGCCGTCCTGGAATGCGCGGCACAGGCCCGGAAGCTGGGCGCGCACGTGTGGGCCGACGGCGGCGTCCGCCACCCCCGGGACGTGGCGCTCGCGCTGGCCGCCGGGGCGTCCAATGTGATGATCGGCTCCTGGTTCGCGGGCACCTACGAGTCGCCGGGCGACGTGTTCCGGGACCCGGACGGCCGCCTGTACAAGGAAAGCTTCGGCATGGCCTCGGCCCGGGCCGTGCGGCTGCGCAGCTCCGGCGATTCGTCGTTCGACCGGGCCCGCAAGGAACTGTTCGAGGAGGGCATATCCACCGCGCGGATGTTCCTGGACCCGCAGCGTCCCGGGGTGGAGGACCTGATCGACGCGATCACGGCCGGGCTGCGCAGCGCCTGCACCTACGCTGGCGCCTCCGACCTGGACGAACTGCACCAGCGTGCGACGGTCGGGGTGCAGAGCGCAGCCGGTTACAGCGAAGGAATGCCGCTTCCCACGAGCTGGTAAAGCCTGGAATCACGCCGCAGGGGGCGGTGGGGGGCCCGGCCAAAGTGGGTAACCTCGGGCCGACCGGTGGAGGGAATGTGCGGGGCAGGCTGGCGGCGGCGGGGATCATCGCGTTCGCGGTGATCCTCGGCAGCTACCTGGCCTACATGGCGGGCCACCCCTACAACTGGACGCTGGATCCGGTCGATCTGGGCGTCTACCGGTCGGGCGGCCTCATCGTCCGGCACGTCCGGCCCTGGTACGACCCGCACCTGGCCGCGCCGCTGTACGACTGGCGTGGCTATGACGACCTGCACCTGAAGTTCACCTACCCGCCGTTCGCCGCGGTTGTGTTCGCGCTCGTCTCCTTCATCCCGTGGCGGGTACTGCCCGGTATCAGCGTGGTGGTCAACCTCGCGGCGCTGGTCGCAGCACTGTGGTTCACGTTCGGAGGGCTCGGCTACCGCCGCGGCCTGACCCGGCTCGGCGCGACGCTGCTGACCGCGGCCGCGGTGCTGTGGACCGAGCCGGTGCTCCGCACCATCTACCTCGGCCAGGTGAACCTGGTGCTGATGGCCCTGATCATCTGGGACCTGTGCCAGCCCGATCTGGGCCGGTCCGGGGCCAGCCGCTGGTGGAAGGGAGCGGGTGTCGGCGTGGCCGCCGGGATCAAGCTGGTACCGCTGATCTTCATCCCCTACCTGCTGCTGACCAGGAGGTTCCGGGCGGCCGCGGTGGCCTGCGCGGTCTTCGCCGCCACCGTGGCGGGCCGATTCCTGGTCGCGCCCGCTGATTCGGCCCGGTGGTGGCTGGGCGGCCTGTTCTTCGACGGCGGCCGGACCGGCTTCGTGGGCTGGGAGGGCAACCAGTCGCTGCGGGCCCTGATCACCCGGCTGGCGGGCAGCGTGACCGCCGCGGCGCCGGTGTGGCTGGCCGTGGCGCTCGTCGTCGCGGTGGCCGGGCTGGCCTGCGCGGCCCGGCTGGAGCGGGCCGGCCATCCGCTGCCCGGGTTGCTGGCCTGCGCGCTGACCGGGCTGCTGGTGTCCCCGATCAGCTGGGACCACCACTGGGTGTGGATCGTCCCGGGGGTGGCGGTCGCGGCCACTTACGCGGTCCGGGCCATGCGCGCCCCGGGCATCCCGGGCCAGCCCGGGGCCAGCCCGCCCGGTGTTGCCCCGCCCGCGGCTGAAGCCGCCGGACTGCGCTGGCGCCAGGCGGTCCGGTGGCCCGCGGCAGGGTACTGGTCCCTGGCCGCGGCCATGCTGGCCCTGTACGGCGCGTGGCCGGGGAGCCTCTGGAGCGAGCCGCAGGACCTGGGCCAGTTCTCGCTGGGCCTGCTGTGGCAGCCGCCGAACACCAACCCGGAGGTCTACTACCGCGACGGCGACCGGCCCTGGTTCGCCGAGTATCACTGGCACGGCGTCGAACTGCTCACCGGGAACGCGTACCTGCTCGGCGGCCTCGTGCTGTTCGGCGTCCTGATCGCCGCCGCCTTCCGTACCCGCGTCACCACCTCCCGCACCCCCACTGGCCCCGCTGGTCCCTCTCATCCCGCCAGCCCCGTCCCCCCAGTCCGCGCTCCTTCGTGATCTAACGATTGGTGTCGCTATAGCGACACCAATCGTTAGATCACGATTAGGGGCCTGAGGTCTGAGGGGCTGGTGGTGCCTGAGGGGCTGGAGCCTGCACCTCTCCCGTCGTCGTCATCATGATCACGACACCCACGAGCCCCGCAAGTCACAAGCTCCGTTGGTGATCATGGGCCAGGGCGTGTGTCTCATGAGGTCCGTAAGTCTGCCGGGGCTCATGGGTTTAGTGAGGCTAGCCTGCAGGGCGTGCAGGGGCCGGGAAGCGGCGCCGGATGCGCTTCGGGCGGGCGGTCAGTCAGTCAGTGAGCAGGACTTTGCCGCGGGGGGAGCCCGGGTCCTGGCTGCGCAGGGTGTCCAGGGCCGCGGCCCACTCCCCCAGCGGGAAACGGTGCGTGACCAGGAAGCCCAGTTCGAGCCGGCCCGCGTTCAGCAGCCGGACCACGTCTCGCCAGGCGTCCGAGGTGTAGCCGAAACTGGCCCGGATCGTGAGGTCGTTGTTGACCAGATCGTCAACGGGGACAGCCGCGGTCGCGCCGTGCGGGGGCAGGCCGAGCAGTAGCACTGTGCCGCCCCGCCGGGCCGCGGCCAGCGCGGTGAGCACGGCGCCGGTGGTCCCGGCCGCCTCCACGACCAGGTCGTAGCCGCCGCCGGCCGCATCCGGGTCCGTCTCGTACCGCGCCGCGCCCGCGGTCGTGGCCAGCGCCTCCTGCGCCGGGCGGCGGCCCAGCATGACGATCTCGGCCGGGGACCACAGGCCGAGCAGCGCCGCCGCGAGCAGGGCCACGGTGCCGTCCCCGACCACCAGGGCCCGGGTTCCCGGCTTGACCGTGATGCTGGCCAGCCCCCGGTAGACGACTGAGGCCGGCTCCACCAGCGCCCCGTCGGCCATGCTCACCGGGCCGGCCAGCGGATGCACCAGAGTCTCGCCCACCAGGGCGTACCCGGCCGCGGCCCCGTCACGGGTGAACCCCATCTCGTCGTAGGTCGCGCACAGGTTGGTCTGGCCGGCCCGGCACGCCGCGCAGTGACCGCAGGGCACGATGCCCTCGGCCACCACGCGGGTGCCCGGCGGTAGTGCGCCGCTCTCGCTCGCCAGCACGGTCCCGCTCCATTCGTGCCCGAGCACCAGGGGGTAGCGGACGTACGCGGGGTCGATCCGGCCGGCCAGGATGTCCAGGTCCGTACCGCACAGGCCCACCGCGGCGGGCTGGATCAGCACCTCGCCCGGCCCCGGGACCGGACGACCCCGCTGCTCCAGCGACACCACCCCGGGCGACGACACGACCAGCGCCGCGGCGGGCGATGCCACCTGCGGCGTCGTGCCCGACAGCCCTGGCGCTTCCGGAACCTGTGGCGGCACCCCGGGCGCTCCGGGCGGCACCCGCGGCACCTCCGGCACTCCCGGCACCACGGGCGGCGCCCCCGGCACCTCCGGCACTCCCGGCACCACGGGCGGCGCCCCCGGCACCTCCGGCACTCCCGGCACCATGGGCGGCGCCCCCGGCACCTCCGGCCGCACCGGCATCAGGCACCTCCCCCGGGCCCGGTGTAGGGCGCCCCGCCAAGCAGGACGGACACCTTGTCCGCGTAGCTGCGCACGGTCCGGCCGAGCTCATCCACCCGCCACGCGGGCAGGTCACCCTTGATGCCGGTCACGCTGACCGCACCCGCGCAACTGCCGTCGTGGCCGAAGAACGCCGCGCCCGTGCAGAACACACCCTCGGCGTCCTCCTCGTCGTCCACCGCGAAGCCGAGCCGCCGGGCCGCGGCCAGGTTGTCGAGCAGGGAGCCGATGTCGGTGATGGTGTGCGCGGTGCGCGGGGTCATCCCGGTTTCCGAGCAGACCCGCCGGACTTCCGATTCGGTCATCGTGCACAGGATGGCCTTGCCGGCCGCGGAGGCGTAGGGCACCTCGCGCTGGCCCAGCGGTGTATAGAACCGCACGCTGCCCGGGCCGTCCACCCGGGCGATGAAGACCGGATAGCCGGCCTCGGCCACCGCGATCCGGGCGGTCATCTTGGTGGTCTCGGACAGCTCGTCGAGCACCGGGCGGCACAGGTCACCCAGCGGGAGCTGGCGGCCCACGATGTCGCCCAGCCGGATCAGGGCGGTGCCCAGGGTGTATCGCGGGCCGGGGCGTGTCTCGCGCAGGAAACCGGCCGCCTCCAGGGTCCGGGCCAGCGCCAGCGCGCTGCTCTTGGACACACCCAGCCCGGCCGCCAGCTCGCTGAGCGTCTGGCCCTCGGCCGGGCCATCCGCCACGATGCCGACCAGCCGGAGCGCCCGGGCCACGCTCTTCACCGTGTAGCGGCCGGCCCTGGGCCGTCCTGCTCGCTCGTCACCTGCTCACTTCCTCACCCGTTGTTCGGTAGTGCCAAACGTTCGGTATTGCAGAACCTCTTCTGTTACCTTAGCGAGTCTGAAAACGCCTTGACATGGGCATATGCGGATGATTCCATGACCGGGTGATTCTACATCACAAAACTTTGTTCGGTATAGCCGAACATTTGCCTCGAAGCGTGGCTCGCGCGGACGCCGCGCGGGAGCGCCTGGAGGGCTGGCTGGCCGCCCGCGAGCAGGTGGCCGGGGTCGTGCTCACTGGCCCGGCCAGCGTGGCCTGGGCGACGGGGGCGGTGGCCCCGCCGGTGGACCGGACCGCCCAGTCCGACCTGGTGTGGGTGGTGGCCACCCACACCGGGGCGGCGCTGGTGACCACCGAGGTGGAAGCCGACCGGGTGAGCGAGGAGTACCAGCCGCGCCGCCACGGGTTCGCCGACCTCATCGCGGTGCCGTGGTACGACCCAGGCGCGTTCGTCCGTGCCGCCCAGGACATCGCAGGTGCGGACGCGGGCCTGGCTGGCCGCCGACGGGCACCCCGGGTTCGGGCTGGACGCCACTGAGGAACTGACCAGCCTGAGGCTCGCCCTCTCACCGGCGGAGCAGGAGGACCTGCGGGAGCTGGGGGCGGACGCGGCGGACGCGCTCCAGGAGTCGCTGGCGTCGTGGCGGCCGGGTGAGCGGGACCTCGACATACAGGGCCGCGTGGCTGAGCTGCTGGAGTCACGCGGCGCGGACGCGCCCGTGCTGATCGTCGGCGGGGACGACCGGGTCCGGCGGTTCCGGCACCCGATGGCGGTGGGCGCCCCGGTGCGCCAGCTCGCGATGGCGGTCGTGGTCGCGCGGCGCGGCGGGCTGCATGCCGCCGCCACCCGGTTCGCCTCGGCCGGGCCGCCCCCGCCGGAATTCACCGCGCTGCGGGCCCGGGTGCTGCGGATCGAGCGCGACACGCTGGCCGCCTGCGCGCCGCCGAACAGCTACGGCGACGTGCTCACGGTCGTGGACCGGGCCTACACCCGGGAGGGCGCACCGGGCGGATGGGCGGGTCACTATCAGGGCGGCCCGATCGGGTACGCACAGCGGGAGTTCGAGATCGCGCCGTCCCAGCGGGACTCGCGCTGGTACTCCACCCCCGTCGTGGCCGGCCAGGCGGTGGCCTGGAACCCCAGCCTGCCGGGCGGGGCCAAGGCCGAGGACACATACCTGGTGTCACCGGCCGGGCTGGAACGGATCACCGCGGTTCCGGCGGCGGGCCGCGCCAGGTCCGACCGGGCGACCACGGGGCCTCCCACCACGGGGCCTCCCACCACGGGGCCTCCCACCACGGGGCCTCCCACCACCACGGGGCCTCCCACCACGGGGCCTCCCACCACGGGGCCTTCAACCTCGGGGCCGGGCTGGCCGGTCGAGGACGACGAGCTGGTGCCGCCGCGCCCGGCGGTCCTGGAGGTGGCGTGATGGCCCTGGGCGGCGAGGAAACCCCGGGTCAGGAGACCGCTACCCGGACGACCGGGATCCAGGCGCTGGCCCGGCGCGGGATCGCGATGGAGCCCGCGACCCAGCGCAGCACGGCCCGGTTCCCGGACGGGGCCGACTTCCGGATCGAGATCCCCAGCGTGGAGGGCCCGGCTGTGCTGCGGGCCGTGCTGGAGCAGGCCTCGGCCGAGGGCGTCACCGTCAACCGGGTGTCGCAGGGCAGCGGCGCGATGCTGCTGGCCGAGCCGAGCTGGCGGAGATGGCGCGATCGGCGCGGACAACGGGATCGAGGTCTCGCTGTTCGTCGGGCCGCGCGAAGAGTGGGACATCGGCAGCCTGGCCCAGTCCGCCGAGGGGCCGTCCTGGGCGGGCTGCTCCGCGGCGCACGGCAGCTGCGGTACGCGATGGACGACGTGCTGCGCGGCGTGGACTGGGCATCCGCGGCTTCCTGGTCGCCGACAGCGGGCCTGCTGGAGCTGCTGGCCGAGATGCAGAAGGACGGCGAGATCCCGGACTCGGTGGTGTGGAAGGTGTCGGCCATGCTGCGCCCCCGGCAATCCGCTCAGCGTGCCCAGCTCGAGCGGCTCGGGGCGGACACGGTGAACGTGCCCTCGGACATAACCCTGGGCCTGCTCGCCGAGCTGCGCGCGGCCACCACGCTCCCGATCGACCTGTACGTGGAGGCGCCCGCTGCGATGGGGGGCGTGGTCCGCGGGCACGAAGCCGCCGAACTGGTCGCGGTGGCGGCGCCCATGTACGTGAAGTTCGGCCTGCGCAACTCCCGGCCGCTGTACCCCAGCGGGCTGCACCTGGCCGCCGAGGCGGCCGCCATCGGCCGGGAGAAGGTGCACCGGGCCCGGGTCGCGCTCGAATGGATGGACCGGGCGGCCTGGGGCTGGTCCAGTCCGGGCCCGGGCACCCGGGCTGGGCATCCCGGAGCCGTCGCCATGACCTCGCGCCGCGATGCCAGCCAGCGCAGCGCCACGGTGCTGCGAGATGCCCGCCAGCGCAGCAGTGCTGGCCAGCGCACCCCTACGGGGCTGCGCAGTGCCAGCCAGCGCACCCCTACGGGGCTGCGCAGTGCCAGCCAGCGCACCCCTACGGGGCTGCGCAGCGACGCGTGGCTGCGCGGGGACGACGAGGTGGCGCTGGCCAACCGGGTCGCGCTCGCGTCGGCGGGGCTCGAGGTCGGCGCGGATGGCGGCCGCCCGGTCATCGGCATCGCCAACTCGGCCAGCGACCTCAACCCGTGCAACCTCCCGTTGCGGGAACTGGCGGGCGCGGTGCGGGACGGCGTCCGTGAGGCCGGCGGGGTGCCGGTCGAGTTCGGCTCGATCCCGCTCGGCGAGGACCTGATGAAGCCGAGCGCGATGCTGTACCGGAACCTGCTCTCGATCGAGATCGAGGAGATCATCCGCAGCTACCCGCTGGACGGGATCGTGCTGCTCGCCGGCTGCGACAAGACGGTGCCCGGCGCGATCATGGGCGCGGTCAGCGCCGACCTGCCGATGGTCCTGGTCACCAGCGGGTCGCGGAGCCGGCCACGTTCCGGGCCGGCGCATCGGCACCGGCAGCGACCTGTGGCGGCTCTGGGACGAGCGGCGGGCCGGCCGGCTCGACGACACGGGCTGGCGGGAGCTGGAACGCTGCCTGGCCTGCAGCACCGGGACCTGCAACACGATGGGCACCGCCTCGACCATGTCCATCCTGGCCGAGACGCTCGGCCTGATGATCCCCGGCTCGGCCACGATCCCGGCCGGGTACCCGCGGGGCCGGACCGCGGCCGCGGCCGCCGGGCGCTGCGCGGTCGGGGCCGTGCGGGAAGGCCGGTGCCCGTCGGCCATCCTGACGCCGGCCGCGTTCGCCAACGCCGTCCGGATGCTGCATGCGATCGGGGGCTCCACCAACGCGATCATCCACCTGGCCGCCATCGCCGGGCGGGCCGGAATCCCGCTGCCCCTCGATGACCTGGAGCGCCTCGGCCGGGGCATCCCGGTGCTGGCCGACGTGGAACCGTCCGGCGCCGGTCTCCTGCCAGACCTGGACCGGGCGGGCGGTGTCCCGGCGCTGTTGCGGGAACTGGGCGGCCGGCTGGACACCGGTGCGGTCACCGTCACCGGCGCCACGATCGGCGACATCGCCAGCGCCGCTCCCCCCGCCTCCGGGGCCATCCGGCCGGCCGGGGTCTCGTTGGGGAAAGAAGGGGCCTTTGCCGTGGTCCGCGGGTCGCTGGCGCCGGACGGTGCGGTGATCAAGACCTCGGCTGCCACCCCCGCGCTGCTCCGCCACCGCGGGCCGGCCCTGGTCTTCGGAGGCTACGAGGAGATGCGCCGCCGGGTCGAGGACCCGGCGCTCGACGTGACCCCGGACAGCGTGCTGGTGCTGGCGGGCTGCGGCCCGGTTGGCGTGCCCGGGATGCCGGAGTGGGGCATGATCCCGATCCCGGCCAAGCTGGTCGCCGACGGGGTGACCGACATGGTCCGGGTCACCGACGCCCGGATGAGCGGGACCAGCTTCGGCACGGTGTTCCTGCACGCCGCCCCGGAGGCCGCTGTCGGCGGGCCGCTGGCGCTGGTCGCCGACGGCGATCCGGTGGCGGTGGACGTCGCGGCCGGGTCGCTCACGCTGGAGGTGCCCGAAGCCGAGCTGGCCCGGCGCCGGGCCCGCTGGACCCCGCCGTCCTCCCCCCACCTGCGCGGCTGGCCCGCGCTCTACCGCGACCACGTGCTGCAGGCACCCGAGGGTTGCGACCTGGACTTCCTGCGGGCCCCGACGAAGGAGCACCGCCGGTTCGTGGAGCCCGTCGTCGGGCGGTCCTGAACGGGCCGGCCAGCCGGCGGGCCACGCGGTGGCACCGAGAGAGATCGAGGCACACGATTTTCACACACCGAAAGGAGACAGCCGTGAGGCACTGGAAAGTGTTGGCCGCCACGGCAGCGGCGGCCCTGCTGGCTACCGCCTGCGGGAGCGGTGGAGGGAGCAGCAGCTCGGCGTCGGGCCCGGTCACCCTCACCATCTGGGAGAACTACGGCACCGAGCAGAACGCGACCGCGCTGAAGAACCTGGCCAAGGCGTTCGAGGCCCAGCACAAGAACATCACCATCAACGTGGTGAGCCAGCCCGCGGACAACTACTTCGCGCTGCTCCAGGCGGCCGCGGTGTCCAAGACCGGCCCGGACCTGGCGGTTATGTGGACCGGCCTGTTCACCCTGCAGTACAAGGAGTTCCTGACCAACCTCAAGGGCAAGATCCCGGCCGCTGACCTGGCCCGGATCGACCCGGACGCGCTCAAGTGGACGTCGGACGAGTTCAACGCGGCCAACGGCCCGTACGTGATCCCGCTGGAGAACCAGTTCTACATCGGCTTCTACAACAAGGCCGCGTTCGCCAAGGCCGGGGTGACCTCGGTGCCGACCGACTGGACCCAGCTGTTCGCGGCGTGCAAGAAGCTCAAGGCGGCCGGGTACATGCCGCTGACCTACGGCAACGGCGGCCAGCCGCTGGGCGCGGAGTTCTACCCGTGGTACGACATGAGCTACATGATGATCGGCGCGCACCCGGTCACGGACTGGGAGCAGCTCTACAGCGGCCAGATCCCGTGGACCTCGGCGGCCAACGAGGCCCAGCTGGCGCAGTGGGCCAAGCTGAAGAGCAACGGCTGCACCAACAGTGACGTGCTGACCAAGACGGACAACCTGGGCGACTTCGAGTCCGGGAAGGCCGCCATGATGGTGGACGGCACCTGGGACACCCAGAAGTTCACCAGCGCGCTGGGCTCGAAGGTGGCCGCGTTCGTGCCGCCGTTCTCCGACAGCCCGATCAAGGGCGTGGTGGACTTCGCCGGTGATGGCCTGTCCATGACGAACTACAGCCAGCACCAGCCGCAGGCGCTGCAGTTCCTGGAGTTCATGACGACCAGCCAGGCCGCGACAATCATCAACGCCGCCGGGCTGATCCCCGCCATCAACGGGACGTCCACGTCCAACCCGGTGAACCAGCAGATGCTGAACTTCGTCAGCCAGGACCACATGACCGCCTACCCGATGCTGGACAACGTGGTGCAGGGCAACGTGGTGAACACCGGCAGCAAGGAGCTCCCGTCCGTGCTGAACGGCAGCATCTCGCCGAAGTCGGCGCTGTCCAGCATGCAGACCACGCTGGGCCAGCTGCCCAGCGACCAGAGGGGGACCAGCTACCCGTGATGCGCTGGTGAGCGTCTCGGAAGCGACGCCAGGGCTGGCCCGGGGCAGCGCCCCGGGCCAGCCCGCCCGGCCGCGCCGGAGCCGGCTGGCCCGGCGCCGGCGGCGGGCGGGCATCCTGCTGTCGCTGCCCGCGGTGATCGTGGTGGTCGCCCTGCTCGGCATCCCGATCGGGCAGGCCGTCTACTACTCGATGACGAACTGGAACGGCCTGACCGCCCAGTGGATCGGGCCGAGCACCTACTCCACAGCGCTCAGCGACCCGTTCTTCTGGCGGGTGATCGAGAACAACGCGCTGCTGCTGCTGGCCATCCCGTTCGCGATCGGCATCCCGCTGGCCATCGCCGCCCTGCTGAACGAGCACGTCCGCGGCTGGCGGTTCTTCCGGTCGGTGTACTTCCTGCCCACCGCGGTGTCCTGGGTGGTCATCGGCATGGTCGCGGTGCAGTTCTTCGCGCTGAACGGGCTGCTGAACAAGCTGCTCGCCGCGGTCGGCCTGGGCTCGGTGCAGACCAACCTGCTGGCCGGCCAGCGCACCGCGCTGCTCGCGCTGGCCATCACGTTCATCTGGTCCATGCTCGGCACCAACACGATCATCTTCCTGACCGGGATGGCCACCCTGGACCCGACGCTGCTGGAGGCGGCCCGGGTGGACGGGCTGAAACGCCGCCAGATCTTCTTCCGGGTCACGCTGCCGCTGCTCAAGCGGTTCGTTCAGTTCTCGTTCGTGATCACGGTGATCAGCGCGTTCTCCGCGCTGTTCAGCCTGATCTTCGTGATGACCAACGGCGGGCCCGGGTTTGGCACCACCACGCTGGAGTTCTTCGTCTACCAGTCGGCGTTCTCGCTGGGCCAGTTCGGCACCGGCGCGCTGTACGGGATCATCCTGTTCGTGATCATGATCGTGGTGGGGCTGGTGCAGCTCCGGCTGATCCGATCCGAGGACGGGGAGGGCTGGTAGATGGCGGCGGATTCGCTGACCACGGCCGGCCGGCGCCCGGCTCCGGCGCCGCGGGCTCCGGCGGCGGGCCGGCCAAGCGGGCGCTGCGGGCCCGGCGGCGCGGCCGGATCGGCCTGATCTTCGCGATCATGTCGGTCATCGCGGTCGTCATGCTCTACCCGTTCTGGTACATCCTCAACAACGCATTCCGGAACCAGTCGCAGTTCGCGCAGCAGAGCGGCCATTCGGGAGTGGCCTGGGGCCAGCTGTTCAGCGAGCTGCCGGTCGGCCGGGAACTGCTCAACTCCACCCTGATCTGCCTGCTGTCGATCCTGCTCATCCTGGCCGTCTCCACCACGGCCGGGTTCGCGTTCGCCAAGCTGCGCTACCGGGGCAGCGGCCTGGTGTTCCTGGGCGTGGTGGCCGCGCTGATGGTGCCGCTGCAGTCGATCATCATCCCGGAGTACGTGAACCTCGGGAAGCTCGGCCTGATCAACACCTACCTCGGCGCGATCCTGGTTTACGTCGCGCTCGGCACGCCGTTCGCCACGTTCCTGATGGCCACCTACTACCGCGGCATCTCCGATGACCTGATCGAGGCGGCGGTCATGGACGGGCTCGGCTACGAGCGCACGTTCCTGCGCATCGCGCTGCCGCTGTCCTGGCCCGCCATCGCCACCGTGACCGTGCTGCAGTTCATCCAGATCTGGGACGACCTGCTGGTCGGGCTGCTGTTCCTGCAGAACCCGCAGCAGCGGACGATCACGGTGGGGCTGGCCGCGCTGTCGGCCGGGCGGACGACCAGCATCCCGGTGCTGATGGCGGGGTCGTTCATCAGCGCGGTACCTGCCATCGTGGTGTACCTGATCTTCCAGCGCTATCTGGTGCGCGGGCTGACCCTGGGGATGGGCAAATGAACGTGACGTGGGACGTGGCCATATCGGCGCAGGCGGAACTGGGTGAGCGGCCGTTCTGGGACGCCGCCACCGGCAGCCTGATGTGGGTGGACATCCTGGCCGGTCACCTGCACCGGTACCGGCCGGGGGCAGGTGACTCGGTGTTCCACACCGCCGGGGTGGCGGTCGGCGCGGCCGCACCGCGGGCCGGTGGGGGGTACGTGCTGGCCGCGGCGGACGGGTTCCGGCTGGTCGGCGTGGACGGTCAGCCGGACGGCGGGCCGTGGCGGCCGCCCGGCATGCTGGCCGACGTCAGGTTCAACGACGGGGTGTGCGACCCGGTGGGCCGGTTCTGGGCGGGCACGGTGGCCGGGGACCGGCGGGCCGGGGCGGCGGCGCTGTACCGGCTCGACCCGTCCGGTGAGATCGCCGTGGTGCTGGACGGGGTGACCGAGTCCAACGGGCTGGGCTGGAGCCCGGATGGCGGCACGTTCTACTACATCGACTCGGCGGAGCCCCGGCCCCGGATCCGCGCCTTCCCCTGCGATCTGGCCGCCGGCACGCTGGGCGCACCGCGGGATCTGGTCCAGCCGCCGGCAGCCCAGGGCATCCCGGACGGCCTGGTGGTGGACGCGGACGGCTGCCTGTGGGTGGCGTTCTGGGGTGGCGGCGCGGTGCGCCGGTACGCGCCGGACGGTTCGCTGCTGGCCGAGCTGAGGGTGCCGGTGTCCCAGCCGTCCTGCCCGGCGTTCGGCGGCCCGGATCTCGGCGAGCTGTTCGTCACCACGGCCTGGGAGGACATGACCGAGACGCAACGGGCCGCGGAACCGCTGGCCGGGCACGTGCTGCACACCCGGGTCGAGGGCGTCCGCGGCCAGCCCGCGGGCCAGTTCGGCGGATAGCAGCCCGGGGAGTCGGCGGAGAGGGTGACAGGGTGTCGAGGATCGTGCTCGAGGGCATCACCAAGCGCTACCAGGACGGGACCACGGCGGTCCGGTCGCTGGACCTGTCCATCGCGGACGGCGAGCTCATGGTGCTGGTCGGCCCGTCCGGTTGCGGCAAGACCACGGCCCTGCGCATGGTGGCCGGCCTGGAGGAGATCACCGAGGGCACCATCCTCGTCAACGGGCAGCCGGTCAACGACATGGAGCCGCGGGACCGGGACATCGCCATGGTGTTCCAGAGCTACGCGCTGTACCCGCACCTGACCGTGCGGGACAACATGGCGTTCAGCCTGAAGTACCGCAAGACCCCGAAGCAGGAGATCCGCCGCCGGGTCGACGAGGCCGCGCGGATCCTGGAGCTGGAGGAACTGCTGGGCCGCAAGCCCCGGCAGCTGTCCGGCGGGCAGCGGCAGCGGGTCGCGATGGGCCGGGCCATCGTCCGCCAGCCCCGCGCGTTCCTGATGGACGAGCCGCTGTCCAACCTGGACGCCAAGCTCCGGGTGCAGATGCGCGCCGAGATCGCCAAGCTGCAACGCTCCCTCGGGGTGACCACGATCTACGTGACCCACGACCAGACCGAGGCGATGACGCTGGGCAGCCGGGTGGCCGTGCTGCGGCACGGCGTGCTCCAGCAGGTCGCCGCGCCGCAGGAGCTGTACCGGCGGCCCGCCAACCTCTTCGTGGCCGGGTTCATCGGCTCGCCCGCCATGAACCTGGTCGAGGCGACGCTGGAACGCGGCCCGGCCGGCTCAGGCCGGGGCGGGCGGCCCCGAGGTGATCTTCGGCCCGCACCGCCTCCGGGTGCCCGCCGGGCTGGTCCGCCAGCACGCAGCGCTGGAGAAGTACCTGGGCCGCACGGTGGTGGTCGGGATCCGCCCCGAGAATCTGGAAGACGCCGCGCTGGTGCCCGATGCGGCTCCCGAGTCGGTGCTCGAGGTGTCGGTCGAGCTGCGTGAGGAACTCGGAGCGGAGGTCAACGTGTACTGCACGGTGGGAGTGCCGCCTGTTCAGGTGGCGGCGGTGGCCATCGGGGACAGTGAGCCGGACGCGGCCGAGATCGAGGAGGTCCCGCAGATCCCGGCGATCATCGCCCGGCTGGACCCGAAAACCGAGATTCGCGAGGGCGGGCGGGCCCGGGTGCACGTGGACCTGGACTCACTGCATTTCTTCGACCCCGACACCGGAAACAGTCTCCGGGACTAGCGCGTGCTCCTGGACCCATCCCGCGATCCGGTCCAGCAACGGCCCGTCGGCGGCTGATTCCGCGTGCCCGAAGCCGGGCTCGATCCACAGATCCTTGGGCTCGCGCGCCGCGTCGTACAGCCGGTGGCCGTGGTCGGGCGGGAAGTACAGGTCCTGGTCACCGTGCACGACGAGCAGCGGGATGGGCGAGATCATCGCCGCGGCCTCGTCGGGCGGTAGCGGCACCGGGTCCCACCCGGAGGGGCTGATCCGGGTCTTCAGCCAGGTCCGGGTGATGGCCCGGCCCACACGGCGCTCCACCGCGAAGTGCACCCGGCGCATCGGCTTGGTGCCGCGGTAGTACCAGTGCCCCGGACCGCTCACCGAGACCGCGGCGTCCAGCCCGCCGACCAGCCCGGCGTACCGCATCACCACCGAGGCCCCCATGGAGAACCCGACGGCCGCAATCCGGTGGTACCCCAGTTCCCGGGCGTAGGCCACGGCCACGTCCAGGTCCTTGATCTCCCGGTCCCCCACCGTGGACAACCCGCCGGACCGGCCGTGGCCGCGAAAGTCGAACGACACCACCCCGCCCGCCCGGCGCAGCCTGCTGGCCACCTTCCAGACCGCGCCGTGTTGCCAGGACAGGGTAAAACCATGGGCAATAACGAAGCCCACGTCGGTGGGGCCGGGGAGGTGCACCGCGTCGATGGGGATCCCGTCTTCGGTCACCAGGGTCAGCGCCTTCACAACGGGTCCAGTCATGCTCCCATTCTGCGGGATGGCGGCCGGGCTGCCGTACGCGGGCGGCCGGGCTGCCGTACGCGGGCGGCCGGGCTGCTGTACGCGGGCGGGCGGGCCAAGCGGGGCGGGCGGGTTACGGGTGTGAAAGGGTCTCGTGCTGGAAGCAGACGCGCAAAGAAAGGTAGCTGCGTGAAGATCGGACTGCAGATCCCAGACTTCACCACGCCGGGCGGCCCGGCCCGGCTCGGGGCGGACCTGGCTGCCGTGGCCCGCACCGCGGACGACGCCGGCTTCGACTTCCTCGCCGTGATGGACCACTTCTTCCAGATCCAGGCGGTCGGGCCGGTCGATCACGAGATGCTCGAGGCCTACACCACGCTGGGCTACCTGGCCGCGAGCACCTCGCGGGCCAGGCTGCTGACGCTGGTCACCGGCGTGACCTACCGCAACCCCGGGATCCTCGCGAAGATCATCACCACGCTTGACGTGCTGTCCGGCGGCCGGGCCTGGCTCGGCGTCGGCGCGGCGTGGAACGAGGAGGAGTCCCGCGGGCTCGGCGTCCCGTTCCCGCCGGTCGCCGAGCGGTTCGAGCGGCTGGAGGAGACGCTGCAGATCTGCCTGCAGATGTTCCGCGGCGACGATAGCCCCTTCCACGGCCGCCACTACCAGCTGGAGCGGCCGCTGAACTCGCCGCTGCCGCTGGCCAGGCCGCACCCGCCCATCCTCATCGGCGGCTCGGGCGAGAAGAAGACCCTGCGCCTGGTGGCCCAGTACGCCCAGGCCTGCAACCTGTTCCCGGGCCCGGATCTCGCGCGCAAGCTGGACGTGCTCCGGGGGCATTGCGAGGCCGTGGGCCGGGACTACGACGAGATCGAGAAGACGGTCTACTTCTTCTACGACGTCGGCGGGAAGGGTGAGAAGGCGGCCCAGATGGTGGATCAGCTCGGCGGGCTGGCCGAGATGGGCTTCGGTACCGCGATCGGCGGCTGCGCCAACGTCTGGGACGTCACCCCGCTGGAGGTCATCGGCAGCGAGGTCATCCCCGCCGTCGCCCCCCTCTGACCCTCACGGCTTCAGCACCGGCAGAGGCGCCGCTAGCGTCTCCAGCAGGCGGACGATGTCGTCCGGGTCAGAGGTCACGACCGATGCGCGGCTGTTTGCCGCGGTGAGGGCGACAAGGCCGTCCACGACGTCAACGGTGCCCGAACTGGCCAGGAGCTGGCCCACGGGGACAGCGTCGTCGGGGCTGAAGGGGATGATGTCACAGCCGCGGAGGGTAAGCATTAACCGCGCCTGGCGCCTTGGATTGCGCACCACCTGCGCCGCGACCGGCGCAGGCACCATGATGTGGTCTCGCGCCGTGAGCCGGTTCAGGTGGCGTCGCACGGCCGCGTCATCGCGCCGGCTGTCGATGGCGATCAGCGCGCCACTGTCGTAGACGTAATCCCTCACGCGATGCCACCGCCGCCTGGGGGGCGTGATCCCGCGCCGCCATGAGGGCGCGGGCCTCGTCGATGAGCCGGTGCTCCTCGGCGACCTGAGCCTCGGCTTCGGCCATCTCCTCGGCCGTCGGCCAGCCGTGCCGGTCGTAGTACTCCTCGATAGCCCTGATGCCGTCGATCCGCTTGAGTTCCCAGGCCAGCTGCTGCCGTAGCGCACGCTCGACCACGCTCGAGATCGTAGAGTGCTCGAACTTGGCGGTCTCCCGCACCTGCTCGGCCAGCGACTCGTCAACGGTCACGTTCAGCACCGCCTTCTTCTCTGCCATGTTATGACTATAACATGACTTCTGGATGCTCCGGCCCGGACGCGACTGGTGTAGAACGGCAACGCGGTCCCCGGACGCGATCCCTCAGGCGAGGCGGCCGGCATCCGGCCGCGGCGCTTATTTTGCCGCGGCGGCATGCCAGCCGCCCCGGCCGGCCAGCACCGAAGACAGGAGCCCCCGGCATGTCCCTGCTGACTGACCTGACTGCCGCAATCAGGGACGGCGGCATCCAGGTCATCGACCTGACCGCACCGCTGAACGAGACCACGCCCGTCATCCGGCTGCCCGAGCCGTTCGGCAACACGGCCACGTTCTCGCTGCAGGAGATCAGCCGCTACGACGACCGGGGACCGGCCTGGTACTGGAACGACATCAGCACCGGCGAGCACACCGGCACCGCACTTCGACGCGCCGGTGCACTGGGTGACCGGCAAGGATGGCGCGGACGTGGCCCAGGTCCCGGTGGACCGGCTGATCGCCCCGGCGGTGGTCCTCGACTTCACCGCCGAGGCCGCCGCCGACCCGGACTTCCTGCTCGAGATCGGGCACGTCCAGAGCTGGGAGGCCGAGCACGGCCCGCTGCCCGAGGGCGGCTGGCTGCTGTACCGCACCGGCTGGGACGCCAGGTCGGCCAGCCAGCAGGAGTTCCTCAACGCTGACGAGACAGGGCCGCACACCCCCGGCATCTCGGTGGCCTGCGCGCAGTGGCTGGCCGCCAGCGAGTCGATCATCGGGCTGGGCGTCGAGACGGTCGGCACCGACGCCGGCGCGGCGCACTCGTTCGACCCGCCGTTCCCCTGCCACGCGTCGCTGCTGGGCGCGGGGAAGTACGGGCTCACCCAGCTGCAGAACCTGGCCCTGCTGCCGCCCCGCGGCGCGGTGGTCATCGCCGGGCCGCTGCCGATCACCGGCGGCTCGGGCAGCCCTGTCCGGGCCATCGCCCTCATCGAGCGCCCCGCAGGGCGATCGGCCGGGCGGCCAGCCGGGCAACCTGAGGGGCGGCCAGCCGAGCAACCTGAAGGGCGGCCAGCCGGGCGCCCTGAAGGGCGGCCGGCCGGGCAGTCGGCCTAGCGGCGGCCGGGGCATTCCTGATGCGGGTCACCGAGGCTGTCGCCGCGACCCTGGCCGGGCTGGGCGCGGACACCGTGTTCGGCGTGGTCGGCAGCGGCAACTTCCACGTCACCAACGCCCTGATCAGCCACGGCGCGCGGTATATCGCCGCCCGGCACGAGGGCGGTGCGGCATGCATGGCCGACGGCTGGGCCCGGACCGCGGGCCGGACCGGCCTGCTCACCGTGCACCAGGGTCCCGGATTGACCAATGCCATGACTGGCATCACCGAGGCGGCCAAGAGCCGGACCCCGCTGCTGGTGCTCGCGGCGGACGTGGCGGCCGCGGCGGTCCGGTCCAACTTCCGCATCGACGTGGCCGCCCTGGCCTCGGCCGTGGGCGCGGTGCCCGAGCGGCTGCACTCCCCCGCCTCGGCCGCCGCCGACACCGCGCGGGCCTACCACACGGCCGCCGCGCAGCGGCGCACGGTGATCCTGGCCCTGCCCCTCGACGTGCAGGGCGGGGACTGCGACCTGCAACTGCCGCCAGCCGTGCCGGTACTGGGGCCCGTCGCGCCCGCCGCAGACGCGGCGGATGCTCTGGCCGGGCAGCTGGCCCTGGCCAAGCGGCCAGTGTTCGTGGCCGGACGGGGGGCCAGGGTCGCGCGGGCCGGCCCGGACCTCGAACGGCTCGGCGGAGCCTGCGGCGCACTGCTGGCGACCTCGGCCGCGGCCCGGGGGCTGTTCCGCGGCAGCCCGTGGGACCTGGACGTGAGCGGCGGATTCGCCTCCCCGCTGACTGCGGAGCTGATCACCAGGGCGGACCTGATCGTGGGCTGGGGCTGTTCGCTGAACATGTGGACCATGCGGCACGGCACCCTGATCGGCCCGGGGACCACCGTGGTCCAGGTGGACGACGACCCGGCGGCCATCGGCGCGCACCGGCCGGTGCAGCTGGGCGTGCTCGGCGACGTGGCCGAGACGGCCCGTGCCGCGCTGGCGGCGCTAGGTGACCGCTTCGGCAGCGGGCTCGGGTACCGCAGCGACGACGTCCGCGGCCGGATCGAGCGTGAGGTCCGCTGGCGTGACGTGCCGTACGCCGACGAGACCGGGAACGGCCTGATCGACCCGCGCACGCTGACCATCGCCCTGGACGACATGCTCCCGGTGCAGCGGACGGTCAGCGTGGACTCGGGGAACTTCATGGGCTACCCGAGCATGTACCTCGCGGTGCCCGACGCGGACGCGTTCTGCTTCACCCAGGCCTACCAGTCCATCGGGCTCGGCCTGCCGTCGGCCATCGGGGCCGCGATCGCCCGCCCGGACCGGCTCACCGTGGCCGCACTCGGCGACGGCGGCGCGCTGATGGCCGTGAGCGAACTGGAAACCGTGGTCCGGCTCGGGCTGCCGATGATGGTCGTCGTCTACGACGACGAGGCCTACGGGGCGGAGGTGCACCACTTCGGGCCGGACGGGCACCCGCTGGACACCGTCCGGTTCCCCGCGGCCGATCTGGCCGAGATCGGCCGCGGCTTCGGCTGCGACGGGGTGACCGTGCGCAGCCTCGCCGACCTGGGCCCGGTACGGGACTGGCTGGACGGACCACGCGAGCGCCCCATGCTGATCGACGCCAAGGTCACCTCGGCCCGCGGTGCCTGGTGGCTGGAAGAAGCCTTCCGAGGCCACTAGCCAGCCCCGTGGCCCGAGCGCTGGCGGGAGAGCGGTTTTCGTTGCGGGCCTTTTAAAGGGTTTGCTGGCCGTAGGCCGGCGGCCCTCCCGCGAGCGCTGGACTCGCGGGAGGGCCGCCGGGTTGAACGTGCGCTGACGTGCGCGGCCGGTCAGGTTTCGGCCGGCGGTGACGTCTCCGCCTTCATCGACACCTGCGCCTCCGCGGACAGTTCGGCGGCCCGGGCGGCACCGACCCCCGACAGGGCCAGATCCTCGGACGGGTACGCCTCCTCGCCGTGGACCGCGACATCGCCGATCTCCAGCTCCTCGTCGGACATCCGCAGTTTCATGAACAGGCCGATGCCCTTGAGGAGAAGGAACGTGACGAGGCCGTCCCAGATGATGATCGTGACCGCCGCGCCCAACTGGACCAGCAACTGGTGCGCGTGCCCGTAGAACAGGCCGCTGCCCGAGATGTTGACCGGATTCTTGCCGATGCCCAGGTAGACGATCATCTTTGGATCAGCGAGCAAACCGACCAGGAGGCCGCCGAAGAGGCCGGCAATGCCGTGCGTATAGACCACCCCCAGCGCATCGTCCACCTTGTTGAACGGCGGGACCTTGCTGAGGTAGTTCCACGCGAACCAGACGATGGCCGAGCAGACAAGGCCGATGATGATCGCGCCGACGCCGTTGACATAACCGGCGGCGGGGGTGATGCCGACCAGGCCACAGATCATGCCGTTAAGGCCGCCGAGGAAGGTCGGCTTCTTCTCCGGCCCGCCGATCATGTCCATGATGATCCAGGTCATCATCGCGATGGCCGTGGCCAGGTTGGTGTTGACCACAGCCGCCGAGGCGTCCGCGCCCGCGAAGTACGGGTCACCGCCGTTGAAGCCGTTCCAGCCGAGCCACAGGATGCCGGCGCCGACCGCGACGAACATCAGGTTGTTCGGCACCGCATGGTCTCGGTCACGCCGGAGCCGGGGCCCGATGACCCAGGCCGCGACGAAGCCCGAGACACCGGCCGCGAGGTGGATGACGTAGCCACCACTGAAGTCCAGGGCACCCTTGCCGGCCCAGTAGCCGCCGCCCCAGAGCAGGAACGCGTTGACGGCGTAGGCGAACGTGATCCACAGCGGGACGAAGATCAGCCAGACCCTGAAGTTGATCCGGCCGACCACGCTGCCAATGAACAGGATCGGGGTGATCGCGGCGAACACGAACTGGAAGTAGACCAGCGACGACTCCGGGAACCGGAACTTCGGCATGCCGGCGGTGAGCAAGGGGATATTGGCCTGCCCCTGTTCACTTCCGGCTCCGACCACCGTGCCCGGCTTGCCAAGCAAGTGGAGGCTGCCGCCGATCCAAGGCGAGCCGAAGCCCATCTTGAAGGCCCACAGCACCCAGACGATCAGCACCAGGCAGAACGTACAGAACACCATCAGCATGGTGTTCACGGCCCATTTCTTCTGCACCAAGCCGCCGTACAAGACGGCCAGGGCAGGGATGCTCATGAGGCCGACCAGTGTTGCGGCTGTCATCTGCCATGCGTTATCTCCGGATGACAGCCAGCTTGCGTAGGGAACCACTACTCTCCGCCTCCATGGGGCTACCCTGGAAGTGCTTGCCGGGGGGTTCCGGTCACGGTTCCATCAGGCCCATGGCGGACTGCTGAAACCCCTCCCGCGCTATCACCGCAGCGTGATCCGGGGGCATCCCCCCGGGCTAGCTAAATCCGGCCGGCCACTTCGGTGTCCGTCTAGAACGCTTCATGTTTCCCATGAGCGGGTTTCGTTGACGTTTCCCAACTGTTACGCCGTGGACAACGGACCTGGACCTGCCGGACATCGTGTTTCGTGGCTGTTTCACAACCCGCCCTTAGTGCGTTCAGGTTGCTCCTCTTCCGCCCCCGGGGGGCGTCAGTCCGCAGAGCTGGCCGTTTGTGGTGATTTCCCGCTGCCGGGGCGCGGTGGGCCCGGCGACGATTCCCCTGACCAGGCTCTGGCCTGCGGTGATGTCAGGGGGTAGCCCGGCCGCGGCCGGGCGGCGGCCGGCCACGGGTGGCGCGGCGGCCGGCGGCCAGCCGCGGGTTGGTCGGGGGCGGCGGCCGCTGTCCCAGGACGCAAGCGTCCCCCTACCCCTGAGCCGCTTGCCGTCTGCGCTCTGCGTGGCTGAGGTTACGGGTGTGCCGCCAGGCCGGGCCTCGCGCGAACGTGATCTAACGATTGGTGTCGCTGGGGCAGCACCAATCGTTAGATCACGAACTCACCGCCGCACCCTTTCGGTGGCACATTGACAAAGCTGTCCCGGCGGCGGACCCCGCACCCGAACTGGGAGAACGATCGTACGCACCCGCGGCCAGGTCGATCATGAGCGCTGCGCCCATCACCGGGTATTGAAGGACAGGCGGACGGCAGGCGGACGGGCAGGCCACCACGCCACGCGGTTCCCGGCGCCGCGATGGCTCAGCAGGGGGCGGGGACGAGCCCGGGTTATCCCTTCCGTCACGTTCCCGTAACAGTAGAGCCGGGGGGTTGAGTCGGCTGGGGGCGCGAAATATCCTCAGGGTGTCTCGTTGGTAAGCGCTTACCTGCCAGGCCAAGTCGGCGGCTCTTGATTCAGCCGCTTTCTTAAGAGCCTGCGGGTAAGCGCTTACCGAACAGTGAGTTGTCCCTGTCCACGGCCCCGCACGCGGGTCACGGCAGAGACCCAGGGCCGTAAGGGAGCGCTCCGGTGAACAGTCGCGATATGGCCAGCGCCGCGTTCGACGCGGCCGGCCCGGCGGGTGATGCCGCCCCGCGCGACGGCCTGGCGCTCCCCGGCCACACGTCCACCACCCCCCCGGCCGCGCCGCCCCATCCACCACCGCCCGCGGCCGAGCGCCGGCACCGCCATCCACCACCGCCCCGGCGAGCGCCGGCACCGCCTCCACCACCGCCCCGGCCGGCGCCGTGCTCGGCCGGCGGCGCGGCGGCCCGGAAGCCCCACCGACCATCTACGACGTGGCCAGCGCGGCCGGGGTGTCCATCGCCTCGGTATCCCGGGTCCTCAATGGCCGCGGCAACCCTATGGCCGAGACCAGGGAGCGCGTCCTGGCGGCCGTCACCGAGCTGGGGTTCATCCCGGACGGGGCGGCCCGCGCGCTCAGCGCCCGGCTCAAGGAGATCATCGGGGTCGTCATCCGGCGGCCGCCGCCCACCGAACCGCTCGGCGACGACATCTTCCAGGACGAGGAGGAGAGCCTCCAGTTCCCGGACCTCATCAACCGGGGTATCGAGCTGGCCGCCCAGAACTGTGACTACAACCTGCTGGTCAGCTCGGTGGACGTGGACGACCACGACCACACCCGCCGGGTGTTCGCGCTGGCCCGCAAGAGTGACGGGCTGATCCTGCACGACCAGGTGCTCGACGCCGACCAGCTGGAACGGCTGTCCAGGCAGGTCCCGGTGGTCACGCTGGCCGGCGTGGCCACGGCCACCACCTCGAACGTAGGCGGCGATAACCAGGGCAGCATGCGGGAGCTGGCCCGGCACCTGGTCCGCCACCACGGCTACCGCACGCTGGCCTACCTCGGCGGCCACCCGGACAGCCCGGACAACCTGGCCCGCCAGGCCGCGTTCGGCGCCGAGGTCGAGGGAGCGGGCGGAAGGTTCCTCGACGGACCGCAGTGGCAGGGGAATTACTGTGCGGCCGGCGGCGCCCGGGTCATCGACCGGATACTGGCCGGCGGCGGCGGCGGCGAGCAGCTTCCGCGCGCCATCGCCTGCGCCAACGACCAGACCGCCCTCGGGGTCGTGTACGCGCTCAGGCAGCACGGGCTGGACGTCCCCGGGGACGTCGCGGTGACCGGCTTCGACGACATCCCGGTCGCGCGCCATCTCCGGCCCCAGCTGACCACCGTGCGCCAGCCCATCCAGGAACTCGGCGCGACTGCCTTCGAGGTGCTCCATTCCATGATCAGTGACGCCGGGCATGCCCCGCGCAACATCGTCCTGCCCACCCGGCTGGTCCCCCGCGAGAGTTGCGGATGCCGCCCCGACCCGGCCACGCCCCCGTGGCTCGTGGGCTGAGAGGAGACGACATGCGCATCATCGCCCGCAGGCTGCTGTTCTACATCGTCACCGCGATCCTGGCGGTCACCGTGACTTTCTTCATCCCGCGGCTGATGCCGGGGAACCCGGTGGAGGCGGTGCTGTCCCACCTCATGGGCAACGTCACCCCGGCCACCATCCGCTCCCTCGAACAGCAGTACGGCCTGGACAGCAAGCAGGGCCTGTGGGGTCAGTACACGACGTTCTGGGAGCACCTGGCCCATGGCAACCTGGGCGTGTCCACCAGCTACTACCCGTCCACGGTGACCAGCGTGATCCGCAGCGCGCTGCCCTGGACGATCGGCCTGGTCGGCGTGGCCACCGTGATCAGCTTCGTACTGGGCACCCTGCTCGGTGTCCTGGTCGCCTGGCGGCGCGGCACCTGGCTGGACAACCTGCTCCCGGTCACCACGTTTTTCCAGGCCGCCCCCTACTTCTTCGTGGCCTTCATCGCGCTGGACATCTTCGCGAACAGGCTGGGCTGGTTCCCCACCGGCCGGGCCTACAACCAGCTGGACTTCCCCGGGTTCAACGCGGCCTACGTCGGTGACGTGCTCGAGCATGCGATCCTGCCCGCAGCCACGATCGTGCTCTGCTCCGCGGCCGGCTGGATCGTCGGCATGCGGAACGTGATGGTCACCACCATGGACGAGGACTACGTCCTCGTGGCGCAGGCCAAGGGACTGCCCAAACGCCGGGTGATCTGGTACGCGGCCCGCAACGCGATCCTGCCCAGCGTGTCCGGATTCTCGCTGGCGATCGGGTTCGTGGTCTCCGGGGCGCTGCTCACCGAGATCGTGTTCAGCTATCCCGGCCTGGGCTGGATCATGCTCCAGGCCGTGGCCGGCCGCGACTACCCGCTGCTCCAGGGCATCTTCCTGATCATCACGTTCGCCGTGCTGCTCGCGAACCTGGCCGCGGACTCCGTTTATGTGCTCCTCGACCCGCGCACCCGCCAGGAGGCCTGAGCGATGTCAATCGGCACCGGCACGGACCTGGGCGGCACCGGCCTGGGCGGCGTAGGCGTCGGCGGATCTGGCCCCGGTGACCAGCCGGGCGCCGGGCCGCTGCCAGACCCGGTCACCGCCCCGATCCGGGGCCGCCGGATCCAGCTGCCCCGCTCGCCCAAGATCATCGCCGGGCTGGTCATGCTGGCCGTGTTCCTGGTCGTGGCCATCATCGGCCCCCTCGTGGCCCCGTATAACCCGGGGGCCAGCCTGTCCACGACGAACGGCGTGCCGCAGCCGCCGTCCGCCGCGCACTGGCTGGGCACCACCCAGACCCAGCAGGACGTGTTCTCGCAACTGCTGGCGGGCGGCCGGAGCACGATTCTGGTCGCGTTCCTGGCCGGGATAGCGGCCACCATCTTGTCGGTAGCGATCGGGGTCTGCGCCGGGTACCTGCACGGCCGGTGGGCGGACGAGCTCCTGTCCATGCTGGCCAACTTCTTCCTGGTCATGCCGGCCCTGCCGCTGCTCATCGTGATCTTCGGCTTCCTGTCGCCCTCCGGGGCCACCAACGACGTGCTGATCGGCCTGATCATCGCGATCACCGGCTGGGCGTGGGGAGCCCGGGTGCTGCGGGCCCAGACCCTGTCGCTGCGATCCCGCGACTACGTGGACTCGGCCCGCATCATCGGCGAGCGCGGCTGGCGGGTGATCTCGCACGAGATCCTGCCCAACCTGCTGCCGATCGTGGCGTCCTCGTTCCTGTTCACCGTGCTCTACGGGGTAGGCACCTACACCGCGCTCGCCTTCCTGGGGCTGATCAACCCCGAGCACTGGAGCTGGGGCTCGATGCTGTTCGAGGCGCAGAACGCCGACGCCGAGATCAGCGGCTACTGGTGGTGGTACATCCCGCCCGGGCTGGCGGTGGCCTTCCTCGGCACCTCGCTGGCGCTGCTCAACTTCGGCATCGATGAGTTCATCAACCCGCGGCTGCGCGCAGCCGGGGTGGCCCGGCGCCAGGCGAAGAGGTCGGGCGGACATGGCCTGCCCCGGCGGTTCGAGCTCGGCCTCACCCCCGTGGTCCGCTCCCGGCCCGCACCCGGCGCGGCCGCCGGCACCGCCGCCGCCAGCACCGCCGCCGCCAGCACCGCCCCGGCACCGCCCGGACCCGGGAGCAGACGTCATGACCGCGCAGCCGCTGCTGGAGATCCGCGGCCTGCGGGTCGACTACGGAGCGGGCGAAGGGGCCGTGCACGCGGTCGTGGACGCCGACCTGGTGCTGCGGCGGGGCGAGGTGCTCGGGCTGGCCGGGGAGAGCGGCAGCGGCAAGTCCACGCTGGCCTACGCGGCGATCCGGCTGCTCCGCGCGCCCGGGATGATCACCGGTGGCGAGGTGCTCTTCTATCCTGAGCCGGGCCGGGCCGTGGACCTGCTGGACCTGGAGGAGCCCGAACTGCGCCGGCTGCGCTGGTCCCAGATCGCCGTGGTGCTGCAGTCCGCGATGAACGCGCTGAACCCGGTGATGTCCATCGGCACCCAGCTGACCGATGTCCTGCAGGCCCACGTGGCCGGGATGGACGCCAGGGGCCGCCGGGCCCGCGCCGCCGAACTGCTGTCCATGGTCGGCATCAACGCCGACCGGCTGAGCAGCTACCCGCACGAGCTGTCCGGCGGGATGCGCCAGCGCGTCATGATCGCTATGGCCCTGGCGCTGGAGCCCCAGGTCGTGATCCTGGACGAGCCGACGACGGCGCTGGACGTCGTGACCCAGCGGGAGATCCTCGAGGAACTCGCCGAGCTGCGCGAGCGGTTGGGCTTCGCGGTCCTGTTCATCACCCACGACCTGTCCCTGCTGGCCGAGATTGCGGACTCGATCGCGGTCATGTACGCCGGCCGCCTGGTGGAGCGGGCCGCCGCGGCCGAGCTCTTCCGCGCCCCCCGCCACCCGTACACGCTGGGGTTGCTCAACTCGTTCCCGGCGCTGCACGGCCCGCGCCGGTATATGAACGGCATCCCCGGCTCTCCCCCGGACCTGCGGATGCTGCCGGTCGGCTGCGTGTTCCACCCGCGCTGCCCGTACGCGATGGACATCTGCCGGGAGCAGTCCCCGCCGCTGGAGCAACCCGCCGCCTCGGCCGGTGACCGGCTGGCCTCCTGCTGGCTGCAGGACGGTACCCGGCCCGTGCCCGAGGAACTGGGCCAGCCCGGGCCAGGGGCCGCACCCCGGCCCGCCGGCCCGCAGCCGCGACCCCGCGGCCGGCACCGCCGGCCGGCACCCCGCGGCCGGCACCCCTGCGGCCGGCACCCCGCAGCCGGAACCCCGGCGGCTGGCAGCCCCGCCGGGCAGCTCGCGCCCAGCATCGCCGCTCCGGATCCCGGGAGCCAGTCATGACCGAGACCGCCACCAGTCCCGCCGCTCCGGGCACCGGCGTGCCGCTGCTCGAAGCGCGCGGGCTGACCAAGCACTTCGCCGTCCACCACGCGCAGCGGCGGGGCCGGGCCAGGCTGGCCGGGGCCCGCGGCCGACGCGGGGACCCCCCGGTGGTGCACGCCGTCGAGGACGTCTCGCTGTCGCTGCCGGAATCCGGGATCACCGCGGTGGTGGGCGAGAGCGGCTCGGGCAAGTCCACCCTGGCCCGGCTGCTCGCCCGGCTGATCACGCCGACGGCCGGGGAGCTGCTGCTCGACGGTGCGCCGGTGCCCGCAGAGCCGGGGCCGCCGGAAGTACGCCCGGGACGTCCAGCTCGTCCTGCAGGATCCCTTCTCGTCCCTCAACCCGGTGCATGACGTGCGCTACCACCTGGCCCGGCCGTTGCGGATCCACGGGCTCGGCGGCCAGGGCGCGGACCTGGAGGCGGCGATGACGGGCCTGCTGGAGCGGGTCTCGCTCACCCCGGCCGAGCAGTTCCTGCGCAAGTACCCGCACGAGCTGTCCGGCGGGCAGCGGCAGCGGGTCGCGATCGCCCGCGCGCTGGCCGTCCGGCCCCGGGTGCTGCTGGCCGACGAGCCGGTGTCGATGCTGGACGTCTCGATCCGGCTCGGCGTCCTCAATCTCCTCGGTGACCTGCGGGAACGCGACAAGCTAGGGATCTTGTACATCACCCACGACATCGCCTCGGCCCGCTACCTGGCAGATGTGATCATGGTGATGTACGCGGGCCAGGTGGTCGAGTCCGGCCCGGCCACCACGCTGACCGACGAGCCGGCCCACCCGTACACCCAGCTGCTGCTCAGCGCGGCACCGGACCCGGACCGGCCCGCGCCACTCTCGCTCCAGGGCCGGGGGTCCCCGCCCAGCCTGGTGGACCCGCCATCCGGCTGCCGCTTCCACCCCCGCTGCCCGCACGCGATGGCCATCTGCGCGGAGGCCACCCCGCCCGGCAGCGAGGTCGCCGACCGGCACGTCAGCGCCTGCTGGCTGCACGTCTCCGGGCTGACCGCCGCGCAGCGACGGCTTCAGGCGCCGCAACGGAACCGTCCCGCG
Organism: uncultured Actinomycetes bacterium; assembly: GCA_963711485.1. Lineage (GTDB taxonomy): Bacteria > Actinomycetota > Actinomycetes > Streptosporangiales > Streptosporangiaceae > RYN-230. Next base: position 202,531 of record CAVQEM010000070.1, read on the forward strand.
CGGCCGCCGGGCCCAACGGTCTGGCCCGCACCCCAGGCGACGATCCGGGCCCGCCACCCAGTCCCGCAACCGGAGGGGAGGAGTCGTGATGAACCGGGATACCGCCTAGCGGCAGGCACGCCGCAGCGCGCGCATTGCCCCGGCGCGCAGCAGACCGTGCACGGCACACCGTGCACACACCGGAGAACCAGGCGGAACGGGCAGGCGGATAACACGACCCGGCCGACCCGCCCCGCCCCACCGATAACAGACCCCGACACGGTCGCTCACAACAGGCCGGCGATGAGCGGCCGGGCACAACGGAGTTTAAGCAATGAGGCACAAGGTCCTAGCAACCCTGGCCGTAGCCAGCGCCCTGAGCATGGGCATCGCCGCCTGCGGCAGCAGTTCGTCCGGAGAGCGGCAAGAGCACGGCCACCGGCAAGACCCTCGTCATCGAGAGCACGCCGCTCTCCCCGATGACCGACACGTTCAACCCGTTCTCGCTGACGTCCAAGGGTAACATCACCAACTCGATCGCCCTGTACAACGAGCCGCTGTTCATCTTCAACACGCTCAATTCGACCCAGGCGCCGATCCCCATGCTGGCCACCGGGTACAGCTGGTCGAACGGGGGCAGGACGCTGACGCTGACCATCCGCAAGGGCGTGAAGTGGAACGACGGCAAGCCGTTCAGTGCCGCGGACGTCGCCTTCACGTTCAACATGATCAAGGGCAACCCGAAGCTGTACACCAGCGGCGCGCCGGTGGTGACCAGCGCCAGCGCGCCCAACGCGACCTCCGCCGTGCTCAACTTCAAGAACCCGCAGTACGCGAACCTGTTCCTGATCGGGCAGGTCTACATCGTGCCGCAGCACGTCTGGTCGTCGATCAGCGACCCGGCGACCTTCGCGGACGCCAAGCCCGTCGGCACCGGCCCGTTCATGCTGGATAAGTTCTCGCCGCAGGGCTACACGCTGAAGCAGAACCCGTACTACTGGGACAAGTCCAAGGTGCACGTGCCGGAGATCGACTTCCCGGGCTACAACACCAACGCCAACCTGGTCCCGCCGGTGTCCAGCGGCCAGATCGACTTCGCGGGTAACTACATCGCCAACATCAAGGGGAACTTCCTGGCCAAGAGCCCGGACAACCACACCTGGCTGAACAGCCAGCCCTACTTCAGCGCCAACAACGTGGTGAGCATGTACCTCAACACCACCAAGGCCCCGCTGAACGACCCGGCGGTACGCCAGGCGATCAGCTACGGGATCGACCGGTCGCAGCTCAACGTCCAGGGCGAGACCGGCTACGAGCCGCCGGTCACCACGACCAGCGGGCTGCTGCTGCCCAACCACCAGGCGTACCTGGACCCGTCGCTGGCCAACAATCTCCCGGCTGCGGGTGACCCGGCCAAGGTGGCCTCGATCCTGAAGGCGGACGGCTACACCAAGTCCGGCGGCAAGTGGACGAAGAACGGGCAGACGATCAAGTTCGCCATCCAGGACCCGGTCCCGTACAGCGACTACTACACCGACGACCAGCTCATCTCCCACCAGCTGAACGCGCTGGGCTTCGACACCTCCGTGGACGGCATCGGCAACCCGACCGTGTGGGCGGGCAACGTCGCGAACGGCACGTTCGACGCCACCCTGCACTGGAGCAACCAGGGCCCCAACCCCTACTTCATCTACGACAGCTGGCTGGACAGCTCACTGACCGCGCCGATCGGCAAGCCGGCGGCGGGTGACTTCGGGCGGTACTCCAACCCGCAGGCCCAGGCTGCGCTGCAGCAGTTCGCCGGCTCCGGCGACCCGGCCACCCAGAAGGCGGCGATCACCAAGCTGGAGAACATCATGACCACCCAGGTGCCCGTGGTGCCGCTGCTCAACGGCGGGGCCTGGGCCGAGGTCTCGACCCGGAACTACACCGGGTGGCCGTCGGCCAGCAACCCGTACATGAACCCGGTTCCCAACACGCCGTACATCGAAGACACCATCCTGCACCTCACGCCGAAGTCCTGACCGCTCAGGACGCGACGCAAGGAACTCGATGACAACTTCTGCAGAGGCGACGGAGGAGCGCGGCCGGGTGGCTGCGCTCCCCGTCGAAGCGAAGGTGCGCCTGCTGACCGGCGCGGACAGCTGGCGCACCTACGGCGACGACGTCCTCGGACTCCGGCCGATCGTCATGTCTGACGGCCCGGCCGGCGTCCGCGGCGTCACCAAGGATGACCGGAATCCCTCGGCCAGCCTGCCCTGCCCCTCCGCCCTCGGCGCCACCTGGGACAGCGAGCTCGTCCGCGAGCTCGCTGCCGCCCTGGGCGCCGAGGCGCGGGGCAAGGGCATCGACGTCGTGCTGGCCCCGACGATCAACCTGATGCGGACGCCGCTCGGCGGCCGGGGGTTCGAGTGCTTCTCCGAGGACCCGGTGCTGTCCGCCCGGATCGCCGCCGGCTACGTGGCCGGCCTCCAGTCGGCCGGGGTGGGCGCCGCGGTCAAGCACTACGTGGGCAACGACTCGGAGACCGGGCGCTGGACTTATGACGCGCGGATCGCCGAGACGGTGCTGCGTGAGCTGTACCTGGTGCCGTTCGAGGCCTGCGTGCGTGAGGCTGGCGCGCTGCATGGTGATGGCCGCCTACAACTCGGTCAACGGCGCGCTGATGACCGAGCACCAGGGCCTGCTGCGCGGGGTGCTGAAGGGCGAGTGGGGCTTCACCGGCGTGGTGGTGTCGGACTGGAGCGCCGCCCGCAGCACGGTGGCCACCGCCCAGGCGGGCCTGGACCTGGCCATGCCGGGGCCGCGCGGCCCCTGGGGCGCGGCCCTGGTCGAGGCGGTCCGCGGCGGTGCCGTCGCCGAGGAGGTGATCGACGACAAGGTGCTCCGGCTGCTCCGGCTGGCCCGGCAGGTGGGGGCGCTGGCTGGGCCCAGCCTGGACGAGCCCAGCCTGGACGAGCCCAGCCTGGACGAGCCCACGCTGGACGGGATGCCGGGCCGGTCCGCACACCCGGGCCCGGCTGCCCGGGCCAGAGCCCGACTGGCCGGCCCAGATCCAGCCAACGCTGCTGCGCCGGGCCGCGGCCGCGTCCCTCGTACTGCTGACGAACCAGGACCAGGCGCTCCCTCTCGATCCGGGCGCGATCCGGACCATGGCCGTGCTCGGGCCCAATGCGGTGCACCCGGTCATCCAGGGCGGCGGCAGCGCGGCGGTCATGCCCGGAGGCCTGTCCACCCCGGCGGATGCGCTCCGCGCCGCCCTGGCGGGGCAGGCGGAGGTCACCGTGGCGGCCGGCTGCCAGACCTGGGAGATGGTCCCGGAACCGCCGCCGGTTACGCTGCGGGACCCGGTCTCGGGCGACCCGGGCGTCCGGGTGGAGTACCGGGACTCCGACGGTGCCCTCCTCGGCTCCGAGCACCGCCAGTCCACCGTGTTCGCCTGGTGGGGCGATGACGGGCTGCCGCCCGGCATCGGCTGGGGCGAGAGCGGCACCGTGACGGTGCTGACCACGTTCCGCGCCGAGACCACCGGGCCGCACACGGTCGGGGCCGCGGGGGTGGGACGGCTGGTACTGGCCGTGGACTCCGCGATGATCGCGGACGAGGAAACCGCGGTCCCTGCGGACCCGGTCGAAACCATGACCCGGCCGGGCCAGGTCATGGGCACGGTCTGGCTGACCGCAGGACAGGAGACGGCGGTGCGGCTGGACTTCCGGCCTTCGGCGGACGCCGAGGGCCCGCTGGCCGTGCGGCTCGGCATCGTGGCGTCCCCTGACGGGGACGAGGCGCTGGACGAGGCGGTGCGGGCGGCGGCCGCCGCGGACGTGGCCCTGGTCGTGGCCGGCTCGGCCGAGACGACCGAGAGCGAGGGATTCGACCGGGAGACCCTGCGGCTGCCCGGCCGCCAGGACGAGCTCATCGAGCGGGTGAGCGCCGTCAATCCCCGCACCGTGGTGGTGGTGAACGCCGGGATGCCGGTGCTCATGCCCTGGGCAGACCGGGTCGCCGCGGTGCTTTACGCCTGGCTGCCCGGCCAGGCCATGGGCGAGGCCCTGGCCGACGTGCTGCTCGGCCGGGCCGAGCCGGGCGGGCGGCTCCCGGTGACGATGCCGGTCCGCGAGGAAGACTGCCCGGTGCTACGGGCCGTGCCCGACGACGGGCGGCTCGGCTACGACGAGGGCCTGCTCATCGGCTACCGGGGCTACGACGCGGCCGGGACCACGCCGCTGTTCCCGTTCGGGCACGGGCTGGGCTATACCAGCTGGTCCTATGAGTCGCTGGCCGCCGGACCCCCCGTCCTGGCCGCCGGGGCCGACCTCACGATCGCAGTCACGCTGCGCAATACCGGTGACCGCCCAGGGCGCGAGGTGGTCCAGGCGTACGTAGCTGGTCCCGCCGCCGATGGGCGGCCGGTGCGGGTGCTCGGCGCGTTCGGCTCAGCGGTCGCGGGCCCCGGCGAGACCGCGCAGGTGACCGTCACGATCCCGGCCCGGGTGTTCGGCCGCTACGACGAGCAGGCGGCCCGGTGGACCTGGCCGTCCGGCGAGTTCACCATCGCCGTCGGCCGGTCCTCGCGCGACCTCCGGCTGCGCACCGTGGTGGACATGGCCTGACCGGCCGGAGCCGTAAGCCGCGCCAGCCCGGGAGGGCCCGGCTGGCCGCACGACCTGGGCGGGGCGCGATCCGTCCCGCCCAGGTCATCCAGTCCCGACGGCTGGTCCCGTCAGCTGATCTCCTCAGCTGATCGCCTCAGCTGATCCAGCCTGCGGCCGGATCGTCCGGGCCCGGCGGATACGCGTCCTCGGCCGGGCCCACGTGGTACGGCCCCTCGGCCGGTTCCGCGCGGCGCGCACCCTCGGCCGTGGCGGAGCCGCGGCTCCTCTCGGCCGGGCCGGCCCGGTCCGTGCCCTCGGCCGGGCCGGCCCGGTGCGTGCCCTCGGCCGGGCCGAGCCCGTGCCGTGGCGGCGGGGCCACCGGCCCGGTCTCGTCCCCGGGCCGTGACGGCGGGGCCACCAGTTCGACCTCGTACCCGTCCAGGTCCTCCAGGTAGGCGGCGTAGTGCTGCTCGCCCCCGGCGTAGGGGTGCCGGTCCGCGAACAGCAGCCGCCAGCCGTGCAGCAGCGCCTCCCCCACCATCCGGTCCAAGGCGCCCCGGTCGGACACGTGGAACGCCAGGTGGTTGAGGCCGGGCCGGTGCCGGTCGTGCCGGAACGCCGTGCGCGCGGGTGACTGCTCGAGCACGATGTACAGCTCACCGCACCGCCAGCTCGCCCCCTCCGGCCACTGCTGGCAGATCTCGTAGCCGAGCGCATCCAGCAGCCATCCCCAGGTGTGCTCGGCCCGGTTCAGGTCGGGCACCCAGAGCTCGATGTGGTGCAGCATCCCCGTGGCAGCCGGCTTCATGCGGACAGCATGCCGCAAACCGGAAATCCGGGAGGGTTACTGATCAGGAAGCTTTTCAACCTGCTGCTGCAGGCGGTTCATCCCGTTCAGCCAGCGGTCAGGATCGGTGGCCCGGCGCGAGTACATGAGCGACACCTCGGGATGCGGCAGGATCAGGAACCGGCCGTCGGCGATGCCCTCGATGACCGCCTCGGCCACGGCGTCCGGGGCGATCGCGGTCGCGTCCATCAGCGTATGGCCGATAGGGCCGGACGACTCGTACAGAGGGGTGCGGACGCCCTGCGGGCACAGGGCCTGCACGGTGATGCCGCGGTGTGCGTAGGTGGCCGACATCCACTCCGCGAAGGCCAGCGCGGCGTGCTTGGTCACGGAGTACGGCGCCGAGCCCAGCATGGTCAGCAGCCCGGCCGCGGACACCGTGCAGATCAGGTGTCCCTGGCCCTGCTCCAGCCACGGCCCAGTCAGCAGCCGGGCGGCCCTGACGTGGGCCATGACGTTGACCTGCCAGGAGGCGTCCCAGTCCAGCTCGGCGGCATCCGCGCCCCCGGGCCGGGCAATCCCCGCGTTGGCGCAGAACAGGTCGATGCCGTCCAGCAGATCCGCCGCCCCGCTGATCAGCCCGGCCACGCCCGCCTCGCTGGCCGCATCCCCGGGCAGGGCCTCCCCGCCGCACGCCTTGGCGATCTCCTGCGCGGCGGCCGCGTCGATGTCGTTGACCACCACCCGGGCGCCTTCGGCGGCGAACCGCCGGGCCAGCGCGGCGCCGATGCCGCTGCCGGCGCCGGTGATCACGACCCCGGCGCCGGTGACGGACCTCACTCTGTCTCCTCGGCGCTCACCGGGGGCCGGCCCCGGCCGGGGCAGGCGGCAGCCCGGCCAGGCTGGCCAGCGCGGCCCGGTGCCAGTCCGGGGTGCCGAACGCGATCGACGAGCTCGTGGCCCGCTTCAGGTAGAGGTGCGCGGGGTGCTCCCAGGTGAAGCCGATGCCCCCGTGCAGCTGCACGCATTCCCGCGCGGCCAGGGTGGCGGCGTCCCCGCAGGCCGCCTTGGCCAGGGCCACCGCCACCGGCGCGTCCGGATCATCGTCGGCCAGGCAGGCGGCCGCGTACCGTGCCGCGGCCCGGGCCTGGCTGATGGCCACCCACAGGTCCGCCGCACGGTGCTTGAGCGCCTGGAACGAGCCCACCGGGCGGGCGAACTGGTACCGCTCCTTCAGGTAGGCGACAGTCATCTCCAGGCAGCGCTCAGCCACCCCGAGCTGCTCGGAAGCCAGCATCGCGGCCCCGGCGGCCAGCGCCGCGGCGACCGCACGGTCCGCGTCCGGGCCGGAGGCCAGCGGCCGGGCGGCCACGCTGGTCCAGGGTCAGGTCGGCCAGCGGGCGGGTCTGGTCCAGCGACACCACCGGGGCGACGGTCAGCCCCGGCGCGCCGGCGTCCACCGCGTAGAGCCCGCCTGGGCACACCGTCGGCCGGGACGAGCAGCACAGACGCGGGCAGCGCATCGGCCACCCCGGTGACCACCCCGGTCAGCCGGTCCTGGCCTGCGGCATCCCCAGGCTGCGGGGGCGCGACGCGCACGGTCGCGGCCTCAGCCCGGTACACCCGGCCTGCTCGCAAACGGCACGGCCAGCGCCGCGGTCACGGTGGCCGCGGCCAGCCCGGACAGCAGTTCCGCGTCGCCGGCCGACAGGACCGCGGCCGTGGCGACCACCGCGCTGCCCAGGTAGGGGACGGGAGCGACGGCCCGGCCGGCCTCCTCGGCGACGACCGCGGCCTCCCGGTAGCTGGCCCCGGCGCCGCCGTGGCTTTCCGGGATCAGCAGGCCGGCGCAGCCCACCTCCGCAGCCAGCACCCGCCACAGGACAGTGTCGCAGGGCTCGCTGGTCTCGGTCCGGGCCAAGACCGCAGGCCAGCCGGCCCGCTCCTGGAACAGATCCCGGACCGAGGCCCGGAGCTGCTCTTCCGCCTCGCCATAGAGCAGGTCGGGCAGGTCCCGCTCAGGCTGGCCGACGGTGTCGTTGTGGGCAGGATCGCCGCCGGCCGCGCTGTCGTGGGAGGGCGCGGGCTGCGTGGACGTGCTCACTCGGTCTCCTCAGTTGTTCGCGCCGCTGTTCGCGCCGCCCGGCAGGAAAAACCCCACCGCCCGCTCCCACGGGCCTGACGGCCCAGGCTCGCGGGCCGGTCCCGGACGGCCCTCACCGGGGCAGATCCTTCCAGGGCACGCGGGTGTCCGTTCGTGGCTCGGGCGGCAGGCCGAGGACCCGCTCGGCGATGATGTTGCGCAGGATCTCCGAGGTCCCGCCCTCGATCGAGTTGCCCCGGGCCCGCAGGTAGCGGTACCCCGGGTCACGGCCGTAGAAGCTGACGCTCTCCGGCCTGCGCATGGTCCAGTCCTCGTAGCGGAGCCCGTCGGCGCCGGCCATCTCCACCTCGAGCGCGGCGATGTCCTGATTGAGCCGGGCGAATACGAGCTTGGCCGCTGAGCCTTCCGGGCCGGGATGACCCACGGCCAGCTGCTGGCGCAGCCGTTCCGAGGCCAGCCTGGCCACCTCCGCGTCGGTCCACAGCCGGAGCATCCGGTCGTGCAGGCCGGGGGTACGCCGTTCGGGGTGCTCGCGCCAGGCCCGGGCGGCCGGGCCGATCATCCCGCCTTCGCGGGGCAGGGCGGTGCCGCCGATGGATACCCGCTCGTTCATCAGCGTGCCCAGGGCCACCCGCCAGCCTTCGCCGACCCCGCCGATCCGGTCACCGTCGGGGATGATCGCGCCGGTCAGGAAGACCTCGTTGAACTCGGCCTCTCCGGTGAGCTGGCGCAGGGGCCGGACCTCCACCCCGTCGGCGGTCATGTCGCAGGCGAAGTAGGTTAGCCCGGCGTGCTTGGGCACGTCCGGGTCGGTCCGGGCCAGGAGCAGGCCCCAGCGGGCCTGGTGGGCCATGGACGTCCACACCTTCTGGCCGTTCACTATCCAGCGGCCGACCCCGGCAGCGCCGTCCCCGTCCGCTCCCGCCGCCGCGTCCGGGCCGTCCCCGTCCGCGGCCGCCGCGTCCGGGCCGCCGCCCTTCGCTGCCGTACCCGCGGCCGGGGGCCCGTCCTCGCGGACCGCCCGGGTGGCCAGCCCGGCCAGGTCGGACCCGGCCCCGGGCTCGCTGAACAGCTGGCACCAGACTTCCTCGCCGGTCCACAGCGGCCGGATCCAGCGGGCCTTCTGCTCGTCAGTGCCGAAAGCGAGGATGGTCGGGGCGGCCATGCCCAGCCCGATGCCGATCCGCTCGGGCTGGTTGCCCGGCGCCCCGGCGGCCGCGAATTCGGCCTCGACCATGCCCTGGAGCGCCCGGGGCAGGCCGAGGCCGCCGAGGCCGGGCGGGTAATGCACCGCCCCCAGACCCGCATCGAACCGGGCCCGCAGGAAGTCGAGCCGCGACATCGAGGCCGGGTCGTGCCCGGCCACGAAGCCGCGGACCTGCTCGCGCAGCCCGTCCGCACTGACGGGCCCGGTTTGGCCGGCGCCGCCCGGCCTACTGCTGGCACTCAGCACAGGGGCCCGCCTGCTACGTAGATCACCTGGCCAGAGACGTATCCGGACTCCTCGCTGGCCAGGTACGAGACGAGGCCTGCCACATCTTCTGGGTGGCCCACCCGGCGGACGGCGATCTGCTTCGCCGCAAGCTCCTGGAAGTCCTCGAAGCTCATCTTCATCCGGGCCGCGGTCGCCGCGGTCATGTCGGTGGCGATGAACCCGGGCGCGACCGCGTTCGCGGTAATGCCGAACGGGCCCAGCTCCAGGGCCAGCGTCTTGGTGAAGCCCTGCATGCCAGCCTTGGCGGCCGAATAGTTCGACTGCCCGCGGTTGCCGAGCGCAGAACTGGACGACAGGTTGATGATCCGGCCGTAGTGCGCCTCCACCATGTGCTTCTGGATGGCCTTGGCCATCAGGAACGCACCGCGCAGGTGCACGCCCAGGACCGTGTCCCAGTCGTCCTCGCTCATCTTGAACAGCAGGTTGTCCCGGAGCACCCCGGCGTTGTTGACCAGCACCGTGGGCGGCCCGAACTCGGCGACGACCTGGTCCACGGCGGCGGCCACCTGATCGGCCTGGCTGACATCAGCACCGACAGCGATCGCCCGGCCGCCATCCGACGCGATCGCGTCCACGGTGGCCTTGCCGTCGTCGGCGCTCAGGTCGAGAACCGCGACCGCCATACCGTCCGCCGCCAGGCGCTGGGCCGTCCCGGCGCCAATCCCGCGGGCAGCTCCGGTGACGATGGCTACTCTTTGCGTGTCTTGTGGCATTGTGCGTTCTCCTTGCTACGTGTCATCCGCGAGCAGCGGCTGATCCGGGTCGATCCGGTCAGGCTCACCCCGCCTTCGCGGGGCTCCACTTTCCGGTTCCACGGCCAGTGACTCACTTTTCCGCCGCACCGGACAGAGACCTACGTCCCGTTTTGACTGGCGATCCGGTAGGGACGCAGCTCACGGCGGGCCAGCGAGCGCTTGTGCACCTCGTCGGGGCCGTCCGCGAAGCGGAGGGTCCGGGCGTTCGCCCACAGGTACGCGAGCGGGAAATCCTGGCTGACCCCGGCCGCGCCGTGCGCGGTGATCGCCTTGTCGATCACCCACTCGGCCATGGCCGGGGTGATGATCTTGATGGCCTGGATCTCGCTGTGCGCGCCCTTGTTGCCCGCCGTGTCCATCAGCCATGCGGTCTTGAGGACCAGCAGCCGGGCCTGCTCGATCCGCACCCGTGACTCGGCGATCCACTCCTGGATCACGCCCTGGTCGGCCAGGGGCTGGCCGAACGCGACCCGGTCGGTGACCCGCCGGCAGAGCAGCTCCAGGGCGCGCTCGGCCGAGCCGATGAGCCGCATGCAATGGTGGATGCGGCCTGGCCCCAGCCGGGCCTGGGCGATCGTGAAGCCATCGCCCTCGCCCGCGATCAGGTTGGATGCGGGCACCCGGGCGTCGGTGAACACGACCTCGGCGTGGCCGCCGTGCGGCCCGTCGTCGTAGCCGAACAGGCTGATCCCGCGCGGCACCGTGACCCCGGCGGTCTCCCGGGGCACCAGGATCATGGACTGCTGGCGATGCCGGTCCCCCTCCCAGGCGGTCCGGCCCATCACGATGAAGATCTCGCAGCCCGGGTTCATCGCCCCGGACGACCACCACTTGCGGCCGTTGAGGACGTACTCGTCGCCGTCGCGCTCGATCCGGGTTGTGATGTTCGTCGCATCCGAGGACGCGACGTCCGGCTCGGTCATGCAGAATGCGGACCTGATTGACCCCTCCAGCAGCGGCCGGAGCCAGCGTTCCCGCTGCTCGGCGGAGCCGAATTCGGCCAGCACTTCCATGTTCCCGGTGTCCGGGGCAGCGCAGTTGAGTGCCTCCGGCGCGAGCGCCGGGCTGCGCCCGGTGATCTCCGCCAGCGGCGCGTACTGGAGGTTGGTGAGCCCGGCACCTTCCGGGTGGTGGGCCAGGAAGAGGTTCCACAGGCCGCGCCCGCGAGCCTCCTCCTTCAGATCCCCGATCACGGCCGGGCGCACCCAGGGGCGTCCTGCCTGCGCATTCGCCCGCACCTGGGCTGCGAATACCGGCTCGGCCGGATACACGCACTCGTCCATGAACGCGAGGAGGCGCTTCCGGAACTCCTCCGTGCGGACGTCGTAGCCGAAGTCCATATGAGCCTCCCGACGGGTCCGTTGCTGACTCTATCTACTGACGGGTACGCCGCCTATCGGTCAGTGGCCAGCTCTGCCCCTCAGCGGCCGCGGGTAGCGGTCCGGCGGAACACGTAGACGAAGTTGTTCACGTAGATCTGCCGGTAGATGGCACCCGGATGGCGCTGCTCGACGAACGTGAGCGGATCGCTGGGCGGCGGATTCCAGCCGCTGTCCAGTTCGTCGAACACGATGTAACGGGGCGCCGGGTTGCCGCCGTTGCCGATCCAGTAGGTGTCATCGCGGGCGGCCAGCGGGGCCAGCATGCCGAGCGTGGTCTCGACAGTGGTGCCGCTGGGCACCCAGGCCATGGCGGCGTCCTCTCCCTGGACGTGCGGGCTGATCTGGTAGGTCTGCGCGTGCCACAGGTTGCTGAGCGGGAACGGCCAGGCGGTCACCACCGCGATGGCTAGCATGAGCGCCGGGACGGCCCGCGTGACCGCCGGATCCAGCCAGGACGGGACCGGGGGCTGGCCGCTGGCCTCACCCTCGGGCCGCGCCCGGCGGGCACGGATCCGGGCCAGCGTGTCGACCGCGGCGATGAACACGATCGGCATCACCGTGGCGTTGTAGTGGTATCCCGCGCCCCAGTAGGCGCTGTTCGTGGACACGAACCGCAGCGCCAGGCTCGGCACCGCCACCAGGGCCAGCGGCGAGCCCAGGGCGAGGAACGCCACCGGCAGCAGGATCAGCAGCGTGGTGCGCAGCTTCGGGACGTAAGAGTGGCCGAACTGGGCCAGCACGGTCACCGCCGAGGGATGCGCCGCGCTGGGGTTCAGCACACCGCCGTCGGCCCAGTACGGGTACTGATGCAGCGCGTTGAAGTGCGGGATGATCACCGCGATGGCCAGGAGGGACCAGCCCAGTCCCCAGACGGCCAGCAGCGCACCCCACCGGAGGCCAGCAGAGCGGACAGCGGCCCGGTCCCGTCCGTTCTCCCCGGCCCGGGCCAGGCTCACGATGATGATGACGAGGCCGATGGCCGCGACCGTGAAGCCCTGGTCCTCCTTCACGAACACCAGCGGCAGGGCCCACACGGCCGCGGCCCGGACCTTGCCCCGCAGGAGCGCGGACAGCGAGCAGGCCAGCAACGGGACCGCGAACGCGATCTCGTGGAAGTCGAAGTCGATCATCTGCTGGAGGCCCCAGGAGAGCCCGTACGCGGCCCCGATCATCCTGCCCGCCCCGGTGCCGAGCCGCGCCGCGGCGGCCCGGCTGACCGGGACGACCGAGACGGCGGTCAGCAGGGCCTGGACCACGAGCAGGGTGGCCGCGCTCGGGAAGAGCAGGAACACCGGGGCGATCACGCCGACGAGCGGCTGGAAGTGGTCACCCAGCAGGTTGAATCCGGGTCCCCGGATGTTCACCACCGGGGCGTGCAGGTGCGCCAGCTGCCGGACGTACTCGGTGAAAATCCCCAGGTCCCAGGAACCCGGGGCAAGCTGGACATAACGGGACAGTGAGATCGTGGCGTAGGCGGCGAAGACGACCAGCGCGATCAGCCACGGCACCCAGTCGGCCCCCTGGGACGGGGGGACCGGCGACGAGCGGCCGGTCGCGGCGGTATCCCGGGGCCCGGGGCCCCCACGGGCACCAACGGCCACAGCCGTCTCGGTGGCACCCTCCGTCCTACTGGCACCATCCGCACCAGAAGAGTCACCCTGAGCCCCGCCACGGGGCGCGGGATCCGGTGGGCTGCCGCCGGTCGTGATCATGCCGTCCTAGGTCAGGTGCGTTCCGGGCCTCCCCGCGGCCTGTACGAAGCCTAACGTGCCCGGTCCGGGCCGGCGAGAAGCTGCCCGGCCCTGTTAACGGAGCAGCAGCTTGCCGATCCGGCGGCTCGCCACGAGCAGGCCGATCAGGCCCATGGCAGCCAGGTACGCGGTGTGCCCGAGCAGTTCCGGCTTGATCCGGCCCAGGGTCAGGTCACGCAGCATGGCCACGCTCTGGTACAGCGGCGTGCATCGCACCACGAACTGCAACGGCTTCGGGTACACACTCAGCGGATAGAACGTCGTCGAGAACAGGAACATCGGCAGCGTGGCGAGTGTCACGAACTCGAAGTCCTGCCAGGTCCGCATGTACGTGGTGCAGGCCATGCCCGCGCCGGCGAAGGCGAACCCGGTCAGCACGGCGGCGGGCAGGTCGGCCAGCGCCCACCACGAGTGGACCAGGCCCATGGCCGTCATCACGACCATGAAGGCCGCCGCGTACAGGGCGCCGCGCAGCAGCGCCCAGGTAATCTCGCCGAGGGCCACGTCCCCGGCCCGCATCGGGGTGGCCAGCGCGGCGTCGTAGAGCTTCTCGTACTTGAGCCGGAAGAACACGTTGAAGGTGGAGTCGAACAGGGCGCCGTTCATGGAGGCGCTGGCCAGCAGGGCAGGCGCCACGAAGGCCGCGTAGCTGATGCCCTGCACGGAACCGACCAGCTGGCCCAGGCCGACGCCGATGGACAGCAGGTAGAACAGCGGCTCGACTACCCCGGACACGAACACCAGCCAGGTGTGCCGGTAGACCAGCGCATGCCGCTCGACCAGGAACAGGCTGTTCCGGCCGCCCACCGACCCACGGGCCCAGCGCCAGGGCCCGCGGCCGGGCAGCATGCGCAGCGGCAGCCCGCGCACGCTAGACATAGGCCGCCGCCCCGTAGTAGGCGGGCTAGGCATAGAGCCGCCGCCCGGTAGCAGGCGGCTAGACATAGAGCCGCCTGGTGTAGGTCCTGTCCCCGGCGATGATCCCGGCTCCCAGCACCACCAGCAGGTAGCCGGCGTGCAGGAGCGCCGAGGGCAGGGTGGCGACGCCCAGGCACAGGTCCCGGCATAGCGCCACGCCGTGCCACAGCGGGGTCAGGTAGGCGATCGGCCTGATCCACGGGGGCAGCTGGGTGACCGGGAAGAACGTGCCGGAGAAAAGGAACAGCGGGATCATCCCGAAGCGGTACACCACGGCCAGCGAGGTGTCCTTGGTGCGGGTCACGGTCCACGCCTCGATCGGCGCCGTGAAGGCCAGGCCGGTGAGCACCGCGACTGGCAGGGCCAGGATGGCCATCGGCGACCGGATCGCGCCGAACGCCGCGGCGACGGCCAGGAACACACTCGACGTCATGGTCAGCTTCAGCCCGACGAACAGCAGGTGCCCGTGGAAAAGGTCGCGTGGCCGCAGCGGCGAGGACACGGCGGCCTGGTAGGTCTTGTTCCACTTGACCGAGCCGAAGACCGGATAGGTGGACTCCCCCACCCCCGTGCCCATCGCGCTCGCGGCCAGCAGGCCGGGCGCCAGGAAGACGAGGTAGCTCACCCCGCCCAGGCGGGCCAGGCCGTGCTTGTCCACCAGCGTGCCCAGGCCGAGTCCCATCGCGCCCAGGTACAGCAGCGGATTCAGCACCGTGGAGATGATCGAGCCGCGCCAGGTCCGCCGGTAGTCGGTCAGCCAGAACCGCAGCTGCCGCACCGCGAAGGACCAGGCGGGCGGGGGACCAGGACGGGCCGCGGGTACCGCCGGCGGGGCGGTGGCCGGCCCGCGCGGCGCCGTCTGGGCCGTCATCAGTCCTCCAGCCGGCGGCCGGTCAGCCGGAGGAACACGTCTTCCAGCGTGCTGCGCCGGACCAGCGAGGTGAGCGGGTCCAGGCCGAGTTCGTGGACCGCGGCCAGCGCGGCATCACCGTCCTCGACGTAGAGCAGCACCCGGTCGGCCAGGACCTCACGGCGCTGCGCGGGCACCGTGGCGAGTTTCTCCGCGGCGTTCTCGTGCACGGCAGGGTCGAACCGGAGCTCGAGGACCTCCGGGGTGGAGTAGGACTCGATCAGTTCCCGGGGTGAGCCTTCGGCGGCGATCCGGCCCCCGTCCATGACCACCAGGCGGTCGCACAGCTGCTCGGCCTCGTCCATGTAGTGCGTGGTCAGCACCAGCGTCACGCCCTGCTGCTTGAGGCGGAACAGCCGGTCCCACACTACGTGCCGGGCCTGCGGGTCGAGGCCGGTGGTCGGCTCGTCCAGGAGCAGGATCTCCGGCTCGTTGATCAGCGAGCGGGCGATGGTCAGCCGGCGCTTCAGCCCGCCGGAGAGCGGCTCCACCCGGTCGCCGGCGCGGTCGGCGAGCTGGACGAAGTCCAGCAGCCGGTCGCTCCGCTCCCGGATGACCGGCCGGGGCAGCCCGAAGTACCGGCCGTACACCAGGAGGTTCTCCCGGACCGTGAGCTCCACGTCCAGCGAATCCTCCTGGGGCACCACGCCGAGCCGGGCCCGGATCGCCGGGCCGTCGGCCACCGGGTCCAGACCGAAGATCGACAGCTCGCCCGCGGTCGGCGGCGAGACGCAGCCGATCATGCGCATCGTGGAGGACTTGCCCGCACCGTTGGGGCCGAGGAAACCGAATGCCTCGCCGCGACGCAGCTCGAAGTCAACCCCGTCCACCGCCGTGAAAGTCCCGAACCGCTTCGTGAGGCCGTGAGCACGGATAAGAGCGGTGGTCACAGGCACTCATGCGAGACTACCGGGAGGGTACGACAACTCCGAGCGGGTTATTTTCCTACCTCTTGACCCGCAATCCCGGCCCAGTAGCCACGACAGCCCGGCCGTGCCGGTACTGTCGCAAGCAGCGATTGAATCGCTGAGCCCCCGCAGAAGCAGCCCAGGCAGGACTGTTTGAGAGGAAGACGGCCAGGTGAGATTGGCTCTCAGGCTGTACGAACGGTTCCGCGTGCTGATCCACGAGGCGGCGAAGTTCGGCGTGGTGGGCCTGGTCGGGTTCGTGGTGAGTCTCGGCGGCGCCGACCTCCTGCACTTCGACGCGGGCATGGGCAAATACAAGGCCGTGGTGGTGGCCACCGTCGCCGCGACCGTGGTGACGTTCCTCGGCAACCGTTACTGGGCCTTCCGGCACCGCGAGCGGACCGGGATGGGCCGCGAGACGGTCATGTTCTTCGTGTTCAACGGGATCGGGCTGCTGATCCAGCTGGCCTGCGTCGCGATCGTCCAGGACGGCGCGAACCTGCAGGGCAAGCTCTGGTACAACCTCGCCAACCTGGTCGGTATCGCGCTGGGCACCCTGTTCCGCTTCTGGTCCTACCGCAAGTGGGTGTGGAAGACGCAGGACCCCGCGACCGGGGTGCCGGCCGCTGGTCATGGTCCCGTCTCCCCGGCCCCGGGGTTCCAGGAGGCCGGCGTGGCCGAGGCGGTGGCCGCCGGCCTGGACGAGGAGGCCACGCTGTACGGCCGCGGGGCTGAGGCCTACGACCTCGAGGCCGGGAACTACGGCGGCGGGACCGAGGCTTACAGCGGGAACTACGACAGCGGGACCGGGGATGACGGGCGCGGCCGTGACGGCAACGGTCCTAGCGGCCCCCGGCACGCCGCGAAGCAGCGCGGCTAACGAGGTTTTCCATCCCCGCCTCGGGTGAGGCCCTGTCCCAGGGTCGGCGCACCAGGTTTTTCCCACCCGCCCCCCGGGACGAGGCCGCGGGCATCCGGCCGGGGTGCTCGTGGGGTTCGTTGCGGAGATTTTTGGGTTAGCGCGGGCCGGTGCAGCCGGTGCCGCTCCCGCCGGCAAGCGGAAGGCGCTGCGCGTAGGCGGCTGTGGCCTGCGCCTGAGTGATCTTGCCGGTGGCGACCAGCGGGCTGAGTACGTGCGCTTCGCGGGACCGGCCCCGGGCGTAGTGCGCGATCGGGTCGTCCGCAGAGGGGCCCTGGACCAGCCCGGCCAGCGTGGCCGCCTCCGGCAGGGTCAGGCCCGCTGGGGTGGTGCCGAAGTACCCGCAGCTAGCGTGGGCCAGGCCGTAGTAGCCGTGGCCGAAGTACGCGACGTCGGCGTACATCCGGAGCACTTTCGCCTTGCTGTAGCCCAGGTCGAGCTTGATGCCCAGCATGATCTGCTCGGCCTCGACGCGCAGCCCGCTCCCCCCCGGGGTGTACAGCATCTTGGCCAGCTGCTGGTAGAGGGTCGCGCCGCCCTGGTCGCCGTGGCCGGTGATCTGCGAGGCGGCGACCCGGGCGATGGCGTAGATGTCCACCCCGGGCTCGGAGTAGAACCGGTGGTCCTCGGTCGCCACCAGCGACTCGGCGAACAGCGGGGACACCGGCGGTCCCGGATAGGCCACGTGGTGCGACTTATCGATGGCCTGGGCCAGGGCGGGGGCGTTGCTGACCGACGGGGTGAGCGCGAACGCCGCGCCGAACGCGACCACCGCGAGCACGACCAGGGCCAGCACCAGGCCGAGCAGCCAGCGCAGCACCCGCCAGCGGCGGCGCCGGTACACCGGCAGGCCGGGCGCGTAGTCGTCCTCGTCCGGATGGTCCCGGTAGCCGCCGTTGTCGTCCTCGTCGTCCGGGTACGGATCGTCGTCCGCGTATGGATCGTCGTCCCGGTAGGGGGCGTCGTCCGGGTAGTTGCGGTACGGGTCCCCGGACGTGGCGCCGTAGGGAAGCGGCGCCGTCTGCGGGTCGTAGTTCATCCGCACTGCCCGAGGATCACCCGGCCCACCTTCCCGGGCCGGTCCCCGTGCCATCATCGGTTGCTCCGTCTGGTCGAGGGCCGTCGCGGGTTACGCGGGGCTTACCCCACAAACGCAACGAAGAATCATCGCGCTAAGTGTCCGTTCGGCGCGGGTTCCCGGTAATGGCGCTGATGAGAGTTACGCTACTCTCCGTAATCGCTACCTACGGTAGGTAGCTATCGGGGGGGGATCAGAAGGATGAGACAAGTCTCAAGACTGCTCGCCGGGTTCATAGCCCTGGGTACTGCGGCGTTCACGCTGGTGGGCGCCACCGCTGCGGCGAACGCCGCGTCATCCACGGTCTACGTGTCCAAGCACGGCCGCGGCGGGAACTCGGACCGCTCGTGCGCCACGGCCCGGTACCGCCACATCGACCAGGCCATCGCCGCCGCCCCGAAAGGCGGGAGGGTGATCGTCTGCGGTGGCACGTACAAGGTGCAGGCCGTAGTGACCAAGCCTCTCGCGCTGATCGGCCGCCACGGCGCCACCATCAACGCCCGGGGCCAGAAGCCGATCACCAAGAAGCTGCCGGGGGGCAGCGGCGTGGTGGTTTTCGGGACCCGGAACGTCGAGGTCACCGGGTTCCGGGTGATCGACGCGGGCTTCGACGCGATCCTGGTCGGGCGCAGCAGCCGGGTGCTGGTCTCGCACAACGTGCTCGAGCACAACGGGGACGTGGGCGTGGACTTCAACGGCACGTCCAACTCGCTGGCAACCTTCAACCTGTCGGAGTTCAACAAGGGCGGCGGCTTCCTGATCGCCGACGACCTCGGCCCGACGCACTACGACGCGGTGACCAGGAACGTGGCCCTGCATAATCCGGGTGGTTGCGGGGTCATCATCGCCGGTCACTCGACGGCCGGGGTGTGGGGCAACTACGTCGCGCACAACCTGATCGCCTACAACGGCCTCAACCGGAAGGAGCCGGGCGCGGGGGTGGTCATCGCCACGGAGGTCAAGGGCGAGCGGGTGTCCGACAACGACGTGGCCGACAACGACATCTACGGCAACGGCCTGTCCGGGGTGACCATCCACTCCCACGTGCCCGGGCAGCGGATGAGCGGCAACCAGATCGTGGGCAACGACATCGGCCGGAACAACCTCGTCGGTGACACGATCGGGCTGGCCCCGCCGGTCACGGCTCACCCGGACAAGCGCACCACCGGCATCCTGGTCGGCGCCTCGTCCGTCATAAGGGTGTGGATCCACGGCAACTACATCCACGACAACTGGTTCGGGATCTACCTGAACGGCCGGATCCACGGACACATCTACAACAATCGCTTCCACCGGGTGCACAAGCGCATCAAGGTCGCGTAGGCGCGTTGTTGGTGGGGCTGGCTGTTCTCCTGGGTCTTTTGGGCTCTGGGGCTCTTGGGGCTCTTGCGCCCCCGTTGGGCCTGTAGGCAAGGGGACAGCCAGCCTCGCTTGTTTGCGGCGTGGGTCTGCGGCCCGGGGGTCTGCGGCCTGTGGGGTTGCGCGGGCGTTAGGAGACTCTCGGCAGAGGGCATACAGCCCGGTGGCTGCCGGTTGAGGTCAACGTGCTAGACGTAGGGGTTTGAGAACCCCGCAGCCTCGCACAGCATGTGCCCCAGCATTCAGCCCCTTCCCAGGCTCGTGGAGCGCCCGCCATGGAAGTCAAGGAACTCGGACATCTCGTCCTCTACGTTCACAACCTGGACCGCTCAGCGTCGTTCTACCGGGACGTGCTCGGCTGGCGGCAGATCATCGGCGGCCCCGAGGACGATCCACTGCCCTTCCGCGCGGCCGCGTTCTCCGCGCCGTCCGGCCGTACCCACCATGAGTTGCTGCTCATCGAGGTCGGCGAGGACGCCGCCAACCTCCCGCCCGGCCGACGGGTGGGGCTCTACCACTTCGGCCTGAAGGTCGGCGATAGCGACGACGAGCTTCGCGGGGCGCTGGCCGTCCTCGAGGCCAACGATGTCAACGTGGTCGGCGCCAGCGACCACACGATCACGCACAGCCTGTACGTCACCGACCCGGACGGGAACGAGATCGAACTGTACGTGGATGTGCCCGGCGTGGACTGGCGCAGCGACCCGTCGCTGGTCGCCGCCCCCATCAGGCCGCTGAAGCTCTAACCGCGGGCGGGAATCCCATGGCCGCGGCGGGCCGCCGGGCGGTCCGCCAGACTTTGCGGGGCCGGGCGAGGCGGTCCGCTGCCTGGCGGACGGCACGCGGGGGGCGGACGTCCGGCGGGGGCGCGGGTGCGGCGGGAGCGCGGGCTTGTGGGGCTTGGGTTGTGGACGTGCGAACGCAGCCTCGATGTCCTGTAGGCTGCTGCGTGGCAACGGGACGTGGCGCAGTTTGGCAGCGCACTTGACTGGGGGTCAAGGGGTCGCCGGTTCAAATCCGGCCGTCCCGACCATTGGTTGCAGGTCAGAAGGGGTTTCGGATCTTGGTCCGGGATCCCTTTTTGATCTTCGGGAGCCAGACGGGGAGCCACCCGGGTCGGTGTTTTCTGGTGACGGTTGGTGTCGTGCTAGGCGGATCTGGCCCGCTTCTTGCTGAGGATCTTGTTCATGGCCGTGGCGCCGGTGGTGAGCGCGGGCCTGATCTCGTGACGGTAGACGGACTCGGTGACGGTTGTGACCCACCAGGTCGCTGATGTCCTCGATCCGGACGCCGTGGGCGCTGAGGATGGACACGAACGAGTGCCGCAGCTCTCTTGGCGCCCACTCCTCCCCCAGGCCTGCGGCCTTAGTAATGACGGCGAATTCGCGGCGGACCTGCCAGCGGTCCAGCGGGGTGCCGTCCTCGCGGCAGAAGACCAGGTCGTGGTCCTGCCATTTCGTGCCCGCCTGGAGCCGTTCTGCAGCCTGCCGCTTGCGGTGCTCCTTCAGCGCCTCGACTGCCTTTGTTGGGAGCTTGAGGAGGCGGCGACTCTTGCGGGTCTTGGTGTCGCCCTTGGCCCGCACGGACCGGTAAACGGCCACCGTGCCCTGGTCCAGATCCACCTCAGGCCACCGGAGTGCTCGTGCCTCCTCGGTCCGGACCCCGGCCAGCAGGGACACGACCACGTAGGCGGCGAGCCGGTGCTCACTGCCCGGTCCCACGTGGTCGAGCAGCCGGACGGCCTAGTCCAGGGTCATGGACTTGGACGGGCGGCCCTCCTGGCCGTCGGGCACGAGGATCAGGCTGGCAACGTTGCGGCGGACCTTGTCCCGGGCCTGGGCATGCCGGATGGCCCGCTCCAGGATCTGGTGGATCAGCCTGAGCGTCCGGGTGGAGAGTTCCTCCGCCCGCTCGTCCATCCACAGGTCCAGTTCGTCGGCGGTGAGCTTCTTGAGCCTAGCCGCGCCGAGCTGCGGGACCAGGTGGTGATCGCGAGCGAGCGGAGTTGCTGACCGTCTCCGCGGACTTGCCCTTCATGCCCTGATCCAGGAAGTCGCCGATGGCGTCGGTGACCGTGTAGCCGGCGGCGGTGACCCCGGCCGCTAACCTCGACACCCCGCGGAGCTTGTCGACCTGGGCCTTGGTCCGGCTCTTCGACCCGCTGGCGTTCGCTGCCGCGTCGAAGCCGAGGCGATGCGCCGTGCCGTCCTTCGGGTAGATGTGGCCTACACCCCCCCTCCTCTTCCCCCTCCCTTTCGGGCGACGAACTCGGCTCCTGGGGTCAAGCGCTGGGGTTCCGGCAGCCGAGGACGGCCAGTCGTAGAATGCTGTACGTGACTGCGGCCCATGACTATGACGATCTTCACCACCTGGTGGACCGGCTCAGCCCGCGCCAGGCGGCGCGATTGCGCGTCCTGGTGGCCTCCGACCCTGACCTTGCCCCGGCCGCGCACCCAGAGGCTGGCGATGACCAGCCGCAGGAGCGGCACCTGTCAATCATCGGGATCTGGGACTCCGGCCGCGGCGACTTGTCAGAGCGGCACGACGAGATCATCCGTGAGCGGCTGAAGCGCCGCGCATGAGCCTGCTGCTCGACACTGGGCCGCTGGTCGCGGCCATCGACCGCTCCGACAAGCACCATGATCGCTGCGCCGCCCTGCTGGAATCCGCCGAGGGCCCGTTACTGGTCCCCAGCACGGTTCTTGTCGAGGTGTGCTGGCTGCTGGAAGAACGGCCCGACATCGAGTCGGCGTTCCTGGCCGCGGTTGCCGCGGGTGAATTCGAGCACGTCACTATCACTGCTGGTGACCTTGAGCGCATGGCCGAGCTAGTACGCACCTACGCGGACCTGCCGCTCGGCGCAGTCGACGCGTCCGTCATCACCGTCGCCGAGCGCCTCAACCTGGCCGATGTGGCCACCTTGGACCGGCGGCACTTCACTGTCGTCCGTCCCAAACACACCACCGCGCTGAACCTGCTGCCGTAGACAGTCCGTGGGGCGAGGGGGCTAGGCGCCGTCTTCCCAGGTCGGCGCGCGGTAACGCGGTCAGCGTGAGTTGCTGGTGACAAGGGGCTGTATAAGGTCGAGCGCGTCGCCCAGGCGGTCTTTACCGGCCTCCAGGTCATATCGGACCTGTAGGTTGATCGAGAACCACTCCGAGGTACCCGAAGTAGCGGGCCAGCCGTAGGGCCACGTCGGCGGTGATGTTCCACCGCCCGTGAACGATCTCGTTGATCTGTCTCTCGGGCACGTCCACCGCCCTGGCCAGCTGGTACAGGCTCACCCCAAGCGGCTCCAGGAACTCGGCCATCAGGATCTCCCCCGGATGTGCCGGGGGCATGATCAGGCCGGTCACCATCGGTTCCTCCCAGGAACGCGACACGATGCTTCCCTAAACGTTACTGGGAAGCTCACCGGTCCGGTTCCGGCCCCCCGGGTGACCTCGGCAGGGTCGATCAGGGCCGGTGGCGTCTGGGACCCTGGGCACGGGGCTGGGGCTGGGGCTGGGACGGTGAGCCCGATCAGCGGGCCCGATAAGCAGTTCCTGCCGGAGCGCGGCCACGAGCGGGTCGTTGCTGTCACGCCCGGTCTCCAGCAGCTCGGTGACCGTCAGCGCGGTGATGGCCTGGTTGCGGTCGAAGAACCGCGGCCAGTGGGTGACCTCCCACCAGCCGCCGGCCCGCTCGGTGGCGGTCGCGACGATCCGGCCGTCGATCTCCAGGCGCATGGAGCCTTCACTGATCCTGATCGGCATGAAGAACCCTCTCCCGCCCCGGGGGGCCACAGACGAGCCGCGCGGGAGCCAGCAGCGGGCCGGAAACCCGGCAAACCCGGCGTCTATGACGGAGGGCCAAGGAATCCGGGGAGCCAATCACGGGAGCCAATGCCCTCTGACTCCCCCGGACTCACCGCGACCCCGCGGGGCGAATCTGCAGGTGAGAGGCTCCCTGCCCGACTCCCTCAGACCGGGCCGGACACCCGATTCGTGCCTGGGGGTCAAGGGGTCGCCGGTTCAAATCCGGCCGTCCCGACCATTGGTTGCAGGTCAGAGGCCACTTCGCTGGGTTGGCGAGGCGGCCTCAAGATCGTTTGATCTCACCTTGACCGCAGGTCTTTGCGGCATCCTGCGGGCGGCTTTGCTATCAGGGATGTCAGGTTCGGGCACACGGCCTGGGGCGTCCTGGTCTGGCGGGCTGCGGTGGCGTCCACACGTAGGCGGTGGTGGTGGTCACTGCGCAGAATCCGAGACAGCGCAAGATGGGGGCACTGTCGCCAGAGGCGTCGGCCTGCAGGTACTTGACGCTGCGCGCGGCAGCGCGCTGAGCGCGGGCAGCGACCAGCGCCCGGTAGATCCCGCGCCCGCGCCATTGCGGCAGTGTCGACCCGCCCAGCAGGCGGGCGAAGCTGTCCGCGCCAGGCTGGAAGAAAGCCAGCCACCCCGCGGAGACAACGTCACCATCGGCCTCCGCGGCCAGGACCGCGATGTTCTGCGGGGCGGCGGCGATCCGGGCGATGAGGTTCTCGCCGAGCCAGTTCCAGTCCTGGCCCCAGACAGCGGACTGCAGCGCGGCGATCCGGCGCATGTCGTCGTCCGCGGTGACCTGGCGCAGGACGACACCGCCGGGCAGGACCGGGGCCGCGGCCAGCTCCGCGGTGAGCCCGACCAGGACCGTCCGCTCCTCCGCGGGCACGAATCCGGCGGCGCGCAGTCGCGTGGGCAGGTCAGCCGGCTCATCGTGGCCGCGGGTCTGCCACCCGACAGCTTCGCCGCGCCCGGCGAAGTAGTCCCGCTGCCGAGCGATCAGCCGGTCGAGTTCTGCGCCTGTCACCCCGATGTCACGCGGGCCGGAGATATAGCCGCGGTGCCCGCCGACGGCTCGCAGCAGCGGCCCGTCCCGCTCGTACCTGACCCAGGCGGGCGGCTTGGGCTCCACTCCTCGCATCTGCTGGTCATAGACGGCCAGCAAGGCATCGACGGTCGCCACAAGGCGACTTTACGGGCTATGTACTGGGTTTTCTGCCGCGCCGGCCGCGGCCATCCGTCCCATCGCCGGCCCACGCTGCTCGCCAGCACCGGCCCGGATCTCACGCCCTTCTGTTGCCCCACCATTGAAGATCGTTAGTCCCACGTCCTGGGGGTCAAGCGGTCGTCGGCTCCAGTCGGAATAGCCCAGGTGGCGTCAGCGTGCGGCACGGCTGTTATCTCGTCTAGCTCCGTTCGAGTCGGTCTTTCTCGATCTCGACGTCATAGCGGAGCTGCAGGTTCATCCAGAATCTCTCCGACGTGCCGAAATAGCGGGCGAGCCGCAGCGCCGTGTCGGCGCTGATGCGGCGCTGCCCATGGACGATGCCGTTGATCCCCCTGGTGGGCATGTCCATCGCCTTGGCCAGCTGGTACTGACTCACCCCGAGTGGCTCCAGGAACTCCGCCAGCAGGATCTCGCCGGGCCGTACCGGCGACATGAGCATGTCGGACGCCATTGGTCCTCCTAGCGATGGTCACGATCCCGACGTCTTCCGGTCCACCATCAGGCCAGGAGAAGCAGACCGGAGACTGCACTCTTGGTCCGACTGCGGTCAGGAAACGATGGGCAGGCGCCGGACACGCACCCATTCGTCGGTGAGGACCACCACGGCGCCACTGTCCAGGTCTTCGGAGACGACATTGAGGTTAGCGAGGATGATGGCGGCTTGCTCGATCGCACGCCGCCCCGACAGGCGACGGATCAACATGATCGAGGGACGATCGGCCCCTTCCCGGGCCAGCAGAGTGCCGAAATCAGTGTCTGCTGAGATCAGGACACGGCTTTCGCTGCGCGCCTGGGCAAGCACAACCTGGTCTGTCGCCGCCTGGAGGCCATAGTCCCGGACATGGACGGCGTCGTGCCCGGCCGTCTTCAGTTCGTCGGCGAGGACGGGCGAGAGGTTGTTGTCGATCAGGAATCTCATGCCGTGTGCCGCAGTGGCAGCTCACGTTCCCGGACAGCCTCGGCCGCGTAGAGGAGAGCCTCGCGTACATCCTCGGGAGTGAGGTCGGGATGCTCGGCGATGATCTCGCCGACTGCCATCCCGTCTGCCACCATGGCCACGACCGTCGCAACCGGCATCCGCAGGCCACGGATGGTCGGCTGGCCGCCCATGACATCTGGGTCGGTCGTGATCCGGCTGAAGGTCATGCCCCGATGGTACTCACCAGGGCGGTCGGCCGTCGGCCAGCGTCGTTCCTCGCGGAGCGCTGCTACCACCGGGTCGTTGCTGTCGCGTCTGCTCTCCAGGAGTCCGGTGACCGTCAGCGCGGTGATGGCCTGGTTGCGGTCGAAGAACCGCGGCCAGTAGGTCACTTCCCACCAGCCCCCGGGTCGTTCGGTGGCCGTCGCGACGACCCGGCCGTCGACCTCCAGGCTCATGAATCCGTCGCCGGTCCGGCTCGCCGTGGCGATCGTCTGGCCGTCGATTTCCAGTGCCATGAGGTCGTCGCTGATCTTGATTGACATGGGGAACGCCCTCTCCCATCCGGGCACTTGCGGGAGCCAACTACGGGAGCCAATGCCTTCAAACTCCGTCAGACTCGCCGCGACCGCCGGAGACGTTTGTGCTGATGAGGGGCTCCCCGTCCGACTCCACCGGACCTGCTAAGACCCCCTATTCGTGCCTGGGGGTCAAGGGGTCGCCGGTTCAAATCCGGCCGTCCCGACTAGTTTTTCGAACACTTGTGGCCCGAATTGGGAACGAAAACCGCCATGATCGTTCCCACCTAGCCCCGGCGGCCCGGGCACACCACCCACGGCGGCGACCATGCCGCCGGTGATCGCGCTGCCCCGATCGCGGGGACCCGGCGCCCGGAACCATCGCGCGCACCGATCCTTGCCAGCCGGCACAACGACAGCAGCGACCCTGACCCAGGCGTTCAGCACCGACCGTGGGCCAAGCCGCCGAGACGAGCCCACCCTGACAGGCCCGGCGCCCTCCGGGCCGACCGCCCCGATCTCCACCAGCCCGGCCGCCGCCGCGGTCAGCCGGTCCCGCATCAGCTCCCCAACGTCCACCGCGCTGCACAGCCACGGACCCGCCAGCTCGACGCTGTGACCCCGGCCGCCCGTCACAGAACTCCAGCACGCTTGACTCTCCGAACCGCCATTACCTACGCCCGCTGCTGCCCGGTGCCGGGCCCACGCAGGCACGCAGATCACAGTGATCCACACCACCACGCGTGGCCGTTGCGACCAACCGCATCCGAATCTGCTTGATATGCAGGGTGAGGCCTTGGCCGTCTCGCGGCAGGAACGGCCGCCGACTCCGTTAAGAAGTCTCCGGAAGTTGCATGGGGACCTGGAAGCGTCGCACCTCCTGCGGCCAACCGCAGGCCACCGCGATCTTTCCGGCCCACAGCCGCGCCGCCTCCTCGTCGGCCACATCCACGACGGCGAAGCCGCCGAGGTGCTCCTTGGACTCGATGAACGGACCGTCGGTGAACAGCGGCGTGCCGCTCGTCGCATCGACACTGAACACCGGGGCAGCATCGTCCAGGCCGCCGGTGAAGATCAAGACCCCGGCAGCCTTCATCTCTGCCACCAACGGCCTGAGAGCCTTGGACTTCTCGCGCAGCTCCTCGACCGTGTGGTCGGGCACCCACTCGTCGTTGAAGGCGATCAGGTACTCGGTCATGTCTCCTCCGTTAGCAATCAGGGC
>CAVQEM010000071.1:0-50910 GCA_963711485.1 uncultured Actinomycetes bacterium
ACATCGGCGTCAGTCAGGTCGCATCGAAGAATCAAGCAACCACCGCAGTGAAAGCCACAGCCAGCGTCAGGCGGCCGGTCCACCTCCAGCGCTCCTCCGCGCGCCACGGCCGCCTGGCGCAGGGACTACCCACGGCGCGCCGCGTCTACGCGTCCAGCTTCTTCAGGGGCCATCGGCTGTTTGGACCCGGAAGTTGCGTCGTTTGCCCGTCCAATGTGCAGGAAATCATTCGGGTCGCGATGCGCGACCATTCCCGTATGGCTGCGGATGCCGGACGATTGGGAGATCCGGACCAACGTGTCTCTGACGTCGAGCGCGAGCAAGCGGTGGCGTGGTTGCAACACCATCTAGTGTCGGACCGGCTCACTCTGGAGGAGTTCTCCGAGCGGGTCGAGCGGGCCTACGCTGCCCGGTACTACAGTCCCAGTTTGTGATCTGGCGTCTGGGGTGATCATGTTCTGAGCGGCGGGCTGGGGCGCGAGCGCCGGCTCGCGCCACGTGGAGCGGTGTCACTTGACCAACAGCATCGAGCCTGCCCGCTGCCCGCAGGTCGCCCGCAGGTCGTCAAGCTTCATTTCCAGTGACACAGAATCGCCAGCTCTGGACGCCGCCTCTGGTCCGCCGCAGCACACCCTGCAACCACACCTAACGGCGGCTCCGCGTGCGTTCTCACCGACCCTCACTGTCACGCATCGTGATGCCATGTGGTCTGGCCGGTATCAGCTCAGACCCCGCACGAACGTTTCGACCTCCGGGGACGGCCCTGTCGGACCGACGCGCGCTACTTGCGGCAGATGCGGATGCGGAGCGGCTCTCGCCGGCAGCGGCTGACAAGCCTGAGTCGAGAGCAGGAAGAGGGGCTCGCCCGGAGCATTTCCGGCCGTCCCTGGATTGGGTTCCAGCGTTACCTCATAATGGAGCCGAAGGCTGATACTGGCTCCGTTCGGCTGGGGCCCAAGGCCGATAACCCGGTGTCATCTGGGAACTAAGCGCAAGCTTCTGCTTCGGCCGTTCGCCGGATCACCCGCCAAGAGAAGGAAACGCCAATGGGTACAGAGCGACAGGTGATGCAGGAGTACCTTGACGCGCTCGTCAAGCGTGCCGACTTCCCGGGCTACTTCACCGGGGACGTCGTCGCCACGTTCGAGGGGACCGACCAGCGCGCCGAGGGCCGGGAGGCCGCCGGGCAGCTGATCCGGTACGTGCATGAGGGCGCGTTCGACGCGCGGATGGAGCTGAAGAACCTGCTGGCCGACGACGGCAAGGCAGCAATCGAGGCGGACTTTGTCGGCACCCACACTGCCGAGTTCGCCGGAATCCAGCCCACGGGCCGGGCAGTCCGGGTCCCCTACTCGGTGATCTACGACCTGCGCGGTGATCAGATCAGCGCGCTGCGCATCTACTTCCCGATGAGCCTGCTCATCGAACAGCTCACGAACTGAGCCTGCCCGGCTGCCCCGCCGGGGCATGCCCCGAACTCGGAGTAGAACCACCCAATTTAGCCGCGCCCGCAGCGGCAGATCAGGATGTCGCCGCGTTCTGCCGTGTGCATGTTATACGGCAATGAAGCGTCACACGGGCAGCGGAATCCTGGTTAGTTCCGCTCCCATGCCTTCGTCCGCACCCCTGCACGCGAGTGCCCTGGCTGGGTCCATGGGCCAGGCCGGGGTCTGCGGCGACAACGCAGCGATAGAGTCGTTCTTCGCCCTGCTCCAGAAGAACGTTCTGGAGCGCTGCCGCTGGGATACCCGCGACCAGTTGTGGCTGGCCATCATCACCTGGATAGAGCGCACCTACCACCGCGGGGCGCAGCCAGCGCCGCCTCGGCAAGCTAACCCCCATCGAATACGAAATGCTCCTCACTGAAGTCGCACCGGAGGCCTGACTCACCCACGCGGTGAGTCAACTCAAGCCAGGGCAGTCCCCGCGGACATGACGCAGCTCGGCGGTCTGCGACGTCGAGGGCAGTGTCAGCTGGCACGTTCTCGCTAGGTCAGGTAACGGGTTAGTATCCCATATTGCAGGGCCGCCGGTAAGTATGCGTGAATAGTCGCATCGATGCGGTCGTTTGACGATTATCCGACAAATTCTACTGCTTAGAGTAAATTGGGTGACTCTGAGTGATTCTGGCCCACCGCTTTATACCCAAAGACCGTTATGTCTCGTTTGTGTGTACTTGTAACGATCGTAAGTGTCCCGGGTCTAACTTGTGGGTCACAGTCTGCTCGTGGCCTGGGTGCCACTTGGGATTCGAAGGACGTGCTGGCATTGAGGCATAAGGCGGGATCGGCGTTCGTTGGCTTCGCTGCCTTGGCAGGGGCTGCGTTTGGGCTCGGGCGGGTGCTGCGCCGTATACCCGACGCGACTGCGCGGGAGCAGGCGGGGCACGATCGGGAGATCGTAGAGGCAGTCACTGGGTCCACTGCGTCGCGAACACATCTGGCTGGTGACCTAGATAGCTTTGCCGCGGGTTATCAGACGCTTGTAGCAATCATCGAAGGTGTTGCATTCGGAGCTCTAATAGTAACAGGCCAGAATGTTATTTTTCGTAGCGAATCGATCGCTCAGCGCTTGACAGCTACGGGCCAGTTGATTACTACATTTACAGTGATCGCTGCAGTCACTTATGAATATCTTCAGCTTGTCAGGTCAGTCCGGTGGACTCCCAAGCTTGCGGACACGACATTCCCATACGCTCTGGGAGTGGGCCAGGTTGCTATGTCAATAACAATTGGCAACAATGCCCGCTGGTGGGGCTCGACTGCTTCGCTGTCATTCTTGAGCGCTTGGGCTTTTGGATACTCGCGGATGAGAGCTAAGAAGGCTGCGTTTGTAGGAGGAAAGAAACGTTATAAAGCATTTGTGTCAGAGGTAACGGCCTTTTCGATTGCTTCCACAGTCCTTTTTGTACTCGAAGCCTTAATGTGTGCATTGGCCGTGAGGCATGCCGAGCGGACATGGCTCTTCACTATTACTCCTTTCGCATCATTTCCTCTATACTTTCTAATTGTTAAAGTGAGCCGCAATTTGATAAGAAGGAGACAGGTGACCCAACCAGTCGCATCCGGATCATTTTCATCATAGGTAACAGATCGCTGTCAGGCCGCAGTCGGCGGTTCGAATCCGCTCGGGGCTACTCATGGAGTGCAGGTCACAGGCCCGGTTCCCGCTCCAGGGAAGCCGGGCCTCGACCGCATCGCGACGAGTTCGCCATCAATTTCTTGATCATTTGCCGTCAGTTTGCCATCAAGTTCTGGCGTCACTGACTTGATCGCGCGGACCGCGCGGGACATGTGACTCAGCTCAGGCGAACTGGAACCGCGAACCGGCACCGACTGGCGTAAGGCAACCGCGAGTGATGCCAATAGCGGCTGCGTCGAGGTGGCGTTCCTGGCCGAAGACCAGGTCGGCGTCCGCGACTCCAAGGACCAGGTTAAGGCCTTGGCCGTAGCCCCCTCATAAGGCGCACAGATACCATCCCCAGATGGGAGCTCTGCGACGGCGCATTCCCTGCCCGGCCCGGCTGGTGGCGTACGCCGCGCTGCTGGCTGGTGCCGCCACGGTGCTGGCCGTGCTGCCGGCCGGCCTGCCCGCGGCCGCGGCGCCCCAGGTGCCGGCCGTGGTCACTGGCCACCCAGCCAGCCTCCGGATGGGCTCGATCCCGCTGCGCCGGTGCGCGGCGAAACCGCTCACCTACTGCGGCGGCCTGGCCGTGGCGCTGGACTACTCGTCGGCCGCCAGCCCCCGGATCCACCTGGGCTTCCGCTGGCTGCCGGCCACCAGTCACCCGGCCGGGACCATCCTGGCCGTCGAGGGCGGCCCGGGGTACGCCTCCACCGGTTCGGAACCGGAGTACCTGGCCATGACCGGCCCGCTACTGGCCAGCCGCAACCTGCTGCTGGTCGACCTGCGCGGCACCGGGACGTCCACCCCGGTCAACTGCCGCGGGCTGGAGCGGGCCGGCGCCAAGCAGTACGGCCCGCACTTCAACCAGCTGGTGGCGGCCTGCGGTGCCCAGCTGAACCACACCTGGCACTACCGGGGCGGCGGCTGGGTGCACGCCTCCGACCTGTTCAACACCGCGTACTCGGCGCGCGACGTGACCCAGGTGCTGCACGCGCTGCGGCTGGGCCGGGTGGACCTGTACGGGGATTCCTACGGCAGCTGGTTCGCCCAGGTGTTCGCGTCCCGCTATCCCGGGCTGCTGCGTTCGGTCACGCTGGACTCCACCTATCAGGTGCTCGGGCTCGATCCCTGGTACACCACGACGGTGCTGACCGCGCGGCGCGCGGTCGCGCAGGCGTGCCAGCGGTCGGCAGCCTGCGAAGCGGCGACCCAGGGCGGGCAGGCCTGGGCGCGGATCGGGGCGCTGGAGCGGCGGCTGGCCCGCTCCCCGGTCAGCGGGACGACCACCACGGTGGACGGCACGGCCGGCCTGCTGACCGTGACCCCGCTGACCCTGGTCAACCTGGTCAACAACGCGGGCTTCGACCCGGTCGTCTACCAGGATCTGGACGCTGCAGGCCGGGCGCTGCTACGGCATGACGACGCGGCCCCGCTGCTCCGGCTGGCCGCGCTGTCGCTGGGCTATGACGACACCAACGAGCCGCTGCCCGGGTTCAGCGGCGGGCTCTATTTCGCCGTGTCCTGCACCGATTACGTGCAGCTGTTCGAGCGGTCCGAGCCGCCCGCGGTCCGGCTCCAGCAGTATCAGGCGGCGTTGCGCCGCGAGCCCGCCGGGACGTTCGCGCCGTTCAGCGTGACCCAGTGGACGTCGATGGATCAGTACACCGAGGCCTACAGCGCCTGCCTGAACTGGCCCACGCCGGCCCACCACAACCCGCCCATCACCCGGCACCCGCCGCTCGTCCCGCCCCGGCTGCCGGTGCTCATCCTGTCCGGGACCTTCGATTCGCTGACCCCCCGGCTGGACGGCGCGACCCTGGTCGCCCGGCAGATGGGCCCCTCGGCCCGGCTGGTCACGCTGGCCAACCTGACCCACGTCACCGAGCAGGACGGCAACAGTGCGTGCGCGATGTCGATCTACCGGCGCTTCGTCCTCGATCCCGGTGACCTGCACCAGATGAACACCTCGTGCGCGGGCCATGTGGCGCCGATCCATACCGTCGGCAGCTATCCCCGGCTGCTGCGGAACGCCGTCCCGGCCAGACCGCTGCCCGGCAACCGGGCCTGCCGCCAGGCACTGCGCGCCGCCTCCGTGGCGGTGGCCAGCGTGGGCGATGAAGTGAGCCGCTGGCCGCTGCTCAGCGACGACCACGACCTCGGGCTGCGCGGCGGCCGGATCACCTTCTCCGGCGGCACCGATCTGCGTATCACCCTGCGTGGCGTGCGCTGGGTCAGCGACGCCACTATCGACGGCAGCGCGGTCTGGGACCAGTCATCCGGCTGGGTGACCGCCCGGCTGACAGTGCACCCGGACGGGGCCGCGCCGGTGTGGCTGACCGGGCGGTGGCTGGCGTTCGGCGGCCAGGATCAGCCCGCGGTGATCCACGGGGCGCCGGGCGGCCGGCGGCTGGCGGCCACCTGCCCTGCCCCCTGACCTGACGCCCGGCGGGACCTCTTTATCCTCGGACGCATGGATGCCCGCGCACCGGCCTGGGTGGTGGCCGGGCCGCCTGGTTCCGGCAAGACCACGGTCGCCCGGCTGCTGCTCGCCGCGCTGCAGCCTACCCCGGCCCTGCTCGACAAGGACACCATGTACGGGCCGTTCGTCACGGCGACACTGGCCGCGGCCGGCCGACCGGCCGGTGACCGCGAGGGGCCGTGGTACGACGAGCACGTCAAGGTGCACGAGTACGCAGGGATGACCGCCACCGCCCGGGAGATCCGCGCGCACGGCTGCCCGGTCCTGTTGTCCGGCCCGTTCACCCAGCAGATCCACGACGCTCTCCGCTGGCAGGCGTGGGCGGCCGAACTCGGCGGCGGGACGGTGCGGCTGGTCTGGATCCGGTCGGACGTGATGACCCTGCGGCACCGGCTGATCGCGCGCGAGTCGGCCCGGGATTCCGGGAAGCTGACCAACTTCGGCCGGTTCACCGCGAGCATGCGGCTCGGTGTGACGCCCGCCGCGCCGCACACAGAGATCGACAACCGGCTCAGCTCGGTCAGGACGCTGGACGAGCAAGTCGCCGCGCTGCTCCGGCAGACTCTGTTGTCATGACCCCGGAGCCGATGACCGCCGCGGCCGCCGCATGATCGCCATCGATAACCGGCCGGCCTCGAGCGATCGGCCATCGGCTGCCCATCAGCGCGCCGGTAACCCTGGTGCCGAGGGCGGCTGCTGTACGTCTGCGATTACCTGCCCGGCGGCATCCACGTCGTGCACGTCACCTTCGAGGCTGAGCGCACCGGCGGGACCGTCGGGGATGTCACGGAGGGTGCTGATACGCGGCCGATCCGGGGCGTGGAGTTCGTGAAGCTCGCCGACCTGCCGAGTCTGGGTTTCACCGAGAAGTTCGGGCGGCTGGCCATGGCGGGATTCCCCGGCGCCGGCTCTTACATGGGAGCCAAGTCCAACATCGGCCTGTGAGCCCGGCGGGCCGCACGCAGATCCGGCCACGATGCTGAGCCTGTTCGGCAACGGCGCGCTGGTCCACTCGGCGCTGTATGGACCGGTCCCTGCCCGCGAGTTCTTCCCGGCCTTGTTCGGCGACACGGCGGAATCGCGGCTGACCCTCCGCGGGGTGACGCAGGGTGCGGATGCAGGCGGAACGCCGCTGGTCAGCATCTGGTTCCACTTCCGCCCCATCTTCGAGCAGGAAACCGGCCGGCGCTCCCGGCGGCAGGACAGCCAGCCAGTCGCGCTCGCCGAGCCGCGCCGGCGCGGGATAATGAGGCCATGACAAATGGGCCAATCCGGTGCGGGCACTGCGGCCAGGCGAACCGGGTGCCGGCCGCGGCGGCCGGGACGCCCCGCTGCGGCAAGTGCCATCAGCCGCTGCCGTGGATCGCCGACGCCGACGACACAACCTTCGCTGAGATCGCGGAGGCCGCCAAGATTCCCGTCATCGTCGATTTGTGGGCGCCCTGGTGCGGGCCCTGCCGCATGGTCAGCCCCGCGCTTGAGCAACTGGCCCGCGACCTGGCAGGCCAGGTGAAGCTGGTCAAAGTGAACGTTAACGTCTCGCCGCAGATCTCGCAACGGTTCGAGGCTCAGGCCATCCCGACCCTGCTGGTGCTGCGCGGCGGGCGGGTGGCAGCCCGGCAGACAGGCGCCGCCCCCTGCCTGCCTTGCGGGCCTGGGTCGACCAGGCGCTCGCCACGGCCGCTCCCTGAACTACCGCCCTCAGCGCCCGCGCCCTGGCGGCGCTGTGCGCTCTATCCCGCGCTGTCGACCTGGGCGTGCCGGGGCTGACCACGGACGTGCTGCTCTTCCCGCAGGGTTGGCGCGCTGTCAGCGGGTGGTCCCAGCCGCATCGATCGGCGGCGGGAAAGCACGCGTCTGGTTTGCGTCCGACGGGTGCGTGAGCTCAGCTACCTTGCCGTCGGCGGTGAGGTGGCGCCAGCTCGTCTGCCAGTCCGGCAGGTCCGGGCTGGCCTGCTCCCAGTCCACGAAGGTGGCCTCGTCGCAGAAATGGTCCAGGCGCTTGCTGATGGCCAGGTGCGGTTCGGTTCCCACAAAGGCCTGCATCGGGCGGCGTTCGGTCCAGGCGCTGACGCTCCACCACGCGTTATTGGCGTCGGCGAGCGCGTCCGCGCCGAGGTTGCCGTCTGACTTCTGGGCCTGCTCGATCGCGGCGACGGCGGCGGTGAAGAACTCATTCAGGAGCGCCGGGTCCTTCAGCCGAAGCCGGGTCACAACGATAACTGGCATCATGTCCTCCCGAGGGAGTTGGCGACAGGTGAGCGGCCGGTGCTCGCGCGCCTCGCGCTCACGGGTGCCCTTGACCACTTCGCGCTCATGGGTGCCCTTGACCACTTCGCGCTCATGGGTGCCCTTGACCACTTCGCGCTCATGGGTGCCCTTGACCACGGTGTCCTGGAACGCCCGGGCAGGTTCACGCCGGAAGCCCCGGTTGCTGCAGGATCAGCACGATCGAGAGGATAAGCAGCACCGAGCCGAAGGTGACCAGGGCATAGCGGATGGTGTGCAGTTTGAACGAACTGCCGATGCCGACCAGGAACAGCACGGCGGCGAGGAACACCGTGATCCGGACGTAGTTGTCGCCGACTTGTCCGCTGTGGTTGCCCGCCGCGAATTCTGCATCGGCTGCGTTGTCGAGCGCGTTGGCCTTCGCCTGGATGGGCAGCTTGTACTCAGGCATATAAGTCGGGCCGGGCGGGGCATGCAGATTGTGCACCGGGTCGGTGGCTATCCACGCGTTGAAGGCGACCCGGAACGCCGGCCGGAACCGGCGTACCGCGATCGCCTCCTTCTGCGGGCTGTTCAGGGTGAAGGCGATGAACCAGGCATTGAAGGTCGAGGCATCGAAATTGCGGAGGGAGAGTGCGGTGAGGTCGTCCCGGTTGGCCAGTGCGCGCTGCGTGGAGGACTTGGCAATCTGGACGCGCGATTGCGTTCCCCAGCGAGCCGCTGAATAGCCCGCCCAGGCCGCGGTGATCGTGACCAGCGCGAGCAGCACCGCCTCGCAGATCTGCACGATCCGGGAATGACGGCTGTCGTCCTGGGCGTGACCGTGTGCTCCATCGGCTTCCTCGGCCAGTGCCTCGCCGTGCTCATGCAGCTTCTTGCCGGCCTTGATCGGGTTCAGTCCCTCTGGCATAAGCGTTCCGTCGCTTAGGTCCGGGTAAAGGTGAGCGCCTGCTGGCGCAACCGCGACCAGTCCAGGGCGGGCCGCGGTTCGGGGACGCCGGGCCGGTTGCGCGGAACGCGGACCCGCAGCGCCAGCGGGCGGATGGTGCAGCGCACGGGGGTGGGCATCAGCACTGATTCGCCGTCGATCCCGACCGGGATGTGCGGCTGGTCAGCGTCGATGATGACTTCGCGGGCGGTGAGCGCGGTGACGCTGCGCGAACGCTGGGCCCGGCGCAGCAGCCCGGCCGCCTGGGCGGCGTTCTCGATCTTCACGCCGACGACGCCGAGCACGCCCTGGTCGAGCCGGGCCCGCCGGCCCAGGCCCGCGATGTCGCCGGTCTCATAGGGGTTGTTGCTCACCAGCACCGCTTGCGGCCCGTCGAGGATCACCTGGCCATCGACCCGGACCACCAGGTGCGCCCCCTGATGCCCGGTCAGCAGGTCAGGGAGCATCTGCGAGCGCGGTGCCGGACTTGTCGTCGCGGTAGGCCGGGCTCTGCACGACCTGGGCGTACGCGCCGAACGAGGCGTTATTGACGAACGTGCGGTCGCCGATCAGGCCCAGGTCGATGCGCAGCTCCGCCCCGTCGGTCAGCGCGTCCAGGCAGGTGGCCGGGTCGTCGCGGTCCAGCCCGAGATCGAGGGCGAAATGGTTGCGGGTGCCCGCCGAGATCACCATCATCGGGATGTCCCGTTCGGCGGCGACGCCTGCCACCAGAGCCTGCGTTCCGTCGCCGCCCGCCACCCCGAGCAGGCCGGCGCCGGCGTCCACCGCCCGCCGGGCCATCGCGGCCACGTCCACCACCCCAGGACCGTCCAGCAGGGACACGTCCGCGCCGAGCCCGGCGGCCTTGGCTTCGAGCCCGAACTTCCCGACCTTCCCGCCACCCGACCGCGGGTTCATGATCACGAACGGGTGCGGCCGCGCCGCCGCCACCTCCTCGCGCGCTTTCGCCGGCGGCTGGCCGCCGGCCAGGGCCGCGCGCCCCGAGGCCACCGCCGCCAGCGCGAGCACGGCGCTGAGCACGATCTCCCACAGCAGCCCGGCGGCGATGTACGCCGCGATCAGGGCCAGGGGCGCGGCGACCAGGACCACGCCCGCGAGCCAGCGCCCGACGCCGCGGTGAGCCAGGAACCACCACACCGCCGCGCAGATGATGGCCAGCCCGGCGAAACCTAGCAGCAGCGCGGTGAGGCTCTTCAGCCCACCGGCCACCAGGAGCACGACCACCGCGGCCAGCGCGGCCGCGAACGCGAGCCGGGCCAGCCAGCGCTGGCCCCGGGTGACCCTAGCCAGCGTCCCCGGCGGGTCACCTGCCCCGGCCGGTGGGCCACCGCCCGCGGGCACGTGATCAGCCTTGCGCGTCATACCTGCCTTTCCCGGCCGTGGCCTGATCCCGGGAGTGATCCCACCATGATCGTCTGCTCTGCCTGGAGGGTCGTCATCCCGTGCGGGTGATGCGCCGGGCCCCGGCCGGCGGCTAGGCGGCCGCAGGCCAGGTCGCTGCCGATACCGGCCCTCAGGTCGCCGGGGACTGCCTGCCGGCACCTTCTTCCACGGGGCTTTCTCCCCCGGGGCTTTCTCCCCCGGGGCCGCCGGCAGCGTCGGAAGGCGGCTGGCCGTCTGGCGCGGTCTGCGGTCCGGCGCCTGCGCCTGCTGCTTGCCCGGGTGCCCCGCCCGTCCCGTCGTCCGTCCGGCGGCGGAGCACGATGGCCGTGGCCACGCCAGCGGCCGCCAACATCGCCGTTCCGGCCACCACCACCCGGGGCCAGCGCCGCCGCCGCGCAATGACCTCCAGGCGGGGTGCGGCGACATCGACGCGACGCGCCGTGGCCGTGAGAACATCGCAGATCTTCGGGGCGACGGTGTCCTTGACCGCGAGGCCGCTCCGCTCGATGCGCGGGGCAGTCCAGGCGCGCGCCCCGTTGACATGCGGCGCAGCCCACGCCGCGGCACTCCGGGCGCCGCCCTGGGCGGCCAGCCCGGCGGTCTTCGCCATCGGCCCGGCTGCCCTCGCGGCTGCGGCCAACCAGGCTGGTTGCTGCAGCCGGCCCTGCTCGGCCTGGGCCTCGGCCTCGGCCGCACGCTTCCTGCTCAGGACAGACATGTGAACCTCCCGGGAGTGGCCTGCACTGGCACGGCTGGGTGTCCGCCTCTCACCCGTCCATCACGGTATGAGGCGCGTTGCCGTCCGGTTGGGCGGACGTGACCCGCGGGGCGCGGAGCGCGTGCCGCAGCATAAAGGCTCCGATGATCTCGAAGATGCCCATGATGATGAACCAGATCCCGAGCAAGACGGCCAGGGTGTTCAGCGAGGACGCGGGGGCGGACGCGACGACGATCCCGGCGATCAGGCTCACCACCCCGAAGATGATCCACCAGGCTCTTCCCTCGCGGGCACCGCCAGAGATTCCCCCGATCAGCGCGGCCAGGCCCTGGACAATCCAGGTGATACCGATGATCAGTCCAATGAGCGACCTGGTCAGGTGCAGATGGCGGATCAGGATCACGCCGATGACGATGAACAGCAAGCCAGCGATGCCGAGCCAGACCCGATGCGGCTCCAGAGGGTCGAACACCCGGATGAGGTGGAAGATCCCGGAGAAGATCATGAGCACGCCGAGCAGCACCGCGAGCACGTTCAGGGAGCCCGTCGGGTGGAAGCTCACGATGATGCCGAGGATCAGGGTCAGGGCGCCGAGGAACAATGTCGCCTGCCATGTTCCCGCCATTACCCCCGGCGGCGGGGCTGGCGGCGCGCCGTACCCATCAGAAGCCATTGACGACTCGTCGCCAGCCATTGACGCTCCCTCTCGCTTCACCAGGTCCAGCAGGCGGCCAGCATGACCGAAACGACCCGCGCCTACTTTTACCCGATGCTCAGCCCCATGGGTCACAGACGTCGTCACCCGATCTGGGTGATAACGCACTCAGGCCCACCCAAACGCATTGCCGGGGGACATGGTCGCGTACGCCTGGGCAGGATTGCGGGCCTGGCGCTCGGGTGCGCAATTCGCCGTCCACTGGCAGAAACCGGGAGTTTCTCCGGCTGGCCCGCGGCGCCGGCGGCCCGCAGCCGGCTTCAGGCGGGGCTGAGCGACCGCTCCAGGTAGTCCCAGACGGCCCGGACCGGGCCGTCGGCGTAGATGTTGCGCCGCTTGGACCGGGACTCGGCGGGCCCGGACCAGGTGGGCCACCCGCCGAAGGCGTGGGTGAGCATCTGCTGCGCGCAGGCCCGTTCCAGCAGGACCGCGGCGACCGTGGCGGCCTCCAGATCCGGGCCGACCGTGACGATGCCGTGGTTGACCAGGAATACCGCAGGCCCGGATCCCAGCGCGGCGGCGACCTCCCGGCCGAGGTCCCGGGTCAGGATCAGGTCGGCGGTCCCGGTGAAGCGCGGCACGTCGGGGGGCACGAAATAGTTCGCGGCGTGGCTGACCGGCCGCAACGCCTGGCCCGTGGCCGCCAGCGCCACCGCGTGCGGGGGATGGGTGTGCACCACGCCGCCCACGTCGGGGCGCGCGATCATGACCTCGGTGTGGATGGGGTACTCGCTGTGCCGCTGCCCCGTCCCCCTCGAGGACCTGGCCGTCCTCGCTGACCAGGTGAACCCGGTCGGGGGTCACTTCCTCCAGCCCCCACGGGGCGGACTTCAGCCACGCGCCGTGGCCGTCGGGGTCCCGGGCCGACGCGTGTCCCCAGATGAGGTCACCCTGCCCGGCTCCAGCCAGGATCCGTGACGCGGTGGCCACCAGGGCCCGGATGTCCTCGTTCATGAGTCTCCCTCTATCGGAGCCCCCCGGGCCCGTCGTGAGCCTGTCCCGAGTCAATCAGGGACAGGCGCGCCCGGCGAGCTTCCGTCGCATCCCCGGCTGCGGCACCAGCACCCTCCGCCTCAATCGCCGCAACGAAGACCATCCGGGGCCGCTCCCGGCCAGCGCCGCGCCGCCTCATGGCAGGATGGGCACACCCGCGCGGCTGGTGATTTGGAGCCCGATCCGGGGCCTTTGGCCCTGATCCTGGGCCGGGCCGGCCGCGAGAGTGAGGGATAGCAGGCGGCCTGGGCCGCCCGCCCGGTCGCGGCCCGGTCTTGGGAGGACAGGCGGCCGGCCAGAAAGGGAGAACACGATGGCGGGCTTTGACGTCGCGGAGCTGTCCGCACTGGAGATTCTGGACTCGCGCGGGCGGCCCACGGTGGCCGTGACGGTGCGGCTCGGTGACGGGACGACCGCCCGGGCCGGGGTGCCGTCGGGCGCCTCCACCGGCTCGCGGGAGGCCGTGGAACGCCGGGACGGTGACCCGGCCCGGTACGGGGGCAAGGGCGTGCTCGGCGCGGTCGGCGCGGTCAACACCGACCTGGCCGGCCTGCTCCAGGGGCAGTCCTGGCCCGGGCTGGCCGAGGTGGATCAGGCCATGATCGATCTCGACGGCACCCCGAACAAGAGCAGGCTCGGCGCGAACGCGCTGGTCGGCGTCTCCATGGCGCTGGCCCGGGCGCTGGCCACCTCCGCAGGCGTCCCGCTGTGGCACTGGCTGACGCCGGACGGGGTTACGCCGTCCCTGCCGGTGCCGCACTTCAACGTGCTCAACGGCGGGGTACACGCGCCCAACGAGCTCGACTTCCAGGAGTTCATGGTCGCGCCGCTGGGTGCCCCGTCCATAGCCGAGGCGGTCCGGGCCGGCGCTGAGGTGTACGCGGCGCTGCGCCGTGAGCTCACCGACCGCAAGCTGTCCACCGGGCTCGGGGACGAGGGCGGTTTCGCCCCGGAGATCAATGATCCGGAAGAGGTGCTGCGGCTGCTGGTGGGCGCCATCACCGCCGCCGGGTACCAGCCCGGCCCCAGTGGGGTCAGCATCGCCCTGGACCTGGCCGCGTCCGAATTCCGCCAGGCGGACGGCACCTACCTCGTCTCCGGGGTCCGGCTGAGCAGCGGCGACCTCATCGACCGGCTCGCTGCCATCACCGCCGCGTTCCCGGTGTCCTCGATCGAGGACGGCCTCGGCGAAGACGACGACGAGGGGTGGATCGCGCTGACCGCCCGGCTCGGCGGCACCGTGGAACTGGTCGGTGACGACAACTTCTGCACCAACCCCGCCATCATCACCAGCGCCATCGAGCGCGGCATCGCGAACTCGGCGCTGATCAAGCTCAACCAGATCGGCACGGTCACCGAGACGCTGGAGGCCATGGCGGTCTGCCGCCGCGCGGGCTACCGGCAGTTCGTGTCCCACCGGTCCGGGGAAACCGAGGACCCGTTCATCGCCGACCTGGCCGTCGGGACCGGCTGCGGGCGCCTCAAGTCCGGCGCCCCCGCCCGCGGCGAGCGGATCACCAAGTACAACCGCCTGATGGAGATCGCCGCAGCCGCCCCCGGCCTGCGCTACGGCATGTCCTGAGCGGTGTGAGCGAGCCGGGCCGCCGTCAGCTTCCGCCCACGCCCAGCGCGGTCAGCACGACGAGGACGATCGTGACGGCGGCGAAGATCCCGTGCCCGATCACGACCGGCAAGGGGAAGTGCCGTTCGGGTGGCCCGGCGACTCCGGGGCCGGAGTCCCGGCCAGCGCCGGACGGTTCCGTTGCGGAGAAGAAGCCGGCGGGTGCACTATGCGCGCCGGTGGCGGCCAGGGCCAGCCGTGGGGCCCGGTGGGTCCGGTACACCACGATCCAGCGGGCCGCCATGATCAGCCCCAGGGTGGCGACGGTGGCGAGGATCGCCACCGTCACCCAGGCGAGCCGGGTCGAGTCGCTGAACAGGTAGTAGCCCCACAGGCCGAGCCCGGTGACGGCGAGCAGGGCGTGCGCGCTGATCACCGGGACCGGGAGGCGGGTGGCCGCGCCGGACTGGAACTCGTGGTCGTACTCGATGAGCCAGATGGTGAGCAGATAGAGGCCACCGCCGGCGGTGATCATCCAGGAAAACAGGGCCGCAAGCGACATTGGCAGTTGTCCTATCGTCCGCAGGGCGAAAACCGCCCGGGTGGGGTCGCCGCTGCTTCCGCGGCGCCCGGGTGGCGGACCGGATCCGGAGGTGCGGAAGGCCCGGGTACCCCCTTATGACGGACTAGATCGCGGACCAGTTCAGCCGGCCGGGCCCGCTGGCCCGGGGTCCGCTGCATGGGCCCCGGGGAGCCCGCTGGCCCGGGAGCCCGCTGCCTGGGTCCCGGCCCGTGATCCAGCCGGTGATTCGCGCCCCTGATTCGGGGTAGCCACCGCCCAGGAAGCTCAAGAGCGACGCTCGGGGAGCGCAGGCATGCCACAGGACTCCGGCGGGGCACCGTTGCCCCCGGGCCGGCGTGCCGCCAGTCAGGGCCGGGGCCCGCTACGGCAGGATCAGCCGTCGCCGGCCACCACGGACCCGGAACTGGAGGTCCCGGGGCAGTTCCCCCGGGGGGACAGTTGCCCGACGCCCGCGTGCCGGACGCCCCGGTCCCGGACCCGCTCATTCCCGATGCCCTGCCCGTGCTGCCGAGGCTGCGGCTCTCGGCCCGCCGCCATGCCGCCGCGCACCCGGACGCGGCCGGTGACTGGCTGGACGTGCTCGTGCTGCCGGATGGCTCGACCGCGCTGGTTATCGGCCACGTCGAACGGCATGGCGGGCAGCCCGGGCGGGCGCGCCGCGGAGCGGCTGCGGGGCGCCCTGCGGGATGCGCTGCGGGGTCGTGCGGCCCCGGCCGAGGCCCTCGCCGCGCTGGGCGGCCCGCCGCCGCGCCCGGTCCCGCGCCTGGCCGCCCGGCCGTGGCGCCGCGGTCTGCGTCGCCGTGCTTGACCCGCTGACGGGCCATCTGCACTACGCCACCGCCGGCCTGCCGGTGCCGGTGATCTGCGCGGCCGACGGCGCCGCCGCGGGGCCAGCCGGGCAGCGGGACGCCGGGACGGCGATCCTGCCGTCCGGAGCCGTCCTCCTCCTGTAACTCAGCCCCGGCGCACGTTCAGGACGAGGCGGCCCGGAGCGAGGCGGCCGGGAGCGTGGCGGCCCGGGCTGCGTCGGCCCTGGCCGGGAGCGTGGCGGCCCGGGCCGCGTCGGCCCTGGCCGGGAGCGGCAGCGCGACGGCAGCCGATCCGGCCGACCGGGTGGTTCCGGCGGTCCTGGCCGGGCTCAGCGGAGACGGCGAGGCCGGGGCGGCCACCGTGCTCGCCGCGCACCGGCTGCTGGCCCCCGTCGCCGGCTGGGCGATGAATCTGCCCGCCGACCCGCTGGCGCTCCGCGAACTGCGCAGGCGGCTCCGGGACTGGCTGCGCGACCTCGGGGTGTCGCTGTCCGACCGCACCGACGTCGAACTGGCCGTCTGGGAAGCCGCCGTGAACGCGACCGTGCACGGCCGGGCCGGTCGCGGGGCCTGCCACGGTCACCGTGCGCGCGGGCCTGGACATGGCCGGGAGCGCGGTGATCCAGGTCAGCGACCGGGGGCGGTGGCGGCCGCCGGGGCCGCCGGATCCGGGCCGGAGGTGGCCCGGCGGGCAGGGGCTGATGGTCATCAGCCAGGCCGCCGACGAGCTGGACATCACCCCGGGCCCGCAGGGGACCACGGTAACGTTGCGCCGGCGCCTTAGCCGCCCGGCTACGGGCCAGGCTGAGCCCGGGGAGTAGCCAGCGACTGCTGGACGTCCGGGTAGACCGGCATGAGCTGGTCCAGGCCGGTGAGCTGGAAGATCCGGGCGACCGGCGAGTCCCCGAGGGCCAGCCGGAGTTCCCCGCCGTTCCCGGTGATCAGCTCGTGCGCGCGGGTGAGGACGTACACGCCGGCCGAATCGCAGAAGATGGTGCCGGTCAGGTCGGCCGTGACGAGGTCCGGGGACTCGCCGGCCACGGCTTTCAGCTGCTCACCGACGTCGTCGGCGTTGCCCAGGTCGATCTCTTCGGGCATGGTCACGACCGCATGACGGCCTGACCAGCTGACCTGAAGTTCCTGCCCGGTCATGGACTCTCCCCGCGTTCCCGGCACCGGGCTCCCGCTTGCCTCCCGATCGTAGCGTGCGGCGCCGGTTCCCGGCTGAAGACGTCGTCCGGTTTCTCCGGTTGAGGACGTTGTCCGCCGCTGAGGACAGACTCTGCCGCTGAGGACAGATTGCGCGGGGACAATCTGCGGCTGAGGACGTTGTCCGCGGCTGAGGACGATGAGGCCGCCCGGTCAGGGTACGCTGCCGGGAGATTTGCTGGCCTCGCCCGGACGGCGGCCTGGAGGGGCATCTCGTGAGCAGGATGGAGCCCGCCGAACCCGTGGACGTGATCTTTCCCGGGGACG
Source organism: uncultured Actinomycetes bacterium (assembly GCA_963711485.1). GTDB lineage: Bacteria > Actinomycetota > Actinomycetes > Streptosporangiales > Streptosporangiaceae > RYN-230. The sequence goes on from CAVQEM010000071.1 coordinate 17,022, forward strand.
GCGAGATGGCGCGGCGTGCGCGCGCGTATCCCTGGGCGGACTCGCCCCTGGGGGATCCGCGCGGCTGGTCCGCGAGCCTGCGCACCGCCGCCCGGATCTGCCTCACCTCCAGGTTCCCGATGATCGTGTGGTGGGGCAAGGAGCTGTGGTTCCTCTACAACGACGCCTATCTCCCGCTCCTCGGGACCAAGCACCCGGCCCTCGGCAAGCCGGGCGAGGCGGTGTGGCCGGAGATCTGGGACGTCATCGGCCCGATGCTGGACTCGGTGATGAGCAGCGGGCAGGCGACCTGGTCCGAGGACCTGCTCCTGCCGATGGACCGTCATGGCTACTGGGAGGAGACGTACTGGACCTACTCCTATAGCCCGCTGCACGACGACGAGGGTGTGGTGCGCGGGGTGTTCACCGCGGTCAGCGACACCACCGAGCGGGTCATCGGCGAGCGCCGGCTCGCCGCCCTGCAGGACCTGGGCGCTCAGGCAGGCAGCGCCCGCAGCGTGGCCGAAGCGTGCCAGCTCGTGGTGACGGCCCTGGAACGGGCCCGGCAGGATGTCCCGTTCGCCGCCATCTACCTGCGCCGGCCCGGCGATGAGCCGGTCCTGATGGCCAGTGCCCCGCAGCGGGCCGCGCCCGTCCCGCTCGCCGGCGGCCCTGGCGCCCCGGGTGGCTGGCCGGTCGGGGAGGTGCTGCGCAGCGGGCAGCCGGTGACCGTGACCGACCTGGCCGCCCGGTTCGGCGAACTGCCCGCCGGGGGTGGCCGGCGCCGCCGGCCGAGGCCATGGTGCTGCCCCTGGTGGGCGAGACCGGCAGCGAGGCCACGGGCGTCATCGTGCTCGCGGCCAGCGCCGGGCACGCGCTGGACGATGCCTACGAGTCCTTCCTCAGCCTGGTCGCCCAGCAGACCGCCGCGCTGGTCAACGGCGCGGTCGCCTACCAGGTCCAGCAGCGGCGCGCTGAGGAGCTCACCGAGCTGGACCGGGCCAAGACCACGTTCTTCTCCAACATCAGCCACGAGTTCCGCACCCCGCTCACGCTGATCATGGGACCGGTGGAGGAGCTCCGCGCCGGGCCGGCCGGCCAGGACCCGGTCGCGCGGGAGGAACTGGAGGTCATCCACCGCAACGGCCTGCGTCTGGGCAAGCTCGTCAACACGCTGCTGGACTTCTCCCGGATCAAGGCCGGCCGCGTGGAGGCCCACTACGAGCCGGTCAACCTGGCCAGCTTCACCGCCGACCTGGCCAGCGTGTTCCGCTCGGCGATCGGCCGGGCCGGCCTGGCCTACCAGGTGGACTGCGGCGAGCTGCCCGAGCCGGTCTACATCGACCGGGAGATGTGGGAGAAGGTCGTCCTCAACCTGGTGAGCAACGCGCTGAAGTTCACCTTCGACGGCACCATCAGCGTGACGTTGCGGGCTGAGGATTCGCGTGCGGTGCTGCGGGTCAGCGACACGGGGAGCGGGATCGCCGCGGCCGAGATGCCACGGCTGTTCGAGCGCTTCCACCGCATCCCGACCACGCGGTCACGGTCCAACGAGGGCAGCGGTATCGGCCTCGCGCTGGTGCGTGAGCTGGTCGGGCTGCACGGGGGCAGCATCACCGCCGAGAGCACCGAGGGCGCGGGCACGACCGTCACCGTCCGCCTGCCGTTCGGTCACGGGCACCTGCCGGACGAGAACCTGGCCGCCGCCGGCCCGGAAACGATCTCGGCTGTCGCCGATCCCTTCGTGGCCGAGGCCCTCCGGTGGCTGCCTGGCGATCCGCCGGACCAGGCCACGCTGGCCGCGCCGCCGCCGAGCGCCCTGCCCGGACCGGCCGGGCGGGGCGGCCCCCGGCGCGGGTGCTGCTCGCCGACGATAACGCCGACATGCGTGAGTATCTGCAACGGCTGCTGCAGGGCAGCTACCAGGTCACCGCGGTGGCGGACGGGCAGGCGGCGCTGGATGCGGTCCGGGCGCAGCCGTTCGACCTGGTGATCAGCGACGTGATGATGCCGGGTCTTGACGGATTGCAGCTGGTCGGGGCGCTGCGGGCGAATTCGCACGCCCAGGACCTGCCGGTGCTCCTGCTGTCGGCCCGGGCCGGGCATGAAGCCGCCATCGAGGGCCTGGAAGCCGGCGCGGACGACTACCTGGTCAAGCCGTTCTCGGCCGCCGAGCTCCTGGCGCGGGTCCGGGCGAACGTGGAACTGGCCCGGCTGCGCAACCACCACGCCCGGTGGCGCGCCGCGCTGATCGACTCGCTGCACGAGGCGTTTTTCTCGCCGACGCGGCGGGCCGGGTAATGGAGATCAACGCCGCCTTCGCTGACATCCTCGGGTACGGCCCGGACGGCCTGCCGTACCCGGCCCCGCACCCGTGGTGGCCAGGCCAGGACGCCGACCCGGAGGCGCACCGCCAGACCAGCGAAGCATTTGGGCAGCTCATTGGCCGTAGCAAGGGCAGCTTCGTCGCCCCGGTCACTCACCGGGACGGGCGCCGGCTGTGGGTCGCGGCCAGCTTCAACGAGGTCCAGGACCCCGACACCGGCCAGCGCATGGTGGTCGGCAGCCTGCGTGACATCACCGCCGAGCACTACGCCGGGCAGCGTGAGGCAGCCCTGGCCGCGATGGGCCTGCTGCTGTCCCAGGCGGACAGCGTGCCCCAGGTTCTTCAGGGTGCCCTCAAAGAGCTGCAGCGGCTCTGGCGGGCCCGGCGGGTGATCGCGGCCACCTGGTCGGGTGCCGCGGAGCCATCGCTGACCGCTACTGGCCACCCCGTCCGCTGGGACGACCTGCCGGGGGAACTGCGCGAGACCATCGGCGGGCTGCGCCAGCGGCCGCTGCTCGCCCCCACCGACGGGACGTCACCGGACGTCGGGATCCGCATCGAGCACCCGGAGGGCCAGCTGGCGGTCTGGATCGACGCCGATCCGGCCCGGCCGTTCACCGCCGAGGACCGGACCCTGTTCGCGCTGCTGTGCGGGTACCTCGGCCAGGCGCTGCACCGGGCCCACCAGACCGACCAGCAGCGGGAAACCGCCCTGGCCCTGCAGCGGGCCATCCTCGGCCCCTCCCGGCTGCCCCCGGGCTTCGCGGCCCGCTACGAACCGGCCAACCGCCCGCTCGAGGTGGGGGGCGACTGGTATGACCTGGTCGAACTGCCTGACGGGCGGATCGGCATCGTGGTCGGTGACTGTGTCGGGCACGGCCTCGAGGCCGCGACCGTGATGGGGCAGCTGCGCAGTGCCTGCCGGGCGCTGCTGCTGCAGGATGCGAGCCCGGCGCAGACGCTGGCCGCCATGGACCGCTTCGCGGCCCTGATTCCCGGCGCGTTCTGCAGCACGGCCTTCTGCGGCATCCTCGACCGGGACGCAGGCCAGCTGACCTACAGCAGCGCCGGGCACCCCCCGGGCATCCTGGCCCACCCGGATGGCCGGACCGAGCTGCTGCGCGGGGGACGGTCTTCCCCCTCGCCGTGCGGGGCAAGGGCCGGCGCACCGAGGCGACCTGCCCGGTGCCCGGCCGGTCGGCCCTGCTGCTCTACACCGATGGCCTGGTGGAACGGCGCCGCGTCTCGATCGACGCGGGGATAGCCCGGGCCGGCGCCGCCCTCCGGGAAGGCCAGGACCTTGGCGTGGAAGACCTGGCTTCCGGGGTGATGGCCGGTATGGCGCCGCAGGATGGGTACGAGGACGACGTGGCCCTCGTCCTGTTCCGTCATCCCGAGCCCCTCGATCTGACCTTCAGTGCGGACCGGGGACAGCTCACGACGGTCCGCGCGGCGCTGCGGAGCTGGCTGGGCCGGTGTGGCCTGAGCCGCCGGATGATTCAGGACATCCTGGTCGCCGCCGGCGAGGCCTGCGCCAACGCCATCGAGCACGGCCACCGCGACACCCCGGGCCGGGACATCCGGCTGCAGGCCGAGGCCACGGTCACCCGGCTGCGGCTGACCGTCACGGACACGGGGAGCTGGCGGCCCGCGCGGCCCGCGCCCGATCCCCTCCGGGGGCACGGCATCGCCCTGATGCGCGCCCTCATGGAGCAGGTCACGATCGAGCCTGGCGCGGCCGGCACGACCGTGGGCATGGAGGTGGCGATCACCCCATGAGCACACCGCTCGATCTGTCCACCCGCCAGCGGGCCGACGGCGCCTGGATCGTGACTGTGGCCGGCGAGATCGACATGAGCAACGCCCCAGCCTTCCACGAGAGCCTCGCCCAGGCCCGGGCCAAGGCGGAGGAGGGAGAGGGCGGCCTGGTCGTGGATCTGCGGGCGGTTGAGTACCTCGACACGGCCGGGCTCACCACCCTGTTCGCGCACGCGCCGGGCTTCGAGCTGGTCGCCTCGCCGCTGATCGCCCCGGTGCTGACGATTTCCGGCCTGGCCGATCTCGTCACCGTGCACGGGCTGGCCGGGGACCCGAGAGGGCGCCTAACCCGGCCGCGGCCCGCGCCGCGCCGCAGGCCCACCAGGCCGCGCCGCCCGGCCGGGGACTAGGGTGCGGATTATGACCAGTTACTGGCCGGCCTGCTCCTATGACATCTGGCGCGACGACCTGCGACACGCTGCACGCGCACACCCAGGTCCTCGGCAAGCTGGCGGCGCGGCTCGCCCCGCCCGAGCCCGAGCTTCAGCACGCGGCGCTACGGCTGACCGCCCGGGGATGGGAGACCCTCCGCTGCCCGCGCCGGACGGCTCCGGGTCGCTGGTTGCCGCCCTGGACCTGCGGACGCACGAGGCCGTGGTCGAGCACAGCGGCGGGCAGGCCGAACGGGTCGCGCTGACCCCGGACCGGCCCGTCGGGGACGTGACCCGTGAGGTGCTGGCGGCGGTGCGCCGGCTGGGCGGGCCAGTCGATATCGACCCGAGGCCGCAGGAGGTCGCCTGGAGCGTGCCGCTCGACGAAGACCACGAGCACGCGACCTACGATCCCGGGAGGGTCCGTGACTACTTCGCCGCGGCGACCCAGGCGGCCCTCGTCCTCGCGGAGTATCGCGCCCCCTACCGGGGCCGGTCCACCCCGGTCAACGCCTGGTGGGGCTCGTTCGACCTGGCGGTGAGCCTGTTCTCCGGCCGCGCCGAGCCGCCTTCGGCCGACTTCATCATGCGCAACGCGATGGACGCGCAGGAGGTCGCGGTCGGCTGGTGGCCGGGGGACGGCCGTTACGGCCAGGCGGCGTTCTACGCCTACGCGCACCCGGCGCCCGAGGGTTTCGGCGGCCTGGCCCTGTCCCCGCCCGCCGCCCGCTGGGAGGGCACGCTGGGGGAGTTCGTGCTGGACTGGAACGACGTCCGGACCGCGGGCGATCCGCACGCGACCGCGGTGGAGTTCGCCCGCTCCGCGTTCCAGCAAGCCTGCGCGGCCTGCTCCTGGGACCCGGCCCTGGCCGCCACCGCGGCCGGAAAGCCGCCCCCCGTCACCTGACCCCACTGACCCCACCGACCCATGATCCTGGGCACTTACTGCGAAATAGCAGCACTAGTTGACCAGGATCACGGTCCTGCCCGGGGGGCAGGACCGGCGCGGGGGGGCAGGGGGGAGGGGGGAGGGGGAGGGGTCAGGGGAGGGGGTCAGGGGGGAGGGCGGCGAGGAAGTCGAGCTTGGCCAGGAAGTGCTGGGTCCCGCCGCCGTCGTGCCCGTTGAACGGGTAGACCTCGATCTGCTTCGGCCCGGCGTAGTGGTTGAAGGCGGCGAAGACCGTGGACGCCGGGGTGATGTCGTCCACCAGGCCCACGGAGAAGAGGGCCGGCGCCGTGGCCCGTTTGGCGTGGTTGACCACGTCAAGGTAGGCGAGCGTGCTGAACACCCGGTCCACCTCGGTGCGGTGCACGCTCAGGTACTCGATGAGCTCCACGTAGGGACGGCTCTCGGTCACCTCCACGGCCCGCCGCATGTGCGCCAGGAACGGGACCTCGGGCAGCGTCGCGGCCACGCCCCCGGCCAGATGGGCGGCCGCGATGGCCAGGGCGCCGCCCTGGCTGCCCCCTGTCGTCACAACGGATCGTCCGGCGCTGGCCGGGTGCCGCCGGGCGGCGGCCACGGCCTGCGCCGCGTCGATGAACAGGCGGGTGTAGTAGTGCGTGCGCGGGTCGGCGACGCCGCGGGTCAGGAACCCCGGGGTGCTGGGCGCGCCCGGGTCGCTGGGGTCGGGGGTGTCGGCGCTGCGCCATCCGCCGCCCTGGCCGCGGGTGTCCATGATCAGGTGCGGGTGGCCGGCGCAGCTCCAGGTCAGCCACTCAAACGGGTCGCCGCGACCGCCGCCGTAGCCGACATACTCGACCACGAACGCGCGGTCCGGCGGGCTCGTGTGCGGCAGCAGCAGCCAGCCCTTGATGGGGTCACCGGCGTAGCCCGGGAACGTCACGTCGGCGACGTCCGCGTGCTGCATCGGGGTCCGCACCGCGGTGAACGACCGGCTCGGTGTCCAGCGCGGCCGCGGCGGCCAGCTCGCGGCCCAGAACTCGTCGAAGTCGGCGGGCTCCTCCACCGCGGGCCGGTACTGGCGCAGTTCGGGCAGGGGAAGATCGCGGAGCATAGGGTCCTCGCGGTCGGTCAGTCGCCGGGCAGCAGCGTGATCTCCGGATGCAGCACCCGGTCGAAGCCATCTCCCGGCGCTGGCCGGAGCGAGTGTATCCCAGCGTGACCTTGGTATCCGGGCCCGGCCGGGTCCGCCCGCACCGCGACCATAGTCCCGGCGGGGCAGGCGAAAGGCCCCTACGCCGCCCGCCCTCCGCCGGTGGAAAGTAGAGGCGGAGGCGCGACGACATGAGACGAGTGGTGGCGGAGCCAGCCCCGCGCTGCCGGCTGTGGCTGCGCGGGCTGTGGCCGGACCACAACCCGCTGCGGCGCAGGTCAGACCACATGGCCGCGGCCATCCTGGCGGCGGCCCTGCTCGCGTTCCTGGCCGGTGCGCCGCTGGCCGCGCTGGCCGCCGGGCGGTGGGCCCAGGCGGCCGCTGGCCAGGTGGCCAGGTCCCAGCACGCCAGATGGCGCCAGGTCCCCGCGGTCCCGCTGGGTAACGCCCCCGAGACGGTCGATATCGGCTACGGCGGCGTGACCCTGCCCGAAGTCCTCGCCCGGTGGACCGCGCCGGACGGGGCGTCGCGCCGCGGCTGGGTGCCGGTCCCCCCTGGAACCCGGGCGGGCCGCGCCGTGCGGATCTGGGTGGACCGGGCCGGCTGGCTGACCGGGTCCCCGCTCCGCCCTGACCAGGTGACCGGGCAGCAGATGCTGGCCATGGTGATAGCCCCCATCACCCTGGCCGGGATCCTGTTCTGCGTCGCCGGGCTGGGAATCCGGGCCGTGGACCGGCGCCGGCTGGCCGCCTGGGGCACCGAATGGCGGGCCGTCGGGCCGCGGTGGAGCAGCATGCGCTAACCCTGCCTCCCAATCCTGTCCGGAATCCTGTCGCTGTCCCTGCCCCTGCCGGGCGCCGCCGGGTCAGGCTGGGACGGGGACGCCGTTCATCGCCACGTTGACGACCACGACCGGGCAGGGCGCGTGCCGCAAGCATGCCCGGGCCACCGGGCCGATGCCATCGGGTGCGCCCCGGGCGCTGCCGAGCACCAGCATCTCGGCGCCGTCGGCGTGATCGAGCAGCACCCGCGCCGCCAGCCCCTCCGCGATCTCCGCGGTCACCGTGACCAGGGACGTGCAGCCGACCGCCGTCGCTCACCTCGGCTTCGAGCCGCTGCCGGGCGTCCAGGATGTCTTCCGCGTGTTCTGGGGGATGGGTGTGCGAGGCGTAGGGCGCCACGCGCTTGGCGGCGTCCTCCCAGGCCCGCACGACGTGCAGGGTCGTCCCCCGCAATCCTGCTTCACGCACTGCCCACCGCAGCGCGGCCAGTGAAGCCGATGAGCCTTCTGCGCCCGCAACGATGCGCGGCAGCGCCAGGTTCTGGTTCAGCGCCGCACCTCCTTCGCAGAGTCATCCGGGAGGGCCGGCATTCCGACGCGCTACACGCCGCGTCCTGCTGCCGGAGGTACAAATACCCAATGCTGGCTACTCTCACCCACTTGGGCGATTACGTAAAGGAACTTCACCCTCCGGTCGCGGCCTGCCGCCGAGAACCCCTGCGGAAAGGGACTTTGTGCCCTAATGCAGGTGATCCCCAGCCCTGTGACCTGCCCCGGAATACTGGTGAACTGTCTCCTGGGTCCTTTTGACCAAGGAGGCCTGATGTCTCGTCGCAAGGTCCGTGAGGTCATGACCGCCGATGTCGTGGCCGTCGCCGAGGACACACCGGTCCGCGACGTGGCGGCGGTCATCGCCGCGACCGGGTTCGGCGCTTTGCCTGTGCTTGATCCTTCAGGACGGCTGGCCGGGCTGATCACCGCGGCCCAGGTAGGGCCGTACGGGCCGGCCGGTCACCGGCCTTTTCCGCAACGGAACCGCTGGCACCGCCATCGGGTCGCTCGCACGGGCGGCGTCCGGGTGTATGCCCGGGACGTGATGACGGCGCCGGTCGAGGCGATCCCGGCGGACGCCTCCCTGGCGGCGGCGGCCCGGTCCATGGACCGCCGCCGGACCGTCTGGCTGCCCGTCACCGACTCCGCCGGGCATCTGGCGGGCATCGTCAGCTGGGGGGACCTGGGGCGCGTGTTCCTGCGGCCGGACCAGGACATCCAGTACGAGATCATCCGTGACGTGTTCACCCGCTACCTCGGGACGAATCCGGCGCTGGTCCGGGTAACCGTCACCGGCGGGCGGGTCGTGCTGGCCGGCGTGGTCGAGAGCAAGAGCATGATCCGCTGGCCGTGTCCCTGTGCCGGGCCATCGACGGCGTGGTGGACGCGGTGAGCAACCTGAGCTACGCCGTCGACGACACCACGATTCCGTCGCTGCCCAACCTGTCTGACTCCTGACCGGCCCGGCGTCCCGGCCCGTCCCGGCCCCGCGGGCCGCGTCGAGCCGGGCGCGGGAAGGCGTCCCCGTGATATATCCGGGATCACACCGAACCCGGTGCCCCGGCTCCGGCCGGGACGCGCCGCATGCGTGATGTCCTCGGGCGCGTCCCGCCCGGTCAGGCGACCAGGGTCTTGACCGCGGCGCTCAGCTCGGTCAGCGCGCCCTTGGCGTCGGAGAAGAACATGCTGGTCTTGGGGTCCACATACAGCTCGTTGTCGATGCCGGCGTAGCCGTGCCCCATGGACCTCTTGATCACGATGATGCTCTTGGCGTGGTCCACGTCCAGGATGGGCATCCCGGACACCGGGTTCCCGGGCCGCCGCGCGGCCGGGTTGGTCACGTCGTTGGCCCCGATGACCAGCGCCACGTCGGTCCGAGGGAACTCCGGGTTGATCTCGTCCATCTCCTTGAGCTGCGGGTAGGGCACGTTGGCCTCGGCGAGCAGCACGTTCATGTGGCCGGGCATCCGGCCCGCGACCGGGTGGATCGCGTAGCTGACCTCCACCCCGCGCTCCTCAAGCAGCGCGGCCAGCTCGGCCACCTGGTGCTGGGCCTGTGCGGCGGCCAGCCCGTAGCCGGGCACGATGATGACCTTCTGCGCGTAGGCGAGCTGGATGGCGGCGTCATCGGCCTGGATGGACCGCACGTCCCCGCCCGGCCCCGCGATGGCAGGTCCGCTGTCGCCAGTGCCGAAGCCGCCCACGATGATGTTGGGGATCGACCGGTTCATCGCGTCGGCCATCAGCTTGGTGAGGATGCCGCCAGAGGCGCCGACCAGCGCGCCGGCGATGATCAGCGCCCAGTTGTCGATGACGAAGCCGGCCATGGCCACCGCGGTGCCGGTGAACGCGTTCAGCAGCGAGATGACCACCGGCATGTCCGCGCCGCCGATCGGCAGCACCATGGTCACACCGAAGGTCAGTGCGGCCAGGATGATGATGATCAGCACAGGCACGCTCGGGGTGGCGATCATGTAGCATGCCGCCGCCGACCGCGACGGCCGCGGCCGCGACGTTGACGGCGCGTGAACCGGGGAAGGTGATCGGCGACCCGTCGATCAGGCCCTGCAGCTTGCCCGCGGCGATGATCGACCCGGAGAAGGTCACCGCGCCGATGAGCACGTCGAGGATCGTGAAGACCGTGGTCGACTCGGCGATGCCCCCCGAGGCGAGCCGGACGTAGTCGTCGATCCCGACCAGGGCGGCCGCGCCGCCGCCGACCGCGTTGAAGATGCTGACCAGCTGCGGCATGGCAGTCATCTCGACCTTGCGGGCCGCGTACAGGCCAGCCCCGCCGCCGAGGAGCGTGCCGGCGATGCATGACGATCCAGCCGGTGGTGGTGACCGTGCCCGCGTGGGTGACCAGGGCCAGCGTGGTCGCCACGGCGAGGATCATGCCGCGCGTGGACACCTGGTTGCCGCGCCTCGCCGTGGCGGGGGAGTTCATCAGGTGCAGGCCGAGCACGAAGCAGGTCGCGGCCGCCACGTAGAGCAGCTGGGTAATCCAGACGAAGGCGCTCATGCCTGGCCACCCTTGACCGCCGCGACGGGAGCCTGCCCGTTGCCGCTGACCGCGTCCGCGGCGTCCGCGGCCTGCACCGGGGCGCGCGACCGGCGGAACATCTTGAGCATCCGGCCGGTGACCACGTAGCCGCCGACCACGTTCATCGCCGCGAAGGCGCAGGCGACGAAGGCCAGGATGTATCCGAGCGCGTCGTGCGCCGTCACGGCGATGAGCAGGGCGCCCGCCAGCACGATGCCGTGGATCGAGTTGGCCGCCGACATCAGCGGCGTGTGCAGGGTGGCGGGCACCTTGCTGATCACCTCGAAGCCCACCAGGATGGCGAGCACAAAGATGACGATGTCAGTGAGAAGGACCGTGGTCACGGGGTTGCACCTCCGGACGTGTCAGCACCGTGGCTGGCTTCGGCGAGCAGGGCGGCGGTCGCGGGCTGGATCACAGCGCCCTCATGGGTGATGACGACCCCGGCCTGGATCTCGTCGGAGGGGTCGATGGCCAGCGCGCCGTCGGCCACCATGTGCAGCAGCAGGGCGCTGATGTTGCGGGCCAGGAAGGCGAGAGGCGCGCCGGGCACGGTGGCCGCCAGGTTCCCGGCCCCGATGATGGTGACCCCGTTCCCGGTGACGATCGTCTGGTCCGGCACGGAGCCGGCCACGTTGCCGCCGAGCGGGCCGGAGCCCATGTCCACGATGACCGAGCCTGCGCTCATCGCCTTGAGCGCGTCCTCGGTGACGAGCAGGGGCGGCTTGCGCCCCGGCACCTGGGCGGTGGTGATGACCACGTCGTGCCGGGCGATGTGCGCGGCCAGCTCGGCCTGCTGGGCCTGCCGTTCCTCGTCGGTCAGCGCCCGGGCGTAGCCGCCCTCGCCGGCCGCGCCGCCACCGAGGTGAGCTCGATGAACGTGCCGCCGAGCGATTCCACCTCGGTCTTGGTCTGCGGGCGCACGTCGTAGGCGGACACCACGGCGCCGAGCCGCCGCGCGGTGCCGATCGCCTGCAGGCCGGCCACCCCGGTGCCCAGGATGAGCACCTTGGCGGGCCGCGCGGTGCCCGCCGCGGTGGTCAGCATGGGGAAGAACCGGCCGAACGCGGCCGCCCCGACCAGGGCCGCCTTGTATCCGGCCACGTTGGCCTGCGAGCTCAGCGCGTCCATGCCCTGCGCCCGCGACAGCGTCCTGGGCAGCCCGTCCAGGCTGATCGCGGTGATCCCGCGGGCGGCCAGCGTGGCGGCCAGCCCGGGGTCCGCCAGCGGGTTGAGCATGCCCAGGATCGCCTGGCCGGAGCGCAGGCCACCCAGGATCTGCTCGTCCGGCTTGCCCACGGTCAGGACCAGGTCCGCGCCGGCGAGCAGTTCCTCGCGGCTGACCACGGTCGCGCCGGCCTCCGCGTACGTGCTATCCGCGAACCATGCTCCGTCTCCTGCGCCGGACTCGACGAGTACCTCGAGCCCGGCGCTGCGCAACCGCGCGATCATCTCGGGGACGAGCGCCACGCGGCGCTCACCGGGCGCTGACTCCTTAACGACAGCTACCTTCATGGACTCGACCTCACGATGTGATGGGCGTGGTCGGAAGTAGCCTTATCCGCATGCGACTCGGCGGTCAGAGGCCACCGACCCGCCGCACGGGGGACCTTCGGGCATGATTCCATAAGCTCACCCTCCGACTCCAGTCTCGCCGCCCCGCCCCGCCCCCCGGTTTCCCGCGGCCGGGTGAGTTCCCGTGCCCGCCGCCTCCGGCCCGCCGGCCCCGGCGGCGTCAGCCCGGCCCGCCAGTCCGGCGGGTCAGCCCGGCCCGCCGTCCTGCTCGCCAGTCCGGCGGGAGCCCGGCCCGCCAGTTCCGGCTCGCCAGTCCGGCTCTCGCGGGCCGGCTCGCCAGTCCGGGAGTGAGGGGCGGGGCGGCTGGGGCTTGCCGGCTGGGCTCAGCTGGCGCGGCGCAGGGCGGCGCTGATGCGGTCGCCCGCGGTGACCACGGCGTTGGCGTGCAGCCGGCCCGGGGAGCGGGTCAGCCGCTCGATCGGCCCTGACACCGACACCGCGGCGATGACCTTGCCGCCCTGGCCGCGGACCGGGGCCGAGACCGAGGCGACCCCGGCCTCGCGCTCGGCCACGCTGGCCGCCCAGCCCCGCCTGCGCACCTGGGCCAGGGAGGCCGCGCTGAACTTGGCGCCGCGCAGTCCCCGGTGCAGCCGCTCGGGCTCCTCCCAGGCCAGCAGCACCTGGGCGGCTGACCCCGCGGACATCGGCAGCGCCGTGCCGACCGGCACGGTGTCGCGCAGCCCGGTGGCCCGCTCCGCGGCGGCCACGCAGATCCGGCTCTCCGCCTGGCGGCGGTAGAGCTGCGCGCTTTCCCCGGTCAGGTCCCGCAGCGTGACCAGGACCGGCTGGGCCACGGCGAGCAGCCGGTCCTCGCCCGCGGCGGAGGCCAGCTCGGCGATCCGCGGGCCGAGGATGAACCGGCCCTGGGCGTCGCGGGCCAGCAGCCGGTGCCGTTCCAGGGCCACCGCGATCCGGTGCGCAGTCGGCCGGGCCAGGCCGGTGACCTGGACCAGCTGGGCCAGCGAGGCGGGGCCAGATTCGAGGGCGCCGAGCACGGCCGCTGTCTTGTCCAGCACGCCGACTCCGCTAGAGTTGTCCATGGTCCGATATTGCCGTCTCGTAATGCGAGACGCAAGTCGGGAACCGGGCCCCTCGGGATGACCCTGGGTGAGACTCGGGGCAGCACTCTGAGCTGCGTCGCAGGACCACCCGGAGGACCAGGGGGCCCCAGCCAGACGGACCGCGACGAGGCGCCCGCTGAAAGGGGTTCAACGCATGGGACGTACGCTCGCGCAGAAGATCTGGGATTCGCACGTCGTGCACCGCGCCGACGGTGAGCCCGATCTGCTGTACATCGATCTCCACCTGATCCACGAGGTCACCAGCCCGCAGGCGTTCGACGGCCTCCGGCTGGCGGGGCGCGGTGTGCGCCTGCCCGACCTGACCGTGGCCACCGAGGACCACAACGTCCCCACGCTGGGCGTATCCGGCCCGGGGCTGCCCCTGGTCGGCCCGGGCAGCCCGGTCACCGACCCGGTCTCCCGGGTCCAGGTCGAGACGCTGCGCAAGAACTGTGCCGAGTTCGGGATCCGGCTCTTCCCCATGGGTGACGCGGGACAGGGCATCGTGCACGTGATCAGCCCGCAGCAGGGGCTGACCCAGCCCGGCATGACGATCGTCTGCGGCGACTCGCACACCAGCACGCACGGCGCCCTCGGCGCGCTCGCGTTCGGCATCGGCACCAGCGAGGTCGAGCACGTGCTGGCCACCCAGACCCTGCCGCAGCAGCCGCCCGCCCAGATGGCCGTGAATGTGACCGGCGACCTGCCCTTCGGGGTGACCGCCAAGGACCTGATCCTGGCGGTGATCGCGAAGATCGGCACCGGCGGCGGGGTCGGCCACGTCATCGAGTACCGCGGCGAGGCCGTGCGGAAGCTGTCCATGGCGGGACGGCTCACCGTCTGCAACATGTCGATCGAGGCGGGCGCCCGGGCCGGGCTCATCGCCCCGGACGACACCACGTTCAGCTACCTGGAAGGCCGGGAGCACGCGCCGCGCGGCGCCGACTGGGAGAGCGCCCTGGACTACTGGCGGTCGCTGCCCACCGACGCCGGCGCCCCGTTCGACCAGGAGGTCACGCTGGACGCGGCCGCCCTGACGCCGTTCGTGACCTGGGGCACCAACCCCGGCCAGGCCGCCCCGCTGACCTCCTCCGTGCCCGATCCGGACGCCATGGACGACGCCGGGGCGACGGGCCACGGCCCTGCGCGCACTGACCTACATGGGGCTGACCCCGGGCACGCCGCTCACCGACATCGAGGTGAACACGGTGTTCGTCGGCTCATGCACCAACGGCCGGCTCGAGGACCTGCGCGCCGCGGCCGCTGTGCTGCGCGGCAGGAAGGTCGCCGACGGGGTGCGGATGCTGGTCGTGCCCGGCTCGATGGACGTCAAGGCGGCGGCCGAGCAGGAGGGCCTGGACGAGGTCTTCACGGCCGCGGGCGCCCAGTGGCGCTCCGCGGGCTGCTCCATGTGCCTGGGCATGAACCCGGACACGATGGCGCCGGGCGAGCGCAGCGCGTCCACCTCCAACCGCAACTTCGAGGGCCGCCAGGGCAAGGGGTCGCGCACCCACCTGGTGTCCCCGCAGGTGGCCGCGGCCACCGCCGTCACCGGCCGCCTCACCGCCCCCGCCGACCTCTAACCGGGAGACAGCACCGATCATGGAGCCTTTCACCACGCACACCGGCCGGGCGATCCCGCTGCGCCGGAGCAATGTTGACACCGACCAGATCATCCCGGCCGAATACCTGAAGCGGGTCAGCCGCATCGGATTCGCCGACGGCCTATTCGCGGCCTGGCGGGCCGATCCCGGATTCATCCTTAATCAGCCCGTCGCGGACGGCGCGACGATCCTCGTGACCGGTCCTGATTTCGGGATCGGATCATCCCGCGAGCACGCGGTCTGGGCGCTCGGCGATTACGGCTTCCGGGCCGTTATCTCCGCGCGCTTCGGTGACATTTTCCGCAATAACGCGACAAAAGCCGGCCTGCTCCCGGTCCGCGTTTCCGCGGAATTCGCAGAGTCATTGCTGGACGCACTCGAGGTAACCCCGGACACCGAGGTCACCGTGGATCTGGCCGCCCGGGAAGTGCGCGCGGCCGCCCCCGGCGGCCCCGTGGAACTCAGTGCGCCATTCGATATCGACGATTACACGCGGTGGCGCCTGATGGAAGGCCTGGACGACATCTCACTCACCCTGCGTTATGCAGATGAGATCACCAGTTTCGAGGAGCACCGGCCGCACTGGCTGCCCACAGCCGACGCGGTGGCCTGAAAGCCCCCGCAGGGCAGGAAATCCGGGCGTCCGGAGGCCGACACGCCGGGATTTTACGCTGGGGTGATTGTGCCCAGGCGCTGGATCGCCTAATTTCAAGCAGGTCAGAGGTCGCGACTACGGCTCCCTGTCCGCGCGACCTCCCGTGGGGGAACCGCAGGAGTGATTCATGAACAAGCGTGACCTGATCGATGCGATCTCCGGCCGGCTGGGGGACAAGAAGACCGCGACCGAGGCGGTTAACGCGGTGCTGGACACCATTCAGCACACCGTCGCCAAGGGCGACAAGGTCGCAATTACCGGGTTCGGCGTGTTCGAAAAGGCCGTCCGCCCGGCTCGCACGGCCCGCAACCCCGCCACTGGTGCCACCATCAAGGTGCCCAAGTCGTCCGTGCCCAAGTTCCGCGCGGGCGCCGACTTCAAGGCGGTCGTCAACGGCGAGAAGAAGGCCGCGGCCACCAGGAAGCGCTAATCCGGCCGTAAGTTCATGATCATGGGATTGGTGCCGCTCGGCCGGCACCAATCCCATGATCACGTCAAGAACCCGGTCCCCCGGGGCCAGCCGGCTAACGCAGGCCGGGGGGCTTCCGCAGCGCCGTGGTGATCAGGCGATCAATAAGATCCCGCAGCGAAAACCCGCTGGCCGCCCACATTTTGGGAAAGTACGAGGCGGCGGTCATTCCCGGCATCGTGTTGATCTCGTTGAGCACGATCTCGCCGTCGGGCGTGTAGAAGAAGTCCACCCGGGCCAGTCCCTCGCCGGACACCGCCTCGAACGCGGCGGCCGCCAGGCGCCGCACCTCCTCCAGGTGACTCGGCGGGGATCGGGGCCGGGATCTCCATCCCGTTCGCGTCGTCCAGGTACTTGGCCTCGAAGTCGAAGAACTCCTCGCCGCCGTCCACCATCAGCTGCCCGGGCATGCTGGTGTCCGGGGACGCCCCGTCCAGCCCTTCCAGCACGGCGCACTCGATCTCCCGCCCGGTGATGGCCTTCTCCACCAGGATCTTGCGGTCGTAGCGCCGGGCGGTCTCGATCGCCTGGTAGAGCCCGGCCAGGTCATCGGCCCGGGACGTGCCGATGCTGGAGCCCCCGCGGGCCGGCTTGACCAACACCGGCCAGCCCAGCTCACCGATCGCGTCCAGCACCCGCTTGCGCTCGGTCTCGGCGGGCAGGGAACCGGCCGGCGTGCCCGCCGAGGGGACGGCCGCCGCGGCGGGCCCGCCCCGGTCCGCCTCGGGCCAGTCGCGGTCGCGGACCACGACGAACGGGCCCACCGGCAGCCCCTTCGCCTTGAAGATCAGCTTCATGTACTCCTTGTCCATGCTGACCGCGCTGGCCAGCACGCCCGCGCCGACGTAGCGGACGCCCGCCATCTCCAGCAGGCCCTGCATGGTGCCGTCCTCGCCGAAGGGGCCGTGCAGCATGGGCAGGACCACGTCCACCTCGCCCAGCTCGCCGGGGATGGCCGCGGGCTCGGCGGTGGTCAGCGCGCCGGGTTCCCGGCGCGCGGGGCTGGCGGTCCAGGGCGTCACCTGGCCGCCCCGCTCGGCGACCGCCTCGACCGACGGCAGCTGGCCGCCGGTGATAGCCAGCCGCTCGGGCTCGTCCGCGGTCAGCACCCACCGGCCATCGGGCAGGATGCCGACCGGGACGACGTCGTAGCGGTCCCGGTCGATGCTGGCCAGCACCGTCCCGCCGCTCGCGCACGAGATCGCGTGCTCCGGGCCGCGGCCACCGAATACGACCGCGACGCGGGTCTTGCGTTCTGGTTCACGCCCGCTCCTCTCTGTTGCCCAACCCGTGCTGCCGGACCCGTGCTGCCCGCGCCAGTGCTCCAGGCGTCCAGGGCCTGGTCGCGACGTCCGCGATCAGGTCCTCGCCATCCTCCAGGCCGATCGAGAACCGGACCGCCCCGGGATCCATCCCGGCCGCCGCGAGGGCGGCGTCGTCGAACTGCCGGTGCGTCGTGGAGGCCACGTGGCTGACCTTGGTGTGCGTGCCCCCCAGCGACGTGGCCACCTGGCCGACACGGAGCCGGTCCGCGAGGTCGTACCCGGCCTGCCGGCCGCCATGCGGGGTCACGGTGACGATCGCACCGAACCGGGTGCCCTCCGGTCCCGCGTCGAACAGCCGGATCGCGGTCTCGTGCCCCGGATGTCCCGGCAGGCCGGGGTAGTCCACGCTGCGGACCGCGGGGTGACTGGCTACCGCGGCGGCGAACAGCATCGCGGTGGAGCACTGGCGGCGCACCCGGAGCGGCAGCGTCTCCAGCCCGCGGCGGAGCAGGAACGCCTCGTCGGGAGCGAGGGAGCCGCCGGTGTCGATGCGCACCGCGCGGAGCGGGGCCATCAGGCCGGGCGCCCCGGCCACCACCCCGCCCGTCGCGTCCGAGTGGCCGCCGAGGTATTTGGTCGCCGAATGCAGCACCAGGTCCGCGCCGTGTTCCAGCGGCCGGCATACCACCGGGGGCGCCAGGGTGGAGTCCACCACCAGCAGCGCGCCCTGGCGGTGCGCGATCTCGGCCAGGGCGGTCAGGTCGGCCACGGCCGTCGTCGGGTTGGCCAGCGTCTCCGCGTACACGATCCTGGTCTCCGGCCGCAGCGCCGCCCGCACCTGATCCAGATCGGTCACGTCCACGAAATCCGCCTGCACCCCGAACCTGGCCGCCACGTGGCGCAGGAACCCGTAGGTGCCCCCGTAGACGGCGGCCGGAGCCACCACGTGCGCGCCCGACCCGGTGAAGGCCCAGAACACGGTGCTGATGGCCGCCATCCCGGAGGCGAAGGCCTGGGCCGCGGTCGGCCCGGGCAGCCGCTGGCCCTCGAGCGCGGCGACCGCGATGGCGAACGCGTCCGCGGTGGGGTTGTCGATCCGGCTGTAGCTGTAGCCCGCGGTGTCCCCGTTCAGCAGCGCCGCGTACTCCGCGCTGGAGGAGAACGCGAAGGCCGCGGTCCGGTAGATGGGCGTGCCGAGCGGCTGCTGGGCCGGCACCGGCGCCAGCGGCAGGTGGACCGCGCGGGTGTTCTCGCCCGGCGGGCGGCCGTTCCCCGCCGCGGAGCAGCCGGCGGGCCCGGGCGTGCCGCAGTCCTCGGGCCGGCCCCGGCCGGCTGGTCAGACGCCATAACGCTCCGGCTTGGCCGAACGGGAGGTGAGCAGCATCGCGGCCTCCCCCACGGTGACCCGGCCGTGCATCACCCCCACCACCACCTCGGTGATGGGCATCTCCACGGCATGACGGCGGGCCAGATCCAGGACCGGCCCCGCCGACTTGGCGCCCTCGGCGACCTGGGTGGTGACCGCGGCCACATCGGCCACCGCCATGCCCCGGCCCAGCATCTCGCCGAACGCCCGGTTCCGCGACAGCGGCGAACTGCAGGTGGCGACCAGGTCACCGAGCCCGGCCAGCCCGGCGAACGTGTACTCGTCGGCGCCGAGCGCCAGGCCGAGGCGGGTGATCTCGGCCAGTCCCCGGGTGATCAGCGTGGCCCGGGTGTTGTCGCCGCAGCCCATGCCGACCGCGATCCCGACCCCGAGCGCGATCACGTTCTTGACCGCGCCGCCCAGCTCGCAGCCGATCACGTCCGGGTTGGTGTAGGGCCGGAAGTAGGGCGTGTGGCAGTCCTGCTGGAGGCGCTTGGCCAGCGTGTCGTCGGCGCATGCGACCACGGTGGCGGCGTGCTGGCGCTCGGCGATCTCGCGGGCCAGGTTCGGCCCGCTGATGACCGCGATCCGGTCCGGGCCGGCCCCGGTCACGTCGGCGATCACCTCGCTCATCCGCTCCTGGGTGCCCAGCTCGATCCCCTTCATCAGGCTGACGAAGGCCGCGCCGGGGGGCAGCAGATCGTGCCAGGTGCCCAGATGATGGCGCAGCGTCTGGGCGGGCACGGCCAGCACGACCAGGTCCGCCCCGCCCAGCACCCGGGCCGCCTCGGCGCTGGCGGTCAGCCCCGGCGGCAGGCTGATGCCCGGGAGGTAGTCCGGGTTCTCGTGCCGTGCATTGATCGTCGCGACCAGGCCCGGCCGCCGGCCCCACAGCCTGACCGGGGTGCCCGCGTCGCAGAGCACCTGGGCGAACGTGGTGCCCCACATGCCGGCGCCCATGACCGCCGCCCTCACGTTTGCGTCGCCTCGCGGGGGCCGTCGCCCGGGGTGGTCTTCGTTGCGGAATCAAGGTTCTCGGGGGTAGCGGCGGGAGGCGGGGCGGCGGGCGCGTGCGGGCCGGCGGACGTGTCGCGCGCGGCGCGGCGCGCGGCGGCCGGATCGTAGGGCGTGGCCGGGGCCTGCTCGCCGCGGAGCTCGGCCAGCAGCCCGGTGACATCCGCCATGATCGCGTTGGTCGCGGCCCGGAGCACCTCCCGGTTCAGCGGCTTGCCCTCGAACTCGCTCAGGTCGACCGGCGGGCCGGCCAGCATCCGCACGCGCCTGCGGGGCATCAGGTGGGGCCGGGTGGAGCCGTAGGGCAGGATCTCCTGCGCGCCCCACTGGGCGACCGGCACCACCGGCACGCCGCTGGTCAGCGCCAGCCGGGCCACCCCGGTCTTGGCCAGCATCGGCCAGCCGCCGGGATCGCGGGTGGCGGTGCCCTCCGGGTAGATGATCAGGCACTCGCCGGCGGCCAGGGCCTGCTCCCCGTCCTTGAGCACGAGGGCCGCGTCGGCCTGCCCCCGGTACACGGGAAGCTGGCCGAGCACGCGCAGGAACGGCCCGATGAGCTTCACGTCGAACGCCGACGACTTGATCATGAACGCGGGATAGCGGCCTGCCTCGTGCACGTACAGGGACATCGCGGGCCAGTCCGCGTAGGACAGGTGGTTCGCGGCCACGATCATGCCGCCTTCGCGGGGGAAGTGCTGGTAGCCCTCCCAGTCCCGCTTCATCACCGACTTGATCAGCGGGGGCAGCACGACCTTGGTGCCGTTCCGCCAGGCCTGGGAGTACCGCCGGCCCTGCCGCCTGCTCATCGCTGCCACCCGCTCCTCGGTCCTGCCCGGTCGATCGGGGGATCTCCGGCCCTCAGGCTGCTTGTCATCGCAGTCAGTCTCCCGTTCCGCCTGGTGCGCTGTCGAGGCAAACGCCCGCCGCGGCCGCGCCTGCCGCGAGAGCACCTGCCGCGACAGCACCGCCGCTGTGCCGATCACGCGCCCGTCGCTGAGCACAGTATGGTCGCCGGTGTGACCGAGATGCCGCTCACCTGGTCGGTGGTGATCCCCGTCAAGGTACTTGCCCGCGCCAAATCGCGGCTGGCCGGCCTGGCCGGGCCGGCCCGCTCGGAGCTGGCGCTGGCCATGGCGGCGGACACGGTCCGCGCCGCCGCCGCCTGTCCCGCGGTGGCTGCGGTCGTCGTCGTGACGGACGACCCGGCGGCCGCCACCACGCTGGGTGCCCTGGGCGCCCGGGTGGTCGCCGACGAGCCGGGCGCCGGGCTCAACCCCGCGCTCGCGCACGGCGTGGCCGTGGCCGCCGCCGCCCGGCCCGACTGCGGCACCGCGGCGCTGGCCGCCGACCTGCCCGCGCTGCGGCCGGCGGAGCTCGACCGGGGGCTCCGGGCGGCGGCGCGGTGGCCGGAAGCGTTCGTCGCCGACGCGGAAGGCTCGGGCACCACGCTGTACGCCGTGCGGCCAGGGGCCGCGTTCCGGCCCCGGTACGGGCCGGGGTCGGCGGCGCGCTACCGGGACGGCGGCGCCGCGGAGATCGTGCTGGCCGATGTGCCCAGCCTCCGCTGCGACGTGGACACCCCGGCCGACCTGCAGAACGCGATCAGCCTGGGGGTGGGGCCGCGCACCGCGGAACTGGCCGCGCAGATCCGCTGTGGCCGGTTAGCCGCTACCGGGCCGGTTAGCCGTTACCGGGCCGGTTAGCCGTTACCGGGCCGGGCGGCGCCGGCGGCTCATCCGCACCCCGATCACGATGAGGTCCACGAGGAGGACCACGATGCCGATGATCAGCAGGTAAAACAGGCCCTTCACGACCACGCCGACGATCCCCAGCGCGATGGCCGCGATGACCAGCAGCAAGAACAGCACCATCCGATGACTCCGATCTGGCTGGTCAGGGCCAGCTATTCAAGGGCCAGCTATACAAGGGCCAGCTATACAAGGGCCAGCGCACCAGTGGCCAGGCTCACCAGTGGCGAGCTCGTCAGCGGCGGGCGAGACGGCGCTCGCCGCCCGCTCCGGGCTGGTATTCGAGGTTGTAGTGCTTGAAGACGGCTTCCTCGTCACCAGCCGGGAGTTCCCCGTCGGTGTCGATGGACGGCGCGTCCTTCACCTGGCTGCGCGAGTGGTTGACCTTGAGGTAGCCCGGCCCCACGGTGGCCCCGTCGAGGGGCACGAACACCAGCCGGTGCCGGGTCGGCAGGCCCACCGTCACCGTGGCGAAGGAGGGTTCGTCGGTCGCGGTGTCCACATACACAGCCTCCAGCGACCCGATCTTGTGACCACCGTCGTCGACCACATCGTGGCCGCGCCATTCCCGGATATCGCCCGCCTCGAACATCACGATCCTCCTGTCCTCGCTGCCCCCCTTGTACCCAGCGTCTCCCTGCTCATCCGGGCAGATCGCACGGATTACGGAGATGCCGGAAGCCCCGGAGTTCCGGGGAGGCAGCGCGGCGGGGGACGGGCGCCTAGATGTGCACGATCGGGCAGGTCAGGGTCCTGGTGATCCCGGCCACACCCTGGATCTGGGCGACCACGAGCTTCCCGAGGTCATCCACGTTGCCCGCTTCGGCCCGGACGATCACGTCGTAAGGCCCGGTGACGTCCTCGGCGAGGGTCACCCCCTTGATGCCCCCGATGCGGCGAGCGACGTCGGCGGCTTTACCCACCTCGGTCTGCACGAGGATGTATGCCTGAACCATGCGTCCTCCCCGGGGGGCCTCATTGCCTTAGGCCGGAATGGCCACGCTACCCTAAATTCAAAGACGGCCGCCGGGAGGACCCCATCACCGTCTCGGACCTGGGCGAATTCGGGCTGATTGCGGCACTGGCCGCCCGCCTCCCGCAGGCCCCCGGCACCCTGGTAGGCATCGGCGACGACGCCGCGGTGCTCGCCGCGCCCGACGGTCGCGTGGTCGCCAGCACCGATCTGCTCGTCGAGGGCCGGCATTTCCGCCGTGACTGGTCGTCCGCACGGGAGATCGGCGGCAAGGCCGCGGCCCAGAACCTCGCGGACATCGCGGCCATGGGCGCGGTCCCGACCGCCCTCCTGGTGGGTCTCGCCGCGCCCGGGGACCTGCCGGTGGCGTGGGCCGAGGACATGTCGGCCGGGCTCGCCGAGGAATGCTCCCGGGTCGGCGCCACCGTGGCCGGCGGGGACCTCTCGGGCGCGCCCCTGATCATGCTGGCGGTGACCGCGCTGGGTGACCTCGCGGGCCGGGCCCCGGTCACCCGCTCCGGCGCCCGGCCCGGGGACCTGGTGGCGGTGTCGGGCCTGCTCGGCCATTCCGCGGCCGGCCTGGCCCTGCTCCGGGCCGGGCTGACCGAGCCCGCCGGGTTGGTGGCCGCGCACCGCTGGCCGCACCCGGACTACGCCGCGGGGCCGGACGCGGCCCGGCTCGGGGCCACGTCGATGATCGACGTCAGCGACGGCCTGGTGCAGGACCTGGGGCACCTGGCCGAGCAGAGCGGCGTGCGCATCGACGTGGCCTCCGCCGAATTGCCGGTGAGTAACACGGTGCGTGCCGCCTCAGATGCACTAGGTGCCCAGGACCCGCTGGACTGGGTCCTGGCGGGTGGTGAGGACCACGCCCTGGTCGCGACGTTCCCCGCGGGGGCCGCGCTGACCGGGCGCTGGACAGTCGTCGGGCGGGTTCGTCAAGGTCAGGGAGTATGGGTGGATTCGCGGCGATCTGAGAGGTTGTCCGGATGGAATCATTTTTGATGCCCGAACAGCGGTCACTCCCTGTATCTCTCAAATTACAGACGTGTCAGTATAGTTAGCCCGCCCTTTTCGTAGGTATAAACCCCCCAATGCGATCACCGGGCAGGAGAGCAGCGCCCAGGCACCGGGCGCCGTCCGGGTCTGCCCGCGCACGGGCGGACCCGGGCCGTGGCCTGCGTGGCGCCGACAGCGCGGACGGTGTGGACGGTGCGGCGCGGCCGGGCCGGGTGCGCGCGGACCGGGTGCGGCCGCGCCGTCGGTGGCTGCGCTGGATCCGGATCAGCCCGGGGGTGCGCAGGCTCGTGGTCACCCCCACGTTTGCCGCCGGTCTCGGCGTGGTCGTGGCGGCATTCCTGGCCGCCAACATGTCACGGACCGTGCTGCACTTCAGCGCCCCCATCCCTGGCAACCAGTGCTCGGCGGGGGACTGCCACGCCCAGGAACCGCACAGCGGCACGCTGGCCTCAGCCCGTCCGGGCGTGCGCATCACGCCCGGCGCCCCGTCGTCCGCAGCCCGCCCGGGCGCCGGCCTCCAGCCCGGGGGCAGCGAGTCCGCGGCCGGGGGCAGTGGCGCGCCGCAGCCCAGCATCGGCGCGCCGCAGCCCAGCATCGGGGCGCCGCCGCCCAGCATCAGGTACCAGCAAGTCGAGCAGTGGCCGGGCGGTTTCGCCGACCAGATCACGATCAGCGGACCCAGCGTGCTCAGCGGGACGCGAACCCGCGCCTGGAGGCTGGCCTTCGGCTACCCCCGGGCCCGTATCGCCGGTGTCCAGGGCGCGCGCTGGGAGCCGGGCAGGGCGGGGGCGGGGGTGGCCCGGGGCGTTACCTGGCCCGGCTCGGGCCAGGCGCACAGTGCCGCGGCCCCGGTACGGCTCATGGTGATCGTGGAGGGGCAGCCCGCCCCGCCGTCCGGCTGCGCCTTCGACGGCGAGCCGTGCACGTTCGCCAGCCCCGTGACAGGCGTGCGGGGCTGGGGGCGCGGGGCGCTGGGGGTTAGCGGGGAACTTTCCCGGCTTTGATGCAGGACGTGCAGACGCGCACGCGCTTGCTGGTCCCGCCAGCGCGGGTCCGCACGATCTGGATGTTCGGGTTCCAGCGGCGGGGGGTGCGGCGGTGGGAGTGGGAGACGTTGTTCCCGAATCCCGGCGCCTTGCCGCAGATCTCGCAGACAGCAGACACGGGATGCTCCCTTGCATGAACTCGGATGACGGCCAGCGTGCCCGGGCTCAGGCCCTGATCGCGGACATGCTCCGCCGCGGCCGTGCCCTCGGGCAGCGCCCAGAATAACCGACCGGCGTCCCGGAACGCGAATCGGCGCTGACACGATGACTCACCCTGACAGCCGGCCGCTCATGTCGTGACCACAGCCTATCCTGAGAGGCCATGGCGAGGCTTGATGACCGGCTCGACCGGGAGTTCGACCCGCGGACGGCCAAAGTCCTGGCCAGGGCGCTGGACGTGCACACCGTGGGCGAGCTGCTGCGGCACTACCCGCGCCGCTACGAGCAGCGGGGCAACCTGACCGACCTGGCCTCGCTGCGCGACGGCGAGCATGTGACGGTGCTGGCCCAGATCTCCGCGGTCACCAGCCGCATGATGAAGAACCGGCGCGGGAAGCTGACCGAGGTGACCGTCACCGACGGCCGCGGGACGCTCACCCTCGCGTTCTTCCGGCAGCCGTGGCGGGAGAAGGAGATGAAGCCCGGCCTGCACGGGCTGTTCGCCGGCCAGGTGTCTTCCTACGGGCGCAAGCGGCAGCTCATCCACCCCGACTGCGAGCTGCTGGGCACGGCGGACCCGGGCACCGAGATGGCCGCCGAGCACGCGGCCGAGATCATCCCGGTGTACCCGGCCACCCGGGAGATGGCGTCCTGGAAGATCGCCAAGGCGATCCGCACCGTGCTGGACACCCTCGATGTCGCCGACGACCCGCTGCCCGCCGAGGTCCGCACCCGCTACGGGCTGCAGACCCAGCTGGCCGCGTGGCACGGAATCCACCGCCCGGTGGAGTTCGCGGATGTCAAGCCGGCCAGGCTCCGGCTCAAGTGGGACGAGGCGTTCGCGCTCCAGGCCGTGCTGGCCCAGCGGCGGCAGGCCGAGGACGCGCTTCCGGCCACGCCGCGCATCCCGCGGCGCGGCGGCCTGCTCGAGGCGTTCGACGCAAGGCTGCCGTTCACGCTGACCGAGGGCCAGCGCACCGCGGGTGAGGAGATCACCACCGCGCTGTGCCGGGAGCACCCCATGCACCGCCTGCTGCAGGGCGAAGTGGGCTCCGGCAAGACCCTGGTCGCGGTCCGCGCCATGCTCCAGGTCATCGACGACGGCGGTCAGGCCGCCCTGCTCGCCCCCACCGAAGTCCTGGCCCAGCAGCACTACCGCTCCATAACGCAGCTGCTCGGCCCGCTCGGCCGGGCCGGCGAGCTGGATGGCGTGGACCATGCCACCCGCGTGGCCCTGCTCACCGGGTCGCAGGGGGCCAGGGCACGCCGGGCCGCCCTGGACGACGTGGCTTCCGGGGCGGCCGGGATCGTGATCGGCACGCACACCCTCCTGTATCACCGGGTACGGCTCGACGATCAGGTCGTTTTTGCTGATCTGGGCCTGGTGGTGATCGACGAGCAGCACCGGTTCGGGGTCCAGCAGCGCGACGCGCTGCGCGAGAAGGCCCGGGGCAGCCGGCCGCACGTGCTGGTGATGACGGCCACCCCGATCCCGCGCACGGTGGCCATGACCGTCTACGGGGACCTGGACGTGTGCACGCTGAGCGAGCTGCCGGCCGGCCGGGCGCCGATCACCACGCACGTGGTCCCCGCCGCTGACAAGCCGCACTACCTCGCGCAGGACCTGGGAACGGCTGCGCGAGGAGGTAGCGGGCGGCGGCCAGGCCTACGTGGTCTGCCCGCGCATCGGCGCCGAGGAACCCGGCCCGGGGGCGGGCGGCGGCACCCCGGGGGCCGGGGCGGACGTGGAGGCGGCTGGCGGTGACGATGACGCCGACGGTGACTACGAACTCTACGAGGAGGACGCCGAACGGCCACCGCGGTCAGTCCTGGACCTGATGGCCGAGCTGGCCGAGGGACCGCTGGCGGGCCTGCGGATGCGCATGCTGCACGGGAGGATGCCCGCCGACGAGAAGGACGCGGCGATGCGGGCCTTCGCCGACGGGTCGGTGGATGTGCTGGTGGCGACCACGGTCGTGGAGGTCGGCGTGGACGTGCCGAACGCGACCATCATGGTGATCATGGACGCGGACCGGTTCGGCGTGTCCCAGCTGCACCAGCTGCGCGGCCGGGTCGGCCGGGGCGGCAAGCCCGGGCTGTGCCTGCTGGTCACGGACTCCCCGCCGGGCAGCCCGGCCCGTGAGCGGCTGGACGCGGTCGCCGCCACCGTGGACGGGTTCGTGCTGTCCCGGCTCGATCTCGAGCAGCGGCGTGAGGGGAACGTTCTGGGCGCCGCGCAGGCGGGCCGCAAGTCCGGGCTGAAGATGCTGACCCTGCTGCAAGACGAGGAACTGATCGTGCAGGCCCGGGGGGAGGCCCAGGCGCTGGTGGACGCCGATCCCCGGCTGGCCGGCCGACCCCGCCCTGGTCAGCGCCATCCGGACGCTGCTGGACGAGGAACAGGCCAAGTTCCTGGAGAAGGCGTGAGCCGGGGCGCGCCGGTGCGCAGTCGCGCTGCGCGGCGGGACGCCGCGGTGACCAGGGTATCGCCGGCGCCGCCGGCTGGCCGTCCCGGCGGGCCGGCTCACCCGGCCTACCAGCGACCGGGCCCGGGAAGGGCTGTTCGGCACGCTCGTCGCGCTGCACGGCCCGCTGGACGGGGCGTGCGTGCTCGACCTGTACGCGGGCTCGGGCGCGGTGGGCCTGGAGGCGCTGTCCCGCGGCGCGCGGCGGGCGCTGTTCGTGGAGGCAGACCCGCGGGCCGCCCGGGTGATCCGGGGCAACATCGCAGGCGGTCGGCCTGGACGGGGCCGAGCTGGTCACCGACCGGGTGGAGCGGCTGCTCAGCCGCGGGCCGGCCGGGCCGGACCGCTACGACATGGCCGTGGCCGACCCGCCCTACGCGGTGACCGATGACGAGATCACCGGGATGCTGGCCGTGCTGGCCGGCGGCGGCTGGCTGGTCCCGGGAGCGGTCGTCGCGGTGGAGCGGGCCACCCGTTCCGGGCCGGTCAGCTGGCCGCCGGGCTACGCACCAGACCGGTCGAGGCGCTATGGCGACACGACGTTCTGGTACGGTCTCGCCGCAGGCGCCCAGTATCGGCGGAAGAACCGTGATGGGCAGCGCAAATGTTGTGACGGAAGGGCGTGACCGCGTGCGTCGTGTCGTCTGTCCTGGCTCATTCGATCCGGTGACCAACGGTCATCTCGACATCATCAGCCGGGCGGCATTGCTGCACGACGAGGTAGTCGTCGTCGTCGGCGCCAACCAGGCCAAACACGGCCTGTTCACGGTGGAGGAACGGGTCGAGATGCTCCGCGAGGTGACCTCCGGGCTGAAGAACGTCGAGGTCGGCCACGTTCCGCGGGCTGCTCGTCGAGTACTGCCGGGTCAACGGGGTCTCGGCGATCGTGAAGGGCCTGCGGGCGGTCAGCGACTTCGAGTACGAGATGGAGATGGCCCAGATGAACTACCGTCTCGCGGAGGTCGAGACGCTGTTCATCGCGGCCAATCCGGTGTACAGCTTCCTGCGGTCCAGCCTGGTCAAGGAGATCTGCCGGTACGGCGGCGACGTCACCTCCCTGGTGCCGGAGCTGGTGTTCGAGCGCCTCCAGGAGCGGCTCGGCTCGGGCTGACCTCGCAGGCCGCCGGGGCTGCGTCGGGCCTGGCCAGCGCGGCGGCGTCGGGCCGTGCACCGCGCCTTGAGTTGGGAATCGGCCGGTACCCGGGTAGGCTGACCTATCCAAACCTCGCCAGACACCGTACTTGCTATGCCACAGTCACGAAAAAACCCATCGGCGCGACTCGATCCGCGCAAGCCCCTGGTCTTCAGCACCCTCGACCTCGGCCGCAGCCCCGGATCGGAGTACTCGCAGCAGCGCACTGTCCCGGCTCCCGCATACGTGCAGGCCGGGCTGGCTGGCGTACCCGAGGGCAGCGACGTGGAGCTCGACGTGCGGATGGAGGCGGTGTCGGAGGGAGTCCTGGTCACGGCCACAGCCCGGGCCCAGGTCACCGGGGAGTGCGCGCGGTGCCTGGAGCCGATCAGCGAGCCGGTGGAGGTCCAGGGCCAGGAATTGTTCGCCTACTCCGCGGACGACGGCCCGGCCGACGCCGAAGGGTACTCTCTGCAGGGGGACCTGCTCGATTTCGAGCCGGTCCTGCACGACGCGCTCGTGCTCGCGCTGCCACTGGCGCCGCTCTGCCAGGAGGACTGCCCGGGGCTGTGCGTGGAGTGCGGTGCGCCGCTCGCCCAGGCTGGGCCCGACCACGGGCACGGCCCGGCCATCGATCCGCGGTGGGCCAGCCTGCAGGAGGCTGTCTCGCGGCCCGGTGGCCTCGGGGACGGCGACTGGCCCCGGGCAGACGGGTGGTTCCGGGCAGGCCGCCCCGAGCTGGGTGAGACGGAAATGAACGGGAACGGCCGGCGGGCATCCTCCGCAGGCGAACCGGACGACTGAGTTCAGAACGAAGGAGAGTTAACGTGGCTGTTCCCAAGCGGCGGATGTCACGCAGCAACACGAGGTCCCGCCGGGCCCAGTGGAAGACGTCGGCGCCGGCCCTGGTGCGCTGCCCGCAGTGCCGGGACCCGAAGCTCCCGCACACGGCCTGCCCGACATGCGGAACCTACAACCGTCGTCAGGTGATCACTCCAACCTGATGCGCTGAAAGGGCACGGCGTGAGAGGCGGGTCAAACGGCGGCGCAGCAGGCGAACCGGACGGTTCGGAGCTGCTGCGGGCGATCGACACCGGGCTGAGCCCGGCGTTGCTGGAGCGCGCTCTCACGCACCGCTCTTACGCGTACGAGAACGGCGGGCTGCCCACCAACGAGCGGCTCGAGTTCCTCGGGGACGCGGTCCTCGGCGTGATCGTCACCGACACCCTGTTCCGCAAGTATCCCGACCTTCCCGAGGGCCAGCTGGCCAAGCTGCGGGCGGCCGTGGTCCAGATGCGCGCCCTCGCCGACGTGGCCCGGTCCCTCCAGCTCGGGTCCTACGTGCGGCTCGGCCGGGGCGAAGAGGGCACCGGCGGGCGCGACAAGTCGTCGATCCTGGCCGACACGCTGGAGGCCCTGATCGGCGCGGTGTACTTCGAGTGCGGCCTGGCCGCCGCGGACCGCCTCGTGCACCGGCTCTTCGACCCGGTGATCGACCGCTCCGCGGGGCTCGGCGCCGGCCTGGACTGGAAGACCTCGCTGCAGGAGCTCACCGCCTCCGGCTTCCTGGGCGTCCCTGAGTATCACGTCGAGGAGAGCGGCCCGGACCACCAGAAGTTCTTCCGTGCGACGGTCCGGGTCGGGGGCCGGACGTACGGCTCCGGCTCGGGGCGCTCCAAGAAGGAAGCCGAGCAGCAGGCGGCCGAGGCGGCCTGGAAAGCCATCAGCAACGGGACCGAGAGCGGCGCGGACGCCGTCACGCGGGGCCCGGCGGGGAACAGCGCGGCGGCCGGCGCGGCAGCGGCGCTGCATGCGGTCGCCGAGGACGCGCCAGGCCGGTGACCCGGCCGCGCGGGCGGCCGGCGGCCGCTGGCCCCGGACCTGGCAGCCAGCGCCCGCGAGGCGGTGCCGCCCAGCGGGCGACTGACCGTGCCGGAACTCCCCGAGGTCGAAACCGTCCGCAGCGGCCTTGAGACAGCACGTGGTCGGGCGCACCATCGACACCGTCGAGGTGCTGCACCCCGCGCCGTGCGGCGCCACCTGGCCGGTCCGGCCGACTTCGAGGCGGTGCTGCGCGGCCGGACCTTCACCGGCGCGCGCCGCCGGGGCAAATACCTGTGGCTCCCGGTCGGCGAGGATGCCCTGCTCGCCCATCTGGGGATGAGCGGTCAATTGCTGGTCGGCGATCCGGCGCGCCCCGTCTCCGGGCATGTCCGGGCCCGGTTCACGTTCGCCGACCAGGGACCTGACCTGCGTTTCACCGACCAGCGGACGTTCGGCCACCTGGTCTGGGCCAGCGGCGGCGCGGAACTCCCGCCGCTGATCGCCCACATCGCGCCCGACCCGTTCGAGCCCGCGTTCGATGACGGCGTGTTCATCGCCCGGCTGCGCGCCCGGCGCACCGGCCTCAAGCGGGCGCTGCTCGACCAGTCCCTGGTCAGCGGGATCGGCAACATCTACGCCGACGAGGCTCTCTGGCGGGCCCAGCTGCACTGGGCCCGGGCCACCGACACGCTCAGCCGCGCCGAGGCGGCCCGCATCCTCGCGGCGGTGCGCGACGTCCTCGGGGGACGCACTGCAGGCAGGCGGGACCTCGTTCGACAGCCTCTACGTGAACGTCAACGGGGAGAGCGGCTACTTCTCGCGGTCACTCTGCGTATACGGACAGGAAGGCGAGCCGTGCCCGAGGTGCGGTACACCTATCCGCCGCGAGCCGTTCATGAATCGATCTGCCTACAGCTGCCCGCGATGCCAGCCGCGACCGCGCTCTCGGCGGTATCATGGTGACCTGCATGATCGCTCAACTTGACCGGATACTCGCGGGGTGGGACCCTAGAAGTGTCACCCGCGCGCGCACTCCCGCGAATCTTCGCGTGTGCGCCCACTCTGGTCACTCAGTGTGGAGGACCCATTACAATGGCGAAGGCTCTACTCGGCCACGTCGGCGGGCCTGATCCCCGCATCGTCTCTGAGATGCGCCGCCTTCAGCAGCGAGTACGCGACCTGGAGGCCGAGCTTGTCAGGCTCCAGGACATGAACGACGCGCTTGCTGCGGAAGTCGGACCAGAATTGCTTGTTGCTGATCGGGAGCGCGAACCGGCCCTCACCTGAGGTGCCGCTGTAGTCACACGGACCAGGGACGCCCGGGCGGCGTCCCTATTCGTTCATACGCGCCGGTAAAGATTCGGCGTTCTTGCGGTAATAATCTCGCCGTACCGGGTATCCTGTTATCCGGCGGGTTTGTACCCGCGGTATTTTGACCGCAAATGGGTGGCATGTCCCGCTGGCCTACGGCCGCACGCTCGGTCTGACGCCCTGGGCGGTCTTCCTGGCGACTCACGGCGACCCTGCTCTTGGCGACCTTTGGTGGCCTCCCGGTGGGTCCCCATGGCGCCGTGCGCCCGAACCCGACCCGCCGGGACCTGCGGGGTTGCCGCGAATCCCCGGGAACGTCGGCTCCTCACGGTAAGGTGCGGACGTTGGCGAGCCGGAGCAGCGTAGCCCGGGGGCTCCGGCGGACCTGGTCGGCGGTGACGCGCTCGCGCTGGGTGCTCACATGACAGGCCCTCAGGTGACAGGGCCTGGAGCGGCAGGCATTACATGCGACAGGGCTTTCGGGCCGAGCTTCCAGGAGACGGGGGCCTTCAGCGGATGGCGCCCACGGACGTGGCTAGTGCCCGGAGGGGGAGGGAGCCGCCGGTGTACCTGAAGACCCTCACTCTGCGTGGCTTCAAATCGTTCGCCTCCGCCACCACCCTGCGCTTCGAGCCCGGCATCACCTGCATCGTCGGCCCTAACGGGTCGGGCAAATCCAACGTGGTGGACGCGTTCTCCTGGGTGATGGGCGAGCAGGGAGTGAAGACCCTGCGCGGCGGCAAGATGGAGGACGTCGTCTTCGCCGGGACCGCGCGCGCCCCCCGCTGGGCCGGGCCGAAGTCACGCTCACCATCGACAACAGCGACGGCGCGCTGCCCATCGAGTACGCAGAGGTAACGATCAGCCGCCTGCTCTTCAGGTCCGGGCAGAGCGAGTACTCGATCAACGGTGACCACTGCCGCCTGCTCGACGTCCAGGAACTCCTGTCCGACTCGGGCCTGGGCCGTGAGATGCACGTGATCGTCGGCCAGGGCCAGCTGGACCAGGTGCTCCACGCCGGGCCCGAGGCCAGGCGGGCGCTGATCGAGGAAGCGGCCGGGGTGCTGAAGCACCGCCGCCGCAAGGAAAAGGCGCTGCGCAAGCTGGAGGCGATGCAGGCCAACCTGACCCGGCTGGTGGACCTGACCGCCGAGCTGAAGCGCCGCCTCAAGCCGCTCGGCCGCCAGGCCGCTATCGCCCGCCGCGCTGCCGTCATCCAGGCCGACCTGCGGGACTCGCGGCTCCGGCTGCTCGCCGACGACTACGTGACCGCGGCCGCCGAGCTGGAGCGGGACCAGACCGACGAGGCGGCCGCGCTGGCCCGCCGGGCCGAGCTGGAGCGGGTCCTGGCCCAGGCCCGCCAGCGCGAGGCTGAGCTCGACAGCGACGAGCAGCAGCACGCTCCCCGCCTCGCCGCCGCGCAGGAAGCCTGGTTCGCCCTGTCTGCGCTCTCCGAACGCCTCCGCGGCGTGGCCAGCCTGGCCCAGGAACGGCACTCGCACCTCGTGGCCCAGCCGGACGCGCCCGTCCGGGCCGCGATCCCCAGGAACTCGAACTCGAGGCGAGACGCTGCGGGAGCAGGAAGTGGTGCTGGGCGAGCGGCTGGAAACCGCGCGTGAGGAACTGTCCGCCGCCACCGCCCAGCGCGCCGCGGCCGAGTCCGCGCTGGCCGAGGAGGAACGGCGGCTGGCGGCCAGCGCCCGCGCCGAGGCCGTCCGGGCGGAGCGCCTGTCCCGGCTGCGCGCCCAGGTGGGGGCCGCGCGCAGCAAGGCCGCCGCGGCCCAGGAGGAAGCCGGGCGGCTGGCCGACGCGGTCGAGCAGGCCCGCTCCCGCGCCGGGCAGGCCCAGCAGGAGTACGAAGAACTGCAGGAACTGTGCGCGGGCCGGGACGACGACCGGGCCGGGCTGACCGGGGAGCACGAACAAGCCAGCGGACACGCCCAGATTCGTCCAATCGAGCAAATCGTGGGAGACTTGAACCGCAAAATTGAAGTTGGTGAGGCTGAATGTGAAGTTGGTTTTGCCCGCCGTGAATGCGCTCATGACCGGAGGTTGATTGGTCCAGTAATGTGCCAGCACCGCGCTCAAATCCTCCTGGCTTACCGTGGTGTTCCCGAGGAGATTGGTCAACACCATCAGATTCAAGCTGCCATCGCCATTGGCCACCCCGGTGGTACCGCTGGAGTTCACTATGGTTAACGTGCCATAGCCATAGCTGATGTTGTAGTTTTCGTTGGTGGCGTTGCTGAGGCTGGGGATGATGAGGTTGGTGTAAACCCCAGGCAAGAAACCGGGCGTGGCCGGACTCCATACCGTTAAGACTCCCCCGAGCACATTGCTGGTCTCCCCGTTGGCAAACGAAGAATAATTCGCGGTAAACGTGGGGTTGGCGGCGCTATAGCCAATGGTGGCATCGTTTGCCGTGATGATCAGGTTCGTAGGCGCCACCACCAACACGCCGGGAGCGTAATACATCTGGTAGTTGCCCAACCCGTTGCCCTCGGCGTTGGTAACCGTGATGCTGTAGGGAGAGCCGGCCACCGTGGCGGTATTGGTCGCGCCCGTGCTGGCCAGCGTCACGCTGTTCACCACGTCGCTGTTCGTCAGCCCGCTGGTCGTGAACGCCGTTGAGTTGGCGCCGTAGCTCTTCGTCTGTCCATAGATTTTGTGGTCGCCGTTCGCCGCGATAATCAACACCGCCGGGTTTACGGTGAGCGAGCCGGGGAGATAAGTGATCAGGTAATTGGTCAGACCGCTGCTGCCCTCGGCGTTGGT
>CAVQEM010000072.1:0-47290 GCA_963711485.1 uncultured Actinomycetes bacterium
AGGACAGGGGGGCCGTCGGCCAGGTCGTTCAGGGCGGCCAGCGACTGGCCCGCGCGCAGGATCTTGGCCGCCCCGCCGACCATGCGGGTCACCCGCTCCGGGTCGACCCGCTGGCGCGGACCGCTCGGCCAGGTACTGGCTGAAGGAGTCGTCGAGCCGGTGCACCGCGGTGGTCGCGGCCAGCCCGGCCCGGTCCGGGTTCGCGCCGCCGTCCAGCCCGCCGAGCTGCTCCACCATGGCCGCCACGTAGTCCGAGGTCCGCGAGTAGGCGGCGGCCAGGTTCTGGCGCAGCAGCGCGGCCGCGCCGCGGGGCCAGAACACCAGCCCCACCCCCAGGCTGATCGGCGAAGCCGACCGCGACGTCCTCGATCCGCAGGATCCCCACCTTCCAGCCCGTGGGCTGGATGATGTTGAACAGGACCAGGACGACCACGGTGAACGCCGCCTGGCCCGCCGCGAACGAGATCACCCGGGGCGCATAGCCGCCCAGCAGCACCGCGACGGGCAGAATCCCCCACAGCACGATGTCGTGCCCGTTCAGCGGGATCAGGATCGCGGCCCCGATCACGATGCCCACGGCCGTCCCGGCCAGCGCGCTGATCACCGACCAGCCGGTGCCCAGGGCGTTGGAGCGCAGCACCGACAGGGTGCCCAGGACGACCCAGAACGAGTGCTGGAGACCGGATTTCTGGGCGATGAACACCGCGATGGCCAGGCCGACCGCGCCGCGGACACTGTTGCGGAACCAGACCGAGCGGTAGTCGGCGTGGGTCGCGGTGAAGTCTTCCGCGCCGGCCAGCCGGGAGCGCACCCAGCCCGGCCAGCGGCGTGAGGCCGGGACCACGCCGGTCAGCGGGTCGGCGCCGGTGTTCGCGGGGGCGGACCGGGCGGCGGCGGCCAGCTCGGCGGGGCCGGGCAAGCCCGTCGATGGGCGGCCCGTCGGGCTGCGGGCTCGCCGCGCGGGCGTACACGGCGACCTGGCGCGTGGTGTAGCAGATCGTGTGGACCCGGAACCCGCGGTCCACCTGGGCCTGCAGCGCCTCCTCGTCCGGGATGTGCGGCAGCTCGGCGACCCTCCGGGCCAGGAGGCGGGCCGCCGTCTCGCGGGCCTGTTCCAGCCGCTGGACCGGCTGCTTCCCGGTCTGGTCACGGTCGGACAGGTCCGGCCGGCCGTCCAGTTCGGCGGCGCAGGCCCGCAGCACCGTGGCGACGGCACGGATCGCGGCGGTGTTCTCGGCCACGCACAGCTCGCCGGCCGGGGACTGGGCCAGGATCTCCAGTGACTGGAACAGCCAGTCCAGCTCGTCGATGAGCCCGGCCAGGGCGGCCGTGGGGCGGGTCGGCCCGGTCGGCCGGTGCGGGGTGGCGGTCAGGCGGCCGCGCAGGCCGCTGATGGACTTCCGCGCCACGGCCAGCGCCGCCGCCTCGGCGGGCCCGTCACCGCAGATGGAGTCGGCCACGGCGGCCAGGGCCAGGCAGCACCCGGCCGTGTCCGCCCGCAGCGTGGCCCGTTCCCGTGGCGGCCAGATCAGCATCACGGCCAGGAGGCCGACTCCCGCGGCCAGCCCCCAGCCGACCAGCCGCACCGGGATCGCCGAGACGGGCGCGGGCACGCAGACGGACAGCACGAAGACCAGTACCGCGGCCGTCCCCCCAGCCGCGAAATAGCCGTTGATCACCCCGGAGAACAAGATCAGGAACCCGACCACGGCCATAGCCCCGGCGGCGAGCCAGGCGTTGCGCGAGCAGGCGGTGCCCAGCGCGGTCAGGACCACGCCGCTGACCCCCAGCGACAGGTAGGCGAGGAACCTGTTCCGGGGCGGCCCGCCGAACGAGGCGAGGACCAGCATCGCGAACGACCCGAACGCGGCGAACAGCGCAGCCTGCGGCTGGGCGATCACCTTGTCGGCGAACGCGAAGACCGCGGGCATCACGATGGCCGCCCGCGCCGCGCTCTTCAGGGAGACCAGGCCGGGATCGTTGATGAGAGGGCGGGGTATCTTCATCCGCTGCGGTCGTCCTCCGGGCGGCCATCCTGCCGGGGCCGGGCCGTGCGCCCGGCCGGGCGGGGCCGCCGCGCAGCGGACACGCGCCGCGGGCAGCGGCCGCGCGCCGCGGGTAGCGGCCGTGTGCGTCGCCGGGCCCGGGACTCCTGCCGCCGCTCCGCGGCCTCCAGGCCTGGTTCGCACGATGGTATACCGGAACAGCCTTGTCGTGCCGTCTGGCGCACAGCCGGGTGCGGCCCGCTCACCGCTGGTGCGGCCCTGCTTACCGCTGGTGCGGGCGGCCCAGGCCGGGGACGGGGCAGGCGGGGGGCGGGCAGGCCGGGGCGGGGCGGGCAGGCCGGGGCGGGGCAGGCCGGGCGGGGCAGGCCGGGCGGGGCAGGCCGGGAGGCGGGGCAGGCCGGGGCGGGATGGGCGGATCGCGGTCGGATCACGGCGGGCGCCGGGTCGCTGAGCGCACCGTGGGCGCGCCCCTCATTTTTCCCGCCCTGGGTCTTATTTATCGCCACGGCCCCCGTTATGCTGCGCTTCAGGCGGCGCGACGGGACATTGTGGAGTGCTGGGTGTCAGGCCAATGGCTGCAAAGGTCGGCTTCGGGTCGTGATAAGGCAGCCCAGATAGATGTCCGGCGCGCCAATTCGGCCCGGGTCTACGACTATTGGCTGGGCGGGAAGGACAACTTCACCGCCGACCGGGACGCCGCGGAAGAGGCGATCGCGGCCAGTCCCGGGATCGTCACGGACGTCCGGGCCAACCGGGCGTTCCTGGCCCGCTCGGTGCGCTTCCTGGCCGGTGAACACGGCGTGCGGCAGTTCCTGGACATCGGCACCGGGCTGCCGTCGTCCCGCAGCACCCACGAGGCCGCGCAGTCGGTCAACCCGGCCGCGCGCGTGGTGTACGTGGATAACGACCCGGTCGTGGTCGCCCACGCCCGCGCCATGCTGGTCAGCGGCGAGGACGGCAGCTGCGACCACGTAGACGCCGACCTGCGCGACCCGGTGGTGATCCTCAAGGCCGCCGGGCGCACGCTCGACCTGAGCCGCCCGGTCGCGCTGATGTTGCTGCTCATCCTGCATCTCATCCCGGACGCAGACGGCCCGTACGACGTGGTCAGGACGCTGCTCGCCGGGCTGCCGGAGGGCAGCTATCTGGTGGTGTCCCACCCGGCCGCCGACATCCGGGCCGATGCGGTGGCCGAGATGACCCGGCGGATCAACCAGCGGCTGGTGGGGCCGAAGGCCACGATGCGCGATCGTGAGCAGGTGAGCCGCTTCTTCGACGGGCTTGAGTTGCTGGAACCCGGCGTGGTCGAGCCGCCGCAGTGGCATCCCGATCCCGGCGAGCCGGTCCCGTCTGACGTCACGATCTGGTGTGGCGCCGCCCGCAAACCCTGACCCCCGGCCTCCTCCAGATCGTGTGGTGCCCGCGTTGCGCCACATCGGCGAGAACTGCGGCCCGGCTGTATCGGCGAGAACTGCAGCCCGGCGCATGCGGCGGAACTGCAGCCCGGCGTATCCGGCGGAACTGCAGCCCGGCGGATGCGGCGAGAACTGCGGCCCGGCGTTCCCTCCGACATTGATTTCACACGTTTCGATTTTCATTTCATGAATCTGCTCAGTGAGATAGCCATACGACCCCGGTGTTATCGACTTCAATCCGGCTCGGCTGGGCGGCGACCGGGCGTTCGACCTCGCCACGCTGCTTTTCCACGTCTACGACCGCGACGAGCTGCGGCTGGGGGCCAGGACGGCGAGCTGCGGCGGGGCATCCGGGACGGGGGAGCCGGGACGGGGGAGCCGGGACGGGGGAGCCGGGACGTGATCATCATGTCCTGAGGTAGGAGGCGCCGTTGAGGTCGAGGATCGCCCCGCTGGCCCATTCGGCTTCGGCGGACGCCAGGTACAGCACCGCGGCGGCGATCTCCCCGGCGCTGGCCACCCGGCCGAAAGGGCTCTGCCCGCGGATCTCGTCGCCGCCGGGCCCGGACAGACCGCTGGCCGCCATGTCCGTGGCCACGAATCCCGGGGCCACGGTGGTGATCGCGATGCCGTGCGAGCCCAGGGCGCGGGCCAGCGACTGGCCGAGGGCGTTCAGTCCGGCCTTGCTCGCCGCGTAGGCCGGATGGTCCGGCTCGCCGCGGAACGCGCCACGGGAGGAAATGTTGATGATCCGGCCGCCGCCGGCCGCGATCATGTGGCGGACGGCGCACCAGGTCGCGTTGGCCGCGGCGGTCAAGTTCACCGCCAGCGTGTCCCGCCAGGCCGCCTGCCAGTCCTCATAGGTCCCCACGGTGACCGGCTGCGCGGCGTACACGCCCGCGTTGTTCACCAGCACGTCCAGGCCGCCCAGCGCCTCCGCAGCCTGATCGGCCATGCGGCGCACCGCCTCGGGGTCGGCCAGGTCGGCCTGGATCATCAGGTGCCCGTCGCCCGGCAGCGCGGCCAGCACGCCGGCGGCCTGCCCGGCCGAGTGGCCATAGTGCACCGCGACCCGGTCACCCTGGACCGCGAAGGCCTGCGCCACGGCGGCCCCGATACCCCGCCCGGCTCCGGTCACCAGGACCGCCCGTCCGTCCACCTGATCGACCTCACCCCTGGCCGCCGCGGTCCGCACCGGCCCGGCCGCCGCGGTACCCGTCCCCCGGCCGTGACCCACGCCACTGGTCCGGCACAATATTGGCATGACCTTCACCCCCGCCCCGGCGTGCCCGTTCTGCGGCATCATCGCCGGGAAGCTGACCGCGAGCCGGGTCTACGAGGACGATCACGTGGTCGCGTTCATGGATGTGCGGCCGCTGACTCTCGGGCACCTGCTGGTCGTGCCCCGGGCGCACGCCGCCAGCCTGGAGGATCTCGATCAGGACCTGGGGACGCGCGTGTTCGCCGTGGCCCACCATCTGGCCCGGGCGCTGCGGAAGAGTGCGGTGCCCTGCGAGGGCGTGAACTTCTTCCTCGCGGACGGCGTGGCCGCGGGCCAGGAGGTTTTCCACGTCCACCTGCACGTGATCCCGCGCACACCCGGCGACGGGTTCAGGCTCAAGGCCACGCCGCGCACCCCCGGGCGCGACGAACTCGACGCCACCGCGGAACGGGTCCGCGAGGGAATCAGCAGCCTGCCCCGCTGAGGTGCGCGGGCCGGGCCCAGGACGCCTCGCCGCATGCTCGTGCGTGCTCCGCGGACGAGGCTCGCCTTCGCTCAACCCGGGCGCAGAGGCTGACGGTAGCTCATACACCGTTGACGAGCGTAATGGAGTATCAACAATTCTCGTCAGGGGATTCAAATGAGTGATAGGCGGGAAAGCACTCAACGCTCGCCGGGCGACTCGGTATCTCAGGGAGCAGGCCACTAGCGGCTGGCATGTTTGATGGCCCTTAGCGCCGGCCAGCGCTGCCCTCAGCCGCCCTGCCTGTGCTTAATTACTAAGTAGACCACTATTCCGGCTATGATCAGTAAAACCACCAGCGAGGCCAGACAGCCCTTGGGCCCCCTCACGCGGTACGGAGGCCCTGGATTGGTGCCGGGTCCTGGTCCGTAGTAGCCCATGATTTGGAGACCTCGCCTCCCGTGCCGAAAAGACTCGGCACCGTACCATTCGAAATATCATAGTCATAACCTCAAGCACGGGCTGCGTGTGCCTGCACGGAATCGGCAAAAGCCGGCTGTGATTCGGGTCTCATAGCGGGAAGATGCCGGGAACGCGGTGGCGGCCGCGCGTGAGGCGCCGCCGGGCTTGTGGGGCCGCCCGGCACTCCTGAGCCGGGTTCGCCGTGACGAGGAGGTGGGTTCGCCGTGACTAACGGCCGCCAGGGGGTCCCGAACGGGCTCCTGAGCCAAACCCGGCGGTCAGGCACCAGATAGGGTTGTTTCGTGACGCCAGCCGGGGGAAATGCTGGCGTGACGAACGCCCGCCGCGCCCGCGCCGCCCCCGCCAGGTCGGGACAGCACGGGCCGGGACGGCATGGGTCGGGACAGCACGGTCGGGACAGCACGGTCGGTTCAGCACGGCCCGGCCGCAGGGAGGATGAAATCACGGCTCCATACGGCGACTACAACTTCGTGGTGGCAGCCAGCCGGCTGCCGGTGGACCGGACCGAGGGCCCCGACGGCGAGATCGAATGGCGGCCCAGCCCCGGCGGCTTGGTGACCGCGCTCGAGCCGGTCATGCGCGCCGCCGACGGAGCCTGGGTGGGCTGGCCCGGGTCGGCGGGCGAAGCGCCGGAACCGTTCGACACGAACGGGGTGCACCTGGTCAGCGTGGGACTGTCGGAGGAAGAGGTCGCCGACTACTACGAGGGATTCTGCAACGCCACCCTGTGGCCCCTCTATCACGACGTCATCGCCCAGCCTAAGTTCCACCGTCCCTGGTGGGACGCCTACGTGCGGGTGAACCGGCGGTACGCCGAGGTGGTCGTCGCCCAGGCCGCCCGCGGCGCGACCGTATGGGTGCACGACTACCAGCTCCAGCTCGTGCCCGGCATGGTGCGCGCGCTGCGGTCTGACGTGCGCATCGGCCACTTCACCCACATCCCTTTCCCCGGTTACGAGATCTTCGCCCAGCTGCCCTGGCGGCGGCAGATCGTCCGCGGCCTGCTCGGTGCCGACCTGCTCGGGTTCCAGCGCCACAGCGACGCCACCAACTTCTTGCGCGCCTGCCGCCGGTCGGCGGGCCTGGCCACCCGCGGTTCGCTGGTCCGGGTCCCGGATGCCGGGTTCGACGACACGCACAGCGATACCCGCTTGCGTACCACCCGGCGCCAGCGCGTCGCGGAGGACGACTTCGTGAGCGGACGCGACGTGCGGGCCGCAGCCTTCCCTATCTCGATCGACACGCGGGGTTTTGAGGCGATCGCCCGGCGGCCCGCGGTCCAGGACCGGGCCCAGGAACTCCGCGAGGCGCTGGGCAAGCCGGACATCGTGCTGCTCGGCATCGACCGGCTCGACTACACCAAGGGCATCCTGCACCGGCTCAACGCCTACGGCGAGGTCCTCAACGAGGGCCGTCTCGGGCCGCCCAGTGCCGTGCTGGTCCAGGTGGCCAGCCCCAGCCGGGAGCGCGTCGAGCAATACCGCCGTTTGAGGGACGATGTCGAGGTGACGGTCGGCCGGATCAACGGGGAGCATGGCGAGGTGGGCGTCGCGCCGGTGCACTACCTGCACCAGTCCTACCCGCGGGAGGAAATGGCCGCGCTCTACCTGGCCGCTGACGTGATGCTGGTGACCCCGCTGCGGGACGGGATGAATCTGGTCGCCAAGGAGTACGTGGCCTGCCGGTTCGATGACACCGGGGCGCTGGTGCTGAGCGAGTTCACCGGCGCCGCGGACGAGCTGACCGGCGCGTTCGTCGTCAACCCGCACGACATCGAGGGGCTGAAGGACGCCATCGTCCGGGCCGCGACCCTCTCCCCCGCGCAAGCCAGGCGCCGGATGCGGTCGATGCGCCGCCGGGTCCTGGAGCACGACGTGGCCCACTGGGCCGAGACCTACCTCGACGCCCTGAGCAAGGTCCCCCTCCGCGACCACCCCGCCACCGACCCGGTGGACAACTATCAGCAGTTGGGTTCTGGCCCCCCGTAGGCCACCCCTCGACCACCGCCTTTAGATCGCGGGCCAGCCGGCCCCGGCGGGCCGAGCCCGGCCCCGGGCCCCCACAGCCTCATCACGAGCGACCCGGCCGGGCTCCGCGCGGAACTCGGCGCCCACCGCCAGCAGGCGCCTCCGCCCCGCCACGCTCGGTCAGCGGAATGACACGAATCGGGAATGTCCGGACACAAATCGTCCACCACCTGATTACGCTGAGGTTCAAGGTGCCGAGCACACTCGGCCGGAGCACCGCGGGGGACAGCGATGACGGGGACGGCGTGGCAGCGACTGTCTGACCTCGACGCCTGCCGCGTGACCCAGATCCCCCGCCGCCTGGCCGGCACCGCGCGGCGCGCGGCCCCGCGGACTCGCGCGGCCCCGCGGACCGCGACACCGGCCGCCCTCAACGTGTCGCCGCGCTGGCCTCCGCATACCACGCGGGGATCAGCCGCTACGCGGACGCGGGCCCCATCGCCCTGGGCTGGGTCCGGGCCGTCGCGCGCGGCCCGGTCGAGGTGCTGCTCGCCGGCGCAGCCCTGCGGGGCAGCATGCGGCCGTCCCCGGATCCCGCCCGCTTAGCGTCCCCGGCCGGCGAGGTCCCGCTGGCCCTCCCAGCAGGCGAGGTCTCGCTGGCCCTCCCGGCGCGCGCACGGCCAGATGGTCGCGCCGGGCGGCATGGCGGCCGCGATGAACGCCCTCCCGTGCTGGACCCGGATCGGCGGAATCGCCGACGGCCTCCTCGCCGAGGGCAACGACCGGCAGCCCGAGCGCGCGTCGCTGGAGGAGTGCCTGCTGGCGGCCTGGGACGGGCCCTTCGGCTGGCTGGTCCTCGCCGATCCCCTGGCCCCGTTCGAGATCACGGACCTCGCCGCCCAGGTAGCCGGCAAGCAGCGGTTAGCGGCGGCCATGGCCGACCGGGATCCCGAAAAGGCGGTGCAGGCCCGCCGCCTCGAGCAGCGCCACACCGAACTTCGCCAGGCCCTGTCCTCCGGCCTGTGGCAGGTGCATGTGCTGGCGGGCGCGGCCACCCCCGAAACGGCGGCGCGCGTCGCCGCCTGTTCTGCGCCTCAGTCGATCTGGCCGGCTTTTCCCTACACGCTCACCCCGTCAATTTCCGCAACGGAACCTATCGCCGAACTCCTCAGCGCCCAGCCCGGCGTGCCCGCGCCAGCCCGGACGGATTCCACTGCGGCGTTCCCCTTCCACGGGAGCACCCTGCTGCTGGGGACTCTGGCCCGGGTGCCCGAGGCCGAGGTGCCCGGCGTGCGGCTGACGCTGCGCCCAGAATTCGACGTGACTCCGGAACCGGCACCGGGACGGGAAGGGACGGCGGCCCCGCTGCGTCTGGGCACCGTGCTGGACCGCAACGGCATACCGGCGGGGGACTTGTCGGTGCCCGCGGCCTCGCTGAACCGGCACGTGTTCGTCTGCGGTGCGACGGGGGCGGGGAAGTCGCAGACCGTGCGGGCCCTGCTGGAAGCGGTGTCCGGCGCGGGCCTGCCCTGGCTGGTGGTCGAGCCGGCCAAGGCCGAGTACCGGCTGATGAGCGTGCGGCTGAACGGGGCGGATGGCGGAGTGGTGCGCATCCGGCCCGGTGACGCGGACCAGATCGCCGCCGGGATCAACCCCCTCGCGCCGGCCGCCGACGCAGCGGGCCGGCGCTTCCCGCTGCAGACCCACGCCGACCTGGTCCGGGCGTTGTTCCTGGCGTCGTTCGCGGCGGACGAGCCGTTCCCGCAGGTGCTGTCGGCCGCGGTTACCCGGGTGTACGAAGAGGCAGGCTGGGACCTGGCGCTGGGCGAGCCGGCCACGCCCGGGGTCCTCCCCCGGTACCCGACTCTGGGTGATCTGCAGGCCGCCGCCGGGCGGATCGTGTCCGAGATCGGCTACGGCCGGGAGATCACCGACAACGTCCGCGGGTTCATCACTGTCCGGCTCTCCAGCCTGCGGCTGGGCACGACCGGACGGTTCTTCGAGGGCGGTCACCCGATCGACTTCGGGAAGCTGATGACCCGCAACGTCGTGTTCGAGATCGAGGACGTCGGCGACGACCGAGATAAGGCGTTCCTGATGGGGACGGTGCTGATCCAGCTGGCCGAGCATCTGCGGATGCAGGCCCGCGGCAGCGGCCCGGGGCCGGCCCCCGGGCTGCGGCATCTGTCCGTGCTTGAGGAGGCTCACCGGCTGCTGCGCCGGCCTGGGGAGCACCGTGGCGGGTCCGGGGCCACCGTGCACGCGGTGGAGATGTTCGCCGGGTTGCTCGCGGAGATCCGCGCCTACGGCGAGGGCCTGATCATCGCGGAGCAGATTCCCGCCAAGATCATCCCTGACGCGGTCAAGAACACGGCCGTCAAGATCGTGCACCGTCTCCCGGCGGCCGACGACCGGGAGACAGTCGGGGCGACCATGAACATGACGGATGCCCAGTCCAGGTACCTGGTCACGCTGCCCCCAGGCCGGGCCGCGGTGTTCACCGACGGCATGGATTACCCGGTCCTGGCCGCGATCCCCGACGGCACCGCCCGGGAAGTGGCCGCCACCCCGGTCACGGCGTCACCGGCTGGCATCGTGTCGCCGCGCTCGGGCACGTGCGGACGGGATTGCGAGGCCAGCCCCTGCACGCTGCGGCACATGCGCGCCGCTCAACGGGTCCTCGCCGACCAGCCCGGGCTTGTCCTCTGGGCAGAGGTGGCGGTGCTGGCCCACCTGACCGGGTGGCTGATGCCCGCCCCCGTCCCCGGCAGCGAACTGGCCAGCCGGATCGCCGCCCTGTCCGACCCGCGCGTCCG
Organism: uncultured Actinomycetes bacterium; assembly: GCA_963711485.1. Classification (GTDB taxonomy): domain Bacteria; phylum Actinomycetota; class Actinomycetes; order Streptosporangiales; family Streptosporangiaceae; genus RYN-230. Next base: position 10,373 of record CAVQEM010000072.1, read on the forward strand.
GGACTGCGCCGTGTCGCACGCGGTTAACGCCGCAGTCGCCGCACGGGCCAGCACCTTCGCGGCACGAGTCAGCCCGGACACGCTGGCGTCGCACGTGGCGACAGCCCTTCGCCGGTGGATCGCAGATGGCGGACGTGAATGCGCCTTCCCCGAGCCGCAATGGCTGGCCCCGGCTTTCCGCTGGGCCCTGATCCTGGACGACCTGAAAACCCTGGACCGCAAGTCCCCCGAATCCGGGCCGCATCCACAGACGGCGGACTGGGAAACCGTCACCGGGCGGCCCATCCCCGGTGAGACCTGCGCCCGCCAGATCGGCGTGGTCCAGCGCTGGTACAACGCCGACCAGCGGAACCAGGCCGATGTGCGGCGAATCGCGTTCGGGACCGTCCGGCCGGCCGCCCTGGAAACGGCGGTGGGCGCGAAATCCGGCGACGAAGACTGGGAGCAGTGCGTGTCCGAGGCACTCACCCAGCTTCACGACTGCCGCTGGCCGCTGGACTACCTACGCGGCGGCGCGGGCATCACCGCTTCTGAAGCCGGAAGGTGAGGCACGAACGTGGACAGGCTCCCCGACACCGACAACGATCCCCGCCGCGCCGCCGACACCACCCGGTTAACAGACACCTCCCAACCAGAAACCGCTCCCCCACCCGAGTCCGGGCCAGAGCCGACCCCGGACCATCAACCACCTTCGGAACCGGAGCCGGAACCCCGACCAGAACGGAAACCACACAGCGAACGCGAACCGCAACGCAAGCCGGAGCCGGATCAAGAACGGGAACCGCAGCGCGACCAACCCCCGGACTCACCCCGGCCCGACTCCCCCGCTCACACCGACAACCCCCCCGAGCCCGCCGAACCCCGCAGCCGCCAAGAACACGCCAACACACCTAATGAAGCTGCGGATGGCCAAGCAAGAACGCCGGGAGAATCAACAGCCGGAAAAAGATCTTACGAGAACTCGGACGTACAGCACGACCAAGCGCTCGACATCGACCCAGGGAACTGGAACGACGATTACGTGGAATCCGACGACGTGGCTGCCGATGTCGTCCGCCTTCGCACTGAACAGGAGCGCGCCGGGCACATCGCCGACGTTTTTCCCGTCTCGAAAGGCCGACGCCGAGGGCTCTTCCTCTAACGAACTACATACAGTTGACCCCAGGGGAGAGATTTGGTCAAGCGATCGCACACTCCTTCACAGTATTACTAGATGAAATCTACTCACGCTCAGCCAGTCCCATGCAACCATAAAGCCATTATCGCGGGAGGCCTTAGCGGAGCAGGGAAAACTACCGTTCTCTCGAATCATCCGGATATAGACAGATCGAAATATCTAACAATCAACCCTGATAATCTCAAGGAAGAAATGGCTCGTCGCGGTATGATACCCGAGGTAGAGGGCCTATCGCCAATGGAGGCATCCGAATCTAGTACATGAAGAGTCATCATACCTTGCCCGACAACTGGCCATACGCGCTCAAGCAGATGGCAGGAATCTAATTTGGGACATAACTATGTCCGATCAAGAAAAAACAGAGCAGCGAATCAGCGACTTGCGGGAGGCTGGCTACACCAAGATCGACGCCCTCTTCGTCCAAATCCCCATCGATACGAGCCTCAAGAGGACCGAGGAAAGATACTGGGAAGACCAGGACAAGTGGCTTGCGGGGGAAGGACTGGGCGGAAGGCTGATTCCTCCCGAAGTGATACTCCGACAGGCCGATGAAGAGTGGGGAAGCCGCAACAGGAAGACATTCGAAGGTATAAAAGATAATAGTTCAACAATTGGGAGATTCGCGATAATTCAATAGATGGCCTCCCTGCCACTCTGATAGATCGAAGAAAGCAACAAGATGCCGCATCCAGCAAGCAAAAGGGGCGCACATTATGAGCAGCGGAAGTATCGGATCTGATTGACGCCTTGAAGCAGGGCTCGATTAGCGTAAGCCAGGTCGCTCAGCGATTCCGCGAAAGAGCATGGCCTCAACCCGCAGACTGAAGCCGCACGACATACCTTGAGCGAGCAGAGGCCGCCGAGGCCGATCCCGATCCACTTATTCCCGGATCGTTTGACGAAGTGGCTGCCGCATACCATCGCGGGGATATATCGATGAAGATTACCGTACGCTTGCAGACGCAGCAGCGGAACTCAATGCGGGCCGAGGATGAACGCGACAACTAAGGGTGATGCCAGGCGTTCCATCTAGATGTCGAGATGCCTGCTCCAGTGTAGCGCGGCCTGGAAATCGCTCTGGTAGAAGTACTTAGCCGTATCGGTGCGGCCGTTAATTCCCAAGAATCCGCGTGCGCATACATTTGCGCGCTGTACCAACCAAACGTGCTCACCAACCTCTCGCCTATCATAAACCACAGCACGCGATTCGCGCGCTACAGGGCGCGATTGGCGGACGAATCGCGCACAGAATCTGGGACAGCCGAGGGCGCTCGGGCAGCGACCGCCCGTGGTACCTAGTGTTCTGATAGAAAAGGCGTTGCGGAATGCAGAATCCGGACCGGCCGGACTAGGCACCGGTGCCGGCGACGATGGAGCCCGCGGGCAACGAGGTGGGCAGCAGCAAGGAGGCATGACATGGCCAGGATCAGCTATGACGAGCAGACTGCTGCAGCGTTCAAGGCGGTCCGCGAGGTCCCACGCGACGGACTCTCGGAGTGGCGCGAGGCGGTACGACGTCACCTGCGCCCGTCGCAGGGAATGACTCTGGTGGACATCGGCGCGGGGACCGGTGCGTTCGCCGCTGCGTTCAGCGACTGGTTCGACCTCAGGGTCCTCGCAGTCGAGCCGTCGGCCGCGATGAGGGATCAGATCCCGCGGACACCGGGCATCCAGGTGCTTGAGGGAAATGCGAGCGCCCTGCCGCTGCCAGATGAATCGGCAGACGCCGTATGGCTCTCCCTTGTCATTCACCACATCCCAGACCTGGGAGTCGCCGCGCACGAGATCCGCCGCGTCCTCCGCCCCGGTGCCCCCATCCTCATCCGGCAGGGCTTCCCGGACAGATACGAGCCCTCGGGGAACCTGAAACTCGACGGGATCGAACTCGTCCGATGGTTCCCTGAGACCGCTCGGGCGATCGATACCTTCCCTTCCGTCAAGGACACGTGCCAGGCGTTCGCGGCCGCAGGATTCCACCAGCGACGCTCTTGAGCAGGTTCGTGAGACGTACCCGGCCAGCCTCGCGGACTTCCTCGCCCAGGTGGACACCTTCCGCCACGCCGACACCACGATGCGCAATCTCACTGAGGACGAGTTCCGCCGCGGTAAAGAACGTCTCCGCCGCGCCGTGCGACATGCCGAGGACTCAGCGAACCCGGAAACCAGAAGCAACTGGCTTGACCTCTTGGTTCTGCGCTGACCGGTTCGCACGCAAGGCGAACCTCGATGTCCTGCCAGGACCGGGCAGTTCATCGACGGTTGGACGACTGCTGCGAGCCATTCGTCTGGACCAAGATCATCGGCGAATTACCGACCAAAGTCAACGGGAAGAAACTTCCCGCGCGGGCCGCCGAGTGAAGCGCGTTCGGGCAAGCGACCACCCGTGGTACCTAGCACGTGCGGCAGTGGCCGGCCGGACCCGCCCTATCACCAGTCTCATTAGTCACATTGATCATGACAGCGTTGACATTTCCCGCGAAACGTGCGCCAAACGGTCCGATTTGTCCGATCCAGGCGAACGTTTCGCGGGAAATGTCGGGGTCGGCCGCCGGACGTGAGGCGCCGCGGAACGGGCTAGACCCCGTACTCCCTGAGGACCAGTTCGCCCATCTCGCGGGCCCGGCCGGCGGCCCGGGTGTCACCCTCGTGAGCCGCCATGATGCTGCCCTTCATGAGGATGTGCCACTTCCGCGCGAAGGAGTCCGTGTCGGCGATGCCCGCCTCGGCCGCGAGCCGCCGGAGGTAGCCCCGGATATTGGCCAGATGCCGGACCGCAGCCTGGTGGACCGGGTCCTTCTCGTCATTGACCTCGACCATCGTGGTCAGGAAAGAGCAGCCCTCGAAATCGGGCTGGGCGAACCATTCGGCGAACACGTCGAAGATCGCGAGAAGCTGCTGGCGCGGCGTCGCACCCCGGCGACGGCTTTCCGCCTCCAGCCATTCACGGGTCCACAGCCGTTCACGGCGCTGCAGGAAGTCGATGATGAGGTCGTTCTTCGACGGGAAGTTCCGGTACAGCGTCATTTTGGCCGTGCCGGCCTGGGCGATGATCGCGTCCACGCCGACCGCGCGGACACCGTCCCTGCTGAACAACTGATACGCCGCACGGCCGACGCGTTCGCGTCCGGTGTCACGCGGGGCGGGCAAGGGCGAAGAGGAGGCTGGTCCGGGTTCGTCCGATATCGTCATGGCTGCCTTAGGCGTCTATCGTCGAAGTATACGGCTGGCCCGGCCGGGGCTCCCCTGGCTTGCGGGCCAGGTAAGCCGCCCCATGATCGTTCCCTGCGGGCGGGTTCGTCCGGCCGCGGAACTCCCCGGGGCGGACCAGGCGGGACCAGGCGGGGCGGCGGGCGGCGGGCGGGCGGGCGGCCGGCGGGACGGGCGGCCCGGGCGGGACCGGGCGGCCCGGGCGGGACCGGGGGACCGGCCGGACCCGGCGGCCCAGGCGGACCGGCCGGACCCGGGGGACCCGATGGCCGACGTTTAGCCTTGCCTAAACATTTAGCTAGAGCTAACATGGCAGGGAGCCGGAGAGACTAGCCAGGGGAGATCGCCATGGTCCTTCGACGTTCATCGCGGTCTCCCGGGCGCAACGGCGCTGCCGGGACGCGGATGCGTGCCAGGACGGCTTCCGGGGGCGACGGCGATAGCGAAGCGGGCTATGACTCCGAGGCGAGCGGGACGGACCTGGTCCGCGCGTTCGTGGACGAGATCACCTGGTACATGAGCGAGCACAAAGTGTCCCGTGCCGACCTGGCCCAGTCCATGGCGGTGTCACCGGGGCGGGTCAGCCAGATCCTCTCCGGCGAGGACAACCTGACCCTCCGGACGTTGTCCGCGGTCCTGGACGGGCTCGGCGCCGGATTCGAGATCAGCCTGCACCCCGTCGAAGATACTAGGCAGCTCGCGTCCGACCAGGGCTGACACAACCCGGGGTCCCGCGGATGGTGCCGGGTCGTGATGGTCTTCGTTAGAGAACGTCAGGGATGGGAGCGGCGCGACGCGATCCGCGGGCCAGACGCCGGGCTCGGGCCCAGGCTGCGGCTGTACCGGGCGAGCCGGTGGTGGCCGGTGTTGTAGGCCGTGCTGAGCATCCGGGCCACGTCGCGCTGGGCGTCGTGGCGCAGGAGCGCCGCCAGCCGTCCGAGGTCATCGAGGCTCCGCCGGTAGCGTGATTCCTGGGCCAGCCGTGAGTCAGCGAGCGCCGTGGCGACCTTAGCCCGCACCACCCCGGTTTCGATGAATCGGGCGAGGTCGAGCCGGGACTCGATGTTGTGCAGCAGCCACCGCAGCCGGGCCCGCCTGCGCTCCTCGCGTGTGAGCCGTTCCTCCAGGTAGTCGTGGTAGAAACGGGCGGCGCGGAGCATCTCGTCGGGTTCCCAGTGCGGATCCAGGTGGCCGTCGCACCAGTCCATGCGGTCCTCGGCGATGGCTTCGCCCATCCGGGCGAGCAGCCAGGTCACCCACAGGGTCGAGGCGTCCCGGTAGGCGTTCCGTCGTTCGGCGCTGCCCTGGCGTATTTCGCCGAGCCACAGCGAACTGGGCACAAGCACGCCGAGGGCGAGAATGGCCTTCGGAAGATGATGGGCGGCGGTCACGGTGATAAAGGCGGCCGCGGTTGACAGGGCGCTGGTCAGGGCGATCACCGACACGGCCCACCACCGGCTGCGCGGGCCGAACACCCGCCCCTTGCCTTCGCAGCGCAGTACCAGGAACAGACTCGCCGATATGCAGGCCAGCGCGAACGTCACGCCGACACCCAATGGTTCGCGGGGCATGCGGCGTCCCCTTTCCGGGCAGGCGTCCCGGGCCGATCTGCCTTTCACAGCAACATAACCGTGGCCCCCCGCCAGGAACAGACTTGGCCTGGCCGGTATCGGGCTGGGCGTGCGCCGCCCGGGCCCGGCCCGGGCGGGCCTGACATCCTGGCCCCGGTGCAGATCAACGCGGCGGACCAGCTTGGAGGCGGCATGGCGGTGCGGGTGGTGGCCCTGGACGACTACCAGGGGCTGGTGGGGCAGTACTCGCTGGCGGGGCGGCCCGACGGGGCGGAATGGGTGGCGGTCCGTGAGCATCTGGCCGGAGACGCGCTGGTCGGCGTGCTCCACGGCGCGGCCGTGATCGTGGCCATGCGGGAGCGGACCCGCTTCGACCGCGAACTGTTCGCCCGGCTGCCGGACCTGAAGCTGCTGATCACCACCGGCCTGCGCAACGCGTCCATCGATCTGCAGGCGGCCGCCGAGTATGGGGTGACCGTGTCCGGGACCAGTGGCCCGCCCAGCGCGAACACGGCCGAGCTGGCCTGGGCCCTCATCCTCTCGCTGGTCCGGCACGTGCCGGAGGAGGCGACCGCCATGCGGGAGGGCGGGTGGCAGCACACCGTGGGCACCGACCTGCTCGGCGCCACCCTGGGGCTGGCCGGGCTGGGCCGCATCGGCCGCCAGATGGCCCGCATCGCCCAGGCGTTCCAGATGGACGTGATCGCCTGGAGCCAGAACCTGGACCCGGCCGTCGCCGCCGGGGCGGGCGTGCGGGCGGTGAGCAAGGAGGAGTTGTTCGGCGCGGCGGACATCGTGAGCGTCCACCTGATGCTGTCCGACCGGACTCGCGGCCTCATCACCGAACGCGAGCTGCGCAGCATGAAGCCGACCGGCTACCTGGTGAACACCTCGCGGGGGCCGATCATTGACTCGGCGGCCCTGGTCCGTGCGCTCAACGAGGGCTGGATCGCGGGTGCGGGCCTGGACGTGTACGACACGGAGCCGCTCCCTGTGGACGATCCTCTCCGGCACGCGCCGCGGACGGTGCTGACCCCGCATCTCGGCTACGTGACCGCGCGCACCATGAGCCACTGGTACGAGGACGCCGTCGAGGACATCGCGGCCTGGCAGCGGGGAGAGCCGATCCGGCTGCTGGCCCCCGGCTGACCTGGCCCCCGGCTGACCTGGCCCCGGCTGACCTGGCCCCGGGCTGAGCCGGGCTGGCCGTCAGCGCCGGCCCCTGTCAGCGCCCGGCCCGCGCCCTGTCAGCGCCCGGCCCGCGCCCTGTCAGCGCCCGGCCCGCGCCCTGTCAGCGAGCTGACCGTGACCTGTCAGCGCCACCCGCGACAGTGACAGTAACGCTCACCTAACGGCTATCACGGGGAAGGCACATGACGAACACGATCGAGGCCGAGGCGCTGACCAAGAGCTTCGGCCGTACACAGGCGCTGCGTGGCGTTGATCTCGCGGCAGGGCCAGGCACCGTCCTGGCCCTGCTGGGCCCCAACGGGGCCGGTAAGACGACGGCGGTCCGGGTGCTGGCCACCTTGCTGAAGGCGGACGCCGGGCAGGCCCGGATCTGCGGGTACGACGTGGTCACCGAGGCGGTGCAGGTCCGCCAGCTGATCGCGCTGACCGGCCAGTTCGCGTCGGTGGACGACGAGCTGACCGGCACCGAGAACATGATGATGATCGGCCGCCTGCTGGGCTTCAGCCGGGCCACGTCCCGGGCCCGCGCGGCGGAACTGCTGGAACGGTTCGACCTGACCGGCGCCGCCGGGCGGGCGGCCAAGACCTATTCCGGCGGCATGCGCCGCCGCCTGGACCTGGCGGCCAGCCTGATCGGGGAGCCCCAGGTGCTGTTCCTGGACGAGCCGACCACCGGGCTGGACCCGCGGGCGCGCGGCCAGGTGTGGGAGACCATCCGCGGCGTGGTCGCGGGCGGCGCCACCGTGCTGCTCACCACCCAGTACCTGGAGGAGGCGGACGAGCTGGCCGACCGGATCGCGGTGATCGACCGCGGCCTGGTGGTGGCGGACGGCACGCCGGCCGAACTCAAGTCCCGGACCGGCGGGCAGACCCTGGTCGTCCGGGCGACGGACCACACCGAGACGGGGCGGGTCGCCGCGATCGTCGCGGACGTGACCGGGACCGCCCCGGAGATCAGCGAGGAGACCGGCCTGGTCACCGTGCCCGCCAGTAACCCGGCCCTGCTGCCGGCCGTGGTGCGCCGGATGGACGAGGCCGGCCTGATGGCCGCCGAGCTGGCGTTCCGGCTGCCCAGCCTGGACGAGGTGTTCCTGACCCTGACCGGTCACCACGCGGAGGACGGTCCCGGCGAGTCGCTGATCGACGATGAGGGGAGAGCCGCATGACCACGCTGGAGGTACCGGCCACGGCCGTGGCCCCGCCGACCAGGCCGCTGCGCCGCCGGATCAGCGCCGGCCAGGCCCTGGCCCACTCGCTCACCCTGGCCTGGCGCAACGTGACCCAGCTCAAGCACTCTCCGGAGAAGCTGCTCGACGTCGTCCTGATGCCGATCGTGTTCCTGGTGCTGTTCCTCTTCGTTTTCGGGGGCGCCCTGGCCGGCAGCACCCACGCCTACCTGGAGCTGCTGCTCCCGGGGCTGGTCGCGCAGATGGCCGTGTTCGCGACCATGGGGCTGGGCACCGCGCTGTGCGAGGACATTCACAAGGGCGTATTCGACCGGTTCCGCAGCCTGCCGATCGCGCGGTCCGCACCGCTGGTCGGCGCGGTGCTCGGCGACACCGCCCGGTTCTGCGTGGTGATGGTGGTGCTGACCGGGTTCGGCTCGCTGCTCGGGTTCCGGTTCCACACCGGGGTGCTCCCGGTGCTGGCCGCGTTCGCCCTGGCCTACGTGTTCTACCTGGCGGTGTGCTGGATCTCGGTGCTCATCGGGCTGGTGGCGCCGTCACCGGAGACCGTGCAGGGGATCGCGTTCATCTTCATCATGCCGCTGGTGTTCGGCAGCAGCATCCTGATGCCCAGCACGCAGAGCATGCCGGGCTGGCTGCAGGCCTGGGTCAAGGTCAACCCGGTCACCTCCCTGGCCGACGCGGTGCGCGGCCTGACCGTGGGCGGCCCGGTGGCCAGCCACGCGATGTACGCGCTGGCCTGGGCGGCCGGCATCGTGGTGGTGGCCTTCCCGCTGGCCATGCGGATGTACCGCCGCCGGGTCTGAGCGGCAGCCGGTCAGGCAGCAGACCAGGACGCCGTGGCGCCCCGGGCCGGGAAGCCGGTCAGGGAACGAGCGCCACGGCGTCGGCGCGGGTGAGGGCCCGGCCGGCCGCGTAGGCCTCCTCGAACGCCGCGGCGCCGATCCCGGCGGCCGCGGCCTCGGCGGTGCGGGCCACGTCGAGGCTCCCCGCGTCCCGGAACCCGTGCAGGGTGTGCGCGAGGCCGAGCAGCTCGGCGGCCCGGCCGGGCTGGCCGCTCGCGGCCGCCAGCGCGGCGAGCCCCTCGACCACCGCGGCGACGGCGGGATGGCCAGGCATGAAGATCTCGTCGCCCGAAGCGACCAGGCCGGTGGCTTTCGCGTGCCAGCGGGCCGCCGCCGCCAGGTCGCCTTCTACCTCGGTCAGGCAGCCGAGCTTGCTGTAGGCCGTCGCAGCGATCGCGGCCATCCCGGGCCGACGCAGGTTCGCCTCCGTGATCTGCACGGCCCGCAGGACCAGCTCCCTGGCCCGGCCCGGCTCGCCGGTCCGCCGGGCCAGGTCGGCGAGTTCCAGGTAGCCGACCGCCTGGTCGTCACCTTCGCCGATCCGTTCCGCCAGGCGGATGGCGCGCTCCAGGTCTACACGGGCCGCGCCGATATCGCCCTGCCTGGCCCGGGCCTGGCCCAGCTTGACCAGCATCATGTCGGCGAAGTTCCCGTGCAGCCCGGCGGCGGCGAGCCCGCGGGCCTCCTCGAGGATCCGCACCGCCTCGTCCGGGTCGTCGCGGCCCAGCGCGACCTCACTCAGGCCCGCCAGGCCGAGGACGAGCCCCCACCGGTCGCCGATGGCCGTGAAGCCCGCGTACGCACGGTCCAGGTCGGCGGCGGCCGCATCGAGTTGCCCGCGGTTCAGGGCCAGGTGACCGCTGGCCGCCAACGCGGCCGCCCGGACCCACGGGTCGGAATCATCACCGAGGGCGCGCAGGTCCCGAAGCCCGCCGTCCGGGTCCCCGCCGAAAAAGGCCAGCATGGGGCGGGCCAGCATCAGCAGGGGGTGGCGGCTGCCCGGGCCGACCGCCGACATCGCGGCGCGCAGGGCCGCCGGGCTGCCCGGTGGCTGGCCTGCGTCCGCCGCACTCATCGCCGTCATGACGTGGCAGATGGCGTACCCGTCGGCCAGCCCAGGTGGCGCCTCATCCCCGGCGATCTCACCGACGGCGGCCGCCCACTCTCCCGCTTCGGCCTCGTAGTCGCGCATCAGCCAGAACCAGGACAGGGCGGCGATAAACCGGAGCGCCACGGCGACATCCCGGGCCCCGATCGCGTAGCGCAGCGCCGCCGCGAAGTTGTCGTGCTCGGCGGACAGCCGGCCCAGCCAGTCCAGCTGCGCGGGGCCGCGCAGTTCCGGCTCGCCCTGCTCCGCCAGATCGAGGAAGTAGCGGGCGTGCGCCGCCCGGACCTGCGCCTCCTCCCCCGCCTCGGCCAGCCGCTCCGCGGCGTAGGCCCGCACCGTCTCCAGCAGCCGGTACCGCACCTCGGCCTCGCCGGCCGCCGTGACCAGGGACTTGTCCACCAGGGAAGCGATCACGTCGATGAGCCCGCCGGGGCCGCCGGCCAGGCCCGCACACCTGCTCGGCCGCGCCGGGAGTGGCGCCGCCGCTGAACACCGACAGCCGCCGCAGCACCGTGCGCTCGCCCTCGTTCAGCAGATCCCAGCTCCAGTCCACGATGGCCCGCAACGTCTGGTGGCGCGGCAGCGCGGTCCGGCTGCCCGCGGTGAGCAGGCTGAAGCGGTCGTCGAGCCTGCTGGCCACCTGCGCCGGGGTCAGCGACCGCAGCCGCGCCGCGGCCAGCTCGATGGCCAGCGGGTTCCCGTCCAGCGCCCGGCAGATCCGGATGACCGGTTCCGTGCTCACCTCGTCGAGGGTGAATCCGGGCCGGACCGCCGCAGCCCGCTCGGCGAGGAGCCGGACCGACCCGTACTCCAGGGCCTCCGCGGGGGGCACCCCGTCCGGCGGCAGCGGCAGCGACGGAACCGGGTTCAGGGTCTCCCCGGTCACGCCGAGCGGCTCCCGGCTGGTGGCCAGGATGCGCACGCCCGGCGCCTCGGCCAGCACGCGGCCGGCCAGCCGGGCCACCGCGCCGATCAGGTGCTCGCAGTTGTCCAGCACCAGGACCAGCCGCCGGGTGGCCAGCATGTCGGCCAGCCGGTCCAGCGGAGGCACGACGACGCGGACCGGGTCCGCGTCCGCGACCCAGACCGCTTCCGGCGCCCCGATCGCGGCCAGCACGGCCTGGGGCACGTCCAGCGCGTCCCCGACCGGCGCCAGCGGGACGAACCAGACACCGTCGGGCATCTGATCCGCGAGCCGGGCTGAGGCCTCGATGGCCAGCCGGGTCTTTCCCGTGCCGCCCGGTCCGGTCAGGATGACCAGGCGGGATTCGCCGAGGAGCTTGCTGACCCGGTTCAGCTCGTCGTCCCGGCCCACGAAGCTGGTCAGCTGGGCGGGCAGGTTGCTGGTGCGCGCGGGCGGGCGGCCCGGCTCTGGGCTCAGCGGGGTGGATGCGACTGAAGGTGCAGATGAGCCCGGCACGTCCGATGGGGCGGGGGACGATGGGGAGGCCGATGGGCCCGGGAGCGAGGGGACGGGAGTGGGCGGGACCGCGGTCGATGAGACGGGCACAGCCAGGGCGCCCCCATTACCCGCGGGATCGCCGAGCCCTGGGTCGGCGCGCAGGATGGCCAGGTGCACGGCGGACAGCGCCGGGGACGGGTCCACGCCGAGCCGGTCGGCCAGCAGCCGCCGGGTGTCCTCGTAGACCGCGAGCGCGTCACCCTGCCGTCCGGCCAGGTACAGCATGCGCATCAGCTGGCCGCGCAGCCGCTCCCGGAGCGGGTGCGCGGTGGCGAGTTCCTCGGCCTCCGGCGCCAGTTCCGCACCCCGGCCGAGGGCCAGGTCCGCCTCGATCCGGTCCTCGGTCGCGGCCAGCCGGAGTTCTTCCAGCCGGGCCACCGGGCCGGCCGCGAACGCGGCGTCCTCCACGTCCGCCAGCGCCGGGCCGCGCCACAGCCCCAGCGCCTGGCGCAGCAGCGCCGGCGCCGGCCGCCGGGTCACCGGCGGCCAGGGCCGTGCGGCCCTCGCCGACCAGCCGCTCGAACAGGGTCGCGTCAACCTGATCCGGATCGACGGCCAGCCGGTAGCCACCCGCCCGGTGCTCGACGATGCCAGGGCCCGGCCGCGTGCCGCAGCCGGGAGACCAGGGCCTGGAGGGCGTTGCCCGAGTCGGCCGGCCCTGGTCCAGGCCGTCGCCGGCCCAGAGGTCCCCGGCCAGCCGGTCCGCGGTGAGCGTGCGTCCCGGATCCAGGGCCAGGCGGATCAGCAGCGCACGCAGCCGCGGGCCGCCCAGCCGCACGGGCTGCCCCGCCTCGTCCCGAATCTCCAGCGGGCCCAGGATGCCGATTCGCACCGTCCACCTCCCGACTGCCATTGTCCCCGTTCCCCCTGAGTGCGTGGGGCGGCGGTGGGCGCGGACGGTGTTCGTTGCGGAATCAATGCCGGCGCCAGGGGGTTCACCCGGTATGGCTACCGGGCACACGATCACCACGAAACCAGCGACGTCGCACGTCGTCGTGACCCTCGGCGGCGAGAAGATCGCCGAGACCGACCAGCCGGTGCTGCTGGACGAGACGGGCCTGCCGACCCGCTATTACCTGCCTCGCGCAGACGTGCGGACCGAACTGCTGCGGGCCACTGACTTGCACACGACCTGCCCGTTCAAGGGTGAGGCGTCGTACTGGTCGGCCGAGGTCGGCGGCGAGATCTACAGCGACGTGGTGTGGAGCTACGAGACGCCGATCCCCGCCGCCGCGCAGATCGCGGGCCTGATGTGCTTCTACCCGGACCGGGTGGAGCTGACCGTGGACGGGCAGCCGGCCTAGCCCGCCGGTGAGCCTGCCCGGGGGATCCGGGCGGGCTCGCGGTACCTTTCCGGCCTGCCGATGCGGACGTCCACTCCGGGTGAGTAGTGCACCAGGGGCTCACCGTGGGGTGCAGGCAGACCCGCCGCGCTGATCAGGCCGTCGTCCACGGTCAGCGCCTCCGCGCGGTGCAGCGGCCACGGCTGGTGCTCCGCGCGGGCGAACAGCCCGCGTCCGGCCAGCACGCTGAACAGCACCCACCGGGCGGTCAGGAAATGGTCCCGGTCCCCGAGCTCGGCGGGCTGGTACGGAGCACCGACCCGGACCCGTACCTGGCTGGTCGCCGTGCGCGGCCCCGGGAGCCGGCGCTGGCATGAGTAGGCGATTTCCTGATGCCCGGCCGGTGAGCCCTGCGCAGGCTGGCCCGGTGATCCGCATCGAGGACCAGAAATACGGCAGCCGGTAGCTGGCCCGGGCCACCGCGACCGCCCCGAGGCGCGCGGCGTCCAGCGACAGGAACCAGATGCCGGGCCGTCCGTCGCGGTCGATCGCATAGGTGCGGACGTTGGTCTCGCAGAAGTTGGAGGCCCAGGGAGCGCCGCGATCTCCCGGCGTGTGCGCCCGCATGAAGAACGGGACCAGGCCCACCCAGGCCGCCCCGTCGAAGGTGTCCACCGTGAGACCGTCGGGAGAAGCCGCTGCACCTCGGCCGGGTCGTAAGGCCAGTGCAGGAACGTCAGCTGTTCCCACCGTTGCCGCATGACCGGCCTGCCCACGGTGAAGGGGCAGGACCCGGAGTACCCGGCGTGGGTTCCCGCTGACCACTCCCGCAGTATCCATGCCTCCATCATCCGCCCGGTGCGCGCATCACTCCGGTTAGCGCGTGTCCCGTAGATCATGGGACGGGATGGCGGAGCCGGAGCCTGATCGGGGCTGTTGGGCATCCGGGGCAGGGGCAGCGGTGATGAGCGCTGACGGCCGAGGGGCTAACGGCCGGCCTGCGCGAAGTCCAGCGCCTCCCGGGCCAGCGGCCCCCAGGCCAGCGGCGACTCCGGATCCAGGCTGAACCACTCCTTCATCGGCGTGCCCTTGTTGGCGTCGAACCGCACCCCGTCACCGCCGGCGACCAGCGCGGCGACCCGTGGCGCGGGAGCTTCACGACCAGCCGCCCCCGCACCAGCATCGCGAAGATCTTCTTTTCCAGCGCAGCGCGCTGCGGCCGAAGCCGCTGCCCCCGGCGGGCGGGGTCACACCCGGACACCCGAGCAGCTCATCAACCAGATCCTCGAAGCGCTCCTCCGAGCCCCATACTCCCCTGTCACGTGGCCAGGCTAAGGCCCAGTACCGACGACACGGCGCCGGAATCATCCCTCGGCCAGCAGGCCAGAAGGCAATCGGCCGCTCGTGCTTTGGCATTCTCGCGCGAACTGCGGCGAATGGTCTGCTGACGCTCCACGAGCGTTTGTCGCTGTCGTGGGCGCTCGTTACTCAGATGTTGGTTACCTGGCTTGGGGTGGATGAGCTCGCCGAGCACACGGCTCCGGAGGCCGCAACCACTTCACCCTCTGTTGCACGGGTCAGACAGTGGTCCTAGGGGGCTTGGCGTCCGGTTTGGCGTGCGCCGTGTTCCTTGCGCCGCAACTCCACGTGGACATGACTCGCGGAAGCTGCTACGGCCACCGCTATCGCCCAGAGGACGGCGATAATGAGAAGAACTTGCGTCTCATCCGCCGGGATGACGCCACCGGCGCTCGCCGCGACCATCATGGACGGGACACCGGTGACGAAGACGCCGATCGCGACACCAGTGAGTAGCGTGCGGCGGCCATTCGACTGTGCCGGCTGCGCAGGCTGCTCGCGGGACACAGGGCCGAGGCGTGCGTCGACACGTGCGGCGATCTCCCCGTCGACTCGCTCCAGGAAGGACTCGATCACTGCGTCGCCGTATTCGGGGCCAAGCTCCTTGTGCGCCGCGGCGGCGGCGCGGATCTCCTGTGGCGAAAGCGGCGATGTGCTCATGGGTGAGAGTCCTCCCGTATGGCCATGACCAAGACCCCGGAAGAAAAAGATACATCTCGGAGCGGGAGCTTGTCAGCGTGGGGAGGTTCGCCGCGCGCGTGTTGGGCGGAGCCTCTGGCCTGCCCCTAGCCGTCGCCTCGGACGGTCTTGACCTGAGGATCTTGGCGGTTCCTCACTGGTCTGTCATGTGCGCCCCGCGGCTGCCAGCCTGCGGACCGCGCCGCAGGGAGGCGGTCGGGATATGGCCGGGGCGGGCCATGGACAGCCCGGCGGCGCGTTCCTGTGCTGGCTGCTGTGCTAGCCGCGAGTTTCAGTCCGGGGAACAGAAGGTGACCTCGGGGTAGCGTGGTGACGGCTGGTCCAGCAGGGCTTGTGGTTTGCTGCGCAGGTGCTGGTCGAAGAAGGCCCGGACGTAGGCGCGGGTGATGTCCAGGGACCGGGATCCGGGGAGGCCGGCGCCGGTGTCGATGCCGATCTGATCGGCCAGTAGCGCGAGGTCGGTGAAGGAGGCGTGTATCGCCCCGGCCACCAGGAGCCACCGCTTCCAGCCGGTCAGGAGTTTCCAGTCATGCTCCCAGGTGCTCGCGGGGCCTGGCTTTCCGGGGATATCCCCTCGGCTTCCCGGGGTGTAGTTGGATTGCTTGCCCAGGAACAGGAACGGACGTGACAGGCCGTCGTCCGGGATCGGGGCGTGAGTGGCGCCGTCCATGTCGATGCCGGCCCGGATGCGGGAGTCGGCCAGCATGGCGGCGATGGCGGCTGCGCCGCCGGCGGAGTGGCCGGCCATCGCCATCCGGGACGGGTCGATCAGCGCGGCGCCCGGCCAGGCCGGGTGCGCGCCGGTCAGATCGCCGAGCACGAAGGAGACATCGGCAGCCCGGCCTGCCACCAGCTTCTCCCAGAACCCCGTGCCCCTCCGGCGTGTCTCACGGGCGAGGCAGGTGGTGACCCGCCCGTCGGGAAAGGCCGTGGCGAAGCTCTCGTAGGTGTGATCGATTCCGGCCACGACGTAGCCGTGGCTGGCTAGGTCCTCGGCCAGCGCGGTGAGCGCGCTGCGGGAATTGGTGAAGCCAGGCGAGAGCACCACGACGGGGAGGGCGCGCTGACGCCCCGCCGGCATGGCATCGCTGACCGCGTTGGTCTGGACCGTGCTCAGCACGTCCCGCGGCACGCCGCTGAGCCCCCTGCTGGTGAGCTGGAGTCCGGACTCCGCTGGCGTCATGTACCGGGCCCGCTGCCCGTCCGAGGGCGTCGCCGGATACCACAGTGAGACCATCAGCTCCCGTGCACTCACCCCCGCGGCCCAGGGATCGGGACGGGAGACGTCGCTCAGGTACAAGGACGTGATACCGACCGGGCACGGACCCGTCGGCTCAGGCAGGGACGGCGTGTGCCCCTGCCCGGTCCGCGCGTCACCGGCGTCTGCGGAAGTTCCCATGCCGCCAATCATCATCGCCCGGCCCTCCGCCCGCTCCAACCCGGAAGGCCCGACCTTCGGGCCGGGGTCATCCACACGGTGGCGGCGGCCCCGACGCAGCCGCCGTCGCATGCCCGCCTGCCACCTGCTCCTTCACGGGGGCGGACTAAGCCCGGTGACCGACAATCCACCCTCCCCCTGCGGGCCGAGGCAGCGTGGCGGACACTGGGAGCATGCGCTATCTGGCCACCAGTACCGCCAAGCAGATTTCCAAGATCGGCCTGGGCACCTGGCAGTTCGGCTCCAGGGAGTGGGGATACGGGGACCCGTACGCCGAGCAGGAGGCGCACGCGATCGTGCGGCGCGCCCTCGGCCTGGGCGTGTCCCTCTTCGATACCGCCGAGATCTATGGCTTCGGGCGCAGCGAGCGGATCCTGGGCCAGGCCCTGGGCGAGGACGTGAACTCCGTGTTCCTGGCCACCAAGATCCTCCCGGTGCTGCCCCTCGCCCCCGTGGTAGAGCAGCGCGCCGTGGCCAGCGCGAACCGGCTCGGCGCCCGCCACCTGGACCTCTACCAGATTCATCAGGCGAACCCGGTCGTCAGGGACGCCCCGGCCATGCGCGGGATGCGGGCCCTGCAGCGGGTCGGGCTGGTGGGTGAGGTGGGGGTCAGCAACTACTCGCTGGACCGCTGGCGGTCCGCCGAGGCCGCGCTGGGCGGCCCGGTGCTCAGCAACCAGGTCCAGTACAGCCTCGTTGACCGGGCCCCCGAGCGTGACCTGCTGCCCTACGCCGAGGCGCAGAATCGCGTGATCATCGCCTACAGCCCGCTGGGACAGGGGCTGCTGTCCGGGCGCTACGACCGGGACCACCTGCCCACCAACCGGGTCCGCGGCGCGAACCCGCTGTTCCTGCCGGAGAACCTCGAGCGCGCCAGCGAGCTGATCGGGGTGCTGCGCGAGGTGGCGGACGCGCACGGGGCGACCCCGGCCCAGATCGCGCTGGCCTGGGTGATCCGCAGCCCGGCCGTGACCGCGATCCCGGGAGCGTCCAGCGTGGAGCAACTGGAGAGCAACGTGGCCGCGGCGGACATCGACCTCAGCGACGAGGAGGACCAGGCGCTCCGGTCAGCGTCGGACCGGTTCACGCCGCTTACCGGGCGGGCCGCCGTCCCCCGCCTGCTCCGCGCCCGGTTCGCCCGCTGACCCCGGCTGGCCCGGCCGCCGGTCCGCCGCTGACCCCGGCCCGGTCCGGCCGCCGGTCCGCCGCTGACCCCCGGCCCGGTCCGGCCGCCGGTCCGCCGCTGACCCCGGGCCGGTCCGGCCGCCGGTCCGCCCGCTGACCCACGCCGGGTCCGGCCGCTGACCCCCCGCCCGCGCGGGCCGGGAGCGCTCAGCCCCGGCCGATGTACGGCATGGTCGTAGCGGTGACGGTGAGGAACTGCACGTTCGCGTCGAGCGGCAGCCCGGCCATGTAGAGCACGGCCGCCGCCACGTGTTCCGCGCCGAACGTGGGCTCCGGGGCCAGCGACCCGTCCGCCTGCAGCACGCCGCGCTCCATCCGCCTGGTCATCTCGGTCGCGGCGTTCCCGATGTCGATCTGGCCGCAGGCGATGCCGAACGCCCGGCCGTCCAGCGAGATCGACTTGGTCAGGCCGGTCATCGCGTGCTTGGTCGCGGTGTAGGCCACGCTCTTCGGCCGGGGCACGTGCGCCGAGATGGACCCGTTGTTGATGATCCGCCCACCGCGCGGGTGCTGCGCCTTCATCAGCCGCACGGCGTGGCGGGCGCACAGGAACGCGCCGGTGAGGTTGGTATCCACCGCCTGCCGCCAGTCCTCCAGCGAGACCTCGTCCACCGCGCCGCCCGCGCCGAAAATCCCCGCGTTGTTCACCAGCAGGTCCACGCGTCCCCACCGGCCGCGCACGGTTTCAAACAGCGCCGCAACGGAACCCGCGTCGGTGACGTCGGTCACCACAGGCAGTGCGGCGCCGGCGGCCGGTGCGGGAAGGCCCGCCCCGGACACGGCCTCGTGCAGCGCATCGCCCCGGCGGCCCGCCGCTGCCACCCGCCAGCCGGCCCCCAGCAACGCCCGGGCGATCTCGCGGCCCAGCCCGGACCCGGCCCCGGTGACGACGGCCACCCCGGTGGTGGTCACGCGTGCCCCTCCGGGGTCCACTGGCAGGGGGTGGTCCGGGCCAGGCACCGGAAGCCCAGCCGGCGCAGGATCGGCTCGCTGTCGGCGGAGGCGTCCACGGTCAGGTAGCGGTAGCCGCGGCGGGCGGCCAGCCTGGCCCGGTAGGCGACCAGCGCCCGGTAGATGCCGCGGCCCCGCCAGGCGGGCAGCGTCGCACCGCCCCACAGGCCGGCGAAATCCGTGCCCGGCGGGAAGTTCGACCCGGGCCTCGCAGACGGGCTCGGCTCCGGCCATGGCCAGCACCATGGCCAGGTGGGCGGGGTTCTCGCGGAACTGGTCCAGCAGGGCGCGGTGCAAGCGGGACTGGTCCCGGCCGAAGACCCGTTCGTGGACCTGGATGAGCAGTTCGATCTCGGCCTCGGTGGTGACCGGCCGCAGCGTAATCCCCTCTGGGAGGGGGACGTCCGCGGCGATGTCCGCGACCTCCGCGACCATCACGGCCTCCTCCTTATCGGGCACGAACCCGGCCGCCCTGAGCCGGCCGCCCAGGTCGGGGGGCTGATCGTAGTCGTAGAGCTTCCACTCGAACGGCCGCCCGAGCCCGGCGAAGTACCGTACCTGCGCGGCGATGGCCCGGTCGGCTTCGGCGGGGCCAGCCAGCCCCGACCAGGTGATGCCGGACCAGCCGTGGCCATCGCGGGCGACCTCGCGGACGATCGCGCCGTCCGTCTCGATGCGGGCGCCGGGCTCGTCGGCCTGGGTGCGGCGGCGGACTTGCTCGTCGAACGTGGCGCGTAGTGCGGCGTCATCCATCCCCGCAGATCACCATCCCGGGCCGGGCTCCGCAACTGGTTTGGGGAGCGTCGCCACCGAGTGCCCGGCGAACGAGCCGGGCGGGTCACCGTCCGCCGGGATATCGTGCCGCTGCGTCATCGCGGCATGCGTCATCGTGGACTGGCTGATTCCAGACGGCCTAGGCTGGGGAGATACCCGTCGCCGGGCAGCCGCCCGCGGCCGGTACCGCTGGGCAGGTGTCGCTGGATGAGGGCCGCGGGGCAGGCGGCCGCGACCGTAGGAGTGGCCGCGGGCGACGCGGCCACCGGAGGCAGGAGGTTGCATGGCTGAAGCCGCGCCGGGACCCGAGGGTCCCGAGGACGAGGTGAAGCGAAAATTCCGCGAGGCGCTGGACCGCAAGCGCAACAAGCAGGCGGACCTGAACGCGCGGCAATCCGCGCGGGACGGCGGCAAGATCCACAATGCCCACGGCCCCGCGCAGAGCAAACGCTCGTTCCGCCGCAAGAGCGGTGGCTGAGGGCCCGGCGCCCCACCCCGTCAGCGAGGCCCCGACGGTGCGGGCGGCCCCGTGACCGGGCGCCTGACCCCGCTCCCGGGGGGGCCGGCCCGGCTGCGGGCGCTGCTGGAGTCCGGCGGGACCATCGTTGCCCCGGGCGCGTTCGACCCGCTGGCCGCGCGGCTGGTGGAGGAGGCCGGCTTCGCCGCGGTGTACATGAGCGGGTTCGGGACGTCGGCGGCGCTGCTCGGCCGCCCGGACGTGGGCCTGCTGACCATGACCGAGATGGTGGACAACGCCCGGCGGATCGCGGACTGCGTGGACATCCCGGTGATCGCCGATGCGGACACCGGGTACGGCAACCCGCTGAACGTGATCCGGACCGTCGGCGCTTACGAGGCAGCGGGCGTGGCCGCGATCCATCTCGAGGATCAGGTCGCCCCGAAGAGGTGCGGCCACATGGAGGGGAAGCAGGTCATCCCGGCGGGCGAGATGGCGCAGAAGATCCGGGCCGCGGTGGCGGCCCGGAGCCGGCCGGACTTCGTGATCATCGCCCGGACCGACGCCCGGGCGGTGGAGGGCCTGGAGCCAGCCCTGGACCGGGCCCGGCTGTACCGCGAGGCTGGTGCCGACGCCCTGTTCATCGAGGCCGTCGCGACCGAGGAGGAGGCCGCGGAGGCGGCCCGGGCCTTCCCGGATGTGCCGCTGCTGTTCAACTGGGCCGAGGGCGGGAAGACCCCGCCGATCGGCCTGGGCCGGCTGCGGGAACTGGGCTACCGGATCGTCATCTTCCCCATCAGCACGCTCCTCGCGGCGACCGAGGGGATGCGCCGGGTGCTGGGCGAGATCGCCCGGTCAGGCACTCCCGCGGGAGCCCTGGCTGAGCTGCCGGGGTTCGGGGAGTTCCTGGATTTCATCGGGCTGCCGGAAGTGCGCGAGACGGAGCAGCGGTACGGCTCCTGACCCGGGAGCTAGGGCACGATAGATGCGGTGGCCGCGAGCTGGACAGCCGGAAGCGAGGAAGGGCCAACTCGGCAACCGGCGCTTGGCAGGCAGCGACCAGAGCGCAGCGGGCCAGGGCCGCCTCGAAGGAGGCTGGCCTCAGCCGGATGCGTCAGCAAGCCACCAAACGACTGGGTGCTCACCTAGGCCCGCTGGGGGGTCTGCGGCCAGCACCACCAGAGCCTTCCGCAGCCTCTCCAGGCCGGGCCGTGTGCGAGGGAAACGTGCATGGTGGCAGTACACGATCCCGAGGTGGCTCGGCATGAGAGCTGCCGCCGCGCCGAACGTATTGACGTCCTCGGTGACAACAACCCGGCGCTCTGCTACTGCGGTTTCAAGCACACGCTTGTCAACGACGCCACGAAGGCCCGGCCGGTGCGCCGTTAACGCGACCGCATCAATCCCGTCGGCTGCGAGATCTTCGGCAAGCCAGCCCGGATAGTGCTCATCCAGCAGGTACCGGATCTGGACGCCCTTAGGCCTCATCGAGCGCCCGCCGGCGTTCCCAGGCGGCCAGCGCCTCGTCCTGGCTAGAGCGGTGACGGCTGATCAGGTCATCGATCTCATCCGGAAAGTCAGCCCAGTAGGCCAGCGCGTTTTCCACGTCAGCAGCCGTCAAACCCAGAGCCTCGGCCACGATGGCGGCCGTGCGCTCCTCCTTGTCATGCTGAAGCCACGCCTCGGCAACAGTCCACACCTGCGGACCGGCCGACAGCGCTGCGCGCCGATCACCCGTGACGGCCGGGACAAACACGACGCCAGGGTGAGCCTGCATCCGCAACCACTCACGCACCGCGCTGACTACGACGGTTGACTTCTTCGCTCCGGCCAGGCGGGCGTAGTCGGCTAGCCCCTTATCAACTGACTCCGGGAAGCGGACATTAGTCGGAGCTACCATGCACTACAGTGTAGCAACTTTCACTCCTTTGCTAGTACCCGCGGCCGGGCCAGTCCAGCCTGGCCCAGGCTTCCCACCCGGTGAAGGGGTTGCCTGCCACCCCCGACTCACTGGCCAGCCGCCGCACGATCTCCAGGCCGTGCACCCGGCCGTCCGGGGGACGGGCGCCATAGGCCGCCTTGATCGGCGACCTCCAGCCACACGTAGTCACCGTCGTGCAGCTCCACACGGACGGTGAAGGTCCCGCCCGGGTAGCCGCTCGCCGAGTGGCTGACGCAATTGCCAGCCAGCTCCGACACGCAGAGGATCGCGTCGTCGGCGACCGGGCTGCCAGCCAGGAGGCCGGCCACGAATCGCCGGGCCGCGCCCACGTGCTCGGGACGCGCCGGGAACACCTGCGTGCGGGATCGTGGCGGCGGCACGGCCAGGGCCGCGCCGCCTGCACCCCGGAGTCCGCTTGCGGCAGGCGGCATGCTTCCTCCTGACATGTCGGCTCATGGTCCCCTGCTCACCAGGCGCCGCCTCAAACCACCCCCCGGTCACACGTCCGGCGTCCCGGGCCTGGGCCGATGCAGCGGCTGGTTTAAACGGCGCCGGCCGGGACAGGGTTTGCCGCCGCTGACGGAGGGGAGGCTGGGCCCGTGCAGACGGCAGAGGCTGGGCCCGTGCAGACGGCAGAGGCTGGGCCCGTGCAGACGGCAGAGGCTGGGCCCGTGCAGACGGCAGAGGCTGGGCCCGTGCAGACGGCATTTGTACTCGGCGGCGGCGGGATCCTCGGCGCGCACGAGGTCGGCATGCTCCGCGCCTTGTCTGAGGCCGGCATCCGGCCCGACCTGGTGGTAGGAACCTCGGTCGGCGCCATCAACGGCGCGCTCGTGGCGGCGGACCCCGCGGCCGCGGCCGCGCGGCTGGCCGGCCTGTGGCAGGGTGACGACCTGCGCGAGGCGTTCAGCGAGAGCGTCTGGGGACGGCTGGCCCGGCTGGCCCGGTCCGGCACCCACCTGCATGGCATCGAGCCGCTGCAGCGCATGCTGGAGGGCGCCCTTCCCGGGAAGGAGTTCGCCGATCTCGAGCTGCCGTTCCACTGCGTCGCAGCCAGCATCGAGCGGGCCTGCGCCCGCTGGTTCTCCGCGGGGCCGATCGTGCCTGCCGTGCTGGCCTCCTGCGCGGTGCCCGGGCTGCTCGCGCCGGTGGAGGTGGACGGCGAGCACTATTTCGACGGCGGGCTGGTCGATTCCATTCCGGTCGGCCGGGCCATCTCCCTGGGCGCCCGCACCGTGTACGTCCTGCATGTGGGGCGGATCGAACGCCCGCTGACCGTGCCGCGCCGTGCCCTGGGAGGTGGGCCTGGTCGCGTTCGAGATCGCCCGCCGGCACCGGTTCCACGAGGAAATGTCCGCGCTGCCCGGGACGGTGACGGTGCACGTGCTGCCGTCCGGGGGCGACCCGCGCCCGCCAGACCTTTCCCAGCTCAGGTACCGCGATAAGAATAGGGTCGGGGTGCGGATCGAGCAGGCTTATCTCGCGTCCGCGAGCTATCTCGCCAAGCTGGCCGGGGGCTGACCCGGCCATCGGGGACGGGAGGAGCCGGCATGGTCCCACCCACGCTGGTCCGCCGGATCGTGCTGGCGCCGCTGCTGATCGTGATCGCGGTCGCGGTGGCCGCACTGTTCCCGCCGCTCGCCCTGCTGGCCGTGGCCTTCGGGCTGGCCCGGGGGTTCCGGCCGCGAGGCGGCCCAGCCGCACGGTCCCGGCTGGGCCGCCTGCGCGCCCTCCGGCTGCTCAGCTTCGCGCTCATCTGGCTGGTCGCGGAGACGGCCGCCCTGTTCATGTGCCTGGCCCTGTGGATCACCAGCGGGTTCGGTGGCCGGCTGCGGACCGAGCCGTACCAGAGCCGCCACTACGCGATCATGGAGTGGTACCTGGGGCGGCTGTACGGCGCGGCCGTGAGCACCCTCGGCCTGCGGATCGAGGTCCACGAGCCAGATCTGACCGCGGCGGAGCAGTCCGCGCGGCTGGCCCGGCCCGTCATCGTGCTCAGCCGCCACGCCGGGCCCGGCGACTCCCTGCTGCTCGTGCATCACCTGCTGGCCGTCTACCACCGGCGGCCGCGGATCGTCATGAAGGCCGCGCTGCAGCTGGACCCCGGGCTGGACGTGGTCACCAACCGGGTGCCCAACGTGTTCATCTATCCTCAGCGGGCCGGCGAGAAGATCTACACCGAGGAGATCAGGAGGCTGGCCGCGGGCCTCGGCCACGACGGCGCCCTCGTGATCTTCCCCGAGGGCGGCAACTGGACGCCCGGCCGGTGGCGGCGGGGCATCCGGCGGCTGGAACGGCAGGGCCGGGCCGATCTGGCCGCCCGCGCCCGGGACATGCCGCACCTGCTCGCGCCCCGCCCCGGCGGGGCACTCGCGGCGCTCGCCGCCTGCCCCAGCGCCGACGTGATCTTCGTCGGGCACGCCGGGCTGGACCAGCTGGCCAGCGTGGCCGACGTCTGGCGGAGCCTGCCGATGGATCATGCCGTCGCGGCCCGGTGGTGGCGGGTACCCGCCGCCGGGGTGCCGCGCACCGCCGATCATGATGCCCAGGTGCGGTGGCTGTACGACTGGTGGGCGCAGATCGACGCGTGGATTTCGCAGAACACTCCGCTACCCGTGGCCGCAGCCGGGAGCCCCGGCCCCAGCCCGGTGGACGAGACGCTCGCGTAGCGGGGCGGCATCCGCGGCCCCGGTCATCACCCCCGGGTCAGCCTCCCGGGGTCAGCGTCCCGGGGAGGCCCGCTCGGCCGGCAGCTTGCGGAAGTCCCAGCTCGTGATCTTGCCCGGCGTGACCCGCAGCCAGCCGTGCCGCCCGTCGTGCGGCATCGAGTCGCCGCCCAGGTATTTGCGGGCGAACAGCAGCTCCGGCCCGGCCAGCTGGGCGTCGTCCGTGCCGCGGCGCGGCACCTCGCCGACCGGCTCGGCCGTCCCCTTGATTTCCGCGCCGCGCAGTTCCTGGTAGTCCTCGCCGGCATCGACCACGACCGCCACCCGTGGGTCACGGATCAGGTCGGCCCAGCGCTGGCTGCGCACGACCGAGCTCAGCCAGAGCGCGCCGCCGGTCCAGACGAACCAGAGGGGCACCACGTGCGGGCCATTCGGCGCCAGGGTCGCGACCCGGCAGGTGCGCGCCCGGGCCAGGAACTCGTCGAGCTCGGCCGGGGTCATGGCGATCGACCGGCCGCGGCGCTGCGGTGCGGCAGCCACGGTGTCCTCCTCGGGCCTGTGCGGGTCCATCCGGCGCGGGGCGGGCCCGGCCGTCGTGACACCGGCCTGGCTGAGCCCGGAGCACCGGCAGCTAGTGACGCGGTGCGCCCGGCCTACTACCGTAGTCGACCTGGCGTCTGACATCGATCCCCCAGCCGGCGTGGTCCGGGTGCTGCTCAGCGACGTCAGCCAGCACGGATTCTCCGGGTCCTCGCAGCGCCGCGCGGGCCGGTCAGCAACGAGCGCCTACCGAGGGACGTCCTGGATGGACTACACGCACTCTGATGCCGCGGCCGACGCCCCGGTGCCGCCCACCGCGGCCAAGATCCTCGTGGCCGGGGGGTTCGGCGTGGGAAAGACCACGCTGGTCGGCGCCGTCAGTGAGATCCGGCCACTGCGGACCGAGGAGGCGCTGAGCGACCGCGGGCTCGGCGTCGACGACGTCAGCGGGGTGCAGGGCAAGGCCACGACCACGGTGGCGATGGACTTCGGCCGGATCACGTTCCGGGCCGACCTGGCGCTGTACCTGTTCGGCACGCCCGGCCAGGAGCGGTTCTGGTTCATGTGGGACGAACTGGCCTACGGTGCGCTGGGGGCGGTGGTGCTGGCGGACACCCGGCGTCTCGCTGCTTGCTTCGCGTCCGTCGACTACTTCGAGCGGCACGGCACACCGTTCGTGGTGGCGGTCAACTGCTTCGACGCCGCACCGCACCACGACACCGACGACGTGCGGATCGCGCTCGACCTCGATCCGCATGTGCCCCTGATGCTCTGCGACGCGCGGGACCGGGAATCCGTCAAGCACGTGCTGATCACCCTGGTGGAGCATCTGCTCAGCCAGGCCAGCCCGGCCGCTGAGTACCAGAACGCGCCCCTGCCGGCCGGATGACCCCGGGCGCCGGGAAGCGCCCCGGGATTATCTGGCCACCCGGTCGTGTTGTGCTGTATGGTTGCAGTAGGCGATGTCAATTCCGCCTACGTGGTGTGCGTCCACGGCCAGTCAGCTCAGACGAGCCCGGCTAACTTATTTTTACCAGCCGATCCGGCTGATTCTAGTTAGCCGCGAGAAGGGTTTACGCCTTCGTTTTCCAGGACTTAGCCAAGGTCCAGGCGCGGTGCTGCGCCGGAACCAGCGGGGTAAACGCCGGTTCCCGGATTTCCCGAGTCGCGCACGCGCGTTTTTTCCCGGCGCCAGCCGGCGCCTTTTCCGGCGTGCCTGCCTTCAGGCCGCCTTCCGAAAGGAATTCTCTGTATGACCACAATCCTCACCCAGCCCGCGGCGCCGCCGCGGACCACCAAAACCCCATCCCAGCGCCCGGCCCGTAAGCGGACCCCGGCGGCCGGGCAGTCCGGTAAGGCCAGGCCGCAGACTCCCGCGGCCCCGGTCCAGGAAAGCCCCCCGGAGCCGGTCTCGGGCCTGCTGGACATCACCGACGGCCGGGCGTTCCTGCGCCGGGCCGGCTACCAGCGCGGCCCGGACGATGTCGTCCTGTCCCAGGCCCAGGTCCAGCAGTTCGGCCTGCGCCAGGGAGATGCCGTGGAAGGCACCGCCCGCGCGCCCCGGCCCGGCCCGGCGCCGGGCAACCGGGACAGCCGGGCCAGCCGGACCCGGCGCGAGCAGTACCCGGTGCTGGCCAGCGTCACCGCCGTCAACGGAACCGACCCGCACCAGGCGGCGCAGCGCCCCGATTTCGCCAAGCTGATCCCGCTGCACCCGCAGGAGCGGCTCCACCTGGAGAACACCTCTGGTCCGGGGAACTCCCCCACCGGCCGGATCATCGACCTGATCGCCCCGATCGGCAAGGGGCAGCGCGGGCTCATCGTGTCGCCGCCGAAGGCCGGCAAGACCATGGTGCTGCAGGCCATCGCGGACGCGGTGGCCGCCAACCACCCCGAGGTGCACCTGATGGTGATCCTGGTCGGCGAGCGCCCCGAGGAAGTCACCGACCTGCGCCGGTCAGTCCGCGGTGAGGTCGTCTACTCGACCTTCGACCAGGCCGCCGAAGAGCACATCGCAGGTCGCCGAGCTGGCCATCGAGCGGGCCAAGCGGCTGGTCGAGCTGGGCCGCGACGTCGTCGTGCTGCTCGACTCGATCACCCGGCTCGGCCGGGCCTACAACCTCGCCGCGCCCTCCAGCAGCCGCATCCTGGCCGGCGGGGTGGCGGTCGGTGCGCTGTACCCGCCGCGCAAGTTCCTCGGCGCCGCCCGCAACGTCGAGGACGGCGGCTCGCTGACCCTGCTGTGCACCGCCCTGGTTGAGACCGGATCGCGGATGGACGACGTGTTCTTCGAGGAGTTCAAGGGCACCGGGAACATGGAGCTGCGGCTGCGCCGCGAGCTGGCCGAGAAGCGCATCTTCCCCGCCATCGACGTGGGGCCGTCCAGCACCCGCCGCGACGACCTGCTCATGACGGCGGAGGAGCACGACGTCACCGCCAGGCTGCGCCGGGTCCTGGCCGATCTCGATCCGCAGCAGGCTATCCAGCTGCTGCTGGACCGGACCCGCGACACCGCGTCCAACGCCGAGTTCCTCCGCCAGGTTCAGCTCAGCGCCTGACCCGAGCGCTGAATTGTGGCCTGCGCCGAGCCGTCGCCCGCCCTGGGCCGCAGCCTGCGCCGAGCCGTGACCCGCGCTACGCCGTGACCCGCGCTACGCCGTGGCCTGCGCTACGCCGTGGCCTGCGCTGAGCCGTGGCCCGCGCCGCCCCCCGGCTGCCGGATCCCTTGACCAGCCACCCGGCCCCCCTTTACGGTGACGGTGATTGTCTGCGGATTTTGTAGCCAATTTTGGCTCAAAGGCGGCTGGATCACCCATGCTGAACTCGACTACGCCCAGCGAGTGGGCGCGCCGGCTGGTGCGCGGCGCGTACGACCTGCATGTGCACGTGGAGCCCGACGTGATGCACCGCCGGGTCACTGACCTCCAGCTGGGCCGCCGCTGCCAGGACGTGGGGCTGGCCGGGTTCGCGCTGAAGTCGCACTACGTCCCGACCGCGGAACGTGCCGCCGTGCTCAACGAGGCCCTGAACAAAGAGCTAGACCAGGGCGGGACAGAGCAGGGCGGGACAGGGCAGCGCGGGACAGGGCAGGGCGAGGTCCGGGTGCTCGGGGCCCTGACCCTCAACGCCTCGGTGGGCGGCCTCAACCCCATCGCGGTCGAGATCGCGGCCCGCGAGGGCGCCCGGATCCTGTGGATGCCGACCCTGGACGCGGCCAACCACCGGGCCAAGCACGCCGCCCTGCCCCCGGGCGCGACCCCGCCGATGTGGCTGGCCCTCCAGCGCGACCTGGACGCGCAGGGCGTCAGGGTGCCCGCGGTGGACGTCCTCGACGACGCCGGCCGGCCGCTCCCGGCCACCCGGGAGGTGCTCCGGCTGGCCGCGCGGCACCAGCTCGTCGTGGCCACCGGCCACCTGTCCGCCTACGAGAGCCGCGTGGTGGCCGAGGCCGCATTCGAGGCCGGGGTCCGGCACGTCATCGCCACTCACCCGGAGTTCCCGCAGCAGGACATGAGCCTGGACGACCAGCTGGCCCTGGCCGGGCAGGGGGCGTTCCTGGAACGCTGTTTCACCACCCCGTTCACCGGCAAGTACGACTGGGCCCGGATGGCCGGCAACATCCGGGCCACCGGCGCGGAGCACACCATCATCACCACTGATCTCGGCCAGCCGCACAATCCCCCGGTGGAGGACGGGCTGCCGCTGATGGCGGACGCGCTGCGGGCCGCGGGATTCACCGACGAGGAGATCACCACCATGATCGTGTCCAACAGCCGGCTGCTGGCCGGCGCGGATCAGCGGGACGCCAGCCGGCGGGAGACGCCGCGTGACCACCACGGACGGGTTCGGGCGGCTGCTCGTCGTGAGCGCCCACGCGGCCGACTTCGTGTGGCGGGCGGCCGGCTACATCGCGGTCGTCACCGCAGCCTTCGGGCAGGCCCACGTGGTGTGCCTGTCCTACGGCGAGCACGGTGAGTCGCCAGGGGCCTGGAAGCAGCCGGGCATGACGGTGGACCGGGTGAAGGAGATCCGCCGCGCCGAGGCGGAGGCGGCCGGCCAGGTGCTGGGGGCCACCATGCACTTCCTGGACCAGGGCGACTATCCGCTGCCGGACACCCAGGACCTGGTGCTGCGGCTGGCCGACCTGATGCGCGAGCTGCAGCCCGGGGTGATCCTCACCCACTCCCGGGTCGATCCCTACAACTACGACCATCCGCAGGCCGCCGACCTGACCCTGCGCGCCCGGATGGTGGCCCAGGCGCAGGGCCGCCCGTCGGCACACCCGGTGATCGGCGCTCCGCCGGTGTTCCGCTTCGAGCCCCATCAGCCCGAGATGTGCGAGTTCCGGCCGGACGTGCTGGTCGATATCACGCCGGTCTTCGACCTGAAGCAGCAGGCCATGGCGGCCATGGGATCCCAGGAGCACCTGGTCCGCTACTACGCCGACCTGGCCGAGCGGCGCGGGGTGCAGGCCAGGCGCAACGGCGGGCCGGCCACGATCCGTTACGCGGAGGCCTATCAGCGGGTCTTCCCCCAGGTGAGCGGGGTACTGGCGTGAAGCCCGTGGTGATCGTGAATCCGCCGCGCGCCGACGCCGGGGTGGTGGACGAGCTGGGCGGCCTGGGCGTGGCCACCGTGCACGAGGCCGCGGCCAGGTCCGGCCTGCTCGGCCCGGCGCTGCGGCCGGCCTGGGCCGGGGCCCGGACGGCGGGAACCGCCCTCACCGTGCTGTGCGGGCCGGGCGACAACCTCATGCTGCACGTGGCCATCGAGCAGGCGCGGCCGGGTGACCTGCTGGTGGTCACGACCACGTCCCCGTCCAGTGACGGCTTCGTCGGCGAGCTCATCACCACCTCGCTCGCGGCCCGCGAGGTGCGCGGCCTGGTGACCACGACCGGCGTGCGCGATGTCGCCGCGATCACCGCGGCGCGTTTCCCCGTCTGGTCCCAGTTCATCAGCGCGCAGGGCACCCAGAAGGCCTTCGCGGGCGCGGTGAACGTGCCCGTCAGCATCGCCGGCACCGTTGTGCGGCCGGGGGATGTGGTGGTCGCGGACGACGACGGGGTGGTCTGCATTCCCCGGGAGTCCGCGGCCCAGGTCGCGGCGGACGGGAAGCGCCGGGTGGAGCGGGAGGACGAGGCCCGGCTCGCTTTCGCCCGGGGGGAGCTGGGCCTGGACCGCTATCAGCTGCGGCCGGTGCTGGAACGGCTCGGCGTCACGTACCAGCAGGCGGACCGCGGGGAGAGCTGAGCGTGGCCGACGAGGGAGCCGTCCTGGATGCGCTGCGCCGCGCCATCCTGGCGGGCGAGTTCGCCGCCGGGCAGCGCCTGGTCGAGGCCGATCTGTGCGAGTGGTTCGGGTGCAGCCGGTCCGCCGTCCGCGCCGCCATCCCGGTGCTGGCCAGCGAAGGGCTGGTGGAGGTGCAGCGGCACCGGGGCGCCCGGGTGCGGATCATCCCGCTCAGCGAGGCGATCGAGATCACCGAGGTCCGGCGGCTGCTGGAGGGGCTGACCGCGGCCCGGGCCGCCGAGCGGGTCACCCCGGCCCAGGCGGCCGAGCTGGAGGACATCACCGCGGAGATGCGGGTGGCGGTGGCCGCGGCCGAGCTGCTGCGCTACAGCGACGCCAACGCGCGGCTGCACGCGCGGATCCGCGCCATCGCCGCACACGGCACCGCGACCAGCATGATCGAGCGGCTCCGGGCCCAGCTGGTCCGCCACCAGTTCGCCCTGGCCCTGATCCCGGGGCGGCCGGCCGTGTCCCTGGCCCAGCACGAGCGGATCGTGGCCGCCATCGTGGCCCGCGATCCGGCCGCGGCCGAGGCCGCCATGCGGGACCACATCAGCAGCGTCCTCGAGTCGCTGAACAGCCTCGGCGAGGGCGGCCGGTACAGCGGCCGCAGTGCAACCAGCGGCCCGCTAACCAGAGCGCCAGGAGGTAACCGCGCCATGTCCCCGCAGCGCTGCCGTGACATCGCCCACGTGTCGGCGGTCGAGCTCCGCACCCAGGTCCCGGCCGAGACCGTGGATTTCTTCGTCCGGCTGATGGGCCTGTCCGAGGTGGCCCGCGCCGGACCCCGCACCTACGTGCGGACCTGGGACGACTACGAGCGGTTCACGGTCTGCGTGGTGGACGCGCCCGCCCCGGGGATCGGCCGGACCTGGCTGCGCGCGGCGGGCCCGGAGGCGCTGGAACGCCGGGTGCGGGCCATCGAGGCGTCCGGGCTCGGCCTCGGCTGGGCCGACGGCGAGGAAGGCATCGGGCCGACCTACCTGTTCACCGACCCCGACGGGCACGAGTTCGGGATCTACTGGGAGAGCGAGTGGTACGAGCCGCCCGCGGGGCAGCGTCCCGCGCTGAAGAACCAGGCCGCCCCGTTCCCCGGCCGCGGCGCGAACGTGCGGCGGCTGGACCATGTCAACTACTTCGCCGCGGACATCCCCGCCGTCACCACGTTCCTGCCCGGCGTGCTCGGTGCCGAGCTGACCGAACAAATCGTTATGGATGATGGGGTGCCGTCAGCGGTCTGGTATCACGTCGGGGACAAGAGTTACGACCTCGTGTACACGTCCGACTAGACCGGCAGCACCGGCCGGCTGCACCACGTGGCGTTCGCTGCCGACCAGCGTGAGGACATCCTGCGGGCGGCCGACGTGATGCTGGAGGCGGGCATCCACATCGAGACCGGGCCGCACAAGCACGCCATCCAGCAGACGTTCTTCCTCTACGTGTACGAGCCGGGCGGGAACCGGATCGAGCTGTGCAACGCGGGCGCGCGGCTGGTGCTCGCCCCGGACTGGCGGCCCATCTCCTGGTCCCGCGCGGAACGGGCCAAGGGCCAGGCGTGGGGGCTGAAGACCATCGACAGCTTCCACACGCACGGGACACCGCCGGTGGACGTCGCGGGGCGGACACGCCCGGAAGCGCCCGGTGACGGCCGGACCGGCGCCGGCCGCGCTGACCGTGGCGGTGCTCGGGCTCGGCGAGGCGGGCGGCACCATCGCCCGGGACCTGGTGGCCGCCGGGGTCCAGGTGCGCGGCTACGACCCGGCCGTGCCCGCGCCGCCCGGCGTGACCGCGGCCACCAGCGACGCGGACGCCTGCCAGGGCGCCGCCCTGGTGCTGAGCCTGACCACCGCAAACGAAATGGAGAGAGCCCTGGAGCAGGCGCTGCCCGGCCTGGCCGGGCGGGCCAGGCGGACGGGCCCGCGGCACGGGGCGGGCCCGACGGCGCGGGCGGGCTCAGCGGGGCGGCGGGCCAGACCGTGTACGCCGACGCCAACACCGCGTCCGCCGGCCTCAAGCAGGGCCTGGCCGCGACCGCGGACCAGGCCGGGGTGCCATTCGCGGACATCGCCCTCATGGCCCCGGTGCCGGGGCGGGGGCTGCACACCCCGATGGTGGTGTCGGGGCCGGCCGCGGAGGACGTCGCCCGCCTGCTCGGGGCGTGCGGGGCCACGGTGAGCGTGCTGCCCGGGCCGGCCGGGGCCGCGGCCACCCGGAAGCTGCTGCGCAGCGTGTTCTACAAGGGGATGGCCGCGGCGGCCATCGAGGCCCTGCACGCCGCCCGGGCGGCCGGCTGCGAGGACTGGCTGCGCGAGCACATCGCGGCCGAACTCGCGGCGGCGGACGCCGGCACGCTGGCCCGGCTGGAACGGGGAAGCTACCAGCATGCGCGGCGGCGCGAGCACGAGATGGCCGCCGCCACCGACCTGCTCAACGAGCTCGTCGGTCCCGCCGCGGGTGGCCCGGGCCAGCCAGCGGTGGCTTAATCAACTGGCCACAGAAGGCTGACTGAAGGTACAGTCCGGACTCGGGGGCCGGATCCGGGAGGACCGGGGCCTGGCGCTGCGGCCCCGCAGTAAGGCTACGGCGGCAGCCGCACTGGCGCGGCAGATCGGGTAGATGGCGTGGGCACGGCGTGACGCGGGCATGACCTCTGCTCCGCCCGTCCTCTCCCGGCCGAACTGCCGACCCGGCTGCGGGTACTGATCGGCTATCCTGTGCGCGCTGGTCCTGGTGGACACGGACTTCTTCACCGCGCTGACCCCGCTGCTGCCGCACTACACCCACACCGCCGACCTGTCCAAGGCCGGTGCGGGGATCCTGGTCGCCGCCTACCCGCTGGGCACCCTGGTCGGCGCCCTGCCCAGCGGGGTGCTTACCGCGCGCCTCGGCGACCGGGCGGTGGTGCTGATCGGCCTGGCCCTGATGAGCGTGTCCACGCTGGTGTTCGGCTTCGTCGATCAGGTATCTCCGGTATGACCTTGAAACTCTCGGACCGGTTTTGATCTGAACACAGGGGCGCTTAGTCGTTCCACCCCCGATGTAGATGAAGATGCATCTTCCTCGTGCTCATGCGCCTCGCCTTTCCTCTGGAGTCGAGATCACTGCCCATATTCTCACAACTTGATCTTGCCCAGCTGCTGCAAGATATTTGCCATCTTTACTAAATTCCGTTGCCCATACTGCCCCACTCGTTTTCGGCAGTTTCGATATCTTGTGGGGATTAATCTCGGACGTCGTCAAACCCGGTATCTTCTCGTCATTAAATACATGCTTCGTGCCACTTAACTCCTGGGCCAAGAACATGCGATTGAACTCCCTCGTTTTCTTATTGTGCGCTCGAACCTTGATGTACCGCGGAGGTTCCTTGTGTTGGGGGATGTATCCATTCGCACCTACAGAAGAAGAGAAGACATGTGCGTTCATGCCTTCTGTTCGCTGATCGCCCAGTTCCGATTCATCGTCGTCAACATCTGCAGATTGATCCCTCTTCTTTCCACCGATAATAGAGAAACGGGAGAGAAAGGATACACCTTTCCTACAAATGGATTGTTAGCATTTTTGCGGAGCCATAAGCAAATAAGCAAGCCACGTTCTCGCTCGTAGTAAGCAGTCGCATAGGATTCGCTAGGATTATCGAGTTCTGAGACACTTACTTCTTCTCTTTAGCAGGATTACTATCAGTCCGAATGATTTCAGGCGTCAATTGCCTCACAGGTGGGGCGATGTCAGGGCTGACAGGACTTGATACTTCTGGGTTCGGGCTGTCCGGTCCAGCCGCATTTCGTAGCTTCTGAGGGATTGTGTTCTCTGTATTCGTCCTTTTGAGAATGTGCTATTCGCCGGTATTAGCTTCCAGCTCTGGGAATATTACGTGACGGGGACATCGTGTGTCGGTTGGCACACGAGAGCTGCAGATATGGAAGGCATACATGGGAGAGAGGATCTATGGCCGTAGCTGCGCGCGGTGGCGGCGACGAAGGTCTTTGGAGAACTGACATCTCTGTTGGGAGGATTGCTGGAGGGATTGCGCATCAACTTTATTGGCGGTGCCTTCTTGCCATTCGATTGTGACTGTGTATTTCCTACCGCAAAGATTGCTGTCAGCATAAGCCAAAGGGCCAGAAACAAAAGCCATATCATTTGATCATCTTCGATTGGATGATTTGTAAGAACGACCCATAAGAATCGCCCAGCATGTGGATGATAACTTGAATATATCCCATACCTTCGGAGGACGTTGCAGACCTCGGACGAGCTGATTGTCCGCCATCCGTGGTGGTCGAAGGGGATTCAACACCTGATGTACCCGTGGCGCTTCCATCGAGGTTTTGCGCATCGGT
Source organism: uncultured Actinomycetes bacterium (assembly GCA_963711485.1). Taxonomy (GTDB): domain Bacteria; phylum Actinomycetota; class Actinomycetes; order Streptosporangiales; family Streptosporangiaceae; genus RYN-230. Next base: position 45,044 of record CAVQEM010000072.1, read on the forward strand.
CACCTTGATCTTCGGCAGGGCGGCGTCAGACATGGCCTAGGCAATTCCATGTGTTCATCTGAAGACTTGGTAGCTGGGAGGAGCCAAGGACAGGTGTGCGCGTGAATTGTTCCTATTTGCGCTCTTTCATCCGCAGATGCCGATAGGAAACGAAGCCCTGGGAGCTGGGACCAGATACGACGGGAGGTTTAGACAATGGTGGTCAGCGGAAGAAACTTCGAGCCGATCGGCGAGAGCTAGAATTTGTGGAATGATTGCGGCTCGATAGCATGTATTGTGTGCAAGGCGACCATTTATGATGGGATTTCAATCAGTAACCAATGCCATCGGATATTGCGGTGGCATGCTCCTCGCGCTCGCTCCTCGTTCCCATGTGACGTCGTCAATCCCGGACTGAGGATTTCCTAATGAGGCGATTCTGGAGGCGGTCAAGCCCGGCAGTTTATTATCTTATTTAGAGGCTCCAGTTCGCGCAACCTACATAAACTCCGATGAGAGAGAAATCCTTTCTTCCGCGCCGACAACGAAACTTTTACTCTCTCCCCCAATGAGGCCAAGAGTCATTCAAGAGGATCAAACAGATCAACAATACTGCCTGTCATCAAGGATCTAACCAGGAACATCCTTGCAAAACAATATCAAATTCATCAGCAGTAAATGCTGTATTACAATAATGGCCAAGCAGGCAGACACTCCGTCTTCTCCCGATCATCTCGAATATATGAGACAAGCTCTCGATCTTGCACAAAAATCCCCTCCGAAGCCTACAAATTACCGCGTTGGGGCTCTTCTCGTTGACGCGAAGACGAATACGGTCCTCGCATCCGGTTACACACTCGAATGCGAAGGAAATACGCACGCGGAGCAATCTTGCTTCATAAAGCTAGCAGCAACTCACAATGTAGCCGAGGAAGCACTGGCAGATGTCTTACCAGAGGAGACCGTGCTATATACTACTGTTGAACCTTGCTTCAAAAGATTGAGTGGGAACCTGCCATGTGTCCAAAGAATCTTGAGACTAGGAAATACTATAAAAACGGTTTATATTGGAGTCAAGGAACCTGAAAAATTCGTGGGAGAGAATACAGGAAGGAAGCAGTTGGAGGATGCCGGCATAAAAGTTGTCCTCATTGAGGGCATGGAGAAAGAGATACTAGAGGTGGCTACGGCTGGCCATGTCTCTCCAGAATGTTGAAAACGCAGCTTCCTGGGTTGCTCTGTCCGAAGATGAATTCTGTGCCACATCAATCGGTGATGAATCGGTGCAGAGATCGAAATATCTAGATATGTGACGTCTGAAATCTAACTCGACTATCGAAGAGACTGCGAGCCTCGCTGCAGAGACTTTGGAGATATTCGGACCTTATCTGTGTCCAATAGCCTCGAAGTGCCACACTGAGGGCTCCAATGAAAGTATATGACAGTTCTGAACAAGGCTGAGTTTTAAGCTGCGGACAAATGTCAAGTCCGAGTCCGATTTGATGTGCAGAATGTCGTCATGACTTTATGTAAGGCTGCATTTTAAGCCTTGTGAACTACACTACAACACCCAAAAGAAATATAAACAACGTCAGAACTTCTCTTGCTCCGATCCATATGAATTAGAAAACATTCCAACATGACTCTCCTCAATTCCCTACTCCACGCTACCAACTTCCGCAACCCTTTCCTTCGGTGAGTATATGAAACCCAAACTTCAAGGGACAGTTTCTTACCTAGTCTAGGACTCTCATTCCATCCGTAGGAGCTGCATTCGCAATCCAAGGAGCAGTAGCAATTCCATCAATTTTAGCACAATCAGAACGCTTCTACGATCTCTCCGGCTCACTCACCTACCTCTCCGTCACAGCACTGAGCTTATACCTCCCAACTCTCCGAGCACGTGCCGCAGCCTCCCTAGCAGGCACAACAAAGCCAGCATGGCCCAGTCTTATAGCAGCATTCAAAGGTACAGGCGGACCCAATGGATTGAATTGGAGACAGGTCGTACTCAGCACCGCTGTCTCAATCTGGGCAACAAGATGTAAGACCCCTCACCCCACAAAAATAATCACGTGTTGATGATGAAGAATAGTGGGATCATACCTTTTCCAACGTATCATGTCAGATGGGAAGGATTCTCGCTTCGACGAGATCAAGAAGTCGCCTCCGAAGTTCTTGGTGGCTTTCGTAGCGCAAGCTACATGGGTGTCGTTATGCCTGATGCCTATTCTTGAACAATACGTAAATGCGAGCGTCAACAAAACC
>CAVQEM010000073.1:0-105048 GCA_963711485.1 uncultured Actinomycetes bacterium
AGCCCGAGGTTAGTGAAGGCGCGAGCGTTGCCGCACCGGCTATGCTGGCGATAGCCGGCTGGGGCCGCCTCAGTTGTGGATGCGCAGTTCCCGCTCGGTCTGGGCGTAAATGCGTTCCTGGACCTCGGGGTCGAGAGACTTCTTCGAAGACTTCTTCAACTTTGCCGAGCTGTAGTAGCCCCCGGTCGCGGTCGCGAGCTCCGGATCGGCCATCAGCCGCACACAGCCGCGTGACCCCTTCTCCGGAGGCCCGACGAACGGATTGGTCAACGCCTGAATCGTTTTGAACGGCCCGCCGGCCTTGCTGCCGAGACTGGTTTTGACCGCGCCCGGGCTGACTGCGTTGAACGTCAGGCCCTCGCCCTCATGGCGGCGAGCTTGGGCGTAGGTGTACATCAGGGCCAGCAGTTTGGCATCGGCGTAGGCCTGGATCTGCTTGTACTTACCCGGGTAGCTCCAGTCGGTGATCGGCTTGCCCCGCGACTCGATCAGGGCGGTCATGTTGACCACCCGCGAGGGCGCGGCGAAATCATCAGCGCCCTTCCGGAGCAGGTCGAGCAGCCCGTCGGTCAGCGCCGTCAGCGCGACGTGATTGATGGCGATGGTCCGCTCGTACCCGTCGGGTGACAGCGCCTTGCTGGAGAACGCGGCGCCCGCGTTGTTAACCAGTCCGTTGAGTCCCTTCGGCGCGGCCTCGTGCACAGCGTCGACGAGTTGCCGAACACCCGCCAGAGATCCGAGGTCTGCGGCTACGGGCAGGTACTGGCCCTTGCCGTTGCCGTTGTTGACCAGTAGGTTGACAGCGCGTTGGGCGTCGTCGACACGACGGGCGTGCACCAGCACAGTCGCCCCACTATTCCCAATGCCTTGGGCGGTTTCGTGGCCGATACCGCCCTTGGTGCCGGTGACTAGCACGGTCTGACCGTCCAGCCGACCCGCGAACTGGGCGTCGAACTTGCTCATTCGCTTCTCCCATCGGACAGGTTCTCGCCCGTGACGAGTGCAGTTCGGGAATCTAGATCTGATGTCATCTGAGTGCCACCCATGGAGCCACCTCGATCAGCTAGGGAGGCCGTCGAGCAAGCTAAACCGGGCATCCATCGCGACATTTCGGACATCGATCAGCTGCTGATATTCAGGCGAGTTGTACCACTTGATGACGGTCTCATGGTCGGGAAACCGCATGAGTGCCCCTGAAGTGAGCGAGCCATCGCCGTGCAGGATCTCCCAGTTAGCGTTGGCGAGAACCTCGCCTCCGTACTCTTTGGCCGTCCGCCCAGCGTTGGGGCCGTATTTCTCACGATAAACATCCGGGTCCTTGACGGTGAATTCGACAACTACGTATGCGCTCATGTGGATACTCCCCAGTTCTGAGTTGTGATCTGTGTTCTAGGTCTTCACTCTTAAACGTCACCGCCGACAGGCGTTACGTCGCTACCCGGCCTCCATCGACCGCAAGAGTGACGCCGTGGACGAAGCTGGCATCATCACTGGCGAGGAAGACGATCGCCGCAGCAAGTTCCTCGGGCTGAGCTACGCGGCCTGCTGGTGCCAGTGCTGCGAGCTGCTTCACCATCTCGGCGGGGACACCTTCCATCATCGCGGTGCGCGTCGGGCCGGGGGCGACGGCGTTGACCCGGACACCACGCGGGCCGTATTCGGCGGCCCAGGCCTTGGTCAGCAGTTCGAGAGCCGCTCGGCTGGCGCCATACAGAGCCATGCCGGCCTGTCCAAAGCTCGCGACCATCGTGGAGAGATTGACGATCGAACCCCATCCGCGTTCGGCCATGGCTGGTGCCAGGGCCGCGACGAGGAAGAACGGGACCTTGACGTTCAGCGCGAAGGTCTCGTCGAAGTCTGCTTCGGTGGCTGCGTTGCTTGGTCCGAGCAAGGCGACGCCAGCGTTGTTGATGAGGATGTTGACGTGACCGTCGCGTGCCTCAGTGGCCCACTCGACCAGGTCCCGGGCCGATTCGAGGTCGCTCAACGTAGTGAGCCGGAACGTTGCGCTGCCGCCGCTGCCTTCGATCTCGGCGACCACGTCCTTGGCTCGTTGCTCATTGCGCCCGACTACCAGTACGTGAGCGCCGCGGGCGGCCAAGGCGATGGCCGTAGCCTTGCCGATCCCGCTCGTCGAGCCCGTTACCAGAGCTGTCTTGCCCTTTAGGTCAGTCATGCGATGTCGTCCTCGCTGCAGAATGGGTGGTGCGACTCACTCTGACAGTTCGGCACTGGGTTGTCAAACTCAAAATCCTGCTAACATGGGTGCATGGTCAACGAGACGAGTGACCGGCCGAGGCTCACCGCCAAGGGAGCGCGGACCCGGGCACGAATCGTGGAGGAGGCCGCCGCCCTGATCCATGAGCGCGGGGTGGCGGGCACCACCTTGGAAGACGTCAAGGCGGCGGCGGAAGTCAGCGGCTCTCAGATGTACCACTACTTCCCCGACAAGAACGAACTCGTGCAGGCGGTCATCGACTACCAGGCCGACACCATCGTCACTCACCAGGGGCGTGTGCTCAGCAGCGCGAACGGAGTCGAAGCCTGGCGGGACATGGTGATCACCGCGGCGAAGCTCACCAAAGCAAAGGGGGGCTGCCCGCTTGGCTCGCTCGGTGGCCAGCTCGCCGAGAGTGACCCCGAGGCCCGAGCGCTCATCGCGGCAGGGTTCGATCAGTGGGCAGCCGTCATCGGCGATGCACTCAGATCCCTTCATGCCGACGGGAAACTCCCGCCCGGCATCGACCCGGACGACCTCGCCACTACTCTGCTCGCCACGCTCCAGGGAGGACTTCTACTCGCCCAGGTGCATCGGAGCGCCCGTCCGTTCGAAACGGCGGTCGATACCCTCCTCGCCCTTGCCATCGGCAGATGAGCCCAAGCCGGATTCATTCACAGCCACCGCCGAGGGTCGGCTCACGGCTCTTGGATGACGCACGTGCATCCGCACGATGCGCTTGCGGACCCGCTGCCATTCGTGATGCGGGACACCTCGTCGCTCCCAGTGGGTTGCTCAGGTCTGGCATTCCGTGAGCTCATTCAGCCGACCCTGACTGCTCGTGCCACTTGGACGTGGACCGGCCTCGTCAAGAGGAACGGAATTTCGTGACAGCTCCTCGCGTAGGGGAGACGTCGCCCGCGGCGCCCGCCACCGGTCCAGGCCCGTTCAACAGGCCCCGGCCCAGGCCGGTCACCCGCATCGTTTCCCACAGCAGCACGGCCCGGCCTGAGACACCAGGCCCCGGCCGTCAGCAGACACCATGACGCGAGCAGTACGTGCACTATTCTTCACGGGAAAAGTGCCTTCGACTCGTGGCTGATAGGTCCCTAGACAAGTCCTATTCTTCCAGGTCAGAGGCACTTTTTAATTCGAACGGTGACGCCGGGCTAATCCCAGACGAAAGCCCGAGGCTAAGCTCTGAGCTGCCGGGTGGGCTTCAGCGAAGTTCGAGTCCCTCCGAGCGCCACCGAATCCGCCACGGACACCTCCGTGCACACCGAACCGTCGTGCCCAACCTGGTTTGCGCCCTGCAGCAGCTTCTGGGAGAACACGACCTGTTCCAAGAGCGGATGGGGGAAGATGGCGTGGTGGCAGCGACGCGGAACTCTAGTGCGTGGGAGCGGTATGCCTGGGTGGCGGGCATCCTTTACGTGATCGCGCTGGTGGCGGTGTCCGTGGTCGAGCTGCTCGGCGGCGGCCTGAGCCAGAACGCTTCGGCGGCGAAGATCGCGAACACGCTTCACGACCACCGCGGGCGGCTGCTGGTGATCGCATGCCTGTCCGTCGTCTATGCCGCCATGTTTGTGATCTACCTGGCCAAGCTGTATGACCTGCTGCGGCGGGGCACGGATCGGTCGCGGTTCCTTGGCTCGCTGGTGCTGACGGGCGGAACGCTGTTCATTGCCCTGCATGCCGTCAGCGACATCGGTATCTTCGCTCTGCTCGGCGCGAAGCTCGCGTCGTTCGGGTCGCACGATCAGGGCGTGTCCTACACGCTGTACCTGATGACCTATGGCCTGGACAGCGTCGGGGACGTGTTCGGCAGTCTCTTTGCTTTCGCGGCAGGCGTGCTGGTGATCGGGAGCGGCGTCCTGCCGCGCTGGCTGGGGTGGGTTTCGATCCTCGCCGGGATCTTGTTCTTCCTCCAGGCCTTCGGCCTCGGCGGCGTCATCGCCTCGTTCGGGCTCGTTCTCGACGGCATCGCGTTCGTGCTGTTCGTGATCTTCGTCCTGGTGAGCAGCGTCATGTTGCTGACGCGCCAGAATGCGGTCCCCGACACCGCGGGTGCCATCGAGTAGACAATTACGTCGCAGCCAGTCCTGGACCCCCGGATGTGGCTAGGCCCTGTTTGGGCGGAACACGAGTGCGAGCACGCGCAGCGCGAGGATGGCTGAGATCACCAGCAGGCAGTAGCCGAGGAACTGGAAGAGGGATACCCGGCTGGTGATGGTTGGCCCGCCGCGCAGGCCGAGCATAAGGACCGCCATGATGCCGCTGGTCGCGGCGAGAAACGTGGTCAGCACCAGGTAGAGCAGGCCCGTGACTATCCGGCGGTCGCCTTCATCGGCGAGGAGGCGGACGTTGACGCTGAGCCGTCTTCGAGCGCTCCGCCGATCCGGTCGATGCGCCGGGGGAGGCGGCGCAGCAGGGGCAGCAGCGCGACCGAACCGGGACCTGACCGGCACAGTGTGACCCGGCAACTGATGTGCGACGCAGATCCGCCAGGTAATGCCTTCGGCTACCGCAGCTCGCCGGGAAGCAGGCTATAGATCACACTGTCGCGGCGGCCTCCCTGGAAAGGCACGTGGGAACGAAGAAGGCCCTCGCGGGAAAACCCGCAACGCTCGGCGACATGCTGCGACGCCTCGTTGTCGGGACCGCACGTCAGCTCCAGCCGGGCCAGTCCCAGCCCGGCGAAGGCCCACCCGGCGAGCAGGCGGACCGCCTGCGTCGCGGCACCCCGGCCGCGGGCCCCGGGAGCGACCCAGTACCCAACCGACGCGCGGCCCTGATCCAGGCGAACCTCATGCAGCGAGACAGCGCCGAGGACCACGTCCTGGTCGTGCGGTCCGGCCAGCGCGAAGTTCAGCTCATCGCCACGCCAGCGGGCCTCTTCCTGCTCAGCGAAGAAGTCGCGCGCGTCAGTCTCGGTGTACGGAGTAGTGCGCCAGGAGAACCGCTGCATCACCGGATCACTGAACGCCAGCACCATGCCCGGCACGTCGGCCTCGCGCCACGGGCGCAGCAGCACCACATCACCAGCCAGGGGCGGTACCGGGAACCCAAGCTCGGCCATGTCGAGATGACCTTCCTTGACAGCAGGCGGGACGGGCGGATTCTGGCCGCACAGGTGACAGCAACGGCGCCACGCACCAGCCACTATGCCGTGTTTGCGCCGTTGACAGAGCCCCGCAAAAAGTGATATCACTTTGATAGGTGGCTGGGTAGCCGGGTGGCCGGCACCACAGGTAACAGGAGGCATCCCGATGCATGCACCCCATGACAGCACCGCCCCGAGAGGTCTGCGCGGGTGGTGGGCATCTCCGCCACGAACCGGCATGCGACGCATCATCTCGCCCTGGGAGTACCGCCATCTCCGTGCCTGGGCAGGCGTGCGCATGGCCAGTGGTGTCGTCCTGGTCGGCCTGGGCGCCGTTACGCTCACGCTTGGCGGGAACGACGCGAAGACGTACGGATGGACGCTGGTGTGGCTGGTCCTGGCGGCGGCACAGTTCTCGTTCGCCTCCTGGGAGCTGAGCATCACCCGCTCCGCATCTGCCCGGGCCTGAGCCGCTGCATGGCCATCCCCGATGGGCGCTGGCCTCATGGCCGCCGGATCCACGCCCACCGCGGGGCTTCATGACTCAGGTGATCGTGCTGAACGGCGGCTCCAGCTCGGGGAAGTCCTCGATTGCGCGGGCCTTGCAGGACGTCCTTCCCGGGCTGTGGCTCACGTTCGGCACCGACGTCCTGGCCGAGGCTCTCCCCGGCCGGGGAGGCGATCCGCGGTCCGGGCTCGTGCTGGAGCCAGACGGCACCGTGATAGTCATGCCGGAGTTCCGGGCCGTCGAGGAGATCTGGTACCAGGGCCTCGCGGTCATGGCCAGTCGCGGCGCATTCCTGATCCTTGACGAGGTGTTCCTGGCTGGCGGTGCGGGACAGCAGCGGTTGCGGGCTTTGCTGGGCGGCCTGGACGTGCTGTGGGCAGGGGTTCGCTGCGATCCGCTGGTGGCTGCCAACCGCTAAGAGGCCCGCCCTGAGCGGGTCCGGGGCATGGCGATGACCCAGGCCGTCGCGGTGCACGCCGGTGTCGTCTACGGCGTGGAGGTTGACACCACCAACTGCCCGGCTATCGTCTGTGCCCGCCGGATAGCCGAGGCTGCCGCGTGCCGGTTAGCGTGCCTTGAACCCTGGTCTGCGGCGGTACCTCCGGGGCACTTGCCCGGGGCGCCGCAACCGCGCCGCACGTATCAGATCCCGTCATGGCCCGTCGTGCGCAACGCGGTGGGCGGCAAGGTCGCCGACCGAGATGAGGGCGACGTTCTCGGCGGCGGCCAGTTCCGCCAGGTCCGCGTAGCGCGCCATGCTCCAGTCGGCCATCACGATCTCGCAGATCGCGGTCACGCCCGAGAGGCCAGCCAGCCGGGAGAGGTCGGACGCCGCTTCGGTGTGGCCTTGGCGCTCCAGCACCCCGCCGCGGGCAGCCCGGATCGGGAAGACGTGGCCTGGGCGCGCCAGATCCTCCGGCCGGGTCGCCGGGTCGGCGAGAGCCTGAATGGTCCTGGCCCGCTCAGCTGCCGGAATGCCGGTCGTCGCGCCGGGCCGCAGATCCACCGAGACGGTGAAGGCCGTCTCGTGCAGGCCGGAGTTGGCCAGGACCATCTGCGGCAAGTCCAGCTCAGCGCACCGGTCGAACGGCAGGGCCGCGCACACCACCCCGGCGGTGTGATCGAGCAGGTAGGCCAGGGCTTCATGGTCAGCGTGCTCGGCCGCCACCATCAGGTCGCCCTCGTTCTCCCGCGATTCGCTGTCGAAGACGATGACGAACGCCCCCCGGGCAAAATCGGCGATGGCCCGTTCTACCCGTTCCCTCTGCCCTGCGGCCAGGCCCGGTGCGACGGCAGATTTCCTTGCCATGTGCTTCCTCCTCGAAAGACCCTGCGAGGGGACGCGGCCAGCACGGCAGGCAGGTAACGGACCTGCGGCCGTGGACGACGGCAGCATGCCAGGGAGGCGGGCAACACGCCTCCCTCGGCGCTGACGCCGTTCCGGGGAGGCGAGCACGAGGGCCGCAAGGTCAGCGGCCAGGAGCCACCGCCGTTGCGGGACGACGTGTCGCCGCGCACTACCTCCCATCCGGACTTTCACCGTCGGTCCTGGAGTTTCACCAGGTCAACCGGCTACTGGAGGCAGCCGGGTCGCGGACTATCACCGCCGGCTCGGAATTGCACCGACCCCGGAGCGCGCGAACACTCAGTCCGTATCTTGCCATAGACGCTGCCCGGAATGTCCCGGGCCGTGCCGGCCGCGACGCCGCAGCGCCGTGGCTCTCCCGGGTGCGGCCAGCCCAGATAAGTCCGTTATTGAAAGCCCTCGTCCCGGGCGGTCGATGTCAGTCACGGATAACGGCCCGCCTCCTGGCCTAGGAGAGTGTCCCGGTGTCTGCGGGTATGGGTAAGAATATTGTCCCCCCCGATGCCGCCGATAAAGGGATGATCACGGGTTGTGACGATGAAATCACCATACGTCTGGGCTGGTCTGTGCGCGATTACCGCTGTGCTGGCCGCGGCCGGCTGCTCGGCATCGCCCGGGCCGTCCGCGGGCCGGCCGTCCCGCGCGGCGATGGTCAATCCGGAGACGACCTCCACGGTCGGGCACTGGGGATCGTTCTTCGGCGGCCCCAAGGGCAACTTCGACATCAAGAAGTCGCCGGTCACCGTGACCCTGCCCGGCACCGTCCGCGAGGTCGGCACCTCGAACTCCACCGAGTACGCGCTGCTGACCAACGGGAGCCTGTACGCCTGGGGCCTGGGCACCCAGGGCCAGCTGGGAAACGCCCGCCACCGGAACTCCTTCTCCAGCCCGGTCCGGGTCCGCTTCCCCGCCGGGGTGAAGATCGCGTCCATCCCCACCGACGTCATGCCGTACGACACCGGCCTGGCCGTGGACACGAAGGGGAACGCCTGGGGCTGGGGCGACAACGGCGGCGGTGAGCTCTGCCTGGGCAATACCACGGCCCACAGCACCCCGGTCGAGCTCCCGCTGACCGACGTGACCGCCCTGGCCGGGGCCAGCAATCACGCGCTCTACGACTCCCAGGGCACGGTCTACGCCTGCGGCCAGAACATCGACGGCGACCTGGGCGACGGCACCACGCGCAACACCACCACGCCGCGGAAGGTGGCGCGGCTCCACGGCCGGTTGGTCACCATGCTGGTGGCCTCGTTCGCGAACTCGGGCGCGCTGCTGTCCGACGGCCGGTACTTCGACTGGGGCTTCGACGGCAGCGGGCAGCTCGGCAACGGCCTGGTGCGCCACTCGTCGGACGTCCCGGTACGCGTGCACCTCCCGCATCCGGTCATCCAGGTCGCCCAGGGCGGGTCCATCTGGAACAACGGCCAGACGCTGGTCATGCTGTCGAACGGCTCGCTCTGGTCCTGGGGAAATGACCGCGCCGGCCCAGCTGGGCGACCGGGCCACGCGCGTGGAACCCCGGCCGGTCCGGTTCCGCGCCCCGGCACGGTGTCGTCTACCGGAGCCTGGCCACCGGGTCGGCCACCTCGTACGCCATCTCGACCACGGGAAACGTCTATGCCTGGGGCGTCGGGCACGTGGGGCAGGTGGGGGACGGGCGCACGCGCACCGCGGTCACCTCTGTCGTCGTCGCCTCCGGGGCCGCGCTGATCTCGGCAACGGCGAACAATGTGGTCATCAGCCTTCCGCGCAAGTCCAGGAGGACGTGACGATCATCGGGACCCCCACGGCCGAGGGCGCCGCGAGCTGCTCCGCGGCCACCCTCACGGGAGACGTCAGACGGCGAGCATCTTCTGGACGGCCTGGCGGGACACCCCGAGTTCGCGGGCGATCTCGGCCTGGGAGATGCCCTCCCCGGTGAGGTCGCGGATCAGGTCGCGGCGCTCCCGGGCCAGATCCTGGGCGATGCGGAAGTGCTTGAGGGCCTCGGCACGGACCTCTTTGAGTCGGCGGATGGTTTCCTGCTGGGCGGCGGTGCGCTCTGACGGGCTCATGCACCCAGCATGACAACCGGGGGTTGTCGATGTCAACCCACGGTTGTCACTCGCGGAGGGTCCGCTGCCGGGGTGGCCCGCTGTCGGGTGGCCCGCTCTCGGGGGGTATGCCTGGCGTCCGGATTCCGGCATACTTGCCGTTATCGTCACGACACCGCCGAGACCCCGCGGTCGTCCGTAACCTCGACGTTGGTCATCGCGCCGCCGGACATGAGTCGGCGGCCCCTTCTGGCAGCAGTCGGCGAGGTGAGTTCCGTCACCGCTGGCAGGAGGCGTCATGTGTTCCGGACCGAGCTGGACCGTGCCATCACCGACCCGGGCCCCGTGGCCCCCGCCACCACTGACCCGGGCCGTGCGTCCCGCAACATCACCGTGGCGGGCCGTGCGGCCCGCGGCGGGCCGGTGATCGCGCCCGGCGGCCCGCAACCCTCACACCTCGGCGACGACTCCCTGGTCTACGACGACGGGGTGTTGCGGATAACCCGGATCCCCGGCCCGCGCCCCGGCCCCGGCCCGCGCCTTGCGCCCGGCCTGGGTCGCGCGCCCGGCCCCGGTCCCGCCTACGGCGTGGGCAGCGGCTACGCGCTGGCCGGCGAGATCGATGACTCGACCGTCGGCCCGCTGGCCGGGAAGCTGGCGGAGATCGCCGCGGACCTCGACGAGGTTCACCTTGACCTGGGCGAGCTGGACTACAGCGACCTGGCCGGGCTGCGGGTCATCGTCCAGCTGGCCGCGGCGGGCGGCCGCCACGTGGTGCTCCATCACGTTCCGCCCCACCTGCGCGCGATCCTGGGCATCCTCGGGTGGGACACCGCTCCGGGCCTGGAACTCGCCAGCTAACGGCCGGCCGGGTCATCCCGCCGGCCGCCCGGTTAGCCGGCGCTCGCCCGGGTAGCAGAGCCCGCGCCGCGAACGCAAGAGGCTGCGGCAAGGGACCACGACGCACAGTCAGGATCTAGGGCCGCAACGAAAACCGGCAGGCCGCAGTGCCGCCGCGCAGTCCGGAGGGGCCAGGCGCCAGTGAACAGGCTCATGGGCAAGCCGCAGCCGCGGTCGCTCCTCGCGGGGGTGGCTCTAGGCGGGGTGCTCTGGGCGGGGGTGGCTCTGGCGCAGGGGGTGGCTCTGCGCAGGGGGTGGCTCTGCGCAGGGGTGACCCACAGCCGGGGTGCTTGCTGACTGAGGCCGCCCCGGCCGGGGCGGCGCACCGGAACCGGGGAAAGAAGGATGGCATGGCACTGAAAAGCTCGGCCGTCAGAGATACGGCCGCCAGCATCCGGCGGTCCGCGCAGGACCCGCTCGGCATCTACCTCAACGATCACCTGGCCGGTGCGACCGCCGGGCTGGCCCTGGCCCGCCGGGTGGCCGCTGCTCAGCAGGTGCCCGCGCCCGCGCCCGAGCTGCGGCGGTTTGCCGACGAGGTGGCGGAGGACCGGGCCGCGCTGCTCGACATCATGGGCACGCTCGGCGTCCCGGTCCGCAGCTATAAGGTCTGGGCGGCCTGGGCTGGCGAGAAAGCCGGACGGCTCAAGCCCAACGGCCGCCTCACGACGCGCTCCCCGCTCAGCAACCTCGAGGAGGTGGAGATCATGCGCCTGGGCGTGGAGGGCAAGGCAGCGGGATGGCGGACGCTCCGCGCGCTCGCGGACCGCGACGGCCGGCTCGACGCCGGCGCAGCTGGATGAGCTCATCTCCCGGGCGCGCGGGCAGGCCGATTTCCTCGAGGCGTCGCGGGTGAGGGCCGCGCTGCAGGTCATCGCCGCAGCCGGGGATTCCCGCGGCTGAGGGGACTGGCGAGGGGCAGCCCCGGGCTGAGGAGCCGGGTCAGGGGCAGTCCCCGTGGACCCAGTCGTGGTCGGCCCGGCGGCGCACTGGCTGCCCGGCGCTTATCTGGCGTCCGCAGCGGGCGCACCGGCGGCCCGCTGCCTGCGCTTCATGCCCGGCGAGCTGCGCCCACGAGTGGCGGGCCGGGGCCTCCCCGCCGCCCGGCTGGCCGGTACCGGGTGAACCGGCCGGAAACCCAAGACCCCCGGGACAGTACTGGCTGAGGTGAACGGCCCGTACCCGCTCGCCGATCCGCACCCGGAACCTCCCTCTTTGGCACCTAGGCTACTGTCGGCGACTCGATGGAGAGGATGAGCTGATGCGCGCAGTGATCGGGAGTCAGCACGGCGGTCCTCGAGGTTCTCCAGATCGGGGAGGTTCCGGCACCCGAACCCGGGCCCGGGCAGCTGCTGGTGGACGTGGCCGCGGCTGGCGTCAACTACATGGACATCTACCAGCGGGAGGGACGGCCGCCCTACGCATCCGCCAGCCTGCCCTATGTCCCGGGGGCCGAGGGCGCCGGGGTCGTGGCCGCGGTCGGCCCGGGCGTGCGCGACTTCGCCGTGGGCGACCGGGTCGTCTGGACCCAGGTGCCAGGCAGCTACGCGGAGCAGGTCGCGGTGCCTGCGGCCCTGGCGGTCCCCGTACCGGAAGGCCTGGACCTGGCCGTCGCGGCGGCGGTCATGCTGCAGGGCATGACCGCGCATTACCTCTCGCACAGCACGTACCCGGTGGGGCAGGGTGACCACGTGGTGGTGCACGCGGCCGCGGGCGGGGTTGGCCTGCTGCTCACCCAGATGGTCGCCCTGTGCGGCGGCATCAGCATCGCCACCACCTCCACCACGGCCAAGGCGGTGCTGGCCCAGCAGGCTGGCGCGAACTACGTCGCGGACTACGAGAACTTCGCCGGGGTGGCCCGGGAGGTCACCGGCGGCGCGGGGGTGGCGGCGGTGTACGACGGCATCGGCCAGGCCACGTTCGAGGCGAGTCTCTCGGCGCTGCGGGTCCGCGGCTATATGGTCCTGTACGGCGCGGCGAGCGGCCCGGTGCCGCCCTTCGACCTGCAGCGGCTCAACCCGGCAGGCAGCCTGTTCGTTACCCGCCCGACGCTGGGTCACTACATGACCACGCGGGATGAGCTGCTGTGGCGCGCCGGGGACCTGTTCCGCTGGATCAGCGAGGGCCGCCTGTCGGTCCGCGTCGGCGGCCGGTACCCACTGGAGCAGGCCGCCCAGGCCCAGGCGGACCTGGCCTCCCGGGGGACGACCGGCAAGCTCCTGCTGCTGCCGGATGAGGCCGCGGCATGAGGCAGCGCGGGCGGGTCCGGGCGTGACGGTCATCGCGGCTTGCCAGCTCAGCCTGGCTGTCGGTGACCGTGACGGCAACCTCGCCGCCGCGGCCGGGGCGGTCGGGTCGGCGGCCGCCTCCGGGCCGGCCTGGTGGTCCTCCCGGAGCTCTGTGACAGCGGGTACGTGTTCACCGGCGCCGCGGAAGCCCGCCGTCTGGCCAGCCCGGTGGGTGAGTCCGCGGCGCTGCACCAGTGGCAGGCGCTCGCCGCTCAGCACCACACCGTCATCGTGGGCGGCTTCTGCGAGCTCGGCCCGGGCGGCCAGCTGTTCAACAGCGCCGCCCTCGTGGACGCGTCCGGCATCCGCGCGGTGTACCGGAAGGCGCACCTGTGGGACGCGGAGAAGCTGGTCTTCAGCCCCGGCTCCGGCGCTCCGCCAGTGGTGGAACTGCCCGCAGGCCAGGTCAGCGTCATGATCTGCTATGACCTGGAGTTCCCCGAGTGGGTCCGGCGGGCGGCGCTGGCCGGCGCGGACCTCATCGCCGCCCCGGTCAACTGGCCCTTGGCTCCCCGGCCGCCCGCCGAACGGCCGTCCGAGGTGGTGAAGGTGCAGGCTGGCGCCGCGGTGAACGGCGTCTTCATCGCGGTCGCGGACCGGTGCGGTACCGAGCGCGGGGTGGCCTGGGTAGGCGGCAGCCTCATCGTGGGCCCGGATGGCTACCCGCTGGCCGGCCCGGTCACTGCCGACCAGCCCGCGATTCTGACCGCCGACTGCGACCTGCCCCGCGCCCGGGACAAGCGCATCAACGCCCGGAACGATCTCTTCACCGATCGCCGCCCCACCCTCTACTAACCCCGCCCTCCCGTCCGCGGTCCGCCGGGCCCGCCACCTCCGCCCAGCGCCCGTCCCACCAGCATCACTGGTAACTTTGATCATGGATGTCGCGACATGTCACGCCGGACGTGCGCCATGCTGGGTGTTTTATCCGGTTAGGGCGCACCGTGAGCGTGAAAGGTGGATCCCGGGCGCGGGGGCGCGGCGACCGGCGGGGTCAGGCCGGGTAGCGGGCTCCGCGGACGGTGACCCGGATGGAGTAGACGGAACTCGTGGCACACATGAAGATCTGGTTGCGCTGCGGCCCGCCGAAGGTCAGGTTGGCCACGATCTCCGGCACGTGCAGCTTGCCCAGCAGGGTGCCGTCCGGGTCGAAGCAGTGCAGCCCGTCGCCGGCGGCCGCCCAGACCCGGCCCTCGCTGTCCAGCCGGATGCCGTCGAAGGTGCCCGACCTCACAGCGCGCGAAGACGTCCCCGCCGGTCAGGCCGGTGCCGTCCTCGGTCACGGTGAACAGCCGGATATGCCGTTCCTCGCTGTCGCAGATGTACATGCTCCGCTCGTCCGGGGTGAACGCCAGCCCGTTGGGCCGGTTGAAGTCGCCGGCCACGATGCGCAGGCCGCCCGAACCCGGATCGATCCGGTACACGTGGCAGGCGCCGATCTCGCTGTCCGCCTGGTGTCCCTCGTAATCGCTGTCGATGCCGTAGGCGGGGTCGGTGAACCAGATCGAGCCGTCCGCCCGCTCCACGACGTCGTTCGGGCTGTTCAGCCGCTTGCCCTGGTAGCGGTCGGCGAGCACCGTGACCGACCCGTCCAGCTCGGTGCGGGTGACCTGCCTGGCGCCGTGCTCACAGCTGACCAGGCGGCCCCGCCGGTCCACGGTATGACCGTTGGCGTAGCGCGAAGGCTGGCGGAAGATGCCCACGGCACCGGTGGTCTCGTCCCAGCGCAGCAGCCGGTCGTTCGGGATGTCGCTGAACACGAGGTAGCGCCCGGCCGGGAAGTACGCCGGACCCTCGGTCCAGCGGCAGCCGGTGTGCAGGACCTCCAGCTGCCGGTCGCCGCGGACCCGCCGGAACCGCTCGTCCCGGACCTCGAACCTCGCCGTGATGGTCCGCGCCTCGCGCACTAGGGGCTCCCGTCTGGATCACTGTCTTGATATGAAGATAAAATGAGGACCGCGCGGGGGGACCCCAGGCCCCGGCCGCGCCGATGGCGCCCACCTGGAGGTGCACATGATCCATCATGTTCAGCTGGCCTGCCCGCCGGGAAGCGAAGCGGCGCTGCGGGCCTTTTACCACGGGGTGCTGGGCCTGGACGAGATCCCCAAGCCGCCCGCCCTGGCCGCCCGGGGCGGTTGCTGGTTCCGCGGCCACGGCATCGAGCTGCACCTCGGCGTGGAGGAGGACTTCCGCCCGGCCCGCAAGGCGCACCCCGGCCTGCTGGTGCGCGACCTCGACGCCTGGGCGGCCCGGCTGCGCGCGGCTGGATACCCGGTCCGGCCCGACGGCGATTTCCCCGGCATGCGCCGGTTCTACAGCGAGGATCCCCTGGGCAACCGGCTGGAGTTCCTGGAGCCGGCCCCGCTGACCCGCGTGACCCGGGCCGGGACGGCGCTACTGGTGGTCGTCCGGCTCCGGGATGAGCACGCCGAGCAGCCAGCCGACGACCCCGACGATGATCGCGCCCCAGAACGCGGCCCAGAACCCGGTGATGTGGAACGGGAGCGTGAGCTTGCCCGCGACCCAGCTGGTCAGCCAGAGCAGCAGGCCGTTGACCACCAGCCCGATCAGCCCGAGCGTCAGCACGTAGAACAGGCAGCCGACCGCCTTGACGACCGGCTTGATGATGGCGTTGACCAGCCCGAAGATCACCGCGACGGCCAGCAGGGTGAGCACCTTCGACGCGGTGCTCCCGTGGCCGAGCTGGATCCCGGGCACCAGCCACGTGGCCACGGCCAGCGCCGCCGCGGTCAGCAGGGCCCGGATCAGGAGACGCATGCGGCAATCATCCCACGGTGAGGGGTATGTGCCGGCCGGCCGGCGCGCGCGGCCCGCCCGGGGCGACGACCCCCGCTCCGCTTTCCCGGGGGACCATGGCGGAGCCCGGCCAGAACGGGGTATAGGCGCATAAATCTATTCAGCTAAGCAAATTAGTAATTTAATAATGGCGCTTCTATTTGCGCTTTCACTGGACATCCAAGACGGTTCATGCCACCATGACAAACGCGCCTGGCAGATGCGGAGACTACGAGTCGTGGTCCGTCTTGCCTGCGTATGGGGGGACGAGGGCCCAGTGCCTTCTTCCCGGGGAGTGGAAACGCGGGAATCGGGCCGGACGACGACGGCCTTCGCAATGGCCAGGTCCCGGCCCGCGATCCGCGGCGAGGGGGAGAGTAACTGTGGGCTGTGTGTGGCAATCGACGTACCCTGCCGATGCCCGGTTCGCCGACGCCCGGGTTCACCAGCGCTCCGCGCCCCGGCACCGCAAACCACCACGATGGGTCAGAATTGCCCGTGCTGCGGCCCCGGTCAGGGGCCGGCTGAAGACGCGCCTATTTCCACCGAAAATGCACGAAGATCCGGCCGAAGTTCTTTGAGTCCTTCTCCACCCGGCTGTACAGCTGCTTAATTTCTTTCTGCTCAAGGAACCTCAGAACATGTTTTTTCAGCTGACCTGAGCCCTTGCCCGGAATGATCTCTATCATCGGCGCCTTCTTGGCCACGGCTTCGTCGATGATCGCCCGGAGGGCGCGGTCAATGTCCTGGCCCCGGTTGTAAATGTCGTGCAGGTCGAGTTTCAGCTTCATGGACTCATCTTCTCCTGCGGGAGGCTCAGCTGAAGGCGCCGGATAATCTCGTCCACAGCCTGATCCGGCGGGGTCGCGGCGTCCAGCACCAGGAGGTGCCCGGATGGCTGCGGGCTCTCCAGGTCGGCGAGCTGGCTGTCCAGCAGGGTGGCGGGGAAGAAATGACCGTGCCGGGTGTGCAGCCGGGCTTCCAGCACCTCCCGGCTCGCGTCCAGGAAGACCATCCGCGCCTCGGGCCGCCCGGCCAGCAGTTCGTCCCGGTAGGAGTTTTTCAGCGCGGAGCAGGCCATGACGGCGGACTCGCCCGCGGCGGCGAACTCATCCATCCGGGCGGCCACGGCGGCCAGCCACGGCCGCCGGTCAGCATCGGACAGCGGATGGCCCGCCCGCATCTTGGCGATGTTCGCGGCCGGGTGCAGGGCGTCGGCGTCGGTGAAGGGCCAGCCCAGCGCCGGCGAGCAGGTAACCGACGGTTGACTTGCCGCTGCCGGACACGCCGGCCACGACCACGATCATAGCCGCGAGCCTACCGGCGACCGTCCCGGCCGTCTCGCCGTCCGACCTTGGCTGATGCCTCTCGCGGCGAGCACGTCCCACTGTTAGTGTCGAGTGGGCCACGGGACGGCGGTGGGGCTGTCCCGGCCGTCAGCAACGGGAGATGGGATGCGAGTGCGCCGCCCCTTGTCTATTGCCGTGGGCTCGGCCGCCATGGCCGCCGCGGTGGCGGGCAGTACTTCCGTCGCCGCGGGCGGTGCCGCCGCGGTGGCCGCGACCGCCACGGTGGCCATCAGCCCGGCCGCGGTCCATGTGCGGGACGCGCAGTCCGCCCCGCCGACCACGGCCTTCTGCGAGGCGCACTTCAAGATCGCCTGCTACCAGCCGGACCAGATTCAGAAGGCCTACAACCTGGGCCCGCTGTTCAGCAGGGGCATCACCGGGAAGGGCCAGACGATCGTCATCGTGGACTCCTACGGCTCCCCGACGGTCGGCCACGACCTGGGTGTGTTCGACAAGAAGTTCGGCCTGCCCAACCCGCCGTCGCTGCAGGTGATCCAGCCGGCTGGCCCGGTGGCCAAGTACCGGCCGAACTCCAACCGGGAGGGCTGGGCCGGCGAGACCGAGCTGGACGTCGAGTGGTCGCACGTGATGGCCCCCGACGCGAACATTCTCCTGGTCGAGACGCCGACCTCGGAGAACGAGGGCACGAGCGGCTTCCCGGCGATCGTCAAGGCCGAGACGTACGTGATCGACCACCACCTGGGCGGCGTGATCAGCCAGAGCTTCAGCGCGACCGAGCAGACCTTCCCGTCCAGGCGGTCCCTGCTCAACCTGCGCGGCGCCTACGTGGACGCGGCGAACAAGGGCGTGACCGTGCTGGCCGCCTCGGGCGACAGCGGCGCGGCCGACGTGATGTACAACCAGACCACCTACTACCTGCACCCGGTGACCTCGTGGCCGGACAGCGACCCGCTGGTGACCGGGGTCGGCGGCACTCAGCTGCGCCAGTCGGCCAAGGGCGCGTGGCACTCCGTGGTGTGGAACGACACCTACAACGTGCGCCACCCAGCAGTACATCTTCGGGAACAAGGGCCCCAACCCGCTGGCGGGCGGGGGCGGGAAGTCCGTGATCTTCTCCCGGCCCGCGTACCAGGACGGCGTGGCGGGCGTGGTCGGCGGCCAGCGCGGGGTGCCGGACATCTCGATGAGCGGGGCCTGCAACGGCGCGGTGGACATGTACCAGAGCTTCCAGGGCCAGCCCGCGGCTGGTACCCGACCTGCGGCACCAGCGAGTCCACCCCGCTGTTCGCCGGCGTGGTCGCCCTGGCCGACCAGGTCGCGGGGCATCCGCTGGGCCTGATCAACCCGGCGCTGTACGGGATGTCCGCGATAGGCCCAGGCCGCCGGGCATCGTGGACGTGACCAAGGGCAACAACACCGTCTCGTTCCCCCAGGGCGGCAAGGTGCACACCGTGACCGGGTTCAGCGCCGCGGCCCGGGTACGACCTGGCCTCCGGGGTGGGCACCGTCAACGCGGCGCTCTTCGTGCCGGTCCTGGCGCATCTGGCCGGCGCAGCCTGGCTGCGGGCCGCCGCGGCCGACCGTTAGTTTTCCGCAACGACCACCAGCCGGGGCGGAGCATCCGCCGCAGCACGCGGGGCCAGGCCCACCCGGGCCGGGTCTCGCGCCTGCCGAGTGACCCATCCGCCCGGCGCGAGGCTCCGAATACTGACCATGAGCACACCGGACGTGCCTGAATCCCGCCCTGGTCTCCGGCCCCTGCCGGGACGCGAGGAAGACCTGGCGGGCTGCTGACCATGGTGGCCCGGGGCGACGAGTCCGCCTTCGAGGCGGCCTACGACCGGCTGGCCCGGCCCGTCTACGGACTGATCCGCAAGGTGGTGCGGGATCCGGCCCAATCCGAGGAAGTCGCCCAGGAAGTCCTGCTGGAGGTGTGGCGCACCGCGTCACGCTTCGACGCCGGCCGGGGCAGCGCGATGACCTGGGTGATGACGATCGCACACCGGCGGGCCGTCGACCGGGTGCGCTCGGCGAGCGCGGAGACCAGCGGGAACAGAAGGTCGCCAGCATCGCGGCGGTCTCCCCCGAGGAGGTGGCGGAAACGGTGGAGTCCCGGCTGGACGCGGAGCGGGTGCGCCGCTGCCTGGACTCGCTGACCGAGCTGCAACGCAGTCGATCACCCTGGCCTACTACGGGGGACACACGTACCCCGAGGTCGCGTCCCTGCTCAGCACCGCCCTCGGGACGATCAAAACCCGTGTGCGCGACGGCCTGATCCGGATGCGTGACTGCATGGGGGTGAGCTGGTGAAACTGGGCCGCCACGTGAAGATGGGCCGCGACGACCTGCACGGGCTGACCGGCGCGTACGCGCTGGACGCCCTGACCGGCCTGGAGCTGGACCGGTTCGAGCTTCACCTGCACCGGTGCCCGCCCTGCGAGAACGAGGTCCGCGGCTTCCGGGAGACCGCGACGAGGCTCGCCATGGCGGTGGCGGCCAGCCCGCCGCCGGAGCTGCGTGAACGGGTGCTCACCATGGCCTCCGTGACCCGCCAGCTTCCGCCTGAGGTACGCGAGGTGGCGACATCCCGGCGGCGGGCGGTCAGCAGCCCCTGGGTGCCGCGGATGGCGGCCGCCGTGGCTGCGGCCGCCGTGGCCGCCGCGGTGGCGCTGGGTGTCGTCCAGTCCTCCACCCAGCACCGGCTGGATCAGGCCCAGGCCGAGAACCGGTCGGTCGCCGCGGTGCTGGCCGCCCCGGACGCCCATCTGGCCATGCGCCGCACCACCGCCGGCGGGGTGGCCACCGTGGTTGCCTCCCAGTCCCGGCACGCGATGATCATCAGCACGACTGGGCTGCCCGCGCTGAGCGGGGGGAAGGTCTACGAGCTGTGGTTCGTGGTGGGCGGGACCGCCCGCCGGGCCGGGCTGCTCCCGGCACCGGCGGCCGGGCGGACCGCGCCGCTGCTCGCGACGGGCCTCGCCACCGGGGACGCGGTCGCGCTGACCGTGGAGCCGGCCGGCGGCACCAGCCAGCCGACCACCAAGCCGATCGTGGTCATGCCCCTCTAGGCCGAAGTCCCGGTCCAGGGCAGTCCCGGCCGCGGAGCCCGGCCGCCGGAGCCCGGCCTGGCCAGGCGGCACTCCGCTGGGCGGTGATGGTCGTGGCGGGGGCCGGGTGGCCCTACGGTGGTTCCCATGAGCGTGGCGAGCAGTGCCGCCGGCCCGGCGGGCTGCCCGCCGCCAAGGGCACCCCGAGTGTCCTGGTGGTGGAAGATGACCCAGGCCTGGCGACCCAGCTGGTGCGCGGGCTGAGCCGGGGCGGGTACCGGGTGGATCACGTGATGACCGGCCAGGATGCGCTGGCGTCCGGTGATCCGGACGTCGTGCTGCTCGACCTGGGCCTGCCCGATGCGGACGGGGTGGAGGTGTGCCGCCAGCTGCGTCAGCGCTCCGATGCCGGGATCATCATCGTCACCGCCCGGGGCGAGGAGCCGGAACGCGTGCTGGCCCTGGACGCGGGGGCCGATGATTACCTGGTCAAGCCGTTCGGGCTGGCCGAGCTGCTGGCCCGGATCCGGGCCGTGCTGCGCCGGGTCCGGCCGGGCGGGGAGGTGCTACGGCATGGCCCGCTCACCGTCAACCTGCGCACCCGGAAGGTGACCGTGCACGGCCGCGAGGTGGCCCTCACCCCCAAGGAGTTCGACATCCTTGAGTGCCTGGCCAGCGATCCGGGCCGGGTCATGACCCGCCAGGAGATCCTGGAGGGTGCCTGGGATGCGCACTGGTACGGCCCCACCAAGGTGCTGGACGTGCACGTGGCGGCGCTGCGCCGCAAGCTCGACGTGCCGGGCCTGATCGAGACGGCCTACGGCAGGGGTTTCCGGCTCGGCGAAGTCTGATGGCCCGGCGCATCGTGCTCACGATGCTCGCCCTGATCGGGGCGCTGCTGGTGACCACCGTGGTGCCGATGGGGCTGATCACCACCGGTCACGAGCGGAGCTCGTTCCAGCAGGAAACCATCCTGTCGGCCCGGGCGCTGGCCGGGCTGGCCGAGGACCGGCTGGCCGACCCGCCCCCCGCCGGGGTCGCCGCGGTGGCGGGGGCGCTGCGGCAGGCCCGCCGGGCCGGGGAGCAGGTCCGGGTGTACAGCGCCCGCCGCCGCCTGGTCACCGGAACCGGCGGCGACGCCGCGATCCCGGCCGCCACGCTGACCACGGCGCTGCGCGGGCGGACGGTCGTGGACACCAGCGTCGACGACCGGCTCCAGGTCACGGTCCCGGTGCTGGGGGACGGGGCCCGCACGGTGGTCGGGGCCGTGGTGCTGTCCAGATCGTCCGCGGAACTGGAGGAACGGGTCGGCGTCCTGTGGTCCTGGCTGGCCGCGGTGGCCCTGGCCGGCCTGGCCGCCGCCGCGGTCGCGGCGATCGCGCTGGCCCGGTGGGTCAGCCGGCCGCTGAGCGCCCTGGACGCCGCCGCCCAGCGGCTCGGCGGCGGGGCGCTGGACACCCGGTCGGCCGCGGGGAACGGGCCGCCCGAGGTGCGGCGGCTGGCCCGCAACTTCAACGGCATGGCGGGCCGCCTGGAGTCCCTGGTGCACGGGAACCGGGCCACGATGGCGGACGTCTCCCACCAGCTGCGCACACCGCTGGCCGCGCTCCGGCTCCGGCTGGACGTGCTCAGCCAGGACAGCGACCCGGAGACGGCCGAGGAACTGGCCGGGGCGCAGGATGAGATCGCCCGGCTGTCCCACCTCGTGGACGGGCTGCTGGCCCTGGCGCGCGCGGAAAACGTGCTGATCGAGCCGGTCACTATCCGGGCGGACGAGGTGATCCGGGACCGGGCCGCGGCGTGGCGGCCGGTGGCGGAAGAGCGCGGGGTCGAGCTGCGCCCGTCGTGCGCCGGCCCGGTCCTGGCCGTGGCCGGGGAAGGCCATCTGGAGCAGATCCTGGACAACCTGCTGGCCAACGCCCTCGACGCGGTCCCGGCGGGCGGTCATGTCCAGGTCGGCGCGGCGGCTGACGGGGACGGGGCCCGGGTGGTCGTGGCCGACGACGGGCCGGGGATGACGCCGCGCCAGCAGGAGATGGCGTTCCGCCGGTTCGTCAGCAGCACCCCGGGCGGGGCCGGGCTGGGGCTGGCCATCGTGCACCGCCTGGTGACCTCCAACGGAGGCTCGGCGGCGCTGTCGGATACGCCGGGTGGCGGGCTGACCGTCACCGTCAACCTGCTGGCCGAGCTCCCGGAACGGGCTCGCCGGCGGGCTCAGGCGTCCGACTGAGGTCGCAGTTTTCCTTACCAGTTCTGAGCGATTCCTGAACGGGTTCCCGGCCGGCCGCGGCGGCAGGCTGGAAACGCGGGAACAGGTGACCCGCGGGTTCTGGCCGGCCACGCGGCGTCGTCGTGGCCGGCGCACCGCCGGCAGGTGGCCACGGGGACCAGGGAGGAAGTGAGCGGATGACGGGGTACCGACCCGGGACCCGAGGCCCGCCGTGATCCCGGCGTCCCGCGTCCTCCCCGTCGCTCACTCGGCCCGTTCAGCCCCCGCGAGGACCCCGCCCCGGAGGATCCTCGCGGCCGCGACGATGCGCCGCCACCCCGTACACCGCGGCCTGCGGGGCCGCCGCCCCGCAGGCCGCGGCCCCCCGCGCGTCCCTGGGAACAGCCCGGCCCGGCCCGGCCGGGCTGCTCCCAGGGACAGCACCGGGGGCGCCCAGGGCAATGAGCGGCTCACCGCCGCAGCCGGCGCCGTGCTGCTGGTGCTGTTCGCCGCCGAGGGCGTCACGATCCTGTCCATCCATCAGCTGATCACCGTGCATTTCTTTCTCGGCATGCTGCTGATCGGCCCCGTCGCGCTCAAGGCCGGCTCGGTGATCTACCGGTTCGCCCGCTACTACACCGGGGCCCCCGACTACCGGCGCCAGGGTCCGCCTGCGCCGCTGCTGCGCCTGCTCGGCCCCTTCGTGGTGCTCACCTCGCTCGGCGTGATCGGCACCGGGGTGATGCTCGCCTTCACCGGGACGGCCGCCGGGCCCTGGCTTTTGCTGCACAAGGCGTCTTTCGTGCTCTGGTTCGGCGTGATGACGATCCACGTCCTCGCGTACGTGTGGCGGCTGCCCAGGCTGATCGGATCTGACCTGCGCGGCCCGGCCGGGTTCAACCGGGCTCGCGGCGTCCTGGCGGGCCGCTCCACACGGTGGCTGCTGCTGGCGGGCTCGCTCGTGTGCGGCCTGGTCATCGCGGCGATGACAGTGCACCTGGCCGCGCCATGGACCGGGTTTCACCACGTCGGCTGAGCCTGCGTCGCCATGACCGTGCCGGTCGCCGGGGTGAGCTGGCGCGGCCGGGCCAGCCGGGCGCTCTGCTCAGGCCTCGTAGTCGAAGATCAGCGCCAGCGCGTCGTCCAGCTTGCGCATGGTCTCCTCGGCGAGCTGGCCGATCCTGTCCCCCGAGAGCCTGCTGCGGCGGACCCGCACCGCGGAGTAGGACTCCAGGTGCCCGGAGACCGGGTCGTTGTGGCTGAGCGCCACGACGTAGGGGGTCTCGGTGAGGTCAGGCCGGTCGCTGACCTTGACCACCACGGGGTGGCCGGTGATCAGGTTGAAGCCATCGTTGCTGACGATGGCCACATAGCCGGCCCGGGCTACTCCCTTGTACGCGAAAATGTCACCGCGGTTCACGCGGCGCCCTTGCCGGCGCTAGGCGGGAAGTCGCCTGCGTTAGCCTCCGTCCAGTCCGCCCAGTCGTGACCAGTGATCCGGTCGGCTTCGGCGATCGCGCTCGCCGCATCGCGCTGGATCTTCTCCCGTGCGGCCCGGGTCATCCAGGCCGACATGGACAGCCCCGCGCGGTCAGCCTCGGCGCGAGCCTGCCGATAGGCACGCTCACCCATGCTGATGCTGAACGTCTTCACAGACATGTTCATGACGCTAGCAACGAGGTTTCTGCTCATGGGGCCGAACGCCGAATGACAGCATCGGCCCCGGCGCCGCGCGGGCCAGGCGGCGTGCCCGCCCGGCCCGCGGCGCCGCACGTCAGGGAGCTGCGGCCAGCGCCACCACGGCCTCGGACGTGTAGGCGAGGAAGGTGAATGTCTCCTGGAGGTACAACTCCACGCTCGCCGCGTCGTGGCCGAGGTAGCCGATCGAGACGTCCTGGCCGAGGTGCAAGTCGAAATCGCCGCCGCGGGTGGACAGCACGAAGGCGCCCTCGATGGCCGGGCGCCCAGATGATGTCCCCGTCGATCAGCCTCTTGATGTGCTCGTGGATCGGGTAGCCGTGGTCACGCGTCTCGCTCACCGCGGTGTACGCGTCGGCGCTGAGCACGACCGAGTACGGGCCGTTGACACCCGCGATCCGCAGGTAGCGCAGGGCCTCGGCGACCGCCTCCGGGTAGGTGACCACATCGCCCGGGAGGGTCATGGGCGGATTGCTCGTCTCCTGCCTGAGCCCGGCGATGTCACCGGCCGCGTATCCCTCGAAGACGGCCCGGTCCTCGGCGAACGCGACCTGCCGGGCGGCGTCCTTCACCGGCTGCCAGTCGGAGTCCTGGGCGCCGCGCAGCACGTCGTCGACCGCGCTGCGGCTCACCCGGAACGGGACGCGGAACTCGACGACCGGCTTGACCTCGCGCCGCCGGGCGAGCACCCCCTCGTGCGGGGCCTCGATGTTGCGGAGGTGCCCGGTGCCGACCGCGGACAGCGTGGTTCCGCCGGGCCCGGACACGTCCACCACGCGACGTCCGGCCAGGTTGCGCTTGAGGGTGCGGGTAGCCTCTTCCCCGATCTGAGACCAGGCTGCGTCAGAGACCGGGGCGAGTTCCCGGTGCAGGTTATCCATGCTGCGTCACTCCTCGTAGACTGCCGATGCCGAGCGATCCGGCGGATCCGGGCGGTGCGGCCGGGCCGGCCGCGTGATCGTCATCTGTACCGTCGTCATCTGTGCTGTCGTGACCGGGGCCGTCGTGACCGGGGCTGTCCGGCCCGGCCCCGGCCGGGGCGCTGTCCGCCGGATCGTCAGCCAGGCTCTCCAGCAGCGGCATCGACGGCACGAAGAACAGGCTGCCGGTCACCGCGCGGCTGACGTCCAGCAGCCGGTCGTAATTGCCGGGCGGGCGCCCAACGAACATGTTGGTGAGCATCAGCTCGATGGTCTGCGGCGAGCGTGCGTAGCCGATGAAGTAGGTGCCGAACTCGCCCCGGGCCGCGTGACCGAACGGCATGTTGTCCCGGACGATGTCGATCTCCTCACCGTTCTCGGTGATCGTAGTCAGCGCGTTGTGCGCGTAGGTCGGCTTGACCTCGTCGTCGAGCTCGATGTCGGCCAGTTTGGTCCGCCCGATGATGCGCTCCTGATCCTCCGTGGGCAGCGCGTTCCAGCGGGGCAGGTCGTGCAGGTACTTCTGCACGATCACGTAGCTGCCGCCGGCGTAGGCCGGGTCCTCGTCCCCGATGACCGTCGCCTCGACCGCATCCTGGCCCGTCGGGTTCTCCGTCCCGTCGACGAAGCCGATCAGGTCACGATCGTCGAAGTACCGGAAGCCGTGCACCTCATCCGTGCTGTCCAGGGCGTCGCCCAGCCTGGTGGTGATGTGGGTGGCCAGTTCGAAGCACAGGTCCATCCGGTCGGCGCGGATGTGGAACAGGAGGTCCCCGGGGGTGGCGACCGCGTGCCGGTCACCGGCGTGGATCTCTCGGAACGGGTGCAGCCCGGCCGGCCGCGGGCCCGGCCAGCCGGTCCCACAGCTCGGAACCGAAGCCGACCACGCAGGTCAGCTTGCCATTCAGGTCACGGAACCCGACCGCGCGGAGCAGGCCACCCAGATCGCCGCACAGGTCGCGGACGGTGGCGTCGCCCGCCCGGCCCGGCCGCACGGTGACGACCAGGAAGATCGCCGCGCGGGTCAGCGGGGCCGCGACCGGCTGCGTCACCGGCTGCGGGGCGGGACCGGCCGCGGGTCGCGGCGCTCCATCCAGGGTCATCAGCGGTCCTGGTGCTCGGTGTTCCTGGTGTTCTGGGGGTTCAGCAGTACTGGTCCGTGAGGGGATGCGTGTGTTCCACGGTACCGGCGTTCACACATGAGGTCCGAGCAGGGTCAGGTCCGCGGGCGACAGCCGGTCACGGGCCGTCTTGGCCTGATGCCAGTACGGGTAAAGCAGCGGTGGCTCGCTGACCTTGTCGAGCCGCTCCATTTCCGCGTCGCCGAGCTTCAGGTAGGCCGCCGCCAGGTTGTCGGACAGCTGCTCCCTGGTCCGCGCGCCGATCACCAGCGACGTCACGGCGGGCTTGCGCAGCAGGTAGGCCAGGGCGACCTGGGCGGCGGAGACCCCGTGCTCGGCGCCGATCCCGAGCAGCACCTCGACGGTGTCGTAGAGCTTCTCCTGGTCGTAGACCGGGGGCTCGTTCCAGTCGGTCAGGTGCCGGGAGCCCGAGTCCGGCCGCTGCTCCCGGCGGTACTTCCCGGACAGCAGGCCGCCCGCGAGCGGGCTCCAGACCAGCACGCCCAGTCCCTGGTCCACAGCCGCCGGGATCAGCTCGTACTCGGCGTCGCGGGCCTGCAGCGAGTAGTAGATCTGCTGGCTGACGAACCGGGGCAGGCCATGCAGGCTGGACGTGCCGAGGGCCTTCATCAGCTGCCAGCCCGCGTAGTTGGAGACGCCGACGTAGCGCACCTTGCCCGAACGGACCAGCAGGTCCAGCGCCTCCAGCGTCTCCTGCAGCGGCGTCACCCCGTCCCACTCGTGCAGCTGGTAGAGGTCGATGTGATCGGTGCGCAGGCGGCGCAGGCTGGCCTCGCAGCCGGAGATAACGTGGTGCAGGGACAGGCCGGCGTCGTTGGGGCCGTCGCCCATCGGCATCCGGACCTTGGTGGCGACGAGAACGTCATCGCGGCGCCCGTCGAGGACCTCGCCGACGATCTCCTCGGCCAGCCCGGCCGAGTACACGTCGGCGGTGTCGATGAGGTTGACGCCCGCCTCCAGGCACATGTCCACCTGGCGCCGGGCCTCGTCCACGCCGGCGGAGCCAACGCTGGCGAACTCCCCGGTGCCGCCGAAGGTCATCGTGCCCATGGTGAGCACGGATATCCGGAGTCCTGATCTGCCCAGAGTTCGGTATTCCACGGAAGAAACCCTATCTACCCACGCCCGCCCCGCCGGGCGGGTGGGTCGCATGCCCGGGGCCGGGAGGCCGCCTAGCTGGGCCTCATCCGCAGGCCGCGGCACGCCGCAGGCCGCGGCACGCCGCAGGCCGCGGCAGGCAACCTGGCCCTACGCCCCGGCCGGATCGTGCAACGCCTCGCGGGCCGCGGGGACGACTTCCTCGGCGAAGATGCGGGACTGCCGTTCCCGGTCCCCGGACGGCCAGAACACGAACGCGTTCATCTGGTAGTCGGTGTACAGGCTGGCCAGCGTCTCGACCCAGCGCTCCGCCGGACCGTGGAACGGGCCCCGGTCCTCCGCGGAGACGAGCCCCATGACGTTGTAGAGCCGGGTGATCCGCTCGGGATCCCGGTTCTCTTCCAGCGCGGCCGTGGTGATGATGTCGTTCAGCTCGGGCAGCCGCTCCGGGGGCACGTACGGTGCGGACACCGACCAGCCGTCGGCCTTCGCCCCGACCAGCGCCGCCGCGCGCGGCCCCACCACGCCCAGCCAGAGCCCGACCTGGTGCGCGGGGCGGGGGCCGGGCCGCACCTCGGGGGCCTGGTAGTAGCTTCCCTGGAAGGTGAACGGCTCGCCCGCCCAGGTGGCCCGGATGACGTCGATCGCCTCGCTGAGGGCCGCACGGGCCTGGCCGGGCGTGCGGCTCGGGCCGCCCATGCCCGCGATGCCGCCCGCGAAGGCGCCGGCGCCGAGCCCGAGCTCGAACCGGCCGCCGCTCAGCACATCGATGCTGGCGGCCTGCTTGGCCAGCATGGCCGGGGGCCGCAGCGGCAGGTTGGCCACGTTGGGGAAAAGGTGCACCCGGCTGGTCCGCGCGGCCAGCCAGGTGATCAGCGCGAACGTATCGAGGAACTCCGCGTTGTAGGGGTGGTCCTGGATCCCCACGTACTCCAGGCCGGCCGAGTCGGCGATGGCGGCGATCCGGCCGGCGATGGCCAGCCCGCTGGCGTGGGGGTCAACGTTCAGGCCGAATGCGGCTGGCTGGGCCATGAATGCTCCTGGGCGGTCGGAGGGTCCGGTGACAGGTCGGAGTCCGGTGACAGGTCTGGGTCCGGGGACCGGTCGGAGGGTCCGGGGACCAGAGGGGGTCAGGGATCTGAGGGGTCAGGGATCTGAGGGGTCAGGGATCAGAGGGGTCAGGGATCTGAGGGAGGGTCAGGGATCTGAGGTCAGGGATCAGAGGAGGGTCAGGGATCAGAGGGGATCAGGGAACTGAGGGAGCTGAGGGAGGGTCAGGGATCTGAGGGTCAGGCATCAGATGGTCGCAGATCAGGAGGCCCGGGAGGTGGACCCGGGTGGCCGTCGGCGACCCGGGTGAGAGCCCGGGCGAGGAGCTCCTGCTCGTCTGGGGTGAGGCGGTCGAGCAGCAGCTCACGGATCGTCTGGGCATGCACGCCGCTGCCCTGGGCGAGCACCTCGCGGCCCGCGGCGGTCAGCGTGACCATCACGCCGCGCCCGTCGCCGCGGGCCGCGGCCCGGCGCAGCCAGCCGTGCCGCTCCAGCCGGGCGACCGCCCGGCTGAGCGAGGGCTGGGTCAGCCGCACCGCGGAGCACAGTTCCCCCAGCCGGACCCCCCCGGAGTCCGCAGCCCGGTCCACCCGCAGCATGATCAGGAACTCGTTGATGCTCAGCCCGCAGGTCCGGGTCAGCGCCGCACTGAGCTGCTCGGTCACCACGGCGTGCGCCGCGGTCAGGGCGGCCCAGGCCTGCGCACAGGCCTGCTCGTCATGCGGGGCGCCGGGCAGCCGCGCTACCGTCCTGTCCGCCGCTGTCCTGTCCGCGGCTGTCCTGTCCGTCGGCCGTCCTGTCCGTCGCCGTCATGGTCGCCAGGCCTTACCAGCCGGGCCAGCGGGTCCAGGTACGCAGGGTGGCGGAGATCTGTTCCTCCTCGTAGTGGAGGTGGGCCAGCAGGTCTTCGCTCAGCGTGCGCAGGGCGGTGACGAGGCGCTGGCGGGCGGCGGGCTCACCGGCCTGGCCCAGTTGGTGCGAGGCGGCCTCGACCTCGTCGAGCAGATCCGAGACGTGCACGTGGTCGGCCTCCAGCTTGTCCACCACCGGGTTCAGGGCCGGGTTGGCCTGGCGCAGCGCCGGGAACAGCATCATCGACTCGTGCGTGTGGTGGGAGTGCACGAACCGGCAGTGCTGAAGACAGCTGACCTTCAGCTGCCAGACCGCGCTGCCCGAGGCCAGCGACTGGATCGCGTCGCGGATGGCCCGGGCCGCAGGCCCTCCTCCGCGTCCGCCGCCATCTGGCGGATCAGGCCCAGGTCGTGCCGGATCATGTCGTGGACCCACTTGAGCTCGGCCACCATGGCCTCACCTCGGGGGTTCGGCCTGCCCTGCTCGGTCAGCGTCATCGTGCCATCGGCAGGGCCAGGTGCCTAGTTAGATACATACGCATGCATGTAACGTACCACGGTCAGCCGGCCCCGGGCCTGGGAGGGGCGTAGGTGACCAGCTTGTCCGTGCTCTCGCGGGTCAGCCGGCCCCGGGCCTGGGAGGGGCGTAGGTGACCAGCTTGTCCGTGCTCTCGCGGGTCAGCCGGCCCTGTGCCGCGAGGAGGTCAAGGTGCACGCCGGTCTCCAGGACCGCCAGCATCTGGTTGAACGGGTCGAGCTCGGCGAACCGGCGGCCCCGCCGGGTCCAGGGCAGGCCCAGCGCGGCCTCGTAGGCGGTGTGCGCCCCGGCCTCGATCCGCCCCAGGCACGCACCCAGCCGGTCCTCGTGGTGAGCCAGGAGGGCGTGCACCCGGGCGTGAGTCGTCTCCGTCACCGGCCCGTGCGCGGGCAGCAGCCGCATGTCCGGCAGGTCCAGGACCAGCTTGAGCGAACGCAGGTAGTCGCCCAGCGGCAACTCCGCCATGACCGCCTCGAAGCCGACGGACGGCGTGATGTGCGGCAGCACGTGGTCCCCGGCGAACAGCAGGCTCCGCGCCAGGTCGGCGAACACGGTGTGCCCCTGGGTGTGGCCAGGGGTCGCCACCGCCCGCAGCTCACGGCCGTCCAGCTGGATCGTGGCCTGGTCCTTGACCCACTCGTCGGGCTGCTCCCACTCGTCCTGGCGGTGCGGCGGCGCGTCCGGGTAGGCCAGGCGCAGCGCGCGGATCACCGGCTCGGCGCCGGCCCGCTCCACCCGGAGCACGTGCTCGGCCATGTTGTCGCGCCCGGCGTCGGCGAGCGTGGTCAGCGAAGGGTGGTCGCCGATGCCCAGCGCCACGTGGGTGCCGAAGCGGCGGCGCAGGATCACCGCCATCGTGTAGTGATCCCGGTGCACATGCGTGACCAGGCAGCGGGTGATCTGCGCGGAGTTGCGGCCGATCCGGTCCAGGGCCGCGTCCAGCAGGCCCCCGGTCTCGGCCAGTGCCCAGCCGGCGTCAACCAGCACCAGGTCGTCGCCCGACTCGATGGCGTACACGTTCACCGCCCGCAGCGCGTCGCTGGGCAGCGGCAGCGGGATCCGGTGCACGCCGGGGGCGACGGTGAACAGCCCGGGCTCGGTCCAGTCCGGATTACTGCTCTGCTTTCCAGTGCGCTGTCCAGCCGAGTCCGCCATCAGCATCCCTCCCCGGCCGCATCGCAAGTCCCGCCGCCCGGAGTATCCCGCCGTACGGGTGGCCGCCGCCAGATCACCTCACGGCCCGAACGGCCAGCAAGTCGGAGCGGGACACGTCGCAGCCCCAGGTCATTATGCCCACCGGCCCCGCACGCGCGGCGGAGGCCGGTTCGGGCATTAACGGGGTGGATTTTGCGCCGCGGGCGGCGCAAAATCCACCCCGTTAATGGCTTCGGGTGCGCCTGGGTCCAATGGGACTGGTGGGGACGGGATACGTGGGCAGCGGCTAGCTAGACCGCAGCCCCAAAGCCACAGCCGCGTGCTCGAGCGCCCCCAGGTGATCACCCAGGCTGGCCAGCCCAGCGCCCATCGTGTTGACCGCCAGATGCGTCGCGCCCGCCTCCCGCCACCGCGCCGCCTGCTCGGCCAGTTTCCCCGCGTCGCCGCGCCAGCTGATCCGCCCCTCCATCCCGAGCTGGGCCGGGTCCCGGCCTGCTTCCCGGGCGGCCGAGTAGACGACCTCCTTGGCGTTGTCGAGCTCCGGCCCCGGGCTGACCTGCGGGAACCAGCCGTCGGCGAGGCGTCCGGCCCGGCGGTAGGCACGCTCGGACTGGGCGCCGAACCAGACCGGGATCGGCTTCTGCACCGGCCGCGGCGCCAGCCCGGCCCCGGTCACCCGGTCGAACTCACCCTCATAGGTCACCGACTTCTCGGTCCACAGGCGGCGCATCAGCGTGACCTGCTCCTCGATCCGCCGGCCCCGGGTGCGGAAGTCCTGCCCCAGCGCCTCGTACTCCACCTGGTTCCAGCCCAGACCCACCCCCAGCCGGAAGTGGCCGCCGGACAGCAGGTCCACCTCGGCGGCCTGCTTGGCCACCAGCGCGGTCTGCCGTTGCGGCAGGATGATGATCCCCGTCACCAGTTCCAGCGAGGTGAGCGCGGCCAGGAACCCGAACATCACCATCGGCTCGTGGAATGTGGTGTGCAGGTCATAGGGGCCGCTCCAGCCCCGGTGCACGGCCGGGTCTGCACCGACCACATGGTCGTAGGCCATCACATGCGCGAAGCCCAGCTCTTCGACCCGCCGCCCATAGGCCCGCACCGCTCCCGCGTCTGGGCCGATCTCGGTCTGCGGGAAGACGACGCCGATCTGCATGGCTGCTCCTTCTCCGCTCAGGGCTGTCCGCCGCCCAGGACGTCCAGCACCTGCTGGCCATACCGGGCCAGCTTGGCCTCTCCTACCCCGCTCACGGCCGACAAAGCCGTCAGAGTCGACGGTGCCTGAGCGGCAATCTGCCGCAGCGTCGCGTCGTGGAAGATGACGTACGCCGGGACGCCCTGTTCCTTGGCCGCGCCCGCGCGCCAGGTGCGCAGCTTCTCGAACAGGGGCGCGGCCGAGGCGGGCAGGTCGTCCGGGGGCGCCGTGGTCTTCGCCGCCCGCGCCGCCCGGGCCCGGGGCGGCCGCTCCGGCTCGCGGCGCAGCATTACCTGGCGCCGCCGGCCGAGGACCTCGTCGCTGCCCGCGGTGAGGTCCAGCGTCCCGTAGTCGCCCTGCACCGTGACGAGGCCCTGGGCCAGCAGCTGGCGGACTACCCCGCGCCACTGCGACTCGGTCAGCTCGGTGCCGATGCCGAACACGGTCAGCGAGTCGTGCCGGTTATCGGAGATCTTGGCGGTGCTGCGGCCGAGCAGGATGTCGATCACCTGGCCGGCGCCGAACCGCTGGCCCCGCTCGTGCTTGAGCCGGTACACCGCGGACAGGAACTTCTGCGCCGCGATGGTCCCGTCCCACGCCTCCGGCGGCGACTGGCAGGTGTCACAGTTGCCGCAGGCTCCCGCGTCCTCACCGAAGTAGCCGAGCAGCTGGGCGCGGCGGCATTCGATCGTCTCGCAGAGCGCCAGCATCGCGTCCAGGTGCACGGACTGGCGGCGCCGGTGGGCAAGGTCCCCTGCGGAGGTGTCGATCAGCTTGCGCTGCTGGACCACGTCCTGCAGGCCGTAGGCCAGCCACGCCGAGGAGGGCAGGCCGTCCCGCCCGGCCCGGCCCGTCTCCTGGTAGTACCCCTCAACCGACCGGGGCAGGTCCAGGTGGGCCACGAAGCGCACGTCTGGCTTGTCGATGCCCATCCCGAACGCGATCGTGGCCACCATGACCAGGCCGTCCTCGCGCAGGAACCGGGCCTGGTTCCTGGCCCGCGTGAACGCGTCCAGTCCGGCGTGGTACGGCAGCGCGGTGATCCCGTTGGCGGTCAGGAACGCCGCCGTCTTTTCCACCGAAGCACGCGACAGGCAATAGACAATGCCTGACGCGCTGGGGTGTTCGTTGCGGAGGAAGGTGAGCAACTGACGGCTTGGCTCAGCCTTGGGCACTATGCGGTAGTTGATGTTGGGGCGGTCGAAGCTCGCCACGAAATGACGCGCGCCCTGAAGTCCCAGCCGGTCCGCGATCTCGGTGCGGGTGGCCCGCGTGGCCGTGGCGGTCAGCGCGATGCGGGGGACGGCCGGCCAGCGTTCGCGCAGCCCGGACAGGGTGAGGTAGTCGGGCCGGAAGTCGTGCCCCCACTGGGACACGCAGTGCGCCTCGTCGATGGCGAACAGCGACACCGTGCCCCGGTCGAGCAGCGCCAGGGTGGACTCGGTGCGCAGCCGCTCCGGCGCCAGGTACAGCAGGTCCAGCTCGCCCGCCAGGAAGGCGGACTCCATCTCGCGGCGCTGCGCGGGATCCTGGGTGGAGTTCAGGAACCCGGCCCGGACGCCGAGCGCCCGCATGGCGTCCACCTGATCCTGCATCAGCGCGATGAGCGGGGAGATGACCACCCCGGTCCCGCGGCGGACCAGCGCGGGAATCTGGTAGCACAGTGACTTGCCGCCGCCGGTCGGCATCAGCACGAGCGCGTCGCCGCCCGCGATGAGGTGCTCGATGATTTCCTGCTGGGGGCCGCGGAAGGAGTCGTACCCGAAAACCCGGCGCAGCACGTCCAGCGCGCCGTCCGTCCCACCGCTCATCGCAGGGGCCGATCCGGGAGAGGGCACCCGGCGATTCTATGAGGATTCAGCTGCGGCGGGGGGCAGTGATAGACCGTTGCTGGGACGCGGCCCGCGTTCCGCAGCGGCTCCGCTAGCCACGAGCCGAGGAGGTCGATGTGGCCCAGCATCCGGTCATTGGGTATGTCGTGTGGGCGGTACTCTTCGGGGCGCTGTTCGCCTGGGAGGGCCTGGCGCTCAGCCATATCAGCGGGGTGCCCACGCTCAGCGCCACGTTCCGGGCGATCATGAGGTATCCGTTCGGCCGGTGGGCGCTGTTCGCGTTGTGGCTGTGGTTCGGCTGGCACATCTTCATCCGCGGCTGGCACTTCCTGCTGCGCGCCTGACATGTCGTCATCACTGCTCCGGCAGGATGTCCTGCCCGTCGCGGTCGGGTACCTGCTGGTCATGGGGGCGCTGGCCGCCGGGTTGCGGCTTACGCGGCGGGACGGCCGTCCGCCGGCGGGAGCCGGGCTCGGTGAGGCCGCGGCGGATGGGGCGGCGGGGGCTGCGCGGGATGGGGCGGCGGGGGCTGCGCGGGATGGGGCGGCGGGGGCTGCGCGGGATGGGGCGGCGGGGGCTGCGCGGGATGGGGCGGCGGGGGCTGCGCGGGCAGGCCATCCGGCGGCGGCGGGCTGGCTTCGGCTGGTCCGGCACTACGCGGGCACCGCCATCGGCGGCTACCTGCTGCTGATGGCCGTGGTGGTCCTCTACTACTACGGGGTAGCCCGGGTCGGGGGCGCCTTCATCTGGAGCGCGTTCAGCGGCTGCGCGCTCCTGATCGCACTTACCGCGCCGGTGTTTGCGCTCGCCTCCTGGCTCACTACACGCGGCCCCGGCGACCCGCCCGCCCCACGCGCCACACCGTGACCACCCGTCCCTGACCCGCTTCGTGATCTAACGAATGGTGTTCCTATAACGACACCATTCGTTAGATCACGAAACGGCGGTGCCTGCGGACTGGGGCTACGGAGGCTGGGGCGGCCGGGGGGGCTGCTGGGACTGGCAGGAGAGCGGTGCGGAATTGAGCGCAGGCCGGACAGCGGCTTCCGGGGCCGGGCGGGTCAGAGGACGGGCGGCTCGGGGGCGGTGGGGGGCCGGGAGGGTCAGGGGGTCAGGCGGGGCCGGGAGGGTCAGGGGGTCAGGCGGGGCCGGGAGGGTCAGGGGGTCAGGCAGGGCCGGGAGGCCCCGGGGCCGCGAGGGTCAGGCAGGAGCGGTGGCCAGGAACTCGGTGACGGCGGCGGCGAACTCGACCGGCCGCTCCAGGTGCGGTGAGTGCCCGCAGCCGGGCAGGACGCGCTCGGTGTACCGGCCACCGGCCGCCTGGTAGCGGCCGAGCACCGCGCGCATCTGGCCCACCATCGGCTGGGCCGGGAACACCTCAGGGCCCGGCCAGCCCGGGATGGCGCCGAGGGCGCCGAGGTGGCCCAGGTCCACCAGGGAGGTGTCCGAGACAATCTGGTCGGCGTCACCGTGGATCCACAGCACCGCGGGCCCGTCCCCGATAACCGCGAAGCCGGACAGGTCGCAGTACTTGGGAGAGATCGCGTTGTTGACGCCATGTCCGCCCGGTGCGGACCCCGGCCAGTTCGGCGACAAGTCCGTGTCGCCCGGGTAGTTGGCTGGCCCGATAGCCATCTCGAGCATGGCCTCCACCAGCGCGTCCTCCACTTCGCGGGGCAGCGCGACCGGATTGCCATACAGGTGGGTAAGCATCTGCCGGGGGGAGGCCTGGCTCTCCGTGCTCCGGTCACCGGATTCGATCCGCCGCACCATCTCGGGACTGGCGGTGCCTGCGCCCGAGCCCGCGTAGTCCGGCCAGCAGGGCGTGCCGTCCAGATCGCGGGTCCCCCCGAAGCCGAACGGGGACATGGGGCTCTCCAGGACGATGGACGCCACCGCGCCCGGGTGGTCGGTCACGTACTGGAGCGCCACGCCGCCGCCCAGGGACCAGCCCAGCAGATGCACCGGCCGGGTCCCGGGCAGTATGCCGCCCTCGGTCAGCAGCGCGTGGACATCGTCGCTGAAGTCACGGACGCCGCGGGCCGCGTCCACCGGTGCCGGCTCCGACTGGCCGAAGCCCCGCAAATCGGGGGCAACGCACCGGTAGTCGGCCGCCAGCGTCACCATGGTCTCGGCAAAGAACCGGGCGGCGGACACGTTGCCGTGCACCAGCACGAGAGGCGGGGCGTCCGGCGGGCCCGCGGTGAGCACGTGCGTGCGCAGGCGCGAGGTCTCGATGTGCCGGGACTCGACACCAGGCGGCAGGTCCGCGGGAGAGGGCATGAGGCATCCAGGGTCTGGGCGGGAAAGTGCTTCAGGTCCTACCGTCCCGCGCGGGATCATGTCAACGACGAGGACAAGGAGCTTAACGGTGGATTCCATGACGCAGCCCGCGGGCAGCCAGGCGGCCGGGGCCGGGCCGGCGCGGTCGGGTGTCGACCCGGCGGGGACCAGCCAGGCGGCCGGGGCCGCGCGGCCGCTCGCTGGGCGGCGGGCCCTGGTCACCGGCGCGGCCAGCGGGATCGGCGCGGCCTGCGCGCGGGCCCTGGCCG
Source organism: uncultured Actinomycetes bacterium (assembly GCA_963711485.1). GTDB lineage: Bacteria > Actinomycetota > Actinomycetes > Streptosporangiales > Streptosporangiaceae > RYN-230. The sequence goes on from CAVQEM010000073.1 coordinate 35,810, forward strand.
GGGCGGGCGCATCGGTGATCGTCGCCGACCTGAACGGCCCCGACGCCGGGGCGCTGGCCGCGGAACTGGGTGGCGAGTCGTGGACGGTTGATCTCACCGACGTGGCCGCGCTCGAAGGGCTCCGGCTCGATGTGGACATCCTCGTCAACAACGCGGGAATCCAGCACGTGGCGCCAGTCGAGGAATTCCCGCCGGAGATGTTCCGGCGGATCCTCCGGCTGATGGTGGAGGCGCCGTTCCTGCTGGCCCGCGCCGCCCTGCCGCACATGTACCGGCAGGAGTACGGCCGGATCATCAACATCAGCTCGGTGCACGGGCTGCGGGCGTCGCCGTACAAGGCGGCCTACGTGACCGCCAAGCACGGCCTGGAGGGGCTGTCCAAGGTGATCGCCCTGGAAGGTGCCGCCCGGGGTGTGACCAGCAACTGCATCAGCCCCGGCTACGTGCGCACGCCGCTGGTCGAGAAGCAGATCGCCGACCAGGCCCGGGTGCACGGCATCCCCGAGGACCAGGTGCTCGAGTCGGTCATCCTGGCCGAGAGCGCGGTGAAGCGGCTGGTCGAGCCGGCCGAGGTCGCCGGGCTGGTCCTCTGGCTGGCCGGACCGCAGGCCAGCATGGCTACCGGCACGACGTTCACGCTGGACGGCGGCTGGACCGCGAAATAGGCACCGGTTCGAGGCCGCCGGCACCGAGGCGCTGAGCCGCCACGGCCAGGATGGCGTCACCCTGACGCCGGCGAGGCTCGGCGAGCATCCCCGGCCGCGCCCGCGCGGGCCCCGCCCGCGCCCGCGCCGGCACCGCCCGCGCCGGCCCCGCCCGCGCCCGCGCCGGCCCGGCCGCGCCCGCGCCGGCCCGCCGGTGAACGGATCCGGCCCCGGCTGCGTGAGGATGAGGAGGGGTAAAAAGCTGACCGTCCGAATGGAGATTGACCATGCGTATCAGATGGTGGCTGCCGGCCGGGCTGGTGGCGGTCGCGCTCGTTACCGCGGCCTGCGGGAGCACGTCAACAGGGAGTTCCGGCAGCACGAAGGCCACCGGCAGCGCGTCCGCCGCGGCCGCGCAAGCCTCCGGGACCGCTTTGCGGACGAGCACGATCGGCGGGGTCAAGGTCCTCACCGACGCCAAGGGCTTCACCCTCTACTGGTTTGTCCCGGACACCTCGACCAAGTCGAACTGCAACGGGGGATGCGCCGCGGTCTGGCCGCCGGTCAAGGGCCGGCCACCGCGGGAAGCGGCGTGACCGGCACGCTTGCCACCATCAAGCGCTCCGACGGCTCGACGCAGGCCACCTACGACGGGCACCCGCTGTACACCTACGTGGCGGACACCGCTCCCGGGCAGGCCAAGGGCAACAACCTCAACGCGTCCGGAGGCGTCTGGCACGAGGTGACGGTGAGCGGCGCGGCCGCGCCTGCGCCGTCCAAGTCGTCAGGTGGTGGCGGCGGCTACTGACCGGCCCTCGGGCCAGGTGACATCCGCCTGCTCGGCGTGGTTCCGGTCACGGGGACCGGGGCGCCGGACCCGCGACCGCGGTCAGCGGCCGGACCTGGCCCAGCGCCGGATCGTGTCGATGCGCGCCTGGATCTGCTCTGCGGTGGCCTGCGGCAGGGGCGGGCCGCCGCAGGCCCGGCGCAGGTCCGCGTGCACCACCGCGTGCGGCTGCCCGGTGCGGTGATGCCAGGCGCCGATCAGCCCGTTCAGCTCCTTGCGCAGGCCGGCGAGTACCTCGCGGCGGACCGGCGCCGCGCCCGCCGTCCCTGCCGCGCCGCGGGCGGCTGCACCGTCAGGCGCGGCTCCTGTTTCATTCTCCGCAACGAGGGGCGCCCACGCCGGGAACGCCGCCCGCCGGTGCAGGGGACTGCGGGCCAGTGCCGCCAGCCCCGGCGCCGCCAGCCCCGGTGCCGCCAGCCCCGGAGCCCCGTGATCGCTTCAGCCGCTCAGCTCTGCCGTTTGCGCAGCAACAGCGCGACCTGCTCGGGGTCGAGCAGGCCGGGCAGGCCCAGGAAGTCCTCTTCCGCGGCCGTGGTGCCGAACTCGGTGCCGTCGTAGAGGACCCGGTCGAAGTGCGCGGACGCCTGCAGCGCCTCGAACGGCGGCTCGCCGTCGGTGTCCGGGGTGTCCCGGCTGCGTTGCGCCTCGGCCAGCTCGCGCTCTTCGGCGTCGTCCGGCCGGGCGGCCAGCACGTGATCGCGGGCCGCTTCCAGTTCCGCGGCGTATCCGAGCAGGGTCGGGATGGAAGGCAGGAACACCGAAGCGGTCTCGCCGCGCTGGCGGGCCCGGACGAACCGGCCCACGGCCTGCGCGAAGAACAGCGCCGTGCCCACGCTGGTGGCGTAGACGCCGACGGCCAGGCGGGGGATGTCCACGCCCTCGGACACCATCCGGACGGCGACCATCCACCGGTCGCCGGAGTCCGCGAAGGCGGAGATCTTCCGGCTGGCCGTGGGGTCGTCGGAGAGCACCACGACCGGCCGGGTCCCGCTGATCCGGCGCAGCAGGGCCGCGTAGGCCCGGGCATCCGCGTGATCACCGGCGATGACCAGGCCGCCCGCGTCGGGCATGCCCCGCCGCACCTCCGCGAGCCTGCGGTCGGCGGCCTCCAGGACGCGCTGCACCCATTCGCCCTGCGGGTCCAGTGCGGTCCGCCAGGCCTGGGCGAGCTGATCGGGCAGCATGGGCGTGCCCAGGGTGCCGGTGATCTCGTCGCCGGCCCGGGTCCGCCAGCGCATCTCCCCGGAGTAGGCCAGGAAGATGACCGGGCGGACCACTCCGTCGTCGAGGGCCGGCCCGTAGCCGTAGACGTAGTCGGACACGCTGCGCCGGCCGCCGTCGGCGTCCGGTGCGTAGGTCACGAACGGGATCGGGTTGGCGTCGCTGCGGAACGGGGTGCCGGTGAGCGCCAGCCGGCGCCGGGCGGGCTCGAACGCCTCGCGGACCGCGTCACCCCAGGAAAGCGCGTCACCAGCGTGGTGGATCTCGTCGAAGATCACCAGGGTGCGCCGGTTCACCGTGCGCTGCCGGTGCAGGATCGGGTGCGCGGCGACCTGCGCGTAGGTCACCGCTACCCCGGTGAAGTCCGCGGAGGCCCGGCCCTGCGCGTTGCGGTAGGAGGAGTCCAGGGAGATGCCGACGTAGTGCGCGGCCTGCGCCCACTGGTGCTTGAGGTGCTCGGTGGGGGTGACCACGGTGACCGAGGCGATCTCCCGGCGGGCCAGCAGTTCAGCGGCGACGGTCAGCGCCCAGGCCGTCTTGCCTGCTCCCGGGGTGGCAACAAGCAGGAAGTCGCGCCGGGGCAGCTGAAAATACTCCCGGTACGCTGCCTTTTGCCAGCTCCGCAGGGACAGGAGCAGATCGGGCCGGACCGGAGCGTCCGGGCGGCTGCCATCCTCGTCGGGTGCGGTCGCGGGGGTGCTCACGAGGCCGAAAGGCTACCAGCGGCGGCCCGGCCGGCCGGGCCAGCCCGCGTATGGCGGCCTGGTGCGGCGGGTCCCGTCGCGCCGGGAGCCTGCCTAGTCGCTGGCCGGCTCGGCGTGGCGGTCGGCCGCCGGCCGCCCCCGCGGGCGCATCCGCCCCGCGTCCCGGGGCAGCCGTCCCGCCTCAGTGAGCGCCCGGCGCAGCAGGAACTCGATCTGGGCGTTGGTGCTGCGCAGCTCGTCAGCGGCCCACTTGGCCAGGGCGTCGTGCACGGCTGGGTCGAGCCGCAGCAGCATCCCCTTGCGTTCGCTCACCAGACCCCGCACCAACCCGTCATGAGTCTCCCGTCACTGGTACAGCGAACCAGTGTTGACCACCTGCTGGGTGGCCTGCTCGCTGCACAGCACCACGAGCAAGTTGGACACCATAGCGGCCTTGCGCTCCTCGTCTAGCTGGACGACGTCCTGTTCCTCGAGTTGCTGCAGCGCCAGCCGGACCATGCCGACGGCCCCCTGGACGATCCGCGACCGCGCCGCGACCACGGCGCTCGCGGCCTGGCGGCGCAGCATGGCCTGGGCGATCTCGGCCGCGTAGGACAGCCGGGTGAGCCGCGATTCGATGATGGTGACGCCGGCCGAGGCAACGCGGGCGGCAATCTCGGTGGACAGGCGCTCGGTGACCTCGTCCGCGTGGCCGCGCAGCGACAGCTGGGTGGGGTCGGCCGTGTCGTAGGGGTAGCTGGTGGCGATGTGCCGGACCGCGGTCTCGGTCTGGGTGGCCACGAACTGGACGAAGTCGTCCACCGCGTAGAGGGCCAGGGCGGTGTCGTTGACCTGCCACACCACCACGGCCGCTATCTCGATCGGGTTGCCGTCGGCGTCGTTGACCTTGGCCAGCGCGGTCTCGTGGTTGCGGATTCGGGTCGACACCCGGCGCCGGTCGGTAAACGGGTTGACCCAGCGCAGGCCGGGGTCCCGGACCGTGCCGGCGTACCGGCCGAACAGCTGTATCACGCGGGCTTCACCGGGGACGACCGCGAAGAGGCCGCGCAGCGCCAGCCCGCTGGCGATCACTATGAGCACCGCGACGATGATCAGGGCGATGGTGCCCGCGCCGCCGACCGGCTTGGATAGGAAAAGCAGCCCGATCGCGACCAGCAGGGCGACAATGCTGAGGACGAGGATGGGCACACCGGCTGCGGAGCGCGCGGGACGCTCGGTGATCCGCCGGGCAGGCGGCTGCAGGCCCGGCCTGCGGGGAGGCGGGTGTTCCGGGGGTGCGAAGATCTGGGTGCTCTGTGTCCGGGCTGGGCACCGCTGCACTGTGCGTGGCCATCTCGGCCTCCTCCATCGTGAAGCTGATAACACGAGCCTAGCATAGTGATATCTATTTTGGCTAGCCGGGCCGCGCGGGGGTTATGGCTGTATTCCTGGGTTATGGCTGCATTCCTGTAGCTCGTGGCCCCAGGATGCTGCCTGGACCGCCAGCGCTGGCATATCGTAGGTGTATGGGGAAACTTCTGCTCGTCCTGGTCGTGGTGTTCGCCGCGTTCCTCGTTATCTCGCTGGCGATTTCCGCGCTGCACTTCCTCTTCGTGGTGGCCCTCGTGGCTCTGGTCGTGGTCGGGCTCATGCGCCTGGCCGGCGGTCGGCGGCGGCGCGCCCGCAGGTAGCGTGCGCTGGCACCCCGCGGGCAGGGCGGGGCGCCGGTCCCGTGGGCCGCCCTCGGTAGCCGGGCCGCCAGGCGGTTTGCCGTGCGACGGGGGTATTCGGCTGTGCCGCGTCGTCCAGGCCCGGAGGTCTGATGGAGCCGTTCGCGCGTGACGCGCTGCCCGGCCGGGTCGTGTTCGGGGCGGGTGCGGCGCGTACCGCGCTGGCGGACGAGGTCGCCCGGCTCGGGGTCTCCCGGCTGCTGCTGATCGCCGCGGGGGGCGGGGAAACGGTGGCCCGGGACCTGGCCGCACCGCTGGCCGACCGGATCGCCGGGACGTTCACCGGGGTCCAGCCGCACGTGCCGGTGCAGGTCGCCGACGCGGCGCGCAAGCAGGCCGCCGCGGTCGGCGCGGACGCCGTCCTCAGCGTGGGCGGGGGATCGGCGACCGGCACCGCCAAGGCGGTGGCGCTGACCACCGGGTTGCCGGTCATCGCGGTACCCACCACCTACGCGGGCTCGGAGGTCACCCCGGTCTGGGGGCTGACCGACGGGGAACGCAAGACCACCGGCGTGGACGCCAGGGTGCTGCCCCGGCTGGTCATCTACGACCCGGAGCTGACCGTGTCGCTCCCCGGCCCGCTGTCCGCGGCCAGCGGGCTCAACGCCATGGCCCACTGCGTGGACGCGTTCTGGGCGCCCGGCCGCAACCCGGTCAGCGCGCTGGCCGCCGGTGAGGCCATCAGGGTCCTGGCTGCGGCGCTGCCGGCGGTCAGCCGCGACGGGTCGGACCTGGGCGCCCGGGGAGACCTGCTGTACGGGGCGTACCTGGCCGGCACCGCGTTCGCGGTCACCGGATCCGGCCTGCATCACAAGATCTGCCACGTCCTGGGTGGCCGGTACGGCCTGCCGCACGCGCAGACCCACGCGATCATGCTGCCGTACGTGCTGGCCTTCAACGCGCCGGGAGCGCCGGATGCGGCCCGCCGGATCGGCCTGGCCCTCGGCAGCGCGGACCCGGCCGGGGCACTCCAGGTGCTCGCCGCCGAACTCGGCCTGCCCCGGGGACTGCGTGAGATCGGGCTGCGCGAGGACCAGGTCGCCGAGGCGGCCCGGCTGATCGAGCCGGTGGTCCCGGCGGACAACCCGGTGCCCGCCGACGCCGCTGCGCTGGAGGCGCTGCTCCGCCACGCCTGGGCCGGCGACCGCGGCCGGCGCGCGCGCCCGGCCAGCGCGGCGGCCACGGTCCGGCGGGCACGTCCCGGCGGGCACGGTCCCGGCACGCAGGCTGCCCGCGAGGAGGCGGTCACGGCCGAGGTCCTGGCCAGCTTCGGCGGCGCGGAGGCGGCGCGCTACCGGGAAATCATGGAGAGCCTGGTCCGGCACCTGCATGCGTTTGCCCGCGAGGTGCGGCTGACCGAGACCGAGTGGCAGCAGGGCATCGACTTCCTGACCCGGGCCGGGCACATCACCGACGACCGGCGGCAGGAATTCATCCTGCTCTCGGACGTGCTCGGGCTGTCCATGCTGACCGTGGCCATCAACGCCCCGGCGTCGGCCGGAGCCACCGAAGCGACGGTGGTCGGCCCGTTCTTCGTGGCCGGCGCGCCGGAGGTGCCGCTGGGCGGTGATATCGCGGGCGAGGCCAAGGGACGTCCCTGCTACGTGTCCGGCACGGTCCGCGGCACCGGCGGTGAGCCGGTGCCCGGGGCCCGTATCGAGGTATGGGAGTCCGACGAGGACGGCTTCTACGACGTGCAGTACCCCGACGGCCGGATCGGGGGACGCGGCTGGCTGCGCAGCGCCCCGGACGGCGGGTACCGCTTCTGGTCGGTGCGCCCGGCTCCTTACCCGATTCCTGACGACGGGCCGGTCGGCGATCTGCTCACCGCGGCGGCGCCGGGGCCGATGCGGCCCGCGCACCTGCACTTCAAGGTGGACGCGCCCGGGTACCGCACGCTGATCACGCATATCTTCGTCGCCGGGGATCCTTACCTGGACCGGGACGCGGTGTTCGGCGTCAAGGAGAGCCTCATCACCGACTTCGCCGAGCACCCGCCGGGCCGGGGACCGGACGGCCGGGTCAGCGATGAGCCGTGGACCAGCGTCACATTCGACATCGTGCTCGCCCGCCTGGCCCCCGCCCCGCAGACTCCGGGCCTGTAGTACGCCTTTGCTGCTAATAGTTCGCATCTGCCGCGAAACCGGCGGATTATCCTGCGGACTCCGGGTACCAGGGGCCAGCGGATGGCGGCGGCAACGGGGACCGCTCACCGAGGCCGATCGAGGCGGGGAGGCAGAATGCCGGTGCGGCACGCGATGCTGGTCATCACCCGGGCGGTGTTCGACATGGTGGAGATCCCGGGCCAGGAGCCCCTCGTCGTGGCCAAAGACAGCGGCGACGAGGCCGCCCGCCGGTGGTGGGATGAGCGGGTGCGGGCGGTCGCCGCGGACGTGTTCGGGCGCAACAGCGCGGCCTGGGAACGCGAGCTGGCGGACTGGCAGGCGGGCACAGACGTCGCCGTGGGCAAGGAGCGCCTGCACGACGGCGGTCCCCGGGTGGACGTGGCCCGGATCCGGTTTCCCGACGGCACCGAGACCGTGGTGGACCCCCAGAACGCGCACGACTACGTGGCGGAGGAATTCCGGGCCAGGAAACCGCAGCCGACCGTCGCCGCGCAGTTCGCGGAGTGGCGGGAGACCGTGCAGATCGCCGAGCTGCGTACCTGGGTCGGCTGGCTGTTCAACGGACCCGAGCACGCGCCCGTGGATATTGGACTACCGGTATCTCAGTTCGGCTATCCGATCAGGGAGGTACTGGCCTGCCTCGACCGGCTGTCCGCAGACGGCTGGCAGATCGTGCACGTCTCCGAGGACCGGGCCGGTTACCTGGATAGCCGGGCTGCGTATCCCGAGGCTGAGATAGCCGAACCGGGCATCGGCACGGCCCGCTACCTGCTCAGCCGGCCGGAATGACGGTGGCACCAACCCCGGGGTGAGCCGGCCCCTCGACGTTCACGCTGACGCCGCCTGCCATGATCACGCTCCAGAATCCGGAAGATACGCCACCTCGCCTGCCCCCGTCCTGTCCCGTGCGTCCATGCCCGGTCTGCCGCCGCCCTGCTCCCGGTCCCATGAGTCACACGGGCCGCGCGAGAAGCCGAGAGGTCAGTGGCCGACCAGGTTGGTCAGGCTCTCCCGCACAGCGACCGTCAGCGGGTCGCCCGGCGGGAGGACGCGTTCACAGCGGGACATGGTGTCACGGAGCAGGGTCAGCGCGTCGGTCAGGCGGCCGACGGAATAGTAAGCACTAGCCAGGTTGGCCGAGCGGGCGAGGGTGTCAGCATGGTCCGGGCCGAGGACCCGCCGGTAGCCCTCACAGGTCTGCTCGTACAACTGGACCGCGGACGCCATCTTGCCCGCACGAGTGGTAGGCGGAGCCGAGGCTGCCGCGCGCCGCGATCGTGTCCAGGTGGTCCGGCCCGAGGACCCGCACCCGGTCCGCGAGGACCTTCTTGTAATTCGAGGTCGCGTCCTTGACCCGGCCGTCGGCCAGATAGGCGTCAGCGAGCTTTTGCCGCGTGGTCAGCGTGTCCGGATGCCGGGCACCCTGGACCCGTTCCCGGTCGCTCAGCGCCCGCCGGTAAAGCGGGACAGCGTCGGACAGGCGGTCCGCGGCCCGGTAGGCGGCCGCGAGTTCCTCCCGGGCACTGATCGTGTCGGGATGGTCCGGACCCGGATCCGGTCGTAGTCGCCCACCGCGCCGCTCAGCACGGTGACCGCCTCGCCGGGCAGGTCGGCGGCGATCAGCGCGTGCCCGAGGTCCCGCCGGGCCGCGACGGTGCCGGGATGGTCGGGCCCCAGCCCCGCGACCCGGTCAGCCAGCACCCGCTGGAACCAGGACACGGCCTCGGCGGATTGCCCGGCCGCCAGGTATGCGTCCGCCAGCCGCTGATCGATCACCTTGGTATCCGGGTGGCCAGGCCCAAGAGTCGCCTCGCTGGCCGCGGCGAGCTCGCGCCAGTACCCGACGGCCGACCCAGTCAGCCGGGCCCGGTCCAGGCTGTGGCCGGCGCGCATGAGCAGCGGGTGGCAGCCGTCGCCCAGCAGCAGGTTCCCGGCGTGCTGCTGCAGGCTGGCGGTGCAGGACCGGAGCATCGCGCCCAGCCAGGGCGGCTCGGCGGGCGGCCACACCTCGACCAGCGCGTCGGCCGCGGCCAGCACGGCCCGGTCGCGCATGGCGTCCGGCATGACCGTCCGGATGGCCGCCTGGATCACCGGGCTCATCCGCACCGTCGGCGGGGACGCTGACCGGTCGAGGGCGAGCAGCGCCGTCCGCTCCAGGATGGGCAGCGTGTTCCAGGCCAGTTCGCGGGCGGCCGCGGCGGGAGTGCCGTCCGAGGCGAGGTACGCGCCGGCGGCGGGCGAGCTGAACACGGTGGCGGGCATCCCGTGGCCGTCCAGCAGGGCCGCCAGGGCCAGCACCGGCTGGGCCGCGCCCCCGGGAGCCAGGCGATCGGCCTGCTCGACGGAGAACAGCCAACTGACCGCGGCGGCGGGCGGCTTGCTTCCGGCGGTGGTGGCCAGCTCGTCCCGGCGGGCCGTGAAGTAGCCCTGGTAATCCCGGCAGGACAGTGAGGATGTGGCGATGACCCCGCTGGCCTGGGCGAGCGCCATGGGCTCGCAGCCGAGGTCCTCGACCAGGTCGATCGCCCCCAGCCGCTGATCCGGGTCGGCGGTCAGGCGGCCCATCAGGTAGCTCAGCGCCTCGCGGGAACTGAACGTCCCCACCGGGAGGACCAGGGCCCGGTGCCCCCCGGGCAGGACCGCGGGGCTGGCCGCTGTGATCAGCACCTGGCCGGCCGGACCAGCCGGCCACAGCCCGGTCAGGTCCGCGGTGCCGGACAGGTCATCGAGGACCACCAGCCAGCGCCGCCTGGTCTCGCCGAGCCAGCTGACGAAGCGCATGGCGATGGCCTCGGCGTCGGCGCTGGGATCGGTCCCGAGCGCGGCCACCGCGGCCTCCGCGTACACGGCCAGCATCCGCGCCCGGCTGGTGGCGGCCACCCAGACCAGCAGGTCTACCTCACGGGCCCGCCAGAGTGACTCGGCGAAGAACGCCGCGAGCTGGGTCTTGCCGCACGATCCTGGCCAGTCCCGCGATCTCGTCCCGCCGTCACGGCCCGGCACCAGGACGACCGCGGTGCCCGGGACCAGGGCGGCGCCGAGCCGGGGTGCGCTCTCCGGCCTGGTGCTGAACCCGTCCGCGAGCGGGGGCACCACGCCCGCGCGAACCGGCCACTGTCCCTGGCCGCCCGGCGATTCCACCGGCCCGCCGGCCGGTACCTGGCTGATCAACCCGCTACCCCTGCTCCGCGGCCGGCCGGCCGCTAGACGCGATCATCTGTGATATCACTGCCGCCCGCAACGCCTACACCAGCGGCGGGGCTGCAGCCGCTGGCCGGGCCCCGTCGGTTTCATCAGGCCCGCTGGCCAGGATGTGCTCCACCAGGGTGATCAAGACGTTCTTGACCGATTCCGGCTGGCGGGCGTCGCACAGCAGCACCGGGACCCGGGAGCCCAGGTCCAGCGCGGCGCAGACCTCAGCGGGATCGTAGCGCTGCGCGCCGTCGAAGCAGTTGATGGCCACCACGAACGGCAGCCCCCGCTTCTCGAAGTAATCGACCGACGCGAAGCAGTCAGCCAGCCGGCGGGTGTCCGCCAGCACCACGGCCCCGAGCGCCCCGTAGGACAGGTCGTCCCACATGAACCAGAAGCGCTCCTGGCCGGGCGCGCCGAAGAGATAGAGCACCCGGCGGCCACCGAAGGTGATCCGGCCGAAGTCCATGGCCACGGTGGTCGTGGTCTTGGTCTCCACACCCTGCAGGTCGTCATGGCTCACGCTGCTGAGGGCTTCTTCGGTGCGCAGCGGCCGGACCTCGCTGATCGCACTCACGAGCGTGGTCTTGCCGACACCGAAGCCGCCCGCAATGAGGATCTTGAAAGCGGCGAGGGAGGCCTCGGCGCCGCTCTCAGAGAGCCCGGAGTCCATGCAGCACCTCCCTCAGCAGCTGAGCGCTGGGCTTCTGGCCGGCCGGGCGGGCGGGCAGCACCTTGATCCGGCGCTGCTGGATGAGGTCGGCGAGAAGCACCCGGATCACGCCGACCGGCAGCCCCGTATCGGAGGCGACGTCGGCGACGGTGGCCGGCCGCTGGCACAGTTTCAGGATCCGGCGGTGCTCAGGACTGAGCACAAGCTGGTCGGCGGGCTCAGCTGGCCGGCCGGAATCCACGATGATCGCGATCAGGTCCAGCACCCCGCCGCCAGCCGGCTCGGTACGCCCGCCAGTCAGCGCGTAGGGCCGCACGACTGGGTCCGAGTCCCGGTCGACCCACTTGCCGCCCGCACCCATCGTGGCTCAGTCCACCGTAATCTGGCGTGCCGGAAACCGGGGCCGGGCGGCCAGGTGGGGCCCGGCCCGTTTGGCCAGCATCGCCATCTCGTAGGCGACCAGGCCGGCGTCGGCGTTCGCCGGGCACAGGACCGCCAGGCAGCTGCCGTGACCGGCGGCGGTGACGAAAAGCAGGGCCTGCTCCAGCTCGATGATGGTCTGGCGCACCTGGCCGACACCGAAGTGCTGGCCCGCGCCGCTGGCCAGGCTCTGCACCCCGGCCGCGAGCGCCGACAGCCGCTCCGCCTCATCCGGCCGCAGGCCGGTGGAGGACGCGATGGCCAGCCCGTCCCGGGACAGGATCACGGCCTTCCGGAAGTCTTCCACCCGGCTGGCCAGGTCGTCGAGCAGCCAGCTCAGGTCCTGGCCGGACCCGGCCGCCTCCTGCTCCTCCATCACGTCTCCTCGCTGTCCGGAGCGGGGACCCCGTGCGGCGCGGCAGCGGCGCGGCAGCGGCGTCCGGCGGCTCAGGGGAATCGTCCTGGCGGCCGCGTCGCCAGCCCGTCTGCAGGGACGCCGCGAGGTCGCGGGCCTGCTCCGGAGTGCGGCCGTCGGACGGGGCCGCCGCGCCCCGCCCCGGCCGGCCGTCAGCGAGGCTGTCCCGCAGATGCGGGGACAGGCTCGCCTGCCGGGTGCGGTGGGGCAGCCCGCGGCCGGGTGCCGCCGACCCGGTGCCGGCCGGCGACCCGGTGCCGGCCGTCAGCCCGGCCCGGCCCGCCGACCCGGTGCCGGTCGCCAGCCCGGTGCCGGCCTGCGACCCGGTGCCGGTCACGCAGCCCGGTGCCTGCCGCGGACCCGTTGCCGGCCGCCAGCCCGTTACTTCCCGGTGGGACAGTGGGCCCCGCCGCCCCGTTGCTTCCTGGCCGGGCCGGGCTTCCGGGCAGCGCATTGCTTCCTGGCTGGGCCGTGCCCGGCAGCGGCGGCGGGACTGCGCGCCTGGCGGTCAGCGCGAGCGCCGCTGCCGGGCCGAGGTCGAGCGCGGGGGCGACGTCCGGTGACCCGGCGCGCCGCGGGCAGCGTGCCGGCTGTCCGGCAGCGCGGAGGCGGACACGAGCACGACGATGCTGTTGGGCATCAGCACGATCGCGGTCGTGCCGCCGTACGGGGACTGGCGCAGCGAGACCCGGACACCATGCCGGGCGGCCAGCTTCGCGCCGACGAACAGGCCGAGCCGGTCGGCGTTGGCGAGGTCGAAGTCCGGCGGCTGGGCGAGCTGCTGATTGATCTCGGCGAGCTGGGCGGGCTCGATGCCCAGCCCGCGGTCGTCGATCTCGACGGCGAATCCGTTGGCCACGCGTTCCGCCCGGACCTCGACCCGGGTGCCCGACGGGGAGAACATGGTCGCGTTCTCGATCAGCTCGGCCAGCAGGTGGATCATGTCGGCGACGGCCGGGGCGGCCACCGCGTCCTCGGACGTGGTGAGCACCGTGACCCGGCGGTAGTCCTCGACCTCCGCCATGGCCGCCCGGATGACGTCGATGACCGGCACCGGCTCGGTCCAGGACCGGCCGGGCGCCGCCCCGGACAGGATGGCCAGGCTTTCCGCGTGACGCCGCATCCGGGTGGTGAGGTGATCGAGCGCGAAGAGGTCGGCCAGCGCCGCGGAGTCGGACGCCTTCTGCTCCAGCGCGTCGATCAGCCGCAGTTGCCGTTGCAGCAGCGACTGGTTCCGCCGGGCCAGGCTGACGAAGACCTGCGCGGAGGCCGTTGCGCAGCCCGGCCTCCCCAGCCGCCGCCCCGGCAGCGGTCTGTTCCAGGCTGGCCACCGCCGCGAGGGCCTGGGCGATCTCCGCGTTCTTTGGCTCCGGCGGGGACTGCGAAATCCCGGGCCCGCTGGACGGGGTGCCAGTGTCCCCGCTGCGCAGCCGTTCCAGCAGCTGAGGAAGCTGCTCATCCGCGATGCGGCGGGTCGTGGCCGCCAGCCCGGCGATATCGCGGGAGAGCCTGGCGGAGAAGCGGCCCATCAGAATGACGCATATCAGGGCAATTAGGAGGCCCGCGCCGACCAGGATCGTTAATTCGATGACTTTGCGGTGGTCCGGCGACCAGAAGCGGTGCCCATTCAGCGAACTGCCCAGCACCGCGGCCGCGGCCAGCGCCCAGAGCAAGATCATGCAGGTGGCCGGGACGGCGACGGTGGTGGCGAAGCTGAACCGGATCGTCCGGCGCTGGCGTGTGGCTGCTGGGGGGCCGCCGAGCTGGATATGCCCATCTGGTCACTCCTGGATCGATCCCGTGCCGCGGAATCCCGTCACTACCCGACCGGACGCTACCGTAGGCGCCCTATCTTGTGTCATTCAAGCACTAATTGTCGTCGTGCTTCACGGAATTGCGCGACCGGTTAGCCGGACCGTTATCCCGGCCCATCCGGCCCGGGGTAGTGGCTGAGCTCGATCAGGTTCTGGTCCGGGTCGCGCAGGTAGCAGCTGATCATCGGTGCCGAGCGCGCCGGTCCGCTCGACCGGGCCCTCCTCGGCCGCCACCCCCGCGGCGGCCAGCCCGGCCAGCACGGCGGGGATGTCCTCGCTGACGATGAGGCAGAGGTCCGCGCTGCCCGGCGTCGGCCGCCGCGCCTTGGGCTCGAACTCCCGCCCGGCCTGGTGGAGGTTGATCTTGCTGGTCCCGAAGGCCAGGGCGGTGCGCCCGGCTCCGAAGGTGACCGCCTGCATGCCCAGGACCCGGGTGTAGAAATCGACGGTCACCTCGATGCTGGCCACGGTGAGGACGAGGTGATCCAGCCGGTCGATCTGCATGGCGTTCTCCCCCGGCGAGCGGCTCATGAGGCTAGTGTCCCCTCCGCCGATCAGCCGGCCACGGTGACCAGCCCGGTGAGATTCGTTAGGGGAAAAGAGGTGACCCAGCAGACTCTCTACGTCACGTGGCGTAGCGAAAGTCCCCGCGGCTCCTTCTCACCCCGCTGCAGCGGGCCGGGGTGTCCTGGGCCGGCGGCCCGGTCAGCGGATGGCCACCGCCCGGGCCAGCTCGCTGATGATCTGGATCAGCACCGGGCGGGGGGTGGCGAAGTTGAGCCGCACGTGCCCGGCACCCGCCTCGCCGAACGCGGGCCCGTCGTTGACCAGCACCCAGGCCTTGTCCAGGAAGAACTCGCCTAGGGTTGTCGCCCAGCCCCAGATCGCGGCAGTCCAGCCAGGCCAGGTAGGTGCCCTCCGGTGTCTGGTACCGCACGCCGGGCAGGAACTCGGCGAGCAGATTGCCGAGCATCATCCGGCTCCCGTCCAGGTAGTCCACCACCTCGGTGAGCCAGTCCCGGCCCGCGGTGAACGCCGCGATGTTGGCGTGCACGCCGGGCGTGCTCGCGCCGTGCTCGATGAGCCCTCCCGACTTCGCCCAGACCTCCCGGTCCGCTTCGTTGCTCAGGATGAGCTGGGCGCACTTGAGGCCAGGCAGGTTCCAGCCCTTGGAGGCCGAGGTCGAGGTGAGGGTGTGCCCGGCCGTGACCTCGCTGAGCGAGGCGTAGGGAACGTGCGCGTGCCCCGGGTAGGTGAGCGGCGCGTGGATCTCGTCGGCGAACACGCGGCCGCCGTGCCGCTCCACGACCTCGCTGACCCCGGCCAGCTCGGCCCGGGTGTACACCCGGCCCACCGGGTTGCAGGGGTTGCACAGGATGAGCAGATGGCCGCCCGCGCGGAAGGCCGCGTCGATGCCGCCGGTGTCGAGGACGGCCTGTCCGCCGGCCGTGGTCATCGGCACCTGGATGATCTCCCGGCCCAGCAGCGGCGGCACGGACAGGAACGGCATGTAGGCGGGGGTGGGCAGGATCACCGGGCTGCCTGGGCGGGAAAAGAGGGTGATCGCGGCCTCGAGACCCTTGATGACGTCCGGCAGCGGGCGGATCCGGTCCGGGTCCACGGCCCACCCGTGCTGGTCCGCGAGCCACGCTGCGCAGGCTTCGGCCATCTGGCGCGCCGCGGACGGGGGGAGGTACCCGAAGTCCTGCCGCGCGATCACCTCGCGGAGCGCCTCCTCCACCGCGGGGGCGGTGCCGAAGTCCATCTCGGCGACGAACGCCCCGAGCACGTCCGGGCCGCGTAGTCCACTTGAGGCCGCCCCGGCGGCGCAGGTCGGCCACGGTGATCCGGTCGAATGACTCGGCCAGGGTGGTCATCGGGCGCCCGGCCCGGCCTGAGCGCCGCCCCAGTCCAGTCCCATGATCACTCCATCCAGCGCGTCGCCGAAACGGTGTCGGCCGGTGGGCCGTGGCTTATCTGCCGGTCTGCCCGGAAGCCGTGGTACTGCCGGGAACACTGACAAGTCTCCCACCGCGTGGGAAAAGAAGCGGTCAGCCAGTATTTGGTAGCATCGCGACTTGCCTACCAGGGGCGCGCGGCTCCGCGTTCAGCCCGGCCGGAGCCGCCAGGCCCAGGGGAGTGATCGCGGCATGAGCATTCAGCCAGCACCGGTCGCGGACATGGCGGACCGGCGCGCCAGCCTGTTCACCCCCGGGCCCCGGCTGGGCTGGGTGTTCCGCGATCGCCGCCAGCTCGCCGCGCCGTTTGCCGAGCCGAGGCCCGACCTCCAGGCGATGCGGGCCGCCGCGGTGCAGCAGGCCGAGTCGGCCGAGCAGGCGTACCGGAAGATCCGCAAGTTCCTGGGCATCCCCAGCACCCTGCTGTTCGTCGTGATCCTGCTGGCGAACGGCTGCGCCGGCGAACATCAGCGGCAGCGGGCCGCCGGTCGTCGGCGACCTGATCGCCCTGGTCATCTGCGGCCCGGGCATGACGCTCACCTTCCTGCGCTGGCGGAAGGCGCGCCAGGCCGCCGCCGCGGTGACCCGGGTCCCCGACGACCACCAGCGGGCGGACGTGGCCTGGCGGCAGCGCGAGGCGGCCTGGCAGCGGGCCGAGCTGGACCGGCTGGAGCATGCCGACGAATGGGGCAGCGCCGAGCTGCCCCCCAGCACGCTGCGGACCGACGTGTTCGGCGGCAGCCTGCGCGGCTGGCAGGCCCTGCTCACCACGCACGGCACCTCGCTGCTGGCCAGCCAGCCGGTGCTGACCGTCGACCTGACCGGCGAGGTGATCTGCCAGGAGCTCACCGACACGGCCCGCGCCGCGGGAGTCCCGGCCGCGGTGTGGCTGCTGCCCACCCAGCTGGGCGCCTCCGGCGTGCTGGCCGGGCTGTCCGCGGCCCAGTTCGCGGACGCCCTGGCCGAAGCGGTGCACGCCGGCGGAACGGCCGGCGCGGCCCGCGCCGAGCGGGCCGTGGACACCCGGGTCCTGGAGCAGTTGCACGGCGCGCTCGGCGGTGACGTCACGCCCGGCCGGCTGGCCGCGGCGGTCCGGGTGGCGCTCGGCCACGCCGACCGCCCGGCCGTGCTCAGCCCGGCGGAGCAGGCGCTCATCTCGGCGGAGCTGTTCCCGGCGGAATACCGGCGGCAGATCGAGCCGAATTTAGTGCGGATCGAGGCCTTCCTGACCGCGCTGGCCCAGCACGCGGAGCAGCCCGGCCAGCCTCCGGCGGCCGCTGAGCCGCCGGCCTATTACACCTGCCTGGCCCTGGAACCGGCTGCCCGGAGCGCCCGCGCCGAGGTCCTGGCCGCGCTCGCGGTCCAGTGGCTGACCGTCCAGGTGACCGGCAGCAACGACCCGGCCCCGGCGGTCATCATCGTGGGCGCCGACGAGATCAGCCGCCCGCACCTGGAGCGGCTGGCCGGGGCCTGCGAGCGGCGCGGTGTGCCGCTGACGCTCCTGTTCCGCCATCTGCGCGACACCGGGCTGGGCATGCTCGGCGGCGGCGCCGCGGCGTTCATGCGGCTGGGCCACCACGGCGAGGCGGAGCAGGCCGCGGCCTTCATCGGCAGGCAGCACCGGTTCGTGCTCTCGAACGTCACCGCCTCGCTCGGGGGCAGCGACACGCACACGATCACCGAGACCGAGGGCCAGGCCGTCACCGACACCATCCATATCGGCGGCCGCACCGGCTGGACGGGCGGCCTCCAGCGACCCGGCCTGCGGAACACCGGCCGCGATGACTCCCGGCGCCACGCCCGCAGCCGGTCGGTGTCCCGGAACTGGTCCACCGCCCGGTCCTGGGCCGAGAGCACCAACTGGAGCAACGCCGCGGCCCGCCAGCGGGTCTACGAGTACGCGGTCGAGCCCGCGGTCCTGCAGAACCTGCCCGACCAGGCTCTGCTGCTGATCACCCGGGGTCCTGGCGGCCCGGTGCTCACGTCCGTGGAATGCGACCCGGCCATCGTCACGCTGCCCCGGGTCAGCACTGCGCCGCTGCCCGACCCGGCCAACGTGCGCGGGGCGGGCCCGGGCGCCGGCGGCCCGCTGCCTCCGCCGGGCCGGACAGAACTGCCCGGCCCGGGTACCGCCCTGGATCAACCTGACCCGGATCCCCCGGCCGTGGGACATACTGGCCGGGATACCGCCGACCGGGGAGCAGGATGGACTCAATCACGCTCATCGTGACCGCGCTGTCCGCCGGTGCCCGGGCCCTGCGCCGGGCCGGTGCGCCGGCCGAGTTACGGGACGCCGACGGCGAGCTGGTCACGCTGGCCGGGCATCGGCTCCGCGGCCGCCCGAACGGCGCCATGGTGCTCAGGCAGTACGCGGAAGACCCCGTCAGGTGGGGCCGCCCGCTGGCCAAGGCGCTGGAAGCGGAGGGGGCCGGCGGGGACTCCGGACTCATCGCGGCCGCCCAGGCGGTCCTCCTGCTGACCGACAAAGCCGGATCGGGCCGCGGCAAGTACGCTCCGGACGCCGCCAGCCCGTCCGGTCAGCCCCCGGCTGACCGGACCAGGCGGCACCCGCCCGGCCGCGGGCACCAGCCCGGGAACCGGCCGCGGGGGCGGTCCGGGTGCCAGGCACGGGGACGGTCCGGGTGCCGGGCGGCCCGGGACTGGGCGCCGCCGGGCGCGCCGCGCCGGTGGGGCCACGAGGCTGTTCTGGCCTTGTGGCAGGCCCACCGATGTCGCTGGGGATCATGGGGGCGGCGCGCCGGGCGCGGGTCCGCCTGCGGAGCCGGCGGACCGCCTCGATCACGCCGCTGACCACCACGGTGAGCCCCAGGCCGACCAGCAGCCCCGCCCAGGGACGGCCCTCGAAGGCCTGGCCGCCGAGCCGGCCGATGAAGAACGCGTAACTCGCCCACAGGACTCCGGCCAGGCCGGTGCCGAGCAGGAAGCTGCGCCGTGGATAACCGATGAGACCGCAGGTCAGGGTCACGGCGGTCCGGCCGCCTGGGATGAACCGGCAGGCCACGATGATCCGGGTCCCGTACTGCGCCAGGGAGTCCTGCGCCCACGTGCGCCGGCGTGCTCCCCGCTCGCCCGCGAAAATCCACCGGCTGACGGCGGGCCCGAAACGCCGCCCCACCAGATAGGCGGCGTTGTCGCCGAGGAACGCGCCCAGCGCAGCCAGTGCGACCAGCACCGCGATCCGCGGGTCAGCGCGGCCCGCGGTCGTGACGCCCAGCGCGATGACGGCAGTCTCACTCGGCAGGACCGGGATCAGCGCGTCGAACGCAGGCACGAGGACCGCGATGAGATAGGAAACCGGGGAGCTGATGTCCAGCTGGGCCAGGTCGATCACCAGCGGCCTCCGCGGTGCCGCGAAGCCAGCACCCGGGCCAGCACGACGGCCAGCGCCGCGCCGAAGACGATCCACGGCGCGATCACGATCAGGTCATTGCCGGTCATACCCTCAGTGCAGCCGGCGGCCGTGCCGGGCAGGTGGAGCTGTTGTGGCGACCGTGTGGAGGGCCACCCACCGGTGCGTCCCAGCCCGGTCTCCTGGGTACCTGGTCTGCTGCTGCGAGATCATGGGAGCACGGCGGCGCGGCGCGGCCGGTGATCGGCCGGGAGCCCCGGGCCGCGCGCGAGAGAGGCGGGTGAGCGGCGATGGCGGCGACGGTGCTTCTCGTGGAGGACGAGCGCAAGCTTCGGGATCTCGTCCGGTCGTACCTGGAGCGGGCCGGGTTCACCGTGTTGTCAACCGAGTCGGGCGCGGAGGCCATCACCCTGGCGGCATCGGCGGCGCCCGACATCGTGGTCCTCGACCTCGGCCTGCCCGACGTATCCGGGTGAGACGGTCGCGCGTGAGATCCGCGCCGCCGCGGCCACGCCGATCCTGATGCTGACGGCGAAAGCCACCGAGGATGACCGGATCGCGCGGCCTGGAACTCGGCGCCGACGACTACGTGACCAAGCCGTTCAGCCCACGGGAACTGGTGCTGCGGGTCCAGGCGGTGCTGCGCCGCGGCGGCCCGGTCGCCGCGCAGGGTCGTGGCCAGTTACGGCCACGGTGAGCTGGTCATCGACGAGCCGCAGCGCCATGTCACGGTGCGGGGCGCCGTCACTGGCCTGACCCCGACCGAGTGGGGCGTGCTGGTGGCGCTGGCCACCGTCCCGGGCCGGGTGTACTCCCGGTTCGAGCTGATCAACCGGGTACGCGGCTATGAGTTCGAGGGGTACGAGCGCACCGTCGACTCGCACGTGAAGAACCTGCGCCGCAAGCTGGAGGAGGATCCGGGCCATCCCCGGATCGTCCAGACCGTGCTCGGCGGCGGTTACCGGCTCGGCCTGCCCCGCGATGGCTGACCCTGGCCCCCACGGCCCGGCCAGCGGGACCATCGGCCTGCGCCTGGCGCTGGCGTTCCTCGGGGTGGCGCTGGTGGCGATCGCCCTGGTCGCCGGCCTGACCGCGGTGTTCTCCAGCGCGGACGTCTCGGCCCTGGCCGGACGCGAGCGGGCTGATCTGGCCGCGCGGCCGCGGTGGCCGCGGGCGCGGCCTGGGACCAGAACAAGAGCTGGGCCGCCGCGGACCTGGCCCCGGTGCTCGGCCTGACCGCGCGGACCGGCGCGGACGTCCAGATCCGGGATGCGGCGGGCCGGCCCGTGGCGTCCTCGCCCGGGTTCGCCGGGCACCCCGGCGCCCAGCTCAGCTCGCCGGTCGTGGTCCATGGCCGGCGGGCCGGGACGGTCGTGGTGCGGTTCAGCGGATCGGGGCTGGGCGGTGCGGAGCACACCCTGCGCAGCGCGCTGTTGCGGGCCATCGCCGGGTCGGCCGGACTGGCCGCGTTGCTCGCCCTGGTGACGGGCCTGGCCGTAGCCCGGCGGATCACCCGCCCGGTGGAGCGGATCATCACCGTGACCCGGGCCATGGGCGGCGGCGACCGGGCCGCCCGGGTCGGCCCGGTCGCGGCGCCGGGCGAGCTGCGCGAACTCGCCACCGCGTTCGACCAGATGGCGGACACCCTGGACCGGCAGGAGCAGCTCCGCCGTGACCTGGTTGCCGACGTGGCCCACGAGCTGCGCACCCCGGTCGCGATCCTTCAGGCCGGCCACGAGGCCCTGCTGGACGGTGTGGTCGAGGCCACCCCGGACCAGCTGACCTCACTGCGCGATGAGGTACTCCGGCTGGCGCGCATGGTGGACGACCTGCAGACCCTTGCGGCGGCCGACGCGGCCACCCTGCGGCTTTCGCTGCGCCGGTGCGACCTGGCCGAGGTGGCCGTGGCCGCCGCGGACAGCCTGGCCGGGCGGTTCGAGGCGGCCGGGCTGACCGTCGAGCGGCAGCTCACGCCGGCCTGGGTCATGGCCGACCCGCGCTGGCTGCATCAGGTGGTCACGAACCTGCTCACCAACGCGCTGAAGTTCACCCGGGCCGGCGGCCGGGTGACCATCCAGTCGCAGACAACAGGCCCGGCCGCCCTGCTCCGGGTCACCGACACCGGCACGGGGATCGCCGCGGACGAACTGCCGCACATCTTCGAGCGGTTCTGGCGCGGCCGGCAGGCGGCCCAGGTCTCCGGCAGCGGCATCGGCCTCGCGGTGGCCGCCGAGCTCGCCCGGGCCCACGGCGGCCAGCTGACCGCCGGCAGCGAGCCTGGCCGCGGGACCGAGATGACGCTCACCCTGCCCGCCGCCGGCCCACCGGCCTGACGCCCCCGGGCCTGACCCTCGGCCGGTGCTCGGCGGTTCTTCACCCCGTCACCACATCAGCGGCACAACCCCTGCACCGGGCCGGGATTACCTGGTCCCGTCGCCCTGATCCGACACCTCCCGGGGTGCGGATCAGGGCGGCCCACCCGCCGCGAAGCCTGGCCCCAGTTGGCTGGCGTCCCGCGGCGCCGAGCAGAGGAGAGGACATGACCGCCACGACCGAGGACCTGCTCCCCGTGCGATCCCGCACCGGGCAGACCCTCCCCGTGCAGAGCCGCACGACCCAGACCCACCGCCTCTTCATCCGGGCCACGCCCCTGGAGATCTGGGACGCGCTGACCCGGCCGGGCTGGACCCAGCTGTACGGCTACCGGGCCCCGGCGCAGTACGAGATGCGGCCGGGTGGCGCGTACCGGGCCTTCGCCAGCGTGAGCATGAAGTTGCGCGGCATTGACGGCGTGGTCTTCGACGGCGAGGTCCTCGAGGCCGATCGGCCGCGGCGGCTCGTGCAGACCTGGCACGTTCTGTTCGACGCCGGTACCCGGGCCGAGGCAGCCACCCGGCTGAGCTGGGAGGTCGACGAAGGCTACGGTGGGGTGAGCACGCTGACGCTTAGCCACGACCTGGCGGGCGCACCCCTGACCGCGGCCATGATGGCTGGCGCTCACCCGGTGATCAGCGGCGGCTGGGCCTGGATCCTGAGCGACCTGAAGACGCTGCTGGAGACGGGCCGGCCGCTGGCCGCCTGACCCGGCCTGGCCCGCGGCCAGATCAGGCGTCCGGGCCGGCGCTGCGTGTACGTGCGCCGGAACTGCTCGTCGGTGACCGGCCAGCGTTCTCCCCGGCTGCCTTCCACCACCCAGTCCCCGGGCTGGGCGACCGCCTGTCCTTCCAGTGTCCGCAGGACCAGGGTCTCGCTGACCCGCCAGGCGCGGAACGTGCCGGTCCGCAGCCAGGCGTCACCGCCCAGCAACGTGTGGCTGTCACGGAAGGCCGGGTCGCGCACGGTCCGCTCGTCGCCGGCGTCGTCGATCACCCGCCAGTCACCGGCATTGCCGTGCAGTTCGTCACCGGACCGCCGGGTCCATGGGCGCCGGCGTATGCAGGCGCCTCGCCCGCACCGTTCCGGTGCGCCGGAAGTCGGCCGCCCCGGCGGGGCCGCCCGGCGGGACGATCGCCATGAAACCCACGTCCTCGAGCTGCGCGAGCTGTGACCGCAGGTAGTCGATGGCCTGGCCGCGCCCGGCCGGGGGAAGGTCGCTCCACGGGACCACCCGGCTGTTCACGAGCGCGTTCCCGGCCGCGGCCGGGGTCGCGGCGCTCGGGCCATCCGGATGGCTCCCCGCCGACCAGCCTGCCCAGGCGCCCCCGGTACCAGCGGGTGTGCTCGGCCCGCGCGACCGCTTCCAGGTCGTGATCGTTGAGTTCGATGAAGCTGCCCGGCGCGACGGCCCGGCCGGGGACCCAGCGCCGGCCGCGGGCCACGACCGCGGCCATGATGCTGCGGATCTGCAGGATGTTGTCCTGCCGGATGAAGTCGTCGCAGGCCAGCCCAGGGCCGGCCGGTCAGCGTCCTGGGGTTCCCGGGGACCGGTGGATGGCTGAGCCGGTAACACTCGTGCCAGTGGCGGGCGACCCTGGTCCACGTGTCCTCGGGCAGCTGCCCGTCTACGAGGAGCGTCCGCTGGAAGGGATGCAGCAGGTCGAAGATCGCGCCGCTCGTGCCTGCGCCCTCGGAGGTCTGCACGAACACGGGGATACCCGGGTGGAGCCGGGCCACCCGCCCCGCTTCGTGCATGCCGCGCTCGCTCAGCGTATCCGCCACGACCACGGTGGTCCCGGCCGCGGCCGCCGCCGGCATCGCGTCCAGCATGGCGAGCAGCCCGTCCATCCAGGGCCGCGGTTCGGTCCGCACGTCACACAGCGCGCGCACCACGGACGGCGGCGAGGTCGCGAGGTACTCGCGGCGCAGGTCCTCGGCCCGCTGGTCCAGCAGCAGCACGTGCTGGACCGGCAGGGGGGCAGCTTCGCCGTTGGCCCGGCCCGCGGCTTCGGCGAGTTCCTGCCGCTCCCAGGCCCGCCGGGCCAGTTCCCGGAGGATGGCCAGGGCCAGGGTGCTGTCCCCGCACAGCAGCAGCTGCCTTCCCCGGTGCGGAAGACCTGGTCCAGCAGGCTGGAGGCGGTCGATTCGTGGGCGCTGAGGGCATCCTGGAACCAGCGGCTGGACCGGCCGATGTGCCAGCCCCGCCAGTGATCAGCGTGCCGGGGATCGTCGATCCGGGCGACCAGGTGCGGCTGGCGGTCCGGATCGGGCTGATAGCGGCGCAGGACGGTCCTGGCCGCGGCGAGTACCGCTTCATTCTCCGCAACGTCGCCCCGCAGTGCATACAAGCGCCGTAGCGCGCAGCCGCGGTTGCCCGCGATGACCGGCAAGAGCACCCGCGGGGAGGACGGCTGGCCGATCATGACGCGGGCCCCGGTGGCGCGCGCCTCGTCCAGCAGCGGATGGGTGGCGTCGGGCTCGATCACCACGATGCTCGCGGGCCGGAAGGTCTGCGCCAGCCGCTGCAGCAGGGGAAGCGTCATGGTGTCCAGCCCGGTGAGGATGGTCGCGTCGCGGACCATCCGGGCCCGCATCCGGTCAACCGGCTGGCGCCACAGGACCGCCGCCACGGTCAGGGCCCCGGTCAGCGTCGCTGCCAGGCAGACGGGGCCGCCGAGCTGGTAGGCCAGCGCCGGTGGCGTGGTGCAGGCACCCAGCGGGAAAGACGGCGGGTTGCCCACATACAGGTCGAGCACCCAGCCCGCCACCGCGCCAGGCGTCTGGCCACCCCGGCACGGGGCCAGTGAGGCGGTGGTGAGCACGCCTCCGATCAGCACCATGGTCACGACCGTGGTGATGCCGACGGCCTGCGGCATCAGCCGCCGCGGATACCAGTAGCACAGCAGGGCCACCAGCCACAGCGCCGCGAAGACTAAGGGCGCCGCGAAGTTCCCGGGGCGGAGGCAGACCCGCCACCAGGCCTGGGTCTGAGTGAGCCACGGCCGGTCGGCGGCGGAAACCCACGCTCCCCAGGCGAGGTACCCCGTCACAACACCGCCGAGGAGAGCCGGCACCACCCACGTGGCCCGCCGGGTCGGGCGGATCCTGGCCCGCCGTGTCGTTATTACGGTGACCCCCACCCGCACCCGTGACAACAGCCGTAACTCATGGCGCACCGGATTAAATGGTCAAGCTGGCGTATCGTCCCAGATTGACACAGAACGGCGCGATCGCCTAGGCCAGCCATAAACGGCTGGCCGGGCTATGCCCGTCCACGAGAGCCCCGGGAATGAAGACACTTTCCTGGCCGATAGATACTTGCCTTCGTGCTGGGCTTCGCAGGTCCGGGTCTCTGAGTTCATTTCACGATCAGGGCATCGCCGCGGTCGTCAGCCGGATTGGCGACCTCCGCGGGAGGCCAGGCATTGGGAGGCTCGCAGGAGTCGGTGCCGTCACAGGGTGAGACCGGGCCGGTGCGGACGTACGGGCCGGGGCGCACGTACGGTCAGCCGCGACGACATGAGGCCGGAGATGACGCCATCCTGCGGAGCGCCAGCCCGGGTCCGCTGACCACCCTGGCCGCAATCGGCGCAGGTCATGGCCTGGCAGGCCACCGCCGGCAGATCGTGGCGCAGATTTTACCGGCGATCAGGTTTGAACCCTCGGAAGCCGCGACGCCTGCGTGTTAACGTTCTCCCTGGCTTAGGTGCGGGTTCTCCTGTCTTAGGTGGGGAGAGGTTGGCCGGTACCCTGAGACTGAGCCAAAACAACACATTCGGTCCCGTCTCCGCGAACCGAAAACTCCGTTACGGAGAGTTAGTTTGGCTGGTACCTGTGCGCGGAAAATCAGCAGAAGAGCCCCAGCGTTACGACAGAGCCCGGGTGGGCCTAGATTGGTTGGCGGAGCTATGCAGGTCACCGATGACCCCAAAATGATGGTCGTGTCCGAGGTAGCCGATCTGCGGGATGTGCCGCTGGCGGACATGCCGGGCCTGGGGATGGTGGCCTGCGAGGTGGTTGGCCGGGCTGCGCCCGGGCTGCAGGGCGCTTCGGTGCCTGCGGCCAGTGCGGCGTTTCAGTCCGCGATCTGAGTCTCTGGGCCTGGCATGAGCAGGCCGCCCGTTCCGCTTAACCAGTTCGTGATCAAGGTGGCGAGCCGGTGTGATCTCGCCTGCGATCACTGCTACGTGTACGAAGCCGCCGACCAGAGTTGGCACGGACGGCCGATGGTCATCGCGGACGAGGTGATCGCGCAGGCCGCGCGGCGGATCGCTGAACATGCGCGATCTCATGCGCTGCCTGAGGTGCAGGTGGTCCTCCACGGCGGTGAGCCGCTGCTCGCCGGCCGCGCCCGGCTGCGGCGGGTGGTCACGGAACTCCAGACGGCACTGCGCGGTCTCTGCGAGCTCGACCTGAGAATCCATACCAACGGTGTCTTGCTTGACGAAGGTTTCTGCAGGCTCTTCGCTGAGCAAGGGGTCAAGGTTGGCATCTCCATTGATGGGGACAGGGCTGCTAATGACCGGCATCGCCGTTACGCCGACGGGCGGAGCAGCTACGACAAGGTCATGCAGGCCATTGGGCTGCTGAGTGGACCCAGCTTCCGGAAATTGTACGCCGGGCTTCTCTGCACCATAGATATCGCTAACGACCCCGTGGTGGTCTACGAGTCCCTGATGGAATTGGCCCCGCCGCGAATCGACTTTCTCCTGCCCCACGCGACATGGGATCATCCGCCTGCCCGGACGCCGGCCAGGGACCACGAGTACGCCGACTGGCTGACCGCGATCTACGATCACTGGGTTGCCCAGGGCCGCCCGGTCCAGATCCGGACCTTCGATTCGATCATCTCCACGCTGCGTGGCGGCCGGAGCTTCAGCGAGGCACTGGGACTGGGGCCCGCCGCCCTGGCCGTCATCGAGACCGATGGCCTCTACGAGCAGGTGGACTCGCTGAAGGCGGCGTACGACGGCGCCCCGGAGACCGGGTTGAACGTCTTCGACCATGCCATCGACGTGGTCGGCCGGCATCCGGGCATTCTGGCCCGCCAGCAGGGAATCGGGGGGCTGTGCCCGACCTGCCAGGAATGCCCCGTGGTGGGCAGCTGTGGCGGGGGCCTGTACACCCACCGGTACCGCGACGGCAGCGGGTTCGCCAACCCGTCGGTCTACTGCGCTGACCTGCTCGCCTTGATATCGCACATCGGCAGCCGCCTGCCGCACGCGACGCCGGCCGTGCCGGGGCGCCCGGCCCACGGAATAAGCGGTCAGGGCTTCCGCTCGCTGGCGGCGGGCTTCGGTGATGCCGCGGCCGTCACGTCACTCATCGAGGCTCAGCGCAGCCTGGTGCGGGGCCTGCTCGCCGCGGTCTACCAGGCCGGGGCCACGACGGCTGCCCTGCCCGCCGCGGCGAGGAAGAATCTGCGGACCGCCTGGTCGGCGCTGACTCACCTTGATCGTGAGCAGCCAGAGGCGACGACCGTTACGCTCGGTCACCCTTACATCCGCGCCTGGGCCGTGCGCTGCCTCCAGGAACTGAAGACCGCACCTCCCTGGCCCGCCGGCCAGGATGAGACCGGGCAGGCCGGGCGGCTGGCCGCCGACCTGGGCCACCTCGGTGCGATCGCCGCCGCGATCGCGGTGCGGGCCGGGGCCGGAGCGGCCGTCACCGTCCCGGTCATCGACGCGGCGGTGCACCTGCCCACGCTCGGCCGCCTGGCCCTGGGCGCGGAGCATGTGGCGTGGCCGGCCGGGGACGAGCCGGAGACGGCGATCGTCCGGGTGATAAGCAACGCGGTCATCATCGAGGTCGCCGGGGGGTTCTGGACGCTGGACAGGGCAGCGCTCGTCGCTGGTGAGCCGTGCGCCGCTGAGCCGTGCGCCGCTCGAGCCGTGCGCCGCGCCGGTTCCCGGGAACACCCGATCCGGGGAATGGCAGCCCGTGCGCACGCTGCGCACCCCCGGCTGCCGGATAGCTCTGGAAGATACTGACCCGTACCGGGACTGCCATCCATCGGAGCCTGCACCCCGGCTGACTGATGCCGAGGCGGCCCGGTGGCAGCGCGAATTCCGGGCCGCGTGGCGGGAAATCGAGCGCGAGCATCCGGACCACGTCCCGGCGCTGGCGGCGGGTCTGAGTACCCTCACTCCCCTGGCCGCCGGGCCGGACAGCAGCGAGGCCGGCGGGGCGGCCCGGCAAGCATTTGGCGCCGTCGCCGCCTCGCCGTCGGCTGATCCGGGCGCTCTGGCCCTGCGGCTGATCCAGGAATTCCAGCACGCGAAGCTCGGCGCGATCCTCGACCTGTACGACCTTTACGACCCGGCCGACGAGCGTCTGCTCCACGCCCCCTGGGGGAAGGGCAAGCGTCAGGTCGAAGGGCTCCTGCAGGGCGCCTACGGGCACCTGGCCGTCACCGATTTCCCGCGCGCGCGGCGGGAGTTCGCCCTCGGAGTCACGGCCGGCGACGCGGGCGGCGGATCTGCGCAGCGGCACGCCCGCGCGGCCGAGGCGATCGACACCCTGCTGGACTCGGGCTTGCTGACGCCGCTAGGGACACAGTTCGTCCAGGAGATGCGCTATTCGGTAGGGACCTCCGCCCGGCCCGCCGACGGCGGTCACCCGGTATAGCCCCCTCCACCCCCAGGAGCAGGTCTGCCGGCTCAGCGACGGGCCACGGGCCGCGGCGGCCTTCCTCCGGCCGGGGTACCCCCTGGTAACATGCAGAAATCTCTTATATCATCATTCCGCCTGGGCGCTTTGGAGTGGCAAATGATTCTGGCTTCACTGCGGGGCTGGTGAGGCATGCGTGATAGGGGGATAAGGCGCCGATGGTTTCAGGGCGGGACGACAGGCCATACTTCTTCCTGAGCTACGCGCGCACACCTAAACGGGACCCGGCTGACCGCGAAGATCCGGACCGCTGGGTATATAAACTCTACAAAGACCTGTGCTCGGCCATATTACAAATGACTGATGCCCGGCCCGAGGAGGCTGGGTTCATGGACCGGGAAAATAAGATAGGCACCCAGTGGTCGCCGGAACTTAATGCGGCCCTTGCGAGGTCCCGGGTCTTCGTGCCGTTGTATTCCCGCAGATACTTCGAGAGTGACAACTGCGGACGGGAATGGTTTGCTTTCGCCCGGCGCGAGATCACCCGCAGAGCGCGGGGCCGCCAGTTGGTTGACGCCATCGTGCCGGCTCTTTGGACGCGGCTACCGCGGGAGCGGCTGCCCCCTGTCGCACAGTCCGTGCAGTTCGACCACAATTTTCTGGGCGAGCGCTACTGCACCGAAGGCTTCTATGGGATCATGAAGCTGCAGAATTACCGGGCGGATTACCAGCGCGCGGTGCACCGGCTCGCCGAGCGAATCATCGCTATTGGCGATGAGAGTGTTTACTTTGCTGACGAGACGGCCACCCGCGGCATGACGACGGCTGATTTTGATTCCCTTCCGAGCGCCTTCGGCCCGGCCAGCGCAGGACGGACCGCGGACGGCGACCTTCGGATCGCCGTCCTGGCCCACGACACCTCCACCCTCCCGGCAGGCCGGGCCACTGATTACTACGGTGCGACGCCGTACCACTGGAGCCCGTACCGGCCGGATTATCCGCAGCCACTGGCCGACTACGCCCAGGAACTCGCCAAGAAGTGCCTCGACTTCAAGCCTCTGGTGGGGGCCTTTGAAGACGGCCCGACGGATTGGGCCGGTGACGCGCATTCGGTACCGCCGAGCCTGTGCCTGATAGACCCCTGGGTGAGCCTGTCTGCCGATCACCAGGAACAGCTCAAACAACTGGACAGGGTGGAGGAGCCCTGGGTCAGCGTGCTGGTTCCCTGGAACAGCCAGGACGCGGGGACACATCAAGCGAAAGACGATCTCCGCGCCAATCTGGAGCAGCATCTGGGCCGCAAGCTCGCCAGCGTGCCGAGACGCTGCCAGATGGCCGCCAGCGGGATTCCCACCCTCCAGGACTTTAGCCAGATCCTGCCCGAGATGACGATGATCATGTTGAAGAGATTCCGTAAAGAAGCGACAGCCCATCCACCCGCAGGTCCCATCATCGAGCGCCCACGGCTCAGGGGAGCCGACCCCAACGATCCAGGAGATGCCCGATGAGTGAGACCGGCCAGGGCCAGATCATCACGTTCTACTCCTACAAGGGCGGCACCGGCCGGACGATGGCGCTGGCCAATGTGGCCTGGATACTGGCCAGCAACGGGAAGCGTGTCCTGTCCGTCGACTGGGACCTGGAATCACCTGGACTGCACAAATTCTTCCATCCGTTCCTGGACGAATCAACCGTCAGCGCGACCCCGGGTGTGATCGAGATAATCAATGATTATGCCTCGGCGGCCATAGATCCCGGCCCCCGCAGTGATGACTGGCACCTGGAATTCGCCAGTATAGAGCGGCATGCCGTCTCGCTTGACTGGGCATTCCAGGGTGGTGGCAAACTGGATTTCCTCTCGGCTGGCCGCCAGAACCGTGACTACTCGGCCGCGGTCTGCTCGCTCGACTGGGACAACTTCTACGACCGGCTCGGCGGCGGGCGCTTCTTCCGGGCCATGCGGGATGACATGAAGCAGAAATACGACTACGTGCTGATCGACAGCCGTACTGGGCTGAGCGACGTAGCCGACATCTGCACGATCGAACTCCCCGACGTCTTAACGATCTGCTTCACGCTCAGCGATCAGAGCATCGAGGGCGCCGCCAGCGTGGCCCGCCAGATCAGCGGGCGGTACCGGGACCGCAACATCCGGGTGCTGCCCGTCCCGATGCGCATCGAGGACGGCGAGAAGGAGAAGCTCGACGTCGGCCGGGCCCTGGCCCGGATGAAGTTCGAGGGGTTCCCGGCCGGGCTGACCCCGGAGGGCTCGGCCCTGTACTGGGCCTCGGTGGAGGTGCCGTATAAGCCCTTCTACGCCTTCGAGGAAACCCTGGCCACTTTCGGGGACGATCCCGGCTCGCCGGCCTCGCTGCTTTCCTCATTCGAGCGGATCACCGACTCCATCACCGCCGGAGACGTGACCGCGATGCGGCCGATAGCCGAGGACCTCCGGCTGCAGTACAAGGAAGCCTTTGCCCGCCGTCAGCCTGTCTCCTCCACCCAGGTCTACCTGAGCTACGTCCCGGAAGACCGAATGTGGGCGGACTGGATCGAGGCCGTGCTGACCCGGGCCGGTTTCCGCGTCCTGCCCCGCAGCACCGTGCTGACGGCCGACGGCGGCGAGGTGCGCGGCAGCATCCAGGCCGAGCGTGAGCTCGAGATGGCGCCCCGGGCCATCGCCGTGCTGTCCTCCGCGTATCTCCATTCCCCCGAAGCCCGGTCGATCTGGAAGACGCTGTCCTCGGCCGGTACCGCTGACCTGCACCGACAGCTGGTTCCCGTCCGGATCAGCGAGGTCAGGATCACCGAGCCGTTCAACGATCATCCGGTCGTGGACTTGGCCCGGATGGACGCGGCCCAGGCGACCGCGAAGCTGCTCTGGGCCCTCGACCGGCCGGCCCAGCCGCTGGGCAGATCTGGAACCCAGGCCGAGGAACCCCGGTTCCCGGGGACGATCCCGCCGATCTGGAATGTGCCGGCCAGGAACGCCGACTTCACCGGCCGTGGCGCGACGCTCGAACTGCTGCGCGACAAGCTGGCCGGCGGCGGCCGGGCGGTGGTTGTCGCCCAGGCCCTGTACGGGCTGGGCGGTGTCGGCAAGACCCAGCTCGCGCTGGAGTACGCGCACCGCTTCATGGCCGACTACGACCTGGTCTGGTGGGTGCCGTCGGAACGGGCCGAGGAGACCAGCGGCGCGCTCGCGGACCTGGCCCGGAAGATGGGCCTGAAGGTCGGTGACAATGTGGCCGAGGCGGCCGAGGCGGCCCTGGAGGAGCTGCGCCGGGACAGCACCCCGCACTGGCTGCTCATCTTCGACAATGCCGACGACCCCAAGCAGCTCGAGCCTTACCTGCCCACCGGCTCGGGGCATGTGCTCATCACTTCGCGTAACCAGGCCTGGACACATTCGGCCGAACCACTCGAGGTGGACGTCTTCACCAGGGACGAGAGTGTCGGGCACCTGCTCAGGCACGTGCCAGAGCTGGACCTGGCGGATGCGCAGAGAGTCGCCGACGCCCTCGGCCACCTGCCGCTGGCGGTCGAGCAAGCCAGCGCATGGCTGGAGCAGACCGGCACGCCAGCCAGGGTCTATGTCGAGCAGCTGGCCACACAATCCACCCGGATCCTGTCGCTGAACCAGCCGTCGGACTACCCGATGCCTGTCGTGGCCACCTGGAATCTGTCTTTCGACCGGCTGAAGGAGCGGTCGCCTGCAGCGGTGCGGCTGCTGCAACTGTGCGCGTTCTTCTCGCCGGGACCTATCTCCATGGATCTCCTCTACAGCGATGAGATGAATGAGTCCCTGCTGCCGTTCGACGACACGCTGAGTGAGAAGCTGATGCTCGGCCGGGTGATCCGGGACATCAGCCGGTTCGCCCTGGTCAAGGTGGATCAGGGCAGCAACTCGCTGCAGATCCACCGGCTCGTGCAGGCCGTCATCCGTTCTCAGATGAGCGATGAGGAGCAGGCGGACGCGCGGCATGAGGTCCACAAGATCCTGGCTGGTGCCCGGCCCCGCCAGGGCGAGACCGATGATCCCGCCAACTGGTCCACCTACGACATCATCTGGCCCCACCTGGGGCCGTCGCAGGCCGAGGAGTGCGACGATGCGC
This sequence comes from uncultured Actinomycetes bacterium, assembly GCA_963711485.1. Lineage (GTDB taxonomy): Bacteria > Actinomycetota > Actinomycetes > Streptosporangiales > Streptosporangiaceae > RYN-230. The sequence goes on from CAVQEM010000073.1 coordinate 68,003, forward strand.
GGACCCGCCAGCTGCTCATCGACTGGGTGCGCTACCAGTGGAAGCACGGCGAGTTCGAATCCGGGCTGGCTCTGGCCCGGCGGCTGGAGAATCTGTGGGCCCATCAGCTAGGGGCCGATCATCAGCAGACACTGCATCTTCAGTTCCAGATCGCCAACGTGCTCCGCTCGCAGGGCCGCTTCAGCGAGGCACGCGACCTGGACACTTATGTACTGGAACGGCAGCGCGCCGTGCTCGGCCCGGACCATCCGCATTCCCTGATCACGGCGAACGGGCTCGGTGCGGACCTGCGGGCGCTGGGGGAATTCCAGCAGGCGCTCACCGCGGATCGGGAAACGTACGAGAGCTTCAAGGACCAGTTCGGCGAGGACTACGCGCGGACCCTGATGGCGGCCCACAACCTGGCCAGCTCGCTGAGGCTGGTCGGGGATTGCTTCACGGCGCGCACCCTGGACGAGGAGACGCTGTACCGCCAGCGGCAGGTCCTGGGCCGTGATCACCCCAATACCAATTCATCGGCCGAGAGCCTCGCCCTGGACATGCGTGCGGCAGGCGCGTTCAGGCACTCCGTGGACCTCCTGCGCGACACCTGGGAGAAATACCGGGAGGTGCTTGGTGACGACATGATCGACACCCTCCGGGCGGCCGCGAGCCTGGCTGTCTCGCTGCGCAAGGCCGGGGAGCAGTCCGAGGCGATGACGCTGGCCCAGGACACCTATGAGCGGTACAAGCGCCGCTACGGGACCGACGCGCCCGACGCCCTGTCCTGTGCCCTCAACCTGGCCTGCGACTACGCGGCAGCCGATGACATGCCGCAGGCTCTCCAGCTGGTCAGTGGGGTCAAGGCAGCGCATCAGGCCAGCCTGGGCGATGACCATCCGAACACGCTGGTCGCCGCCAACAACCTGGCGTGCTACCTGCGCTGCATCGGGCGGCTCCCCGAGGCGCGCGATCTCGCCAGTGACACCCTGGGCAGGATGCAGCGCAAACTCGGCGGGAGTCACCCGCTGACCCTGTCCTGCGCGGTCAATCTGGCAAACTGCCACGGCGACTCGGGAGATCATGGGGCGGCCGAGGTTCTCGAGCGCCAGACCATCCCGCTCCTGCAGGAAGCCCTGGGCCGGGACCATCCCGACGCCCTGGTCTGTGAAGCCAATCTGGCCGTGACCCTCCGCCAGGCCGGACAAGGCGAGGACGCGGAACAACTCCGGGCGCGGGTCATCGCGGATTTCGGCCGCGTACTGGGCGCAAGCCATCCGGACGGGACGCAACTGCACCGGTGGCAGCGGATCAATCGCGATCTGGAGCCGCAGCAGATCTAGGGTCAGCCGTCGGCCGATCTCACGTGCCGCAGCAGTCCACGGCGGCTGGCGCGGTCGGTGCTGAGCCAGCGAAGGATGTCGGGAAGCACGTCAAGAGCGCCGAAGTGCGCCGCTCCGGTCTGCACCACGACCGCGGCGCTGGGGATCCGGTCCGCCAGCCACCTGGCGTGGCTGGCGGGGGAGAAGACATCGCTGGCCCCGTGCCAGAGCAGGACGGGAACCGTGACCGTGGCCGGGTCGAACCCCCACGGCGAGCAGAACGCCAGGGCATCATCGATCCAGCCGTAATCTGACGTCCTGAGCGCCTCGGCATAGGTCTCGATCAACATCGATCGAATTCCCCGGTCGGCTACGATGCGCCTGTCTGAGTCGGGCAATTCTGCGTGGAGCGTGGCGAGCAGACTGGCGGGGTTGGCTCGAACGGCATTGGCCATCACCTTCGTGTGAGCCACTATGTCCTCATAGCCTCGTGCTGCCGCGGTGAACTCGATGACGTTGGACTGCGCCATGCCGTCGAACCAGTCAAGTCCGTCCGCGCCGTGCGGGGCGATTCCCACCAGGACGGCGGCCCTCGTCATACGCTCGGGTAGCAGGGCGGCGCAGGCGAGAGCGTGCGGCCCACCGCCTGAGCGGCCGACCACCGCGAACTTCTCCAGCCCGTAGGCGTCGGCGATGGCCAGCACGTCGGCGGCCACGTCGGCGACCCGCCGCCCGGCCAGCCGGTCTGATTCGCCGTAACCGGGCCGGTCAAAGGAGATCAGCCGGACGCCTAGCCGGTGCAGGACGGCGGACCGGGGGTGCGGGCCTAAACGGCTTCCTGGCGTCCCGTGCAGGACGAAGACGGGCCTGCCGTCGGGATCGCCACTTGCCTGGGTGGAAAGTCGTCTGCCGTCGGGCGTCCGCACCGTGTACTTCAAGTTCGTCCCTTGCCGCGTCCGCGCCGCCGCCCTCACTCCGGTGGCGGCATCGCCTCCAGCATGCCGCCGCCAGGCCGGCAACGGAAGGGAGGGCGCCGCCCAGCCTGGCCCAGCCCGCCGTCTGGCTGCCCGGCCGCCCCGGGCCGCCCCGGCTGCCCCGGCTGCCCGGCGCCCCGGTTACCCCGGCCGCCCCGGCTGCCCCCGGTTACCCCGGCCGCCCCGGCGGGCCTCGGTTACCCCGGCCGCCCGCTCCTCGTGCTGGTGAAGACAACGTCAATATGGGGCGCATCGGTTAACTTCGCTTCAATTATTGATGACTGAATTCTGGCCATTTAAGATCGGGTTAAGGAGCGGCTGCCCACGGCCGCCCCAAGCGAGAGGTGACTGCCATGCGCCGTCCTCGTCCTGGTCTTCTGGTCCGCTTCTTAATGGTGAGCGTGCCCGTGCTCGGCCTGCTGGTGGCCTTCGGCCCCGCCGCGGGCGCGGGCACTATGGCGCGGGCGGGCTCGTCCCCCGCGCCGGCCAGCAGCCGCGCCGCCGCGGTGGCCCGGCAGGCCCTCCGGCACCTGTCGATCGGCCAGCACGCCGCCGATCACCAGGTGTCCAGCCCATCGCTCCGGGTCAAGGGATTGTCCCAGGTCCAGAGCACGAACTGGTCCGGGTACGCCGACACGGGCAGCGGCTTCTCCACGGTCACCGGCACCTGGACGGAGCCGTCGGTCAGCTGCACCTCGCAGACTTCCCTGGCGGCGTTCTGGGTCGGCATCGACGGCTACAGCAGCAGTTCGGTGGAACAGGACGGCACACTCGCCGAGTGTTACCGGCGCACCGCGTACTACTACACGTGGTGGGAAATGTATCCGTCGAACGCCATTCAGGTCGTCGGCGAGACGCTCCGTGCGGGCGACAGCATCGCAGCCTCGGTGGTCCGCAGTGGTACCAGCTATACGCTGAAGGTCACTGATTCCAGCCGTTCGGCGGACAGTTTCTCCACTACGCAGACCTGCTCGGGCTGCGCCAATTCCAGCGCCGAGTGGATTGCTGAGGCGCCCAGCGGCAGCGCCGGCGTGTATCCCCTGTCGGACTTCCGCAGCTGGACCGAGTCGGGCGCGACGGTGTCGGCGGGCTCCACGTCGGGGGTCATCTCATCCTTCTCCGATGATGAGATCACCATGACCGATTCTTCCGGGGCCACCAAGGCCTTGCCGGGGGCCCTCAACGGTAGCGGCAACGGGTTCGCGGTCACCTGGGAGCGCAGCTCATAGCCCATATTACGGCCCGCTGGCCCCGCAGCCCGGTGCGCCGGGCTGCGGGGCCAGTGGGGGTTTATGTCGTCCAAATGCCTGAATAAGGGTCCAAAGTGGGCTAGGGTGCTGTGCTTGTCGGGCTTTCCGGCTGAATATCGCTGGTCACCGTGAACCCGTGGCCACCGCAGCGGAAGGCACCCTGCGATCTGGGAGCCCCTTGTGGGTCCGTATCGCGTACTCCGTCGTCTTCTGATCACTCTCCTGGCGACGGCATCCCTAGCGGCGATCCCCCTCGCCACCACCTCCCAAGCCGCCTCCGCCGGGTCCAGGACCCCGCGTCTGGCGGCTTACCTATGGGCCTACCACCACACAGCAGGCCACCGGTACTGCTGGGGCGGCACCGGGCCGGGCTGCTACGACTGCTCCGGGGTGGTGATGGCCGCGTACGCCCAGGAAGGCATCCATTTCGGCCGGTCCACCACCGACATGCTCGACTCCGGGCGGCTGATCCGGGAGAGCGAGGGCCAGGCACGCCGAGGTGACCTGGCCTTCTACGGCACCGGGCACGTGGAGTTCTTCGTCCGGCCTGGCCACACGTTCGGCGCCCTGAATGCTGGCACCCTGATCGGCTGGCATCAATGGAACGCATGGTGGCATCCCACGATGTTTTTCCGGGTGAGGGGAGCCCGGCTGACCCTGCGGCGCCGATCCGTCCCCGCTATGCCAGATAAGCCACTACCAACCTTTCTCAAACGGTCCCGTGCTGCGGTTAGCACTTCCCGGCTACGGGAACGTCGCTGCCGTCGGGAACCATCGGGGGCGCGAGAGGCGTGGCGGCGATGGCATGGCGGGGACGGGCGGCGCCGCTACGGCTTGCGGGCTACACCCGCGAACGCGTTGACGACGACGTGGGGGTTGGCCTCGCCCCGCCATTCCGGCATCGCCACGAGCCCCGGCTCGACCAGGTCAAGGCCCTCGAAGTACGCAGCGATCTGGGCGCGCGGCCGGGGAGTGAGCCGGGTGGGGCCCATCCGCGGATTGATCTTCGAGGCGACGCGGCTGGCTCCGTCGCCGATGTCGGTCGTGGTGTCTGAGATCACCAGGTAGCTGCCGGACGGCATCGCGTTCATCAGCTCGGAGACGATCTTCTGCGGGTCATCGGAGTCGGGAATGTACTGCAGCACCATCAGGGCCATGACCGCCACCGGCTGGGTGAAGTCCAGCATCTGGGTCGCCGACTCGATGATGGCGGCGGTATCGCGCGCGTCGGCATCGACGTAGGCCGTGGCGCCCTGCGGCGTGCTCGTCAGCAGCGCGCGGGCATGGGCCAGCACGATCGGGTCGTTGTCCACGTAAACGACGCGGGACTCGGGTGCGATCTCCTGTGCGACCTCGTGGGTGTTGTCGGCGGTGGGCAGGCCGGTACCCACGTCGAGGAACTGGCGGATGCCCTGCCCGGCCACGAACTCGACCGCGCGGCGCAGGAAGGCCCGGTTGGCCCGGACCCCGGGCAGGATGTCCGGGGTGACCGCGATGGCCTGCTCGGCGGCCTCGCGGTCGGCCGCGTAGTTGTCCTTCCCGCCCAGCCAGTAGTTGTAGATCCTGGCCGGATGAGCGACCGACGTGTCGAAGGACAGCGAGTCGCCCGCCGTGCTGTCCGCCGCCGGGTCGTCGTGGTCCTGGCTGCTCATTGGCTCGTGCCTTTCCTGTCCGCCGTTCCGGACGCTGTCATCCAGGCGAGTGACCCGGCCGTGCTCAGCGGCGGGAACGCGATCCCGGCTGAATGACGTTTCCAGGGCACAACCTATCCGGTTCCATGGGAAACGCACCGCACGGGCCGGCCCTGAAATGGCGCCCGGTCAGGGCGAGCAGCTGACGCAGCCATCCGGCGCTTCTCATCGGCGCGGTGCGTTGTGCGCGCTGGGACGAAGGCAATGCACCGCGCTGATGCGGTTCGGCGGCCCAGCACCGGCACCTCTTAGAGTGGGTGGGTGGATGCCGCGCAACGCCAGCTTTCCGACCAGATCGACGACGCGACGCAGCGCCTGCTCGGCACGGCCCGGGTCATCGCCGAGCCGGACCTGCGGCAGCCGTCACTGCTGCCCGGCTGGACGCGGGCCCATGTCCTGGCCCATCTGGCCCGGAGCGCCGACGCGATGCGCGCCCTGCTGGTCGGGCTCCACTCCGGGCAGGACCGCGAGGCATACCCCAGCGCCGAGGACCGGGAGGCCGATATCGAGCGCACCGCGGCCCAGGCGGCGAAGGACCTCGTGACCGACGTGGCCGACTCGGCCATGGCGCTGCGCACCATCGCCCGGCGGCTGCCCGATCAGGCCTGGCCGCGTTCCGTGCGAGTCACCGGCTCGGCGCCGTTCCCGGCGGCGCAGCTGCTAACCCGGCGGCTGGCTGAGGTCGAGCTGCATCATTGCGACCTGGCCGCCGGATACAGCCCCGCCGACTGGCCGGACGCTTTCGCGTCCATGGAACTCGCGGAGCCCATGCGCTCGCAGCGCCAGGACCGGCTGCGCCGGCCGCAGGAGCTGCTGGACAGCGTGCCGCCGCCCCGCCCCGCCCGCGTGCCCCGACAGCCAAGAAAGGGCCTGGGTCCCCTGTTCTCCTGATCGAGGATGCGTTACCAGTCCACGGGGGCGCAGTTCCGCTACGCCCAGGTGGCCGCTTTCAGCGGGGGACAACTGACCAATGACAAAGGCACCAAGCTCTGATTCTCTGGGGTACTTCACCAGCCGCGCCGGCGGCAGTTTGCGGCCATCTTTAGGGTCGCCGTCCCGCCACACCAGCCGTCACCCAGCGGGCGTGGGTCTTTTGTGGCCTGCGTGACTGGTGTTACGGGTGTGCCGCCAAGCCGGACCTCCCGCAAACGTGATCTAACGATTGGTGTCGCTGGGACAGCACCAATCGTTAGATCACGGACTAGCTGTCGCAACTTTTGATGGCACCTAGTGACAAAAGCTGGCCCGGCGGCAGTTTGCGAGACATGTGTGTGGTCCGCCCGCCCTGCCACACCAGGCCGTCATCCAGCGGCGTGGTTCTCCTGCGGCCCGCGTGGCTGATGTTACCCATGTGCCCACAGGCCGGGTTAGCGATCACGCAGCGAACTCACCACCGCGCTGTGTCGATGGCGCATATCGACAGGACCGCGTCGTCCATCATGACCGGCCCAGGGAGCGTGACCGAGGCGAACGCCGGGGCGCTGAACTCCACTGCCAACGGCTTCAACACCTACCTGGTGCCGTAGGAACGGCCCGTACTGGGGAAAGTGCTCAGCCGAGCACGCGGGTCAGGGCGGGCGCCACGTCAGCCAGGGCCCGGAGGGGCTGGCTCACGCCATGCCCGCGCCGGGCCAGCGCCGTGGCCGCCCGCTCTGACTCCGCGGTTGGCAGCGGGCAGAGCACGTGCAGGCGGCTGATCCCGGCCAGGGCCAGCGCGGGATCACCGCCGGCCGTGGGCACGCAGTCCGACAGCAGCAGAACCACCCGCTCGTCGGCCGTTACGGCGCCCAGCTGGGCCGCCGCCGCGCGAAGCGCGGCGGCCAGATCGGTGACTCCGTGCCCGCGCAGGGCCAGCAGGTCGCCGACCAGCCGCCCAGGCTCGCCGTGTGTTCCCTGGGCCTGCAGGACGGTCGCGTCGTTGCGGAAAGAAATGACGCCGGGAGCCAGCTGGCCGTCAGCGGCGAGGATCAGGCTGGCCGCAGCGACGGCGGCGAGGCCCACCGCGAGGCCCGACATGGAGCCGCTGCTGTCGATCAGCAGGCACAGCGCGCGGCGATGAGCGCGCCAGGAGCGGGTCACCAGGTCGTCTGACCCGGGCGGCCAGGACCCCGAGCACCGGTCGAGGGTCCGGTCCAGGTCCAGGTCCCCCTCCGACCGGCCCGGGCCGAGGCGGCGGGTCCCCCGGGCCGCCTGCCGCCCGGCCCGGGCCATCCGGACGAAGACCCGAGCGGCCAGCCGCCGTGCCGCCGCGCTCCCGGGTGGCCGGGTGAGCGCCACCGCGAAGTCCACCACCGGGCCGCGGTGGCCGGTGATCCCGGCGGTGATCAGGACGTTGAGCGTCTCCTCCGGGACCCGGTTGAACTCCTCCAGGTAGAGAAGGGCACCGGAGGCGCATGGCCGCCAGCAGCGGGCCGTCGGTGAAGCTGGCCGGGACGTAGCCCTCGGCCAGCACCTGGGCCGGGTCGTACTGCCCGATCAGCCGGGCCGGGGTGCAGCTCGGCGTTGCCCTCGGCAAAGACCACGACCGTGCCCGACTCGCCGGGCGATGTCCCGCAGCAGGGTGGACTTGCCGGTGCCCGGCGGGCCCTCGATCACCACGTGCAGGCCGGCCGGAGCGCGACGGTGAGCACCTCGCGCTCCCGGCGCAGCCCGACGAGGGCGGCGGCCGTGCGCCGGTCAGCCGGCCATGGACGTCCCGGTCATGAGTCGTACAGGATGACACCGCGGATGTTCTTGCCGTCCAGCAGATCCTGGTAGCCCTGGTTGACCTGGTCCAGGGTGTAGGTGGAGGTGATCAGCTCGTCCAGCTTCAGGTCCCCGGACTGGTACAGCTCCACCATCCGCGGGATGTCGGCGAACGGGTCGCCGGAGCCGAACAGGCTGCCCTGGATGCGCTTCTCGAACAGGGTCAGGATCGCGCCGGGCAGTTCGATGGTGTTCTTGCTGGGGTCGGCCAGGCCGGTCACCACGACCGTGCCGCCCTTGCGGATCGCGTTGAACGCGCTGGTCACGACCTCCGAGGTCACCACGCCCACCGTGACGATCGCCTTGTCCGCGCCCACCCCCCGGGTCAGCTGGGTGATCAGCTCCTGGGCCTCCTCGGCGGTCGCGCAGCTGTGCGTGGCGCCGAGTTGCTCGGCCGCCTCCCGCTTGTTGGCCAGGGGGTCGATGGCCACCACGTTCCGGGCCCCGGCCAGCGCCGCGCCCTGCACCGAGTTGATCCCGATGCCGCCGACGCCGTAGATGGCGATGGTGTCGCCGGGCTCGGTCGCGGCCGCGTGCACCGCGGAGCCGAAGCCGGTCGGCACCCCGCAGCCGATCAGCACCACCTTGTCCAGCGGCAGGTCCGCGTCGACCTTGATGGCCGAGTTCTCGGAGATGGTCGCCCGCTCGGAGAACGTCCCGAGCATGCACATGCCGCCGAGATCCTCGCCGTTCTCGTGGAACCGGTAGGTGCCGTCGGGCAGGACACCGTCCAGGATCGTGGCGCCCATGTCGCACAGGTTCGACTTGCCGGTCGAGCACCACCGGCAGTGCCCGCAGACCGGCAGGAACGAGCAGATCACGTGGTCACCAGGCTTCAGCCGGGTGACGCCCGGCGCCGACTTCCTCGATGATTCCCGCGCCCTCGTGGCCGCCGACGATCGGGAACCGGGGCACGATGTCGCCGTGCCGCAGGTGCTCGTCGGAGTGGCACAGGCCGCCGCCACGAAGCGGATCAGCACCTCGCCAGCCTTGGGCGGATCCAGGTCGAGCTCGGTGATCTCGAAGTCCTGGCCTACTCCGCGCAGCACCGCGGCTTTGGTCTTCATTGACCCTCCCTTGACTGGTGATCTTAGATTGCCACCCTAGATCCGGTACCCGCAGGGGGCCAGCCCGGGGCCAGCCGGGCCACGGGGCCACCCCGGGGCCACCCCGGGGCTAACCCCTGGAGACGGAGGCAGTGGGGCAGCTGACCAGGGCGCTCAACGACCGTGCAGGAGCTGGTCAAACGGCGTCACGGACGCATAGGGGTCCGCCATGGCGGGCGGCTCCCGCCCGTCGATCAGGGCGGCCAGCTCGGCACCGGCCCGCTCGATCCGCTCGGTGAGCGCCTCGCCGGTGCCGCCCGCCATGCCCCAGTCCTCGGTCGCCGCGAAGACCGCGGTGGGGACCGTGACGGCGCGCAGGTAGCTGAATAGCGGGCGGATCGCGTGCTCCAGCGCGAGAGAGTGCCGGGCCGTGCCGCCGGTCGCCGCGATGAGGACCGTCTTGCCCGCCAGCGAGCCCGGGTCGAGCACGTCGAAGAACGACTTGAACAGGCCGTTGTAGGAGCCGCTGTACAGCGGGGTGACGGCGATCAGGGCGTCCGCGCGGAGCACCTGGTCGATCGCCTCACGAAGCGCCGGCGCCGGGAACCCCGTCAGCAGGGCGTTGACGATGTCATGGGCCAGGTCACGCAGCTCGATCGTGTTGACCTCGGTCCCGGCAGGCAGGTGCCCGGCGGCCGCCGCGGCCAGCTTGCCGGCCAGCAGGCGGGTGGAGGACGGCTGGCCGAGGCCGGCCGAGACGACGGCGATGGTCCGCCCGGTCATCGGCGGCTCGCCTCCAGCACCGCGCCACCCTCAGCTGCGGGCTCGTCTATCGCGCCCTCGCCCGTCCTGGCCTGGCCGTCCCGGCCTGGGCCGTCCCGGCCTGGGCCGAGGACGCTGCTACCAGGGACTCGTGCGTGGGGCCGTCGGGCACGCTGGCCGGGCGCAGCGCGTCGAGTTCCCGGCGCAGCACCGGCACCACCTCGCCGAGCAGGTCCAGCTGATCCAGCACGGTCTTCAGCGGCAGGCCGGCGTGGTCCATCAGGAACAGCTGACGCTGGTAGTCGCCGAAGTGCTCGCGGAAGGTGAGCGTCTTGTCGATGACTTCCTGCGGGCTGCCGACAGTGAGCGGCGTCTGCCCGGTGAAGTCCTCCAGCGACGGCCCGTGCCCGTAGACAGGCGCGTTGTCGAAGTAGGGCCGGAATTCCCGGACCGCGTCCTGGGAGTTCTTCCGCATGTAGACCTGGCCGCCGAGGCCGACGATGGCCTGGTCCGGGGAGCCGTGCCCGTAGTGGGCGAAGCGCTGCCGGTAGAAGTTGACCAGCCGGACGAAATGCTCGGTGGGCCAGAAGATGTGGTTGGCGAAGAACCCGTCGCCGTAGTAGGCCGCCTGCTCGGCGATCTCCGGGCTGCGGATCGAGCCGTGCCACACAAACGGCGGCACGCCGTCCAGCGGCCGCGGCGTGGAGGTGAATCCCTGCAGGGGCGTGCGGAACTGGCCTTCCCAGTCCACGACGTCCTCACGCCACAGGCGGTGCAGCAGGTGGTAGTTCTCGATGGCCAGCTCGATGCCCTGGCGGATGTCCTGGCCGAACCACGGGTATACCGGCCCGGTGTTGCCGCGGCCGAGCATCAGGTCCACCCGCCCGTCGGCCAGGTGCTGCAGCATCGCGAAATCCTCGGCGATCTTCACCGGGTCGTTGGTGGTGATCAGCGTGGTCGCAGTGGACAGGATCAGTTTCTCGGTCTGGGCGGCGATGTAGCCGAGCATGGTGGTGGGCGAGGAAGGCACGAAGGGCGGGTTGTGGTGCTCGCCGGTGGCGAACACGTCGAGGCCGATCTCCTCGGCCTTACCGGCGATGGTGACCATCGCCTTGATCCGCTCGTGCTCCGTGGGGGTGCGCCCGGTGGTGGGATCGCTCGTGACGTCGCCCACGGTGAAGATCCCGAACTGCATCGCTGCTCCAACCCGCTCTGGGTGGCTCACCCGGCCCGGCCGTGGCTCACCTGTCGTGGCTCATCTAATTGAACATGCAACTACATGCGCACGACGGATATTCCAAGCCGCGGCCGACCGGGCAGCCACCGTGGCGCCGCAGTTCGCCGTGAGATGCAGCAGCACCGGAGCGGCCAGGCTCCCGGACCGCTCGCGCAGCGCGGACAGCAGCAGCCCGGCGGCGGCCGTCCCGGCCACCGCCGCGGTGACCGGCCCCAGCGCTGCCCGGCGGCCGGTCGCGACCTGGTTGATCCGGAGCGCATCGATGGTGGGCCTGATATGCCAGACGCCGAACACGGCGCTGGTCAGGGCCATCGCGGCCGGCCCGGGCAGGACCCGGCGCAGGGCGGCCTGCAGCACACCGCGGAAGGCGGTTTCCTCCCACAGGACCGTGCCGACGGGGATGCGGACGGCGGCCTGGTAAGCCACCTGCGGCCAGCTGAGGCCGGTGACCCGCTGGTCATCAAGGACAGGCCGGGTCGCGGGGACCGCGGCCAGCACCAGCCACCCCGCGGCCAGGGCCGCGGCCGGGCGGCCCGCCGGAGCGCAGCCCCGCGGCCAGCCGGTCGGGCCGCAACCCCAGGTCGGTGGCGGTCAGGCCGCTGGCCGCGGCCGCCGCCAGGGCGACGCCGGTGGCGCCCAGGTTGACGACCGGATACCACTGCTCATGCCAGCGCTGCGCGGCCGGCCAGGTTGTTGTACGCGGCGAGGGTGGCGGACACGGTGACCGCGAAGGCGGTGTCCCGCCCCGGCCGCGACCGGCGGCTGATCATCCGCCGGGGTGGACCAGGCCGGTCTCGTAGGCCAGGACCACGGCCTGGGTACGGTCCCTCAGGCCCAGCTTCATCAGGATGCGGCTGACGTGTGTTTTCACCGTCTGCTCCGCCACCACCAGGTGGCGCGGCGATCTCCGCGTTGGACAGGCCCCGGGCGACCAGGGCCAGCACTTCAGACTCCCGGTCGGTGAGGTCGCGCAGCTTCTTGCGGTCGGGTCCGCGGGGCGCGCCCATGCGCGCGAATTCGGCGATGAGGCGCCTGGTCACTCCGGGGGAGAGCAGCGCATCCCCGGCGGCGACGACCCGCACCGCCTCGGCGAGCTCGCGGGCCGAGGCGTCCTTGAGCAGGAAGCCGCTCGCCCCCCAGCGCAGCGCCTGGTACACGTAGTCGTCCAGGTCGAAGGTGGTCAGCACCAGCACCTTCGTGCGCGCCGCCGTGGGCCGTGATCTGCCGGGTGGCCTGCAGGCCGTCCAGCACCGGCATCCGGACATCCATCAAGATCACATCCGGCTGCAGCTGGGCGGCACGGGCGACCGCTTCCTGCCCGTTCACGGCCTCGCCGACGACCTCGATATCGGGCTCACTGTTCAGCAGGGTGGTGAACCCGGACCGGACCATGCCCTGGTCGTCGGCGATCACGACACGCACGGTCATGGCCGGCTCTCCCGGGGGTCTGCGGAGTTGGGCAGGACGGCCGTGACCAGGAATCCGCCGTCATCGGTCGGGGCCGCCTCCAGGTGGCCGCCAAGCATGGCGGTGCGTTCGCGCATCCCGATGAGGCCGTGACCGCCCCCGCCGGTGGCGTCCTGGTCCCGGGAGCCCAGGCCATTCCCGGCCGCCGGTGCGGCCAGCGGCGCCCGTCCCCCGGCGGCCGCCGCGCCGGAGGGGCACGCGTGGTTGCGCACCTTGATGACCAGCGAGCTCGGCGCGTAGACGAGTTCCACCCGGACGGCGGAGCCGGGTGCGTGCCGCATCGCGTTGCTCAGCGCTTCCTGCAGGATGCGGTAGGCAGAAAGATCCACGCCGGGCGGCAGCGCCCGGGGCGGCCCGCTGACGGAGGAACTCACGCGCACGCCCCCGCTGCGGGCCGATTCCAGCAGCCCGGCCAGCTCACCCAGGCCTGGCTGGGGTGCCGTGTCCGCGCTGTCGCTGCGCAGCACGCCGAGGAGCCGGCGCAGTTCGCCGAGCCCGCTCAGCGCGCTGGCCCGGATGTCGGCGAAGCTCTCCAGCAGTTCTGGCGGGGGATCGGCGACCTTGCGCGGCCCGGCCTCGGCCTGGATGGCGATCACCGACATGTGGTGGGCCACGATGTCGTGCAGTTCACGGGCGATGCGCTGGCGTTCTTCCAGCAGCGCCCGCTCCGCCTTCGAGGCGGCGGGCCTGCTGCGCCAGCTCGGCGCGGCCGCTCCGCCGGGCCCGGACGATAGCCCCGCTGAGCAGGGGGATGGCCATGAGGAGCACGCCCGCGCTGGTCCGCGCGTCGATGACGATGGCGCCCAGCACCGTGACGACCGCCACGACGGCCACGAACCAGGGCTTGCCGCGCACCGCGACCGCGTACAGGCACAGGCCGTAGACGATCAGGCCCGCAGGCAGGTAGACGGCGGAGGAGAGGGTGCGCGGGCCGATGGCCGACGAAGTCCAGGCCAGCGCCACCGCGGACGCCGCCCAGGCCAGGGCGGGGAAACGGGTCCGCAGCAGGAGCGGCGCGCTGGCCAGCAAGGCGTACAGCAGCAGCACCTGGGTGCTGTACGGATGGCCGTGCCTGCCGTTCTGGGTCTCCAGCCAGGAGGCCGTCGTCCCGAACAGGATGGCGGTGAGCACCGCGTCGGCCAGGAACGCCAGGTCGAACCGGCCCGCGCTGGAAGCGCCGGAGCCACGCCGGATGAGGAGACGGGGGGTCGGTCAGGCCGTCCGCGACGGCGGCCGCGATCCGCCCCGGCACCCCAGAAGTCATGCCCTCAGCGTAAGCGCGGCGCGGCCGGCCTTTCGTGACCCTGGCGGGGGATCTGGCCGGCCCTACTCAGGTACGGGGGCGGCCGCCCGGGTCACCCGGCGGGGTGGCCGCCAGGTACCTGCGGGGCAGGCCCTCAATGGGCCCCGCAGCGTGACGCCGGCTACCCGGGCGGTCCGTAACTTTCTGGCCAGCACCCCAGTGGACCAGGAAGGACGCGCGATGAAACTGCTCCGCCTGACTGCTCTCGCCGCGGCTGCGGCCGCCGCCGCATTCGACGCTGACGGCCGCGGTGAGCCCGGCCCCGCCGGCTGACCTGCCGGTGTCCCTGCCCGCACTCACCCCGCAGGCGCTGTCGGCCCGCTACGCCCTCAGCGCGCGGGCCATCGGCCGGGCGGCCCGGGCTGCCGCCCGTTCCGGCGACCCGGGTCAGGCCCGGACGCTGGACGAACTGGACCGGCAGCACTTCCTGGCCTTCGATCCGCGCGGCCAGGGTGAGGCCGTCGAGGTGCTCGGCAATCTGGCGGCGGCCCGGCGGGTCGCGATCCTCGTGCCCGGCTCGGACACCTCGCTGGCCACCTTCGATTCCCGCGGGACGGCATCGCCTTACGGCGGAGCCCGGGCGCTCGCCGCGCAGGCGCGGCGGCTGGATCCCGGCGCCCGCCTGGCGGTGATCGCCTGGCTGGGGTACCGCACGCCCAGCCTGCTCAGCCCGGCCGTCCTGACTTCGGGGAACGCCGGGCAGGGCGCCCAGGCCCTGCGGCCGCTGGTGACCAGCCTGGCCCAGGACGGCGATCAGGTGGCCCTGCTGTGCCACAGCTACGGTTCAGTGGTGTGCGGGCTGGCCGCGCCGCACCTGCCCGTCACCGACATCGCCGTGTACGGCAGCCCGGGCATGGATGCGGCCTCGGCGGCGTCCCTGCACACCACGGCCCGGGTCTGGGCGGGCCGGGAAGCGGGCGACTGGATCCGGGACGTGCCCCATGTCCGCCTGCTGGGCGTGGGGTTCGGGGCGGATCCCATGTCGCCCTCGTTCGGCGCCCGCCGGTTCGCCTGCGGCCGCGACGGTCACAGCAGCTATCTGCAGACGGGCAGCGTCTCGCTGCGCAACCTGGCCTACATCGCGCTGGGCCAGCCCGCCCGGGTCACCCGATGATCCCGCCACCGGGTCCGGGCCCTGGCCGCGAAGGTGGAGGCGGCCACGCCGGACGGACGCGACCGCACCGTGGACGCGCTGCGGGCCCTGGCCATCGCGGGCGTGATCCTCGGCCACTGGCTGGTCACCGCCTTGGTGCTGACCCCCTCCGCGGGCGGTGACCGGCTGCAGGACAGCAGCCCGCTCGCCTCAGTGCCGGACCTGGCCCCGGCGTCGTGGATCTTCCAGACCCTCGCCATCTTCTTCTTCGTCGGCGGTTACGCCGCCGCCCGCAGCCGCAAGGGCCAGTACCTTCCCTGGCTGCGGCGGCGGCTCGCCCGGCTGGGCCGCCCCGTGCTGGTGCTCGCGGCCTTCTGGGTGCCGCTCACGGCGGGGATGATCCTGGCGGGTGTCCGGGCCGCGACCATCCACACCCTGGTGCTGCTGGTGCTCAGCCCGCTGTGGTTCCTGTGCGTGTTCGCCGGGCTCACCGCGCTGACCCCGCTGGCGGTGGCGCTGGTGCGGCGCGGCGGCGCAGCAGCGGCGCTGGTCCCGGCCGCCCTGGTCGCCGGGGTGGACGCGGCCCGCTTCGCCCTCGGCGGCCCGGCCTGGCTCGGCTGGGTGAACGTCCTGGCCGGCTGGATGGTGCCCTACCTGCTCGGTATCGCCTGGGCACGCGGCTCGTTCCGCGGCTGGAAGGTGCCCGCGGTCCTGCTGGGCGCGGGCGCGGCCGGCACGGCGGCGCTGATCACCTGGGCTGGTTATCCCGCGAGCATGGTGGGCGTGAACGGTGCCCGCATCTCGAATCTGAACCCGCCCACCCTGGCCGCCGTCACCTTCGGCGTGGCCCAGGTCGGCCTGGCGCTGCTGCTGCGGCCGTGGCTGGCCAGGCTGATGCGCCGCCCGCTGGCGTGGGCCGCCGTCGCGCTGGCCAACCTGTCGGCGATGACGCTGTTCCTGTGGCACCAGTCGGCGTTCCTGGCCGTGACCATGACCGGGTCGCTGGCCGGCCGGCTCCGGGACTGCTCACGGCGCCGTCCGGTCCCCTGTGGATCGCCGAGCGGCTCGCCTGGCTGCCCGTCTTCGCCGTCGCCCTGGCCGTGGCCTGGCTTGCGTTTCACCGCGCCGAGCACGCCCGCGCCGGGCGCTCCCGCGCCGGGCGCTCCCATGCCGGGCGCTCCCGTGCCGGGCGCTCCCACCCGGCCGGGCACCCGGCGCCGGACAGCCCGTCCAGCCTGGACAGCCCGATGCCTGGCCGGCCCCTCCAGCGGGCCAGCCAGGCATCGGGCCAGGTAGCGGCCGGCGCTAGGCCGTCTTGAGCCGCTCCAGCAGGGCCTCGTGCTCATCCCACAGCGCCTCCGGCAGGTGGCGACCGAACGTGGCGAAGTAGTCCCTGGTGTGGTCGGCCTCGTCCTGCCAGGTGTCAGTGTCCACCGACAGCAGCAGCGCCATGTCGTCGTCGCTGACCTCCAGGCCGCTGGTGTCCAGCGAGTCCGGCGTCGGCAGCTGGCCGATCGGGGTGGCTTGCGCCTCGGCGTGACCGGACAGCCGCTCAGTGATCCACTTCAGCACCCGGCTGTTCTCGCCGAAGCCGGGCCACGCGAACCGGCCGTTCTCGTTCTTGCGGAACCAGTTGACCGCGTAGACACGGGGCAGATTCCGCGACTCCGTCATCCCGCCGATCTTCAGCCAGTGGCCGAAGTAGTCGCCCATGTTGTAGCCGCAGAACGGCAGCATCGCGAACGGGTCGTGCCGCAGTTCGCCCACTGTGCCCTCGGCGGCCGCGGTCTTCTCGGACGCGATGGTCGCCCCGAGGAAGACACCGTGCTGCCAGGAGAAGGCCTCGGTGACCAGCGGCACCGCCGTGGCCCGGCGGCCGCCGAACAGGATCGCCGAGATTGGCACCCCGGCCGGGTCGTCCCATTCCGGCGCGATCGACGGGCACTGGGCCGCGTCCACCGTGAACCGCGAGTTGGGGTGGGCAGCCGGGCGGCCGGACTCCGGGGTCCAGTCGCGGCCCTGCCAGTCGGTCAGGTGCGCCGGCGGCTCGTCGGTCAGGCCCTCCCACCACACGTCGCCGTCGTCGGTGAGCGCGACGTTGGTGAAGACCGTGTTGCTGCTCAGCATCTGGAGCGCGTGCGGGTTGGTGACCTCGCTGGTGCCCGGGGCGACGCCGAAGAAGCCCGCCTCGGGGTTGATCGCGTACAGCCGGCCATCCTCGCCGAACCGCATCCAGGCGATGTCGTCGCCGATGGTCTCCACCCGCCAGCCCGGAACCGTGGGCTGCAGCATGGCCAGGTTGGTCTTGCCGCACGCGGACGGGAAGGCGGCCGCGAGGTACTTGGCCTCGCCCCGCGGCGGGGTGACCTTGAGGATGAGCATGTGCTCGGCCAGCCAGCCCTCGTCCCGGGCCATGGCCGAGGCGATCCGCAGCGCGAAGCACTTCTTGCCCAGCAGCGCGTTCCCGCCGTACCCGGACCCGTAGGACCAGATCTCCCGGGTCTCGGGGAAGTGCGAGATGTACTTGGTCTTGTTGCAGGGCCACGGCACGTCCGCCTGGCCCGGCTGCAGCGGGGCGCCCACCGAGTGAACCGCCCGGACGAAGAACCCGTCCGTGCCCAGCTCGTCCAGGACCGCCGCGCCCATCCGGGTCATGATCCGCATCGACGCGGCCACGTATGGCGAGTCAGTGATCTCCACGCCCAGCTGGGAGATCGGCGAGCCGAGCGGGCCCATGCAGAACGGGACGACGTACATGGTCCGGCCGGCCATGCAGCCGGCGAACACCTCGGAGATTGTCGCGCGCATCGCGGCCGGGGCGATCCAGTTGTTGGTCGGCCCGGCGTCCTCTTCCTTCTCGGAGCAGATGAACGTGCGGTCCTCGACCCGGGCGACGTCGGAGGGGTCGGAACGGGCCAGGAAGCTGCCCGGCCGCAGGTCCGGGTTGAGGGGCATCAGCGCGCCCTGCTCCACCAGCAGGCTGGTGAGCTGATCCCATTCGGCCTGGGAGCCATCGCACCACTGGACGCGGTCGGGCTGGGTCAGGGCGGCGACGTCCGCACCCAGTCAGTCAGGCCGCTATGAGCCGTTGGCGGCTGCTGCAGTCTGGGAATAGCGTCACTCACAGGATGTCCTTCCAATCGCCGGCCGGTACCCGCAACTCGTCTCGCGTCGGGTCCGCAGGGTCCCCGGACTCCACCAGGATCCAGCCCTACTTAACAAGATGCACTCAAAGCTCGCGAGTGGTAGACCTGCATGTGTGGAGGTTTGTGGCGCTCAGCTCGCGATTCTGTAACACTTGTGAAGACGGGGGGTGGTGGTCTAGACCGATTATCGGAGCCAAGGCCCGTAGGACCTGGTGAGTTGCCGCCGCGAGTCGGGAACCTGCGGGCCGGTGAACGGCGATCGTGCGGAGCGCGAACGACAGTAGACAGGGTGTGATAGTGGTCACGAAAGCCAGGGTAGGGGTCCGGCTCCGCCGTTTCCGGGAAGAACGCGGTCTCACCCAGGCCGCCCTGGCGAGCGCGCTGGGCATCTCGCCGAGCTACGTCAACCAGCTGGAATCCAGCCAGCGCCCCATCACGGCCTCCGTGCTGCTCAAGCTGGCCAGCACGTTCGACGCGGATCTGCAGCAGTTCTCGACCGAGGACACCGACCGCCTCGTGGCCCAGCTCCGGGACGTGCTCACCGACCCCTCGGTCGGCGAGCAGATCTCGATGGCGGAGATCCGCGAGCTGGCCGCGGCCATGCCGGCCGTCGGCCGGTACGTCATCGAGCTGCACCGCCGGTACCGGCACGGCCGCGACGTCAACGAGACGATCATGACCCGCATCGACGCCGGCCAGCCAGGGTCGATGTCGGTGCCGCCGCCCATGGCCCAGGAGGAAGTGCAGGAGCTGTTCTACGCCCGGCGGAACTACTTCCCGGCGCTCGACCTCGCCGCGGAGCGGATCTTCGCGCAGGGCGACCTCAGGCTCGGCAGCACCGCGGCCGGGATCACCGAGCGGCTGGCCCGCCGGCACGGCATCCGGGTGGCCGACCTCCCGGACCGTGATCAGGGCGTCAAACGGCGCTATGACCCCGAGGCCCGGGTGCTGGCCCTGTCCCCGCTGCTCAACTCCGGGCAGCGGGCGTTCCAGCTGGCCACCCACCTCGCCTCGGTCGAGCTGGCCGCGGAGATCGACCAGATCGTCACCGAGGCCAACCTGTCCGGCGATGATGCCCGCATGCTCTGCCGCATCGGCCTGGCCAGTTACTTCGCGGGCGCCCTGGTCCTGCCCTACCGGCCGTTCCTGGACGCCGCGGAGACGGTGGGCTACGACATCGCGCTGCTGCAGCGGCGCTTCGACGTGGGCTACGAGACCGTCGCGCACCGCCTCAGCACGCTGCAGCGTCCCGGCGCCCGCGGCGTGCCGTTCATCTTCGTGCGGGTCGACCGGGCGGGCAACATCTCCAAGCGCCAGTCGGCGACCAGCTTCCACTTTTCCCGGGTCGGCGGTTCCTGCCCGCTGTGGAACGTCTACGAGGCCTTCGTCCACCCGGGCGAGATCCAGACCCAGCTGGCCCAGATGCCCGACGGCCGCAGCTACCTGTGGGTGGCGCGGACCGTGGCCCGCCGCTACGGCGGCTACGGCACACTCGGCAAGACTTTCGCGGTCGGCCTGGGCTGCGACCTGCGGCACGCGCACCGGCTGGTGTACTCCCACGGACTCGACCTGGGCAGCCCGTCCGCGCTGGTCCCGATCGGCCCGGGATGCAAGGTGTGCGACCGGACGACCTGCCCGCAGCGGGCCTTCCCCGCGCTCGGCAAGCCGCTCGACCCGAACCCCCACCACGGCAGCTTCATCCCGTACGCGACCGGCGACGGCGTGGCCGTCCCGCCGGACCGCTAGCAGCGTGATGGGCGGCCTGGGCCGGGGACCTGGCGCCCTGACGTAGACTGCGCTGTCGTTGTGCCGACCGCATCTCGTTCCGTATGGAGACGCCACCATGAGCATTGAGAAGCCCGAGGTCGACTTCCCCGGCGGCGAGCCGCCGGCTGCCCTCCAGATCACCGACGTCTGGGAAGGCGACGGCGAGGTCGCGAAAGCAGGCGACACGGTCGAGGTGCACTACGTCGGGGTCGCGTACTCCACCGGCGAGGAGTTCGACGCCAGCTGGAACCGGGGCGCCCCGCTGCAGTTCCGGCTCGGCGTGGGGCAGGTCATCGCCGGCTGGGACCAGGGTGTGCAGGGCATGAGGGTCGGCGGCCGCCGGCAGCTGATCATCCCGCCCGGCATGGCCTACGGCGACCGGGGAGCCGGGCGGTCGATCGCGCCCGGGCGAGACCCTGATCTTCGTCTGCGACCTGGTCTCGGCCTGATCGTTCCCCGGCCCGGCCCTGCCTTTAGCGGGGGGACAGCACGCAGAACTCGTTGCCCTCGGGATCGGCCAGGACCGTCCAGGACACGTCACCCTGGCCGACGTCCGTGAGCGTCGCGCCCGCGTCGCGCAGCCGGGCCACCTCAGCCGCGGGATCGTCACCCCGGTAAGGAGCCACGTCCGGGTGGACCCGGTTCTTCACCAGCTTTTGGCCGGGAACGCGCAAAAATTCCAGGTAGGGTCCCACGCCGCCGGGCGACCGGAGCCCGGCGATCTTGTCCTCGGTGCGCGTGATCTCCCAGCCGGCCGCGCCCGCCCAGAACCCGGCCAGCGCCGCGGGATCGCTGCAGTCGGTCAGGATGGCGGCCACCGGCCCGGTGTCGCGGTAGATATCCCGCGGCTCCAGCACGCAGAACTCGTTGCCCTCGGGATCGGCCATGACGACCCAGGGCACGTCGCCCTGGCCGATGTCCGCCAGCCTCCCGCCCAGATCCCCGGCCCGGCTGACCAGCCCGGCCTGATGCGCCTGCGAGCTGCTGGCCAGATCCAGGTGCACCCGGTTCTTGCCCCGCTTGGGCTCCGGCACCGGGACGAAGACGATCGGCACCGCGACCGGGTCGGGATAGCTGTAGCCGGCCGGCCACACGTCCACCCCGTCGGCCGTCTCGTCGGCGATCTCCCAGCCCAGCAGGCCCGACCAGAACCTGGCCAGCCGGGCGGGGTCGTTGGCGTCGGCCACGAGATGAACCAGGCGGGTCGGCATGGGACCCAAGGTATCGCGGGCGCAAACCGGGCAGACGTGGCTGGCGCGGGCTGGCCCGGCGGCGGGAACAGCCGGGCCCGCCACGACGCTGTCATATATGCAGTGCCCCGCCACCAGTGGGGCCTCAACCGAAGGAGCTGAGGTGTCCGACACCTACCACAAGGACCCCCAGGCCGTATCCCAGCTCACGCCGGAGCAGTACCGGGTCACCCAGAAGAAGGGGACCGAGCCGGCGTTCCGCAACGAGTACTGGGACAACAAGGAACCCGGCATCTACGTGGACGTCGTGTCCGGTGAGCCGCTGTTCGCCTCCGTCAACAAGTACGACAGCCGCACCGGCTGGCCGAGCTTCACCGTGCCGATCGAGCCGGGCAACGTCGTCGAGAAGCGGGACTTCGGCCTACGGCATGATCCGTACCGAGGTCCGGTCGGCCCACGGGGACAGCCATCTGGGCCACGTGTTCCGCGACGGGCCCGCCGATGCAGGGCGGCCTGCGCTACTGCATCAACTCCGCGGCGCTGCGCTTCATCCGCGTCGACGACCTCGAGCCGAAGGCTACGGCGCCTACCGCACGCTGTTCGACAGCAGACGACGACACGAGGAGTGCAGCACGATGAGCGACTTACGAGAAGGCCATCCTGGCCGGCGGCTGCTTCTGGGGCGTGCAGGATCTGATCCGCAAGCGGCCCGGCGTGATCTCGACCCGGGTCGGCTACACCGGCGGCGACATCCCGAACGCGACCTACCGCAACCACGGCGACCACGCCGAGGCGATCGAGATCACCTTCGACCCGGACCAGATCTCCTATCGGGACCTGCTGGAGTTCTTCTTCCAGATCCACGACCCGACCACGCATGAACCGCCAGGGCAACGACATCGGGACCAGCTACCGGTCGGCGATCTTCTACACCAGCGACGAGCAGAAGCGGGTCGCCGAGGACACGATCGCCGACGTCGACGCCTCCGGCCTGTGGCCGGGCAAGGTGGTCACCGAGGTGAGCCCGCCGGCCCGTTCTGGGAGGCGGAGCCCGAGCACCAGGATTACCTGGAGAGGTACCCCGACGGCTACACCTGCCACTTCGTCCGGCCGGGCTGGAAGCTGCCGCGCCGCGCGGACACGGTCACCCAGTAACGACCAGGCGCGCTCAGGCCCGCCGGGACGGAGCCACCGTCACCGGCGGGCCTGTGGTGTTTCCGGGATCCTGCGGTGTCCAGGGCTGGTGCGTCACCGAAGCGCCGGCAGCGTGAGGACGAGCACGTCGCAGACGGCTGAGCCGGGAGCGGGGTCGCGTGTCCGCGCGACCTTGCGCCGCCCCAGTTCCGGAAGGCGGCCTGGGCCGGGGCGGCGGCGGGCGGGACGGTGAGCGTCGCCCGCTCCTCCGGCCGGTCCCGCAGGACCAGGTCGTGCAGGGCCGCGCCGATGCCCTGGCGCCGCCACGGCGGGCGGACCAGCACGTCGGCCACCGCGAACGTACGGCCCGGATGCTCGGCCGTGACGTCCTCCGGCAGCGCGGTGGTCAGGTGGCGCCACCAGGAAGTGGACGGCCGGAGCGGGAACCCGGCCGCGTACCCGACGAGGTAGCCGCCATGACGGGCCTCGGCCAGGACGAACCCGGGCTGGCGGCGCTGGACCCGGAAACGGCCCGCGAACAGCGCGGCGTCCTCGTCCCGGCGCTGCGGCGGGCCCCCGTAGACGTCGGCGTGCAGGGCCTGCAGCTCGTCCGCGTGCTCCCCAGCCTCCGCCCCGCCGAGCACCCGGAACGTGATGTCGGGCGTGGACACGATCACCCCCTTTGAAATAACGGCTTGACCGTGCGACCGCCAACCTAGGCCCGTGCCTGACCGGCGCGATGACCGGCTGGGTGGTGCCGTGACCGGGGCCGCGGCCTGGCCTCGCCGGCCGGTGAGCCGCGGATCCGACGGCAAACGGATCGAGGAGAAATGCCCGATCGGGAGAAGCCGTAATCCTCTGTGGCATATAGGCCCGGTTTCCTGACACTGGTAACGGAAGAAAAGGAACCAGTTAGGAAACTACGGGAGCTGTCATGCAACCGGACAAGGACTCATCACCCGGGATCACCCAGCCTGCCTCTGGCCGCGAGGCGGGAGACGGCCCTGGCAGGCATCGTGTCCGAGGATGGCGCCCGCGCACGACCGTGGCTAAGGTCAGCATCGCGGCAGGCGCGGCCGCCGGTGCCACGGGCGTGGCGCTGGCCCTGGTCGCGGGCCCGTCCGGCGCCGCCACCAAGCCGGTCTGGATCATGACCGCCGGGAACGTCCAGACGCTGAGCCAGACCGATCCCGGTACAGCGTCATACTTCTTCAACACGCCCGCGTCCTACGGTGTAGGGGCCAGCCTGGTGAAGACCCCCGTCCAGGCCGGGTACCGGCACGCCGGTGCTGTCGTATTCGTCCTACGCCCAGTTCGCCTCCGACATCCAGCAGCGGCGCCATCACCTACCCCTACAAGTGGGTGATGTATGACCCGGAGGAGCTGGGCCGCGACCCCGGTCAGCGAGCAGCGGGACCGGTCGGGTACATGACCCTGTTCGGCCAGCTGGCCCACGCCCACGGGCTGAAGGTCATCCAGACTCCCGGCCCTGGACCTGGCGACCGTGCCCGGTTCGGTTCTCCCGCAGCTGCCGGCGAGACGGCGGACCAGTGGTTCATCCGGGTCAACATCGCCGGGTCGGCCGCGGCCGGCGGGTGACATCTTCCAGCTCCAGGACAAGTCCGACACCACGAAGCCGGGGCCGGTACCGCGTCCATGTTCACGACGACCCAGGCTCAGGCGCAGGCCGCGAACTCCAGCATCCAGGTGTTCTCCGAGGCTCGACGTCCAACGGGACCGCGGCCCAGATGGCCACGGCGGCCCAGTCCATCAGCCCGGCTGGCTTCTATGTCGCGGCCGCGGGGAACATGCCCCAGACTGACCAGTTCTTCCAGCTGATGAAGACCGCAGGCTACTGACTGGCGGCACGGTTTTCTGAGGCAACCGCACCCGCTCCGCGGGGCCCGGCGCTGGCCGGGCCCCGCGTCTCGGTCTGCCATCAGGCCAGGACCATAGTGCACCGCCAGCCGCGGATCAGGTGGCAAACGGACCGAGGACAAATCCCCGATCGGGAGAAGCCGTAATCCTCTGTGGCATAAGGCCCGGTTTTCCTGACACTGGTAACGAAGGAAAAAAGGAAAAAGAATCAGTAAGAAACTGCAGGAGCTGTCATGCAACCGGACAAGAACTCATCGCCTGGAATCACCCAGCCCGCCTCTGGCCGCGAGGCGGGAGACGGCCCTGGCCGGCATCGTGTCCGGGGATGGCGCCGCGCACGACCGTGGCCAAGGCCAGCATCGCCGCAGTCGCTGCGGCCGGTGCCACCGGCGTGGCGCTGGCCCTGGTCGCGGGCCCGGCCGGCGCGGCTACCAAGCCGGCCTGGAGCATGACCGCCGGGAACGTCCAGCAGCTGAGCCAGACCGATCCCAGCACGATGTCACACTTCTTCAACACGCCCGCGTCCTACGGCGTAGGGGCCAGCCTGGTGCACACGCCTGTCCAGTCCGGGTACGCGACCACGCCGGTGCTGTCGTATCCGTCCTATGCCCAGTTCGCCTCCGACATCCAGAGCGGCGCCATCACCTACCCCTACAAGTGGGTCATGTACGACGCCGAGGAACAGTCCGCCACCCCGGTCAACGAGCAGCAGGACCCGGTCAAGTACATGACCCTGTTCGGCCAGCTGGCCCACGCCCACGGGCTGAAGGTCATCCAGGCTCCCGCCATGGACCTGGCGTACGTCCCCGGTTCGGTCCTCCCGCGGCTGCCCGGCGAGACGGCCGACCAGTGGTACCTGCGGGTCAACATCGCCGGAGCGGCCGCGGCGGCGGGTGACATCTTCCAGCTCCAGGACGAGTCCAACATCACCGCCGGGGGCCAGTACGCGTACATGTTCAACAAGACCCAGGCCCAGGCGCAGGCCGCGAACTCCAGCATCCAGGCGTTCTCCGAGGTCTCCACGGCCAACGGGACTGCGGCCCAGATGGCCACGGCGGCCCAGTCCATCAGCCCAGCGGGCATGTACGTCGCGGCCGCGGGGAACATGGCCCAGGCTGACCAGTTCTTCCAGCTGATGACGACCGCAGGCTACTGACAAGCGGCAGGTTTCCTGAGGCAACCGCACCCGCTCCGCGGGAAAAGCGCCAGCAAGAAACGGCAGGAGCTGTCATGCGACCGGATCAGCACTCATCGCGCGGAATTGCCCAGGCCCGCCCCGGTCACCGGGCGAGAGATGGCCCTGGCCGGCATCGTCTCCGAGGACCTCACCCGCGCAGGACCCTGGCCCAGAGTCAGCATCGAGGCCGGCACCGCGGCCGGTGCCTCCGGCCTGGCGCTCGCCCTGGTGGCGGGCCCGGCGGGCGCGGCGACCAAGCCGGCCTGGATCATGACCGCCGGGAACGTCCAGACGCTGAGCCAGGCCGATCCCAGCACGACGTCACACTTCTTCAACACGCCCGCGGCCTACGGGGTAGGGTCCAGCCTGAAGAGGACCCCTGTCCAGGCCGGGTACGCGACCACGCCCGTCCTGTCGTACACGTCCTACGCCCAGTTCAAATCGGACATCCAGCGCGGCGCCATCGACTACCCCTACAAGTGGGTCATGTATGACCCGGAGAAGTGGTCCGCGACCCCGGTCAGCGAGCAGCGGGACCCGGTCAGGTACATGACCCTGTTCGGCCAGCTGGCCCACACGCATCGGCTGAAGGTCATCCAGGCTCCCGCCCTGGACCTGGGCAGCGTCACCCGCTCGGTTCTGCCACGGCAGCGAGGCGAGACGATCAACAAGTGGTACGTGCGGGTCAACATCGCCGGCGCGGCGGCGGCCGCGGGTGACATCTACCAGCTCCAGGACGAGTCCAACACCACCGCCGGGCTCCAGTACGCGCAGATGTTCGACGCGACCCAGGCTCAGGCGCACGCCGCGAACCGGAAAGTCCTGGCTTTCTCCGAGGTTTCGACGTCCAACGGGACCACGGCCCAGATGGCCACGGCCGTCCAGTCCATCAGCCCGGCTGGCATCTATGTCGCGGTCGCAGGGAACGCGCCCAAGGCTGAGCAGTTCTTCAAGCTGATGAAGGCCGCAGACTACTGATGGCCTCAGATGCGCGGCCGTCGGCGCAGCGCGGGAAACAACGGCCCGGGACCGGCCGGGCGCGGGGCCAGACGCGCCTTGCAGTCGACGGCGAGCGCCCCGGCCGGACTGACCAGGATCGGGTTGAGGTCGAGCTCGACGAGTTCGGGAACTTCCTCGGCGATGCGCGCGATCTGCTCGAGCACCGCCACGAGCGCCTGGCGGTCCACCTTCGGCGCGCCCCGGTAGCCGTCGAGCAGCGGGGCGGCGCGCAGCGACGCCACCATGGCGTCCGCCGCACCGGGCGCGAGCGGCGGGACGGCAAAGGCACGGTCCCGCAGCAGGTCGGTCAGCACGCCGCCGAGGCCGGCCATCACGACCGGGCCGAAGTCGGGGTCGGACGCGAGCCCGGCGATGGCCTCGACGCCCCAGGGCGCCATCGGCTGGATGACCGCACCGCCCATCTGCCCGCCAAGCTGGGAGTCCATCGTCTCGAACGCGGCGCGTACTGCCTCGGAGCTGTCGAGGTTCAGGGCGACGCCGCCGACATCGGTTTTGTGGACGATATCCCCGGAACGAGCCTTCAACACGACCGGAAACCCGACGGCCTCGGCCACCGCGGCTGCCTCGTCCGCGGTCGCCGCGCCACGGGTCGGCAGCACGGGTACCCCGCACGCTTCGAGCAGGCGGGCCGCCTGGTCGAGCTCAAGCCAGCCCCCGGTGGCGCTGGCCGCCAGCTTGGCGGCCACGATCTCACTGATAGCCGGCAGGTCGGACGGCTCTCCGGGCTCCGCAGCCGGGAACAGCGGGCGCTGCCGCCACTGCGCGTAGCGGCAGACGTGGCCGAGGGCGGCCGCTGCCCGCTCCGGTGAGGCAACCTCCGCGACATCTGCCGCGCCGCCCGTCTCAGGCGGGGGACCTGCCTCGACGGAGCAGACGATGACCGGCTTGCCCGCTTGGCCCGCGACATGCGCGACAGTCTCCCGCGACGCGGCGGCCGAGATCGCCGGGGTTTCGATGACGACGACGATAACGGCGTCGATGGCATCGTCGCGGAGGACGATCTCAAGCGCCTTCTCGAGCATCGCCGCGGTCCCGTCCGCCGTGAGGTCAACCGGGTTGGCGGTCGCCGCGGCGGGGACGAGGACCTCACCGAGCGCCTGCCGTGTCGTGTCCGGAAGTTCCGGGACGGTGAGCTCGCCGCCCTCGCACGCGTCGGCGGTGAGAATGAGGGGGCCGCCGGAGTTCCCGACCAGCGCTACCCGGCGCCCGGCGGGCAGTGGCGCGGCGAGCAAGATGGCCGAGACGTCGAGGAGCTCCTCGAGACGGTCGACCTTGATGACGCCTGCGCTGTCCAGCAAGGCGGCGACGGTAACTTCCGGGGTCGCCGCGGCCGCGGTGTGCGAACGGGCGCCCCTGGCCCCCGCCGTTGTCCTGCCCGCCTTCAGCGCCACGATGGGCTTGGTCCCACCGACCCGCCGGGCGATGCGGGCGAACTTACGCGGGTTGCCAAGCGACTCGAGGTAGAGCGCGATCACCGAGGTTCGTGGTCGGCCTCGAAAAAGCACAGCAGGTCGTTCGGGCTCACATCCAGCTTGTTACCGACTGAGACGAAGGCCGAGAGGCCAAGGCCAGCGGCGCGCGTCTGCTCGCCGAGTACGACCCCGACCGCACCGGACTGCGAGACGAGGGCCAGGCGCCCGGGCAGCGGATCGAGCGAGGCAAACGTGGCATTCAACCGGATCTCGGGGTCGGTGCTCACGACACCGAGGCAGTTCGGTCCCACGATCCGCATCCCGTGCCTGCGGGCGACGCTGAGCAGCTCATTCTCCACCGCGGCGCCGGAACGGCCTGTCTCCCCGAAGCCTGCGGTAATGATGATGACGGCGCGCGCGCCGATCGAGGCGGCCTCGCCGAGCACGCCGGGGACAGCTGATGCAGGGACGGCGACGACGGCCAGGTCGATCGGCTCGGGTATCGACAGCAGCGCCGGAAAAGCGGGCACGCCGCAAACCGCCCGCGCCGAAGGATTGACCGGGTAGACAGTTCCCGAGAAGTCGCCGACGAGGAGGGACCGGAGGACCTCGTGGCCGACGTTACCCGGGTGGCGCCCGGCCCCGACGACAGCGATCGAGCGCGGCTGGAGGATCGCCGCGATGCTGGCGATCTCCGCCGTCGCCTCCCGCTGATCACATGACGCGCGGTACGCCGCCGTCGGTTGCAGATCGATCTCGACCCGCACCGTCGCCGCGGCGTCGTGCCGGGTGCAGCGCAGGCCTGTCGCCGCGAACAGCTCCAGCATTTCCGCGTTCTGCGCCTTGACCTCGGCAAGGAAGCGCAGGATCCCCTTCGTCCGCGCGTACTCCGCCAGGCTCTCGAACAGCAAGGTCGCGACCCCGCGGCGCTGGTAGGTGTCGGTGACGATAAAACTGGCCTCAGCCGCCGGTGCTGCTATGCCGGGGCGGTCATAGCCCGCCAGCCCGACCAGGTCGTCCGACACGACCGCCACGAAGGCCATCCGGGCGTCGTAGTCCACCTCGCTGAAGCGCGCTGCCGCTGCCATGGTGAGAGTCGGATGATCCAGCAGCACATGCCGGTGAAGCGTGTCCGGCGACACGGCTGCGTGCAAGCCGACCAGCGCCGGTGCGTCGGCCGGATGGATCGGGCGGACCACGACCGCCTCGCCGTTCATCAGCAGCCCGTCGAACTCCCACTCGGGGGGATAGCCGGCTGGCATCGCCCCGCCGGGTGCGACGGTATCCGAAGTAACCATCGTTACCTCCTCCAGCACGTGATCCTCGCTGTGCCACCGCTGGATCGCCAGGGCCCGAGGTCCCTTCGAGGTTCCGGATGATCACTTTACGTAATGCTGTAACCGCGCCGGGTCGGCGGGTGGCGCCGAATGAGCAGCGGTGTGCTGGCGGTAGTGCTCGGCGACGAGGAAGGCCAGATCGAGGGACTGGCTCCGGTTCAGCCGTGGGTCACAGGCGGTCTCATAGCGCTGATGCAGGTCGCCTTCGGTGAGGTGGTGCCCGCCACCGGTGCATTCGGTGACGTCGTCCCCGGTGAATTCGAGGTGGATGCCACCGGGATGGGTGCCCAGGGCGCGATGGACTTCGAAGAAACCGGTGACCTCGGCGAGGACGTCGTCGAAGTCACGGGTCTTCTGGCCGCTGGCGGTTATGGACGTGTTGGCGTGCATCGGGTCGCACACCCAGGCGACCGGGGTGCCGTTAGCGGTGACCTCCTCCACGAGAGGCGGCAGCACATCGGTGATCCGGCCGGCGCCCATCCGGGTGATCAGGGTCAGGCGGCCAGGCTCGCGGTTCGGGTCCAGTGCCTCGGTCAGGGCCAGGATGTCTTTCGCCGTGGTGGTCGGGCCGATCTTCACGGCCAGGGGATTGCGGATGGACCGCGCGAAGGCGACATGCGCCCCGTCGGGGTCGCGGGTGCGCTCGCCGATCCACAGCAGATGGGCTGAGAGGTCATAGGGATGGCCGGTGCGCGAGTTGACGCGGATGAGGGCCCGCTCATAATCCAGCAGCAGCGCCTCGTGGCTGGAGTAGAACTCAACCGCCCGGAACTCTTCTGGATTGACGCCGCAGGCATGCATGAACCCGATCGCCCGGTCGATCTCGCCCGCCAGCCGTTCGTAGCGCTGCCCGGCCGGGCTGGCCGCCACGAAGTCCTGGTTCCAGGCGTGCACCTGCCGCAGATCCGCATACCCGCCGCTGACGAACGCCCGGCACAGGTTCAGCGTCGCCGCCGAGCAGTGGTAGGCCTCCAGCAGCCGCCCAGGGTCGAGGGCCCTCGCCTGCGCGGTGAACTCCAGCCCGTTAACCGCATCGCCCCGGTAGGCGGGAAGCTCGACGCCGTCCCTGACCTCCGTCGGCGCCGACCGGGGCTTGGCGAACTGGCCAGCCATCCGGCCGACCTTCACCACCGGCACGCTCGCGGCGTAGGTGAGGACCACGGCCATCTGCAGGAGCGTTCGCAGTTTTCCCTGGATCCCGGCGGCCGTCGTGCCCGCGAACGTCTCCGCGCAGTCACCGCCCTGCAGCAGGAACGCCTCCCCCCGCGCGACCGCCGCCAGCCGCTCCCTGAGCTGGTCGCATTCCCCGGCGAACACCAGCGGGGGCAGCGTCCCCAGCCTCTCCACCACCGCGTCGAGCCGATCATGGTCAGGCCACGCCGGCTGCTGAAGCGCGCTCGTGTGGACGTGTTCCGGTCCGCTGGCCTGCTGCGATGCCATCGCCACCCCGGTTTTCCTCCATCAAGGCCACGTGCCGCCGCGGTCCGGTACCCGACCGCACCGGGACCCTCCGATGCGGGACAGCCGACTATAGCCCGTGACCCAGCGCTCTCAGTTCCTGACCGCCGGAAGGGTACACGGGCAGGTGGCGCTGGCGGGGCCTATGGGCCGTGGTCACTCAAAACCGGATGTGTCGCCTGCCCCGCGGCGCACGATCTCGGGCTTCTGCTGGGAGAAGTCGATCACCGTCGTCGGCTCGGTGCCGCAGTCGCCCGAGTCGATCACCGCGTCAACGGCGTGGTCAAGTTGCTCGGCGATCTCCCACCCCTGGGTCATGGGCTCATCCTGGCCAGGCAGCAGCAGGGTGCTGGAGACGAGCGGCTCGCCGAGTTCGGTGAGCAGCGCCTGCGTCGCCACGTGGCGGGGGATCCGCACCCCGACGGTCTTCTTCCCCGGGTGCTGCAGCCTGCGCGGTACCTCCTTGGTCGCGGGGAGGATGAATGTATAACTGCCAGGGGTCGCCGCCTTGATAGCCCGGAACACCGAATTGGGAACGTATACGAACTGGCCTAGCTGGGCGAAGTCCTGGCACACCAGCGTGAGATGATGCCGGTCGTCGAGGTGGCGGATCGACCTGATCCTCGTGATACCGTCCTTGTCGCCAAGCTGGCACCCGAGCGCGTAGCAGGAGTCCGTCGGGTAGGCGATCACGCCGCCTGCGCGCACGATATCGGCGATCTTGGCGATCGCCCGCCGCTGCGGGTTGGCCGGATGGATGTCGAAGTATCTGGCCACGCGACGAGTCTAGTCATCAGCGTTCCCCGTGTGGCTGCCGAGCCACACAGAGGGTTGACTGTCCCAGCCATACTGTTCACGCTGAAAGAAAAGGCGGGGGGCCGCGGGTGAGCGTTCCAGGTTCGTCAACGAGATGGCGGCTGCGGCGCGCAGAAACAGGGCTGCGGCTTGGCCTGGTCCGCGCTTTCGGGACTGAGCGGTTCACCTGGGCCGATCTGCTCAGGGCGCCGCTCTCCACCGCCCGCGTGTACGCACTGTACTTCCCGTCGCGGTTCGACCTTCCCGTCGATGCGGCGACGGAAGAGGCCCTGCGGGTCTTTGGCGGCGCGACGTCCAACCGGACGAGCGTCGACTTCTGGGATCCGCAAGACGAGCACTTCGGTGACGCGCTGGACCTTTTCGGCCTCCGCAATCCGCCCGCACTCGTGCTCGCGACCGGGCTGGAAGCGCGGCCGGCCGACTCCCCGGGCGCTGGCTGGCCGCCGGACTCGCTGTACTGCATCAGCTTCGCCGATCCGGCGATTCTCGCTGACCGCCAGCAACTGGCAGCGGCTGTCAATATTGCGCACGAAATCCTGATGCGCTGCGACAGCAAGGAGATAGCGGGCTACATAAGGCAGCGGAAGATTAAGGCACTCCTCGGCACAATCGGACGCGGAGTGGGTACGGTGCGCGACGAGCTCATCAAGCTCCACCCCAAGTTCGGCTTGCCCGGAGGCTTTTCGGTGGAACTGGGGTGAGCCGGGGATGGCGGGCGGGGACCAAACAGGCCAGGATCTCTTCGTTCAGGCCAGTCACGCCTATCTGGGCGGGAACATCGGGCAGGCCGTGGAGATCCTCGACCGGGCCATCACGGCGGCGCCCGCGGGCGACCCGATTCTGGCGTTCCTGCTCGTGCAGAAGGTGGGCTGGCTCCGCGAGAGCGGACATCCCGAGGAGAGCGCGAAGGCGCTGGCCGAGGTAACCCGCGAGCTGGAGCGGCTACCGCGGGCCGGGAACGAGACGCAGTGGGCCTCCGTGCGGATGGAACAGGGCATGGCCGCCCATAAGCGAGGTGATTTCACCGGCGCCGAGACATTGCTAGCCGAGGCGCGGGAGCTCGCCGAAGAAAGCCCGGCCAGGGACCTGATCCTCACTGACGTCTTCGCCAACCAGGCCAGCCTGTATCTCGACCAGGGACGGCTCAGTGACGCCCAGAACGCGCTGTACGCGGCCCTCGAGATCGATCAGCGGGTCGGGAACAAGCGCAGCGAGTCCAACGACCTCAACATGCTCGGGCTGGTCTACAAGCAGCTCGGTGACCCAGACACGGGGCAGGTCTACCTGCGGAAAGCCTTCGAGGTGGCCTATCAGGCCGGGCTGCCCCGGGAAGCCACCGACGCCATGACGAACCTCGCCAGCCTGATGGACGACGCCGGTGATCATGCGGGCGCCGCGGAGATCTTCAGGCAGGTCGGCCAGTTCCATGCCGAAGGCGGAGATGAGTCGGGTGAGGCCTGCAGCGTGGCCAACCAGGGCGTCGCGGCTTCCCTGGCCGGCGATCAGGATCGGGCCGCGCAGCTGTTGTCCCGCTCCCACGAGCTCCATCTGGCCGCGGGGAACAGGCTGCACGCCGTGCAGGACCAGTTGAACCTCAGCAATGTCGAGGCGAGGCGGGGCAACCTGGACCAGGCGCTGTCCTACGCGGAGGAAGCCCTGGCGGCGGCGCGTGAGTTCGGGTTGGTTGAGCTGCTCTGGGCCACCGAGTACACGGTCGCCACGTGCCGCGTAGGCCTGGCCAAGGAAGCGGGTGCCGGGTCCGGGGGATCCAGCAGTTCGAGGCCGCCTTGGCCGGCGATCGCCGGGCGGCCGATGTCGTGGAACTGCTCAGGTCGAAAATAGACCGGCCCGAGGAACGCGAATCGCTGCTCAGCGGCAAGGAAATGATCTACGACGAGGCGATCACCGTGTGCATCGCCCTGCAACGGCCCAGGGACGCCTTCCAGTTCAGCGAACGAGCCAGGATGCGGTCGTTCCTGGAGGCCCTCGGGGAGTCACGACTGCAGAAACTCGAAGGAGAGGATGCCGGAACACAAAGGCGTGACGAGCTGGTCACCCGGCTGTTCAGCCCCCTTACCCCGCCTGGCGATAAAGCGCGCCTGATGGACGAGCTCCGCACTCTGCGTGCGGAGATAGCGGCGCGCCGGCCCGCGCTGGCCGCCATCACCGAGACTGAACTGCCCCGCGAGGATGACATCCGGGCGGCCATCCCGGAACAGACCTGCGTGCTTGAGTTCTTCCAGCTCGTCAACACGGTGGTCATGTTCCTGCTCGACCGGGAAGGGCTGCAAGAGTGCACCGCCGTGTCGTTTGATGAGCCCGTCGAGGCCATCGTCCAGCGATTCCGTGATGAGGTTGACAACGAGGACCCCCAGCTGGAGACGGGCAACAAGCTGTTCGCGGCGCTGCTGCGGCCTTTCATGCCCAAGCTCGCCACGACCGCGAACCTGATTGTCGTGCCGCACCGCTCGCTGCACTACATACCGTTCAGTGCCTTGTGGTTCGTGCCGGCTGGTGACGACGCGCCACCGCGCCAGTACCTCAAGACCCGCTTCTACCTCACCGTTGTCCCGTCGGCGAGCTATCTGCCTCACCTGACCCGCCTGGCTGCCGCCGACCGTGAGCTCGGGGCCGCCGTGGTCCTCGGCAACCCGACGGGCAACCTTCCCGGCGCCGAGACCGAAGCGCTGCGCGTCGCGGCCAGGCTCGCCGTGACCCCCCGGCTGGGAAAGGACGCCACACGTCAGGCCCTTCTCGGCGCGGCCGCCCCGGCGGTCCTTCATGTGGCCAGCCACGGCGCCTACGACGCCCAGGACCCGCTGCTGTCTGGTCTCGAACTCGCGGACGGCTTGGTCACCGTCGAAGACCTGCTCAGTTCCGGCCCGGCCCCTGGATTGCTCGTGCTCAGTGGCTGCGTGACCGGCATGTCCGCGCGCAGGCCGGGCGAAGAACTGACCGGCCTGGCCCAGGCCGCGCTGCGGAACGGAACCCGATCGGTCGTCGCGACACTGTGGGAGACCTTCGACGAATCGAGCACGATCTTTTTTGAGCACTTCTATGAGGCGCTCACCCAGGGTCATCCGGTCAGTGAGGCTATCGGGTGGGCCCGGGAGTCCCTCGCCACCGGGCCAGGGGGCTATGGCCAGCCAGTCGACTGGGCACCGTTTCTGCTCCTCGGTGACCCTGACCAGCGTCTCGTGGATCCGGATCAGGCTCCGCTGGCCATCTTCAACCGAGGCCTGGAACTCGCTGACCAGGGCGACGAAGAAGGCGCGAAGGCAGCCTTTCAAAGTGCGATCGACAGCAGCTTCCCGGAAATGAAGGGAAGAGCGGCCTACGCCCTGGGGCTGATGCGCAACAAGCAAGGCGACATCGACGGTGCCCTGGAAGCGTGGCGGCTGGCGGCTGCGAGCGATGACCCGGAGATAGCGCCGATGGCCGAGTGGTCTCTCGCAGCCCTGCTGGAGGGCAAGGGCGACATCGACGGTGCCAAGGCTGCTTACCAGCGCGCCATCGATAGCAACCACCCGGATGCGGCCCCCCGGGCACTGCTTGACCTCGGAGGCATTCTGGCCGGGCACGGCGACATCGACGGTGCCCTGGCTGCTTACCGGCGCGCGGCCGGCAGCGGCCATCCCGAAGCGGCGCCCAAGTCAGCGATGAATCTCGGGATCCTTCTCGCGCAACGAGGAGATAACGACGGCGCCCGCGCGGCCTACCAGCGCGCCATCGACAGCGGTGACGGGGAGATGGCCCCGCGGGCCGCGTTGGCTCTGGGAACAATGGCGGCCCAGGACGGTGACGCGGCCGGGGCCCGTGCCGCGCTGCAGAAGGCAATCGACAGCGGTCATCCGGAGGCCATGCCCTGGGCCGCCTACAACCTGGGGGTCCTGCTCGCCGGGCAGGACGACTTCGAAGGCGCCCGGGCGGCACTCCAGCTTGCTGCCCAGAGCCGCAACACAGAGGCAGCCCGCGAGGCGGCCGAGGTCATGACGCGGCTTCCGGGCCGCTAGCCTCACGCCCGATCTTGTTCACTACCGATTCATCTACCTGCCCAGAGCCAGGACGACCGAGATCCTTACGCCTGGAGGGGGGACATTTCCGTCACCCCCGACGACACGGAGGCGAGCGAATGGGAACGATCACCACGACCGATGGCACGGAGATCTTCTACAAGGACTGGGGTTCCGGCCAGCCGCTCGTCTTCAGCCACGGCTGGCCGCTGTCGGCCGACGACTGGGACACCCAGATGCTGTTCTTCCTGCAGCACGGCTACCGCGTCATCGCGCACGACCGGCGCGGGCACGGCCGGTCCACGCAGACCAGCGGCGGTCACGACATGGATCACTACGCCGATGACCTGGCCGCGGTGACCGAGCACCTCGATCTCCATGACGCCGTGCACATCGGCCACTCGACCGGCGGCGGCGAGGTCGTGCGCTACATCGCCCGGCATGGTGAGAGCCGCGTCGCGAAAGCGGTCCTGATCAGTTCGGTGCCGCCGCTCATGGTGCAGACCCAGGCCAACCCCGGCGGCCTGCCGAAGAGCGTGTTCGACGACCTGCAGGCCCAACTGGCCGCCAACCGGTCCGAGTTCTACCGGGCCCTGCCGTCCGGCCCCTTCTACGGCTTCAACCGGCCCGGCGCCAAGTCCTCGGAGGCGATCATCGAGAACTGGTGGCGGCAGGGCATGATGGGCGGGGCGAAGGCCCACTACGACGGCATCGTGGCCTTCTCCCAGACCGACTTCACCGAGGACCTCAAGGGGATCTCGGTGCCCGTCCTGGTGCAGCACGGCGACGACGACCAGATCGTTCCCTACGCCGACTCCGGGCCGCTGTCCGCGAAGCTGGTGCAGAACGGCACGCTGAAGACGTACCACGGCTTCCCGCACGGCATGCCGACGACCGAGGCCCCGACGATCAACGCCGACCTGCTGGAGTTCCTGCGGTCCTGATTGACCTGGGGCGTCACCGCCCCTGTATTTCCGTATTGCAGTATTGCCGTATTGCTCAATCAGCTGCGGTTCCGGCCGGCTGAGCCGGGGCGGCAGCGCCGGCATGGCGGACGCGGGCGAGAATTCCCGGGCGGCCGGGCTGACCGGGCCTTCGGCCGGCGAGGCGAGAGCGAGGCGGGCACGCGGTTCCGGCCCGGTGAGCGTGATCGTGTGCACCCGGTCCGTGCGGGCATCCGCGACCGACCGGGGCACGATGGCGGTACCCAGGCCCTGGGCGGCGAGTTCGGCCAGTACCCGTGGATCCGCCCCCTCGATGGCGACCTGCGGGCTGAACCCGGCCGCTGCGCACGCGGATTCGAGCGCGGCCCGCAGGCCGGCCCCCGGCGGCATGCTGATGAGGGGCCGGCTGGCGAGCGCCGTCAGCCGGAGGCTGGCCTGGGCGGCCAGCGGATCGTGCGGGTGCACCACGGCGACCAGCGGTTCGTCGGCGATCACGTCGGTGGCGATGCCCGCGGGCGGCAGGCCCGCCAGGCCGATGAAGGCCACATCGTAGCGGCCCTCACGCACCGCCCCGGCGAGCTGGCTGCTATCTCCCACGGTGAGCGCGATCTGCACCGCAGGGTGGTCGTCGTGGTAGGACGCGAGCAGCGCGAGCAGGTCGAACCTGGGCGAGGCCACCGACGTGAGCGTGCCGATGGTGAGCCGGCCTCGCCGCAGCCCGGTGAGCTGGTCGATGGCCGTGCGGGCGCCGGCCACGGCGGCGAGCGCGGCGCGGGCGTGCGGCAGCACCGTGGCGCCGGCCGGAGCTGATGCTCGCCGGGCGCGTCCTGCAGGGCTCGCTGGCGCGCTGTTCCTGCCCCGGCTGCCCCGCGGTCACGTGCGGAT